>JAGYWI010000072.1 GCA_018606805.1 Candidatus Magnetomicrobium cryptolimnococcus
CTTTTTTGTTTACTGCTCTTATGTCTAATGTGGTTTCTTTCAACTCGGCAAGCTTTGGCGCTTGATATGGGTTTAAAATTGTTATATCTCCTATTTCTTTTTCCCCTTGCAACCCCAATACAGCATTTATAAAGGAAATTAAAATTTCCCTCTTATTTTCATTACCAAACACCTTTTTAAAGGCTATATCACTTTTGACATCTACAAAGCGCATATTTAATTTTACACTATTTCCTCTCTTTTTGCCAAACAGCCTCATTGCCATAAATCATAAGTAAGCCCCAACGGTATTGGTTCTTATCAAATCGAAATGCGCTATATAGTGATAATTTTTTATTTTATGTTATGCTGAAATAATAGGAGATGAGATGGATAGCGATATTAGAAAAAAAATAAAGGAAACTATAACATTGTTATTTGTAGAAGATGAGGGTATGATTATAGAGGCATCTTTAAATCTACTAAAGAGAAGGTTTAAAGAAGTGTATACGGCAAGTGATGGATTTGAGGGGTTTGAGGTTTTTAAAAGACATCGGCCAAACATAATAATTACCGACATATTAATGCCAAGATGTAATGGGATTGAAATGATTAGGCGTATCCGTGAGCTTGATAAGTCAGTTCCAATAGTTGTGATGACGGCTCTTGCTGAAAATGGATATGTAAGAATGGCGGAAAAGTATTCCATAGAAGGGTATCTTGTAAAACCAATCAATGAGGACGATTTCTTAGGATTACTTCAAAATTTATCTATAGATTTATATACAAAAAAGTTTGCTCATGATTGAACTTAAAGGTTATAAGGTAAATACTCAATTAGAAAAAAATGATAATAGTATTGTCTGCCGAGCTACTTGTCTTAAAGATGACTTGCCTGTGGTTATAAAGATACTAAGGGAGGAGTATCCTAAGCAAAGGGCTTTAAATAGATATAAACAAGAATATGAGATACTATCAAAGTCAAATATGCAGCGGGCAATTAAGGCTTATGATTTTATAAAATATAAAAATACGGTAGCTATTATCTTTGAAGACTTTGGTGCTGAATCATTAAAAAGGCTTACTCATTCTAAGTATTTTACTATAGAAGAGATATTGTCTATTGGCTCTAAAATTGTTGAAGCCTTGGAAGAAATCCACTATGCTAATATCATCCATAAAGATATAAACCCTGCTAATATTGTGTTAAATCCTAAAACCGGCGTGCTTAAAATAATAGATTTTGGTTTGTCTACGCTATTGTTGCGGGAAGATAAGGATATATCGCCACCTGGATTAATTGAAGGTACGCTATCATATATATCGCCCGAACAAACTGGACGCGTAAATACGCCTATAGATTATCGCACAGATTATTACTCCTTCGGGGTTACACTTTATGAGTTATTATGTGGCAGGCTACCCTTTAGTGTAACTAACCCGATGGAAATCATTTATTATCATATAGCAAAAGAACCCCCTCTACCGCATTTAATCAATAAAGATATATCTCCACTACTATCCAATGTCATTATGAAATTACTTGCTAAGTCTCCTAACGATAGATACCAAAGTGCTTACGGGATAAAGACTGACTTAGAAAACTGTATGCGCATTTTAAAGGGTGAAATTACAGATTTTATTATAGGCGGCTGCGAGTTACCAGCCAAACTACAGATATCAAGCAAAATCTATGGCAGGGATAAGGAAGTATCATATTTAATGGAACGGTTTAATAAAGTATCCGAAGGCTCACGTGAAATGATGCTTGTATATGGTTATTCCGGTATAGGTAAGACATCTTTAATAAAGTCGTTATACAACGGATGTTGGCTAACAATTTTATAGTTATTTTAAGATAATCATTTAAAAACATAGACTTATGTTAATTTTTGCCTAAAAACAGTAGCCACTATAATATTTTTTTATAACTATATAACTA
>JAGYWI010000020.1:0-43289 GCA_018606805.1 Candidatus Magnetomicrobium cryptolimnococcus
ATATGATATGGCAGATAAAATTATATGGAGCAAAGAGGAATTAGACGTATATGACTATTGGCTTATGAAAGAACAAGACGCAAGGGGAGCAATAGAATATTCTTTCTCAGAAGGGGAAAAACAAGGTGAGAAAAAAGGTAAACAGGAAGGTTTAATTGAAGGTTTAATTAAAGGCAAACAAGAAGGCTTAATTGAAGGTGAACAAAAAGGTTTAATTAAAGGCAAACAAGAAGGCTTAATTGAAGGCAAACGAGACGGCTTAATTGAAGGTATTGAGGCATTACTTGAGCTTAAATATGGACTGGATGGAATTGCGCTCATAGATAAAGTAAAACTTTTGGATACAATAGAAGAGTTAGATATATTGAAAAACTTGATTAAAAACTCTACCGCAATGGAAAATATAGAAGAACACTTACATAGGAAAAGGGTATGAATTAAGGGCTAAAAAATTGATAGCTATTTCTTTCTCCTTGTTTAACGTTATACATAGCAATATCCGCCTTTTTAATTAATGTGTCGGCATCTGTACCATCGTAAGGATAAAGACTTATACCAATACTTGTACCAATATTACAATTATATCCATTAACATTAAACGTTCTACAAAGTGTATCTATGATTTTTTTAGCTACATTTGCAGCATCTTCTTTTGTTACTACAGAAGACAATACTACAACAAACTCATCTCCCCCTAAACGAGCCACCGTATCGGAATCTCTAATGCAGCTTATGATGCGTTTAGCTGATGCCTTAAGTAGTAAATCCCCTGTTTCGTGTCCTAGAGTATCGTTTACATGTTTAAATTTATCAAGGTCTAAAAACAATAATGCAGCTGTGTAGTTATAGCGTTTAGCTATTGATAAAGTCTTGTTTAAAAACTCAAAGAGCATTTTACGGTTAGGAAGACCTGTCAGATTGTCAAAATAAGCCATCTGTTTGAGTGCTTCTTCGTATTCCTTTTTTTCTGTAATATCATCTACAACGTTAATGAACTCCTTTTTGCCATCCTCGGTTGTGTAAAATGTAGAATTAACGGATGCCCAGAAGACCGAACCATCTTTTCGTTTAAATCGTATCTCGTACTGATAAATAGGACCTTCATTACACAAGGTACAAAAGTTATACAGATCATCAGGACTAGTAAATATATTTTCAACAGGTACCTGTAAAAACTCTTCTTTAGAGTTATAACCAAACATCTTTAATATTGTGTCATTCAGTTCTTTTACTACAAGCTGAGTGCCGGGACCTGTAACCTTTACGCCCGTTGGTAAAATGTTCATCAAGCCCTTATATTTTTCTATCATGGCCTTATATTTTTCTATAATATTATTTAAGTTTGCAGCCAGCCAATCAAAAGCCCTTGATAGCTCTCCTATCTCATCCTTAGCATCAGTACCCACTTTTATATCAAATTTACCCTCTGCCAATTTCTTTATACCTTCATGCAGTCTTTTTATTGGTAGTATAATGGTATGGACAATATAGTAGAGCAATAATACTGAGACCAAACACATTATAATCATTATGGCAATATACAAAATTAATGTACTGAAGGCTTCATCTTTTAAGTTTTTTGCAGTGATTAATAAATCACTTGAAAGTTTGTCTTCAATTTCTTTAAGGACGTTTATTTTATTTGTTTGGATTTTAAACCAATAGGTAGGGTCAACACCAAAATTCCCCTCATTAGCCTTTTCAAAGGCAACGTTTCTCATACTGTTAACCTCTGTTAGGGCGCTTACAGATAGTTTATTTTTATAAAATGTTTTTTGTTCATCTGTTGCAAAGGTAAAAAACACCTTTTCATATGTATCTTGCGCAGCTACTAAGGCACTAAACTTGACAAACATACCTTGCCCAAACTTATTGGAGAAAAATGTATCACTTAGTAAAGCACGCTCAATGCCAGCCATATCTTTAAATTGTAAGAAATTCACATATATAAAAATCTGATTGTTCAGTTGAGCATTTTTACTTACATGTAACATATGCACGATAACATCCAAAAAAGCAGCATTCATATCAGTGTAGTAATCTAAGGTATCTGCAAAAGAGATGTCATGGACAAGCATTTTTTCCCTCTTTTGAGCAATCTGCTTAAACCAAGCCAAGGCGCTATTTAACTTAGAAACAAATTCTTTACCGTAAGCTGTGCCTGTAAATCCTTGTAAAAACGTATTCAGCTCAGAATACCGTACATCTGTATCTTTTCTTTGAGCAGCTATGCAACCTTTAAATATTTCTCCTTTACTGCCAATATAGGCAGCCGTAAGCCCGCGTTCCTTTTGAGTTTCGTGAATCAATGCACTAATCTTTACAGAAAGATTGACAAACCCTTTCAACCGTTCCATATCATATAGCACTGTTGATTTTTCCTGAAGATTTTTTAAGGAAAAAAACAACAATCCCAACAGTGGAAACACCAATAATAATAAAAGTTTGTTTCTGAATTTCATATCTTCTAAAAAAGCCATTTAAACGCACTCCTTTGGCATAAGTAAAGAACAACAAAGAGCTCCCCTCATAAAATATTATAAATGATTGTCTTTATATTTTTTTATGATATAAATCATAATATTTTAGTAGTTTTCTGTTATTTAGAAGAAAAGGAAAGAAAAGAGTGGGGGAAAACCCTTTTGAAAAAGGGTTCTTCCCCCACACCCCTTTTCCTAAAACTTTTAGCCTGCCAGCTGTTTAGTTATTCCTCTTATCTTTTGCTACTTTTTTAACGTAATCTTTGTTAATTTTAGTGGTTATACCTATATCTGTGCTTACCTAACAACTAAAGCGTCTATTGGGGAAAGCGCGCGGCCTTCAGAAAGCCAAAAAGACGGCTTTCTTTACGGCCGCACCATTTCCCCATAGACGCTTTGGTGTAATCAGTGGGAGTAAAAAACCTCCCCCTGAGAAAAGACCCCCTCTGACTCTTTTTTTTGCTGGTGCGTAAACGCACCAGATTGCCTATATTTCTTAGGGGAGCCCCCATGAGGCTCCCATTTTGATGTGTCATTATCAAATCTAAATGCGCTATAATGACACTGGGGTGGAGTTTACCCACTTCTACTATAATCAAAGATTTTGGAGTGAATAGATATGTCAGTACTTTTAGTTAACATAGAAGAGGAGATGAAGGTAAGCTACCTCGATTACGCCATGAGTGTAATCATAGGGCGGGCTTTACCGGATGTTCGTGATGGCTTAAAGCCTGTACAAAGGCGCATACTCTATGCCATGTTTAGAGAAGGCTTGATGTCCAATAAGAAGTACTCTAAGTGCGCTGGCGTGGTTGGTGAGGTGCTTAAAAAGTATCACCCACACGGCGATAGCGCCGTTTACGATGCCCTTGTACGCATGGCACAGAATTTCAATATGCGTTATCCGCTGATAGACGGTCAGGGCAACTTTGGCTCTATGGATGGCGACCCCGCTGCTGCCTATCGGTACACGGAGTCGCGCCTTGCAAAGATAGCCGAAGAACTACTTGCAGATATTGATAGCGATACGGTGGATTTTATTTCGAATTTCGATGAAACTACACAAGAGCCTGTCGTTTTGCCCTCAAGGGTGCCTAATATGATAATAAATGGTGCCTCTGGCATTGCCGTTGGTATGGCTACAAACATACCACCTCATAATCTAGGCGAGGTTATAGATGGACTTGTCCATCTACTTGATAACCCACAGGCAACACTATCTGAGTTGATGAAGTTTATAAAAGGACCGGACTTTCCAACCGGTGGCAGCATATTTGGCCTTCAAGGCATTATTAATGGCTACTCAACCGGTCGCGGCAGCATTAAAGTACGCGCCCGTGCCCGCATTGAACAACGCCAAAAAGGCGGCGATGCCATTATAGTCACAGAGCTCCCCTATCAAGTAAATAAGGCTAGACTTATGGAAAAAATTGCCCAGCTTGTTAGAGAAAAAAAGATAGAAGGCGTCTCAGACCTTCGTGATGAGTCCGATAGAAGCGGCATACGCGTAGTCGTAGAACTTAAAAAGGATGAAATGGCTCAAATAGTCCTAAATAACCTATTTAAACACACACAAATGGAAATGAGCTACGGCATAAATATGCTGGCCCTCACCAATGGTCAGCCACGTGTGCTAGCCCTTAAAGAGGTACTCGAGCTTTTCCTTCTGCATAGACGCGATATAATTGTAAGGCGCACACGCTTTGAACTAAGAAAGGCTGAAGAGCGCGCACATATACTGGAAGGTCTTAAGATAGCCCTTGATCACATAGATGAAATCATTAAACTAATACGGGCTTCTAAAACCCCAGATGAGGCTAAAACTGGCTTGATGGGCGGCTACGGTCTTTCAGAAAAACAAGCTCAGGCTATCCTTGATATGAAACTGCAACGCCTAACCGGCCTTGAAAGAGAAAAAATAGTAAACGAGTACAACGAAATCATTAAGGAAATAGAACGCCTTCGGACAATACTTGCAAGCCCAGCTCTTATTTCAAATATTATCCGAGACGAACTAAACGAAATCAAAGAAAAATACGCTGACGAAAGACGCACTAATATAATAGCCGATATTGACGAAATATCAGTAGAAGACCTCATAACCGAAGAGGAAATGGTAATAACAGTAACCCATAAAGGCTACATTAAAAGAAATCCAATATCCGAATACCGAGGCCAAAAACGCGGCGGTAAAGGTACAACCGGCATGGAAACCAGAGAGGAAGACTACGTTGAACAAATATTCATAGGCTCTACTCACGATTACATAATGTTTTTTACCAACACCGGCAGACTCTATTGGCTAAAAATCTACCAAATACCCGAATCCGGTAGAACCACTAAAGGCAAATCCATAGTTAACCTACTACAAGTCCAAAGCAATGAGGCCATAGCCACAGCACTTCCACTTAAAGACCTAGACAAAGGCTTCATTATGATGTTTACTAAAAAAGGCCTCGTTAAAAAAACCGGCGTTGATGAGTTTAGTAACGCACGCGGTAGAGGCGTAATCTCAATAAACCTGCAAGAAGGCGATGAGCTGATGGCTGTGCGTCTTACCTACGGCGAAAGTAATATCTTAATAGCAACTAAACTTGGCCATGCTATCGTCTTTAATGAATCCGACGTAAGAGCCACAGGTAGAAGCTCTATGGGAGTTAGAGGTATAAAACTAAGAGAAAACGATGAGGTCGTCTCTGCCGAAATCGTTAATGAAGGCATGACTATCTTGTCAGTTACAGAAAAAGGCATAGCTAAAAGAACAAAAGTGTCTGAATATAATGTGCAAGCAAGAGGCGGGGTTGGCGTTATATCTATAAAACTTACTTCAAAGGGCGGTAAAGTTGCAGGACTCTTGCAAGTAAGCGATGAAGATGAAGTTATGATTATAACAAATAAAGGGAAATTGATACGTACGCCGATGCAAGGTATACCAGTGCTTGGTAGAGGAACTCAAGGCGTAAGAATAATGGACGTCGGTCAAGATAATGAAATTACTGGAATAGGTAAACTCGCTGAAAAAGAAGAGTAAATAGTTCAGCCTCAATGACAGGCATGTATAAATATTATATGCCAATACCCATTCAGGACTACCAAAAAAAGATATAGGAGCGGGGTAAACCCTTTTAGACAAAAGGTGCGTAGGAGCACAGGAAGGTGTGCCTACACACCCTCCCTCACATAGGTTCGCCCCTACAAATGGATATATAGGGGCACCTATGAGGCTCCCCTATGCTTTGATTATCGAGTGAGCATGGTATTGCACAGTGGTAGCATACCTGGTGCGTTTACGCACCAGCAAAAAAAAGAGTCAGAGGGGGTCTTTTCTCAGGGGGAGAGCTTTTTTCTCCCCCTGATTACACCAAAGCGTCTATGGGGAAATGGCACGGCCGTATAAGAAAGCCGTCTTTTTGGCTTTCTTAAGGCCGCGCGCTTTCCCCATAGACGCTTTAATTGTTATGAATTACAGATATAAGTTTAACCACCAATAAGCACATAGGGGTTCAAGGGGCAAAGCCCCTTGGGCGGGATTCCAAAGGGACGAGTCCCTTTGGCGGGAGTTTGAGGGCAGCGCCCTCATTCTTTAGTCCTTTTAATTTTAACGCAAGCTGGTATTAATGGCATTGGGACAGAGTCCTTCCCTTTTTTTTTATTATCTTTCCTTTTTTTTCTTTTCTTTTTACTCTTCCTTATGTTAAAAGTAAAGGTGTGGGAAAAATAATTTCCATAGTAAACCAAAAAGGTGGGGTTGGTAAAACGACGACCACGATAAATCTTAGTGCTTCTTTTGCCTATGAAGGACGCAGGGTGCTTTTAATAGATTCTGATCCGCAGTCCAACTCGACAAGTGGTATGGGTTTGATTAGAGAAGAAGTTACTACAAGCATTTATGATGTGTACGCAGGGCATGCGCTTATTAAAGATGTGATACGTGCAACGGATTATGAGCGGCTTTTTATAGTGCCTTCAATAATAGATTTGTTAGCTGTTGAAGTTGAGTTAGTGAATAAGGAAAGGCGGGAGTGGGTACTTTGTGATGCCTTAAAAGATGTGCGGGATGATTATGACTATATATTAATAGATTGCCCGCCATCGTTAAGCCTTTTAACGCTCAACTGTCTTGTAGCCTCTAATGGGGTACTTATACCAGTGCAGTGTGAGTATTATGCCCTTGAGGGGCTCAGCATGCTTACAAGGACGCTTGATATGGTTCAAAAGACGTTTAATCCTTACTTGGAGATTAGCGGTATTTTGCTAACGATGTACGATAGCAGAAACACTCTGTCTAATCAAGTAGTAAATGAGGTAAAGGGGTATTTCGGTAACAAAGTGTATGAAACGTTGATACCGCGCAATGTAACGCTTGGTGAGGCACCGGGGCACGGTAAGCCTGCCATGTACTATGATAGGCGTTCAAAGGGAGCGCAGACATATTTGACTTTAGCTGGAGAGATACTTGAAAAAGGCCTTGGGTAGGGGGTTAGGTGCCCTTATTCCGCAAACCAACAATGATGAAGTGCTTATGGTGGATGTTGAGAGGGTTTTACCAAATCCGGCGCAGCCGCGTAAGGTTTTTTTAGAGGAATCATTAAAAAACCTTGCGGAGTCCATCGCTGAAAAGGGCGTTATTCAACCACTGGTAGTTAGCCGTTTGCCGGATGGGGCGTTTCAGTTGATAGCTGGGGAGAGGCGTTTGCGGGCTTCTATAAGTGCTGGGCTTAGTAAGGTACCGTGTATCGTTAGGAAGCAGGCGGTTGATGTTACTGAGGATTTGCGGGCGGAGGATTCACTTTTAGTTTCACTTATTGAAAATATACAAAGAGAGGACCTCAATCCGCTGGAGACAGCGCAGGCTTTTAAAAAGCTCTCGGATGAGTTTAACCTAATTCATAATGAAATAGCAAGGAAGGTTGGTAAAGACAGGGCTACGGTCACGAACTATATACGGCTTTTAAGTTTGCCGGAGTTTGTGCGGGATTTGATAGCCGCTGGGACGCTTAGTATGGGGCATGCGAAGGCGCTTTTATCCATTGATGATATGATTAAGCAGGAAGAAATAGCGCGCCTTGTTGTTCAAAATGGACTTTCTGTGCGGGAGACGGAGCGGCTTTGTAAGGACAATGTTAAGGAAAAAAAAGAAGCCCCAAAGGCAGAAGATACAAAGGAATCGGAAACCAAGTCCTACTTAAATAACATAGAAATAGAGCTTACTCGAAATCTCGGTACACGCGTCCGTATCATTGACAAGGGGAAAAAGGGGAAAATTGAAATAGAGTATTATTCGGATGAGGAGTTAAGCAGGCTTGTTGAGATATTTAAAATATAGAAAGGGTTTTTAGTAAAATTGGAAAAAGCGGTTGTTGTGATACCTGCAAGGTATGAATCAAGTCGTTTTCCGGGTAAGCCGTTGGCTTTGATAAAGGGCAAACCCATGATACAGTACGTGTATGAAGGTGTAAGGAGTGCGCGGTTTGTTGATTTTGTTATAATAGCCACAGACGATGAACGGATATGTGCGGTTTGTAATGGGTTTGTAGGGCTACAAGATAAAGCGCTCATGACATCAAAGGCTCACCAATCCGGAACTGACAGAGTAGGGGAGGTGTTACAGGGTCTTGAAGGTGTGCGCTTTATAGTAAATGTGCAAGGCGATGAACCGCTAATAAATGGTGATATGGTTGATGACGTTATAGTGCTCTTAATGGATGAACGAGCAGGAATTGCTACTTTAAAAAAATCTATAAAGAATAGCGATGAAATATTCGATATAAATGTGGTGAAGGTTGTAACTGATAAAGAGGGGTTTGCCCTTTATTTTTCGCGCTCGGCTATCCCGTTTTATAGGGAGAGGTTTACAGGTAGCAAGGTAGAGCTGGGGGCTTTTGAAGTGTACAAACATATAGGCATATACGGTTATAAAGCAGAAGTGTTAAGGGCATTGCTTAAAAGCAGCCCATGTGCCATAGAAGAGGCTGAAAAATTAGAGCAGTTGCGAGCACTTTATATGGGCATTAAGATAAAGGTAAAGGAAACCAAACATGAGGTGTTTGGCGTTGATACTCCTGATGACTTAAAGAGGGTGGAACAATGGCTAAGTACATATTCTTAACAGGCGGAGTGGTGTCTTCCCTTGGCAAGGGAATAGCCGCCTCAGCAGTAGGCGCCCTCCTTGAGGCAAGAGGCATACAGGTTAATATACAAAAATTAGACCCATACATAAATATAGACCCGGGCACACTGAGTCCTTATCAACACGGTGAGGTCTTTGTTGCAGATGATGGCACGGAGGCAGACCTAGACCTTGGCCATTACGAGCGCTTTACGCATATTACGACGGCTAAAGCCAATAACTACACAACCGGCAAGATTTATTATAACGTTATAGAAAAAGAACGGCGCGGTGAATACCTCGGTGAGACCGTTCAGGTGGTGCCACACATAACGGATGAGATAAAGGCCGTTATAAAGGCAGCAGGGGCTAACGTAGATGTCTTAATTGTAGAAATAGGGGGCACTATCGGTGATATAGAAAGCCTGCCGTTTTTAGAAGCCATACGGCAAATGCCCTATGATGTTGGAAAAAATCATGTTATGTACCTGCATCTAACGCTTGTGCCATACATACCAACGGCTGGTGAGCTTAAGACGAAACCATCCCAGCACAGCGTTAAAGAGCTACGCGCTATCGGCATACAGCCAGATGCCCTTATTTGCCGTTGCGATAGGACACTACCGCCTGATATAAAGAAAAAAATAGCCCTCCACACTAATCTTGAAGAAGAGGCCGTCATCAGTGCTGTAGACGTTGAAACCATCTATGAAGTACCAATCGTGTTTCATAACGAGGGGCTTGACGATATAATAACTAGAAAGTTTAAATTTGAAACCAAAGAGCCTAACTTAAGCAAGTGGCAGCGCGTGGCTAAAAGGGTTAAAAGTCCTGTAAATCAAGTAAAAATAGCCCTTGTTGGGAAATACACGGGACTTAAGGATTCATACAAAAGCCTGACGGAGGCCCTGATACACGGCGGGATTGCTAATGAAGCGAAGGTGGTCTTTAAGTGGCTGGATTCGGAGGCACTTGAAAAAACTGCAAATAATGCGCTTGGTAGTTTAGACGATAACACACTAGAGCGCTATCTTGGCGATACGGACGGCATTTTAATACCCGGTGGCTTTGGCCAACGTGGCATAGAGGGTAAAATCTGTGCTGCTGGTTATGCCAGAAGGAAGGGGATTCCGTTTTTTGGTATATGTCTTGGCATGCAGTGTGCTGTTATAGAGTTTGCTAGAAGCGTTTGCGGCTTAAAAGAAGCCAATAGTACGGAATTCGATATAAATACGCCAGAGCCTGTTATTTACTTAATGCAACAGTGGTATAACGAGCGAACCGGGGGAATTGAAAGACGTGATATGGAAAGCGAAAAGGGTGGTACTATGAGACTTGGTGCTTATCCTTGTGTAATTAAGGCTTGTACGCATACAATGGCAGCCTACGGGCAAACGCTTATAAGCGAACGCCACCGCCATCGGTACGAATTTAATAACAGCTATCGCCAGATACTGCAAGCAAGCGGGCTATCAATAGTTGGTACAAGTCCGGATAACACGCTTGTTGAGATGATAGAAATAGAAAGCCATCCGTGGTTTGTTGGCTGTCAGTTTCATCCGGAGTTTAAATCCCGCCCAACTGAGCCGCACCCGCTTTTTAAGGCGTTTATTTGGAGCTGCCTTAAGGAAAAACATGCCCTTTTTCCTTACGTAGGGGCGCAAGAGCACACGGCTGACATCCAATAATAGTGGAAACCATACCGCTTATAAGCCTTGAAGACATATGTTTTAATTAAAATCTTGGTTATGGGTTATAACATAAGTATAGTCGTGTTTCTATGCAAGCAACAAAAAATTATTATCAATGTATGCAAATTGCTCATCTGATAAATCAATTATTTGAGTTAGGTTCATTATTAAAGTCTATGGTATCAATAAAGACAAGTATAAAACATATCTGGGAAATTATACTGGGTGAATTGAGAAAGACATTAAATATGGAAGAGTTAGAATTATTATTAAGCGTAAAATGTAGATTCGTTTTGGATAAAAATACTGGAGAATACCCTACTCCATTATTATGTAATTAGGGCTAACCTTTTGACAGAAAGAATAAGGAGGGAAACGTCAATATAGCTTAAAATTCTGGTATTGTAAAACATACAGCTCGTTGGTACATAGCTGAAAGGCTATAGGTATGCTCATAAATGTTTTATCATTATCAATAGAATCTTCTTTCTGAATCGCTGGCAAAATAGCAGTTGTATAGATTTTTTTGTTAACACTATAACCGCTTATAGAAATGGGTATTGTGCTCCATCTCTTTTGTCAAAAAACGTTCCTTTAGTCATTAAGGGCTGAACTATTACAATAACACTAGTAAATGGGAGATTTAACATCTCTCATTTACTATTCGGACAAACCTTTGGTTTCAAACCCTGAAAAACTCTTTAATAACCGGTATCGTATTCTGTTAACATTTTTAATCAGCAATTATTTAATCTCTTGTAATCTTTTGAATAAATTCAGCTACCGTATTTGTATTTTTTATAATATCCTTTATATTTTCTAATTGTTGTATGTCTTTGATAGCCTTGATTGTTTCAATTAATTCTAAACTATCAAATCCAAACTTTACTTCTAAGGCCAATTCGATACCCTCTTTTAGCCCTTCTTCCCTGCCTTCTTCTCTACCTTGTCGAAACCTGTAATCCTTTGTTAAATCAAATATAAAAGCCATCTTATCTACCTCCTCTCCAACGTAATCTTGTAAATCTCGTAAATTAGATAATATCTCCAATTGTCTTATATATTTACTCTGGAGTGTTTCTTCTTTTACTAATTCCCTTATCCTCTCAAGTATCTCCCTTATAAACATTCGAACATCTCTACCCTTATAATCGCACAATATAGAAATAATGACCTCCTCTGGTCTATCTGCGTATAAGAATTTTGCACAATCAACTGTCCTCATGTCTATTATGGTGTAGCTGTGGGTTGTGTTATCTTCATCAATGTTACTTTTCATCTTTAAAGGCTTTTTACGGGAGTGCGCCTACGCACTTTGCCTATATAAACCACATATTGCTTAACAGGCAGCTTATAAACCTGCCTTAGATAGACCCAGTAGCGCAGTTCCCGATAGCCCATGTTGTTGTCGTTTGTGGCTTGAAATTCTATGTGATAAATCTCTTGGCTACCATCTTTAAGTTGCGCCTTTAGTATAAAATCGGCTTCCCGTTCATCCGTAATTTGCATCTTCGACTCTAATAACTCAGCCTTGCTTATATCCACACCTGTAATCTTTTCAAGCAAAGCTGCCACTGTATCTTTTAAAAGCTCTTTAATAACCTTGTCGTATTCTTTTGACATTGTTAATTCCTCACAATACTATTATAGCACATTTCGATTTGATAGATAACAAACTTAATACGAAGTCACTGGGGGATAGAAAATTCTCTTCACTGGGTCTTGGATATTGCCTTTCGTGAGGATGAATGTCGTATTCGCAAAGATTATGGGGCAGAAAACTTTACTGTTATGAGACACATAGCATTGAACCTATTGAAACAAGAGAAAACCGCTAATGTAGGTATTGCGTCAAAACGACTGAAGGCAGGGTGGGATGACTCTTATTTGGTTAAATTACTGCAAATTTAAAGAATGAGTTTGCCCTGGATTACCCTATTTTAGATTTGCATTTTTTATAATTAAAGTATATTATAAAAGCAGTACACTAATAAATATACTTCGGGGGGAGGAGTATGTATTTAAAAAATGTGCTTTCTAAGAAGATAAGTCTTTTATCTATTCTATTCCTTCACTATTATATATAACAACAAAAGACATCACCAGGCTCTTGGATACAAGAAACCAATAGATGTATATTTGAACGGCTTTAACTAAAAAAATGATAAAAGAGGAGTAACAAAAAGATATTAAAAATTGTCTTGACAAAGGGGTCCACCATATTTTTTATACTACAAACTTAGGGTCAACGTGGAATTATTTTAAGGGTAGTTTGTCGGTGCTTGCGTCGGGCGACTTAGATGGAGATGGCAAATCTGATATTGTTGGTGCCACCAGCGATAGTAAGATTTTTTACACACTTGCCTCTACGGGTTTTTCGCAGTGGAATTATGTTTCCTCTGGGGCATTAAGCCAAGTAACAGTTGGTGATCTTAATGGAGATGGCAAGGATGATATTGTAGGACTTTCGCAAAATAAGATATTTTATACAGTAGATTATGGTACGAATTGGAATACCATACCTGGTGAGCTATATTATTTGACAACAGGGGATTACGATGGAGATAGCAGAGATGATATTGCCGGAATTAATACAAGTGGTCAGATATTCTATACAACTAACTTAGGTACATTATGGAAACAAGTAACCGGTAACCTCTTTGCCATAAAGTCTGTTGATACAGAGCGGAAAAAAGGTTTTACCTCTATAGAATAAAATAGTCCCTCTTTACTGAAGTAAAGCGGAGCAATCTCTCTTTAAGATAAAGGAACAGATTGTTCCGCTACCATTTATAATGGCATATATCCGAATTTGTCATCGAAATGTGCTATAAATATAAATAGTAAGTATCCTTTTAGCGTTTCTTCTTTATGAATTCTAAGGTGGACTGATTTGTCAAGACCGTTTTTTTTATTTTTAGTTTCCCTCTAAACTTTTTTTGTTTAGAAAGAAAACCGTTTTTCATTTTCCCTGTCCAAATTCTTCAGTCCATTATATTCCAATTTAAGATTTAACGTGGTATAATATTTCTATGAATAATCAAATAATCATAACTGATAGTAATATATCTACAGAGAAATCACTATACGAAACTGATTTTTATCAATGGGCGCTTCATAATGCTGAGCTGATAAGACAAGGTAGAATTAGTGACATAGATTTAGACAATATAGTTGAGGAATTAGAAAGTATGGGGAGGAATAATAGAAGAGAGTTGATAAGCAGATTTTTAGTATTAATAATGCACTTACTCAAATGGCAATACCAATCAAATAAGCGTTCTAAAAGCTGGATTTCAACAATAAACACACAAAGAGCGGAGATTAGGTTTATACTCGAAGACAGTCCAAGTTTAAAACATGATATAGAACTAATTATAGAAAAGGCCTTTCAAAATGCAAAGGTATCATTTGAA
This sequence comes from Candidatus Magnetomicrobium cryptolimnococcus, assembly GCA_018606805.1. Classification (GTDB taxonomy): domain Bacteria; phylum Nitrospirota; class Thermodesulfovibrionia; order Thermodesulfovibrionales; family Magnetobacteriaceae; genus Magnetomicrobium; species Magnetomicrobium cryptolimnococcus. Next base: position 13,697 of record JAGYWI010000020.1, read on the forward strand.
AAAGAGACAAATATTAATAAAAAGCACCTACCCCAGACTTGCCCATATATATTTGAACAGTTAAGTGATTATGAGTTTTGGCCTGAATAATTTTAGAAGAGGAGTGGCATACTATGTATATAATAATGATTTCATCAGAGTTAGCGCCGGTGGCAAAGGAAAAACATACCCTCTTTCCTTACGTAGGGGCACAAGAGCACACGGCTAAAATCCAATAATAGTGGAAACCATACCGCTTATAAGCCTTGAAGACATATGTTTTAATTACGGTAGCAGCAGTGTACTTAACAACTTGAGTTTGCAATTAAAAAGAGGCCAAAAGGTAGGCATAAGCGGTGAAAACGGTGCCGGTAAGACAACGCTTTTTCACATAATAATGGGGCTTTTAAAGCCAGTAGCTGGTATTATAAAAATATTTGATAAATTAGTAGAAAAACAAGAACACTTTGTTGAGGTAAGAAAGAAAATCGGTTTTTTATTTCAGGACTCGGATGACCAGTTGTTTTGCCCAACAGTGGCAGAAGACATAGCCTTCGGTCCCCTAAATCTCGGCAAAACCCACCAAGAAGCACAAAATATCGTAACTGAGACTTGCCGTATGTTGGGACTTCACGGATTTGAAGAACGCATAACTCATAAGCTCTCCGGCGGAGAAAAGCGACTATGCGCACTTGCTACGATTGTTGCTATGGAGCCGGAGGTGTTTTTATTAGATGAACCAACAACCGGTCTTGACACTAAAACTATAAATAGATTAATAGATTTTCTAAATAATCATTCAACATCTCATATAATAATCTCTCATAACATGGAATTTCTGAAAACCACAACAACAGAAATTCTGTATTTAAAAGAAGGCGCTTTAACGGATATTGGCAGATAAATATGTATCAACAGGCAAATAATATTAGGGAGGTTAAAACATGGCAGAGTCAGGGAGGGAGAGAGACTTAGTACTTGCACCAAATGAATACGCATTTATCTTGGATGAAACAAAGGGAAATGTCATTGCTTACGTAGGGCCGTTTAAAACCAGTTTAGCAAATACGGATAGGCCGGTTGTTTATGAAGAAAAAACGCGGCGCTTTAGACGGTGCACATTAGAAGAATCTATAACACAGTATCCTTTTGCAGAAGAAGGCTGGTATATTGTTGTAGAAAACCCTGCTAAAGAAGGAGACGAAGAACACCCAAAGGCAGGTCCTAATAGCTTAACAAAATTAATCTCTGGCCGCAAGGTAAATATACCCGGACCTATTACGTTTCCGCTTTGGCCCGGTCAAGTTGCTCACGTAATACAAGGACACCATTTGCGTTCAAATCAGTACCTTGTCGTGCAAGTTTATAACGAGGAAGCAGCAAAGGCTAATTGGGAAAAGGCTGTTATTAAGCCGCAAAAAACACCCTATAGCGAAGATGCTTTAAAGGTAGAGCAAGAGCAGCCAGCAACCACAATGATACCGGACCTAACTATTGGCAAACTACTTATTATAAAAGGTAACGAGATTGCTTTTTATATACCACCAACAGGCATTGAAGTATTACGAGATACTAATGGCAATTACGTTAGAGAGGCAGTTACGTTAGAACGCCTTGAATATTGTATCCTTTTAGATGAAGATGGAAATAAGAGGTTTATAACCGGTCCGGCCGTAGTTTTTCCCAATCCAACAGAGGTTTTTATAGAAAAAGCCAACTTACGGAAATTTAAAGCAATAGAGCTAAATGAAATAAGTGGCATATACATAAAAGTAATAGCACCCTATAAAGACGAGCAAGGCAGAGAGTGCAAGGTAGGCGAAGAGCTCTTTATTACAGGAAAGGAACAAATGATTTACTTTCCAAGACCAGAACATGCAATTATTAAATATGTTGAGCAAGAAAAGCATTACGCTATAGCAATCCCAGCCGGTGAAGCCCGCTATGTGCTTAATAGATTAACAGGGGACATTTTCTTAAAAAAAGGTCCCTGCATGTTCTTACCTGACCCCAGAAATGAAGTAATCGTTAGAAGGGTGTTGGACATAAACACTGTGCAATTACTGTTTCCGGGCAACCAAGAGGCCGTAAGATATAATAAAGAGTTAATGGCATTTATTAAAGCATCTAAAGGTGATTTTATGGATGATAGAGAGCGGCTTCTATCAGATCGAGCAGTATTTTCAAGAGACGTAGATATAGATGATGAAGAGATTGACTTTGTAGGAGACAGTTTTAAAAGGGGAACAAAATTTACCCCACCAAGGACGATTACTTTGGATACAAAGTATGAAGGCGCTGTTGCTATTGATATTTGGGCAGGTTATGCCGTATTAGCAGTAAGAAAAACAGGTGACAGAAAAGTCCTCGTAGGACCTAAAACTCTCTTGCTTGAATACGACGAGACATTAAAACCTATCGAGCTATCAACAGGTACGCCCAAAAAAGACTCTGAAGTAATGAAAACTGTTTACTTAAAAGTTCTTAATAATAGAGTGTCAGATGCCATAAACGCTGAAACAAAAGACCTATGCCCTGTAGCTATCCGTTTATCTTACCGTATAAATTTTGAAGGTAGCCCGAATAAATGGTTTGATGTTGAAAATTACGTGAAGTTTCTAACAGAGCACATGCGCTCTTTACTGAAAAATACCATTAAACAAAAGTCAATTGAGGATTTTTATATAAATGCCACACTAATAATTAGAGATACTATCTTAGGCGTTGAAGATGAAACAGGTAAACGCATGGGCACTTTATTTGAAGAAAACGGTATGAGGATTTATGACGTTGAAGTGCTCAATGTAATAATCCAAGATAGTACCATATCGTCGCTTTTAATTCAATCACAACACACAGCAATCCAGCAGGCTATACAAATATCAGAAGGACGTAAAAAATATGCTGTTACTAAGGAAGACGAGCAAATCAAACAAAAAATCTCTGAGCTGCAAACTGAAACGGTAGTTAAACAAATAATACTACAAATGCAGGAAGTATTAAAAACGTTTGAACTAACCCAAACAAAGATTAAATCTGAGGCTGACACTGAAATAATTAGGTTAGATAATGCATTAACGCAACAAGAAAAACTTGTACTAATAAATGAGGTTGAATTAGAAAGAGATAAGGCTAAAAAATTACAATTACTGGATTTTTCACAAAGGTTACTACAACAACAAATCATGGAACTAAGCGCAGAAGTAAAAGCCGTTGTAGATAAAGCCAACGCCATATCTCCTGACTTAATAGCAGCACTTCAAGCCTTTGCAGATAAGAATTTAGCAGAAAAAATGGCACAAACAATGGCGCCATTAGCAATTATTGGTGGAAAAAGCGTTGCAGATGTGCTTAGCCAATTACTAAAAGGTACCCCTTTGGAGAAGGTATTAGAAGCAAAAAAATGAAATATACCTAAATAAAAATCAGGAAATAAATACACACTGAGGGCTCTGCCCTAACACTCCCGTCAAAGGTGCGACAGCACGCCAGGGAGGTGTACCTTTACACCAGGGAGGTGTGCCTTCACACCCAGGGAGGTGTACCTTTACACCAGGGAGGTGTACCTTTACACCAGGGAGGTGTGCCTTCACACCAGGGAGGTGTGCCTTCACACCCAGGGAGGTGTACCTTTACACCAGGGAGGTGTGCCTTCACACCAGGGAGGTGTGCCTTCACACCCTTGAACTCCAAAAAACACCATTTAAGGTTTTCTCCCACTCATCTCTTTCCTTTGTTATACTTTGCTTGACATTATTAAGTGTTTTGTAGCAAAATCATTCACTGTCTGTGCTACTTTGTATACCAGATAACAGATTTTTCCAAAATGTAAGAATATAATCTAAAATCGGGCAGTGAGAATTTAATTGTTAGCCATGAAGACAAATCCCAAAATGAGGAGAGGCATACTATGTATATAATAATGATTTCATCAGAGTTAGCGCCGGTGGCAAAGGTGGGAGGGCTTGCCGATGTTGTTTTTGGTTTAAGCAGGGAGCTTGAAGTCAGGGGCAATGCCGTAGAGATCATACTACCGAAATATGATTGTATGCGGTATGATCAAATCCACGAATTTCATGAAGTATACGATAACCTGTGGGTACCCTTCTATGACACTTGGGTACACTGTACAGTTTTGTTTAGCTATGTTCATAATCGCAAATGCTTTTTCATAGACCCACATAACGATAAGGTGTTTTTTAACCGCGGGGTATACTATGGCCACCATGACGATGATGAGCGCTTTGCTTTTTTTTGTCGTGCTGCTTTAGAGTTTATGCACAAATCCGGTAAACAACCGGATATTATTCACTGTCATGACTGGCAAACGGCGCTTGTCCCTGTTTTGTTGTTTGATATGTATGCCAAGCTTGGTATGACCCACCCAAGGGTTTGCTATACACTTCATAACGTTAAGCATCAGGGCATCACCGGTGAACATGCCTTAAGAGAGGTCGGCTTATATCCACCTGATTACATGAGACCTGACCGCCTCCTTGACGACCATAACCCCTTTGCCGTTAATCTCATGAAAGGCGGTATTACGTATTCTAATTTCGTTACTACCGTTTCTCCACAATATGCCTGGGATATTCGTTATACAGACCAAAATTACGGTCTCGGTGGTGTTATTGATCAAAATCAACATAAACTTGGCGGTATTTTAAATGGCATTGACTATGAGGTATGGAATCCGGAAATAGACAGATACATACCGTTTAAATACGGTATTAGCAATCTTGACGATAAGTATAAAAACAAGGAAGCCCTGCGTCAACGGCTTATGCTTAGCCAAGACCTTAAACCAATTATATGCTATGTGGGCAGGCTTGATTACCAAAAGGGTGTGCACCTTATTAAATCCGCTCTGTTTTACGCCCTTGAAATGGGCTGGCAGTTTGTTTTACTAGGCTCAGGGGCTGAACCGCAGATTAATAATGAGTTCTGGGCTCTTAAGCACCAGCTGAACGATAATCCAGACTGCCACTTGGAAATCGGATATAACGAGGAGCTTGCACATTTAATATACGCAGGCTCGGATATTATGATAATTCCAAGTATGTTTGAGCCGTGCGGCCTTACACAAATGATAGCTATGAAGTACGGTACTGTGCCGGTTGTGCGCAAGACCGGAGGCCTCGTTAACACGGTTTTTGATGTAGATTACTCGGATAAACCTGAAAAGGAACGCAATGGCTACGTCTTTGAAGGCGCTGATTACGTGGCTGTTGAATGGGTGCTCTACAGGGCTGTGGTACACTTTTATACCTATCCGGAACGCTTCAGAGAGCTCATGGAAGCAGGTATGAGATACGATTTTTCTTGGAATCATCCCGGTACTCATTATCTTAATGTATATGAACATATTAGAGAGAAATAGACTTCAAAACGATAAAGGGGAATGACAGCTAACATTCCCCTGCATTGCGAATTATGCTATTACTATATCCTTTCCATAAATCCATTATTTTATACCCAAACAAATTAGGTTTGCAAGGCATCATTAAAAATAATAAGGAAACAAATACAGAATGAGGGCGCTGCCCTCAAACTCCCACCATGTTTTTCCTTATATCTGTTTCCTTACTATCCAATCCATACTGTCTTTTTAAAATCCTTCATCCCTTCTACCAAATGATTAGTTGTTCCTCTAAAGCCAACCAACAAGCTATCCTCCAGACCGTAGTGTTTTAGACATGTGCCACAGGAAAATATTTCAACCCCCATACTTTCGAGTCCTTTTAGGATTTTCAGGATTTCATTATCACTTGTTGTAATTTTTACACCGGTATTTAAGAAAAATATAGAATTTGGGATTTCACCCGTTACCTTCATAGTTTCAAACATACCTTTCATTAATATTTTACCAAGCTCTTCATCTCTACCGATTGCATGGCCTGCAACCACTAAAAATAATGACTTATCGGTATCGCTTGTTTCATTTGGCTGGGTGCTGCATTGAAAACCTTTAACTATTTTTATTTTCCAGTAATTATCAATTTTTTGAGTTTCGGCGTAAAGACCACTTTTTTTAGCAAATCTAACTACATTATTGGAAGATGCCTCATTATCAACCAGGACATCCACTGTACCTTCCTCTATACTGTTAAGACCTTCTTCTGCCATCATTACAGGTTTAGGGCAGCCAAGCCCCCTTGCATCAATCAACATACTTTGGTTCCCCCATTGGTAGTTTTTAATAAAGAGGATATTAATCCTGATGACCGTTATCGGACATTGTTTGGATAAAATTATTTATGTAAAAGATTATCTCTGTTGAAAGCTCTGTGAATTGACATCCAAACAATAAATAATCGTATGTTTCGCTTATATTTTTTATATTAAACTGTAAATTTTCAATAGTTTTATCTAATATTCTAAACGTCAGATAGTAATCTTTATTTATGCTATACCCTTTATAGTTGGCTTTGGGTAATTTTAACATGCAGCCTGCTGTACTTATATTTATTATGATAACTTCTGTTGTAGTTATGTGTTCCATATCAAATATGATAGCAAGTATATTGGCTTGGAATCTGTTTTCTTTTCTTTTTAGTGTTTTTTGCCTTTTAAAAATACCGTAGCCCCACAGTTGATGACGATTGATTGCAACGTAGAATCGTTCAGAGGGTATGACCTCAACGATATTATATGCGTTATCTGAGGTATCTCTGCGAAGTGGTATCATAGAACGATAGCCGTTTGAACGCACAACAATGTGCACGATAGGCGTATACACTTTATTGCCGCGCTGGGTTACAACCCCCAGCTCGTTACTTTTAAGTTTAACGTATGACCCGGGCGGGTATATCCCCAGGTTTTTGACAAAGATATTAGCTAACTCTATTTCTGAGATTTTTTCACCTTCAAGGAATATCTGTCTTATTGCTGCATCTGGCAGTAGTGGAGGGCGATAATCTCTACCGCTAACCCTTGCACAATAAATATCAGCCATTTTGATAACCCGCGCAGGCTGCAATATAGCATCCCCTTGCAATCCAAAAGGATAGCCGCTTCCGTCGGCTGATTCATGATGCTGAAGGACTGATTCTAACCATATTTCATCCTTGATGCCATATTTGCGCAAGATTTCTAATCCTTTTTCAGGGTGTAAGTGTACTATTTTTTGTTGATTTTCGCTTAACTGTTCTTCTTGTTTTAAAAGTAAATCCTGCAGCTCTATCATACCTATATTCATAGTTATGGCAGCGCATATTGTGGACAATCTTATCTCTTGGTTCCACCCGAGGGATTTGCCTATTATTTCACACACTATTGCTGTTTGCAGCGAATGTTTTACGGAGTAGCGTGTATTGTGGCTCATCATAATAGTGCCAAGACACAGGTCCTCATCTTCTACGCATACTCTTTGGATAGTTTTCGCTATATTTACAAATTTAGGCTCAAACTCTGTCAGATTATTAATATTATGAAAATAGTTATCCAGTTGTAAAAGGGCAAAGTCTATCAAGTCAAAAGGCGAATCCTCAGCTTCTACTACTACTTCTTCGGCCGATGGCTCTGTTGGTATGTTTTTATTATTTTCCCCTATTCCTTCTATTTCTAGGGAGTTTAAAATCTTCATCCGGTCTACATCTTTAAAGACAAAGCCTTTATTTAGCATAAGCTCACCGTGGTCATCCACCACAGGCTCTGTTATAGGCTCACCTACATTGATTTTCTGTTCCTTTATGCGTCTTGGTCTCATTTTTTCCAAATTCTTAATGCTTAGTTAGGCATTTATTGCTGACTTTATTTCATCATCGAGGGTAATTTTATTACCACCGCCTTTTTTACTAATCTCCATCAACTGTTGAGCACGACTTCTTAGTTGAAATATAGTTTCCTTCTTTTTAGCAAGCGTTGCACCTATGGAAACAAATATTGGCACAGCCCTTTCGTTTACTTTATATTTACATGTTTCAGCTATTCTTCTTGAGCGCTCAGCTATTATTGGCAGCGTATCTTCATTGACATTTGCAAGTATCATTGTAAATTCCGACTCATCCCATCTGCTTATTGTATCGTAGGGTCTTACGCTTTCAGCTAAGGCCCCAGCGACTATTTTTATTATACTATTTCCATGCACTTTACCGATAGTTGACGATATTCTTTCTATATGATCTATGCTAAGAAATATGAGACCAAAAGGCCATCCATACCTCATCCACTCATTAAATCTCGCCTTTAAATTTATCTCCGCATACTTCCTATTTCCAAGCTCTGTTAGAGGGTCTATCAAATTAAGGCTACGCAGTTTTGTAAACTGTCGCTCAAGTTTTATCTTTTCTGCATTTTCAATAAAAACAGCAATAGCCCCTAATCGCTGCCCTTTGTCGTCTTCTACAGGATTCACTTTTAGTATAACTGGGACTTTTTTCTTTTCCTTATTGTATAAAAACACTTCCTCTGTTTCTGGTACGCCACTTAGCATCACCTTACTTATTAAATCATCACCATTACTTACATTTATACCCATTCCATCGGCATATCGTATAATCCCACTAAAATAATCCTTTCCAACCACGTCAGATATATCATACCCTACTAGCTTTTCGGCTTCTTTATTCCAGTATCGTATAATCATCTGCTTATCAACAAACAGTACTGCTTGCAGTTGACTATCAATCAATAGTTTATAAAAATTATTTTCCTCTATGTTATCCATATTCATCATCTTCCTACTTAACACACAACACACCCATTACAAAGGTCCCAAAATACTATCTGACGCACTATCTGCGACATTATCATTGTGATTTACATTGATTAAACAACTATCTATGATTTACAATCAATCATATTTGCTTTTATAAAAATAGACGCCACGCAGCACCTCTTAACTTAAAAATTACCTAAAACTCTAATTATAGTATATAATATTCTAATATTATGCGTCAAGTAAAATTTTTATTTACACATATTGATAATATATTAGTGAAATTAGAGCCCCATTCTAAATAGGTGTTATTAATAAGAAAGAGGTATTGAGAACCTCTCTCTTATTAAATATTATAAACATTACTTAATCTCTATCTTACTTTGAGCAGTTGTAAACTGCACATTGATAACTACTAATCCTATATCAATAATAGCTTTAGGGTCAGTTGCAAGAGACGATATTTTATTCGAGTCTACAAAGCCAGTAGCATGATATTTACCGTTTGAACAGTTAATATCTGATTTATTAGTAACCAACCCCACATCTACTAACGTACCATCGGAGTTTTCAAGAAGAAGTTTAGTTGTAACATTCATGGTATTACCCGTACAATCAATACCTGTAACGTCAGCCTTAATCTGTGTTTCACCATTTTTGAAGACCACATGTGCTTTTATGTCAGACATAGCACTTTCTTTTTGTACCTCAGCCTGTGCGTTAGCATCAGCAGCAGCATCTGTATCTGTTTTTACATCAGATTCCGAAGGGGTATCGTCAAAGTTTATTTTAAATTTAGATATAGTAAATGGATTGTTATTTGGTTTACCTGTATCTGTCCCTGTTGTAAAACCAAATTTGATTGTAGACATAGTGTCATAGTGCATATAAAAACACTTATCTATAAAAGGTGATTCATCTAAATAATCTGTTGACAACTTGTTACTATCTGGCGCGTCAATCCATACCTTATATTCAGCATAGTTTCCAGCACCGGTATCGCAATTACTACATGTATTGCCACCATCTGGGCTTGCACACCCTGTATGAAGTTCTATCCTAACTGTGTGCAAGTTGGCATCTTCAAGCCATATAGGTCCAGTAGTACCATTTTTATGGCAACACCCTGACCAACAAGTATAGTTCCCGCTATCAGCCGTTGGTGGACAAAGTGGATTTGCAGGCAGCGATATAACTGTATGGTTATTATTACCATTAAAAACCATTGCCACATGATTTTTTTCTAAACCATAGTACTGTGATGACTCATAATAAAAATCCTTTGTCCCAGAATCTGGATACATATCAAATTCCAAACCCAAACTGTATCCACCTATATTATTACCTACACTATTATTCTTCCTACCATAACCAAGGCCATTACCAGGTCCTCCACAAGTGCTCACTGCCCTTTCGCCCTCAATCATAGCAAATACAAAACCACCTTTATAGTCTGTGCTATTTAAGCTGCTATCACCATCATCGGATTCATCGTCGTCATCGGACTTTTTGTCTTTATCGCTTTTATCTTTATCGGAGTCCTTATCGTCATCATCGTCATGCTCCGATAATTTGCTTTTATCTTTATCAGTCTTGTTTTTGTCATCATCGTCATCATCGTCATGCTCTGATAATTTGCTTTTATCTTTATCAGTTTTGTTTTTGTCATCATCGTCATCGGATTTTTTGTCTTTATCGCTTTTATCCTTATCGGAGTCCTTATCGTCGTCATCGTCATGCTCCGATAATTTGCTTTTATCCTTATCAGTCTTGTTTTTGTCATCATCATCGTCATCGGACTTTTTGTCTTTATCGCTTTTATCCTTATCAGTTTTGTTTTTGTCATCATCGTCATCATCGGATTTTTTGTCTTTATCGCTTTTATCCTTATCGGAGTCCTTATCGTCGTCATCGTCATGCTCCGATAATTTGCTTTTATCCTTATCAGTCTTGTTTTTGTCATCATCATCGTCATCATCGGACTTTTTGTCTTTATCGCTTTTATCCTTATCAGTCTTGTTTTTGTCATCATCGTCATCATCGGATTTTTTGTCTTTATCGCTTTTATCTTTATCGGAGTCCTTGTCGTCGTCATCGTCATGTTCTGATAATTTGCTTTTATCTTTATCAGTCTTGTTTTTGTCGTCATCGTCATCGTCGGATTTTTTGTCTTTATCGCTTTTATCTTTATCGGAGTCCTTGTCGTCGTCATCGTCATGTTCTGATAATTTGCTTTTATCTTTATCAGTCTTGTTTTTGTCGTCATCGTCATCGTCGGATTTTTTGTCTTTATCGCTTTTATCTTTATCGGAGTCCTTGTCGTCATCATCGTCATGCTCCGATAATTTGCTTTTATCTTTATCAGTTTTGTTTTTGTCATCATCATCGTCATCATCGGACTTTTTGTCTTTATCGCTTTTATCCTTATCGGAGTCCTTATCGTCGTCATCGTCATGCTCCGATAATTTGCTTTTATCCTTATCAGTCTTGTTTTTGTCATCATCATCGTCATCATCGGACTTTTTGTCTTTATCGCTTTTATCTTTATCGGAGTCCTTATCGTCATCATCGTCATGCTCCGATAATTTGCTTTTATCTTTATCAGTCTTGTTTTTGTCATCATCGTCATCATCGGACTTTTTGTCTTTATCGCTTTTATCTTTATCGGAGTCCTTATCATCGTCATCGTCATGCTCCGATAATTTGCTTTTATCTTTATCAGTCTTGTTTTTGTCATCATCGTCATCATCGGACTTTTTGTCTTTATCGCTTTTATCTTTATCGGAGTCCTTATCGTCATCATCGTCATGCTCCGATAATTTGCTTTTATCTTTATCAGTTTTGTTTTTGTCATCATCGTCATCATCGGACTTTTTGTCTTTATCGCTTTTATCTTTATCGGAGTCCTTATCGTCATCATCGTCATGCTCCGATAATTTGCTTTTATCTTTATCAGTCTTGTTCTTGTCATCATCATCATCATCGGATTTTTTGTCTTTATCGCTTTTATCTTTATCGGAGTCCTTATCATCGTCATCATCGGTCGTATCTTTACCATTTTTATCAGAATCCTTATCTTTGCTATCTTTACCGGCTTTATCAGAATCATCATCGGACATTGTATTTTTCAGAAATTTATCAAAATCATCATCACTGTCTGAATCATTATCATCTTTACTGCTATCATTACTTTTTGTTTCACTTTCGGCATAAGCCGCCTGCATCTCAAAATATATCCTTGTAGTTTTATCTTTTATCGGACATGAAGTTGCTGAACACGGTGAAACAGTATTTTGTCCATCTGGAAACCACACACATCCCCACAAATCATTTGCGTTGACACTCTGCTCAGTTGATTCCTCACCAACCTTTAAAGTTTTAGAACTAGTATCTTTCGTTATAGCCGAACTATAACCTTCATATTCTGCAAAATGCTCAAGCGCTTCATCAAAAGAAATCTCCGAATCATTAGAACCACCATCATCATCACCTCCCCCCTCACTACAATTAGTGTTCACTGCAAGGGATAGTGTCCTTTTAGCGGTATTTGCTATTGGCGAGTCGCTATCCATCACCATCAGTGTAACTTGCGTTGATGGAGCCGTTGCCGCAGAAGCGGAGCCTAACTGCACGTTGGCATATGGCGTTGACCACGTTGGACAAGTAGTAGAAGGCATTACTGATAACCAGCTCGGTACAGAACCTTCTATACACCATTTATAATTAGTCTCATTAAATGGCACACCACCTTCGGCGTAAATAATAGCTGCATAATTCGTACTGCCGACACAAACGCTTGGTAGCTCATTATTTAATATTATGAGTTTTCCTCTTGTTTTACCATAACAACCTATTTTTTGCTGCAAATCCTGCAGGCTCAAATATTGATACACATCACTGGTACTTAGGCTTACAGTTGTAAATGAGGTAATACCTTGTTCCGAAGCAGATGAGATATTTGTAGAATTTAGCGCCGTATCCTCCCCTTTACTTATAATGGCGACAGCTACGGCTTTACTTTCCCCTGATACGGATAAGACCGTATTACTGTTTCCACAAATGTTATTCGTGGATGCAAGCTCATTTGCATATACATATATTAGGGGTTGATTATATTTATCGTTTTTTACAATAATGGAAGTTGGCAGCTTCTTATTTTCAGTTGCATAACTTATAATATAATTAATATTATCTCCAATAACGTCTGAGGTAGCAGTTATAACCCCTTTTTTCGTTTTTGGTGTAACCGACATAAGCCCTATGCTTGTTACAACAATCAAAAGCCCTAACGCTACAATTAAACCTATGCTGCCGGCTCTATTTGTAATATAACTTTCCATATGTTTTATTTTTTTATAGTAATTTATAAGCATAAAATATATTACCTCCTATTATAGTCTATGTAGGATTAAGGGTAAGTACAAACGTTTTTTCCGAGCAGTTACCATCACCATCTCTGACAAAAACCTTTATTCTATAAGAGCCTGTTTGTGAATTACTTGAGCCAGCTCCTATTATCTGTACATTACTTGCACTTGCCCACGTAGTGTCAACCGATGATGAGCAGTTGGCCGGCACTACACAGCCGGGTGTTGGGTCTGTATAGCCACCCGGATAATTTGAAGTATCCAAACACCACTTATACATAGAAGTGTTTGAACCGCCTTCAACGTATATGGCGGCATTATAATTAGTTCCAGCATACCCATACGGTAGCTCATTATTTATAATGCGTAGCGGCTCACCAGAACAGCCTATTTGTGTCCTTAGCTCTCCAAGTGTTGTCCATATTACGATGTCATCATACGTAGTATCACCTATTTTTTCATTCTTATACACCATAATAGGGCTACTTGATGTATTTGTTTCAAGTATATAATCGCTGCCATTACTTGCAGCAAGGAAGGCTATGTTTTTTATATCAACATAATCAACGTTAGCAGTGCCAGAGGCACAGTTTGAGTTATCTATACAACTGCGCACCGTTACAGACGTTGTCTTTCTACCGCATATGTTATTTGTGCTTCCAAGCGTGCTATCAATCAAATAAAGCAGATTTTGGTTCCACCCATCTATCGCCTTTGTAACTACCCCTTTAAATTCGCTTGAAGTGGGTAATCTTTTGTTTTGTGCCGTATAACCAATAACAGACTCACGTGCAGCATCTACGATATTTTTGGTTTTATTGACATTTTGCATATCTATTAGAGGGCCTAATAGATTAGCCCCCATGCCAAGGATAATACCAACGATGACCAACACAACGGCCATTTCTATCAGGGTTAAACCGTCTTGTAAACGCAACACTACTTTGCCTTGCTTAAACATTTAGTCCCCCCCCAGTGACACTTAAATATATACACTTATAAAATAGAATAAAAAAATATTAAAAATCAAGCAGTCAACAAACAATTTTTAGGCAATTTTTAGGCAATTTTTAGGCAATTTTTAGGCAATTTTTAGGATAACTTCGGGGTTGAGGGGAGCCTCATAGGTCTCCCCCTACGCAGTTTTACTGATTATCTTATTGTTACCACACCCTTACAGAGGCATCCCGGTTTGAGCCAGTTAATCCATTACACACGGCTGCGTTACCGGCGGCATCAGTATAGTCATCATTGCCTGGAGTCGCTCCATCGCCTCGTACGTAACCCGTTGTGTTATAACCGTCATCAAGGGTTATGTCAAGAATACATAAGGTTTGATCTATGCCGTTATCAGTGTGCACACATTTCATACCAGAGCTTGTACTATATGTGTCTTCTGTATAGCCGGAGTTTGAGCTACCTGTACAATTTTGTAATGCCCACGTTGTGCCATCTGAAAATGTGAAATCATTTGAAGAAACACCACCTTCTGTAACCAATGCTGATTGACTGGCTGGTAATGAGCTGTATTTGGCATAATACGACGCCACAGCAGTTTGGATTTTATTAATTCTTTGTATATCAGCCTTCTTATTCGATGTATCTATTAGCGATATACCTTTTACTGCCATACCAATAATTATTCCTATAACAACGAGCGCTATTGCAAGTTCAATCAACGTAAAACCACTACTTTTTGTAATTTGCATCCGATGCAAATACACACTAATCTTTTTCATATAAATTACCCCCCTTTCTTTCTATAGTTTATAACTTATAACCATAATCAGTACACTATTTTATAAAAAAATTTTAAAATAGTCAAAATATTTTTTATAGAAAACACCACTTTTATAGTTGAACTACTACTATTAATGCTCATAATAGCATATAATGTTATATTTGATTGTACCAGATAAAAACAAGGATATAAACCAATGAGCCTTTTAACCGAAGTACTTACAAAGATACAAGCAAGACATCCGAAACAAAAAGACGTGCACCCTGAACTAGTATCTATGCAAAAAGAGCGCAGAAAACGAAAGGCTCTTTATAAAAAAGCACTTATGCTTTCAGTCGGCTTGGTCATATTTGTGTTATCAGGCCTCTTTGGGCTTTACTACTTAGGAAACTACAAACAAAAACTAATTGATAGCAACATAAAATTAAAACAGAACTTTGAACAGATACCAGTCCTCGATAAAGCAACCACAGCTATACCAACCGTTGCTGCTGTTGCCCAGAACGAGCAACCACAATACATACAGGATTTTACACAATTTCAAAAAGAAACTATACAAGAAACTCCCATCTCACCAACCCCAACTTATAATAAAATAGAAACCAAACAGTTAGACCATCAAACAGCTGTGGCTGCAAAAAACAATACACAAGTAAAAACAATCACAACAAATGAACCAAATAAACCACCTGCTAAAGATAAACAAACCTCAGACGATAAAAAAGCACCTGCCACCCAAAACACTATAGAACGAACACCCGACAACACCGTCTTGACTCAGATTGAAATAGATAATCGAATTTACAGGGGGGAAGACTACGAAAAAAATAATCTGTTTAACGAAGCGGTTCATGAATACGAGATAGCCTTTTCATTAGACACAAATAACTATAGGATTTTAAATAAACTTGTCTATTGTAATATGAAAGCAGGTAATTATAAAAAGGCCATTAATTATGCCGAAACAGCCATTAAACTAAACAATGCCTACATACCACTACTTATAAACCTTGCTATTTCCTATGCGTCAGTGAAAAGATACGAGGAGGCAGAAAATACATTTAAAATGGCCGTTGAAACCTCCCCCGGTAATTTAGATTTGCTTTATAATTTTGCCCTATTTTATGAAAAAATAAATAAGCCCAATAAAGCCCTTGAGATATACGAAACCCTATCAAAACAAGGCGATGCACGCGGACAACAAGGAATATTAAGAATTACATATACCCAAACAAATTAGGTTTGCAAAACTTTATATCAAAGAAAAGGATTAAAGAATGAGGGCGCTGCCCTCACACTCCCGCCAAAGGGACTTGTCCCTTTGGAATCCCCTATCTGACAATCCATACTATATTTGTTATTTCTTTGCAAACCTAATTTATTTGAGTATAATAATTTTCTTTCTGAATTGTTATAATCCAACAAAAATAATTGCATGAGTAACATTTTAGGTGGTATGATATAGATTAATTTATTAAGTAGATGCACGCACTTAAAACGACGTCGCTGTCTGTGTATAGGCAGGTTAAAGGGGCAATGCCATTAAGTTAAGGAAAATTGTATTAAAAATGTAGCAAAAGATAAGAGGAATAACCAAAAGATTGCAAGCCAAAAGTTTTAGGAAAGGGGGTGCGGGGGAAGAACCCTTTTATCTAAAAGGGTTTTCCCCCACTCTTCTTTTTCCTTAACTTAATGCCATTGGGTTAAAGGGGAGCAGGGTAAAACTTGCCCCCTTAGATTTTTTTACTAAATTATAAGGAAGGAAAGAAAATGATCTCACAAAGGGCACAGAAGATTAAACCGTCGCCAACGCTCATGATAAATGACAAGGCTAAGGAAATGACTGCTAAGGGCTTTGATGTTATCAGTTTTGCCGTAGGAGAGCCGGATTTTGATACACCGGACAATATTAAAAATGCTGCCAAAAAGGCTATAGATGCAGGGTTTACTAAGTATACAGCTGTTGCCGGTATTGTTGAGCTTAAGGATGCCGTGCGGGATAAATTTAAAAAAGACAATAACATTGACTATAAAAGGTCTGAGGTGGTTATCTCCTGCGGGGCTAAGCATTCTTTATATAATGCCGCACAGGCGCTTTTAAGTCCAGGTGATGAGGTACTTATTCCTACTCCATATTGGGTTTCATACCCTGATCAAACACTGCTAAACGATGCCGTACCCGTTTTGGTTGACACTTTGGAGGAAGACAGATTTCTGTTAAAGCCGGAGGCTATCGAGGAAAAGTTAACCAACAAAACAAAGGTCTTGATTTTAAACTATCCATCTAATCCCACTGGCTCAACATATGATAAAAAATCCCTTGAGCGTCTTGCTGAGGTTGCTCTAAAAGGGGGATTTTATATTGTTTCCGATGAAGTATACGAAAAGCTCACCTACGACGGCCTTACGCATATTAGTATTGCCTCAATAGATGAAGAGATAAAGAAAAAAACTGTCGTTGTAAATGGGCCATCGAAAACCTATGCAATGACCGGCTGGAGGATTGGTTATGCTGCCGGGGATGCTAAGATTATAGACGCTATTACTAATATTCAAAGCCAATCTACCTCAAACCCCACGTCAATATCGCAAAAGGCATGCCTTGAGGCCTTAACCGGTCCTCAGGATTTTTTAAGCCAAATGCTTGTTGAGTTTGATAAGCGCAGAAACTACATTGTAAGTGCCCTTAACACTATAGACGGCATTAAGTGTCTGCTGCCAGAGGGGGCTTTCTATGCCTTTCCTAAAATAAGCTCGTACTTTGGCAAAAAATGGGACCACTGGACCATAAATAACTCCTTTGACCTTGCCATGTATCTTTTAGAAGACGCTCATATTGCACTGGTGCCTGGCAGCGATTTTGGCAAAGAAGGCTTTATTAGAATATCCTATGCAACATCATTAGAAAAACTTAAAGAAGGATTTAGCAGATTAAAGGCATCTCTTGCTAAACTTGTATAAAAAAATGTCTGACTATTCCAAAAATAAAGAAAAGGTATATCATTCAGGGTATGTATCTATTATCGGTAAACCAAACGTCGGTAAGTCTACACTACTTAATCGTTTGATAGGTCAAACATTATCCATCGTTACTGATAAGCCCCAAACCACAAGAAACACCATCATGGGTGTGCAAAGCTCAGATACTGGGCAGATAATCTTCATGGATACACCGGGCATTTACTCACCCAAAGATGCCCTTGGCGATATTATCGTAAAAGCTGCCGTTAATTCCCTCGGTAATGTGGATATTGTTTATTTTATGGTAAACCCCGTTAAGCCTGATAAACATGATTTATCCATTATAGATATTTTAAGAAATGCTGGCAAACACATCTTTCTTGTCATTAACAAAATAGATAGAGTTAAGCACGAAACCTTGTTGAGCGTTATAGCTACTTATAGTCAAATATATGATTTTCAAAGTGTGCTATTGATTTCCGCTAAAAACGGAGACGGCGTTTATGATTTAATTAATAAGACAATGGAGCTGCTGCCTGTAGGACCTAAGTATTATCCGGAGGATTTTTTAACCGATAGACTTGAAAGACTTTTAGTTGAGGATATTATAAGGGGAAAAATCATGGAACTCACCTCCGCAGAATTGCCACATGCCGTTTCCGTGGAAATTACACGGTGGATTGAAAAACGCAATGGGTTGATTTTTATAAGTGCAAATATATATATTGAAAAAGAAAGTCAAAAGGGTATAATAATAGGTAAAAAGGGCCAACTAATAAAGGCTGTTGGTATAAGGGCTAGACAGGAGTGTGAGCATATATTGAATACCCGTGTGTATGTGGAGTTATTTGTTAAAGTAAAGAAAAATTGGCGTAAGGATATAAACGCATTAAGGGAGTTGGGGTTTGCATAATATGGATATCAGAATGAAGGTAGATGGTCTGTTGTTTGATCCAAGAAGCGGAATGTACATCCTATTATTAAAGGCATTGGAAGGAGAAGAGACGCTGCCCATATGGATAGGAAAACCGGAGGCAGATTCTATAGCCTTGGCGCTTGGTAAGGTTGTAACGCCAAGGCCGCTAACCCACGATCTTATTAAAAAGATACTTGAAGATATGAGTTTGTCTATTACAAGGGTGGTTGTCAGAGAAATCGTTGATAACACTTACTATGCCTCATTGTACGTTAGTGATGGGAATATGGAAAAACCGGTAGATTCCAGACCAAGCGATGCTGTTGCTGTGGCGCTTAGAACTAATTCGCCTATTTATGTTAATGAAGATGTTATTGAAAAAAAGAATACGGATGAGCTTGAAGAATGGTTAAAAAACCTTAAACCTGAAGATTTTGGTAATATTATGTAATGATTTCTAAGGCGGAGGGGATTGTCTTTAGGTCTATTAAATACGGGGAAGCTGACCTGATTGTCTCTTTCTTTACATTTGAAGATGGGATTATTGATTTCTTTGTTAAAAGCCCTAGAAAAATCAAAAGTAGATACGGTAGCGCCTTTGAGCCTTGTACATATAGTAAGATTGAGTACTGGAAAAAAGAAGGACGCCAGCTGCCACGCTTAATTCGCTCCGATATTGTATACCCATTCCAGAAACTACGGGAAAACTTTGACCATTTTTTAAAATCCTCCGAGCTCTTTGAAATGACATTAAACCTTGTGCCACCAAGACTGCCACAAAAGGAACTCTTCTATATGCTGATTGATACGATGAAAAGCCTTGAAAATAGCTCCATTATGCTAAAGAAGGCTTTGTTTTATAAAGCTAAACTGCTAACGGCTTCAGGTTACGTGCCAAGACTTAGCGGGTGCGCCATCTGTGGCAAAGAGGGAAGGGCATTTTTTTTTCACGAAGGAGCCGTTGTTTGCCCTATCTGTAAAGAAAAAATAGCCAAAGAGGCTTTAACCCCCAAACTATATCTTTCTTACGGCGCTATTAAACTTTTTGAAAAGGCAAGGGTGTGGGATTGGAAAAAACTCGATAGACTCGTACCATCCATGGGGCTTTTAAATGAGATAGATAATATGATAGATTTACATATTAAATTTCAAACAGAAAAAAATAATAAAACCAAGGCTTTTATTAAAAGAATGGGATATTTAATACATGAAACTACTGGTTAAATAAAACACCGTAAGTAATTGTACATCTAATCGAAGGTGAGGCTATACCGTAATACAAAGTCACACCTCGGAGGTATTATGAAAAAGAAGATAATCGTGGTTGATGACGAAAAGGATATAGCAGAGCTGGTTAGTTACAATTTAACTAAAGAGGGCTTTAGTGTAGTTACGGTGTTTGATGGCGAAGAGGCTCTCAGTAAGATTAGAACAAGCTCTTTTGATTTGATAGTATTAGATTTAATGCTGCCCGGCATCCAAGGGATAGAGCTATGTAAGGTACTTAAGTCCTCGCCAGAGACCTTGTCCATCCCAATAATTATGCTAACTGCCAAGACCGATGAATTTGATAAGGTGCTCGGCCTTGAAATTGGCGCAGATGATTACATGACGAAACCCTTCAGCCCTAGGGAACTCGTTGCACGCGTTAAGGCAGTGCTGCGACGCTCAATGGAGCCTGCTAAGCCTGATAGTAGCATGAGGGTTGGCGAACTTGAAATAGATACAGAAATGTACAGGGTAAGCAAAAAGGGCAAAACTATAAAACTAAGCGCTACAGAATTTAAACTCCTTATGTATTTAATACAAAAAAAAGGTAAAGTGCTCACAAGGGATATGCTGCTTGATGCCGTCTGGAAGGACGAGGCATTCGTTGAACCACGCACCGTTGATGTCCATATAAGGAGACTGCGCGCACAAATAGAAGATGACTCGGCTAACCCGGTTTATATAAAAACACGTCGTGGTATTGGCTACTACTTTGAGGACGGATTGTGAAATTCAGACGCCTTCTTAGTAGAATAATAGTAGTTTCTTTCTTAGTCATTTTTTTTGCGGTTTATTTTTATTTCTCTGTTAAAAAAACACTGCACACTCATCTTTTTAACACCGAACAAATCTCTCTTATTACTAAAGAGCTTATCTATTTTTTTACTTTATTTCCACTTTCTATACTATTAGCATCCCTATTTTTTGTTATACGTGATTATAGAAAAAATACCCTTTTCCTTAATGATTTAAAACGCTTCTTAAAGACAGTTCATGAGGGTAACCTTAGAAAAAAAATGTTCTATTACTACCCAGACCTGGAAGAAGTCTATGAATACTTAAATATGCTATACGATGACTTAAAATGTAAATTTGCACTAATGGAAAAGGAAACAGCTCAACTAAACGCTACTTTGGAAAACATTCCAGATTCGCTTATCATCATTGATAACAAAAACACCATCGTATACTCTAATGAAAAGGCTAATGAGCTCTTTAAAGAAACTCGAGGTAAACTTGTAGGCAAACCAATCATCGAAGTCCTCCGAAACGCTGAACTAAATACCGCCCTCGATGACGTTAAACTATACGATAAAAGTGAAATTATAGAGATAATATTTGACCGCTTTAACGAAGAAAGATACCTACAAGTGAGAATTTCACCGTTTTATAGAAAAAATGACCTGACAGGCCTTGTTATACTCTTTCACGATATGACCGGCCTTAAAAAACTCGAATCCATGAGACGCGACTTCGTTGCCAACGTTACCCATGAAATAAAAACACCTATAACAGCCATCCGCGGCTTTGCAGAAACCCTACTCGATGGCGCTATTAATGACAAAGAAAATGCCGTTAAATTCTTGACAACTATCAAAGCCCACGCCGAACGCCTCGATAGACTAGTTGACGATTTGATGGTTATATCAAAACTCGAACTCGGCGTTATAAAACTTAAAAAAAATATTATTGACCTATCCATAATCGTTGACACCGTAATAGATACCCTAAATAATAAAGCTAAACAAAAAGGACTATATATTGAATCAGTTATTGACGTTGAACCCCCTACCATCTACGCAGATAAAGATAGACTAACCCAAGTACTTTTAAACCTAGCCGATAATGCCTTGAAATTTACACAAAAAGGCGGGGTCGAAATTGGCTATAAAAAGGACGACAGAGGAATCCATTATATTTACGTCTGCGATACAGGTATCGGAGTACCAAAGAGATACATCTCACGCCTTGGCGAACGCTTTTTTAGGGTAGATGCCTCTAGGTCCAGAGAACTCGGCGGTACCGGACTTGGACTTGCTATTGTTAAACATATAGTGAAAGCACACGATTGGGAATTAAAAACCGATAGCCACGAAGGTATCGGTACTACTTTTAAAATACTCATACACGAATAAAAAAGAAAAAAAAGAAAAAAAAGATAGAGGCGTGGGGGAAAACCTTTTTAGGCAAAAAGGTGCGTAGGCGCACTCCCAAACCCCCACACACCTTTTCCAAAAACTTTTGTTCTGCAAATACAGTGGATTACTATTTGGATGGAGTCATTGGCGACAAAGATGAGTGGATATTCCTATTTTGTAGGGGCAGACCTTTAAAATACTTTTCTAATACTGACCATGTGCAGGATATTCCTATTTTGTAGGGGCAGACCTATGTGTCTGCCCTTGTTTTGTTTGCAATTACAACAGATGATTATTTGTCAACTAAAAAAACTTGATCATCGAGTATAATAGATAACAAAAATTAAGGGCGAACACACAGGTTCGCCCCTACACATTCATTAGCACTTAACTGTATGGACAGCCTGCTATACAAAAGTTTTAGGAAAAAGGGGGGAAGAACAGGGAGGTGCGCCTCCGCACCCCTTTTTATCTAAAAGGGTTTTCCCCCACTCTTCTAATCTTTTTTTTTCTTTCTTTTTTTTCTTTTTCTTTATTCAACAGTTAAACACCCTTTGTTAAATTCATCAAGGGCCTCTTTTACAACGTTTTCAGAATTAAAAAAATATTTAGGGGATATATGGATAAAATATATATTTTGCACATTGGCTAATCTGCCGATCATACCGGCTATTTTAGCAGTAAGGTGATTTCTTTCTATGGCTCTTTGTAGTTCTTCATGAAGAAAATATGCCTCAATATATAAAATATCGGAATTAGCGGCAAGTTTTATAGCGTTTTGGATATTTTCCTTTGAAGGGGAAATATCCGTTATATAAGATATTTTTTGTCCTTTAGCTATGATAGCTATTTTCGAAAGTTCTTCATAGGAAAAAGTTTTACCATCAACTTGAAAAGGTTTATTAGTTTGTTTGTATCTGACAGATTTTTTCAGCTCATTTAGCCATGGGCCTGGGGTAAGTCCCATACTATTCAGTAAATCTTTATTTATATTTATGTGAAAATCCTCCTCAAGAGAAAAGCCGAGGACGGGTATGTCGTGGTCAAATATACAGGTATTGACGTAGAGTCCATCGTTATTATAAAGGGAGAAGTTATAGAGTATTGATGGCCTTCTTATAATATTAAACCCTTCACTGGCGTAGAAGCTGGCGTGTTCAAGGCGTTCTTTTTTAGCTTCAAAGACCTCTATCTTTAAGGGGTAGCCTTTTACGACGTTCCATGTAAAGCCGCGTAGTTTGGCATCAATAGCATTAATTATACCGTCTGGACCGTAGAAGCAGACGGGTTCTTCTTTCAACAGGATATGGCGTAGTAAGCGGTCAAAGCCGATAAAATGGTCTATGTGCATGTGTGAGATGAACACATTACTTATGCTTAAGAGTTCCTTGGGGCTTAGGTAGGAAAACTCGCCTAGATCAAAAATAAAGGCATTTTTTTGTCTAGTAAACCGGACGTATACGATAGGGTCGTGTAGTGGTCCGTTTATAATTTTAGAAAAAAAAGTGGTTTTCATATTCAAAAGCAATCAGCATATATGATACAATAACAAAATATAATTTCGCTTTAATATTTTTTCATTTTAGGAGGAAGGATGTCAGAATTAAGAAAGGACCCTATAATAGGCCGTTGGGTGATTATATCCAGCGAAAGAGGGAAGAGGCCGACGGATTTTGTCTCACCTACAATAAAAAGAAGGAAAAAGGCAGGGTTTTGTCCGTTTTGTCATGGCAATGAGCATTCAACGCCACCAGAGATAATGGCTTTTCATTCAAGCAGCCGCGAGGGGCGGACTGATTGGACATTGCGTGTAGTACCAAACAAGTTTCCAGCCCTTCACATAGAAGGGGAGTTGCAGCGTTCTGGGGAGGGCAATCTTGGACGGATGAATGGTGTAGGCGCCCACGAGGTTATAGTAGAAACACCTAATCATGCCTTATCCCTTGCTACTATGGATAGTAAGTCGGCTGCTGATGTTTTTTGGGCATATTATTCGAGATTGTCGGATTTAAAAAAAGACCCACGGTTTAAGTATGTACTGATTTTTAAAAACGAAGGGGAGGAGGCCGGAGCCACTCTTGAGCACACGCACAGTCAATTGATAGCCTTACCGGTTGTACCCAAAAGTGTAGAAGAGGAAATAGATGCAGCCAAGAAATATTATGATTTCATGGAAAGCTGTATATTTTGCGACCTTGTAAAAAATGAAATAGCCTTAAATAAACGGATTATTTTAAATTATGACAATTATGTCGCTCTAACTCCTTATGCCCCGCGGGTGCCTTTTGAGACATGGATATTACCCAAACACCATGAGTCATCGTTTAGACCGAAAAACAACGATTTTAACGAGCTGGCGCATATTGTGCAAACTATCTTAGCTAAGCTTGATAAGATACTCGACACCTCTCCGTACAATTATATAATACATACTTCTCCATTTAAAGAAGAAGAAAACATATATTACCACTGGCATATAGAAATCTTGCCTAAGCTAACAAGAACAGCAGGCTTTGAGTGGGGGTCAGGGTTTTTTATAAACCCAACCAACCCAGAGGATTCTGCTCGGTTTTTGAGGGAATAAGATAAATTGCTAAAAAAAGAGAATTTGAAGATGGCACTTTAATGCTGGATTTTTCAAAAAAAATCAAAGACGCTAACTCGGCGTTAATCACTGGGCAGTTGAGCGCTCAAGATAATGGTTTTCATAACAGCATGACATTATTTGCTGGATTGAGGGTTATCTTTCAGGAAATCAATCAGTTAGAAGATGGCGAAAAACAGCTACAGAGATTAATCGAGTTTTTTTGTTTAGAGCTAAAGGCTAAAGGGTGCCTCATCAGACTAAAAGATTGTACTGGTGCTATTACGATAGTGTCAGCTGTTGGATTATCTGAGGATGAGATTTACATGCTTGGGCAAAAATCCGGCAATTTAGTGCCGTTAAAGGTTTTTGAAAGCGGCAAGGTTGTCGCTGTTGAAAACCTATCGTTATCGGCAAATGAGTATGCCCATAAAGGTTTATTAATGAAATCTATGGTGTGCGTACCAATAAAAAGTGCTGGCAGAGTAATTGGCACAATTGAGCTATACGATAAATTTAACATTGTAGATGGAAGTACTACGGTATTTACAGCAGAAGATGGCAACAATTGTGAAACAATGGTCATTATTTTTTCAATGGCGATAGAAAGAGCACTCCTATACATAGAAAACAATAAAATCAAAAAAACATCACAAAGGACTTCCAAGCGCATAGATATATTTTTTAATAACGTACGGAGCGCTATATTAATCATAAAAAAGGACCTTACGATAGTATCAGCCAATAAAGCGATAGAAAACTGGATAGACATAAACTACCTGTCCTTAGTAGGCAAAAATGCCTCAGAAGTATTTAAAGAAGGCAATAAATGTTTATGTCCTCAAAGTGTAGCAGTTCAAACATTTGAAACAGGCAAAAGCGCAATAAACAATCTGGTGATTAAAGGCCGCTATGCAGAAATAACCTCTTATCCGATTTTCGACACTGATAAAGCCGGTGCTTCTGTTATTAATGAATGTATCGTAATGATAAGGGACACTACTGATAGGATTTTGTGCCAAAATGAGGTAATGGAGCTATATAAGAGCGTTACGCAAACAAAGGATAGACTTGAAAGCCTGATACAAAACTCGGCTGATGCCATAATAACGACAACGCTGGATGGCAATGTCTTAACGTGGAATAAAAGCGCTGAACGGATTTTTGGCTTTACGGCAGAAGAAGCTGTAAGCAGCTACCTACCCTTTTTACCGAATGATTTTATTGACAAACATAATAAATATGTCCAGATAATCAAAAAAGGCGAAACCCTTAAAGAAATAGAAACCAAGGGGCTCAGAAAAGACCTGACGCTCGTGCCTATGAGCTTAACAGTTTCCCCGATAACCGATAAAAACGGCATTATTTCATCAGTAAGCATAATAGCGCGTGATATTTCTAGAAGAAAACAGGTGGAAGACGAGCTAACCAAAAACAGTCAACGGCTTTCACGGCTATTTATCATAGGTTCGGCAATGAGGGGAACTCTTGAGATTAATAAGCTTTTACGGATGGTCTTAACCGTTGTAACGGCAACGGATGGCTTTGGGTTTAACCGCGCTATACTGTTTTTCTATGATGACGATAAAAAGGCCTTAAAGGGCACTATGGGCGTTGGACCGGCCAGTTACGAGGAGGCATGGCATATGTGGCGGCAAATGCCGCTGCCAAGTAAAACCTTATCTGAAAGAATATATGACATAGAAAAAGACATAACCGAAGGTTTACTTAATTTAGATGAATACTTTATAAACATAGAAATCCCTATAGATAGACAATGCTACCTAACACGCGCTGTAAAAGACAGAAAGGCATTCAACATAAAAGACGCAACAACAGAAGTAGAGCTGGAGCCTCTATATATAGACCAACTGGCTACGAGGGCATACGCTGTTGTTCCGATGATCTCCAGAAACGAGGTTATCGGCGTTTTATGGATTGATAACAAGTTTAACATGCAGCCAATAACCAATGAGGACATGGGCTACCTGTCCATGTTTGCAGATTACGTGGCTACTGCTGTAGAGAGTGCCAGATTATTTGAAAAGGCTAAGCTTACAGAAAAAGAGCTTGAAAACATATTTGAATCAATAAATGACCTGTTATTTATTACTGATAATAAGTACAACATAGTAAAAATCAACCGCGCTGTTAGCGAGATGTTAAACGAACCGATTAGCTCAATTATAGGGCAAAAATGTTATAAAGTGTTTCACGGGCTTGATGCCCCTTCTCCCAAGTGTCCACACTTTAGTACCATGGAAAAGGAAAAGCCGGTCATTAAAGAATACGAAGGGTTCCACCACAAAAGTAATGATACGTATAGTATTTCAACCTCACCATTACTGGACTTAAATGGTAAGTGTATCGGCGTTGTGCATATTGGAAGTAATATTATGGAGCTAACAAGACTGCGGAAACAGTTATCCAAAATAGAAAAGGTAGCAGCTTTAGGAGAAATGGCAGCACGTTTGGCTCATGAAATAAGAAATCCGTTGGTATCTATCGGGGGTTTTGCCAGACGACTTGAAAAAAAGCTGTCTCCACCGCTAAACGACTACGCTCGTATAATACTAGAGGAGGTGTTCCGACTAGAAGCACTCCTTAAACAAACCATCGGATTTGTCCGGGAAACTAAAATCGGCAAAGATACTGTTGACTTAAACGCACTATTACTTTCAGTAATCCAATCCATACAACACACAATACGTAAAGACGTATCCATAGACTACCATCTATCAACTCAAACATTAGAAGTAGAAGGAGACCCCGGCCGACTAACTGACGTATTCGTTAATCTTATAAATAATGCCGAGCAGGCTATTGAAGGCACAGGTCGGATAATTATAAGAACTCGCAAGGAGTTCAACCACGCAGTTGTCGAGGTGGAAGACACCGGCAGCGGCATAGATGAACAGACAATGGAATCCATCTTTGAACCATTTTATACAACAAAGACAACAGGCAGCGGACTTGGTCTTACAATCATACAAAAAATCTTAGAAGAGCACAAAGGTATCATAACTGTAAAAAGTAAGCAAGGAGTTGGAACTATTTTTAAGGTTAATTTAAATTTAAAGGAGGTAATTAGTCAATGAAGGTATTAATAGTTGATGATGACCCACATCTAAGGGCATTGTATAAGGAAGAGTTCGAGGATGAGGGCTACGAGGTGATGATAGCGGGTTCGGGGGCTGAGGCTTTAGAAATGTTTGAAAAGAATATACCGGATGTTGTCACTTTGGATATACTGATGCCCGGTATGGACGGTATAGAAGTACTAAGGAAAATGAAAGAAAAAAAGCCAGACCTACCGATAATAATGTCAACAGCCTATGACTACCGGGACGATTTCTCTGTGTGGGCATCAGATGCCTACGTGGTTAAATCAGCAGACCTGGCTGAGCTAAAAAGTACTATTAAGAAACTGACTGCTAAATAATGGAGCATCTGGAGCTTGACTCACTCGTGCCAGTGTATGGCGGTATGTGTCTTAGTAGGAGTGAGGGAGTTATTTTCGTTAAGGGAGCAATACCGGGCGAACGAGTTCTTGTAGAGATAATAGAAAAAAAGCGTGATTACCTAAGAGCGCATATCGTAGAAATTGTCAGTACTTCACCAGACAGGGTGGAACCCCTGTGCCCGGTGTTTGGTTCCTGTGGCGGTTGCCATTATCAACATATATCATACAAAAGACAGCTTGCTATCAAGGAAGAAATCCTTAAGGATTGCCTCACAAGAATAGGAAAAATAGACTTCCCACTTACTGAGACTATCTCTGGTAATCAGTGGAACTACAGACATAAGGCGCAACTTAAGCTTAGCTTTGAAAACTCTATACCAAATATAGGCTTCTACAGGGAAAACACAAGAGACATCATCCCAATCGAACAATGTAATATAGTGTCAAAACCCATAAATAACATGTTAACAAAATTACGAACCAGTAATATATTTGGTAAAGTACGAGAATTAGATATTTTAAGCGCTGAAAACACAATAGCTTACCTAAAAGACACTACTAATGGTCATACCTTGGCTTCATATTTACTTGATGAAGGATTTAATGGTGTAATCTACGGTAGTAATGAAAATGACTTCAGAGGCGATAATCACTGTATATTTAAGATGGATATACCAAATATAGGAAATTTTACATATACAGTATCCCCGCAAGGCTTCTTCCAATCTAACTGGGCACTCAATCTCAAGCTAATAGAAGAAATCATGAAATCTCTTGAAAAAGAATTGATAGGTACCGACGTACTAGATATATACGGCGGTGCCGGCAACTTCGCCCTGCCCATTTCAACAAAGGCATCCTCCGTTACAGTAGTAGAAGAAAACCCCTTTTGTATTTTCGATGGCAAAAGCAACATAAAACTCAATAATATTAAAAATATAAGATTTATAGCCAAATCCTTTGAAAAAGCCAAGATAGACGGTAAATATAATCTTGTGATATTAAACCCGCCACGGCGCGGCTTATCTAATGAAGCAGTACAAAAACTAATAGCCCTTAACCCAAAACATATAGCCTATATATCATGTAATCCAGCCACCTTTGCACGTGATACCGGTAAACTCATTGAATATTATAAGTTTACCGATATAAAACTAATAGATATGTTCCCAAATACATATCATTTAGAAGTACTTGGTATTTTAAAAAGAAAACAAGAAGAAAAAACAAAAGAAAAAAAAGAAAAAAAAGAAAAAAAAGAAAAAAAAGAAGATTAGAGGATTCGGGGGGATAACAGGGAGGTGTGCCTTCACACCAGGGAGGTGTGCCTTCACACCAGGGAGGTGTGCCTTCACACCCTTGAACCCCAAAACACCATATTTCATGATACATAACAAAAAATATAGCTATTATCTTTGCAAACCATTTTTATTTAGACAATACCTATTATATTTTTAAATTCTACTATATTTGAAGCCTCTTTTATGCTGTTTTGTATATTTTCTAACCTATGTGA
>JAGYWI010000020.1:43971-59090 GCA_018606805.1 Candidatus Magnetomicrobium cryptolimnococcus
TTTGCTTGTAATTCCATATGGAATATACTCTTATCTGGTAACTCTATCACCAAGTCTGGTTCTCTACTTTGTACTGTCGAAAATTTAGTGTCCAAAAATTTCCCTTCCTCAAATCCAGTCACTAGCTTCAGAAACCTCTTCGGGATATTTTTTATTGTCTTTTTTAGCGTTATATCATATAGTTGGCTCATACCATAATACCCTTTCCCTTTATTTTACACAAATAACAAAATCTTTATCTACAAACAATAAATAACTTCTATACAGAAATTTTTTGCAAAAAGCTTTTCTCTTACAAGGCTTTTTTCTCCTGCACCTTTTTGTTATAATAATTATAACATGGTGGATAAGCCCAAAGCTGCCTATTTAAAATTACCGCAAGGACTATTAAAAAAAGGTAGGGGTGTATTTTTATGATTGAGCCACAAAACTTAGAGCCATATGTAAAGGCTTTTTTTACGGATAAAGCCGTTGGCATTGATAAGACTACGGTATTGCAGTTAGGAAATAAAGATAGTAAAATATATATGCCAATTCAAAAACATACTAATACTGTCAATATAATAACGGATATGACGCCGGCGGTAGCCGATAGCGTGATTACACAGCGCAGCGATATAGGGCTTGGCGTACAGGTTGCTGATTGCGTACCCATACTCTTATACGATAAGAAAAACGGCACAATGGCAGCAGTACACGCCGGTTGGCGAGGTACGGCTACCGGTATTTTGATAAATACCATAAATACATTTTACGATACCTTTAAATCCCACCCCCAAGACATACTAATAGCCATCGGTCCATCTATTAAAGGCTGCTGCTATGAAGTGGGGGAGGAGGTCGTTGAGGCTATTAATCAAATTAATAGTATATCATGTAATGACGCAGGCTCATGCCACACTAAAAATAATGGCAAATGGCATACAGACCTTGCAAGTGTAAATGTCTTACAGGCTAAGTCTCTTGGCATTGATACATCAAATATTTGGATTTCAAATGATTGTACCTATCACATGCCGGAGCGTTATTATTCATACAGAAAACAAAACGGCCACAAAGGCAGACAGGGCGCCTTTATATTTAAGAGATGAAGATTATTACAAACTCGGCACAAGATACCATAACAGTTGGTTTTAAACTTGGCAGTTTATTAAATGCAGGCGATAGGGTGTGCCTTTATGGAGAGCTTGGTAGCGGCAAGACCACACTTATTAAAGGTATAGCCGAGGCCTTTGGTATAAACCGACGAGATATTACAAGTGCGAGTTTCACTATAATTGCGGAATACGAGACCCAGAAAGCTGCCAACATCCCCTTCTACCACATAGACCTATACAGGCTTGATAACGTGCAGACAATAGAGGAAACTGGGTTTTTCGACTATCCTGGCCCTGACGGGGTTTGTGTTATAGAGTGGGCTGAGCGGGTTCGCGGCCTTATTGATTGTACGCTTTGCGTGCAGATTAATTGTCTTGATGGCGACCAAAGGGAAATCATAATAGAGGGCGTGGATGAAACACATTGGCATAATCACTAAGCCAGCAAAGCATGAGGCTCTTGTCGTACTTAGGGAGCTGATACCGTGGCTTAAATGGCACGGATATGACAAAATATACCTTGATAAGGATGCTGCAGCTGTTCTTTCATCTGAGTCTGCTATTTCACCTGCTTTTTCACCTGTTTTTTCAATTAAAGGATACGAAAAAGAAGACATAGCCGCCTTATCACAACTAATTATAGTACTTGGCGGTGATGGTACCATGCTCTCTGTGGCACGCCTAACCGCTGGCCTCCAAACCCCAATACTTGGTATCAACCTTGGTAGCCTTGGGTTTATCACGGAAATCCACAGACACGAGATATTTGATGCCCTTTTACTTGTGCTTAGCGACCAATGCCCAATTGAAGAACGGGTTATGCTGGAGGCATACGTTAAACGGCAGGGGGAATTAGTTACCAAATATGTAGCACTAAATGATGTGGTTATTAATAAAGGTGCACTTGCTAGGATTTTTGATACTGAAACACTTATAGATGGAAGATACGTAACCACATTTAAAGCCGATGGCCTAATTGTGGCAACCCCTACGGGCTCTACTGCGTATTCACTATCAGCCGGAGGCCCCATACTCTACCCCACACTACGCTGTATGCTAATAACTCCGATATGCTCCCACACGCTTACAAATCGTCCAATTGTCATTGAAGATAGCATGTCCATAGAAATCGTTATTAAAAGCGAAAGCGAGGACATATACTTGACCGTAGATGGTCAGATAGGTCGTAACCTTTGCTGTGAGGACATAGTTGAGGTAAAAAAAGCCCCCTTTGTCGCTAGACTATACATGCCGTACACTAGGGACTACTTTCAGGTGCTTAGGGAAAAACTCAAGTGGGGAGAACGATAACTTGAAAGAGGCTCTTTTACTTATAAAAGAAATACTAATACAATGCCAAAAACTCGGTTTTGATGAACTCCCCCTGCAAATTAATATTAAAACTGTCATTGCAAGTACGGGGAAAAACCCCCCGACTTTTAAAAACAAAAATTATTTCTCCCCCTCCAATCCTTTTAATGACAAAGCAATGCCTGAAGTACCGGCAGAGCAAACCGCATTAAATGCAATAAGTGCCGAAATTGGCGACTGCCACAGGTGCAAACTCCACAGTGGAAGAAAAACCATAGTATTTGGCGAAGGTAACCCGCATGCCATACTTATGTTCATAGGCGAAGGACCGGGTGCTGATGAAGATGCCCAAGGTAGACCATTTGTCGGTCGGGCTGGACAATTACTAACAAGGCTCATAGAACGCATGGGCTTTAAACGCTCAGACGTATACATAGCAAACATAGTTAAGTGCCGCCCTCCTGAAAACCGTAACCCGCAAGCCGATGAGATAGAAGCCTGCCTGCCTTTTTTGAAAAAACAGATAGAGGCCATAGCCCCTAAGATAATCATGGCCCTTGGCAGCGTGCCTACGCAAGTGCTCTTACAGACAGATAAGAAAATTAGCTCATTGCGCGGGCAGTTCTTTGACTATAACGATAGCATTAAACTCCTGCCGACATTTCATCCATCGTATTTGCTTAGAAACCCAAAGGAAAAGGTGCGGGTCTGGGAAGACGCCAAAAAAGCGCTGGAATTTCTCGGCATGAATATACCAGAATAATAACTTAAAAGCTTAAATGGATAATTCACTTCTTAATTTAATAAACGAGCTTAAAAAACGCTTTCCAAAGGAGCCTCGTATTAACCTATTTACAAGCTTCCTTGAAGGCTGTACTTCCTCTTATGGTGTTAATCAGTGCTCCGTTGTAACGCCAAACTATGATGAAGGGAAGTGGCAGTTTGTTACAGGGTTTCCATATTCATTTTATAGCTCATCGGAAATTATTAAAGCTATGGAATATGAAATAGACTATCTTTCTTCTAATTTAAAAGATAACTGTAACATGGATATAGACTTTTGGCAACATGTAAAGCAGGGAATTTGTAACGCTACACTATATACAAAATCAACTATAGCTATAGATAACGTCCATAATACTATATATAAATACGTAAATATCAACGATAGCGTAAACCATGAAATAGCAATCCCACTCATAATAAAAGGACAAGTGGTCAACTGCATTATATTGGATTTCTACAGCCTTGAAAATTATAATCAATTAAAAGAAGATATTATCAAAATTGAAAACATGGAGGGGCTATTAAGTGGGGTTTTTTCGGAATATATTTATACGCATACCGAAAAACTCTGGAATAACGCATATATAAAGCTTTCACGTTTGAAAAAAATTAACCTCGACGACGAAGAAGACTCGCGCAAACTAAATAACACCCTGTCTAACTTATGGCCAGGCCTTAAATACTACTCCATATGGGCAAACACCACAAACCTTAACCTACAACAACAAGGTAAGGGCTTTGTGCAAATAGGGGCTAATTTTTCAGAAGATAAAAAAAATCTTGAAATCCTTGAAGATACCCACTCTAAATACATAGACTACGTATTCACCGATACCGACGACATAACCTACACCGAACTGCTTCGAGAATCCATCAATCGGTTTACTAACTCAAACGGCGACGATAAAGCCCTTGTCCAAAGCACACGCATAACAAGGGATACCTATAAACCCATACACAACCATTGGCTTGAAATCCTCTTTAACGGTGAAACCATGTTTGACCTGCACTTCATCCCACTAACCGATATAATAGAAGAAGGCGGTAAGGAAAAACTAATAATAGGCTCTATTTTCATATACTTTTTTGATTGTCTAGGCAACCCACAAGTAATTAAAGAAGAAAAGGTAGAGCTCCTATCAAGGCTTATATATGAAAAAATCAAACACGAACGCACCATTAAAATAGAGAAATTCCTATCAAGAATATACCAAATAACCTCTAATAACATAAAACAAACAGGCAAGTCTATCGAACAAATAGCCATAGAACTCCTAAATACCATACGCTGTGAACTTATTGATATATGGATTATCGGACAAAAAGGAATTACTAGCTATATCTACAAGTACGGGTGGCCTAACCCTATAAAAAGTATTATTGAAGATAACCTACTAGCTACCACAAAAGAAAGTTGCTTTAATAGGGGAGCCCCATATCCCAAAATAGCGAAAATAACCCCCCATGGCCTAAAAGACAACTGCTTGGATTTTCTTATAGCAAAATACCTACAAAAATACCAGTTTATAATAAAATCATGGATGCTCATTAACGTATCCGGCATGCAAGGTGGCGATGAGAAGGCTATGATGTTTTTTTATAATCGTATACACAACCGTCGTATAAAGGCATTTTCAGAATACGACCGCCTGTTTGCCGAAGAAATAGCTAAAGACCTCGGCATACTGCTATCCATATACGACCTATGGGAAAAAGAGGAAAACCTAAAAGCCGCCCTTCCACATGAAATAATGTCCCCAATCGGTAACCTCGTCATGGGACTTAAAACCATAGAAGGCCAAACTGATGAACTATTCCTACAATCAAACATAAACGACAATAGCCTTTTTAAATCCCTAAAAGATAACATACACGAATGCCTAACTATCCTCTATACAATAAAAACTAGTACTAATAACTACATAAGATTCCTTAAACATGACACCAAAAATATACAAAAAAAACAACTATCAATAAACACCATGCTTGAAAACCTTAGAGACTCCGTACTATATAAATTCACCCAAAGTAAATACGTGTACATTGCCCTCACAAGTGCAGAAATAATAACTAAAGCCAACGAATCTATGCTCTTTAGCGTTATTAATAACATATTTGATAACGCCTTTAAATACTGTAACGAGTACTCCATTTTTAATATAATAGCCACCCAGACCTATAACACAATTACTATATCATTTACAAGCTACGGTAACGGTCTTGAGGCCGGCGAACTCACAAGGGTGTTTAACTTAAACTATCAGGGCAAAAACGTCAAAAAGGAAGAATACGAATACTGGAAAGGTAAAGGCATAGGACTTACCTTAAGCAAATTCCTAATAGAAGACTGTCACGGCGGTAAAATCTACTTTAAAAAAAGCGACTACATTTGCAGCTATAACCCATTTTATCTGTACTTGATGAACGCCCTTGTAAAACATTATAATATAAAAGATTAT
Source organism: Candidatus Magnetomicrobium cryptolimnococcus (assembly GCA_018606805.1). GTDB lineage: Bacteria > Nitrospirota > Thermodesulfovibrionia > Thermodesulfovibrionales > Magnetobacteriaceae > Magnetomicrobium > Magnetomicrobium cryptolimnococcus. The sequence continues at coordinate 49,625 of JAGYWI010000020.1, forward strand.
TCACTGCCGCAATGTATTATGCAATACTTTAACGATGCACAAATAAAAGGGTTTTTCTTAAATCTTGCAAAGGAAGAAAAAATGACACCCAATGCTATAAACTATTACCTAAATCAAAAAACCTTTGAAAATGAAATTGTTGTCGAACTACCAAAACTATAATATAATACATAATAAAGGGGGCAAACATGAGCATAAAAATACTGTACCTTGAAGACGAACTCGGTATGAAACACGGCTTAATCAATTCCCTAAAAAAAGAAGGCTATATCGTTGATATAGCGCCAAATGTCGTAGACGCCTACGCCTTGCTAATCGAAAATCAGAACGCTAAAGGCTATGATTTGATTATTATTGATATTTATATGGATGCTAAATTCCTTGGCAAAAAACATAAGCTATACGAAGACCGCGGAGGCCTATGTATCCTCCTTGAATTGGAAGAACATAACATAAATATTAATAAAATAGTGTTTTCAGCATGGGAAGACGAAGACGTTAAACGAATAACTAATGAAAAACATATTAAATATATCCTAAAAAGCGAAATAACTAATGATGACGGTAGATTCCAAGTTATAGAGGAAATAAAGAAAATAAAAAAATAAAAAATATATATAGCACATTTCGATTTTATAAAAACACAAAGTGTAGATAATAAAAATAGGGGAGCCTCATAGGTCTCCCTTACGATACACATATTTTTGTAGGGGCGAACCTTTCGCGTGTTCGCCCTTAATTTTTGTTATCTATTAAATCGAAATGCGCTATAGTTAAAAATTAATATCTCCATATAAGTACTGTAAAATGGCAGTTACAGAGATAGCGGCAGTTTCAGCACGAAGTATTCGTCCACCAAGGCTTACAACATGGAAACCGGCTTGCCTTGCAAGCTCTACTTCTTTTTCGCAAAATCCACCCTCCGGACCTACAACGATAAATAAGCGTTTAATATCCTTACCAGTCAAAAAAATATCGTTAATAGAGCTGCCGTATTTTTCATAAAAGATAATACCGTGAGCACCTCCGGTTTTCATTTCACTTAGAAAACTTGGCAGTTCTTGTGCCTCTTCAATATAAGGGACCCTACTTCTTCCTGATTGCCTTAGTGCTTCAATGGCAATTTTTTTCCATCGTTCGACCTTTCTGGTATACTGAGGGACACTCCTTTCAGTAATCAGTGGTAAGATTCCCCAAATGCCAAGCTCTGTAGCCTTTTGCACAACCATATCCATCTTACTGCCCTTAAGTAGGGCTTGACAAAGAATAAGCTCTATAAAAGACTCCCGCTCTTGCACATTCAGTTGTTGGTACTGTGCAGTAACCTTTGTACTATCTATGCTAATAACTGAGGCCACGTAACGAAGCCCCGTATTATCTACAACATCAAAGCGGCTACCTTGTTTAAATCGCAGGACATTTGCTAAGTAATGGGCATTTTCACCGTTAAGGTGTAAAATGCCACTTGCCTGTAAGGGTTTTTCATAATAAATACACGGCATTAAGTTTTACAGCCTCTTTTGATACAAGAGGGCATTACTACTTAAAGAGATTAATGAACTTATCCGTAAAGCTTTTAGAGACATCCTCACCGCTGATTTTAGCAAATTCTTCAAGCAGCTCCTTTTGTCTAGCAGTTAACTTAGCAGGCACTGCTATGGAAACGGTAACAAGCTGATCACCACGCGACGAACCACTAAGACGCTGAACCCCCCGGTGTTTAAGCCTAAAAACCCGTCCAGACTGCGTACCAGCCGGTATCTTAATCTTTTCCGTTGTCTCAAGGCTTGGCACTTCAATTTCCCCGCCCAACGCTGCCACCGTAAAGCTGATAGGCACTTCACATAATATGTCCACGCCGTTTCTTTTGAAAAACTCATGTTCTTTTACATTAATAAATATGTATAGGTCTCCGCGTGGACCGCCAAAATATCCATCCTCGCCTTCACCGGACATCTTAAGCTTATTATTACTATCCACCCCCGGCGGGATTTTTACGGATATTGACCTTTTCACTCTAACCTTTCCACTACCATGACATGTCTTACACGGATTGGCTATGACCGTTCCCCTACCGCTGCAGCGTCCACAGGTCTTTGTTACTGAAAAGAAACCTTGTTGAAAGCGCACATTGCCGCTGCCATTACACTCCGAACATGTGCTGGGCGCTGAGCCATCAGCCGAGCCAGTACCTGAGCACGTATCACAGGCATTCAACGATGGTATAACTATTTCCTTTTCAGTGCCAAAGGCTGCTTCCTCAAGGGTGATGTCCATATCGTATCGAAGATCACTACCCTTTTGAGGGCGATTTCTTCTCTTTTGACCAAACCCGCCGCCGGCGCTACCACCGAAAAACCCATCAAAAATATCCTCAAAAATATCACCAAAACCGCCAAAGGAGCCAAAGTCCATACCAGCTGCTCCCATACCCTCGGCGCTACCGAAACGGTCGTAGTTAGCCCTCTTTTGTGGATCGCTTAGGCAGGCATAGGCCTCATTTATCTTTTTAAACATCTCCTCAGCGCCCTTATCCCCTTGGTTTCTATCCGGGTGATACTGAAGAGCCAGCTTCCTGTATGCCTTTTTCATCTCCTCTTTTGTGGCGTTTCTACTAACACCCAAAAGCTCGTAGTAATCTTCTTTTTTTTCCATTTTTATATGCTTTTTACTGATAGCAAGGCAAAAAAAACGCTTCTTTTTCTGCCCTACTACCTTAGACCTTTTATTTTAAAGCTTAGTTATTCTTGTTTTTATCAACATCCTCAAACTCTGCCTCAACCACATCCTCATCCTGTTTAGTCCCAGCCCCTGACGTGCGCCCACCAGAATGAGTCCCGCTATCAGTGCCGCCGCCGTGCTGGTGCTGTGCTGAATCCTTATACATATGCTCTGCAAACTTATGCGATGCTGCCGTAAGGGCTGCTACAGCATCTTTTAATTCTTTCGGGTCCTCAGAGGTATCTTTTATGCTTTTTAGGCGATTAATGGCACTTTCTATATTTTTTCTATCCTCATCAGAAAGCTTATCGCCGTACTCAGTCATGGATTTTTCTACCGTATAAACCATACTGTCGGCTTCATTTTTGGCCTCTATAAGCTCTTTTTTCTTTTTATCTTCCGCCCCGTGTAGCTCGGCATCTTTAACCATTCGGTCTATGTCCGCATCTGAAAGCCCGCCGGAGGCTGTTATCCTTATTGATTGCTCCTTACCGGTACCAAGGTCCTTAGCCGAGACGTGCAGTATGCCGTTGGCGTCAATGTCGAAGGTTACCTCTACTTGCGGAATCCCCCTTGGTGCTGGTGGAATCCCTACTAATTCGAAATTGCCAAGCAGTTTATTATAAGCGGCCATTTCTCTTTCGCCCTGAAATACTTTAATAGTAACGGCTGGCTGATTGTCCGTTGCTGTTGAGAAAATCTGTCCTTTTCTAGCAGGTATTGTTGTATTTCTTTCTATAAGTTTGGTAAAAACACCACCGAGGGTTTCTATTCCAAGTGAAAGGGGCGTAACATCCAAAAGGAGTACCTCTTTAACGTCTCCCTTTAAGACAGCCGCCTGAATAGCAGCGCCGACGGCTACAACTTCATCCGGATTTACCGATTTATTAGGCTCTTTGTTGAAAAACCCCTGCACCGTTTGACTAACGCGAGGCATTCTTGTGGAACCACCCACAAGGAGCACTTCGTCTATCTCGTTAGCAGTAAGGTCGGCGTCTTTTAGTGCTAATTTACAAGGCTGCACGGTTGCCTTTACAAGGTCATCGGTTAGTTGTTCAAATTTAGAGCGGCTTACCTTTTGCAGTAAGTGCTTTGGGCCTGTAGCATCAGCAGTGACAAACGGTAGATTAACCTCCGTTTCTGAGGCACTGGAGAGCTCTATTTTAGCCTTTTCAGCCGCTTCCTTTAGCCGCTGGAGAGCCATCTTGTCGTTTTTTAGGTCTATCCCCGAATCCTTCTTAAACTCGTCCACAAGCCAGTCCATAACCTTCAGGTCAAAATCATCACCGCCTAGATACGTATCCCCGTTTGTGGACTTAACCTCAATAACCCCCTCTCCTATTTCCAATATGGATATATCAAAGGTACCGCCACCAAGGTCATACACGGCCACCTTTTCCTCTTTCTTTTTATCTATCCCATAGCAAAGAGAAGCCGCCGTTGGCTCATTTATAATCCGTAGTACGTTTAAACCAGCTATCTTACCAGCATCTTTTGTAGCCTGCCTTTGACTATCGTCAAAATAAGCTGGCACTGTTATAACAGCATCAGTAACAGTCTCCCCCAAGAAATCCTCAGCCGCTTGTTTTAATTTTTGCAGTATCATAGCGGATATCTCCGGCGGTGAGTACCGTTTACCGTGAATATCAACGTGCGCATCCCCATTAGGAGCCTCTACTACCTTATATGGCAGCTTCCTAACAGCGTCTTGCACTTCCTTTGAGCGGAACTTTCTACCCATCAAGCGCTTAACGGAAAAAATAGTGTTTTCCGGATTGGTTATAGCCTGCCTTTTAGCAATCTGGCCAACAAGCCTCTCGCCCTTATCCGTAAAAGCTACGACCGACGGTGTTGTACGATTCCCCTCCTGATTGGCTATGACAACGCTTTCGCCACCTTGCACAACTGCCACCACAGAATTAGTTGTACCCAAATCTATGCCTATTGCCTTGGCCATTTATTTCTCCTCCTTAAACATATGAATTTTCTTTATCTTTAAAAGCCACACTTTAATTATTTATCAAAATTATTCATCAACATTATTTGTCAATCAACCAATATAAATAACGTACCCAGTAATTAAAATGTGCCATTCACCCTAACCGTATATCTATAAAAACAGGCACTATTTTTCACCTGCGACATCTATGGCTTTTTTCTTAGAAACACTAACAAGCGCAGCCCTTAAAAGCCTATCTCTGTACATATACCCCTTGCGCATCTCCTGTACAACCGTCTTATCCGGTAAATCATCACGTTCAACTTCAATCATAGCCTGCTCATAGCGCGGGTCAAAGGTCTTACCGGCACACCTAACCTCTTCAACGCCATAGCGGCTGAAAACCTTTTTCAACTCCTTCAAGGTCATCTCTATACCCTGAGCCAATCCATTTGCCGTGTCATTACCGACATGGGTTAAAGACACCTCTAAATTATCAGCAACTGTTAATAAATCCGAAATAAGCGGCTCAAACCCATAATTATTCCACTCCTGCCGCTCCTTAGCGACCCGCTTTCTATAATTATCAAATTCGGCATAAAGACGTAGATATTTATCATTTAACTCATTACATTTTTGTTGTAATTCATTAACCTTATCCGGCGACTCTACGGCAGCCTCAGCTTGCATCCCGCTATCTTCACACGTTGCGTTTTTTTGCGTTTGGGTAGCAGCATCCGTGCCTTCTTTATTAACTGTTTGCTCTAATGTTGTGGTTTCAGTATTATTAAAACGTTCTTGCTCAGCCCCCACGGCATTATTATCCGTTAGTCCTGAGCCCACGGCGGTAGTGTCGCCGTTATTTATATTTTTTTCTTCTTCCACCATATCACCTCCTATTTCTTTTCAAGCTGATTTGACAGGAATTTAGCAGAAGCATCTATGATTGCAATTGCACTTAAATAATCCATCCTCTTTGGCCCTATAAGCCCAACCACACCAACAGGTCTTCCATTTTCTAAAAAAGCCGACGCTACAAGACTCAAATCCTCATTGTCATCAATGCTTGACTCTGAACCAACAAGCACCTGCACACCCTCACCCTCTATTATTTTATCTAAAAGACTTATAACAGTCGTCTTATCTTCTATAGCAGAATATAGACTTCTAATCTTTCTTATATCATAAAAATCCGGCATCCCCAACAAACTACTAATACCTGATATATGCAGTTCAACTTTAAAGGATAAAAGCGCATTTTTACATATCTCAAGAGCCCTCGCTATCAGATCATCACACTGCACCTTTTGCCGATATATATCATCAAGTAAAACCTCCCGAATCTGTGCCAACGTATAACCGGCAAACTGTAAATTCAGATATGAAGCTATTCGCGTGAGGTCCATCTTTGTCAATTTACTGGAGTTTTCAATAACCAGATGCCTAATGGCCCCTTCCTCCGTCATGAGTATAACCACGATGTACTTTTCCCTATAGCTAAAAAGCTCTATTTCCCGCAGCACAGTGCTTGTTTGTCTATTTGAAAGCGTAACCCCAATATACTTGGAATAACTTGATAGGGTAATGGAAACATTCATCAAATACTCACTGAGGTCTAAATTAAATGCTAAAAAATTATTATATAAAACCCCCATAAATTTACTATCATAACTGACCCGCCCAGTTAGTATTTCATTAACATAAAACTTATACCCCTTATCCGTTGGAATACGCCCAGAAGAGGCATGTGTTTGCTGCAAGTAACCAAACTCTTCAAGGTCAGACATCGTGTTTCGTATAGTAGCTGAGCATATGCCCAGATTATACTGTTTACCGACAAACCTGGAGCCCACAGGCGAACCATTATTAATATAGCTTTCGATAACAGCCCTTAAGATGTTTTTACTTCTTTCATCCATTATATTTTCCACTTTATTATTTAACCACGATGTAAATCATTAACTAAAATAATCTAACAATTATTGTCATTTATATTCAAGTGTATATTAAATTATTAAATAAAGAGGGAGCGGGCGTAACCCCTCCCTCTTTCAATAAAATAGTACTGCTAATGTAGTGCAAAAGGATATTAATACATACCTTCCATACCACCCATACCTGGCTGGCCACCCATAGGCATTTTTTCCTCTTTTTCCGGAATATCGGTTATCATAACAGCAGTAGTAAGCATAAGAGAAGCCACAGAGGCTGCATTTTGAAGCGCACATCTTGTAACCTTTGTTGGGTCTATTATACCCTCAGCAAGCATATCACAGAATTTTTCGTTTTGGGCGTCAAATCCGAAATTAGTATCCTTATTTTCCTTAATCTTTTCAACTATTATAGCACTTTCAAGGCCAGCATTGTTTATTATCTGTTTAATTGGTTCTTCAAGGACTTTCTTTATTATAGATGCTCCAATTTTAATATCCCCGCTTAGATTTAAGCCTTCAACCACGTCAACACATCTCAACAGAGCCACACCACCGCCAGGCACTATACCTTCCTCAACGGCAGCCCTTGTTGCATGCAAGGCATCTTCCACACGAGCCTTCTTTTCCTTCATCTCGGTTTCCGTAGCAGCCCCTACGTTTATAACCGCTACACCACCTACTAACTTAGCAAGCCTTTCTTGCAATTTTTCTCTATCATAATCAGAGGTGGTTTCCTCCACCTGAGTCTTTAGCTGTTTAACCCTGCCCTGAATAGCACTACTGTTGCCAGCACCTTCTACAATAGTTGTGTTATCTTTATCAATAGTAATCTTTTTTGCCCTACCGAGGTCATGTAGTTTCACGTTTTCAAGCTTCATACCAAGGTCGTCTGAAATAACCGTACCGCCCGTAAGTACAGCAATATCTTCAAGCATAGCCTTTCTTCTTTCACCAAAGCCCGGTGCCTTAACAGCACTTACCTGAAGAGTACCGCGCAGCTTGTTCACAACTAAGGTGGCAAGAGCCTCACCCTCGACATCTTCGGATATAATTAATAAAGGCTTGCCCATCTTTGCGATTTGCTCTAAAAGTGGAATAAGGTCTTTCATGCTTGAAACCTTTTTATCGTGTAAAAGAAGGAAAACATCCTCTAAAACACACTCCATGCGCTCCGAATCGGTAACAAAGTACGGGGAGATATATCCTCTATCAAACTGCATACCCTCAACCACTTCTAAAGAGGTGTTCAGGCTCTTAGCCTCTTCTACTGTGATAACCCCATCTTTACCAACCTTATCCATAGCATCTGCTATCATATCCCCAATAGATGAGTCATTATTAGCTGAAATGGTACCAACCTGAGCAATCTCTTTTTTATCAGATACAGGCTTGGACATACCCTTTAACTTCTCAATAACAGCAGCCACCGCATGCTCAACACCGCGCTTGAGGTCCATAGCATTAGCGCCAGCTACAACGTTTTTAATCCCTTCTTTATAAATCGCATGAGCAAGCACGGTTGCCGTAGTCGTACCATCGCCAGCAGTGTCAGAGGTCTTTGATGCTACCTCTTTCAAAAGCTGAGCGCCCATGTTCTGATACGGGTCCTTTAGCTCTATTTCCTTAGCAACAGTAACCCCATCTTTTGTTATCGTAGGGGAGCCAAATTTTTTATCAAGAATGACGTTTCTGCCCTTTGGCCCCAACGTTGCCTTTACAGCATTAACCAGTACAGTTATACCCTCAAGTATCTCTTTCCTTGCATATTCATCAAAAGCTAACTGCTTTGCAGCCATTTATTACCTCCTGAGTTATTGTATTATACCTAAAATGTCTTCTTCTTTTATGATCAAATAATCAACACTGTCAATGTTCACCTTTGAGCCTGAATATTTGTCAAAAAGCACATCATCCCCAACCTTAACTTCTTTAACTTCCGAACCTACTGCCTCAACCTTTCCCCGCTGAGGCTTTTCCTTTGCCGTGTCAGGAACGTAGAGGCCACCTGATGTCCTCTCCATTTCCTCCTTGTAACTAACAAAAACACGCTCTTTTAAAGGCTTAAAATTCATAACCGTAACACTCCTTTTCTATTTATTAGTTAGCAGTCTTATTAGCACTCACCATAGGCGAGTGCTAATATTTAAACACACCATAACATTTATAGCAACATGCTATTTTCAATACAATTTAGCAATTTTTACCGTTTTATAGAAAATATTATAAATTATCTCTTGTTTTTGCATTTTTACTATAAAAAAGATTTAAAACTAAGGTTACCCAATACAGTTCGGCATTAATTAGAAATGAGTATCAAAATACATATTTACAATAGTTTTTGTTACATTAAATTATGATTTTTAATAGTAGTCAAATCTAAAATGGTGTATAGGCACACCTCCCTCTGGTATAATAATACTTAATGAGGGGTTAAACATGTCAAAAGAATATGACAAGGTTATAAAAGAGCTTTTAAAAGATACAGTGGCAGCTTTGCTTGAAAAGATTACAGGCGTGGATATAAGCAAGGCTGAGTTAATAGAGCCGAAGATGCAAATTACGGATGAACGGGAAGCCGATTTTATCTTAAAGGCACAACTTAAGGATGGCAGCCAAGAGATTTATCACATAGAATTTCAGGCTACAAACGACAACAATATGGGCTATCGGGAACTGCGCTACTGGGTTTACCTAAGACAGGTTTATAAGCTGCCTGTTAAGCAATATGTGGTTTATATCGGTAAAGAGCCGTTAAAGATGAAAAGTAACATTGATGAAGATAACACAACCCACAGCTACACCATAATAGACATGAGGACAGTTGATTGTGAAAAATTCTTATACGCAGATAGACCAGAGGAGGTCATTATTT
>JAGYWI010000021.1 GCA_018606805.1 Candidatus Magnetomicrobium cryptolimnococcus
TGACCAACAAATTCCTTTTCCTCCTTACCGGTTTCAACATCCCACAGCTTCAACGTCTTGTCATATGAGCCGGACAACACTTTCTTCCCATCCGGCGAATAACTACAACTTCTTACCGCATATTTATGACCAACAAATTCCTTTTCCTCCTTACCGGTTTCAACATCCCACAGCTTCAACGTCTTGTCCGATGAGCCGGACAACACTTTCTTCCCATCCGGCGAATATGCCACACAAATTACGGCATATGAATGTTTAAAATTAGGCGAACCATAAAAACCTTTTAATGAACTGCCAATCGCTCTTTTATAATAATTAAAATTTTTATCATTGTAGTTATACGCTGTTGAATCTATAGTAAGTAATGACTCATATTTTTTTAATTTTATATCCTCACCTTCATGTTTAATCCTAATTCTATTTCTTTTAATGTCTTCATCAAATAGTACTTCAAGTAATTGCTCCCTTGCCGCTTTTAAATCAGATGCCACATCATACCAATTGTCATCAAGGTATTCATCAATAAAAACTTCCCTGCAAAGTGGCACCATCAAAGTTTCTGACAATATCTTATGATATTTGCCTATTTTCTCTCTATCTGCACTATTAACTACTGAGGCTAAAAGCGCATAAACCCACTTAAAACTATCTATATTGTTATTCCTAACGGTTTCTACAGTTTGACGCATTATTGTTGTTTTATATTTATCCAATATTCTTTTTTCTGCCCCTTCCATTTCAGCAATACAGCGAATGGGAAACCCTGTTACTTCTTCATATTCTTCATACATTAGTTTAATAAAGTTAATAATTTTATATGCCTCTTTATAATCATAACCACAGGCAATAGATATAGTTTCTAAATTTTCATAACTGCTATCAAGTACTGCTTGTGCCTTATTACAATTATCATTAAAAATATTAATAAAATGTTTTGCTGCCAAATATTCCTGCACTGTGAAATGTATAAAAATATATTCATCTACTCCACTTGATAAAAATATATGTTCCGACTTTAGGCTATCAAACCATTCTTTAGATTTATTATCGTCGAAATTCAAGCAAAATTGAGTATATCGTTGTATCTCATTTTTATCTAAAATATCAGGCTTCATGCTTATACAAATAAAATTAGTTAACTCCTCTTTTGTAAAAGTCTTTTCTGCTTTTCCAGAATGAGCACCATACATAAGTTCAAACGCAAACGCAGCAAGAAGCTTATATTGAAAGTAAACCTCATATTCATTCTCTGAGTATTCATCTTTTTTTAACTGGTCTAATAAAAACTTCATTTCTGTATTAGACCGTGTTATATCTTGTTTTTTAATCCTCTCCCATACATGCATCAAGACAAATTTAATAAGCAAATCATAAGTCAAAAACCTTCCCTCAAATTTCCTATATATTTTATAATAAAAAATCAACAGTAACGCAGTCAGTGGAGTTCCTGCTATTTTTTGAATATACGAGTAGCGCCAACTATTATCATAAAATTCATCATATAATATTTTATCATCCTTGTATAATATTTTTGCCATATCACGCATTTGTTCCTTTGACATAGGGTTAACTTTAAATATTGGCGCATATGACTTATCAAAAGTTGCCACTAATCCTTCAGATGAACGAGATGTTATAAAACACTTATTGTCCTTATTACTGCCATCTTCTACTAGCTCTGCATCTTTTATATTTCTCATTAATTCTTTACAATATTGAACTATTGTCATTTTTATACTGTCAGTAGGTGATTCATCTAAGGCATCTATTAATATCAACATACTTTTGTTATACCATGCTATTTTTAACGCTCTAACAGTGTTGGTTATAGTAAGTTCCATATCTGTCCAAAATTCACCCTTGTGTTGCGGATATAAGAAAAACCGTGCTAAATTCAATAAAATAAATTCAACAGTATAGTTATTTGTTGTTTGTAAATATTCGGCTTGCAAATCCCTACAATTTACAAATAATATATTTTTAGTATTGGTATTATCTTTAAGAACTTTGTATGCTAAGTGTTTTAATATAGTAGTTTTACCAGAGCCGGGAAGTCCTATTATAAATCCTTTATTAAACCCTTCAAGCAGCTTATCTGCAGAAAACATATTATAATTTTTACGCAATTTGAGCCTATCCATTTCCTCATACAGCTTGTCTGTCAGTGCAAGTCTGTCATAATCATGTATCTTTGTGTAATCCCTACCACCATCCATTTCAAGCGTCAATTTTATAAAATCATCTTCCATGCGTATTGGGTCATAAAGATTTCCAAATACTGGAATTGTACTGCAAAAGTCTAATAATTCGTCTCTGCGGTTTTTATACCAACCAGGCAACATATTATTCGGATTAGCATTGTTCATTGGTGGATAAAGCCGATATAAGACTATTTTTCCTAACTCTTCACGACCCTTTAAAGGTTCGCTCTCATCTGGCTTTATTATTCCATACTCAAGTTTAAAGGTAAATCCAAAGTCATTAACATACTTTTTCAGTGGATAAAACAGAGGCTCTGTAACAAGGAGTTGATCTTGGTTAGCCTTTTTCTCAAGCCTAAACACCTTAATACACTCATCACCGTGGGGATCAACTATCTTTCTCACTTCACTATCAATTAAAAAATCAAACCAAGCACTATGAGCAACAACTCTAAAGATATAATTAAACCGCTCATTAGCAGGTATCATTTCATCAACAAAAATGTCTTTTACAAACTTAAGAAAACTCTCAGGAGAGCTGCCAAACACTACTACAGCATCCCCCTGATCAGTTATATACTCCATCCCATACTTTACAATTAACTCTTTTACCTTACTATAAAACGTCAATCTTATTTTCTTTGACGTCTCTTGGTCTATTTGAACCATTTGCGGCGTGTAATTAACTATATCAATGATAGCAAGTATACCAAAAGCGCCTTTGGTTACTATTGCTTCCATACAGACTCCCCCCAGTTGTTAAATTTACAACAATTTTAATATCGTGATTTTATAATATTAATTATACTTTTTTGAACAACTGGATATAAAGCATTTGGGGCTATTTCTATGAGGGGTTTTAGGACAAAATCTCTTTCTAACATATAAGGGTGAGGGATTATAAGGTCAAGCTCATTTATTACAAGCATTCCATACAACAAAATATCTATGTCAACAACCCTTGGTCCCCACCTGTAGGTTTCAACTCTGCCGATTTGCCTTTCTATATCCTTAATTATATGAAGAAGTTTGCGGGGAGGTAGACTAATTTCAACACCAACACACATGTTTATAAAATCCGGCTGCCCTTCCACTCCCCAAGCCTTTGTTTCATACATTGAGGATATGGTTGTTACTTTAATCCCCATATCCTCTAACATATGAATAGCCTTCAGACAATTATTCTCTCTCTCTCCCATATTGGAGCCTATGCCAAGATAAGCTGTCTCCATCTTTATGATAAAAGGTAATAGTTCAGCCCACCTGTCTCGTCATTACGAGGAATAGGTTTCAAATTTTTTGTTTATTGCCTCACAAATAGGTTGAAAGTGTCTTGCGTTCTTACTTATAACAGACGCTTGCTGTGGTGCCACAACACAGTGAATTGCGTCACTGCAAGATAAACACAATTTATGAGCCTCGTGGTTGTTAAATGGTTTATTATATGGTAATATTTCCTGTAAAATTTCTTTTAATGCTCTTATTCTTTTTTCTGTTTCTTTGTCTATTGCAGAACTTGATGGACATACTAATTTAGCAGATATGACATCAAAATAATCTTTATTATGCTCAAAAAAATCTCTAATGTTACATTTATTCTCCGCTTTTTTACAACCAATAGTCCTCTTCTTAAATAGACCGTTTTTAAGACTCGGCTTATTTATCTCAACACATTCCATAGGATTAAGAATCTCATACTCAATAGCATCAATATTTTTTAAAAATAATTTAATACGCATACAACAATAATCCCTTATATCATTTAGAAGGAGTTGAGATAGAGGTGGTTCATCTAATGTTGTATCTCTATTATAAAACCGTAACTCAGATGGACGTTTTTTTTCTACTGCTTTAATATATTCTTTAAAGATTTCTATTGCTGCACCTAAGTGATACTTTCTATGTATATTTAAATTACCAAGATAAGAAATTACATCTGACAAACATTCAGCACCAACAAGTCTATTGTAAATTAAAACAAGATAATTAAGAAAACCTTTATTTATCTCCATTTTAACATATTGGGACGTATATACCAAATCAAACTCATCAATAATTTTTTTCAGCGTTTGATTTTTCTTAAATATCAAATCTATTATTGCTGTTGTTTCTAAATAAACCTTTCTATCCAAGCACATTAGCCCCATCAAATGGATATTGCAGGTTGAAATCCTTATCGAGCAACCCTATTATCTCGTCTAATACCTCATCACACATTACTATATTACTCTTAGCTAAATCCATTACATTTTTCAAATTAATAAGTTGTTGTTTCTCAAAATGTTCAGTAAACTTAGAAAAAATAGCTGTTTTTAAAGCAACCCTAAATACCCCAAAATTCGGAATACTATTTGTATCTATAATATAATCAAGCTTATATATTATTCTTTTATAATAGCCTATCTCATCTTCATATGCCTTGAGATCTCCTGCCTCTAAATACTTTAAAGCATCATCCAGATGTTTACCGTATTCATTTAAAAAATATTGCACATCAGATACTAATTCAGAATGTTTGTCTGTAGCAGATTTAGAAAAACATGCATCACTTGATTTTTTCAATATTGCCTTTGAAGGTGATGGATATTGAATATTAAAGTTATTATCAAACAAAAATTTTACCTCTTTTAATACTAAATCAGGTATTGTTATATTATTTTCAGCTAACTCCATAACATCTTTTAAAGTAAGAATCTGTTTTTTATCAAACGGTTTTGCAAAATTAGAAGAAAAAACTACTTTCAATGTTTCTTTTAATTCACCCCAATTAGGAATAATATTCTCTATATGCATCTCATCAAGCGCATAAATTATTCTTGTATAATAGACCATCTCATTTTCAGATGAAATAATATCATCTTCTTCCAGATACTCCAAGGCATTATATAAATATTTGTTATATTCCTTTAGTAAACACCTTACAGAAGATACTCTACTAGACCAGTTATCTATGTTTGCAAATTTATTATATTTATTATGACCACTATAAACATCTATGTTAACAATCTCATGCGATCGTTTCTCGTTTGTTGACCTATCTCCTCCACCATCACTGACTACCCCCTTTGCACTTTCACTATCATTTGTTAATTCTGTTATCTCCATAATCCCTTTTTGAACTCCTAAGTAGTTTTCCCCAAAATAAATACTATAGCTCCCATATAAAAGAAATTATAATCCTATAAAGTAAATATATATTGACTCTCTTAAGCTGATTTATGATAACAAATTATAAATAATTTTGTAAATATCGAGTTAAAGTCTAAAAATATTTTTTTTGTATAGTTCAGTCTCCCTGCATCGTCATTGCGAGGAGCGCAAGCGACGAAGCAATCCCGTATTTTATGGAGAGAGATTGCAGGGAGGTGCGCCTCCGCACCTTCGCTACGCTCGCAATGACAAAGTAGGGGCTGAACTATTACGATAAAAGCTATATAACCTTTTTAATTCTCTCTATTGCCTCTTGTAACCTTTCAATCCCCACGGTAAGTGCAAATCTAATATATCCCTCACCCGGTACCCCAAAACCATTGCCGGGTGTTACTATAATTGCGGCTTTTTCTATTAGGTGCATTGCAAAGCTTTCAGAGGTAAACCCAGCCGGCACCTTTGCCCACATATAAAACGTAGCCTTTGGTTTATTTACCTCTATACCGATTTTGCTTAAACCATCGTATAGTGCATCCCTTCTAACTTGATATATCTTTCTATTTGCCTCAAGAATAGCCTCATCGGTATTTAACGCCGTAATAGCCGTTTCCTGTATAGCCTGAAAAACGCCTGAATCCAGATTAGTTTTAACCTTTCCAAGCCCACCAACAGCATCTTTATTACCCACAGCAAAACCTATCCGCCACCCTGTCATATTATAAGTCTTTGATAGCGAATGCACCTCAAGTCCCACCTCTTTAGCTCCATCCATTTCCATAAAACTAATAGGCCTTTTCCCGTCATAGTACATCTCCGTGTAAGCTGCATCATGACAGATGATTATGTTATATTTAAAAGCAAGCTCAATAGCCCGCTTAAAATCCTCTTCCGTACAAGTGGCGCTCGTTGGATTATTTGGATAGTTTAAAAACATAATCTTTGCCCTTTTTAAAACCGCCGCCGGTATAGCAGCAAAATCTGGGAAAAAACTGTTTTCATCTTTAAGCGGCATAAGATAAGGAATCCCACTAGCAAAAATCGTACCGATTTCATAAACCGGATACCCCGGTGATGGACAAAGCACCACATCCCCGTCATCTACAAATGCAAGCGGTAAATGACCAATTCCCTCTTTTGAACCTATTAGAGAAAGCACCTCTGTGGCGGGATCAAGTGTAACGTTAAAGCGCCGCTTATACCAATTAGCAACCTCCACCCTATAAGACCACATACCTTCATAAGATGGGTAGCGGTGATGTTCGGGGTTTTCTACAGCAACCTTCATAGCCTCCACTATGTGCTTTGGCGTAGGCATATCCGGGTCCCCTATACCAATGTCTATAATATCAGCACCTTTATCCCTTGCGTTTTTTTTAATCTTATCTATCCTTGCAAAGATATAGGGGGGCAGGTCTTTCACTCGTTTAGACAGTTCTATATTTATAGCCATCAACAACCTCCATGATTCATAATAATATTTAGCAGCAAACATTATATAAAAAAACCTACCTCACAAACAACGTAAAACTTTAAAAATAATATAATAGTTTAAGCCCCTTCTTCTAAAGCCGCTACATAAGTGTGCCGTTCACCACAAGCACTACAATATATTGCACTACTTGCAATTTTTGCCCTATCAATCAGGTGAATAGGCAGTCGAAATATTTCACTACAAGCCTTACACCTTAACTCAACAGGTAAAATTGTCCCACAAAAGGCACAGTACTTACCACCACTATACGCACTACCACACACTATACAGTGGTTTTCCCGTATAGTTGAAATAGCACTTGCCTTTTCTTGCTTACGATAGTCGCTCACCTTGTTTATAAAATCATTCAGTTCTCTTACTGCTTCACTAAGATAAGAAAATAGCCTCTGTGTACGATTTTTAATGTTGATGCAGGTTCTTTTATGCTCATCACTATCTTCAATAACACTTGCACTTTTAAGCTCCATTGAAATTACATCTACCTGCGTTACAGCCTTTTGTACTGCCTCTTTTTGTTCTTTAATAATAGCACCTCTTTCCATCACAATTGACACATCATTAGAATAACTTAAAAGCTCTTCCACTTCACTAATAGCAAGTCTTGCATCATCACTTAAAAGTAACAAACCCCTAACGCCATCTTCCACTTCAGCTTCCACCTGCTTACGATTATTTTTAATTTCTTTTTTTAATTTTGTTAACTCAGAAAGCATATCATTGACTCTTTTATACATATTAGTAAACTCTGCACTTTTAAGCTTTAATTCATCATAAAAATCATCATAACCAGAAGTCAGTTTATTAAATTCATTCGTTAAACTTTCACAGCTATTAGCATAATTTTTTAAATCTATAATTTCTTTTTTAATCTTATAAATAAGCCCTTTATATTCACTAAAAGTACTTTCATCTAAATGCTCATCAGCCTTTGCAATCAACTTTCCACTTGCCTTACATTCATTACTAAATGTTGTTAGTAACGCCTCAGTTTGCAATTTTTTCTTCATTAAGTCATTATTATATTTCAAACTTTTTCTATACTCATCCCTACCAGTAGCCCATGCTTTATAAGTTATTGTAACATATGCAAGCGTCAATACTGCACTGCCAATATAAATGTATTTTCTAGCACTACCTCCATATACACCGGAAACTACAATAATAATTGTAAATACTGTAAGCGGTAAAACATACTTTAATGCAAAACCTATATTAAAAATCCTTGACACATGAAGCATTAGAAGTGGAATAGAAAACACAGCTGATACGGTGATAAGCACCCAAAACTCTACCTCTCCTTTAAACCCAAGTGTTGTGAATATGAAAAAAAAAGCCGAATACGTTAATGCAAGCAACAAAAAATGAGCCCAGCGAAAATTATCTAATCTACCCGGCCATCTCTTTTCGCTCATATACCAAAAACCAGCCCCAAAAAGTAATACACCAAAACCAGCCAGCTTGCAAAGCAATATTACACGCCCTATGGGACTAATAGCCCCCGGCAACTCCACTACAATAGCCCTATCCGTAACCAAGTTATCAAACGCCCATGCAATATAACCGGGTTTCATTGTTGTAGGCTGCAACGCTGTATCTGGTATATACTCTGTTTCTATTCCTTGAAGCTCAAGCGCTATACGCACCTTTTCGGCAAGACCAACGCCCGGTATTTTATAGGTAAATATATCATGCCCTTGAGCACCATAGGTAACCTCAACTTTTACAGTGTCGCCCTTTGGCGCTTTGCCCTTCCATTTAATACCATTTAGGCTATACTCAACCCCATCAGGCTTTACAAAAACGCCGTCTGCGTTTTCAATCTTTAATGAAACACCACGAGCATCAACCGTACCTTCTGGAAATGGAAACTCAAGCATTATAAATTCCTGCTCTTTAGTTTTGTTTGCAAGCTCAAATTTACTTACAAAATATACATCGTAGTGTGAATATACCTTAATACCATAAAGATGTTGACTTGCTTTCAGTGATACCTTAACATCTGCGGATTTAATTGAAGAAAGCGGCATTATTGGTGCACCCTTTTTAGACTCAGACGGCACAGCTTTCTGCCTCCCCATTTTACTTTTTGAAAGACTACCCAAAAATGCTGGTATCATTATAGCTGAAAATATACCTACTATTACAACAACTACCAATAGTTCAACTAAAGTAAAGCCGCTTTTTCCCTTAAAAACATTACCGTAGTACCTCATCTGTCCTCCCTAAGTTCATTTTATTTATTAACAAAGTATAAAACACCATATTATAAAAAATCACAATAAATATTTAGGAAGGCAAATACTGTAAAAAAAACAATAAGGAAAGGGCATACAAAACCCCTCCCTTAATAAAAAACCTGTCTTAGCTAATTACAGTTACACACGCTTGGCATATTACACCTGCAAGCAGGTGGTCTATTGCAGGGACACGCTGCTGGCTGTACATTTTGTCCCATCATACAAGGAGGCATAGCCTGTCCCTGCCCCATCATCATATAGCAGCCCTGTCCACCCATAGTTCCGCCGCTGTTAGTTGTTGCATTTCCACTACCTTGCTCCATCTTGTTTGTAGAGCCATAATTCATAGTATTCTTCATGCCTTCAGTTGGCATCTGTGCATAAGCCATTGTCGCCAACAAAAATACTGTCAACACTGCCGCTATAATTACCTGTTTCATTTACTATTTACTCCTCCTTGATTAAACTACTTAGGTTTAGAAATTTAGAAAATGCATAGCATTTGTACTACCTGGCACATTATGATTACCATAACCCATAGTGTTACCACCACCATGATTCATCGTATTGCCACCACCATGTTGAGTCATATGTGTACCACTACTACCGCTGCCGCCACCACCATGATGTCCTTTTCCCATTGACATTTGCGCATATGATACCGTAGCTATCATAAAAATTACCACTATAACTGTTCCAATAAAACGCAGCATTTTCGTATTCCTCCTAAAGTTTTTCTTAAATAAATTACCATTCACCATGGATATGCCATCATACATCGCCCTTGGCTTGCCAAATATCCACGTCCCTGACTATACCCATAACCCTGCCTTACAACAGCCGACCGCCTACAGCCAAAGCCAGGCACTTGCCTTTGACCTGTTAGCAAACATTGCCCCGGAGTCCAATAAGCATTTCCACCACTAGTTCCTGCTGTCGTCGTAACGTAGCGCGTTGTTTGTGGAGTAGTATTTGTCGTTGTCGTTTGTGCATATCCACTCGTTACCAATAATAATATAGCCATAACAATC
This sequence comes from Candidatus Magnetomicrobium cryptolimnococcus, assembly GCA_018606805.1. GTDB lineage: Bacteria > Nitrospirota > Thermodesulfovibrionia > Thermodesulfovibrionales > Magnetobacteriaceae > Magnetomicrobium > Magnetomicrobium cryptolimnococcus. Next base: position 10,112 of record JAGYWI010000021.1, read on the forward strand.
ACTATCGTTACACGTTTCATTGCTTCCTCCTTTTTTAAATATTAATTATTCACCTCCTTTATTTTTATTTCTCCGTCTCTTGATTTTATTAAACACCGAAAGTATGAAATAAATTTGAAGGTTATAAATAAATATTTTGGAAAAAAGGGAAACAACAGGCTAAAAGTTTTAGGCAGTGCGTAGGCGCACTCCCGTAAGGTGCGTAGGCGCACTGCCGTAAGGGGGTGTGCGGGGTTTGGGAGTGCGCCTACGCACCTTTTGCCTAAAAGGGTTTTCCCCCACATCCTCTAATCTTTTTCTTTCTTTTCCTTTTTTTTCTTTCTCTTTTTTTTTCTTTGTTTTTAAGCGAAAATGGTTTGTCTTACTGCTTGTATATCCTCTTCAGATATATTAAACTTAGTAGCTTCAATAGCAGCCTTCATATTCTCTATTTTTGTTGTACCAACTATTGCTGTTGTAATACCCAGCTGTGATATTGTCCAGTTTATAACAAATGAGCTAAATGGGGCATCATATGAGCTGGCAATTTCTCTTATTTTTTGTACTTGTTCAATCTGTCTATCTGTCAATGCGTTGAGTATCCAATCAATAGCCAACTGGCCGGAATCCCTCATTGCCTCAACAGTTTTATCAGTGAGAATACCTCTATGAAGCGGAGAGTAGGCTTGTACGCCTATTTCGTTTGAGATACAGTACTGAAGCTCGCCGCCTTTTTCAAGTTTAGTATTAAGCATGCTGTACTGGGATTGGACTCCGGAGATAATTGCACCTTTAAGTTGTGCTTCCTCCAGTTGTTTAAGCGAAAAATTAGAAAAGCCGTAAAAACGAATCTTGCCGCTTCTTTGCAGCTCGTAAAAAGCTTCTAAGGTTTCCTCTATTGGTGTTGATTCATCTGGCCAATGCACAAGGTACAAATCAATATAATCTGTATTAAGCCGTCTAAGGCTTTGTTCCGCCTCCTTTAAGACCGATTCCTTAGAGGCATGTTTGTATACACTATTAAAAGTTTCATCTTTCCACTGCAACCCGCACTTGGTAGAGATGATTGCCTTTGTCCTTACGTTATGCAGCGCCTTTCCGACATATTCTTCAGAACGCCCAAAACCATAAACCGGTGCTGTATCAAAAAAATTAACGCCAAGGTCGTAGCACCCTTCTATTAGCCTAACAGCGTCTTTTTCTTCCATAAACGAAAAAAAAGGTGGACCTCCCACTTGCCAAGCACCAAAAACCACTGGCATTACGTATAATGCAGTTACTCCAAACTGTCTAAGCTCCATACGTCTTACCTCCTTACAGGTATTTTTTGCAAATATGTTGTTTTTTCCTCTATTTTCAGCATATATTAATTATATATGATAAAATTATTAAAACCATCAGGTTATAATATCATAAAATCAAACTTAATACATAATGGAGTATTAAGCGAAAAATACATAGTAGTTGATAATGGAATCATTAAAGATATAAAAGATAGCGCTACAGGTTTTCTTGATTTAAGTGACTATATAATGAGCGCTCCATTTTGCGACTATCACGTGCATTTTACAAGGGCAATTTCTCCTGCTGATGTTTATAGTAAGTTTTTAAGATATGGGATTAACAGCGTATGGGATGGTGGCGATAGGCATTTATCGGGAGTTATAGCTAAGAAAGAACTGGCTGCTTTTATGGATATTAAAACCTCTGGCTATGCCATTTATAAGGAAAACGGCTATGGTGGCTACATAGGCAAGGCCATAAAAACCCCAAAGGAGATAATACCAGTACTTGAGTTGGGGATAGATTTCATAAAGATAGTCAACTCCGGCATATTTATGCCAAAAACTGCCAAAATATCAAAAGGTGGATTTACATTTTCAGAGTTAAAAGAAACAGTGGCGTTGTGTAAAGGTGCGGGGTTTGCGGTTCATTGCCACGCAAATGGTGATAATGCCGTCAAAGATGCTGTAGTTGCCGGTGTTTCAACAATTATACACGGATTTTTTATTACCGGTGATACAATAAAGTTGATGGCACAAAAAGGGGTTTCTATAATCCCAACAGTAAATGCGCTAATGTCCATTCCTGAGACGGATAACAAGAAAAATATATTAGAAGCGGTAAAGCTGCACCTTGAAGTCATCAATAAATGTGTAGAAGAAGGGGTTAAGGTACTTGTCGGAAGCGATTCAGGTGCGTCTTTCTTACCATATGGAGAGGCATTTATTAATGAGTTAAAGCTATTAGCCAAAGCTGGGCTTTCAGTAGAACAAGTGCTGCATGGGGCAACAGTTATGGATTTAAAGGCTACTATGAAGGCTGATTTTATTTTACTGGAAAAGACATGGTAGAATTTGCCGTAACACCGGAAAAAAACCGCCAGCTTATTCAACGCTTTGAAGAACTAAATATAAAGGAAGAGGACATAGAGGAAAAGTTTATAAGGGGTAGTGGGCACGGCGGACAAAAGATAAATAAGACTTCATCTACCGTGTATCTAAAACATATCCCTACTGGTATTGAAGTTAAGTGTTCAAAGGAAAGGAGCCAATCAGTTAATAGGTTTTTAGCAAGGCGGCTGCTTGCGGAAAAAATCGAATGCCTACTCTACAAAAAGGAATCATCTAAGGAAAAGGCTATAAGTAAAATCAGGAAACAAAAACAAAAAAGAAAAAAAAGGGGTAAATTGCAAGTAGAAAATCTTTAAAATTCTACTTAATCTATTTATACCAAAAGAAATATGGTTTGCAAAACTTTATATCAAAGAATAAGGACTAAAGAGTGAGGGCGCTGCCCTCAAACTCCCGCCAAAGGGACACGTCCCTTTGGAATCCCCTATCTGGACATCCATACTTTACTCATTATTTTTCTGCAAACCTAATTTATTTGAGTATACTATTTATATGACACAGGGGAAAACTTTTGTCTACGCTAATTATTATTTACTTTTAAATTTCAAACACTGCTGACCGGAGGCACGAAACACCTCAAAGGAAGGCATAACCTTCGTCTTAAAACCCATCCCTTTACAACCGTAAGGGAAATGCTTATCCCATGTGATAAAAAAATGCACGCACTTAAAACAATCTATCCGTTTGCCCTTATTCATAATCTGCCATTAATTTTTATAATAGTGTACAATAACTATAAATTATGATATTATTATCTACTAAAACCTTTAAAACAGTCAATCGTTCATTATCGTGATAATATAATGAGACATATTATACTTGGAACGGCAGGGCACATTGACCACGGCAAAAGCACGCTGGTAAAAGCACTAACAGGTACCGATCCGGACAGATTAAAAGAGGAAAAAGAGCGTGGCATTACCATAGACCTTGGGTTTGCTAATATGAGCTATGATGGCTTGACGGTAGGCATTGTGGATGTACCGGGACATGAAAAGCTGATAAAAAATATGTTAGCTGGTGCTGGCGGCATTGATATGGTACTTTTGACAATAGCGGCAGATGAAGGCATCATGCCGCAGACTCGTGAACATCTTGCTATTTGTAATCTTTTAGGAATTGAAGCAGGGTTAACGGTAATTACAAAGATGGACCTTGTGGATGACGAATTTTTAGAAATAGTAATTGAAGAAGCGAGGGAGTTTGTAAAAGGGTCTTTTTTACAAAATAGCGAAATAATCCCAATATCAGCCAAAACCACTCAAAATATGGATTTACTGCGTGAAAAAATCAAGCAAACAGCAATGGCAACTACACAAAAATCAAGCGGTGGGGCTTTTCGTTTGCCAGTTGACAGGGTTTTTACATTAAAAGGGTTTGGTACGGTTGTTACGGGTACGGCACTTTCTGGCACTATTAATATAGATGAAATAATGGAGATACTACCTTCAGGGCTAAAGGCTAAAGTAAGGGGACTTCATAGCCACGGCAGTCACATAAAACAAGGGGCAGCAGGCCAAAGAATAGCTATTAATTTACAGGGAATTGATAAAAATGCACTTAAGCGAGGTGATTGTGTAGTCAAAGAAAAAACCTTTAAGCCAACCCAGAAGGTCAACGTACTATTAAAACTATTAAAAACGGCACAAGCACTAAAAACTGGCACAGTCGTACACTTCCACTTAGGCACGTCTGAAACAACAGCACGCTTAGTGCTCTATGAAACCCCCAAGCTTTTACCGGGGGAAACGGCGTTTTGCCAACTTAGACTAAAAGACCCAGTTGTAGCAGTAAATAAAGACAAATTCATAATAAGACGCCTCTCACCGCTTGAAACCATAGGTGGGGGTATATTACTAGACCCGCTACCGTCAAAGAAAAAACAGGCTGACGATATAAAAAGCCTCAATATTTACTTAAATGGAAAGCTTACCGAAAAAATTATAGAAAAAATTAGACAAAGCAGCACTGACGGGATGACAATAAGTATGCTAAAGGGTTGGATAAATGAGGAGATTAAGGCAATAGAAAACACTGTTGCTGGGTTAATCTCATCTGGACAATTAACGGAATCCCATGAAACGCTTTTCCAAAAACAAGTACTTGACAACATACAAAAGAAAATTATAGAGCATATGAGAGTATTCCACAAGAAAAATCCCCTGCGTTTAGGCATAGAAAAAGAGGAGTTAAAGGCTCAATTTAAACACATTGATAGTAGGTTATTGTTAATGCTCCTTGCCGATACTAATAATTTTATTATAGAAAAAGAACTTTTAAGATTAAGGGAATTTAAGCCAAAGTTAACATCTATAGATGAATCACTAAAAACTAAAATACTTACCATATTAAAAGATGCGGCGTTTCTACCGCCGCCAAAACAAGAGATAACAAAAAGTCTTTCAATAAAAGAAAGCCAAACAGACGACCTTTTAAGATTTCTTATAAAAGAAGGCAGTGTGATTCGTATTAACGACGCTATTTATTTACTAAAAGAGCTATACAATGAAATGATTAAAAAACTAAAGGAATATCACAATAAAAATACAGACGTAATAACAGTTGGAGAGTTCCGTGATATGATAAACACCTCAAGAAAATACGCCCTACCCTACCTTGAGTACCTTGATAGCCAAAAAATTACATTACGTATTGGCGATAAACGAAAAATAATGCCTGTTTTATTTAAAGTTTAAAAGTATTAAATATATGTGATTTTATTTCTATTTCTTAAGTAGTGTCTGAACGAAAATGGCCAACTTAATAGGTAAATCCAATATTAATCACCCAATCCCGTGAAGATATTTATAGACTCCTGAACATGTTCTTTAGGCATACCTAAAAGATCATCTTTTATTAAAGAAAAGAGATCTAAAGTATCTATTTTTTTCCTTCCATTACCATTGCTTAATGAATTTTTTTGTTGTTGCCACTCAGGATATTGGTGCGTATATTCTGTAATATCCAATGTACTTCTACAGCCAAATTTATCAATAACAAAATCAAGTGCTTCAATATCAGTTTCAGATAGCATATCAAATTCAAAGTTATTCTCTTGAAGCTCATTTACCTTAAATGTGTACTTACCTACTGGTCCGAATAATTGCAAAGCATAATCAAGTTCTTTATCTAATAAATTGAGTGTAGACAAACTAAGAATATCTGTTGTCTTTAAACCTACTGGCCCATACTCCATAACATAATAGTCATCATCTGTTATTGTTCTTCCATAGTGTATTGCATGATATTTATCTGCCAGATATAATAACTTAATTATCTTAATCTTATCAGCCTCTTTAATCTTTCGTAATATATAATAAATAGCCTCTATAATTGTTAAAGCTTTCATTTCTAATCCTCCTTACCAATATCAATGACAACGATAAATTATATACTTATATTATAGTTTTATGTAAACAACAAATCAATTCATATTTTTGCTGATATATACACAAATGAAGCAAATTTATAGATTACTCCACAAACCTATCCTTTTTATATTTATTGCCATTTTCAATGACTTACATATTTATCCTAACCCATTAATTTATAAGGTAAAATTAAAACAAGTTTGTGCTACGCTCACGATTAATGTGTTATTTACTTTTTCCTTACAATTAAGTTAGGATTAACTATATACCTTTATATTTGAGGTGTACTTATTATAATTATTTTAATTGTTGTAATTAATTGAGAAGAAATGTTGAAAAAAAACGGCGGCGCTACAACATTAAAGGAAATGCCTTATGAATCGGCAGAGAGTCTCTCTGCAATTCTAAATTGCATAGATGGCGCTGATATTTATGTATCAGACCTCGGCACATATGAAATAGTCTTTATAAACAAAAGCCTGCTCGATAAGTATGGAAATATTACAGGGAAACGTTGTTTTGAATCAATATATACCGGTCAGAACGTTCCATGCTCCTTTTGTACTAACAAACTGTTTTTATCAGAAAACGCTAAAATCGGCAAAAAAAAAACTTGGACTTTTAAAAATGAAGTTAATAATAAATGGTACGAGAGGCAAGATATATTTACTATATGGGAAAATCAACGCACAGTTAAAGTAAGCATACTTAATGAAATTAAAAATACAATAGAGTTTGAAACATCTATTGCCTATGAACTTAAAATAGAGCGGTTACTTTACAATATAACAAAAAGATTTATAAACGTTTGTACAGATAAAATAGATGAATGTATCACTCTATCAATCAGAGAAATCGGTGAATATTTAAAGGCTTCCAATGGATATGTTTACCTTCTTTTTGATAATGATACCAAAATAGAGCAAACACACGCGTGGTGTACCAATAATATTAAGCCTATAAGCAGTTTTACAAAGGAGTTGCCAATTAACGATTTTTATTGGTTATTACAGCTTTTGTGCAAAGGGGAGGTGTTTTCAACTTATGATGTAAGTACAATGTCTAACGTCAAACCATATTTAGTCAAATTTGGGAAAAAACCACCGTTTAACTCAATACTATACGGTGATACTGTCCTAGCTCCCATAGATTATGAAAACCGCCTTATAGGGTTTACCGGCTATAGTTTGATTGGCAATAAACAGTTAACCCCATTTATGGTGAAGTCAACAGTAAGGAGAATGGGTGAAATATTTGCCCATGTACTAGTCAAAAAAATCATCTCAAGACAAATAGAGCATTTGGCACACTATGACCAGCTAACTAATCTGCCAAACCGAACGCTTTTTAGTGACCGTCTAAGTAATGCAATAAACCATTCAAAACGTAATGGCTGGACAACAGCATTATTATTTTTAGACCTTGATGGTTTCAAAAAGGTAAATGATATGTATGGACATGATTTTGGCGATATAGTACTACGACAGGCGGCTGAACGAATCAAAAACTGCCTTAGAGAATCCGACACGGTAGGACGCCTAGGCGGTGATGAATTTACTATAATAATTGCAAATCTGGCAAAACGACAAGATATGGCATCCATTTGCCAAAAAATCATTGAAAACGTCTCCATGCCATACAATATTAATGGCACAAGCTGTTGTATAGGGGCAAGTATTGGAGTTAGTATATATCCGGATAACGGTCAAACTAATGAAAATCTCCTTAAATGTGCAGATATAGCCATGTATCAAGCCAAAATGCTTGGAAAAAACAATTATCAATTTTATAACCCTACAAATAAAGTAGATACTTTTAAAGAAATTAACAACAAACGCAGACTCCAAAGGGCTCTGGATACAGATGAATTTATAGTCCACTACCAGCCACAGTTTGACATAAAAACAGGTAGAATAAAGGGTGTGGAGGCTTTAATAAGATGGTACCATCCGGAACTTGGCGTTGTTTTTCCGTCTAACTTCTTAAAAGAGGCGATAGAGGCTGGCTTAATGTTTAATATAGATGAATGGATAATAAGGCACGTATGCTGTCAAATTCGCCAATGGCAAGCCGACGGTCTTCCACATATAAGCGTAAATGTCAACATATCTTATCAAAACACAAATGAACGCAAAATAATAAATGCTATAGAAAGGGCTTTAATGGATGCCAGCATTACTGCCGAACACTTAAATATCGAATTTACTGAAAGCTCCATTATACTAAAAGACAAGGCAACCGTTATAATGTTAAACCGCCTAAAAGAAACAGGTATAAAACTGTCTGTTGATGGCTTTAGTGCTGACTATACTTCATTGCACAAATTTAAAAACCTACCAATTGATACAATAAAAGTCTCTCCTCAATTTATACAAAAAAGTACCATAAACACTAGTGAGGCCACACTTGCAAGGGCACTTTTTGCTATGGCACATAATTATGGTCTACAAGTAATAGCCGTTGGTGTTGAAACAGAAGAACAGTTTGAATTTATAAGACAACTTAAATGTGATATGGTGCAGGGATACCTATTCAGTAATCCAATGACAGCTGATAAATTCAGACAATTTATGGCAACAAGATATACCATTTAAGAGAACTATCATTCTACAATATTTACAGTAACACTATCATAATACAATTCATCCCAATCAAGATTGCTATTCATGTTTAAATCAACACCAAAGTAAAACGTGTGCTCCCCAGTGCCTAACGTACTTGTACTATACACAGTATATGAGTTTAAATCTATAAGTGAACCCATTAACGTATAAGATAGCCCTTCTTTCCATGAAAAAGTACTACCTAAAACATCAAAATAAAACAACTGACCGTTACGCTCCTCAACAACCCACCAATCGGCATTATCGTATAGATAATCCCCTGAGTTAAGCGACAAAGATATTGAAACCGTACCATCTTTTTTAATATTTACGTGGTCATTTGCCCCGTTTGCAGTTATACTAACAACCGGCTTATAACCTTTTTTATAATTAACAAGTACTGTCCCATAATTTCCACTTACCACAAACATATTATTTCCATAGGCAATTGAACTCAAGCAACTAACAGTGTGCGTGTTTTCAATGTTTTGCCACGTTTTACCATCCTCAGAATATATCAAAACGCCGTTACACCCACCAACTAAAAACACACCATCTCCATAAGACACACTGTACAAATCATTATCAGTAGTTGAGCTACCAGTTGCCCATGTATTACCATCTATCGAAGTTAAAAGCGTACCCTTCTGACCCACAGCAACAAACACACTACTGCCATATGCCACATCGTTTAGATTTGCCGTAACAGTAGACTTGCTGCTATCTGTCCAGTTGCTACCATCGTTAGATGTTAGTATTGCCCCCATATCGCCAACTGCAATATAAGTAGCATTACCATATGTAACACCATTAAGTGTGTTTATGACAGTTGTGCTTTGTTCTGTCCATTTAGAACCATCCACGCTTGTTACCACACGCCCATTATCACCAACTCCTACAAATAAATTATTCCCCCAAATAACATCCAAAAGCCCTAAACTATTTCCCACAGAAATATAATCCCAGCTTACACCATCCGATGATACCAACACCTTACCATTATACCCTACCGTTAAGAACTTCCCATCACCATAAGTAACACTATTAGGAGGCCCGTTACTGCCATATACGCTATCATACCAACTCCTACCATTAGTAGAACTATAGATCATACCGTTATTATCAACAACTGCATATTTTCCCTCACCATAGGCTACACCATTTAAAAAAACCGTATCATATATCGTGTAAAGCGTCCATGTTTTATTATCATCAGAAGACATAGCAAAAACTCCATGCTTGTCAAAAGTCTCACCAATTGCTACAAAAAAGTCATCCACATAAAAAACCCCTGAAAAACTACTAACATTACTAACTTCCACAGTTTCCCACTCTCCATCTCCTGCACTTATCACTGTAAGCCCATAGTAACCAACCGCAACTAAAGCATCATCACTATAGGCAATTGCATACAACGGCATATCCACTTCACCTTCCAATGTCCACAGTCCCGCACCATCACTACTATACACAACCCCACGGCTACCATCACTACTGCTACCAACAGCATAAAACTTCCCACCCTTAAAGGTAACAGCCCGCAAAGAAGCATCAACCGTAGCAACCTCTTCCCACTTAACACCATCTGAAGATAAAAACACACTTCCACCATTACCAATAGCCAGATACTTATCATTTCCATAAGTAACACTAATGAGCTCACCGTTATAACCCGAAGTCCCCTTACTCCAGCTCACACCATTATCGGAAGATACCAAAACCACTCCATTATGCCCAACTGCCACAAATTTGCTGCCTCCATATACTACACTATTTAACCACTTAGCACTCATACCTCTCCTGTACACCCAGTTATCACCATCTAAAGAGGTAACTATCATATCTCCAACTGCCACAAATGTACCGTTTCCATAGGTTACACCTTTCAGCATATATGGATTTGTTAAAACAACTTCATTCCATGTAAAACCATCATTAGAGGTATAAATACTATCATGTCCATTAAATCCAGTAACTGCAAACAACCCATTACCATAGGCAAGTCCTGTAAACATAGTAGAATTTGAGGTAGTACCGGCAAAATCTATAAAATGATTATCCGACAGTAATATACCATTATCCCCTACCACTACAAACATACCATTGCCATAAGCTACAGCATTATAAGAAATACTTGGATACATGTAAAAAGTATAAGGTACCTGCAAATCCCATGACGTACCATTATTTTGTGAAACCAAAATAGTACCATTTTCCTTACCAACAACCACAAAACTACTGTTACCATAAATAACATCCGTAAATGTATCAACAACATCAACACCGACCGTAGACCAGTTAGTACCATTAGTTGAACGCAAAATAGCCTTATCACCAACTGCTATAAAAGTATTACCTCCAAAGGCTACACTGTAAAATCCATTATCCGTAACATCATTTTCTATATCCCAACTTACACCATTATTTTTTGATACTGCTATAATCCCACCATCACCAACTGCTATAAATATCCCATTACCATATGTAACACTACGAAGGCTTGCAGCGATACTTGATACTTCCTGCTTCCAACTCGTACCATTTGTTGAGCTTAACACAACCCCATTATCACCGACTGCTATATAAATACCATTACCATATGCTAACCCATAAATACTATTGGTATCTGTTGTTGCAGCTTTAGTCCAAGTAACAGCATCTTTAGATGTAAGGATTAAACCATTATACCCACCAGCAATAAAAATCCCATCTCCATATACCACACTGTATATACTATTATAAGAACCAGCCCCAGCCATAACATTTAACCAGTTTCGTCCATCTTCAGAGATTAATATGGCATCTTCCTTACTTGATGCCACATACTTACCTTGCCCATAAGTTACATCCGTTAAATAATGTTTATCGGATAACACATTTATCCAATGCCACTTTTCCTGAATATCAGCAAAACTTTCTACTGATATTAGACACATAAATATAATAATTAGTAAATTTTTCATAACTATAAAAAAAAATAGCATTTATCTATTTACTTTTCCAACATCATCAAAATATATTTTAAATGCTGTTCCTCCATTTCTTATAATTTCACACCTGCCCAAAAGCTGCTGTTCAACAATACCATAGATTAAATTAAACCCCAAAGAATCAGTCTTAGTAACATCTATAGATGCAGGTAACCCTATACCATTATCTTTAACTATAAGCAAATATCCAGCCTCTCCCAAATTAGTAAAGGAAATTTCAACCGTACCATCATTATCAGAAGGAAAGGCATACTTCATAGCATTAGTTACTATCTCTGTTATAATAAGTCCACATAAAACCGACGTATCAATGCTTAATGATATATCACTCGTTTTTACAAAAATACTAACATTTGGTTTTCTATAAGTTTGCTGTATTGCCTCAACTAGCCTTGTTATATACTCAATAGTACCTACCCGAGATAGATTTTTGGATTTATACAATATCTCATGTACTAAACACATAGACTGTATACGGCTTACACTGTCATTAAAAATAGCCCTATCAGACTCAGTAGTAATATTTTTAACATTTAACATCAATAAACTACGTATAACCATTAAATTATTCTTTACCCTATGATGAATCTCTTTTAAAAGTACGGCTTTTTCCTCATCAGCCCGTTTTATTTTTAAAAACAACGGTGTTATCTTCAATGTTCCTAAAAAAATCGTTACAGAAATGATAAGCCCCATCAACTCAAAAAAGAATGAATCCTGATAACCATAGTCCCCAATCAATAAATAAAACAGACTTTCAAGCCTACGTAACGTCATTAAAGAAATGCCGATAGAAAGTAAAAGCCACCCAGTCCTTTCCCCCGTAACCTTTATAAGCCTAAATGCAAAAAAAGCTGCCATTAATTGGAAAAATACCGATAGGGATAATATTATAACCATTATATATAACAATTAAAATTCTCCCCTTAATATTAGAAAAACAAATAAATGTAAAGATGAAAGTACTACTACCCCCTAACAAAAACACTGCTCACTATATATGTTTACAGTTTTTATAATTTTTTGTCAATAATAAGCGTGAAAATGGTCAGGGCAAAAGCCTCTTAACTATTGAGTTTTAACAGTAGCCTGCCTACTTTTACCACTTTTAAAAACGCACATACTTTTCCACCACTTTACCAACTATTTGTAACGTTACGTTTAAGTCCCTGTCTAATAGATTGCTTGTTCTATTTATAGTAATTGGCAAAATATGTGGACTAAAGGGGATTAGTTGGACATTATTAAGGGTTAAGTGGATTTTAGCAATAGTAAGCACATCTTTGATATTTACGGCAACGATGTCTCCCGAAAGGACATCAGCGGTTGGGTCTACTATCGCTATTTCGTTTTTTTGGAATGTTGGCTCCATAGTATTATCTTTTATCAAAAACCCGAAGGCACTTGCACTGTAGCATTTAGTTGGTGCCCAGTCCTCCGTAGAGTCTTGGTTTAAAGTCGAAATTACTGGCACCATGTATGCTTTATTAGCTATTGATAATGCTTCTGCGATGTTTTTTTTATCATTAATAATGTTTTCTATATCGTCTATGGTTATGTTAAACAAAAAGGCGAGCTGTTTTAGTGTGTTATGACCGGGGTTTCTATAGCCAGTAAACCATTGATTTATCTGTCCTATTGATTTTCCTAAGTGTTTGGCAAGGTCTTTTCTTTTCCAGCCTTTTTGAGCCATCAGCGTTTGCATAAGTTCTTTATAGGTCATATGTATAGTGTATACTAAAATAAATTAGGTTTGCAAAAAATGCAGGGTTTTCCCACGCCATCTTTTTTCCTTAACTTAATGGCATTTGTTCCTTTTGTATTTTTTTCAATGCAAGCGGTAGCTCAATTGTAAACATAACACCATTTCCAATATTTTCAGCATATAATAATCCCCCCATGTGTTCTTCTATAATTATTTTAGAGACATAAAGCCCCATCCCTATACCTTTACCCTGCTCCTTTGTCGTAAAATATGGGTCAAATATCCTGCCAAGTATTTCCTCACTTATATTTCCACCGTTATCTGTTATTAATACAATACACATATCCTCAAACTTATATACATCTTCACAGATAATGCCTTTTTTGTCTTTAGGGTCAAACCCTGACATCTGTTTTTCAACAATAGCATCTTTTGCATTATTTAATATATGTAAAAACACCTGATTAATTTCCAGCTCATATCCAATAATCTTTATATCATCGTGTATATTCAGTATGCATTCAATATTCAAATGTTCTAGGGATTTACAGAAAAGTTCCAGTGTCTTTTTTAGAGATTGCCCAATATCAAACTCCATCATAGTTGATTCAGGTTGAAAATAGTTACTAAACTGCGTTATAGTACTTGACATACTAGAGATGATACTTAACGTACTACTAACAGATTCTGATAAATAATTCTCATCAAGTTCATCGAATTTATAAGCCTCTTCAAGGTCTTGTATAATGAGTCCAACTTGGTTTAATGGTTGCCGCCAATTATGGGCAATAGATGTAATAAGCTCTCCCATTGCTATTATTCGACTTTTTTGCAACAATAATTGCTCTACCTTTTTCCTTTTTTCGACTTCTTGTTTATACATAATTTCACTAGAAATTTTATAAAGTACACTCATCAGGTATTGTTCTTTTATTGGTTTTAACAAAAAGCTATCTATCCCAATATTAATTAAATCAATCAGATAATGTGAATCATCATGTGCCGAAACAACTATCACCGCTTGTTTTTCATTTTTTGCCTTTATCTTCTTAACCATATCTACACCGTTTAAAACAGGCATACAAATATCACTGATAATTATATCATACTCACCTGTTTCATATTGAATAAGCCCTTCTTCACCGTTTTCAGCCGTATCAACAACCTTAAAAAATCTAAATAGAAGCCGCCTTGTAGCCTCCCTTAAGACCTTTTCATCTTCAACATAAAGTACCTTCATCTTACTGCCACATTCGGCAAGCCTTCTTATCTCCTCAACATTTACCATACACTTTTCACCTATATTGATTTATAGTGGTAGTAATTGGTAGCTTTACGGTAAAGCAAGCCCCTTGACGCGTATTTCTGAAGGATAGTTCCCCTTCACAGTGTTTTTCCACTATCATTTTTGACATATAAAGCCCAAGCCCTGTGCCTACTTTTTCCCCTTTAGTTGTAAAATATGGCTCAAATATTTTATCCTTTATTTCATTAGTAATACCGCCACCATTATCCATCATATCAATAACATAGTAAAATGGGTCAACTTTACCCTTGATATAAATTCTACCATTTTCAACATGTTTACTATGTATAACATCTTGTGCATTTTTTAAAATATTTATAAACACCTGTATTAGTTCGTTTGGATATTTATCTTCAGAGGCTGAGAAATCATAGTCGGTATCAATAGTAATCCCCTTTGAACTAATGGATTTTCCAACTAAAGAAATGGCTTTATCTATGACTTCATTTAAAGAAAGGATATTTTTTTGTGTTGATGGTCTAAAGAAATTTCTAAAGTCATCTATTGTCTTAGACAAAAATTGTATGTTTTCCTCTATTTCATCAAATAGACCTGCAATTGTGCTATTTGCAAAATTATTAAGTGCAAGTTCTATTTTTAGGTCAAGATTCAGGGTACTTAACGTTGACAGGGGTTGTCGCCACTGATGAGAGATCATACTTAACATCTCCCCCATAACAGCCAGTTTAGACTGCTGTATGAGTAGTTTTTCTTTTTCAAGGCCACTTTTAATTTCTGCCTGAATAGTTTCTTCTAAGTTTTGAGTAAGTTGTTCAAGCTCTATAGTTTTATTTGTAAGTTCTATTTCAGTTTTTTTTCTTGCCGTTATATCCCGCGCTATCAATAGTGCTGCCTCTGTACCATCGTATCTTATAAGCACAGAGTATGTTTCCACATAAGTTTCCTTACCGTCGAAGCGCTTAATCCGGTACTCATAAGGGGCGACATTTTCACCATTAAATAAACTTATAAGACTATTTACGACACCCGGCTTATCCTCTGGTAATATAAAATCTAAAAGCGGTTTGCCTATTAAGTCATCTTCACTTTTAACGCCAAATAACTTAGCCCCGTTGGTGTTAATAAAGGCTATCTGCTCATCAATTAGTAAAACCACAACATCCGGTGAAAGCTCAACAAATGTACGATAGCGCTGTTCACTTTCTCTTAATGCTTCCTCTGCCCTATCCCGCTCATTTAATATACGGATAGAAACTATTCCATAAGTAAGATTTGTAGATATTTTAAGTAAAAGATTCACTTCCTTTTCATTAAAAACATCTGGTTCTTTCGATATTATGTTTAATACCCCAAGCACATTAGCATTTAAGGTTAACGGTATACTTATAATTGAGCCGTAACCCCTTGACAAGGCTTCATCTTTCCATAGTGCAGATGTTGGGTCTTCAGATATATTTTTTATTATACAAGGTTTTTTCTCACTAACTGCCATACCGGCAAAGTCCATAGCACTTTTATTTTTACTATCCCAAGTAAAGGTAATTTTACTAAGATAACCATCCTCAAAACCATATTGCTCAACAGGCCTTATTGTCTTTTTTTCGTCATATATTTTAAAACCAACCCATGCCATCATATACCCGGCTATTTCAACAACTATCTTACAGATTTCCTTTAGAAGCATGTTTTCATTTCTAATGTGTATTACGGCTTCATTACAAGCACTAAGCGCCGATTGTACCCTATTTATCCTGTTGATTTCCGTCTCAGCTCTTATCCATTGGATAGCCAAGGCATAAAAACTTGCTATTTGACTGGCTATGTTCATCTCATAGTCGGTATAATCTGTCTCCGAGTTAGCAAGTGCAATCTGTCCGACAATCTCATCACCTATCATAACAGGCACGCACAAAAAACGTTTAATAGGGATATGCCCCACAGGAGTCCCTGATGAACGGCTATCGTGTTGTGGATCATTCGTTAGTAGCGGTTTTTTATTTTTTAAAACCCATCCCCACAGACCAACAAAATTTTTAAATACATAGGTTTTTTTTTCCACGTCGTATGTCTGCCAAATATCTTGTGTTATCGTGGGGCTTATTAGAAAACCAGTGCTTTTATCAATATATCCTGCATAACCAAATTTACTTCTTGTTAAACGTAAAGAAAAATCTAAAATAATATTAGGCACATCTTCCATGCTTGCAGGCTTCATAGAGAGTAATTTTTGTGCCAACTCAGACATTTTAGCGTCAACTTGGGATTGTATTAGTATCATAAGCTCCCAGTTTTTTCTTTCAGTAACATCTTTTGCTATACCCATATAACCAATAGGAGCGCCTTTTTTGTCTCGCAAAATAGAGGCAGACAGAAAAACATATAAGGTGTCGCCATTTTTCTTTTGTACCATAACCTCGCCAATATAGCTGCCAGTATCTGCTATAAAATCAACTATATAGTCAAACTGGGTTTGGTCGCAAAATAACATCTCAATAGCCTCTCCAAACACCTCTTCCTTACGGTAGCCAAGCATTTTTTCAAATGCCCTGTTAAATTCAATAATTTTATTGTCATTATTAACAGCAAACACCATATCAAGAGAGCTGTCTATAATGTTTTGCGCATATTCGTATGCGTCTTCTACACTATCAGACAAATCTACAGACTCACAGGGATTAGTGCTGTATCTGGGGTTTTTATTAGATTTAATGTTTCTTCTTCTGTATAAGCGCTTAGAAAGGTTAAACATTGTTTTAGAGTAAATAACTCCGAAAGTGTTATTAAAATATTATCATGTACATAATTAATAGTATCTGCTATGATGATTTTATACTTTTCATCACAAATAGCAGGTACCTCAAGGTAAATGTCATTGTTAATAGAAGCACTATCCATAAATGCAACATACCCATCAAATACATTCTAATGAGTTGTAACTGCTTTAACTGCATTTTTAATTATACTTTTAATAGTGTTTTGTGAGCTTTTAATCTCATTATCAGTTTTTACATTATTTTCAGTATTAGCAGCACCTTGTAACTGTTCAACTGCAGGCTTTTCTGTTGCTGGTTTCTTAACATCCTCTGCTTTAAGTGTAACAGTCGAAATAAGCAACACAATAAACACCAACCCACCAATTATAAATTTTTTGTTAAACATATCTTACCTCCTCAATACTTTACTTCTAAAGTATTATATACCAAAATAAAAATGGTTTGCCAAAAATAATAATTATGTTTTTATCATTAACTCATGAACGATATTTTTTTTGGGGTTCAAGGGTGTGAAGGCACACCTCCCTGTGCGCCTTCGCACCTTTGGCGGAAGTGTGAGGGCAACGCCCTCACTATGTATTTGTTTCCTTATTCTTAGGAATATGTCTTGCAAAGCTGATTTGTTTTGGTATATATGACCACTACCCATTCAGGACTACCTTAATTTTTTATCTTTATATTTTTTCAAAACGTTTTAACTTTGAATAAGTTATATTATCTTATGCAAGATTATATTGTCATAAAAGGAGCAAGAGAGCACAATTTAAAAAACTTGGCTATAAAGCTGCCAAGAAATCAAACGATAGTGTTAACCGGTCCATCAGGTTCCGGTAAATCCACTTTGGCTATAGACACGATATATGCAGAGGGGCAGAGACGGTATGTTGAAAGCCTATCGGTTTATGCTAGACAGTTTTTGGGAGAAATGCAAAGACCTGATGTGGATTATATCGAGGGACTTTCACCTTCGATAGCTATTGAGCAAAAGACGATTTCAAAAAGTCCGCGTTCTACCGTTGGTACGTTAACTGAAATTTATGACTATTTACGAGTGCTTTATACAAGAATTGGACGGCCTTTTTGTAGGCAATGTGGCAAACTAATAACTGAGCAAAACGCCTCAACAATAATAGATATGGTTAAGACACTTCCTATTGGAACAAAAATTCAGGTATTGTCACCAATAGTTAAAGAAAGAAAGGGACATCACAACAAAGAACTGCAGATGATGAAAAGAGAGGGGTTTGTTAGGGCAAGAATAGATGGAGTTATGCAGGATTTAACGGAGGATATAGAGTTAAACAAAAACAAGCGGCACACCATTGAAATAGTCATAGACAGGTTAGTGATAAAACCACAGATTGAAAAAAAACTGGATGATGCCATAAATAATGCCTTGAGGTTCAATAACATAGTTGTAATAAATCTGCTTGATAGTAATAAAGACATAGTTATGAGTAAGACTATGGCTTGTCCGCAGTGTCGGATAAGTATACCAGAGATAACACCAATGTTTTTTTCATTTAACAGCAATCTTGGAGCTTGTGATCGGTGTAAGGGGCTTGGTTATGAAAATGTGGTGGAAGAAACGGTTAGAGAAGGGCATGATACGGATTTAAAAAAATGTACGAAATGTAATGGTATGCGATTAAACGATGATGCTTTAAGTATTAAGATAGGTGGGTTCAACATTGCAGAGGTGGCTGGTATGCAGGTGTCTGGGGTGCTCCAGTTTTTTAATAATCTAATGCTTGATGAGCGTGAAAGCTACATAGCACGTAGGATATTAAAAGAAATAACAGACCGACTTGGTTTTTTGCAAAAGATAGGACTTGAGTATTTAACAGTAGACCGACTTGCCTCAACCTTATCCGGTGGTGAGGCTCAGCGTATGCGCCTTGCAACACAAATAGGCTCAGCCCTCTCCGGCGTCCTCTATATACTAGATGAGCCAAGCATCGGCCTGCATGCAAGCGACTGTAGTAGGCTCATCCATACACTTAAAGAAATCAAAGACAATGGCAACACCATCATCGTTGTTGAACACGACGAGGAAACAATCATCTCAAGCGATTATGTTGTGGACATGGGGCCTGGGGCTGGCACTAAGGGTGGATGGGTTATTGCATCGGGTACACCGGTTGATATTATTAATAATGAGAATTCATTAACAGGAAAATATATTAGCGGTAAATTTCAAATACCAGTACCTGAGATAAGGCGCTTACCGAATGGATTTATTACGATAACCGGGGCATGTGAAAACAACCTTAAAAACCTCGACGTATCTATTCCATTAGGTATTTTCACTGCTGTTACTGGGGTATCGGGTTCGGGAAAAAGTACTCTGATTATAGATACTCTTTATAGGGCTATGATGAACATTGTATATAAAAGTAACCTAAAGGTTGGTGAGCACACCGGTATTTATGGCGTTGAGACTATAACAAGGATAATTTCCGTTGATCAGTCGCCGATAGGGAAAACCCCCCGCTCTAATCCAGCAACTTATGTTGGATTATTTACAGCGGTAAGAGAGCTATTTGCAGCTCTTCTTGAGTCAAGGGCTAAGGGGTACACAAGCTCACGTTTTAGCTTTAACATGAAAGGTGGTAGGTGCGAAGAATGCAAAGGGGCTGGTATTAAAAAATATGAGATGCACTTCCTTCCTGATGCTTACGTTTTGTGCGATTCATGTGCAGGTAAGAGGTTTAATACGGAAACGCTTTATGTGAAATATAAAGGTAAAAATATCTCAGAGGTCCTTGATATGACAGTAAGCGAGGCAAAAGAGTTTTTTTCGTCTTCCTTGCCCCTTTGGGATAAACTGAACCTGCTTGAAGAGACAGGACTTGGATACATTAGGCTTGGTCAGTCGGCAAGAACTCTTTCAGGCGGTGAGGCTCAAAGACTTAAGCTTTCCAAGGAGCTTGCTAAAAAATCCACTGGCACTACCATTTATATTTTAGATGAGCCAACTACGGGGCTTCATTTTGTTGATATTGAAAAGCTCTTGACCATCCTACACCGTTTAACCGACCTTGGTAATACTGTTATTGTTATTGAACATAACTTGGACATTATTAAATCGGCAGATTATGTAATTGATATGGGGCCAAAGGGTGGTGAGGCTGGTGGCTATATATTAGCACAGGGAACACCGCAAGAGATTTCTGCAAACAAGCAATCGTTAACGGGACAATACTTGGTGGCTAAGATTGGATGCGCTATTGCGACACCGCCCCCTAATCATTCTTCTGTAAACCAAGAAGGCTAATTACATCTGATGCCGCCTCTTCAATAGATTTGGCTGTCATATCTAACATAGGCCAATCCGGTCGGCGTTCAAGTAGTTCATACGCATAAGCTAACTCTCTTTTTATAGCCTCTATGCTAACATAGCTTGTAGCGGTAGTACCCAAATGTGTAGAGCGCGTCTGCCGCAGTGCTGCTAAACGCTCCGGCTGTAGCGTTAACATCACAACACGTCTTCTGGGTAAGGTAAAAAGTTCCTCGGGCGGGTTTATACCAGCTACAATTGGTATGTTTGCTACGCGCCAGCCTTGGTTAGCTAAGTATATACTTAGTGGCGTTTTAGAGGTACGAGAAACCCCCACAAGCACTATATCAGCCATAGATAACTCTTCCGTACTAAGCCCATCATCATGACTTACAACAAATTCCATCGCTTCCACACGGCGTAAGTATGCACTGTCAAAGGGTTTATAGAGACCGGGTTCAAACAGTGGTTCCGTCTCTAGTAGCTCCGTTAAGCGAACCAAAAGAGGTCCAAACAGATCAAACGTAGACACTCCATAGTTACGTCCCTCCGTAAACATCAATTGACGTAACTGTGGCAACACTATTGTATATACTATAAAGGCATTAGCGCTAAAGGCCTCCTTTACTACTTTATGAATACCCTCTGTGTCTTTTATGTTATTATAAACGACAAACTCTACCTCTTTACCATGAAACTGACTCATAGCTGCCTCCACTACCTGTTTTGCCGTCGTGCCAGTTGAATCTGATACAATAAATATTTTTTTTATCATATTGTAAGCCCCGCTTTTTTATTTTACAAGTTTTGTAAATAAATAGATAAATAACTCTGCTATAAACGGCATAGGGTCATTTAAAGATAAAACATCGTAATATACGTTTTCATCAAAAAAATCCATAATTAATGATTTTATGGTTGAAAACCGTTTAGGGAACTGTCCCGGAAATTCTTTAGGTTTACCTTTAAGCACCTTTCTAAGATGACGCAAATCTCCAATTACCCAACGGCACTTTACGTTTATTTTATATGGTGATTGCTCTGGTATCTTTGTGCCAGCAATTGATTGACAAAGTAGAACTGGAAAATTGACCCCTGAATAAATTGCAAGTGGTAAGGAGTTCCAAAATCTACCGTTTACTTCCATAAGCTTATATAAACCACTATTCTCATCCTTTTTAAATTCCACCATAGCTACACCATTCCAACCAATAGCACTTAGTAGTTTTTCACTATAGGTTTTAAGCTCTGGAATTAAATCAATACTTTGACGAAAAGAGCTACCACTTCCAGTTGGGTTTGTATCACGTATCCTCTTATGGGCAAACCACGTTATAGGTTTATTATCTTTAAATAATGTAAATACTCCATATCCTGTACCAGAGACAAACTCTTGAATTAACAATGGAAACGCACAGTTATTTATATTTTCTATCATTTTTATCACTTCAACTGGTGTATTTGCATAATACGAACTGCCAGTATTTACAACTTTGCCATCAGCTATATTCGTACTGCTATTTGCCTTCACAACAACAGGGAAGTTTAACTCCTCCAACACCTGATTGACATCAGTACGACTATATAGTATATGCGTGTTAGGAATTGGGATTTGATGTTCTTGAGCTATACCTATTGTTTTTTGTTTATTAAATGTTTTTAATAACATTTCATGTTCAGGCAAAGCTAAACAGGTGTTTTTGGGTAATTTATTTCTAAAAATTGATAGTGGGAGCACAGTTTTATCTGATATAGGTATAACTATATCATAATAGTTACTATCTAACTCTTTAGAAATATCATTAATAAAAGAGTGTATATCTAAGGAAGGAGCTGCATAGATAATCCGTCTAGTACAATGTTTAGAATAAAAAGATTTATCAAACCTCCCTGTACCAGCACAGGTAACAGAAAAACCATACTCTGATAAACTCCTCGTTACTGCTAATGCGGCGTTTAACTCAGCATCTAAGACTAAGGCTCTCATCATCTTTTAAATTTTTTTAAATATTTATTTAGATTTAAATTAAGATTTAACTGTTGTTTTTTATGTGCATACAATATCGTCATTAATGTAATAGTAATAAATAGACATAATTTTATAAAAATAATTATATATTCATTTAAAAATTCAGAATTTTTAAAAATATAATTCATATAGTTAAGTGAATAAATATTCAAACACATTACCGTAAAAGGTATAAGCAAATATATTACTTTTGGGCTAATTGCTGTTAAAAAATATTTAGATTTTCTACTTATGTATATAAATGAAAATAGAGTTAAAAGCAAAAAAGCAACACTACACCCAAAGGCAACACCATTTATACCAAAGCCAGTTTTAATAAAGACAATACTGAGTGATATATTGACTAATAGCGGTATGCTCATAACAGGGATTGCTTGATTTTGCCATTTATTGGCAATAATAATACCTCTAAACGTATAAGAAAGCGCTAAAAAGTATGAACCAATTAATAAAATCTGAGCAGGTGCTATGCTTTGTATGTATTTTGGAAAAAATATATTTATAAAAAAAGGCAGCACAAGAAATGCAGGTCCAATTAAAAATGGCATTAGATATGCGCTTGTCATTAATGGCTTAATAAAAAATTCATCAATATTACGCTCTGTGGAAGAGTTGGCAATTTGCTCCATAAGCTTAGGCTCTATAACTTCCCTTGAAATAGACGGTATATTTAAAATAGGCGTTAATATAGCTACTGCCAAACCATACAGCCCAAGCTGTTTATTATCTAAAAGATATGATATTATCAACTTATCACAGGTAAGTAGCAACACTGTAATAATATTGAAAACAAAAATAAAAAATCCCATCTTAACGTTTTCTATAAACACAGCCATATTAAAACTATGGTGTTTTTCAATAACCTGTTGCAGCTTTAAATATAAAGTACTTGTTATAAGAGCCAAAACTACACTAAATAAAGCCCCATATATTCCAAATAGATAAATAAATATAATACTAAAAACAAAAGATGCCGTCGTACGTATAAGATTTGCCTTACTTATAAGGATAAAGTTCTGATAACCTCTAAGGAGGTTTATATAATGCTCATTGTACCATGTAATCAAGACAATTAAACTTGTTATTAAAAAACCAAACCTTGTAGTTAAGTCCAATCCGGGCTTAAAAGAATATGCAATAATAAAGACTATAAATATTAAATTCATACAAAAAGTACTATAATAAATAGTTCCCTTTAGTGTTTCAACTTCTTTTCTTTTATTTTGAGATTCGTAATATGGGAGTAAATATCTTATAGGTGAGCGCGTACCAAGGTGCGTGTATGAACCATAGGTAATAAATACATTTAATAGATTCCAAAGCCCAAACATCTCAGGTCCTAAAAGCCTCGGCCTTATAAAGCTATTTAGTAAAGACATAACCTGAACATACAAATTACTTGTTGAGTATACAACGATACTCTTTGCAATAGAGTGCTTTTTACTATCTCTTGACAACATATTCAATACTCAAATGAATTTCATTGTAACATAGAATTAACAATTAAAGCTATTTATAAAAAAGCCACTTGAAAAAGTGTAGGGGAAAACCCTTTTAGGCACAAGGGGTACAAAGGCACAATTACAGTAGAGTCTGAAATATGAGCCAGAGGAATTACAATGCTTAAGAATTTTACATTCTCCATGTTGTATAATTTATAACTTAGCTGCAGACAGTAAGTTTTTATTGATTATGTAAAGCTTAACAACAACCGGAGGTATTTAAAATGGAAGGCGAAAGGGCACAGTACAAAGGGCAAAAAGATAAATTCTACAATATAGTAATGACTGGTGATGTAATCAAGGGCAAAGACATTAATGAATGCAAAACTAAGCTATCATCAGTTTTCCACATACCAGTTAGTAAGGTTGAATCATACTGTAGGGGTGAAAGAAAGGTTGTAAAAAAACATTTAGATATTGATAAAGCTAAAAAATACAAACAAGTGCTTATCGCCATTGGATTTCAGTGCACTATTGAACCAGTTAAAGAAAAAGCCTTGTTAACAAAACCTATGATTAAAGCAAAGCAACAGGACTTTCAAAGGGATAAGCATAAAGAAATACCAATGGCAATTGAAGACAAAGCAAAAGAAGAGGCACAAGAGGAACAATTAGAGGAAGAACCCGAAAGAGTACGTGTCATACACGAGGAATTTCCACAAATCCACATACCAACCCCCAAAAAAGACGAGACACCGCCTCCTCCGTTTTTTTCACAAATTGCCAAGGTTTTCATCTATCCATTTATTGGAAATGGCAAACTGCTATTAATAGCAGGAACTTTGACGTTTTTTGTACTAAGCCACATACCATTTACCAAACTTTACGGCCAACTACTTGTTAGTGGTTATATGATTGCATATATGATGAAAATAATCACAAGTTCAGCAAAAGGCGAAAAAGAATTACCCGATTGGCCTGATTTTACAGATATAACAGATGATATAATAAGACCAATATTTATGATGATTGCAGCCATAGTTGTAAGTAATATCCCAACTATTGCATATGCTGCATATAAATATAATGTTTCTTCAATCCAAATAAACGACCCCATATTATTAACATTACCATTTATAGGAACATTATATTTCCCAATGTCCCTTATTACAATGTCCATATCTAATTCAATAAAGGGCTTAAACCCTGTGCTTGTTATAAAATCCATATTTAGCGTGCCAGTTGAGTATTTTTTTACACTATTATTCCTATTTATCATCGTAGGCATTGGTCTTGCGGAACAAATATTTATTGCTTATATAAAAATCCCATACGTTACGCCTATCATAAGCACGTTTCTGTCCATTTATTTTGCCACAGTGGAGATGAGACTACTTGGGCTTTTAATATATTGCAATAGGGAGAGATTTGATTGGTCTGTATAGTATACCCAAACAAATTAGGTTTACAAACCACTATTAAGAAACAAATACACAGTGAGGGCAGAGCCCTCACTGTGTATTTGTTTCCTTATTATTTCTTACGCACTTTTTTTGTCAAAAAAGGTTTTCCCCCATGCCTCTTCTTTTTCTTTTGTCTTTTTTTTATTTTTCTTTTCTTTACACTTGCCCTTTAGTACCAATATCTGTTATATAATATATGAAAGGGCAAATTGCCTGCCCTGCTGGTGATTGGAATAGAAAAACTGATTCTATAATTAGGTTTCAGGGTGTCTGGGTAAGGTATATAATGCAGGCCGGCACCTATGTGTGTTGGAAGCAGCGTATTTCTTTAGGACCCCATACTAGAAAAATGGGATCTAATTTTTTTCGCCACACCGCAAGGGCGGGTTTTTAATATAAATGACGGAAGGCTTTTGTAATTCAATTACATTACGGTTAGCATACCGGGATTTTATGACATAAAATTGGGAGTGTGTCTTTCAGTTACGGTTACAAAAGGGCCTGAGGAAGGATGATTATCGTTGGAATTATTTATAAAGGAAAGAAGTGGAGTGCCTCTGGCGTGGAGGATGAGGCCAAAGAGTATTGCAGAGGTTGTTGGTCAGAAACATATACTTGGAAAGGGAAAGTCTCTTTACAATCTTATAGAAAATGATAAAATAGTATCGGTGATTTTTTATGGTCCACCGGGCAGTGGTAAGACTGCTGTTGCGCATATAATTGCAAAAAAGACAAAGGCTCTTTTTATTGAGATAAACGCCGTTACAAGTGGCATCAAGGAGATAAGAAGTGCTGTTGACAAGGCAAAGTATGGTAAAACTATTGTTTTTATAGATGAAATACATAGGTTCAACAAGACCCAGCAAGATGCCCTTTTGCCACATATAGAAAAGGGGGAAATAATATTAATAGGTGCCTCGACGGAAAACCCGTATTTTGCATTAACGCCGGCGCTTTCATCAAGAACTACTGTTTTTCAATTCAATACCTTAGAAGATGAATCTTTAAGGCAGATTTTAAAAAATGCACTTACTACTAACAATTACCAAGTTGTTTTTAGTGACGATGCCATTGATTACATAATACACATTTCTTCAGGAGACGCTAGAAAGGCTTTAAACACGCTTGAATTAGTTATTTTATGCTATAAAGAAAGTGCTGTTCATTTGGAAATCATAAGCAAAGAACACGTAATGGATATAACGCAGGATAAGGCGTTGTACTATGATGAATCTACTCATTATGACACGATTTCAGCTTTTATAAAAAGTGTAAGGGGCTCTCATCCTGATGCAGCCTTATATTGGCTTGCCTGTATGATAGAATGCGGTGAAGACCCGCTATTTATAGCTAGAAGGCTTATCATACTGGCTTCGGAGGATATTGGAAATGCCGACCCCTATGCCCTTACTATGGCTGTAGCAACACATCAGGCTATTGAACGAATAGGCATGCCTGAGGGCAAATTGGTTTTAGCTCAAACCACAGTGTATTTATCGCAAGCGCCAAAAAGTAATTCTGCTGTGATTGCCATAGAGTCTGCATTATCTGCGGTTAGGGATTTTCCTGTACAGAAAGTACCATTGCATTTACGGGATTGTCATTATAAAGGCGCTAAAAATTTAGGTGTTGGTGGATATAAGTATCCACACGATTATGCTGGACATTATGTTGAGCAGGATTACATGGAAGAGGCGATGTCTTTTTACAAACCTACTTCAGAGGGATTTGAAAAGGAAATTAAAAAACGATTAGACGGGAGGCTAAAGAAAGATGTATAGTTTTATATATGCAATTTTGTTTTTAATTGCAGGGGCAGCCGCTGGTGTTGGCATATCCTTGTATTTTAAAAATCAGTACAATAAAAAATACCTTGAATTAGAAGAAAAAAACAAGGAAAAAATCAAAGACGCTGAAAAAGAGGCTGAAAGAATTAAAAAAGATGCCTATTTGGAATCTAAAGATATTCGTTATCAGGCCAAATCAGAGGTAGAAAAGGAGCTTAAAGAAAAGCGCCATGAAATAAATCAGATTGAAAAAAGGCTTCGCCACAAGGAAGAAATACTTGAGCGTAAGTTAGACCAGTTTGAAAAGCGAGAAAATGAACTTGGACGACGAGAAAAGGACTTTGTACGAAAGGAAAACTCCATAAGCGAAAAAGAAAAGGAGTACGACCAATTAGTTTTACAGGCAAAGGAAAGGCTTGAGCGCCTCTCTGGTATAACTCAAGAAGAAGCTAAGGCTATGCTTTTAAAGGCTGTTGAAGATGAAATACGTTTTGATAAGGGAAAATTAATAAAGCAAATAGAACAAGATACCAAAGAAGAGGCAGAAAAGAAGGCACACGACATAATAAGTCTTGCCGTACAGCGTTATGCAAGTGAGTACGTCTCAGATGTAACGGTAACGGCAGTAACACTACCAAATGATGAGATGAAGGGGCGTATTATAGGCAGAGAAGGACGTAATATTCGGGCTTTAGAGGCGGCTACTGGTGTGGATTTTATTATTGATGACACGCCAGAGGCGGTAACTCTTTCCGGGTTTGACCCTGTAAGGAGAGAAATAGCGCGTATAGCCCTTGAGCGCTTAATAGCAGATGGTAGAATACACCCAGCTCGTATAGAGGAAATAGTTGAAAAGGCTAAAAAAGAGGTTAATCAGACAATGCGTGAAGAAGGTGAGCGGGCTGTGTTTGACCTTGGGCTTACTGGCGTGCATCCGGAGTTTATAAAGCTGCTTGGCAGGCTTAAGTATAGGACATCGTATGGGCAAAACGTGTTACAGCACTCAAGGGAAGTGGCATATTTATCAGGTATGATGGCCTCGGAGCTTAAGGCAGATGTTAAGTTAGCAAAACGTGCCGGGCTTTTACATGATATTGGAAAGGCCGTAGACCATGAAGTGGAAGGTGCACATCATGAAATAGGGGCTGTTATTGCTAAGAAATTAAATGAAGACGAGCGGGTCATTAATGCAATGCTTGTACACCATGGGGATGGCGACCCTACATGTATAGAGTCAGCGCTTGTTACGGCTGCCGATGCCCTTTCAGCAGCACGCCCTGGGGTTAGACGTGAAAGTATCGAAAACTATATTAAACGCCTTGAAAAACTTGAAGATATTGCTATGTCCTACACTGGGGTTGAAAAATGTTATGCTATTCAAGCAGGAAGAGAGATACGTATCATAGTTAAACCGGATGATACTACCGATGAAATGTCTTATTTGATGTCAAGGGAAATAGCTAAGAAAATAGAATCAGAGATGACCTATCCCGGCCAGATTAAGATTACTGTTATCAGAGAATCCCGTTTCGTTGATTATGCGAAATAAGCGGTCTGAATACTTATGAATATACTTTTTATAGGTGATATAATAGGCCTTGGCGGTAGAAATGCGCTAAAAGCCCATATGCGGTCAATAGTGGAAAAGGAAGCAATTGAATTTATAATAGTAAATGGCGAAAACGCTGCTGGTGGGTTTGGAATAACGGAGCAGATAGCGCGTGAGCTTTTTGATTATGGTGTGCACGTCATTACAACAGGTAATCACGTTTGGGATAAAAAAGAAATTATTGGCTACGTTACTCAAAATGATAGGCTGCTTCGGCCATTGAATTATCCACCGGGTGTGCCCGGTTTCGGCAGTGTCATATATTATTTGAAAAATGGGGTAAAGATTGGGGTAATAAATCTAATGGGTAGAATATTTATGGCGCCTGTTGACTGTCCATTCCGCACTTCAATTCCAGAGATAGAACGTATTCAAAATGAAACAAATGTCATAATAGTGGATTTTCATGCCGAGGCTACTTCTGAAAAGATAGCCTATGCCCACTATGTTAACGGGAAAGTAAGCGCCGTATGTGGAACACATACGCATGTACAAACGGCAGATGAGCGGATTTTGTCAAAGGGAACTGCATTTATAACGGATGTTGGTATGACTGGACCGTATGACTCTATTATTGGGATAAAGGAAGAACAAATTATAGAGAGATTTCTAACATTTATGCCAAATAAATATGATGTTGCTAAGGGAAGGACTATTTTTTCGGCTGTTGTTTTAGATGTAGACCATAATACAGGCAAGACATACTCTATAAAGAGGATAATGCTTGTTAGTGAGCAAAAATAAAAAACTTTAAGGAGGTATTATGGATGCAAAGGTAAAGTTTGTTGAGGGCATGCAGTTTGTTGGTTACGCCTCATCAGGGCACGCTATTGTAATGGACGGAGACCATGAAGTAGGTGGCAATGATACAGGGTCAAGACCGTCGGAGCTTTTGCTGATTGCTATTGGCGGGTGTACTGGTATGGATGTTATTTCAATACTAAGAAAGAAAAAACAAGATGTTACCAGTTTTGAGATAAACGTTCACGGCGATAAGGCAGGAAATCACCCTAAGAAGTTTGAAACCATGACGCTTGAGTATGTTTTCAAGGGACACAACTTATCTGAGGAGGCTGTTAAACGGGCTTGTGAGCTTTCTTTTGAGAAATACTGTACGGTGCGGGCTTCTTTAGCTCCGGGGGTTAATATTACCTATACATATAAAATAATTGAGGATGTTGAAAATACAGCCCTATAAGACATTTATAAGGCTATTATTTAAATATATAGCGTCCCTTGGCTTTATAGGTTTTTTACCTATAGCGCCTGGGACGTGGGGAACGTTAGCCGGTTTTGTTTTTTTATGGTTAGTGCAAGTAGATGGCTTTTATCTACTTATTTTAAGTTTAATAGTGTTGGTTATCGGTGTTTTTGCTGCCCAGATAGCAGAAGAGGAGTTTAATAAAAAAGATAGCGGACACATTATTATAGATGAGCTATGTGGGTATTTTGTAAGTGTGGTTTTTATAGAGCAATCTATGTCGGTGTTAATAGCGGGATTTTTTTTATTTAGATTTTTCGATATTGTAAAACCACAACCGGTAAGACTATGTGAAAAACTGCCAGGTGGCTTTGGCGTAATGCTTGATGACGTTATGGCTGGCATATATGCAAATATTGTCATACAGATAGTAATATTAACTGGATTATGGAAATAAGGTCTTTTATATCAATAAATCTGCCAATTGCCCTTAAAACTACAATAGATAACACTATTACGGAGCTTAAGGCTTTTGGACGGGACGTTAAGTGGATAAAAGGTGAAGCCCTGCACATCACTATGAAGTTTCTTGGCAATATCAACGTGGAAAGACTTGCTTTGTTTGAAGAGGTGTTAACGGAAACATCAACAATGCACAGCCCGTTTGATTTGAAGTTTTCAGGGCTTGGATTTTTTCCAAACCAAAGATACCCAAAAATTGTGTGGATAGCTGTAAATACCTCACCTGCTTTAAATAAGCTGCAGGCGGAAATAGATGATAAATTTGAAAAACTTGGATTTAGTAAGGAAAAACGCAAGTTTTCCCCCCACCTGACCATTGGGAGGATAAAAGATGATGCAAATACAAGGACACTTACAGAAAAAGTGCTGTCTATGGGTAATACCTATTTTGGAACATTTACGGTCAATTCGTTTTTTTTAATGAAGAGTGATTTACAAAAAGATGGCGCTAAGTACACGGTAATTAAGGAATTTCCTCTATGAAAGGCATAGTAGCTTATTTATTTAGTAAAGGCTTTGAGTTAATAATAACCTTTATTGGTATAACTATTATAAGTTTTTTAATAATTCATCTTGCCCCCGGTAAGCCTACAGATATGCTAACGGAGTTAAACCCAAAAATAACGCCAGAGACACGGATAAAACTTGAACAATACTATGGGCTGGATAAGCCCCTTTATATGCAGTATAAAATGTGGCTTAAACGTGTAATACACCTTGATTTTGGAAACTCCTTTTCTTCCGATCATCGCCTTGTCTGGGATAAAATTAAAGAGAAATTGCCTGCAACTATCTCTATAAACGTACTATCACTTTTGCTAATTTTAATTATATCAATACCAATAGGGATTACATCAGCGACCCATCAGTATTCTCTATACGATAAGCTAATGACAGTGATTGTCTTTGTTGGCTTTGCTATGCCGGCTTTTTGGTTAGCACTTTTATTAATGATGTTTTTTGGTATATATTTAAATATACTACCTATATCAGGTCTAAAGTCAATAAACTATGATGAACTTCAAACCGTAGAAAAGGTCATAGACATTGGTAAACATCTGTTGCTACCGGTATTTATATCAGCCTTTGGCGGTATTGCAGGTATATCACGTTATATGAGAAGCAGTATGCTTGAGGTGATACGTCAAGATTATATAACAACAGCAGTGGCTAAAGGGTTAAAGAGCTCAAGGGTAATCTATATACACGGGCTAAGAAATGCACTGTTGCCAGTTGTAACCATACTTGGTCTATCAGTACCCGGTTTAATTGGAGGAAGTGTTATTTTTGAGCAGGTTTTTGGCATACCGGGGATGGGACAACTGTTTTATATGGCAGTAATGACAAGAGATTATCCGTTAATAATGGGGATTTTGACTATTGGAGCGGTATTAACTATTGCAGGAAATATGCTTGCTGATATTGGCTATGCCATTGTAGACCCAAGGGTAAGGAAGGCATAAAGCTATGAAAGATAATTGGTGGGAAAGACTTAAAACTAATAAAATGGCGATAGCCGGTGGTCTTATAGTACTTTTTATGTTCATTATTTCTATATTTGCACCTATGATAACCCCCTACAAACCAAACATAATAGATAGGTATAACATACTATCCCCACCGGATACGAGACATTTATTTGGTACTGATGACCTAGGGCGTGATGTCTTTAGCCGCATGCTCTACGGTGCGCGTGTATCGTTATCAGTGGGCTTTGTCGCCGTTGGACTTTCAACGGCAATTGGTGTTATTTTTGGTGCTATTGCCGGCTACTATGGTGGAATTGTAGATAGAATCATTATGCGATTTGTGGATATTATGCTTGCCATACCGACATTTTTTCTTATTTTAGCCGTAATAGCTTTTTTAGAGCCGGGCATTAGAAATATAATGATAGTTATAGGGTTAACCTCGTGGATGGGAGTAGCAAGGTTAATACGTGCAGAGTTTATCTCACTTAGAAATCGTGAGTTTGTGCTTGCATCAAAAAGCACTGGGGCTTCTGATTTGATGATAATAGTGCGCCATCTGCTGCCAAACAGTATGTCCCCTGTAATAGTGTCTGCCGTACTTGGCATAGCTGGAGCTGTGCTTTTGGAATCAGCCCTTAGCTTTCTTGGACTTGGCGTACAGCCGCCAACACCAAGTTGGGGCAATATTCTTACTATTGGTAAGGATAATATTGAAATAGCATGGTGGTTGTCGGTTTTTCCCGGTGTCGCTATATTAATAACTGTTCTTGGATACAATTTATTTGGTGAAGGGCTGCGAGATGTATTTGACCCTCGTATCTGGGAGCGAAATGATTAAAAAGATAAGAATAAAGAAAAAGAAAAAAAGATTTGCGATGGAAACCTTTTTTGACAAAAATGGGGTGGCAGCACACCTCCTTCCCACTTTCCAAAAACTTTTAACTTGCTGGCTAGTACCCACAAATGTATAAATCCCCTAAAGAACTAGCCTACGATACACCAGACTACGAAAGGGCATTTAATAATCTAACGGCATTTAAAGAAAAAGAGCCAGAAGTATTTTCTGTTTTTTCAGCCAATGAGCTTAGTCTAATTGCCCTATTATTTTCATATAGCCAATTCCTTGCAACATACGCTATAAATAATCCTACCATTTTAGTTGATGCTATAAAAGAAATAAATACACCTGTTACAAGAGAGTTTATGGAAGTAAAGGGCACTTCTATAGATAGTGCTAAAAAGGTCAGCATAGAGGCTTTTTATAAAATAATACGTGTCTTGAAAAAAAACTTTCTGCTTTTAATAACCCTTCGTTACATAGCTAAGAAAACGGACACCCAACAAAGCATGGTTGAGTTAAGTAATCTTGCTGATTTTTTAATTGAATGTGCCTATCGGCGCATTGTAAATGATTTAGCCCAAAAACACGGCCTACCGGGCAATTTTGCCACGTCCGTAGTAGCACTTGGTAAGCTTGGTGCAAGGGAGCTTAACTATAGTTCAGATGTGGATATAATCTTTATTTATGGAACAGACAGTACCGACACCGACGGGATATTAACCGTGCAGGGGATACGACAAGGGAGGCTCACAGCACATGAGTTTTACTGCAAGGTTGTAGAGGAAATGAATAAGGTACTTTCTGCAAATACGGCCGATGGGTTTGTTTATCGGGTGGATTTAAGGCTTAGACCACAAGGGCAAAGGGGACAATTAGCCCTGCCACTTTCTGGGTACGAACTTTATTATGAGTCTTGGGGGCGGGAGTGGGAACGGCTAGCGCTTGTGCGGGCTAGACATGTAGCTGGAGATACCCTGCTTGGGCGAGAGTTTATTGACATTGTTAAGCCCTTTGTTTATAGAAAATACATAGACCTGACCTCACTTAATGAAATAGGGCTTTTGAAAAAAAAGATAGATAAGACACATAATTCAAGAGATATTAAACGCGGCTTTGGCGGCATCAGGGAAATAGAGTTTTTTACACAAGCCCTACAGATTGTTTATGGTGGAAAAGAGCCTATTCTAAGAGAGAGAAACCTGCTTATAGCACTTCACCGCCTCCAGCAAAAAAACCTTATTGGACTTGACGATTACTCTATTTTATCTGAAAATTACCTATTTTTGCGAAAACTTGAAAACCTGATTCAAATGGTAAACGATATTCAAACCCACATATTGCCAAACGACAACAAAAGTCTATTAGCACTTGCAAAAAAAATGGGCTAT
This sequence comes from Candidatus Magnetomicrobium cryptolimnococcus, assembly GCA_018606805.1. Classification (GTDB taxonomy): domain Bacteria; phylum Nitrospirota; class Thermodesulfovibrionia; order Thermodesulfovibrionales; family Magnetobacteriaceae; genus Magnetomicrobium; species Magnetomicrobium cryptolimnococcus. The sequence continues at coordinate 44,249 of JAGYWI010000021.1, forward strand.
ACCGACACATCATCTTTTATAAATGAACTAAGTAACTATAGGGCAGATATTAAGAATATTTTTAATAGCCTCTTTCAACCATCAAACAGCCGGAAATCTTGTGATAGCTTGGAAGATACACCTCTTTACATGCAAAACGGTGAACTTGAGGCTTTTTTACAAACTAAAAATACATCCAACTTGGATAAGTTACTCTATTATATAAAAAAGATAAGAGAATCTATAGGTTCATTTCAAACGTTAAGAAGCCGTAAGCTTCAGGAATGCGTAATACCACGATTTGTCAATGCTGCACTTGATATGAAAAACCCAGAAACAGTGCTTAATAATGTCTTGCGGTTTGTTGATATTTTAAAAAACAATGCCTCGTATCTTGAAACTTTTTATGGCTCAGTTAACCTAATTGATGCAGTTATAAAGGTGTTTTCTGCAAGCCCATATCTATCTTCAATCATAATGGGACACACTAGGTACGTTGATATGCTTTCATCAGACACTACGGTGCGCAAAACCCTACAAACAAGAGTTCATGAGATACAAGAAATACTTAATAACAATTACTCACCAGGAGAGACCTTTTCCATCTACAGAAAATCGGAAGAGCTGCGGCTTGGTATGTTATATTTAAATAAGGTAATATCTTTATTTTATTTAATAAAGGGGCTTACTAAAAATGCTGATGCCGTACTTCACAGCTGTCATAAATATGTATCAACCGAGGATATACTAATAGTTGGATTTGGCAAGCTCGGCGGTAGGGAAATAACGTTTCATTCGGATTTAGATATAGTATTTCTGTCAACGGATGAAAGCAGTGCACAACTAAATAAGGATGCTGAAAAAATCATGAGGGTACTATCCTCCTATACAAAGGAAGGTATAGTGTATAAACTTGATACAAGACTACGCCCGGAAGGCATCAAGGGACCTTTAGTTGCAACACTTGCAGGCCTTAGAAAATATTATCTTGACAAGGCAATGCTTTGGGAGATACAAGCACTCCTGCGTGCTCGTCCAATTTCTGGCACTAAGTGCTTACGCAAAGATTTTCTCGCTATAAAACAAGAAGTTATCTCCATAAGAGGACGTGAGTTTACGCCAAACGACATAAGGCAAATGAGGCTGCGGATTAAAAAAACACATATTAAGTCTAAAACTGTACTGGATATAAAACTTGAAGATGGTGGTATTGAAGATATTGAATTTTTAGTTCAATACCTACAAATTAAACATTCTATTATTACACAAAGTACTATTGTTACCTTAAAAATGCTTTTTAAACATGGAGTTTTATCTGAATCACATTACAAATTATTGCTTAATAATTACGTTTTTTATCGAAATGTGGAGACTTTCTTAAGGTTACAAGGTGAAAAAACGCTTTCAAATAAGCCGGATTTAATTGAATCGTTGTGCTATTTTCTAGATTTTAAGGCTGATATACCTTTTATAGAGTACGTTAAACAGTGTATGGAGCAAACAACTAATTGCATATTAAATATAATGGACTAGATTTTGATTATAGAAACTATATTGCGAAAAACAATAAAAAAATAATTGTAGAATAATTGTAAAAGATAGAAGAAAAAGGGGGAAGGACTCTATATGTAACAAGCTAAAAGTTTTTGGAAAGGTGCGTAGGCGCACTCCCGTAAGGTGCGTAGGCGCACTCCCGTAAGGTGCGTAGGCGCACTCCCGTAAGGTGCGTAGGCGCACTCCCTGTTCTTCCCCCACTCCTCTTTTTCTGTTTATTTATCCCCCACAAAGATTTTCGAATAATATATAATATCACCAACTAAAAACGAACAAATGGAAGACAATTATGAAAATAATCACCTTAATACTGTTAGCGCTAATGTTACTTGCATGTTCTCAAAACAAACAATACGTTAAAGAAGAAAAAACAAATCAAACACCACCTACAATAAATAAAAATTTCCCGCCACAACAAGAGCCACCACAATTTGAACCCATAGGGGAAGAGTTATCCCCGTTAAACCGTTCTTTTCCGTACATTTCAGTAAATAATGCACCATTAGGTGAAATCCTACAAATAATAGCTGAAGTAACAAACCTCAACATTGTAGTACAAAGAGGAGTTAATCTAAATGCGCCAATATCCATTGTACTAAAAGGGGTAACAACACAGGAGGCACTCAACATAATTTTTGCATCGGTAGGTTACTTTTACAAATTAGAAAAAAACATCTTAAAAGTAACGGCTATGGACACCAAAATGTTTGAGCTTTCTATACCGACAGTTATACATAACTACAAGGTGGACATTGGCGGTGATATATTAGGCGCTTCAATCTCTGAAGGGGGCGGTCAAAGTGCATTAAAAGGGGGCGTTTCTTTGGAAACTAAGGCAGACCCAAGTACTTACAAAGTATGGGATAATATCGAAGAAACGTTAAATGTTATTTTAGGGCTAAAAGGTGGTCAGCCGGCTACACAAGAATCCACGGCTACAATATCCCCATCAATTGAGCCACCTACCCCTACTCCACCATTACCAGCAGAGGTACTACAAGCCTGCTGCAGTGCCCACGGTGGGGCGTGCAATAATATGTGCTGTGATGGAACGCCATTTCCACCTCAATGCTCTCAAGGGGCATCAAACACACCAAAAATAACTAAAACACCAGACGTACCACTTTCAGCATCCGTATTTACGCAAACAACAGTTGCAGACCAAGAGGCGCAACCAACGCTTACTATAAACAGAATAACTGGCACTGTCATTGTAACTGCATCAAAGGAAAAACTTGAAAGGGTTGAGGCTTTTCTTCATAAATTAAAGACAACTATGCAAAGACAGGTCATGATAGAGGCAAGAATTGTTGAAGTAACCCTAAGCGACTCCTTGCAATACGGGATAAATTGGGATGACGTTATAAATGTAGTAGTGGGTAGGGTTAATAAAATAGGGGTTCAACTGAATAACTTTGCAAACGTGGTTGACACATCAGACCCACACTTTGCACTAACACTTGATGGAAAGGATTTTAGTGCAATAATGCGCGCATTGCAATCTCAAGGAAACGTTAAAACCCTATCAAACCCAAAACTGAACCTATTAAACGGACAAAACGCTGTACTAACAGTGGGGCGTAAGGAAGACTACATTAAAAACGTTCAAACAACCACAACCACCGCCAGCGGCACAAGCCAAGTATCCTTAACAGTAAACCCAAGCAGTATACTTTCAGGCATAATGCTTGGCATTGTACCACACATAGATGAGGACAAGAACGTTTCGCTTACGATAACGCCGATAATTTCAGACCTTGTTGATATACAACAAAAAACATTTGGTGAGGGATCTAGCAAGTTTGATATAGGTCTGCCCACAATAGACCTGCGTGAATTAAGCACTACGGTTAAAGTAAAACACAACAATATTGTGGTACTTGGTGGCCTTATACAAACTAAAGAATCTTTAAAGGATAATCAGGTTCCCTTCGTTGGCAACATACCAGTACTTGGGCTTCTATTTAAAAGCAGAGACCAGAAAAAGGAAAGGACTGAACTTGTAATAATGTTAAAACCTTACGTAGTGATGTGAAAGGTAGACTATGGCTAAGAAAAAATTAGGTGAAATCTTAAAAGAAAAGGGTTACGTAACTGACGAAAAATTTGAAGTAGCAATGACCCAACAAAAAATAACAGGTGTACTCCTCGGTGAAACCCTGCAAAAGCTCGGCTTTGTCTCGGCTAAGGAGATGGCCCAAACCCTTGCCGAGCAATCCGACATGGAGTACTTAAACCTAAGTGAATACAGTATACCGTCGGATGTCTTGAAATTAGTGCCACAGGCGATGGCCCAGCGCTTTGAATTCATACCAATTAATAAAGATAACGGATACTTTAAAATAGGCATTATAAACCCCGGCAACGTTGTTGCCATTGATGCTGCTACTAAAACGGTAAACATGCAGGTTAAGCCGGTTATGGTGGATAAGGATAGTTATCTTGATAAAGTGGAAAAGGCATATTATTTTCTTGAGCATCCGATAGTAAAACAGATAGACTCCACAATAAAGGAAATATCGGAAACCCCAACCCCCCAGCCTGCCACAATAACCAGACTAACAGACCTTATACTACAAGATGGCATCAGACGAAATGCAACCGACATACACATAAATCCGGCAGAAGACGTGGTAAATGTCTTTTATAGAGTTGATGGGGTTTTACAGCTTGGTATGTGTTTTACAAGAACAGCCCAAAACGGCGTTATCTCACGCATAAAGATACTGTCAAGCCTCGATATAGCCGAGCAAAGGCTACCACAAGACGGTTATTTTAGCTACACGTTTTTACGCAAAAGCTACGAAATGAGGGTATCCACCGTGCCAAGCATATACGGAGAAAACACCGTCCTTCGTGTTTTAAGCGGCTCAGGTACTTTAATGAGATTTGAAACACTTGGCTTTGATGCAACAGATACTAAGAAATTAAAAAATATATTTAAAAACCCCTATGGCATTATCCTAATAACAGGCCCAACAGGCAGCGGTAAAACCACCACCTTATACTCCGCCCTACGCGAGGTAAACCTTCTTCAAAAAAACGTCCTAACCGTTGAAGACCCCGTCGAGTACCGCCTAAGCTTCGTAAAACAAACCCAAGTAAATATGAAAGCAGGCTACGACTTTGCCCTTGCCGGCAGAAACTTCATGCGCCAAGACCCGGACGTCATGCTACTTGGTGAAATAAGAGATGAAAAAACAGCCACCATCGCCGTACGCGCTGCTATCACTGGACACTTGGTGCTCTCCACACTCCATACAAATGACGCTATAACGGCAATCCCACGTCTCATTGATATGGGTGTTGATAGGTTTAACGTGGCAGCATCCGTAGCCGGCATCGTAGCCCAACGCCTGCTACGTAAACTATGTGTACACTGCAAAAAAACATACGAGCTACCGCCGTATGAAATCGAATACCTAAAACTCTGCGGCTTAAAAGGTGAGCTTCCGACAACCGGTGTAACCAGCTCCGGCTGCCACGCATGCAATAACACCGGCTACATGGGGCGTACCGTTATTGGTGAAATACTTATTATAGATGACGACCTACGGGAACTCATATCATCCAGTGCATCATTTGTACATATGAAAAAAGTCGCCATAGAAAAAGGCATGGTAACTATGCAATTAAATGCTATTAGTAAATTCCTGCTTGGTATCACATCAATAGAGGAAATCCAAAGGGTAGCAGGCTAACCTAGGGTTTAAAAATGCCTATATACTTTTATAAAGCAATAGATTCAGATGGGAATATGTTTACAAGCTCAATGGAGGCTGACAACATCAAGGCGTTTTACGAACAGGCAAATAGCTCTAACATTAACGTTATAAACGTAAAGGAAAGTAATACGCTAACTGCAAAGTTAGTATCCGGCTACGGCTTTGGCACAGTCAGGAGAATAGAGATAATAGAGTTTGCAAGAAATCTCGCAATAATGCTTAAAGCCGGCATGCCCATCCTAACCGCACTTGAAGACATTGGCTTAACTACAACTAACAAATTCTTTAAAAACATCATAGGAAACGTCAGGCTACAAATTAACCAAGGTGCAAGCCTATCCCATGCCCTTGAAAATACCAAAAGGGTATTTCCAGATATATTTAAAAGACTCGTCAAAGTAGGCGAGGAAACAGGTAACTTGGAAAAAAGCCTAAACGATATAGCCGACCACCTTCAGCGCATGGCAGACCTCATAGCTGCCATAAAACGAGCCCTGCTTTATCCAATATTTGCCTTTGTAGCGACAACCGGAGCGCTCCTTTTTTGGCTTATATATGTCCTACCAAAAATCATCGTTATCTTTAAGGATTTAGGCGTTGCACTGCCCCCTATAACAGTTTTCTTAATTGCAGCAAGTGATTTTACAGTAAATTATTGGTACATAATACTTATATCACCGTTAATTATTTACTGCCTATACAAACTTGCACGGAAACATCCAGCAGCAACATATAAAATAGACTTAGCAATGATTAAAATGCCCATAATAAAACTCATCGTATATAATAAACTATTAGCGCTATTTGCAGAACAGATGCGTATTCTCATAACCGCCGGCATTCCAATAAACCGAAGTCTTGAACTCATACAAGAAACAATTGGTAATGAGGTGTTCCGCAAAAGCCTAAAGCAAATCCACTTTAACATAATGGCAGGCTCTGGCCTTTCTGAATCAATAAAGGAACACAAAATCTTTCCCATACTTATAATAAGAATGATAGCCGTCGGTGAGATAAGCGGTACACTTGAAACACAATTTAATTTCCTATCAGAACACTACCTTAAAATAGTTGATGATATATCAGATAAAATGGGTAAAATTATAGAACCAGTGGTTTTGTTATTTGTAGGAGCGATGTTTGCCTTAATAATTTCAGGATTAATGCTACCTATATATGATTTGGTAACCAAAATAGGCAGCGTATAATTACAATAATATGGATATACTGGAATATTACGGCTTTCAAGAAGACCCTTTTAAGTTCACCCCCGACCCGTCATACTACTTCCAATCTGTAACCCATCAAAGGTGCTATAGTAGCCTTGAATACTCAGTAAAACAACGAGAAGGCTTTACGGTAATAACAGGTGAACCCGGTACCGGTAAGACAATGCTCCTTAAGGTCTTTATGAATAACTGGAAAGATAAAGCCGAAATCGCCTTAATAATGATACCACGACTTTCACCTAATGAGTTCCTGATGACACTTCTTGAGGACTTTGGTATTGATTACTCTCAAAAAACAAATAAGGTAAACATTTTTCAAGACTTTCTATTAGAAAAGGCAACAAAAGATAAAATCGTTATAATCATAGTGGATGAAGCCCAAAATCTGCCAAACGAAACCATAGAAGAACTGAGGCTTTTATCCAATCTTGAAACCCATGACCACAAACTACTACACATTATACTCTTTGGACAACCTGAGCTTAACATAAAACTAAATAGCCCGGACTTAAGACAACTGGCCCAACGTATAATGACCCGATGCACCCTCTCTCCACTAAATGAAAACGATACCCAGGACTACATCAAATCACGGATTTTCCGAGCATCAAGTAATTCAAATTTACGGTTAAGCAGAGCTGCCCTCAAAACACTCTATAAACACTCAAACGGTATACCAAGAATAATAAACTCCATCACATCAAGAGCACTCATGGCAACATACTTAGATGAATCTAAACTAATGGAAAAACACCACGTCAAGCACGGTCTTAAAAGCCTCGGACTTTCTGAAGTATCAAAAAAACCTATACAATTCAATTTTACATTTTTTATGATTTCAGTAGCAATTCTACTTATATTTGTTACTTATTATGATAGCCCTTTACTAAATAAACCCACGCCTGTAACCCTATCCCCCACTTCTACTCCAACCCCCTCCCCTACCCCAACAAATCAACTAAAGCCTATAACAAAACACGTTATAGCCGACTGGGCAAACGTAAGACAAAATCCAGCTTTAAACTCTGAAATTTTAACCTCATATCCAAAAGGCAAAACTCTACAAACTATAAATTCTACAGTAGACGATAATAATAGAGTATGGTATAAAGTATATATTGACAAAACTAATTATGGCTGGATATCAGCAAATGTCCTTGATTAAGGCAAAAAAAAATTAGAAAAAACATCAAATAAGCCACTTATAGCGCATTTCGATTTGATAAGGACACATAAAAACAGGGAAGTCTCATAGGTCTGCCTCTACGAGGTACGTATTTTGTAGGGGCGAACCTATGTGGGAGAGGTGCGCCTCCACACCCTTCGTCGCTTACGCTGCGCTCGCAATGACAAATTGTTATCTAACACTATCTATTCAGGACTACCCAATATTTTATATCTATACTTTATACCAAAATAGCGCCTTACCATTAATAATACCACACTATATACAATAATGCAACAATAAAAAATATCAAATCACCTAAATTATATTTTTAACTAAGGCATTGTTTATTAAACTTTTTTAATTTTGAGACCCCATAAAACTCCAAAAATCCCATCATTTTTATATTATTTTCAATGAATTATGACATTTCAACCTTTGGTAATAACAACTATGGCAAAATGCCATGAAATGAGTATCAAAATACATATTTACAATAGTTTTTGTTACATTAAATCATGTTTTTTTATAGCAGTAAATCTAAAATCTGGTATAATAGTATTATGAGGAGCTAAAAAATGTCAAAAGAATACGACAAGGTTATTAAAGAGCTGTTAAAAGATACGGTAGCTGTATTGCTTGAAAAGATTACAGGTGTAGATATAAGCAAGGCTGAGTTAATAGAGTCGAAGATGCAAATTACGGATGAACGGGAAGCCGATTTTATACTCAAGGCGCAACTTAAGGATGGCAGCCAAGAGATTTATCACATAGAATTTCAAGCCACAAACGATAACAACATGGGGTATCGGGAGCTGCGCTACTGGGTTTACCTAAGGCAGGTTTATAAGCTGCCTGTTAAGCAATATGTGGTTTATATAGGTAAGGAGCCTTTAAAGATGAAAAGTAACCTTGAAGAAGACAGCACAACCCACAGCTACACCATAATAGACATGAGGACTGTTGATTGTGAAAAATTCTTATACGCAGATAAACCAGAGGAGGTCATTATTTCTATATTGTGCGATTATAAGGGTAGAGATGTTCGAATGTTTATAAGGGAGATACTTGAGAGGATAAAGG
>JAGYWI010000022.1 GCA_018606805.1 Candidatus Magnetomicrobium cryptolimnococcus
TAATTTTTGTTACCTATTAAATCGAAATGCGCTAATGACAAATAGACTCAAAATAAATACACCGTGAAAGTGTTTTTAACTGTAACTATACCATCAGCATAATTAATGCCGAACGGTATTGAGGAAACACAGATGAAAGAAACAATACATTATAGAGTTTTTTTTCATTACTAATAGCATTAAATTTTTTCTTGATGTCTTTAAGCGACATTGTACTTTACCTTGCCCCAAATGGAGGATTGCGTATTGGACAAACTGGTACTTCCTCGGTTTTACAAAAACCCAGTGGACAAATCTCCACACATTATTATCACTATTATTTTTTAAAGGAATTTATATAAATAAGGAGACTAAACATGCACAACAAATTGATATTAAAAATAGCGCATATGCTTAAAATCTTAGGACATCCTACAAGGATAACGATTATACAAATACTAAGCGAAGGGCAACGCTGTGTATGCGAAATAATGGCTCTTATTAATGAAGAACAATCTACCATATCTAAGCATCTTGCTGTACTAAAAAATGCGGGGCTACTTGAATCTAGAAAGGAGGGACTAAGCGTATTTTATAACATTAAAGATAAAAACATAAGCAACATTATTAGTATTGCAGAAGATATATTAAAAAATGAAATTTTAGAAAATATGGAGATATTAGAAAAATAAGTTGGAGGTAAAATCAATGGATTGGAAAATAGAATGGAAACATGCTCTATCGTTAGTAATAGTGTTTGTAATTTTTTATTATTTGCCGATAGGCACAAGCCGGTTTGATAATGCACTAATGGAGTCTCTTTATCTAATTAAATGGTATGTTCGGGAACATGTTATACTATGTTTGATTCCAGCTTTTTTCATTGCAGGGGCTATTTCAGTGTTTATAAACCAAGAGCACATTTTAAGGTATCTTGGCTCTAAGGCAAATAAAATTTTTGCCTATGGTATTAGTTCCATATCTGGCACAATACTTGCCGTATGTTCATGTACAGTGCTTCCACTATTTGCTGGAATACATAAAAAAGGGGCTGGCCTTGGTCCTGCCATATCATTCTTATATTCAGGTCCTGCCATAAATGTTATGGCAATAATACTTACAGCACGTATTTTGGGCTTTGAAATAGGAATAGCACGTACTATTGGCGCTGTTGGTTTTAGTGTAATTATCGGGTTACTTATGGAAATCATTTTTCAGGAAGACAAACCCTCAACTGCAAACTCAATTGAAAACAAAGGTTACGAAGATAAATCACGCGAATACTTATGGAAAAATGCACTTTATTTCGGATTAATGATACTAATATTAGTTTTTTCCACATGGAGCAAACCAGATAATACTACAGGGCTGTGGCACACTATTTTCGTTCATAAGTGGTTGATTACAGCAGTGTTAGCCATGTTATTTTCCATTGTGTTAGTAGTTTGGTTTAATATCAAATGGTGGATGATGGGCATATCTATTATTCCTGCTGTTGCTGTGGCATTACTGTTGCCAAATGAGCCAGTCGCCGTATTTTTATTAGGAGTTTTAGCACTTTCTATCAGTTGTTTAACAAGCAAAGGAAAACCTACTCAATGGTTTAATGTATCGTGGGATTTTGCTAAACAAATATTTCCTTTATTGTTAATTGGTGTATTTATTGCTGGTTTTCTCTTAGGACGTCCGGGCGCGGAGGGGTTAATACCATCAAAGTGGATTAATTATGCGGTAGGTGGTAACTCAATTTTTAGTAATTTTTTAGCCTCAGTGGCAGGTGCCTTTATGTACTTTGCAACTTTAACAGAAGTACCCATCGTGCAGGGACTAATTGGCTCTGGTATGGGCAAAGGTCCTGCACTTTCTTTATTGCTTGCAGGTCCTGCACTTTCTCTTCCTAGTATGTTGGTAATAAATACAGTGCTTGGGGCTAAGAAAACCATTACATACATATCACTGGTTATTGTTATGGCAACAATAACAGGCAAGTTATATGGGTATTTTTTTTAGTAACAATAAAATAATTTTAAAAGGAGAAGTTATGAAAAGAATAGCAATTTTAGGCACAGGGTGTCCAAAGTGCAAACAATTAGCTAAAAATGTAGAAGATGCTGTTAAGATAATTGGTGAGGATATTGAAATTAAAAAGATAACGGACATAAAAGATATAGTTGAATATGGTGTCTTATCTTTACCAGCTTTAGCAGTAGATGGAAAGATTGAAAGCGCTGGCCAAATACCTTCCGTAGATGAATTAAAAATAATGTTAGGGTAAAAAAATAATGAAAAACACACATGCTAAACTATGTAAAACACTACAAGACATACTAAAACTACATAAATATAGCACATTAGGCTCCCCTATTTTTATGTGTCACTATCAAATCAAAATGCGCTATAATAACTAAAAAAACATGGAGGGATTAAAAATGGAACGAATATTTAGAAGTTCAGTAGTTTTGTTTTTTGTTTTATTGTTATTGACAGGTTTATCATTTGCACAAAATGTGGAAAATGGTAAAAAACTCTTTAATGATCCGTCTTTTGGCAGCAGCACTAATGATAAAAGCTGCAATAGCTGTCATCCTAACGGTAAAGGACTTGAGCAGTCGGGTAAAAAAGAAAAAATAATTATTATGGGCAAAGAATTACACTCTTTAGAAGAAGCTGTTAATATGTGCATTGAAGGGCCACTATCAGGAAAGGCTATTAAAATAGACTCTCAAGAGATGAAAGACATCGTTGCTTATATTAAATCTTTAACAAAGAACTAATTTTATACTAAATTGTAAACCAAAGAGACAGGGGAGCGCCTTTGCACTTTTAAAGGTAATCCCCATATTTTTTTCCTTTTTATCATAGAATAATGTTCAGTAAACCTAATGTGTTTTGGTATAATATAAATACTATGAGAAAAATAGAGATATTTGATACAACACTAAGGGATGGTTCGCAGGCAGAGGATGTATCCATGTCTGTTGAGGACAAATTAAGAATCACGGAAAAATTGGATGAGCTTGGGGTTCATTATATAGAAGGCGGCTGGCCCGGCTCCAATCCAAAGGATGCCTTGTACTTTGAAAAGGTTAAAACACTTAAGTTAAAAAACGCAAAGATTGTTGTATTTGGCAGTACTATAAGAAAAGGCAATACGGTGCATAATGATCCCAACATGCAGTCCTTACTTAAAGCGGAAACCAGCATTATTACTATGTTTGGTAAAACGTGGGACATGCAAGTAACTGACGCATTAAAGATAAGCATAGAGGAAAATCTTGATCTCATACACGATTCCATAAGCTTTTGTAAACACAATGTGGATAAGGTGTTTTTTGATGCCGAACACTATTTTGATGGTTACAAGAGTAACCCGCCTTATGCTATAAAATGTATTCAAGCAGCAGATGAGGCGGGTGCTGATTGTATCGTTTTATGCGACACAAATGGTGGCTGCCTGCCAGATGATATAAAACGTATTACAACTGAAACTAAAAAAAGCGTTAATACTCATATCGGCATACACGTACACAATGACTCAGACTGTGCCGTGGCTAATTCAATAATAGCCGTTGAAAACGGGGCAGTACATGTGCAGGGCACTATTAACGGTATAGGAGAGCGGTGTGGTAATGCTAATTTATGCTCAATAATCCCAAATCTTGAACTAAAGTTGGGTTATAAGTGCATAGGTCGTGAGCGTTTAAGGCTAATAAGGGAAGTCTCACGCTTTGTTAATGAAATAATTAATATACCACACAACAAAAAGCAACCGTACACAGGCGACAGCGCATTTGCCCATAAAGGCGGTATGCACGTAAATGCAGTACAAAAAAGGACTGATACGTATGAGCATGTCAATCCGGAGCTAGTTGGCAACTCACGGCGCATACTTATATCCGACCTTGCCGGCAAGAGTAACATCTTGCGCAAAGCTGAAGAGTTTGGTATGAGTTTAGATAAGGATAAGAAAGTAGCAGAACTTTTAGAAAAGCTCAAAGAGCTTGAAAGCAAAGGCTATCAGTTTGAAGGGGCTGAGGCCTCTTTTGAGTTGCTTATGAAAAAAGAAATGGGGCAATACGAGGAGACTTTTGAGCTTTTGGATTTAAAGGTTATAACGGAAAAGCAAACGCACGATAATAGTTTTGTTAGTGATGTCATGATAAAGGCACAGTTTCCAGATGGAACACAAATACACACGGCAGCCTCCGGTAATGGCCCAGTCAATGCCATTGATAATGCCTTAAAAAAGGTTATGATGCGGTATTATCCTCAAATTGAAAACGTAGTCCTACATGACTATAAGGTACGGGTTTTATCCGCAGGTAAAGGCACCGCTACCGGTGTACGAGTACTAATAGAGTCCGGCGATGGTAAACACAGATGGGCAACTGTTGGCTTTAGCGAAAACGTTATAGAGGCATCGTGGGAAGCACTACTTGATAGCTATGAATATAAGATATTAAAAAAATATTAATGTTCACACACTTTTGCTTAAATTTACACCCTGTTATATTATAATAAAGAATGAACCTTTACGGATATGAACAAATAAATCTAAAGGACCTGCTGATTACCTTTTCAAAGGCTTTAGATTTTATTGATTACCACATTGCTAACCACCATTTAAGAGTAACTGTGATTGCCGATGAAATAGCAACAGAGCTTGGGTTACCGCAAGAAGAAAAGCAACAATTAGTAATTGCTGCTATGCTACATGACATCGGCGTTTTCACATTAGCCGATAAATTACGCCTTGTTGAATACGAACTTACAAATCCTTACGAACACGCCGAAAGAGGATATTTGTTGATAAAGGATTTTGAAATATTTCGTAATATTGCTGATATAATACGCTACCATCATATTCGCTGGAATTATGGCAATGGACAGTACGCTGATGGCAAAGAAGTACCGATTGGCTCACATATCTTGCATCTTGCCGATAGAATTGAAATACTTATAAAACGGGAAAAAGAGGTCTTGATGCAAAAAGACAAAATTCTCTCCTCAATTCAAAATAGTGGGGAAAAATTCTTTAATCCTAAAGTATTAAAGGCATTCTATAGCGTGTCACGAAGGGAGTGTTTCTGGTTTGAGGCAACACATCTTAACATAGAACAAGTTATACTGGATAGAGAGGCACTGCCAATTAAAATCCTCAGTTTAAATGAGCTTTATGAATTAACAAAGTTTATAAGCCATATAATAGACTACAGAAGCAGATTTACAGCCGTGCACTCTGCCGGCGTTAGTGCTGTTGCAGGGCTACTAGCGCAGCTATCCGGTTTTTCTGCTATTGAGTGTCAATTGATAAGAGTTGCTGGTTTTTTACACGATATTGGTAAGCTTGCCATACCGGTTGAAATCATTGAAAAACCATCTAAGCTAACTGAACCAGAATATAATGTCATGAAAAGCCACGTGTACCATTCATATAGAATAATAAAGGGTATTAAAGGACTTGAAGGCATTAACACATGGGCATCTTTTCATCACGAACGCATGAACGGAGACGGCTACCCTTTTCACCTAAAAGGCAACACGCTGCCAATTGGTGCAAAGATTATGGCCGTAGCTGATGTATTTACAGCCGTATCAGAGGATAGACCATACAGAAAAGGTATGGATATGGATAAAGCATTACTTACTGTTGAGTCAATGGTACAATCTGGAAACCTCGACGGCGATATTGTGTTAACCACCAAAAACTATTTTGATCATCTAAACGATATTAGGATTTATACACAGGAAAAAACTCTCAGGGAGTACCTTACCACAAAATATGTTGATGAGATAAAACAAAATGATTAATATTGGAAATCTTACACTAACCCACAAACCAATAATAGTAGTGCCATTTAAAGATAGCGACGTTACTGTCGTAAATAATGTACATATCATAGAGCTAAGAATTGATATGTTTAAAAATATGACAAGTATCCACAATACGTTTACTACAGCTAAATCAAAGTACGGGTTACCCATTATAGCCACATTTAGGGCTCCATATGAAGGCGGATTGCGTATTGTCTCTGAGGAAGAGCGCTTTTATACAATTACAAACATTATAGACATATGTGATGCCGTAGATATTGAAATCAATGCCCCTATAGCAAAGCAAACTATAGACATTACACATGAATATAAAAAAACATCTATAGCGTCTTTTCACAATTTTAATAGTACACCAGACATAAAGGAACTTGAGCATACTTTTAGTAAAGGTAAGGCACTTGGTGCACAAATAATAAAAATAGCTGTTATGCCAAACAATTCAGCTGATTTAAGAACTATTACGGCATTTACCATTAACCACTGCAATGATGATATTGTTACAATTGCAATGGGCAAACTTGGCCGGGCTTCACGGATTTTGCTACATCAAATAGGCTCTCTCTTTACATTTGCAGCAATAGATACAGTAAGTGCCCCCGGTCAGATGTCTGTTGATGAGTTGAACAAATTTTTTATTTAAGGAGGTATCCTTATGATATCAGCACTCTACACATCGTTAACCGGTATAAATTATAACAGTCGTGTATTCCAACAAAGTGCAAATAACATAGCAAACCTAAATACCGTTGGCTATAAAGGTGGGAGCTCACAGGCAGGGGCATTTATAAGCACAGGCAATGTCTTGGATTTAGCTATAAATGGAAACAGCTATTTTGTCGTAGAGGATGCAAATAACAACAAGGTTTACACCAAAAACGGTGAATTTACTCTTGATAAAGATGGATACCTTGTTACTCCGTCTGGGTTAAAAGTGCAAGGCTATAATGCAGACTCTTCAGGGGTAATATCATCGTCTCTTACAGATATACAAATAGATACAGGGTTAACATCACCAAATAAGACTCAAAACGTCAATATTTCTATTAACTTAGATGCTGAGACTGAAACTTACACTGAAGGATTTAGTATTGAAAATAATAAAGCCCAAAATTACAATTACTCAACCTCCATAGAGGCATACGATTCACTTGGCGGTAAACATAGTGTTACAGCTTATTTTACTAAGGTTGATTCAAACAAGTGGGAAGTTAATTATACAACAGAGGCCGACGACGGTAGCGAACAACTTATTCAAGCATCAAGTACTCAGGTCTTACAGTTTGATGAAAATGGTGAACTAATAGCAGGTGCAACAGAAACAATATCCTTTGACTTTGCTAATAGTTCTGAAACCCCACAAGAGATATTGTTTAACTATAGTGCTGGATTAACTGAGGACGGAAATACGCTAAGTGGTACAAGTCAATATGCCTCAGAGTTTCAACTACTTGGACTTAATGTAGACGGTAATGCAACAGGCAATATGGTTAACATGCAAATTGGACAAGACGGTGTAATAAAGGGCACATTTACAAATGGCCAAACAAGAGTACTTGGACAAGTAGCTGTTGCAAGCTTTACTAACCCATCCGATCTCACAGGGCTTGGCGGTAACCTATATGCCCAATCTCAAGCCTCAGGACAGGCACTTATAGGGGGAGCAAATGCTGCATCAGGTGCAATCCTTTCAGGAACACTAGAGACAAGTAATGTTTCTCTGGCATCAGAATTTGTCAACATGATGGTCTCAGAGTATGGTATAACAGCAGGGGTTAAAACCATTCAGGCAACCGATGAGGTTATGGAATCACTTTTAAGTCTTAAAAATAATAAATAAAAATAACGAAGGAAACAAATACAGAGTGAGGGCGCTGCCCCAATACCATTAAGTTAAGAAAAGAAAAGAGCGGGGGGAAACCCTTTTAGACAAAAGTGTTATCCCCCCGCACCCCCTTTCCTAAAACTTTTGGACTGCAATTTCTTTAGTTATCCCTCTTATCTTTTGCTACATTTTTACTGCAATTTTCCTTAACTTAATGGCATTGGGGCACTGCCCTCACACCCTTAAACCCCAAAAACACTATATTCTATTACGCATCTTTTTGCCAAAAAAGGTTTTCCCCCACGCCTCTATACTTTTTCTTTTTTTCTTGCTTTTTTTTTAAAATTTTGGTATATTAATCTATGTTTAGAATTTTATATATATTCATGATTGTTAATATTTGTTCTTATGGATGTCAATTGCATAATACTTCTTCTGAGTATGATATGATGTATGGCAATGGAGGGGGTAATATTTATGCTTATTCCGATTCTGCTTATTCCAATGACGGCTTAGGGACAAACTATTTACTTGAACAAGTAGATATGTATAGTCGTTTTAATAGGTCAGAGCATAAATTAATTGTTACAACCTTTATGGATGTTAGTAATTTGCGTCAAACGAGCATGTTTGGTCAGACTATCGCGGAGCAGTTGATTTCTGGCTTGCATATGAGAGGATATAGGGTTGTAGAAATACGGCATACAAAGGTTATCAAGCTTGTGGAAGAGGTAGGAGAGTTGTTTTTAGCTAGGGACAACGTGGTTCCGGGTAAGGCGGAGAGGGTGGTTTTACCACCTGATACAAGGGAAGATTTTGTTGGCAATTATGTGCTGGTTGGGACTTATCAGGTAACACCGTGTTGTGTTTATGTTAATGCAAGGGTAGTGGACCCTTTTGAATCTGAGGTATTATCCGTCAGTTCTTTTCGAATTCCGAGGACACCGCTTATTAATGAGCTTTTGAGTAAAGTGTCTGAGGTGGTTGTACCGTTGCCTCCGACTCCAATGCCTAAGATAGGGATTCGGCAGGGATAGATGGGCATTATTAACATTATAGAAAGAGGAAAGCTCTTAGTTAGCGTTGCTTTTTTATTAAGTTATGGGTGTTATAGTTATACAGGTACGCCAGTGGTTCAGCACGTGCCTTTTGACGATCCTGTATATATCAAATATACAAATCCTATGAGTAAGAAATTCCTCAACATAACATCTGCGGCTGATGATATGGCGCTTGGTCTTTTCTGCAATGGTAGTGTTGAGGCGGTTAGTTGTAATAGGAAGGTTTCACCATTACTTGTTACAACGTTTGTGAATTTAAATACACTTAAGAAGACCTCTCCTTTTGGTAGGGCATTTTCAGAGTTATTGATGACTCAGTTGCAAGGCAGGGGTTACGTTATAACTGAGATGAGAGTGGGTAATGTTATAGATATAAAGAATGATTCTGGGGAGTTTGTACTTACAAGGGATGTTAAGGACCTTTTAGTTTCTCACAGTGCCAATGCTATTGTTGCTGGTACATATACTATAACAAAGGAATCTGTAATATTAAATGGAAGGCTTATAAGCCTTACTGA
Organism: Candidatus Magnetomicrobium cryptolimnococcus; assembly: GCA_018606805.1. Lineage (GTDB taxonomy): Bacteria > Nitrospirota > Thermodesulfovibrionia > Thermodesulfovibrionales > Magnetobacteriaceae > Magnetomicrobium > Magnetomicrobium cryptolimnococcus. Next base: position 9,216 of record JAGYWI010000022.1, read on the forward strand.
TAATAGTATTATTGCGTCATGGACGAATAGCGTGGTACGTACGAAGGAGATTAATTCGCTATTGACTAATCCAGATTCTGGTGATGTGTCTGTTTATGAGAGGGTGCCTCATAAATGATTAAGCGATATGGTTTGGTTGTTGCAATTGGGTTATTATTTTTGAACCTATCTGCTTGTCATGATGTAACAAGGGATGTAGAGCAGTATGGGATAAGAAAACGTACGCTTATGGAATCTAAGCTTGAAAACCCTACTTGTGAAAATAGAATTTTTATAGAGCCGAAGGTTGCCCTTGGTCATAAGAAACACGTAGTAGTTTTTCAGATAAAATCCCCGCTTGATGCTAAGCCAATAGCTACGAGTATGACTGACAGTTTGCGGGATAATCTACTTACAAAACAGACATTTCGAGTGGTTGAGGCTAATTATGAGATATTTAATAGCCTTGATGATTATTTTCAATATGCAAGGAAACTTAACTATGATTATATAATTATTAGTGAGATTACAAATATTGTAGATGGTGGGACACACAGGCAATCTATGATGACATTAAAGACACGCTTGATTGAGCCTAATAGAGAAGTTACTCTTTTATATATGGAAAACTGCATTACAGCAGACCCTTCCACATTTCTTTCATACTACGAGCTAAAGGCGTCGGCTATGCCGGCTCCATCGCCTCAAAAATTGGGGGAAGCTCTGGTATCGAAGGCCTCAAAAATTATAGATGATTTTTCCTCTGGATTACCTGTTGAATAGTTTTTTACTTGTCGTTTTTTTCTAAATTAAGATAATCATTGAAATAACGTGTAGTGATGCAGGTTTTTGTATAGGAGGTTATATATGACTAATGAACTCAATATTGATGAATTTTTAGAAAGATTGTGGTATATGAAGGAAGATGACAAGAGTACCCTTGTTGAATTACAGGAATTAATGGAAGGTAATTATGATAACTCAATGGTATATGAGCTTCAAAGAAAAGGGTACGTTGATATTTATGACAATAATGAAAGGATAACGTTAACTGATACTGGCATGGAATATGCTAAGAGAATAATTAGGGCACACAGATTAGCAGAGCGGTTATTATATGACGTCATTGGTACGAATATAGAAAAAGGGGCTTGTGAGTTTGAGCATACGGTAACGCCTGAGCTTGTGGATAGCATATGTATTTTACTTGGGCATCCTCGTGAGTGTCCGCATGGGCTGCCTATCCCGTCGGGGGATTGTTGTATGAATGCCGAGAAGGTTGTTAAGAGTTCTGTTAAACACCTGCACGAGATGGATATTGGGCAGGAAGCACGCATAGCATATATTAATTGCTCAAATGATGTACAACTGCACAGGCTTAATGGTTTACAGGTGCGGCCGGGGGTTGTTGTTAGGCTTCATCAGAAATATCCGTCTTTTGTCATTGAGTGTGATGGGTCTAGTATTGCTATTGATGAAACGATTGCTGATAATATATGTGTATGGACTACTAACTTACAAGATGGAGGGAAGGTGAAGCGTACAAGGTCAAGACACAAAAGTGGTCTTTTAACTTCACTTTTTAATTGTAGAAAGCGATGAGAGGTATTTACAACAATAATTAACTAAAAATGGAGTACGGTATATGGATATTGTAGAGGAGAGTTTTTTAAAGACAAAGGAAAATGCGCTTAAGTTAGCCGTTGTTTTATCAATAATAACAATATTTTATAACATAGCAGAAGGGATTGTCGCTGTATTTTTTGGTATATCTGATGATACGCTGGCTCTTTTTGGTTTTGGTCTTGATTCCTTTGTTGAGGTTATTTCGGGAGTGGGAATCTTTCTTATGTTGATGCGGATGAATAATGCCGGTCATCTAAGAGGTATATTAAATGATAAGGATAATATGTTTTTTTTTGAAAAACAGGCATTGAAAATCACGGGGATTGCATTTTATTTGTTAAGTGCAGGCCTTGTACTGTCAGCTATATATAACATCTATGCAGGCAACAAGCCTAAAACCACGTTTTGGGGGATTGTAATTGCCCTTATTAGTTTGATTTCCATGTGGTTATTAATTCATTATAAATTAAAGGTAGGCAAAATCTTAGACTCTCAAGCAATTTTATCTGATGCTGCATGTACTAAGACTTGTATGTATCTGTCTTTAGTGTTGCTTATTGCAAGTGCTGGGTATAGCCTTACTGGCATTGGCGGCATTGATTCAATTGGTGCAATTGTGATTGCGTGGTTATCGTTTAAGGAAGGTAAAGAGGCATTTGAAAAGGCAAATGGACATCTGTCATGTTCATGTGCATGTGGTTGTAAGAATTAAAAATATTTAAGCAAAGTTACCTTATAAGCGGTATAAATATATATTTTTCTATATATTCATTATAGATGTTTGGATAATTTAGCTTTAGCTGATTTATAGCATTTTGAGACTCATAGGATTCATAACTAAATGGTCCATTTTGTCCTTTGGTGGTTATTTTTATAGTGCCAAGGTTTACTAATTTTCCCATAGGAACTTTAAAACTAAATAATGTTTCTGCCGTTGCTGTGGTTGATAGTGTATCACGTAAATGCCTAGACAATAGTGTACATTCTTCCTTACATATAGCATACGTACCTTGTTTTACTACATATGCAAAAGAGTATGAGTATTTCGTTTCAGAAGGATTATTGATGTTAAGTGCAGCAAGAATTTTTCCCCCTCCATCCTCACAGAGGGATAATTTGCAGCCTTCGTTATCCTGTAATTTATTGTCTTTAACGTAGGCAACAACTATAGAATCTGCTTTATGTAATGTATCTATAGTAATATGACTTTTATCATTAGCGCATCCTGTTAGTATAGTTGTAATTATAAAAATACTGAAAATTATAGACACCGCTTTAAAACTATTTATAGACATAAACGCATACCTCTTTATCGTTCAATAGCAATAGGTTTTTTCTGGTTAGCAATATAATTTTTAAGTTCCTCTAAGTTTGCTATGATTTGTTTAGAGACTGCTTCAAGTTCAGCGTAAAGCTCGCGTGCCCGTTGAACATTTCCTTTGTTATACATACTAACAGCCTCTATGCCTAAGGCGTGCAGCTTTTTATGTGGTTGTTCGATATTTCTAAAGTTTTGGATATGGCCATATAGCTCTTTTCCTTCAGAGTAATACCAATTACCAAGACGGCACAGTGTGTGGTCTGAAAGTGTGTTTGTAGCTATATGCTCACCTCCTTTTACACAACTAGCTATGCGGTTAATCCACAGGCGATGATCTGTTTTAGCCAAATCAAAAATAAGCAGCTCACTCCATTTTGTTTTAAAGCCGGTCGTGAACTTTCTAAGTTCTTCTGCTGTTGCTATCATTTTACTTACTTCCTTTTGAACTTCGTTTGATTCTGTATTCATATCTTGAGAAACGTTAGATGTTTTCTCCGCATTGCTAACAATATCCTCTGCCGTTTCAGTTTGCTCATCCAAGGCGGTAGCTATTACCGATACCTGATTTTTAACATCTTGTGCAGCAGTAACGATTTCGCTAAGGGCACTGCCTACTTGATTTATCAGCGTTGTTGCCCTTGTTACCTCATCGGCTGCGTTTTTCATTGATGATGTGGTACGATTTGCCTCCGATTGAACAGCTATAATCTTGTCTGAAATCTCCGTAGTGGCCGTTTTAGTCTTTTCAGCAAGTTTTCGCACCTCATCGGCAACCACTGCAAAACCGCGCCCTTGCTCTCCGGCTCGTGCCGCTTCTATCGCAGCGTTTAGAGCAAGCAGATTGGTTTGGTCTGCTATGTCGTTGATTACTCTAAGAATATCTCCTATCTCGTTAACCCTTTTATTTAATGTGGTTATCAATAAAGATAGCTTGGAGGTGGTCTCGTGTACACCGCGTACTGTGTTTACGGCATCTGTTGCTATTTTGTTACCACTTTGGGCTGTGTTCATAGCATTTGTAGAGGTTTCTGTTGCTTTAGATGTGTTGCGAGCTATGTTTATTATCGTTTGCCTCATTTGTTCAACAGAGGCGGCTATTTGTAATGCTTGCAAGTGCTGTTCTTTGGCACCATCGGTTGTTATTTCAGTTTTGGTTTTTACTATATCCATCGTGTTTACTACATTATTTACGGACATTATTGTACCGTTTATTACCTCATTAAAAAAATCTGTCATCTGGTTTATCTCGTTTGCGAGTTCTCCTATTTCATCTTTAACATTATAGTCCATGGAAACACACAGGTCTTTGTTAACTATACTGTTAATATGTCCTTTTAATATTGCAATGGGTTTTAGGATTTTTCTTTTTGTTGTAATCCATACAGCGCCAAGTATTATAATGTTTAACACTAATAAAACCAATTGATGCCTCTGAGCATAGATGACATTATTGTATGAAAGCCCTTCTGCTGATAAAGTAGCTTCATTTGTTAATTTAAAAAACTCTTCACTTTCAAGCACCATTTTAGGGCGAATGACAGGGTTTGTCCTTGCTTCATTTATCGTGTCTTTAAGTACATTCCAAACTTGAGCAACAGTGTGCATCTGCTTTATAAAGTCTTCATCTTTTGCCTTTGGTAGACCCTCAGAATTGTCACCCTCGATTAGACCGTTTATGTATTTATCTAATGTTACTATAAGCTTATCGCCTTCAGTGTAATTTTTTGCTAACTCCAGTTTGATTAGCCTTTGACTACCGCCGCGCACTATCCCTACAAAATTAACCACCTTACCATCAAACACCATCTTTACTAAAGAACTACGCACTAACAGTCCACTAATAAGTGTAAAACTTATTAATAACGCCAACGTGATGCTTAAAGCAGTGCTTATTTTCATTGATGTCGTGCTCCTTACTTAAGCGTTTATAAATGTTAACATTTTGCTACAATCCTATTACTTTCTTTTAGATTATACTTTAAGCTGTTGAAAAAAACAATTAACATTACAACAACTATCGGTGTTTATATTATTAAAACTTATTGACACAAAAGGAGTGTTTTATGTAAAATACTGTCAGCACTCGCTATTAATGAGTGCTAATAAGGGATTTGAGCGCTAATAAATATCTAATAATAAATTATAAATATAGTTTAAGGAGGCACTACTTTAATGTCACTTCAGAGTTTAGAGTTTAAAACTGAAATTAATCAAATTCTCGACTTAGTGGTCAATTCGTTATATTCCCATAAGGAGGTTTTCTTAAGAGAACTCGTATCTAACGCATCCGATGCCATAGACAAGGCACGTTATGAGTCGTTAACCAAACCTGAGTTACTTGAAGGCGGTGAGGCTTGGAAAATAAAAATTGTGGCTAACAAAGAGGCAAATACGCTTACAATTAGTGATAATGGTATAGGCATGGATATGCAAACGGCTATTAATGAACTGGGCACCATTGCCCATTCAGGGACGAAGGAGTTTGTAGCAGCTATTAAAAACAGAGAGCTAAAGGATAACCCAGAGTTAATTGGACAGTTTGGTGTTGGCTTTTACTCGGCATTTATGGTTGCTGATAAGGTTATGCTTATTTCCAGACCAGCTGGTAGCACTGATAAAAAAGGCGTTAAATGGGAATCCTCAGCAAAAGGGACATATACCGTAGAGGATGTAGAAAAAGAAACTAAAGGAACTGATGTAATATTGCACATCAAAGACGATGAGAAAAAGTTCCTCGATGAGTGGGAAATCAGGAAAATTATTGAAAAGTACTCAGACTACATTGAACATCCTATTGTTATGGAAGTGGAAAGAGAGAAAGAAAGCCAGATAGATAAATCGCAAAAGGTGAAGGTTAAAGAAGAGGAAACCCTTAACTCCCAAAAGGCTATTTGGCTAAGAGATAAGGCTGAAATCACAGATGAAGATTACAACCAATTTTATAAACATATATCGCATGATTTTACAGACCCAGCTAAAATAATACACTATAAGGCTGAGGGTACTTCTGAGTTTACTGCACTTTTGTACCTGCCATCAAAATTGCCTTTTGATATTTTTTTCAAGGAATATAAAATAGGTCCAGCCTTGTACGTTAAACGGGTGCAAATCATGGACCACTGCGAGGAGCTAATTCCCGTCTACCTGCGCTTTATTAAAGGCGTTATTGATTCTTCAGACCTTCCGCTTAACGTATCACGGGAAATGCTCCAAAATAACCGTCAAGTAGACGTCATTAAAAAAAGCGTTACTAAAAAGATACTAGATACACTTCTTGAGATGAAAAAGAATGATTACGAGAAATATGTGATATTTCATAAAGAATTCGGTAAGGTACTTAAAGAAGGTATACATTTTGATTTTTCAAAAAGAGAAAATATCGGAGAGCTTATACTGTTTGCCTCAACAATGGTGGAAAAAGATAAGTACAGAACCCTTGATGACTATATAAAGGATATGCGCGACGGACAAGAACACATATACTATCTGACGGCAACCAGTTATGACGAAGGAATAAAGTCCCCTCACCTTGAAACATTTAAAAAGAATGGCTATGAGGTGCTCATTTTAACAGATGAAATAGACGATGTGATTTTTGGTGCCTACCAGTACAAAGAAAAAATGTTTAAATCTGTCATTAGGGGCGACATCTCGCTAGATAAAACCGAGGAAAAAGAAAAGCAAAAAAGCGTTGAAAAATACAAAGGCCTTCTTGAATTTATTAAACTACAGTTAATTGATGACGTAAAAGATGTACGCCTTTCAGGACGCCTTACGGACTCGCCCTGCTGTTTGGTAGCAGAGGAAGGGCAGATTGACCCTGCTATGGAGAGAATGTTGAAGGCTATGGGACAGGCAGTACCAGAAACTAAGCGTATTCTTGAAGTAAACCCAAATCACCCCTTAACCGAAACCTTAAATATAATGTACGAAAAAGACAAAAAAAGTAAAAAGTTTGAAAATTACGTTGCTATGCTTTATGAGCAGGCTTTGCTTATAGAAGGCGTAAAACCAAAGGACCCGTCAGCCTTTGCAAAGGCTATTGCGGATTTGATGGTTAATAGCAGTTTTTAAATAAAATATATAACGCATTTCGATTTGATTAAGAACACAAAGTGTAGATAATAAAAATAGGGCAGCCTCATAGGTCTGCCCCTACGCATCTATTTGTAGGGACGAACCTATGTGAGGGAGGGTGTGTAGGCACACCTCCCTGTGCGCCTTCGCATCTTCGCCCTTGTTTTGGTTATAATTACAACACATGATTATTTGTCAACTTAAAAAAACTTGATCATCGAGTAAAAGGGTTTCCCCCCGCTCTTTCCTTAACTTAATGACATTGGGACGCTTCCCTTCCCCACTTTTCTTCTATGTTTTTATCTGCTAATTTTTATTTGTTAATCACTACTATTAATCAAGCCTATAAGACTTTCAAGCATTTCTTCCTCTTTAACCTTGCCAATGACTTGTCCTTTTTTAAATAAAATCCCCTCACCAGTGCCGCTAGCTATACCATAATCAGCCTCTTTAGCCTCACCTGGCCCGTTTACCTCACATCCCATTATGGCAACTGTAACGTTTTTATCAATATTCATAAACTTCCTTTCAGCGTCAGCTACCACTTGCATAAGATTAACGCGAGTACGTCCGCAAGTAGGACAAGACACAATGTTAACTCCGTGCTGCCTGATATTTAACGATTTCAATATCTCATAGGCAACCCGCACCTCCTCAAATGGTTGTGCCGTTAACGAAACGCGCATGGTATCACCAATACCCTCATTTAAAAGAATCCCAAGCCCTACGGCACTTTTAACCATACCACTAAAGGCAGGCCCGGCTTCGGATATTCCAATATGTAACGGGTAATCGTATTGTTTAGAAAATAGCCTATAAGCCTCCACAGTTGTGCTTACATTTGAAGCTTTAAGGGATACCTTGATTTTACTAAAAGCCAGTGTTTCAAGGATTTCTATATGCCGCATAGCGCTTTCAACGATTGCTTCCGGTGTGGGATGACCGTATTTATTAAGTAATTCCTTTTCTAATGAGCCGGCATTAACCCCTATTCTAATAGGAATATCTTTATCCTTACACATTTCAACAAGCTCTTGCACCTTCCATTGAGCACCGATATTGCCGGGATTTATACGAAGACCATCTATGCCGTTAGATATAGCCTTTTTTGCAAGTTTCCAATCAAAGTGTATATCGGCAACCATCGGGATTGATACCTGTTGTTTTATTTCCAAAATGGCATCAGCCGCCGATTCATTTAAAACAGCAAGACGTACTATTTCACACCCTGCCTTTTCAAGCTCCACTATCTGCCTTACTGTTGCATTTACGTCCCGTGTATCGGTCTTTGTCATAGATTGCACTGAAATAGGTGAATCCCCTCCAATATTAACAGTGCCTATATTTATCTTTTTTGTACTTCTACGCTTTATCATTATTACATGTTTCCTTTATTTTTTTTTAACCTGTGCAATAGCCCTTTTATGTTCAGAGTATGTCTCAGAAAAATAATGAGTACCATCTCCTTTTGCAACAAAATATAAGTATGTGTCTTTTGTTGGATTTAGGGCAGCCTCTATAGAAGCCTCAGAAGGTGATGCTATTGGCCCTGGTGGTAAGCCTTTGATTATATAAGTATTATATGGTGTATTGTTTTTAAGGTCTGTAGCAGTTACACCGTAACGATAAAGCTTAACCCCATAAATAGCCGTAGGGTCTGCCTGTAAAGGCATATTTACCCTTAACCTATTATGATACACAGAAGAAATAATAGCGCGCTCTTTGGCGTCAACCGCCTCTCTTTCTATGATTGAGGCAAGTGTCAATACCTCATTTTCTGACATTCCTATAAGCTCTAGTTTATCTTTAAAAAAGCCTTCCGGATACCTTATCCGCCGAGTTTTAACAATCTCCCTTAAAGCATCTCTTATAGCGGTACCCTTATCAAAAAGATATGTAGCCGGATACAAATATCCCTCAATGCTAGGTGCGCTTATGGCTAAAGAATCCAAAAACGCTCGGTTGCGTACAAGTGTTAAGAACTCGTCCTCTGCAACCATAACATTAAAACGTTTTGCAATATCCCAGATAGTAAAGCCGGGTATTATGTCAATTTTGAGTTTTACGGTATCGTGGCGTGCAAACTTCCGTAATATCTCCCTTTGAGTGATGCCACTTTTAAATAAATAATATCCGGGTTTTAATTTCCTACCAAGCCCAGCGTAAACTCCTACTAAATAAAGCAGCGTAAAATCCCCCCCCTTGGCCTCCTTAGAAAGCTTCCGCACTACAGCTTTATACGCCGCCCCCTTAGATACATATATCTCAACCTCACCACTTGTAAAGACCACTGGGTGAAAAAACTGAAACAATAGATACAAAAGATAACCGGATATAACAAAAAAAACGACAAAGAAAATGATAAATATCTTTTTAATCATTTCCTTTAACTTATTCTTTTCCTTCTACTAAATCCCACAGGTTATCCTGTCCCACCTTGCCGTCTATATGAAACACCCTGTCTGCAAAATTCCTCTGCAAAATACGGAAACCGGAATCCGGTGGAAACCATGGCGTAAATACATATATCTTTAAATTATCGTTGGCTGCCAGCGATTGCAGAATCAGAGTATTAATATATACATCTCTAAAGGAATAACCAATAACCATAAGCTGTTCTGTTTTAAGTAGCCGTTGGGCAAATAGGTAGTGCAAACTCCTAAAAGGTTCTTTTTCTGGAATCCCCCTATATCCGGGATAAATAAATGCAGGGACTTCCGGGTCCTTTGGCAGCCTTGCAGCACCTCCCATGAATACATAACCGTTTAGCTCATCCCAGTTGAGTGAACCATGTAATTTGTATATCTCCACAGTACCATCAGGCGGCTGTTGAAACTTTGGTTCAAATATAAAAAATAATATGCGAAATTGAAATCCTAGATATATATTTTCAACTTTATATTCAGCCCATTCTTGACGTATACCCCTTGGTGTATTGAAAACGTTTTCCAAAATCAAGTCATAATTAGTTGTAAATATAGTAAGTTTACCGTTTTGCTTTTTTAGAACTGGTGCAAATATTGGTTCATACACAGAGATAGCCTTATCTGCTTCAAAACGTGAAAAAGCAGTGTATACATAATGCTTAATATCCTTATCCAGCTGTCTGGATTTCTCCGAAAGCTCCTCAAGAGCTTCGGCAACGTTAGAGGCTGTTTTAACCTTTTCACTGCCCTTAACTAAGGCATTGACATCCGTTGATGTTGAAGTTGAAGTTGCAAAGGCATGTAGGGCACTAAAGGCTGGGTTAAAGTGTTGGTATATATTTTTGCTAGCGATTCGGAAAATTTCCCCTGATTGAAAGGCTTGACGTAAAAAATTTAGTTCTACATTTGAAGATATGTCCTTGTAAAATGAAAGCAGCGCAAACACTGCTTCAAGGTCAAGCTCTTCTTTTTTGTTGTCAGCTAAACAGTTACATATAAAATTAAACAACGGACTCAACGTTGGCGGTGGATTATAATTGCTAAAAAAACCCTTTGTTACAGGTAAACCCAGCGGCTGTGAAGCTCCAGCACCTAATAAAAACATTGTATCAGACATAAATCACCCTTCTGTTTTTTTTATTTTAAAAGTATAACACCTAAACACATTTATTGTAAAGCTTATAGATGACAGGGCAAAAGTTTTAGGAAGTGTGTAGGCGCACTCCAGTAAGGGGTGCGGGGGTTTGGGAGTACGCCTACGCACCTTTTGCCTAAAAGGGTTTTTCCCTGTTATTAATTTTCTCAAAAACCTTTTCATAAAATACATTGCTAACGCTAAACTCTATTGAAAGTGCCAGCATATTTTTGGCATATTCTTTAATCTTTACCATATCCTTTTCTGTTGTTATGACAAGTTCAGCATTAATGCTTTTGCTCAATTTTAAAATACTTTCAATATCACGCAAAGAGTATTTATAATGATCCTTGAAGGTTTTAAAGCCAACAATATTAGCGCCTATACTAATTAAGCTTTCTTTAAATGCCAAAGGGGCAGCTATTGCACAAAATGCAAAGACAGTTTTCCCTAAAAGGTCTTTTAGCGGATAGAGAGTACCTTTATTGTTTATTAGATATGCTGGTGTGTGGTTAGCTGTAAAAATTCTTTCTTTTGGAAATTTGCGTAAAAGATTACATTGCCCAGCATCGTTTGTCTTTGTTATAAGGACAAAGTCCGCTCGCCTTAGCTCACCAAGAGGTTCCCTTAAAGGACCAAATGGCAGGAGCCTACCATTACCAAAACCGCGTTTACCATCCACTAACAAGATGTCCACATCCCTGTGGAGTTTAAAGTGCTGAAAGCCATCATCAAGGATAAAAAAATCCGCCTCCTTTGCTATTAATCCAGCCGCATAGCGATTTTTCCCTTTAATTATAGGCACACCTTGCAACTTACTTGCCATTAATACGGGCTCATCGCCTACAGTCTTGACATCAGAGTCTGGAAGCACAAAACATGAACCCAGTTTTGTCCCTTTATAGCCTCTAGTTAGTATACAGGGCATCAACTGCCGTCTAAGTGCTTCCTTTGCCAAGGCAATAGTGGCTGGTGTTTTTCCTGTACCACCCACTGTTAAGTTGCCAATACTAACGACCATTCTGTCAAGTTTTTGCTTAGACATTAATGATACTTTCTTTTTTAACAGATAACCGACATAATATGGGTACTCTATAAAAATCATGATTATATATAATACAACAAACAGCTTTTTATTACGCTATTTCTTATAAAAAAGCTTATACTATTAAGATGACTAAAAATCAAGATACCTACTATTTAAGTATAGCAAAATACACTAAAGAAGCAGCATTTGTATTGACTGGCGACACATTTGAGTACTTGAACCCGGCTGCTATGAAGGCTATGGACTGTGAAGATATAGTAGACCTTAAGCCAATACAATTAAAAGATATGATAAATCCGGACTTTGGCAAACCGATTACTGAGCTTATTCAAACAGTAATAGCACAGGGGTGTAATATACTGGATGTTGAGTTTTCTGTGAGGACTCTAAAAGGGGTTTATAAGTACTTTAGTGGGTCTTTCTATCCATTACCAAAACTCAATAGTGTTTTAGTAATGACAACAGAGTATCAAATCCAACAAATGCCAAACGAAAGACAAAAACTATTTGCAGTCCTTGATGCCATGCCAGCTATAGTTTTATTAGCAGGGGCTGATCGCTCTATACGCTTTACAAACAGCATGTTTAGAGAGCACTTTGGTACTGACACTAATAAACCATGCAATGAAGTTCTAGGCTGTATTAAAGAAAGTACTTCCAAATGCCTCGCAAGCAATAATGTTGACATGGATAACAAACTTGTAAACTGGCAATGGTCGGACACAAACAGTGGCCGTACCTATCAAGTATATGAGTATCCTTTTGTTGAAAGTGATGGAACGTTTTTATCGTTAAAAATGGGAATTGATATTAGCGAGGCTAAAAGGGCAGAAAAAAAAATCAAGACACTAAATAAGCTGCATGCAATGCTAAGTGCAATCAATGAGGAGATTGTCAGAATACACACAAAAGACAGGCTCTTCCATGCGGTTTGCAGTTTAACGGTTGAATTTGGCGGGTTTGCTATGTCATGGATTGGCCTTCTTGGAAGAACTGGCTTTGACAAGATGACAATGGTCACTGGATGCTCATTAAAAGGTAAACATTATATAACAAAGAGCTTTCTTGCTGTAAAAACGCCACATTCTTTAGTCAATATCATAAATGCTATAGAAAAAAACGGATACTATCTCTCAAGACAACCAGCCAATTACCTATCTGATTTCGACACTAAATGGGAGGCTACAAATACAGACAATACTGTAATGGCATCCTTTGCCCTAAAGAAAGAGGGTAGACTTTCAGGTATAATCTCTTTTTACAGTAATGAGCATGACTTTTTTGATACAGAGGAAATCCAGATACTTGATAAACTGGCAGCTGACATATCCTTTGCCCTTCACTATATTGAAATGGAAAATCAAAAGAAAATGGCCTTTGAAAAAATCCGTGAGCTTTCTCAAGCCGTTGAACAAGGCTCAAACATTGTTATGATAACTAGTAAAACTGGTAAAATTAAGTACGTTAATCGCAGATTTATAGAAGTAACCGGCTACACAAAGGAAGAGGTTATGGGCAAAAACCCAAGCTTTCTTAAATCTGGCAAAACCCCCACCGTAATCTATAAACAACTGTGGGAAAATATTTTAAGTGGAAAGGACTGGCACGGTGAGTTTCAAAATAAGAAAAAAGATGGCTCTCTATACTGGGAATCAGCCACAATATCACCCATTAAAAATGACTCTGGCAGAATCACTAATTTTTTAGCTATTAAAGAGGAAATAACCCTTAAAAAATTTTTAGAAGAGCGACTAAAATATACAAATAGAGTTGAGGCAGTCGGACAACTAGCTGCTGGCATTGCCCATGATTTCAACAATATACTATCAGCCATTAACGGTTACGTGTATGTCCTACAGATGAAGATACCGCACGATGATCCTATGCGTAATTTTATAGACAAAATACATCTATCAACGGATAGGGCTGCTAAACTCGTACAAGGACTTTTGGCTTTTAGCAAAGAACAGACAAGTCATATGAAGGTAATAGACCTAAATGATATTGTCAAGATGATGGATAAATTGCTTGTAAAGTTTACAGGTGAGGAGATTGACTTTAAAACGAAATTTTCCGAAGAACCTCTTCCTATAATGGCTGATATGGCACAAATTGAACAAATAATAATAAATCTAACATCAAATGCTAAAGACGCTATGCCAGAGGGTGGGACATTTACAATAGAAACCCAAATGGTAGAGCTTTGCCCTTTTGATATAAGTAATAAAGCATCTCAATACGCACTACTGATTGTCTCCGACACAGGTAGCGGTATGGATACTAACACGCAACAAAGGGCTTTTGAGCCTTTCTTTACTACTAAGCAAGTTGGCAGTGGCGTTGGTCTTGGTCTTTCCAGCGTTTATGGGATAGTGGAAAGCCATAAGGGATATATTAACATAGTAAGCCAGCAAGGACACGGTACAGTATTTGAAATATATCTTCCTATTTATTATTATAATTACCAGCCCTATGAAGAGGACAAATCCACAGTTGCTGAAAACGTTACGGACACTAAAAAGGAAACAATACTTATAGCAGAAGACGATCACGATGTAAGAAAAATTATGAAGAAAATCCTTGAACGCGAAGGCTACAGGGTAGTTGAGGCAGAAGACGGTCTTGACGTTGTCCAAAAGTTTAAAGAAAATAAAGACAATATAAATATACTAATATTAGACGTAATCATGCCAAAACAAAACGGCAACAAGGCATACGAAGACATTAAACTCATTAGACCAGATATTAAAGCGTTATTTACAAGCGGGTATAGTGATGACGTTATAATTAAAAAAGGAGTGCTCGGCGATAATGTCAATTTCATAATAAAACCAGTATCACCCGCATCACTTTTGATGAACATTAAACGTTTGCTTAAAGGATAAAATAATTTGTGAGTAGAAAATCTTGTTTGATAACAACTGACCGTCTAATGACAGACATTTACTACCTAAGCATCGAGTATAAAGAATAAATAAAATCATAAAGAAGGGGGTATATTTGCCCTTCTTTATGTCGTAACCCCTGTTGTTTCTTTAAATATATTGCCCTTTATTGTGTATTTATATAAACCTCCTACACGGACAACCAATTGTTTTTATACTATCTATAATTGCATTTTCTATACCAAAATAAACGACCGATTTGTTTAATAATTTAAAAGCACAAAAATCCATAATATGTCATTTTCTGTCACATATTGACAAAATCTGTCATTTGGTGGGTTACAATTTCTCCTCCATTATAATTCCACCTTTTTTCTTTTTCTATGCTATAATCATCCCTATGTATTTTATCGAGATAGATGTTGAAAACTGTGATGGTTGTATGAAGTGTTACTATATGTGTCCGAAGATGGTCTTTGAAATAAAAGAAGGCAAGGCTGCTTTATTTGATGCTGCAAATTGCTCAGGTTGTATGAGTTGTGTAGAGATTTGCCCGTCTATGTCTATTTCAATAAGACAAATTTAGGGACATTATTTATTCGTTATTGGTGTGTTTAGTATCTACTTTATATAAAAAATAATAAACAAGGCCTATAATGCTTACTACTGTGTAAGACAAAAACCAAGCAAATGAAATAGCAACAGCCATATTTTCTTTAACACCAACGATGCCAAGAAAGATAACAAATGCGCTTTCTCTAATGCCAATACCGGAAATTGATATAGGTATAGATGTCAATGTAATAATTACAGGTAAAAAGATTAATATATCAAACAGGCGGATATTAGCACCAAGTCCAACACATATTAGATATGCAGCGTTTATTACTATTAATTGTACAACAACAGAAAGTAGTATTGAAGCAGCTATTATCTTTTTTTGTTTCATATACATGTGAAAATAATCATAAAACGCCGCAAGTCTTGGAAAACGCCTACCAATACGAAGACCAAAAATAATTACGCTTGACACAAAAAACATAATAAACAAGGAAGGTATGAAAAATTCAACCCCTGTACCAACAAGACTTTTATAACCAAAGAGAAAGGAAACAAACCCTATCGTTATTAACGAAAACAACCCTATATATCTGTCCATAAAGACTGATGCAGCAGAGAGTACTCCCTTTCCAGTATGTTTGTATATGTAATATAATTTAACGGCATCCCCTCCAGTAGCACCAGGCAGGAGATTATTAAAAAAAGCCCCTATCATATTTAAAGCAAAAAGCTTACTAATAGCGATATTATCTTCAATAAAAAACCTCAACCTTATAGACGAAATATACATGGCAAAAAGATAAGCTATCGAGGCTGACGAAAAACACACTATATCCATGCCTTTAAGTGTGGTGATAACTTCTTTTAAGCCTATTTTTCTAAATAAGAAATATAGAATTACAATGCTAACGACGGCTTTTATTAAAAAAGTTAGTAGCTTCTTACCTGTTGTCCGTTCCAATTATCTTCTTAATCACATAGATAGGTTTTCGTTGACTTTCGTGATATATTCGAACGAGTATTTCACTTAAAAGCCCCATACCTATAATCTGTATACCAACAATTATAAGCAGTGCCCCTAATAATAGCAATGGCCTTCCGCCTATTGACTCAACAAAAATAAGCTTACGGAAGGTTAAATATAGTAAAAATAAAAAACCAACTAAACTACTAGTAAGTCCAAGTGGACCAAAAAACTGTATCGGCCTTGTAGAATAGCTTTGTAAAAACTTCACAGTCAAAAGATCAAGTATAACCTTTACTGTCCTATATAATCCATACTTCGATGTACCTCGTAGGCGCGGTTGATGAGAAATAACTACTTCTCCGACCTTGATTCCATACCAGCTGGCAACAGCTGGTATAAACCTGTGCATTTCTCCATATAAACGCAAATTCTTAATAACGTCTCTTTTATATGCCTTAAGCGAACAACCATAATCATGCAGTTTAACACCAGTGACAACACTAATTATCCAGTTTGCAACCATAGAAGGAATCCGTCTACTAAATAGTGGGTCTTTCCGTTCCCTTCTCCAACCACTTACCAAATCATATGTACTAACCTGCTCTAAGAGTTTTTTAATATCAGCCGGGTCATTTTGCAAGTCGCCATCCATAGTAACAACCACATCACCTCTGAAAAAATCAAAACCAGCTGCTAATGCCGCCGTTTGACCAAAATTCCTCCTTAAACTTAAAACTACAACTGTACTATCTGACGCTTGTATGGACTCCAATATTGATAACGTACTATCAGTGCTTCCATCATCAACGTAGACAATTTCATAATCATCCAGCTCACCTACACTGTCAAGCTTATCAAGTGCGCTTTTCAATTTAGTATGAAGAAGCTGTATATTTTCTTCTTCATTATAAAACGGAATTACCACCGATAATCGCATTAAAACCCTTCCTCTAACAACTATAGTTACAACCTAAGTATTATATATCTTATTACTAATTAAAATCAACTAAACTGAAAAAAAACAATTATAATTTAGGCAAAGTTTTTAAGTTATAAAAAGTATTTCAATACTTTTTTTATAAACTACATCAACTGTGATATAATCCATACAAAACGGCATATCGCACTTACCAAACAGCTCATTACCGTAGCAGGGGCTGCAAGTGGCAGTGCTTTGAATTGAAAAACACACGGTGTCATCAGGGCACAGTAGTTCCGAATTACTTGGACCAAAAATACCGATTGTTGGCACCTTCTGTGAGTAGGATATGTGAAATGGGGCGGAATCATTAGATATAAACACCTTACACATCCTGACAAGGAACCCCGCCTCTTGTATTGCATACATACCGCTTAGGTCAAACGCTCCATCATGTAAACTATCTTTAACTAACTGGTTTACATCTTTATCGGCAGCAGAGCCAAAGAGTAAAATCCCATATCCATCTACCGATAGACGCTTACCAAGTTCTATAAAACTTTCAGCATGCCAACGCTTAGCATAAACCACGTCGCGTGGATTTTGACCGCCACCACAAAAAAAGCCTACTATCTTTGATTTATAAATATCAAGAAAATGTGCTAATTCAGTAGTTAGTACCGGTTTTTTAGTTTGAAAATCAAGATGATTGCCAACCGCCTTTATATTTAGTGGCACAAGTAGGGCATTAAAGGCATTTGCTGCATACTGTTCCTTAAGCACTAACGGGTCTACCCCATGGGTTAAAAATGGGGAAGAGGCGTTTAAAAACCCTACCCTTTTCTTGGCACCTATTAGATAACCTATTAAGTGAACAAAACGTGAGGCACTAAACATTAAAATCGTATCAAATCTGTAAGCCCGCAGCCTCAATATATATGGTATAAGCTTATAGGTTTTATAATTAAAAAGTGCATCATCTGGCACCGTTATAACACCCTTAAGGTATGGATTATCAGAAAGTGCATGAGCCGACCAATTGCCTGTAAGATAATAAATCTCATCATACTTACGACTTTCATATATAGAGCGAATGGCAGGTGTTGTCAACAAAACATCGCCAAGGGCATGGGTCTTCATTAAAAGTATCCTGCCCATTGCTTTACACTATAATTTTACCAATTGCGGGCACTGATGTAACATTTTTATACAAAAACCACGCATAGTGGCTTGGATATTTTTTTATGTATAACTCCATACGTTTTGCAAAGCCCTCAAGAACTGTCTTTTCAAAGCCCGCAGCTCCTTTAGAGCTATCACCCACCTCGATCGCCTTTTCTATGATGAGGTTGTGGCGGTTATCCTTCTTACGCACCG
Source organism: Candidatus Magnetomicrobium cryptolimnococcus (assembly GCA_018606805.1). Lineage (GTDB taxonomy): Bacteria > Nitrospirota > Thermodesulfovibrionia > Thermodesulfovibrionales > Magnetobacteriaceae > Magnetomicrobium > Magnetomicrobium cryptolimnococcus. The sequence continues at coordinate 27,537 of JAGYWI010000022.1, forward strand.
TAAATACTGGGTGTATGGCGGAGCCGGTTTTTAGCGCTAGCTTTGTAATTGCAGCAGATAGACGTATCTTTTTATTTAAAAGTGGCACAGTAACCCGTTTTGGGTCTATAACGCCATCTGCTGACATCACGAGTATTTCATTATTTTGAAGCACCCTATACATCTGCCTTGGTGAGGTCTTCCCTATATATATAAACTCTGCTGGTAAACCCCTTTCACATTCATATTCTATGTTCATCGTTATATTTCGAATAACTGATTCTGTTGGACTGATAAAATCTGTTGGATTTGCAGCTACTTGTGTTATACGATAGCCCTTATAAGCCAAAGCTGGCAATAACATCTTATATAACCCAAAGTGGCAAAGCATGATTATTACGCCATTTCCTTTTTTAAGTGAACTATCTAAATGCTCAAGCCCTTCAATATAACACATGTCCTCTATTTGAGCCTTATTTATATGTAAAAAAGACCATGTTTCAAATAATTCTTTTCTAAAATTTGCAAGCGTTTGCCGTACTATTTGCTTTATTTCTCCCTCTGTTAACGTACCACTGCCAAGTAGTTCCTGCAACTCATTTGAAATCACGGCATACTTTTCCCCTCTGGCAGTCAAAATGGCAAGTACATCGCTAAACCTATGTTGCACCTTTAACGACAAACGGGGAATAATATACCGTAGGGTATATAAAAAAACCACCTTTGGCAAGTCCTTTACTTGCCACTTACCACCTAAAACTTTTCTTAAACTTGGTTTATCACTATCCATAGTTTCTTTCCACTTTGTTTAAAAGACTCATCCATCAGTATCTTAATTGCAACATTGACATCCTCTTTAACTGTCTTACAAGCTTCTGCCACCACAACTACGGCACTTACAGCACGTGCCGCCAATAGGGCATCATTATATTTTATTAAAGGCGGCGTATCCACCACTATATAATCATAGTCAAGCCCTGCAAAGGTGTCTACTATATTTTCGGTCAAAACATTATTAACCTTAATGTCTTTTAAGCTGCACTCATAAAGCCCATTTATTGAGCCCGGTTTTATAACGCTTCTAATATCAGAGCTACCACCTTTTATACTGCTAAATGCCTGACAATAATCAAAAAAGAGTACCTTTTTGCCAATACCGGATAGCTCAGCTGCATATAACATAGAAAGCCTACTAGCCCCCACGCCATCACTAACCCCCATAAAGAGTGTTATTCTTGGCACCTCTGCATTATTACCTGCCCTTATACCAGTAATGATATTCCACACTGCCCTTTTTACCTTTTCACTATTAAACCTCTTTCGTTTAAATCTACCTGTCGGTATACCCGCCAACACACTAAACATTGGATAAGTTTCCCTTGCATCAAAGAGGCTTCTTATTGTCTTATCCATCCCTTCAAGAAGCAATATTATTGCAAAACTAATGGAAAACCACAAAAACAGCAAAAAAGCCAATATCTTTTTCTTATCAGGAAAATAAGGTGATTCCACATCCATAAAATCCGTCGAGGCGTAATTTAACACCGAGACATTCGACGGCTTCATCTCAAGGAGCGCTTTAACCCTATCAATACCACCTTGCAGTTGCGTGTACTCCTCATTAAGTGCCGTAAGGTTACGGGTTAGCTCCTGCAAGGACAGGCTTACTTCCTGCAGCTTTATCAACTTAGTCTTTGAATTATTCAAAAGTGTTGTTAACGACTGCTGCTCTATCTTAAGCACTTCTAAGTCTATCTTAGCATCATACTTACGTTTCATCAATTCCGTGTGGTAAGAATTCCTTGAAGTGGTTTCCTTTGAAAGCACACGCCCTTGTTCTTCTTTAATAGCATCTTGTACAGTTTTAATCTGCTCTTTAAGAGCTACCACATCCGGGTGCTTTTCCTTAACATCAACAAGCAGCTTCTTTAATGAGGTTTCAAAGGTTAAGATTTGATTTTTATAACTATCAATGATTGTATTTCTATCAACTTCCTTCGATGCCAATTGTAGCTCTGGAATACTCCGTATGATCTCATTTACTATTTCAAGGCTTTCCTTACTTTTAGCAAAAGATGTAACGCTCGTATGATAAAGTTGCAGATAATCGTAATATTTTGTAAGGGCAAGCTCCCTTTCAAGTGAAATGTCAACTATGAAATTTTTACTAAGAACGTTAAATTTCTCCGTTTCAAGCTTTTCAATTTGCCGATTAACAGCAGCTATCCTTTTATTAAAAGCCCCAAGGGCATCCCTTGCCCTTTCTTTAAATATCTGAGCATTTAAATCTATGAAGGCATTCGTTGCCGCATTTGCTATATCAACAGCCTTATTAACTTCCTTCGAATAACCATTAATTTCTATAATCTCCGCTCCACTATCCGTCAGTGAAACGCCAAGCCCCTCATCTTTTAAAAACAGGTTTAACATGCTGCTAATTAGTACATCATCATATCTTAAATATTTGCCTTCATCGTCAACCAATCCAACCATCCTTATAACCTTTTCAACGGCTATCGGATTTTTCACTAAATCAAAAAACGTATCATCCACCTTGCTATCTTCCACGTATTCGAAAATACCGATTCTATCCGGCATGTTTGTGTAGTACTGTGAGCCACTATCTCGATAAATGATTTTTAACTGTGCTGAGGCTTTATATACAGATGAGTACTTAAAAATAAATAAAAACGGAGCAACCACCGTAAACAAAAATGCAAGCATTATTGTATACTTATACCTTAAGAGTATTTCTACATATTCCTTCAAACTAAGCATATCTTAATTTCACCTAACAATTTCAAATCAACCTCTCCTTCTGCAAAACATTAACCAAGGCATAACCAGCGCCTATTATAAACCATATAGGTAAAAAAAAGTGCGTCTCAGACGTAAGCCCATTAAATATAAGTGTAATATATGAAGCAAGATAGATAAGCAACCAATCCTTGCCCTTACCTTTTGGATAATTTTTGTAAGCAATAAAAAATTTATACCCTGAAACCAGTAAAAACCAAAGCCACAACCAAAGCCCAATAAACCCGTAATCAAAAAACACCTGAAAATAAGAGCTATCAAGTAATTGCGCAGGTTCAACAAATGCACGAAACCCCCCAGCCCCTACACCAATGCCATAGGTATTATAAACAGCATCAATAGCCTTAGACCACCTAATTATCCGTGAACCAAGCGACGACGTTTCACTTGACGAAGACGTAGCTGTTTGCGAGGTATAATCCACGGCCTTATTTATATCTCCAAAAATAATGCGCGGCACTATAAACGCCACAACAACTAATACAATAAAAATCACCCACGACGGTATAAAATTCTTCTTTAATGCTGGGATTTCCACACTCAACAGTAAAGCCCCAACAAATAAGGACAAAAGCGGTCCCTTACTTAACGTAGTCATCAGGGCACTTAACAGCATAAACGACATTATCCCAAACCCCAACGCCCTATAACCCCTTGACATATACGTATACCCAAACATAAACACTATAGAAAGCGATAGGTAATATGCAGTCTTTAACGGGTGCATAAACCCCTGCCCTCTTAACATTTGCTCTGGATTAAACCAAAAAGTTACATAATGATTTTTCGTATGAAATATAACATCATTATAAGATTGGCCTGATGACAATATAACGTAAAAACACAAAATACCGTTTATTATACCCATTAAGACAAAAAGCATTATTGCAAACTTAAACCTATCTATACTATCCACATATGCAACCGTTAAAAAAAACAACAGTATGCCACATAAATGTAAAAACATGATATAATATCCATACCACTGCTCACCTGACCACAATATGGAAATTAAACCATAAATAAAAAGTAAAATAATAGGAATTTCAACCCCTGTTTTTACATAGGTGCTAACCCTACCCTTTTTGCCAAGCCTATATAAAAGCCATATCATAAAACTCGCTATTATGGCAGGCTCTACAAACGATATGTAAAGCTGAAAATCCCCCCAAAGCCAGATAACAACACTTCTAAAGGATATAAGCAAAATAGTTACATAAAAAAGCACATGCGGTTTCACCAAAAATAATGCCAAGACCAATATGCCAAAAAATACAAAGCCATACCTATAATCAACATTAGCCTCAATTGACAATAAAACCGCAACAGCAAAAATAACTACTACAACTGATATGAAAAGCACTTCTGAAGGTTTTTTATTAAAGACAGAATAAAGCGGTAATCGCAAATTCAAGGCAGATATTCAACATAAAGAGGAATTTTAGTTACCGTTAACGGTATAGTTTTGTTTGTTGATTTTACAGTCTTGGTATTAAAAATATTATTGTCAGACGATTTTATAGATTCACCATTTTTATATTTAGGCACACCTTCTTGTATAGAAAATTTACCATCTACTGGCAACCGGTGCTCAAACTGTACCCCATCTTTATCCTTTTCTGTACAATTTTCATAATCCAACCAAACAACATCCACAAAACCATTTTCCTTTTTAAATCTATAGGCGTACACATTATTTGTCCCTTCTGAAAGCGGTTCTATTTTTTTCAAATCAATCCCATCAAGCTTATAGATTAGTTCTTTATAGGTATAATAGGCAAGTTTCTTAACACCGTAACCGGGGTCCCCGTCACAATAGCCATCATATATGAGCGCTGTATCATCAAAAAACGACTTACAGTTAAAAGGCGGAAAGCCCTCTATCAATCCCCAAGCCCAAAACACCTTCTTAACTCCATAAGTTAAGGGATACACCATACGTCTTACTAAATCAATCGCCTGCTTGTCCTCACCTTCTAAACTACTTTCACCAACTTCCGTCATCCATATATCTACAACACTAAACCCATTGTCATCAAGAGCTGTTCTTATTTTTTTATACAAAACAGCAGAGTCCTTCCACACACCAAACCAATGAAAATCAAACACATCAATATATTTACCTGCAAGCTCCTGTAAAAGCGGCTGCCAAAACTTATCAATCGAGTCAAACTCCCTATCTATTGAATCCGGCAAGGCGCCAAAAACACCGGCGCCAAGCACTATCGCTTCACTATCTGCACTTTTTATAGCCTCGTAGCTTATCTTTTGGAAATCGCTATAGTTTTGCCAGTCATAATTATCAGACTCTACAGTGCTACTGCCCTCTTGCCTAACTGCTCGACCAAACGGGCCAGGCGCATCAAAAGGCCGACCGGGCGGCACACCAAAGGGCGGTCTATCAAATTCGACACCGTCTGGAAGAGGTGGCGGTCCAAAATCCACACCCTCTGGCGGTAACTCTCTAAACGGCGGTGGTGGCGGTCCATCAACTACATCCGTCAATGACTCATCACCTTCTGACGGCATCACCGCTGCTGACTTTACACTACCACTACTCGCCTTCTTTTTTGCACTCTTCGTAGCACTCCCCTTCTTGGCAACACTTGCCCTTGGGTTAAACGTCGGCTCATTTTCCACTTGCCAGTACTTTACTGGGTTTTTAAGCCCCGGCATATCATCCACTCCATCACCATCATAACGCTCAACCGTCTTTTGCACAAACTTTACATACATATCTGCAACATCCTGTATATCACTTGAAAATTGCCACGTACCAGGTATCATATACTGGTCTTTACTTACATCAAAGGTTACAACTATGTTTAAACCATGCGGAATCCGCATAAGAAAATTATCCGACGTCATCCAATCATACACGCCATCTTTTAAATTATCCTTATCCTTTTGCACAAACGACCACGATATAACTGGATTGGTTGGTCTTTCCCAAAGAATACCCAAATCAGTGGCTGTAGAATATGCTACTGTTTCACTACTTTTACCGTCAAAACTCTTCATTTTGCGGCTTAGCTCAAGCTTTTTCATATCCCGATATGGCGGATAAAACGACGTGTGCATACCAAAAGGGGAATCCTTCTTGGCTTGCGCCCTAACTTTCCTTACCACCTCTGCTACTTTTACGGTATTGGAATCTACGCTTGTCACGGTACTACCATTGACAATCCCTTCATCTTTACCGTGCATATTAAATACAACATAAAAAAATAAAAAGAAAATTATCAACACATGCTCATATCTTTGAAAAAGGTTTCTTATTAAAACCATCTACCTTACCCCCTTTTCAGTAATTTTTTTAACCTCTGTGCAAACATTACTATATACCGCACACGCTTATTCATAGCAGCTAAGGACTTATTGTAGTAAAAAAATGATTTTATCTCCTCACTGCCCTGCTGCAAAAGGCTTTTTTCTCTATTAATAACGCCAGATTCAAGAGCTATCTTATAGAGCTCCGTACTTGGTTCAATCCTTATCCAATTGAAAGATACAATAAAGCGTCTACCCATAAATATTTTAACCAAAAGCGCAGTAAATTTGTATATTAAAATCTTAACCATCCCCCAAGTAGTCTCACCAGGGGTATTTATAAACATAAACATGTACACTTCTATATCTTTTAGCTCAGGCGTAAACGTAAAGAGTTTTAAAACCGCCCACACATCACTTTCCTTTATCCCCTTATTAAGCGACATTAGCGAACTACTGGAAAGCCCATCTGGCGAAAACGAAACACCAACACACCCAGCCTCTTTTAGTAAAAGCAGAAGCTCCTTAGTCGTATTTTTAATATCAAGCCAACATATCCAAGACGCCTTAATCTCCCTTTTTATAATCTCACGACATATGGACTCCGCATGCTTTACAGGCAGATTAAAAACCGAATCCGCAAAGATAAACTCCTTAACCTTATACCGGTTAACAAGCTCCTCCACCTCATCAACAACCCCTTTAGCCTCCCGCAGCCTCGACACCGCCCCATTCAACGTCGGGTAATTACAATAACTGCACTTAAGCGGGCAACCCCTTTTCGTCTGCACACCAATTGACACTATATGACTTTTATACTTATCTATATCAAAGAGGTCTCTCCTTGGCGCAGGAAAAGACTTAAACTCCTCTACCTGAGCATAGCCGGTAAAATATACCTCTTCGTCTTTTCTATAATAAAGACCCTTGATACTTTCCGGTGTCTTTATATTTTCAAGAAATGTCGAAAAAGTCTTCTCAGCCTCAAGCGCTATACCAAAATCTATATGCGGATTGGCCTTCATAATATCCATAGCAAACATAGAAAACCCCGCCCCACCAACCACTATCGGTATTGCACCGTAACGGCTCTTTATCTGCACTGAAAGCGCCCTAAAATCCCCATAATAATCCAACGGGTGAAAAGGGTTCTGATTATCAATGTTTCTTAAAGATATACCTATAATATCCGGTCGGAAGGAATCAATTATATTCCATAAATTAGATTCTTCCTCCACGTTTGTATCATAAATTCGCACCTCGTGGTTATTTAAAAATGCCGCAAGGTAAGCTAATCCTAAAGGAAAAATAGGGGCATCAATGTTTCCCTTAAGAGGTGATTGAACTAATAAAATTTTCATTTATCCCTTCCATTAACAAAAAAAAACAACGGAAAGGGGGCGAGCTCTGCTCTCCCCCTCACCCCCTAACGCAAGGGAGGTAGGCCTCCCTTGACCCACCATACCGCAGGCTATTTACCACATTACAAATATCCAAGGTCTTTAAGCTTCTCCGCCACTAACTGCGCATTTTCTTCTGTGTAAGGCGCACTTTCACCCCTAAAAGAACAGGTCTTACCACCACCAGAATATTTAATTGGTCTTTGCTCAAGGGTATCTCTCTTAAAGGCTTTAGTTATAACAGTTCCATCTAAATGAGTTGGAATCTCAAGGCCAAGCATATAATAAAGCGTTGGACAAATGTCTAAAATATTTGCATTTAATCCTTTCGTAGCAGAAAGAACCAATGGGGATTTAATTACAAAGATACCATCCATGGTATGGTCTGCAGATATTCCCCTTGGAGGTTTAAATACACCGCCATCAATGCTACTGTTTTCTTTTTTAGTAAAACGCTCAACTATAGATTTAACCGAAGTATAATTATTTTGCCAAAGCACAAGCAAGTCCGGCGCTCTACTGACAAGCTCCCCTTTATAAATGTCCTCTCTTTTTAAAACATCCTTAACCACCAGTGCTCCATTTAATGGATCAACAAGTGCCTTTAGACCACAAATAATCCCCTCTCTTATATCATCATAGTCCTTACCGTAGTCAACGATTCCCCACGGAAACCGGCCTTTCGTATTTATATAAATATTCCCCCATGACCCTAAATGATAAGCCTTCGTATTTTTCCAGTCAATGTATTGGCTTGAGCGAAGCAAAGCAGCACCTTTTTTAAATAATCGGCGTTTAACACCCATATAGACCCTATTCATTTGTCCCTTTAAGTTACTCACAAGAGACATATCCTTAAAGCGCAAATAACCGTTTAGTTCAAGCCACCTATTAATATCAACGCTGCGATATACAGCATCCATACCGTGATCGGACATTACAATTATGTGTTCAACGGAAGGTACTGCCTCTAAAATCTCACCGATTGCCTTGTCAACTTCCCTGTAAACATCAAGGATTGCATCTTCAAAGCCGGGCTTAAACTCAGGGGCATTACTATCCAAGCACTTCCAAAGCCCATGCTGCGCCCTATCTGTTGCCGTAAATACTATTGTAAATAGGTCTATAGCGGTTTTTTTCAACAAAAATAAGGCTGCTTTCTTACGAATCTTTACCATTTCAATTAGCTGCGCCCGATACACACTAGGTGTAGCAGATAAGTCATTGTCTATCTCTATAAGGTATTTACCATCCAGCGCCTTTAAAAATTCTCCTTTGAGTTCATATGGATAAACAAAATCAGAATCCGTACCCGGGCTCCCAAGACCAGCTACCATAAACCCTTTTAATTTATCCGGCGGAAAGGTCATCGGTAAATTAATTATGCCAGTACGAATGCCTTTTTTATTTAAATGTGCCCAAAAAGGCTCTACACGACAATCACTTAAATTATTAAACTTAATAGCCGATGGATTATCGTTGCCCTGTGGCACTACAAAATCAAAAATGCCGTGCTTGCCGGGATTAACACCGGTAAAAAACGTCGGCCACGCAACAGGGCTCAGAGGCGGCAAGGAGGACTCCAACACACCGCTAGCCCCGCCTTCAATTAAGGACTTCAGGTTTGGAAGCTCACCACGGTCAAGCCACGCACCAATCAACTTAAAAGTTGCAGCATCTATACCAATTATTATTGTTTTCATTTGTAAATATACCATATTCATGTTACAATATTCCTTTTTATATTATCAAGATGTAAATTCTATGATACTTTTAAGAAAGATACTTAATAAATTAAAAGAAAAAGAGCTACTTAAATGGAGCAGCGTATCACTATTAGTAAGAGTAGGCGGTATCGCCTCGGGTTATCTGCTGACTTTAATCATCGCTAGATACTACGGCCCATTTGCAATGGGAATATACACGCTTTCACTAACAGCCCTAAACCTTATATCCGTCATTGGCAATCTCGGCTTTGATACAACCGCCGTACGCCTCGTCTCCGAATACTCATCCAAGACGAACAGTACGGCTGCTATTAGGAATGTGTATTTGAAATCATTAATCGTTGTAGTGCCCTTTTGTATAGCCCTAAGTGTATTGTTTTTTTCAATATCTTCTTATATAGCAGAAACAGTGTTTCACAAAGGCGGATTTGCCCCATACCTTAAATTAATAGCCCTGTGCATACTTCCCTTTACGCTTATAGCCATACATGCAGAAGGTCTGCGGGGTCTAAAGAAAATTTTTCACTACTCCTTGCTTCATGATACACTGTTACCATTTGTTTGTCTTATTGTTATAAGCATAGGGGGGATTTTTTTTAAGAAATCTGACTTTATACCAGTTATAGCATACGTGGTAAGCATATTTGCAGTTTCCATTTACGGATTAATTTTATGGTTTAAATATGTAAAAATACGTGGCACTTCAAAAAGATATAAAGGCATTACGTGGCGTGAGCTTTTTTCCATGTCAATACCAATGTTTTTCACCTCATTTTTCATATTAACCCTAAACTGGGTAGATAAACTCATACTTGGCATCTACGTAAGCGAAAGTGAAGTGGGCATTTATAACGTTGCATTTAAGCTTTCAGCCGTAACAAGTCTCTTTTTGTTATCTATAAACAGTATATCTGCCCCTAAATTTGCACAATATTACGCAAACGGCGATATGAAAAGACTTGAACTTACAGCTAAACAAGCCGTTAAACTGCTCTTTATAAGCTCCACTCCCATACTTGCAATACTATTTATATTTAGCGACCCAATATTAGGTATATTCGGCACACCATTTAAAGACGGGCATTACGCCCTTTTAATGTTAACATTTGGACAGTTTGTAAACTCCATATGCGGCTCCGTAGGGCTTATACTGCTTATGACTGGAAAAGAAAAGACTCTAAGAAATATATTGTTTTTTTGCGTCATAGTAAGCATATTATTACACGTAGTATTGATACCACACTTCGGTATAAACGGCGCAGCATTTTCAACCGCTGTTGGATTCATTTTAGCAAATTTGCTGGCTGTTTTTTATATTAAACAACACTATGGTTTTTACACCTTTGCTTTTTTGAAAAGATCAACATGATACATCCTAATCCCAATTTGCACTCAATCAAAGATAGTATATTAAGAAAGCTCCAAAATGCAGGTATAGCAGGTTTAAACATACAGCTAATAAAAAAAAATTTTGCAAATGTAGATACTAACCACTTAACTGCAATATTAAATGAACTTGAAAAAGAAAACCAAATAGTTACACTAAAACATGCCGCTACCTCTCATCATTATTTCTTAAAAGAAATATTAGATACCCATATTGCTACTTTAACTAATTATATTGAAACACAATTTTTTTTAAAAACAGATTTAATCTCTATTAAATCAATACATAAAGATATTAAAATTTATTTAAAAAATGAATATTCAAAACATGCTACACAAATTATAATAGACAAACTTATTAATGAACATATACTTATCCCACTAAAATATGCAAACAACTTTCTATACACTCACATATCAAAGCTAATACCATATACTACTCAAAAACAAACCACTCAAATCAATAGGGATAAAGTACTAAGTGCATACAATAAATTAGTAAAGACCTCAAGAGGCATCAAAACAGTTGAAATATACAAACTACAAAAGGAGCTTAACGTACCAATAAAACAGTTATGGAATTTTATCATGGATGAAAACAGCAGCGGTAACGCTGAACTTCACAAAGGCGACCTATCAGAATCAACCGAGGAGGCACGCCTAGCCGCTATAGAAATCAATGGAGGCAAGTTCTTACTTGTAAAGTTTAAAAATGAATAAAAAAGTAAAAGAAACTAACTGCAACCCGATAGACCCTTTTAAAAATAATATCGTATACGATCCAAGGAAAATAACTGGCTCCGTTAAAAGCCTAAATAACGAAATCCTAAGTACGCTAATAGAGCGTTTCAAGCGGCTAATAATAAATGATAAAATCCCCGTAACAGACAGCAGCATTCATGCACAATTGGTCATATCCCCAAACGCCGGCTACGGTAAATCCCACTTACTTGGCAACCTGTTTGAACTCCTAAACCAAAAGGCTACCTTTGTATACCTAAGACCATTCGTTGACCCTGCTACATGCTGGAGGTCCATATTGTTTAAAATTATACAGGAACTGGATTTTCCCGATAGACTAAACACCGATACCCACGACGTTGACGGACCTACACAGCTTGAGGTTTTCACAAATGAAATACTCGTTCATTTCATGATAAAGGCTATTGAAAACGGCAAAATCAAGACAAACGACAATCAACCTTTTTTAGAATTACTCAAACAACCGGAAAACTCTAAACTCACAAATACAAAGAAGTGGTACGGATGGGTAAGGAAATATTTTGATATAACAAACACTAAAAACTTCCAAATACTCGATAAATGGTTTCATGAGGAAGTTAAACACTTAGCATTAAATTTCAGCCCCAATAGCTACCTAAAGGCCTTTTTTATATATACGTTTTTTTCACATGATAATGATGACTTAAGGCAGGCATGTCTTGATTGGCTAAAAGGTGAGAGCTTCGATGAAAACTTTATCCCAAGCATAGAGATTACTCCAAAAGACCTCGTCCCACCTGAAACAACCAGTGCTGAAAAAAATGGCATCTGTAGAGATAGGATAATAGATATTTGTAAGTTGGCTGGATTTTTCCGCCCATTCGTTTTTTGCTTTGACCAAACCGAGTACTACTGTAATAAAAAAGAGCTGGTTGACGCCCTTGGTTGTATTATCGAGGGTATCATGGCGGATTGCCCAAACCAGCTAACAATCATTACAGCTAATCAACTGTCATGGTTTAACGAAATTGAACCTTTTTTAAAACAGGCATACATTGATAGGATAGAAAGCCCACACTTTGAACTTGAAGGGTTAAATAAAGGGCAAGGGATGGAACTCATCAACATCAGGTGTAGTGAATCCAGTTGTGAAAAAAAGATAAAAGGCGCTTTTTTAAAAAATAAAAAATGGCTAACTACCCTCTTTGAAAAAGAAACTGTCATGGGGGTACGGGATTTCCTGAAAGAATGCAGCCTTCAATGGAATCATTTTAGGAATCATTTTAGGAATCATTTTAGGAATCATTTTAGGAATCATTTTAGGAATCATTTTAGGAATCATTTTATTAATAATACTCCTAAAGAAAGTATACCACAAAAATACAACACATACATTAATAAAATTACAGCACAATCCAAACGACACATTTTTTCAGCCGACATCCTTTTTGTCATAATTAAGGATATAGCTGCCTCTATACCTAAGATAAAAATTGAGCCTTTTAGTGATAAAAGTGGCAGCAAAGACTATTTTTCATTAAAATGGAACATTGACGATAAAACACTGCTCTTTGGCTTTGAAAATAACTCAAATAACAGCAGGTGGATAGCTATTACCAAACGGGCACAAACACTTTTTGACTCTAAAGAAATAACAAAAGCGGTTTTTTTAAGAACCCCAGACCTCAAAGAAATCCCGCCAAAAAGCTGGAAAGTCAATGCTTTACAAATAAATCAAGCAAAAGAAACATTTCTAAATATTATATATCTTAGTAATGATAAAATGCTGAGACTTTATGCAGCATATGATTTCTATATAGACGCCATTGAAGGCAATATCGAAGACACTAAACAAGAAGTAGCAGCATTCTTAGTTAATGAACTACAATGGCTATGGAATAAAATAACAAACTAAGTACCAAGTAAAAATATTCTTCTATCAAATATATACAAAAACAAATGAAGGCAGACACACAAGTCTACCCATACGCATTCATTTGTAGGGACGAACTTAGGTGCAAGCCCTTCATTTTTTTTTGTAATACTGCTGCTTTATCAAAGTGCACTATAATTAATAAACTACAATCTTACCACTTCCCTCAATAACGGTCCCAACTTGTTTATAAAATATATTATTGGTCTCAAAATACTTAAGATATTCTTTCTTAAGTGTAATTAAAAGTCCTCCTGAGGTTTGTGGGTCTGATAAGATTAATTTTTGCTCTTCTGAAATGGCTGTGTTAAAAATAGTATTCTCCCGCGCAAAATTCAGATTTCGATATGTCCCTTCTGGACACATCCCAAAGTCTACCATCTCCGTAACATTCTCTAAAAGCGGAACACTGCCAAAGTCAATCATAAAGTCAATCGGTAATCCTTTAACCATATTTATAGCATGGCCAAGCAGTCCAAACCCTGTTACATCAGTGCAAGCTGTAGCATTTGAAAATAGCGCAGCTTCAGAGGCAGTTTTATTTAACATTGTCATCCATCGAATAGCAATATCAAAAACTTCCTGTGTTATCTTTCTGCCCTTAAGCGCTGTACTTAAAATGCCATTTCCAATAGGCTTAGTAATTATAATAACATCCCCAACCTGAGCACCCTTACTGGATAAAATATTTTTCTTCTCAACTACACCAGTAACCGATAGACCAAACTTTAGCTCACCATCTTCAATTGAATGTCCTCCGATAAGTGCAACCTTTTCCCCTCTAAGAACTTGACTTGCCCCGTCAAGTATATCTCTTAGTACACAACTATCAAGCTCACGAGCAGGAAAACCGCAAAAGGCAAGAGCCGTCACCGGTTTACCACCCATAGCGTAGACATCACTTAACGAATTGACAGCACTTATAACGCCAAACGTAAACGGATCATTAACAATAGGTGTTATCACATCTATTGTTTGCACTAACAGCGTGTTGTCTAATTTATACACTCCACCATCATCACCAGGACCTATGATTAGATTAGGAGAGTTAAATACATTTAGATCAAAAAGTATATTTTCAAGGTCCGCCGGACCTAACTTTCCTCCTCAACCAGCCGCCTTCACCCTTTCGGTTAACCTGTAATCCATAAAAATAAACAATAAAGCATTTTATATTATATAAAACCCTCTATCACTCTACTCCTATCACTTTTACTGCGTCCAAATAGGCATAATACTCACCCATAACATCCTTTAACCGTCCCGAGTCTTTTAGTCCTGCAGCCGACTCAATAGCCTCACCAAACTCAACGATTTTAGCAAGCCCTAATTTGTTGGCATTATTTTTTATACTTTTCCCTACTAATTGCAAACCAGCATAATCTCCTTTTGATATATCTTGCTTTAAATCATCTACCTCTCTTTTTTTCTTGCCTACGAATACTTCAACCCGGTCGCGCATCTTATAATTTACTTCTACAATAATTTGCTCTCCACTCATGTCAATCCTCCTAATTTATGGTAAAAAGACAACCCCGCTTATAGGGACAACTATTATTAAAAAGTTAAAAAAATATTTTATAGCATGTTATTTCAAAATGTCAATGAGATATTGAAATTCTATAATAACCACTGGTGCACTTGCGCACCAGACAAAGAAAAGAGTCAGAGGAGGTCTTTTTAAGAGGGAGTGCTTCTTTCCAATGCCATTAAGTTAAGGGAATAGAAGAACGGGGGAAAACCCTTTTAGATAAAAGGTGAGTAGGCGCACTCCCAAACCCCGCTCACCTTCTTCTATATTTTATCTTCTATCTTTTTCAAAAAGATTACAAGCACATTTCTTGTAAACTTTCCATATATTGTGTCCATTCGTGCGGCAAACTATATTTTTTCTTATTATTACATTCCTTACAGGCAGGTACAACGTTGGATTTTTCAGACATACCACCACGTGATATGGGGATGACGTGGTCCATAGTAAGCTCATTGGGGTAAACACCTTTACTACAGTAATAACATCTTCCGTGAGCACACTTGCGCTTCCACCAAGTTGTTTTTCGTAATATTCTACCTTTTTGCTTTTGTTTATTTATAAAAATATCAGAAATATAAATCACAACTAAAAAACAAACCTTTATAATTTTCCTTTTTTATTTTCCTCTTCTTCAAAATACTTTTTATAAAGTATATCCCATTCAGCGCTTCCTTCAACAACACTCCTTGAAAGTGAATTAATTTTACGTTTAACAACACCATCAATTTCATCATTTATCTTTAGATAACCGTAGATAGTCCGTTTTATCTCTCGCCTAACGGCGGATTCGTCTTCTTCAAGCACAATCAACCCCTTTTCTTTTAGTCCTTCAAGGAGCACGTGTGATATATGATTTATTTTATCATCAGAGAGCATTATATAACAATATTCCGTTCTTTAATAAGCTTCTTTTTTGTTAATTCAAACAATCCCTTATAGTCAAGATGTTTCTTTTCAATTTCGCCTTCAAACGATTTAAGTATCTCCCTTACCTCTTCATTAACCCTGTCTTCTGCCATAAGCTCATCAAGCATTATTTCTTCAGCGTAGTGCATAAGCTCTTCTTCCGATACTTTGTAATCCACCTCATCCATCTTGGTTATTTTATTAACTATTTCCCTTGCCATAACAGGCACCCACGATTTCGGTATACGCATAATCATTTTTCCATGAAAGATAATATAGCTATGTTTCTTGCCCTTTTTATAGCGGTAGTGAGTTCTCTTTGGTGTTTTGCGCAGGTACCAGTCATTCTACTTGGTAGGACCTTACCTCGTTCGGTTATATATCCTTTGAGTGTTTTTACATCCTTATAGTCTATAAAGTCCGTCTTATCAGCACAAAACCGACAAAACTTTTTTCTTGTAAATCTCTTGAATTTCATATTATCTGTCTGCATCGTTGTCTTCATTTGAGCCATTTATAGTTAACTCCCTTTAGTTTTTTACTTTATTAAAAAGGTTCTATATCAGTAGTTTCTTCTGGTGGTAAGGAATTATCCTCAAAATTTGTCCGTCCAGAGCCCTGCTTCTTCGGTAGAAACTGAATATCTTGAGCTACTATTTCAAATTTACTTTTTTGTTGTCCCTCGGACTCCCATTTCCTTTCTCTTAAGCGTCCATCAACAATAACGCCACTTCCTTTATTTAAGTACTCGCTACATGTCTCAGCGCGCCTACCAAATATCACCACATTTATAAATAACACTTCATCCTTCCACTCATCGCCAACCTTCACCTTTGAATTAGCAGCCATACCAATAGTAGCGACAGCAGTACCTTGTGGCGTATACCGGAGTTCAGGGTCTCTTGTTAAAAATCCTACTAAGATTATTTTATTAAACATTTAAATCAAACCTCTTTTAAATCAAACCTCTTAGCTATTTACCTCTTTAGGCGTATTTTCTGGTACTATTTCTTCTGCTGACTCAGACACTACATTTTCACTTTCTACCTTACTTGCAGCTGAAGCAGATTTGCTCGTTTCAAGTGACTTCTCAAGTGCCTTTATTTCCTTCTTACCGAGCTTTATTACCATAAACTTAAATATATTATCGTTTACTTTAAAAAAATTCTCCAACGACTTTATAGTACCAGAAGGTGCTTTAAAGACAAACAGTATATAGTAACCCTTTTCCTGCTTATTAATAATATAAGCAAGTTTTCTGCGTCCCCAGCGTTCTACGTTGAGCATCTGACCCGCTGATTTTTCTATTGTCTCGGTTATTTTTCTTTCTGCAATATCAACACCTTCATCATCCAAAGCCGCATTGAGTATCACTATATTTTCGTAATAATTCATCAATCCCCCTTAATATTTACACTAAAGAACATTCCTCTATAGTATTTCAAAAAACAAAAATATAACATAATTTACAATATAAAGCAATATAATAATAAAAAAACTTACTAAACCATGCTAATTATAACATAAGAAAAATAGCCCTGTAAATCTTTAAAATCGTTACATCAACATTTTATTTTCGGAATCCGATAATTATCCAAATAGGCACACGACAATTAAAACAAATTATTAAAAAGTATTTCAATAATTTGTATAGTATGTTACTATAAAAAGAGCGTGGAGTAAGCAGGTTAGTAATGAAGCAATCTTTGTAAGGAGGAAATTGGCAATGTCAATAGAGGGACCCGGGTTTAAGGAGCTGATAGAGCAAAAAACTTATCAGAAACTTAAACCTCCAGTAATGTACAAAGTAATTCTCCTAAATGACGACTACACAACGATGGAGTTTGTCGTTTATGTCTTAGAAGATGTGTTTCATAAGAATAACGATGAGGCAAACCAGATTATGATGCTTGTACATAAAAAAGGCTCTGGGCTTTGTGGTATCTACACAAAAGACATAGCAGAAACTCGGATTAAAAGGGTCAATGAATTGGCAATACAACACGACTTTCCGCTTAAATGTATAATGGAAAAGGATTAGTCGTAGAACCAGAAGTAATCGTTCACTCACACCTATACACACCTATAATAGAGGAGAGATAAAGGTGCGCTGGCTTAAACGGTTACAATCAGAGAAGGATAAGAGGATATGATTAACAAAGATTTTGAAGTAAGCCTGGATGAAACCATTAAAAGCGCTAAAAAGAGCCGTCATGAGTATTTATCTATAGAGCATATATTGTTTGCAGTGCTTTGTGACAGAAAAGGGGCTGAAATTATAGCGAATTGCGGGGGAGAGCTTAACAGGTTAAGGCACTCATTAGAAGACTTCTTTGAAAAGTACATACCCAAATTACCAGAAAATAACGACGAATACCCACAGCCAACTGTTGGGTTTCACAGGGTTTTGCAAAGGGCGCTTATGCACATCCAATCAGCCGGTAAAATGGAAGTAGATGCAGGGGACCTTTTGGCAGCTCTTTTTTTTGAAGAAGACTCACACGCAGTGTATTTTCTTAAAAAAGAAGACATTAGCCGTCTTGATATTTTAAATTATATATCACATGGAATATCAAAGGTAATGCCAACTGAGGACGACGGGGTAGAGCTTGAGCAGGAGGAAGGTGGCCAGAACTTTGAAGAAAGACGGCCTATCAAAAACCCTCTGGAACTTTTCACAGAGGATATGGTAGAGCAGGCTAAAAAAGGTAATATTGATAAGCTTGTAGGGCGGGCTGCTGAAATAGAAAGGACTGTCGAGATACTAAGCCGCAGAAGAAAAAATAACCCTATACTAGTCGGAGAACCAGGGGTTGGTAAAACTGCCATTGTTGAAGGATTAGCCCTTCAGATAGCAGGAAATGCCATACCGGATATATTAAAAAAAGCACGTATATACAAACTTGACCTTGGTGGGCTTCTTGCCGGTACTAAATACAGGGGCGAGTTTGAAGCAAGACTAAAGTCTATTATTGACGCTATCATAAAGAAACCAGATGCAATACTCTTTATTGACGAAATACATAATATAGTTGGCGCTGGAGCTACCAGCGGAGGCTCCATGGATGCCTCTAATATATTAAAACCAGTACTAAATTCAAATAAGCTCAGGTGTATTGGTGCCAGTACATATGAGGAATACAAAAATTATTTTGAAAAAGATAGGGCACTTTCAAGGAGATTCCAAAAAATCGAGGTTCAAGAACCAAGCGTTGAGGATGCTCACGAAATCCTCAAAGGGCTTAAGCCATATTATGAAGAATTTCACGGTGTAACCTATACTGTAGATGCACTTAAAACAGCAGCAGAGCTTTCTTCTAAATACATTAACGATAGGCATTTACCAGATAAGGCAATTGACGTTATTGACGAAACAGGTGCATTTGTAAAATTAGCGTCATCAAAACGGGTTAAAATAGTTGACGCTAAAGACATTGAAAAGGTTATAGCCAAAATTGCCAAGATACCAACACAAAGCGTATCATTATCAGATACTGAAAAACTAAAAGGGCTTGAAGACGAACTGAAGGCTGTTGTCTTTGGACAAGATAACGCCATAAGCTCACTGGTCATTTCTATAAAAAGGGCACGGGCAGGATTAAGCATACCGGGTAAACCAGTAGGGTCTTTTTTATTTACAGGTCCAACTGGCGTTGGCAAAACCGAAATAGCACGACAGCTTGCTCTAAGCCTTGGTGTTAAGTTCATTCGCTTTGATATGAGTGAATATATGGAAAAACACACGGTTGCACGGTTAATCGGGGCACCGCCCGGATACGTTGGGTTTGATCAAGGGGGACTTTTAACAGACGCAATAAGAAAAAACCCTTACAGCGTCCTTCTTTTTGATGAAATAGAAAAGGCACATCCGGACTTGTACAGCATATTGCTACAGGTCATGGACTATGCTACCTTAACCGATAATAATGGAAAAAAGGCTGACTTTAGAAATGTCGTCCTTATCATGACCTCAAATGCTGGCGCTCAAGACATGGATAAAGACTCCATTGGCTTTGCAAAATTGAGAGAAGCCAAAAGACAGGAAGATAGAGCCCTAAAGGGTAAAGATGCTATTAAAAAGGTATTTAGCCCAGAATTTAGAAATAGACTAGACGATACAATCATGTTTAACTCCCTAACTCCTGAGATAATGATAAAGGTCGTTGATAAGTTCATTTATGAAATGGAAACCCAACTTAAGGCTAGAAACATCGGCTTAGCTATCTCAGATACAGCAAAGGAATATCTGGCAAAAAAGGGGTATGACGACACCTACGGTGCAAGACCACTTGGGCGGCTCATACAAAAGGAAATCAAAGCCGCTATTGCAGATGAAATACTCTTTGGCTGCCTTAAAAAAGGCGGTAAAATCATTATAGATTTTCACTCAGAACAACTGAACTTTGAATATGCAAAGGCTTAAAACGTAACTACTGACAGTTATTAAGCCATGCCTATTTATAGATTAACGGAAGATATAGTATTCCCTCCACCTGAGCTTGCCGAAGAAGATGGTATGCTTGCGGTGGGAGGGGACCTTTCGGTAGAACGGCTGTTATGTGCCTACACAATGGGCATATTCCCATGGTATATGGATGATTCACCTATTTTGTGGTGGGCGCCAAATCCGAGGCTAATACTAATACCAAGTGAGTTAAAAGTTTCAAGAAGCCTCCGCCAAGAAATTAAAAAAAATACCTTCTCAATTACGATGGATGAGGATTTTAAAGGTGTCATTACGGCATGCTCAAACACAAGAAGAGATAACAAAGAAGGGACCCAAAAAAGTACATGGATAACAACTGAAATGATAGACGCCTATATCCGTTTATATGAAATCGGCGTTGCCCACTCTGTGGAAAGCTGGTATAACGGTGAACTCGTGGGAGGCCTCTACGGAATTTCCATGGGAAAGGCTTTTTTCGGTGAATCTATGTTTACAAAACATACAAATGCCTCTAAAGTTGCATTTGTACATTTAGTTAACCATCTTATAAAATGGGACTTTATATTAATAGATTGCCAAGTAAAAACTAATCATCTTATGAGCTTTGGAGCAAGAGAAATACCTATTGGCATTTTTTTAAGGTTGCTCGATAAAGCACTAGATTACCACACAAAAACAGGTAAATGGACATTTAATAGTGATTTCGATTGATAAAGAATTTATTAAAAACCACGCAGTTAACAGCTACCCCCATGAGTGTATAGGTATAATCACTACAAATGGAAAGCAACTCTTTTATTACCCGCTTAATAATACTCAAAACGAAGTCCACAAAAAAGAACCAGCAAAATACCCATGGAAAGCCGAAATAGCATATACTGTAGATAGAATAGAATTTGACAAATTAATTAAGGAAGTATCAAAACAAGGAGAAAAACTCATAGCCTTTTACCATTCCCATCCAGACCATGAAGCATACTTTTCAGAAATAGATAAAGAGGCTCAAACAGTCTTTGGAGAACCTGAGTTTCCTGATGCAATTCATATAGTTATTTCCATACGTATGGGAATACCTAATAATATTCGCTGTTATCAGTGGAATAAAAATACTTATGATTTTGATGAAATAAAAACCTACCTCTTGATAACATAGCACATTTAATTTAATAGGTAACAAAAATTAAGGGCGAACACGTAGATTACCACTACGGACAGATATTAAGAAAGCCGTTTTTTGACTTTCTTTATTGAGCGCAATTCCGCTTAATAAACTTCGTCGTGCGTGCCTATGTCCAAAATATGAATAACATTATCGTCAATCTTGAATATTATCCTCATATCATTTGTTAAAAAACAGGCATACTTGCCTTTTAACTGACCGCTTAGCGCATGAGTTTTTAGTGATTGGTCAAATGGATTTTGCCGTAGTAACTTTGTCGCTTTTAAAATTTTCTCTTGTAAGTCTGGATTATTTTTGATTAACTTAAAGGATTTATGGGAAAATGATTTCTCAGCTTTTATTTTTGGCAATCATTCACTCCAGTTTACAATGGCTTCAACTAAATCTTCGGCTGTATCAAATTCGACATAATCTGGATTGGCTTCAATTACCAGTATTCTTTCAACAAACTCTTTGTGTTTCTTTTCTTTTTCTAACAAAAAGACTACATACTCATAAAGGGAATCTATCAGTTTTGGTGATAACTCTTTAAGTGCTTCTTTAATAGCCTCTATCTTGTATGCTTCTGTTTGTTCAACAGGGTTTTGAATTATAGTTGTTTCCATTTAGTTAGTTTAACATAAAATATAGACTTATTACTGTATACCAAAATAAAAATGGTTTGCAAAAAATAATCAATACCGTTCGGCATAAATATTGTTTAAATAAAATTTCACAAATTTATAACACCTTTCGATTTGATAAGGACAAAGTGTAGATAATAAAAATAGGGCAGACACTCGAAAGGTCTGCCCCT
>JAGYWI010000073.1 GCA_018606805.1 Candidatus Magnetomicrobium cryptolimnococcus
GCCATTTTCTCTATACGATTCACGCAATAAAATCCTCGTGTGCTTTTTACCACTAGACGTTTTAACAGTTGAATAGTCAAGATACATAGTGGCTACTATTATACATAAATTAAAGTTAAAAATAAAGTAGTTATATGGTTATAAAAAATATTATAGTGGCTACTATTTTTAGGCAAAAACTAACATAAGTCTATGTTTTTAAATGATTATCTTAAAATAACTATAAATTTGTTAGCCAATATCCGTTTTAAACAGGTTAAATTGTCTTCAAGGATGACGTCTAAGGGAGAATGATATAATTTCCCAATCTTATTTTTTTCTAAATACAATCTTATTTTTGTGTTTGCCAAAAGGACTAGGGAACATGCTTTTAACTCTGTTGATTATTTCTGTAAGGTCAAGTCATTTTCTAAGGGTACAGAAAGAAGGGCTATCTGCTCTGTTTTTCTTTCAATTGCTTGTATATTTATAAAGATATTGTATCATTTTTAATTATTGTTTTATAAAGCCACCATTTATACCACTATCTATAGTACTATAGAGGAAGGTATGGCTTTTTCGATTTTAAATCACACAAGGAGACTATGTTATGTCAGAGGCAAAAACTAAGAAGGCAGTTGTGTTTGAGTATTTACAAGGGCAAGTCAATAGTGGTATTGATGTAAACAATATAAAGGCATCTAACGTGTTTAAGGAACTCTCAAGGAGTTATGCTATTGGTGAACGCACTGTTGATAGGGCAGTTAAGGAGTTTAAGGAAGTATTGAACGGCAAAGCCACTATTCATACCACCAACACTAACACTACAGATAGTACTATTTATTTTATCCAGACCAATAGGGATGTTTTAGAGCAAATGATAAATACATTCAAGGATACCACTATTAATAGTACCACACATACTAACATACTACCGACAATAGATTACTCAGGTAAGGCATTTAAGGATTACAAATACAGTCTTACTATTGAGTTACATAAGGAGTTTGAGAATTACTGTAAATTATTGGGTTTAAGTCAGCGTAGGGGATTACATATGGCATTGGTATTATTTAATGATGTGTGTAAGGGTATCACCGATACCATTACAAATACCACCATTAATAGTACTATAGATGAAACAGTATAGCCAGTAGCAGATAAACCTATCTACTGAGACCCGTATTTTAGTTTGTTTAGTAGTAGATGTGTTTAATTAGACCATTATAATAAAATAATTTTGTTTTATAGTTCTATGTAAAAACATGTCTGATAAGGCACATTATGTTAAATTAAATATTTCTAACTGATGTTGGTTAATAAAGAGGTTTATAATAAAAAAATAAAAAATAGTTTTTGATGAAATTATAGAACCTGTTATACAGTTAATAATGAAAGAGGTAGAAAAACTTAAAGATGCTTCTACAACATATAACCGACATTCTGCACCCCCTAATATATAAGATTTGAATTTTAACCAGTAAATAGTGCCTGAACGAAAAGTAAAAAAGCCTTGCAATAAAAGCTAAAAAGGCAAATAAAGTAAAATGAAGAAATTTTTGGTTTGACAACCAACGAGAGTGCTTTACGATAGGATGGTATGGTAAAATTAAGAGAAATTGGCATCAGACTATTATTATGGGGTATAATACCAATACCGTTCGGCATGAATTTTAAAAATATTGTATAATAAAATTATAATATATGAAAGGGAGGTTTGTAATGAAAAAAGGAAAGAACAGTTTTTGAAGAAATTATAGAACCAGTTACACA
>JAGYWI010000023.1 GCA_018606805.1 Candidatus Magnetomicrobium cryptolimnococcus
GTCTCAATGCCATTAAGTTAAGAAAAATTGAGTTAGACTATAGCAAACGTAGTAAGGATAACTAAAGAGATAGCAGGCCAAAAGTTTTAGGAGGTGCGCCTCCGCACCCTTTTTGTCAAAAGGGTTTCCCCCCGCATCCTCATTTTTTTCTTTTGCCTAAAAGGGTTTTTCCACGTCATCTTTTTCTTTAACTTAATGGCATTGAGACAGATTAATTTAATTGTAGCTTTAGAAGTTAGTTTATGTTTATAATATTGTAAAAATTTGGGGGAAACGGTTTATTGTGTTGGTATCGGTAATAGTTACGACTAAAAATGAAGAAAAAAACATTAAAAATGCCCTCGACTCAATCAAAGCGCAGACGTATCCCAAGGCAAACATACAAATCATTGTTGTTGATAACAATTCTACTGATAAAACCAAAGAAATAGCGCATGCCTATACGGATATGGTGTTTAATCTTGGACCGGAGCGTTCAGCGCAAAGGAACTTTGGTGTGTCAAAGGCTCAGGGTGAGTACTTCCTGTTTATTGATGCAGACATGATTCTTGATAAAAATGTGATAAGTGATTGTGTGCAAAAGGTGCAGGCTAATCCTAACATTGTGGGTGTGTATGTATCAGAAGTTATAATGGGTGAGAGCCTATTTAATCGGATTCGGCGCTTTGAACGCAGCTTTTATGATAAAACAGCTATTGACGGTGTGCGGTTTATAAAAAAGGCAAGTTTTGAGGCTATCGGTGGGTTTGATGAAGCCCTATTTGGCGGTGAGGACTGGGATATGGATAAAAGATTGCGAGCATTAGGTAGTACTGAGTATGTGGCCTCGCCAGTGTATCATAATGAGTCGGACTTAACGCTAATCAAATATTTAGCAAAGAAGGACTACTATATAAAGAGCTTGGATGAGTATATAGCCAAGTGGGGGGCAGATGATATAGATGTTAAGAGACAGTTTAGCCCATATTACAGATTTTTAGTTGTATTTTTAGAAGATGGCAAGTGGAAACGGTTTATAACTTTGCCACATTTAGCCATTGGAATATACTTTATTAAGTTTTTGGTGGGCATTAGGTTTTTACTTAGAAAAAAGGGTTAAAGGTTTTATTTTTATGAAGGCTATGTTAAATAAGATGTTTGATAGTGCCATGGCTATGAATAAGGCTAATATTCTTAGCCTTGTGGATTCTCCCAATAATAGTCAGTGTGCGTTTTTAGACCTTGGCTGTGATGACGGGGCATGGACTATGGAGGTTGCTAAGAAAATAGCAACAAATGACGTTACGGGGCTTGACATTGTTAATGAACGTATTGAAAAGGCTAAGGCTAACGGTGTAAATGCCATAAAAGGAAATTTAAACGAACCTCTACCTTTTGCAGATGAGGCCTTTCATGTGATACATGCAAATCAGGTTATTGAGCATGTGGCTAACATAGACCTTTTTGTATCAGAAGTACGCAGGGTTTTAAAACCGGGCGGATACGTTTTAATTAGTACGGAAAACGGCAGTAGTTGGCATAACCTATTTGCAGCCCTTATGGGCTGGCAGATGTTTTCCCTAACAAATGTCTCTAATAAGCTCTCTGGCATTGGAAACCCTCTGGCTCTCCACAGAAAGGAAAGCGACTTTATAACCCTTTCATCGTGGACGCATAAGACAATATTCAACTATCTTGGTTTAAAGGAATTGTTTGAAGTGTACGGTTTTGAAAAGATAAGCATAAAGGGGGCTGGCTATTATCCACTGCCGGCAGTTTTGGGTAATTTTGACGTTCGTCATGCTCACTTTATTACCTTAAAGGGGTATAAGGGTGGTTTAGAATAATGCTATCACAAAATGGTCATTATTATAAGGGTAAGGAAAAGATATTTATACCAGTAATAGAGGCAGTTCTAAATAGCAGGAAGAGGAGTTTTCGCCTAATAGATGTTGGCTGTGGCGATGGTTACCTTTTAAGGCTGCTTTATAAAATACTAAAAAAGGATAAACGATTTGATATTGACTCAATAGAGCTGGTCGGTATAGATAGATATGATGGTTACACTGAGTGTTTTAATCCCGCATTAGACGGTAACGAGAAGATACGCTTTCACGTTGACGACCTATTTAACGTTGATAGCATATATGGTGCACAGTATTTTGACTTCGTTATTTCAGTGGAAGTCCTTGAGCATGTTGTAGAGACGGATGTATTTATTAAAAAGCTCAAGCACATTATGAAGCCATCAGGCAGGCTTATGTTAACAACGCCAAATCTTGCTTCTTATCATGGGCGGTTTTCACTTTTTTTTGGATTTACTCCACTGGTTACTGAAGTTAGTAACGAGTGCGGGTCTTTTGGCAAGGGCTTTTTAAATAAATTCTACAGTGGCAACTCCACAGAGACGGTTTTTCATGTCCGGGTGTTTACTTACCGGGCTTTGCTTGAGTTTTTACCTTACCATAGGTTTAATATATTAAGCGTACGGGGGCTTGATTATAAAGTGCCATGGTTTTGGAAGAAGTTGCCATCTCTATCGCCAATTTTGTTTCTAGTTTGCGAACATTCCGCTACAGTTTAAATAATGAAAAAAAAGTTAGTCATATTATTAATTTCGCAAATAATTATCTTTTATGCAGCATATGTCAACCAATTTCCAGAGGGGTATTTCTTTACAGGCGGTGATTGTGTCCAGTATTTTAATTTTGAACGGGTTTTTGCAGCCTTTAAATATACATGGTTTGACCTCACCGATGGTAATGGACTAGCGCTTCAATACTTTTCTTATAATATATATTATTACTTTTTTGATTTTCTAAGTAAATTGTTTTTTCCGTCATATTCTGAACAGGGGTTTTTGTATTTCTACTTGTTTTTTATGTCTTCATTTTGGAGTTTTTTTATATCTGTCTCGTTTTTTGCAAAAGGTGTAGAAACCATAGATAGGGTTATTTTTTCTTTCCTTTATACATTTAATTTGTATACGTTGTCGCTTTTTTGCTACACATGGGGCTACACACCATTTGCACTATCCTATGTAACATTTCCAATAATCATGGGCTGTACCTACAGGTTTTTTCTTGATACGGAGCGGGTAAATGTAAAAGTGTTGTGGATACTATCAATAGCCTGTTTTTTGCAAAATATCCCAAACGGTAATCTACCTTTTTTTATATCGTTAAATTTGTTTGTCTTTTGCTTTATTGTCCTTATCTTTTTGTTTAACTATCGGTCTTTAAAAATCTCTACCTTCGTAAAACACCTATTTTTGTTCTATACAGTGTTTATCTTATGTATGTTATGGTCGGTGCTGCCGCAAATACCGGAGATGATTTATCTGATAAAAGATTTTAAGGCAAGTAGCTCGTATTTTGACCTTAAGGCATGGGTTTTATGGCTTTCTGTGCCATTTTCAGACCTTTTTTTCTTAACACAAAATATTGCAAATTTTGCAGACAAGGTATCTTCTTTAGTTTATTTTAGTATAGTATTTTTTCTTGTGCCATTTCTAATCTTTCTTATAAGAAAAACTAGTAAAACAGCCATTATATTTTGTCTTTTACTCATATTTAATATATTTCTTACAAATAAGGGAAAGGGGATTTTAGATAAAGACACAATATGGTTTATATTCAATAACCCGGTGTTGTCATCTATAAGGAATTATGAAAAAACATTGATATTTTTCCCATTTATCCTTCTTATGTTTACATTTACTAACTTGGGCAGCGATATTAAAAAGTATAGATGGACGTTGTTGGTAATGCTTTTTTGTACATTTATAAGCGTGTACCCGTTTTTTAGTGGTGGCATCTTGGAAAAACATGCCTTTGTGCTTGATGATGTAAAGAAAAACTATAAGACATCGGAATACTCCTACCTTGTTAAAATGCCAACTGAGTATTTGGAACTTGCCCAGAATATGAACTTACAGCGAGGGGATTTTAAGCTACTTTCAGCCCCATATAGTGTAATCAACTCTTTTTCATGGGTGAACTACCCAAAGTGGAAGGTCGTAAGCCTCGACCCAACACTACAGTTATTTAACAACCCCATAGTACAGATGAATGCCCCGCTTGCCTTTGGCAATTGGGTTTATGGTGAGCTTTGGAATAAACAAGAAAAAACGCAGTCCCTGTGGCTTTTAGAGTTAGCTTCGCTTATGAACGTTAACTATATCATTTACCATAAGGATGTTAGGGTAGATTTTTATAAAAAGACTAAAGCTAAGATGTATTACTATGAAAGTATAAAGCAGATAAACAAATTGCAAGAAAACGATTATTTTATTTTATATGAGATTAACAACGTGTTGCCACGTATATATAGTGCAAAGACAGTGCTTATTAGTGATAAAGATAAAGAGCTGCTACCACAGATTCTTTTAATAGATACACCCCAACAAAGTGCTGTATTTTTTGAAGAACATAATAATAATAAGACACCATATGTAAAAAACATAACTGGAAAAGTAAAGAAATCCATACTTTATTATAATGATAATGAGCAAAGTGATACATACAATTATACTTCACTTTATGAGTACAACATAGCCTCCCCCCCAATTATTGAATATAAGAGGATAAATCCTGCTAAGTATAGGGTAAAACTGCACTTTGTTAAAGGTGCCTTTCCACTGGTTTTTTCCGATACCTATAGAACTGCATGGGAGTTATCGTATATTACTACAAAACAACAAAAGATAAGTCATGACAATATCCAATTACTTAAAAATGGATATAAACTGCTCAATGGCAATGCCAAGAATCAGGCTACCCTTGATGAGGTACTAATGTATATAGATAAGGGGCTTTTAAGCACTATAGGTGATGGAGATGAAATAACTAAAATACAGAAAAAATGGCTTAATCAAAAACAAGTTTCTGTCAACAAAGAAACATATTATTATGATTTTATATCCAAGGAGCTAAGCGGTACTATCCAAAACAATAATATGGTAAATGGCAATCTATTTGAAACCTTGTTTTGCGGTAGTGTATTTAATAATTCTTGCTTAAAAATCAATTCTAAAAACCATTTAAAGGCAAACGGGTTTTCAAACGCGTGGCTGATAGAGCCTGATGATATTTGTAAAGGTGACAGCACATTTTGTATCAAAAATGCTGATGGCTCTTATGATATGGAATTGATATTAGAATATTCCCCTCAAAAATTATACTACATTACCTTTATTATAAGTATTGCAACTGTATTGGTTGCGTTAGGTTTTTATGTAAAAAGTAAAAGGATGCGGGGGATAACAAGCTAAAAATTTTAGGAAAGGACATGTAGGGGCGCCTCCCTGTGGTGCGGGGGACAACAGGGAGGTATGCTGCCGCACCAGGGAGGTGCGCCTTCGCACCCCTTTTGCCTAAAAGGATATTCCCCCGCTCTTTTCTTCCCTTTATCTTCTATTTCTTTTCTGCTTTCTATCTTTAATGGCTATCTCTTAATGGAGGGCTTCATACACCTTACCAACAAGATCGGCGCTCGGCTTTAAGGTCTTATCACCTTCCTTAGCCCATTTTGCAGGACAGGCCTCATCACCATGTTTTGATAGATAAATATTAGCCTTCAGTTTTCTGATAATTTCATCAACGTTTCTGCCCATATTGTAAAAGTTAATTTCCGAGTTCAACAAAACCCCGTCAGCACTTATAATGAATGTACCTCTTAAATCTAGCCCACTACACTCATTATACACACCAAACATCCTTGAAACTGCGGCTGTTCTATCAGCACCCATCAAATATTTAACTTTTTTAAGTGATTGTTCATCTTTATGCCATGCCAAGTGTGTGAACTTCGTATCCGTACTTACCGTAATGAGTTCAGCACCTAAAGACTTTATTTCGTCGTATTTATCGGCAAGCGCTTCAAACTCAGTGGCACACACAAATGTAAAGTCAGCAGGATAGAAAAACAGTATTGTCCACTTACCATCTGCCTTCAATTTTTCTAAGGAGATTTCACCAAAGCCACCACTGGACGGCTCATATGTATCCAGTTTAAAATCAGGCACAGTATCACCGACCCTCAAACCACAACAAATACTCTGCATTGTTATCTCTTCACCCATAGATTCCTCCTTTATATTTTTTTTAAGACTCTTACGAGGTCTCTTTTTATTTCCACGTATAGTATTATCTCATAAATAAACGGCAAAAAACAACTCATGCCTCCTTACAAAACTATGCCTCTGCAAAACTATGCCTCCTCGAAGGCTTCCTTAGGAGCATTACAAATAGGACATGTAAAATCATCCCCAACTTCACTAAACGGTTTCCCTTCCTTATTCTCGTCATATATCCAACCACACACCGTGCATCTGTACATACTATAAACCCTCCTTATTATTAATTATTATTTTAGGTACCTATGAGAGTCCCACTTTGAGAGCCCCACTTTTTTGGTATCTATTGTGGTACTCCTTTAGGCTTGTAGCAAAATCCTTTCCAAATTCATAACATCTTTCATCATCTTCAGGCTTGCATCTGTATTGCACCTGTATACCCGGCTCAAAGGCATCCAATCTCATATCCCTGAAGTTTTGGTACAACCACTGTACAGCCCCTCCCATCCATCCATAGCTTCCAAAGGCACCCATAAATCTATCTTTAGGGCGCAGTCCTTTCAGATGCACCATAAATTCCGCCACAGACGGGAACACCTCATTATTCAATGTAGGCGAGCCTACCAAACAGCCTCTAGCCTTCCAAAACTCTTTTATAGCAACACTCATTGGGGTTGCCCTTAATTTAATCACCTTGCAATCAACGCCACAATCCCTAATCCCACGCATTACCGGTAACGTCATCTGTTCAGTACTGTGCCACATGGTATCGTAAATTATCACTATTCGTTGATCGGCCATACCATTTGATAGGTTCATATAGGTTTCAACGGCCCGCCCCGGATTTTTCCGCCATATAATGCCATGGTCTGGCGCTATCATATCTATATCAATCCCCATGTTTTTTATTTGCGTAAGTTTTGCTTTTATCAGTTTTCCAAATGGCATCAGTATGTTTGCATAATAATCAATTGTAGCATCATCAAGCTCCGTTATAGAGGCACACTCTATGAACTCATCGTCAAATCGCGCAGTTGTTGCCAAGTGTTGACCAAAGACATCCTGTGAAATTAGCAGTTTGGCCTCTTTCACGTACGTTACCATTGAATCAGGCCAATGGAGCATTGGTGTTTCTATAAATTTTAATGTATACTTACCTAATTTTATTTCATCATCAGTTTTAACAGTAAGAATATTCCACCCTTCTATATCGAAAAAGCGTCCCATTCCCTCTTTACCGCGCATCGTTGTGTATATTTTAGTATCGGCCGGTACGAGCTCCATAATTCTACCAAGAGCACCCATGTGATCATTTTCTATGTGATTTATTATAATATTTTTTATCTTAGCAGGGTCTACTATCCTTTTTATATTAGCCACTCCAACTTCCGCAAACTCACTTTTAACCGCATCAACAAGCGTTACCTCCTTATCCATAATTAAGTAATTGTTATAAGTCGTACCCTGCGGTGTTACATAACCGTGAAAATCACGTACAGCCCAATCAGCAGCCCCAACCCAAAAAATATCTGGCTTTATCTCTATTACATTCATCCTTAACTCCCTACCCACAAAATATTTTTCTATCATTTTTTAAAGCAAAAAAAACTGCTGCACTATATTCATTAGCACAAAAAATAACTTTTCTTATACTGTAAGTTAAAATTAGCTATAAACAAAACTATATCAGCAAGGCTGCTGTTAAAAAACCTGAAGCTTTAGCTACGCTAAACACTTCAAATTTACACATTAGAGCTTCTTTAGAGGGGTGTTGCACTGCCTGCACGTAGGATTTTCATCATCACTCCATACCTCATTAACATACCCGCAGCTTGAACACACAATCTCTGATGGTACTGCTTGTTTTATACTGCATGGTGGCTTTTCCTTAAACGGCGACTCGCTCATGAGCCTTCCTCCATCCCTCTTTTCTTAATTTATCCATTCTATTATTAGCCCAATGCTTAATCTCCTCAAGGTAGCGTCTTGGGTCCACTTTGGCAATAGCAAGAATCTGTTCCTTTTCTTTAAGGCTGTCTATGTGATCCCCGGGATAAATCCCCCTCCACGAGCAATAGTCCTCATCAAATATAAGCTCTGGCGAAAGCCGTACTATTATGTCAGCGGGCAAATTTTTTGCCATTAAACGGGCGACATCCATTTCATATTCCATAATCCAACCGTTATCCTTAACCATAGTCTGCGGCTCAAAGGTTACATCCTGTGAACACCTCGGACAGTAAAGACCTATTAAAAGCTCTGGAGGCATTATCTCATTTTTAAAATTAACACTTACCTCTTCTGCCCCACACTTACATTTAAACTTATATTCCATACACATAATCCCTGCCTCCTTACCAAACAAAAAACTATATTATTTACTATGTAAATGACACCCTCCGCAATATACATATCATAACCACCTTCTGTTTGAAACCCACTACAACATCGCTGTAAATCTTGACTTACCAACCCCACACAGCGGACACACCCAACCATCTGGCAGGTCAGCAAAGACAACCCCTTTTGGGACATTTTGCTTTTTATCGCCTTTGGCAGGATTATATATATAACCGCACATACCGCACACGTACATATCTGATTCGTTTTTTACCTCACTCACCATCGGCTCTTACCCCTCTTCCTTCTTCATAGTTCCCTTTTCACCACACTTAGGGCATTTTTGTGGCTTACATCTGCCTTCCTTTTCAGCTCCACACTTTTCACATTTAAACACTGCCATATTATTTATCCCTCCTTATTTTTATAAAAAACAGGGTATGTATTACCAATTACTCTTTATTGTTTTTCTTCTCACAGGAGTTACAAACACCATAAAACTCAACATGCACTTCTGCTATTTTAAACTCAGATATGGTATCATTTACCACATTAACATCTACACCATCAAATACATCAATAATCTTTCCACATTTCACACATATCAGATGATGATGATTGGAAGTATCTGGGTCATATCTTTTCCTCTCTGGGTCTATGTTTAGTTCACGGATAGCACCTTTTTCTTTAAAAATCTCAAGCGTATTATAAACCGTAGCAAAAGACATACCCGGTATTTGTTCCAAAGCAGCATGATATATATCCTCTGCCGAAGGGTGGGTACTATTGTTCGTCAACAGATTAGCAATAACCATCCTCTGCGGGGTAAGTTTTATACCTATGTCTCTAAACTGTTTAAACATTTTTTTCTGTATATTTTAATTCATGTTATCATTTTAGGACAATTATTATCAAGTTTTTTTTCAGATGGTAAAAAATTTTTAAATTATGGTTAATTGCTAAAATATTAAGCACTTAGGTAATATTGAGTTTCTTAGATACATTTTTATTATACTTCATGAATATAATGCTGTTGGGGTTCAAAGGTGAAACCCCTTGAAAGGAAATTTGCATTAAAATATAGGAAAAGATAACAAGCATAACTGAATAGATTGCACGCTAAAAGTTTTAGGAAAAAGGGGGCGGGGGAATAACAGGGAGATGCGCCTCCGCACCCTTTTTATCTAAAAGGGTTTTCCCCCGCTCTTCTCTTTCCTTAAAACACTTTGCAAATATTTTTTCAGTTTTCCTTCATTTATTCTCTTTGAGCAAAGATGTCCCAAAACTCCACATCATCAAAGCAACCTTCATGTATAATTGTCCCTTTATTATTTAGCAAAAAAATATAAGGGGTTTGTTGAGGATTTATTTTATTTATAACCGTACCTTCAATATCGTATAAAACCGATAAATTCAGATTTTCCTCTATAGCCTTTTCTTCAAAGATATACCAATAGGGGCGGTCAAACCTTTTTTCTGGCTCCTTTGTAATCACATGTAAACCAGCCCAGAGGCCCTCTCCCATCATTCTAACATACCGCCTGTAAACGCTAACAAACTCATTATATATGCTATCCCCTCTGCTATTTGAAAGCAGACACAGGGCAAATATTTGGCGCTCGTTCATTGAGTTAAGCCTTTCTTTCAACGAAACCGACTCACCATTAGGCTGCACTCCAGTACCTGATAGAATCTTCAATGTATAGTCCACAGGAAACTGTTTTAACTGCCAGCTCTTTAAAGGAAAACAAAAATACTCCGTTAAGGATTTTATTTTCTGCACTATTGGTTCATAAGGATAGACTTCATAGGCTTTACAAAATGAGCTAATGGCACCTGTGGTATCGCCAGTTTCATAGGCTGATAGACCGTAATAATATAATCCTATGGCGTTATAGTTAGTTGGCCATTTATGGACGTACTTATCCATATATTTTTTTATAAGATAAATACCCTTTTGTTTTTTCCCAAGCTCATATAAAGCAGCCCCATTCAAAAGAATAGCCGGCGTATCATTTGTCAGTTTATAAGTATATCTTGCTAAAACCCCTTTCCCTTTTGTCATAAGCACTGTTGATAGTTTATTTAAAAGTCGCCAATTACCATTTTCCCAAAGTTTTACTAGCTCATCTATACTAGCCCTTCTATTAGCAAACTCTGCCTCTATTGCCTCATCACTACGTACAAGCTTAAGGCCAAGCAGTAGACTTTTGGTTTCAATACGAAGTTGTTGTTTTTTATTAATTAAATAAAAAACGCTTTTAATCGTATCAGTGCTATCATTGTCAAGGGCATTTAAATCTATAGTGGAGGCAAAATTATCATTAACCATAAATAACAGATCGCCTTCTTGTATTTCTAAAAAAGATGCCGGGCTTTTCTTTGATAACTTTTTTACGACACAGCATTTTTTTTTATTAAAATCAGTAGGCAGTATATCTACCAGCTCTCTCTTTAGGATAATTTCACTAAACAGTTTTTCAATGCTAAATGTTTTTTTCCAAATCCCCTCAATAACACCATTTTTGACACCATCTTTGACGCCATCTTTTTTAACCAAAATCTTTACGGCACATTCAGGACAAGTCACAAGGCCGCCCTTTTCAGGAATCATTGCAGACCTTACAGAGCCAACCTGCTTTTCACATTTAGGACAAAATATCTTTATCACTTAACACTCGGTAGTTTATAGTCTTTATTATAAGTGCTTCTTTAATGGTGATACGGTAACTGCTATTTCTTTTTAGCAGGTGTCTTACTTTTTGAACTCTTATCTATAGATGCCACTGATGCTACTGAAAAATCCTTTGTACTGCTTTTAGCCTTCTTTGTTAAATCCGCAGATACCACTACATCAGTTTTCTTAGCTACCTTTAAAGCATCTTTCGGTAAAACCTCTTTTGAAGCTTTAGCAGTTTTACCTTGCAAGACATTCTTTAAAATACCCTTTTCTTTGTCAACCACCTTTTGTGTATCCACAACCACCTTCGATACACCAGAGACACCTTTTACGTCTAACTTTTCTGAAACCTTGCTCCTATTAGCGGCAGCTCCAGCCGTTTTAGACACTATTTTATTAATATTAGTAGAAGTATTAGCCACATCTGCGCTATTAATAGAACTACCCTTTGAAGCCACCTTTACTATTTCATCACGTTTACTAGCACTAACGCTTGATTTATCTTTAGTAACATCACTTTGCTTGTCTTTTTTTACTGCACCTTTTACTTCAGTCTTTGATTCAACTGATTCAGATTTACCTTTATTAACACTACTCTTTGCTTTATTAATAGCAGTATCTTTATCTTCCGTTACATCTTTTTTACTGCTACTATTATTAAAACTCCTACTAAGCCTCTTTGATGGCCTAATTGGTTCATATTTAGCCAGCGTTAACACCTTATCATCATCCAATTTCCTACCAGCTTTGCTTGTATTAACAATATGACGTTTATCACTGACTTTATTTTCAACAACCTTTTTTTCTTTGTCCACCACAGCGCTGCTTTTAATTGCAAGCTCCCTCTCCTGCCCTACCACTTCATTGTTTGTATTTACATCCTTGATTTGATGAGATTTAACGTCAGCCACCTGCTGTTCCTTTTCTATACGTATAGCATTAAGTACGCTTTGCCCCTCGCTGTCTTCGTTATCACTATTAACTTCATTATTAATTTCTATACGCTTAGACTCTACCGAACGCTTGTTGTTATTATCAACCTCTTTATCTTCAGCGATTTTATCATTAGAATTGCTTTCTACAGGGTCTTTTTCTACAACAGCGGAGCTGCCTTCAGCACCAAGATTTCTTTTATACGGAATAGTACTATTGTAAACAGACAAGAAGACATATTTTTGCCCGATAGGGATTTTAAGCTCATAGCTATCCACATCAGGTGGTATACAGTCTTGCTTGAGTTCCGGATTAAGCTCTTTAATCTTCTGCACGGTAGTGTTAACCGTTTTAGCAATAAAAGTCAACGTCGCCGGCGGCGCTACCGTAACTGTATCATAATCGAAAACACCATTTTCTTGCCTGCCATCTATACCATTAGCACCGTTTTCACTATTTTTCTCTATCCCGTACTTTTCCGGCTCTTGTGCTATCTCCGTAACTGCTATAAACTTCGGGACATAATCTTTAGTTTCTTTTGTGATATGACTTGACTGGGAAATTTCCCAGAAATTTTCAGTGTTACTCCTATCAATGGCACGCTCAATAGCGCCCTCCCCAGCGTTGTACGATGCTAAGGCCAAATCCCACGACCCAAACCTCTCATACAGATAACTTAAATACCTCGATGCCGCCTCTGTAGATTTAATAGGGTCCCTTCGCTCGTCAACCCAACGGTCTATTTTTAAATCAAACCGTTTGGCAGTTGCTGCGATAAATTGCCACGGTCCCACGGCATCCTTTGGTGATATAGCATTTACATTGTATCCACTTTCTATAATAGGCAAATACGCTAGGTCTGCCGGCAAACCATTTTTAATCAAAATATCCTGTATCACCGGTATATACTCATCTGCCTTAGTCAACAGCGTGCTAACCGACCTCTGCCTTTGTGAGTATATACTAAGAAACTCCTCAATAGTAGCCACAGCTGCCTCATCTGCCTGATAATTTATTAACTCCAGTATCGAGCTATTTACCACAAGACTTGAATCAAACCCCTCAAAATAATAAAACCGGCGAGGCTCCATCCAATTTACCATATTATTAAATAATAAGTTCCTCTCACCGTCTCTGTCCTTATGATACGACGTAGACTCATTAACTAATACACCAGAGTTCACCTCTGTACCACTATTGTTCATAGTACGGTATATTAAGGCCAACCCGTCAAACGGTACGGTTACTACAAATAATAATACTATTAATATAATAATCTTTTTCATATTAGAAAGATTACAAAAAAGGAATCATTTAAGTCAAGTAATAAATTCATCCTTAATAAATTATCCAAAAAATCCTTGGGTTAAATCTTCTGTTTGAAGGCTAAAATAGCCTGCATTCGTAGTGTTTTAAGATACCATAGTTGGTGCTTGGGTATAACTATTTCACTTGAATAAATCTTATCTGCATATATAATTCCAATGGGTAAACTATTAACAACAATGGGTAAGAGTATAAAGGTTTGAGCATTAACAGCCCTTCGATACCACAAAGGTATCTTTGCCTTTATATCCGGGGCATTAATGTTTGTAACAACTATTTCAGTGTTTTTCCGCAGTGCAATGTTAAAAATATCAGCATCCTCTTCAATACGAAAACGAAAGTCCTTCGTTATTTTATCTACATCCGGTCCAAAGCCAAAACGTGCCTCCATAACATTTGTGCGTGCATTTCTTATACAAATAACCGTCCTAAAAAATTCCATTCCACGATAAATAATTTCCAGTATAATTTGTAAAATATCATTTATAGTATAATCCTCTAAAAGAGAGCTCATGACATCAAACACTCCCTTTTGCAGTATATCATCCAAAGATGTATACACTACCTGTTTTGTCTCAATAACCCCCTTCTTATCAGTAACAATAATATCCTCATGCTCCTGCATCCCCTCATCCAGTTTATTTTCACTAACCACAGGTTTATCCTGCTCAGTAGTATACTCGGCTGAATTTTCCAGATATTTGCTTATTCTTATAAAAAAAGGCTCTTGAGATAATTTTGTAGTAAACACCTTTGAATAAGTGTCTAAATCCACAATTAAGGCGCCAATTAGTTTCGATACATCATTGTCTGTAATAATAAAACTATCTTCATATTTCCTTTTTAAAACCTTAACATCCTTCTCCTTAGTCTTTTGGTCTTTCTTGTCATCAACCAAAATGGCACACAATGAATATGAAAAAGTAGCTATATGCCTTAACCGATCATTTTCAGACATTGGCCTCACAGCCTTAGCAACCTTTAGTTTTTGCATACTATCAATAATAACGTCTGGAATATTCCACTCCCTCGCTATAGCAATCCCTAAATCCTCATAAGAAATGCCAAGCACCTGACGCGACCCATCATCAATATCAACGTCCCCAGTTACCATCAACTCTGCCACTTCGCGGTAATCCTCCGGTAAATAAAAGGCCACAAGCGTCCTGCCCAAATCCGTAAAAATTGAACATATAAACGCCTCTTCTTCATTTAGATTACCAACACGTTTAGCCAAGTCCTTCGCTATAACACCACTAACGTAGGAGTTTATTATCAGATTTCGAAGCTCCTCGGCTATATTTTTGTCTTGCATTTGCTCTAAAAGCAATAAGGATAATGCCAAATTCCTTACTTGCTTAAACCCAACAAGCATAACCGCCCGCGACACTGTGGAGACCTTACCACCGTATTGAGCATAAAAAGCCGTATTTACCATTTTTAGGAGCTTATTTGTCAAGGCAAAATCATTCAACACATTATTCGTCAAATCCGCTATAGAGATTTCATCAAAATCCGCCTTTGCCGGCAACTTGCTAAATACATTAATAGTGCGCGTAAAGGCTGGGAAATCACTGTTTCTGTTCATTCTAAGGTGTAGCCTATCTATAGTATCCCGCTTTTTGGACTCATAGCCAGCCTCTGGCAACTCCATAGCATCCATTGCACTGCCGCTACCGCTGCCACCTAAAAAGTCAATAAAATCGCCTCCAAAGTCAAGTGTTTCTCCTTTATAGTTGGCTTTATATATATTAAAAGTATCCTTTTTACCTTTTAACTGTGTAGTACGCACAAATGTACACATTATGGTATTTGACGCCGATAGTGAATGATACGTAATATCAGATAAATAAATATCCCCCGCCTCCGCTAAAGTTTCAAACCTCGCAGCTACATTAACCACATCACCAAAAACATCATTACTTTCTATTAAAACCTCACCCGTGTGCATACCAATACGCACATGCAAAGGAAACTTCAACTTGTGAGTATTGTTAAACGACTCCATCTCCTTTTGTATATCAATAGCCGTCCCCAACGCCTTCTGCGCATCCCGAAAATACGAAAGTGTTGCCTCCCCCACAGACTTTACAAAAACGCCACCGCTTTTTTTAACCACGCCCTCTATCATAGCATTTTGGCGCTTAAACACTATACGGCTCTCCACATCGCCAACACGCTCAGCAAACGTGGTAGACCCCACAAAGTCCGTCAACATAACCGTTACCAACTGCCTCTCCTGTCTTTTCAGATTCACCTTCTCGACAGTCTTTGCAACCATTCCCTCTTCTTTCTTTGGTTTATCCTTGTTAATCATTATGCTTATAATATTCGGTCAAAAACTAAAATACTTTACTTTCTAAAGCACACCTTGGCTCATCCAATATCCTCTTGATAACTAATTCAGCCTCTTCTTTCCCACTAACCTCCACAAACCAACCCCAGCCAATTACGTACACCCTCCCACCATGTTCAAACATAGCAGGCTCACCACTAACATCAATAATAGTACCATCAGCTAATCGCGCCATACTGCCTTCCTCCTTAATTTTATAATACAATATTATCCGACATTTTGTATAATGTTAGACGGCATATGCGTAGTAACATTACGGAGGTCTTTTAATGGAAATTATATATATTGACGAATCAGGCGACAATGGTGTACGACATGGAAGCTCGCCACTGTATATTATATCAGGGTTGTCTATTGAAAGTTGCCAATGGAAACAATTAAATCTTGGATTTATTAAAATAAAACAGGACATAGTAAAAGATATCGGAACGAATATTGAGGAACTTAAAGGGGAACATATTTTTCAACATACAGGGGATTTTTATAATGTAAAATTAAGCAAGGGTTATCTAAAAGACATTTATTTAAGAATAATTACTTTACTCTTTAGTAACAATGTTAAATTTTTTGTGTTGATAAAATCAAAAGAAAAGTTTTTAAAAGAAAAAAAACTAGATACCCATACTCCTAATAAGAAAATAATAGAAAAACTAAATATAGAATTTTTAGAATATTGTTGGAACACCTATCTTGATTCATATGAAGAGTATTTGATTAACAAATCACTTCAAACAGGTATTCAACAAAATGGATTAATTTATTATGACAAAAATCATGAAAAATATGTAAGAAGAATAGTTAGAAATTTTTCCAGAAAAACTAATGCAACCAATCAAATTCCATTTAGTGGCATAATTGAAGACCCCATTTTTGTAAACTCTAAATCCTCATTTATGATACAACTTGCTGACATAATAGCATATACGTATAGTAAAATTTATAAAGGTAAGAGTCCAAAAGACTTATTCCATATAGATGATAATCACAAAAGAGAGTTTAAAAACAGAAACATTATTCACAATCCACTATAACAAAAAGGAGTTTCCTTCCATGGAGAAAACCCCTTTTCGCTTTTTAGTGCACATAAAGGTCTCAACCTTCCTTCTAATTGGTGTAACCTACCTCACCCCTCCAGGTGTCTCGGCTACACGTTTATATTTTATATAAAATACGATTCTTTGTCAAGTTTTTTCTTTTACTTTGCCATATATTTTTCCTACTTAATTTTATAATACATTATTATCCGAAATTTTATATAATTTATACACTATGCTTGCAAAAGTATTAAGTGCCGCTATAATAGGTGTAGATGCCTACCCAGTAGACGTTGAAGTGGATATACAAACAAACGGTGTCCCACACTTTTCAATCGTAGGCTTACCGGATGCCTCCGTAAAAGAAAGCAGAGAAAGGGTGCGAGCAGCACTTAAAAACATAGGGTTTGCATTTCCACTGCGCCCAATAACAGTAAACCTAGCCCCAGCAGCCCTTAAAAAAGAAGGTGCTGCCTTTGACCTTCCCATAGCTATAGCTATACTTATTTGTGAAGAAATCATATCACAAGAATCCATTAAAAACTTCATCATATCCGGCGAACTTTCACTAAATGGCACCATACGACCCATTAAAGGCTGCCTTTCAATGGCAATACTTGCAAAACAACTCACACATATAAAAAACATCATCCTTCCGTACGAAAACGGTCAAGAAGCCTCCGTCGTCAATAATATCTCCGTCTACGCTATAAACACACTAACAACTGCTGTTGAATTCCTTGCCGGCAAACAACAACTTACACCAACCATAAGCCCCACCCCCAATCAAACCACCGTAACCTATGAATACGAAGAAGACTTTGCAGACGTCAAAGGGCAAGAACATGTTAAACGCGCCATAGAGGTATCAGCCGCAGGCGGCCACAACATACTAATGATAGGCCCCCCCGGCTCAGGAAAAACTATGCTTGCTAAACGCATCCCTTCCATACTGCCACCTATGACCTTTGACGAATCCATAGAAACCACCAAAATCCATAGTGTTGCAGGCCTTATTAAAAGCAACAACGCCCTAATAACAAAACGCCCATTTAGAAACCCCCACCACACAATATCAGACATAGCACTAATTGGAGGTGGCCAAGTGCCTAAACCCGGGGAGGTTTCTCTCTCACATAACGGAGTACTTTTTTTAGATGAGCTGCCTGAATTTAAACGAAACGTCATAGAAGTACTAAGACAACCACTTGAAAACGGTGAGGTCCACATAGCAAGAGCCGCTGCATCTATAAAATACCCAGCCTCATTCATGCTCGTATCAGCCATGAACCCCTGTCCATGCGGCTATCACCGAGACCCTAAACACTCCTGCGTTTGCACACCGACACAAATTCAAAAATATAAAAACCGCATATCAGGACCTCTTTTTGATAGAATAGACATACACGTAGACGTCCCCGCAGTACCATACAAAGACCTCTCCTCTACATATAATGGCGAACCCTCCCATACTATCAGAAAACGCGTCTTAAAGGCACAATTAATCCAACAAAAAAGGTTTCAAACAGATAAAATCTACAGAAACGGCCAAATGAACACTCAACACATAAGAAAACTCTGCATACTATCACAAGAAGCCACCGCTTTACTTAATATAGCTATGGAAAAACTATCACTATCAGCACGCGCATATATGCGCATTATAAAAGTATCGCGTACAATAGCCGATATTGAAGATTCACAATTAATAGAAAGCCACCATGTGGCCGAAGCTATACAATATAGAACTTTAGACAGAAGATAATGTAATTCTAAACATCATAGCGGTAGATTCATAGTCAACCAATTTGTTCCATACCTATGTAGAAAGTAGTATTGATAAGTATGTAGTAGGGAAAAAGAAATCCCCCAATAGTAAAGGTTTTCCATAGCCTTATATGAGCGTACCTTTTTTAGCAGACAGAGCGCTGTGCTATGCTTATAAGACAGCAAGCACATAAGATTTAACCATTACCCATTAATAATTACTATGTTGTCTTGATTTTTTTATAATCATTAAGATTTAATAATAATATCATATTTTATTCTACAATATTGTCATGAAAATATGGTGTTAGCAATAAAAGGGTGGAGGTATTTATTTCTAAGAATTTCACTTTTCACTTTTTAATATAGAGATTGCTTAACAACTGTTACATAATTGTTACAATAACAAAGTAATCGTTGAACTATGAAAAATTTAATATTTCTAAAAATGGAGGCAAAGTTAAATAGCATGAAGGTTATGATGAAAAAATGTAGAAGTGGCATAATATTAAACATGTGTTTGCTCATCCTTATAGCTTTTATTATGCTAAATGCTGTTGGATTTAATAATGGTAGCCAATTATTAGCTTCAACAGCCTTGGGGCAAGGTACTGACAATCTTATCAAGTTTACATCAGGCAGCCACGTTATAGGATTTGGAGTTAAGCAGGTATATACGGCATCAAAGGACCATGTATTGAAAGTAGAATTTGTGAAAGCAAGGGATGTATTGCCAATATCTGAAGGAGGGGTTGTCAATCAAAATGGACAGGCATTACCGTTAACTAAAGTTAAATATGAAAATTTATGGAACGCAATAACGCTAACATATGAAAACGTTAATGACGCCATAATGATAAGCTCTTATTATGTAAACCCCAAGTCTGGCAAGTACGGAGGACCAGGACAAATTCGTTTAAGGTATAACGTACCGGTTGAGCTTGATAGAGGCGGCAATTTGGTTTTAAAATTCAAAACCGGTATTATGAAAGAAACAGCCCCCATAGCATGGCAGGAAATACAAGGCAAGAAAGTGCTAGTAGATATAAGCTATATCCTCTTTAGCAAAAATGAAGTAGGTTTTAAAGTAGCTAAATATAACCAAGAATACCCTTTAATAATAGACCCCACGTTGAGTTGGAATACCTTTTTGGGTGGCTCGGGATATGAATATGGTCAAGGAATAGCCTTTGACGGCAGTGGTAACGTTTATGTAACAGGCTATGGTGGGGCAAATTGGGGTTCACCTGTTAGGGCTTATACCAGTAACGATGACATATTTGTAGCAAAACTTACAACCGATGGGTCTTTAACTTGGCACACTTTTTTGGGCGGCTCAGGAACTGATTATGGTAGAGGAATAACATATGACGGCAGTGGAAATGTCTACGTAACAGGCTATAGCGGAGCCACTTGGGGCTCACCTCTCAGGGCTTATACTAGTATCGGTGATATAGTTGCTGCAAAACTTACAACCGATGGCGCTTTGAACTGGAACACCTTTTTAGGCGGCTCGGGTAGTGATGATGGTTATGGAATAACATCTGATGGCAGTGGAAATGTCTACGTAACAGGCTATAGCGGAGCCACTTGGGGCTCACCTCTCAGGGCTTATACTAGTAACGGTGATATAGTTGCTGCAAAACTTACAACCGATGGCGCTTTGAACTGGAACACCTTTTTAGGCGGCTCGAATACTGATTATGGTAGAGGAATAACGCCAGATGGCAGCGGCAACGTTTATGTAATAGGTGTTAGCACTGCCACTTGGGGCTCACCTCTCAGGGCTTATACCAGTAATGAGGATATACTTGTAGCAAAACTTACAAGTGATGGCGCTTTGAACTGGAACACCTTTTTAGGCGGCTCGAATACTGATTACGGTAGAGGAATAACATCTGATAGCAGCGGTAATGTTTATGTAACAGGTTATAGCGCTGCCAATTGGGACACACCTATTAGGGCTTATAATGCCTGGCAAGACATAGTTGCTGCAAAGCTTACAAGCGATGGCGCTTTGATATGGCACACGTTTTTAGGCGGCTCGAATACTGATGATGGTTATGGAATAACACCTGATGGCAGTGGTAATGTTTATGTAACAGGTTATAGCGCTGCCAATTGGGGCACACCTATTAGGGCTTATAATGCCTGGCAAGACATAGTTGCTGCAAAGCTTACAAGCGATGGCGCTTTGATACGGCACACGTTTTTAGGTGGCTCGGGCGGCGATTACGGTAGGGGAATAACGTCTGATGGCAGCGGCAATGTTTATGTG
Organism: Candidatus Magnetomicrobium cryptolimnococcus; assembly: GCA_018606805.1. GTDB lineage: Bacteria > Nitrospirota > Thermodesulfovibrionia > Thermodesulfovibrionales > Magnetobacteriaceae > Magnetomicrobium > Magnetomicrobium cryptolimnococcus. The sequence goes on from JAGYWI010000023.1 coordinate 20,770, forward strand.
GCAGGTCATAGCAGTGCCAATTGGAGCGCACCCATTAGGGATTATACTAGCGGGGATGATATAGTTGTTTCAAAAGTAACAGATTACGAAACAATAACCCTACAAGGTTCGGGTGTAAATGGTGGCACTATAGTGGAGACATTGGGAGATGGGGCAATTAATGCAGCGTGGAACGGTACTACGTTAAGTGGCACAGTCTCTGAAAACGTAGGTTATGAAACAAACCACACCTTAACAGCAAGTGCAAACACTGGTGCAACTGTCAGTTGGTCTGGCAACTGTAGCAGCGTATCAGATAATGCAACAACAACTGCCACATGTTCTATTACCAGTATATCTTCTGATAAGACGGTAACAGCAACTTTTTCAACTGCTACATATACAATAACAGTGGTAGGCTCAGGAGTTAATGGTGGTACTATAGATGAAACCTCCGGCAGCAGCAACATAAATGCCACTTGGAATGGTACCTCATTAAGTGGTACAACGTCAGAAAGCCTTGATTATGGTACAAGCTTAACCCTCCAAGCAAGCGCCAACACTGGCACAACTGTCAGCTGGTCTGGCAACTGTAGTGCCACATCTGGTAACGCAACAACAACCGCTACTTGCTCTATTACGAGCATATCTTCTAATAAGACAGTAACAGCAACTTTTTCAACCTCTGATAGTGGAAGTAGTGGTGGTAGCGGTGAGCCTGCTGTTACTCAACCATTACCAGAACCAACGTCGGTAGTAATTGTAACCCCCACGGCAAATCCGACAACAACTGCAACACCCACATCCACACCAACGACAGAACCAACCCCTACACCAACAATAACCCCAACTTCAACTCCTACCTCAACGCCCACACCTACACTTACACTAACCCCCACAACAATTCCAACACCAAAGGCCTTTGACCCCACATTGCCATTAAATATTGGGGACACAGACGGAAATGGACAAAACGAGCTCTTTGGTTTAACAAATGATGGAGCAATCTACTACACTAGTAACTTTGCAACGTGGCACACTATCTCCGGCATTTTATCTTTTATAACAGTGCGTGAGCTTGATAACGACGGCAAAGATGACATAATTGGCATATACGAAAACGAGGTTTACTATACGAATGACCGGGGGCAAACATGGTATTGGCTTCAAGGTCAACTTAATAGCTTAACAGTTGGTGATATTAATAACGATGGTAACCCAGATATAATCGGCACAATTGATGGCAAGATATACTATTGCACAAACCCAACTGCCAATAACCCATCATGGACATTAGCACAAGGTAACCTAACAACTCTAAGTATAGCGGATATTGACAAAGACGGTACCCTTGACGTTACCGGGATTAATGGGCAAGGGGCAGATGAACTAAAAAACTCCGTATGGTTAACAAACAATATAACAGCTAACCCGCCACAATGGCAATCTATGAATGGTAACCTCACCTCGCTATCTATTGCAGACATTAACAATGATAGTAAGCTCGATATTGTTGGTATAAATAATGACGATAACGGCTCCATTTGGCAAATACTAAATACCAGCAATAACTTACAGTGGAATAAAATAGACGGTATGCTTTCAACGTTAGCTGTAGGGAAAGGTAGCGACAATTATACCTTAATAGGTCTTAATAACTTTACAACCAATAATGCTGTATATTATAAAAAGGCTAATGATAGTCAATGGACAGCAATTTTAGGCCAACTGACTAAAGTAATAGGGTATGATATAAATGGAGATGGCCAAACTGATATAATTGGCATAAACAATAACGCTATAAATAGGGAAGATGCAGTTTTGTACAGCCTAAGCCCATTTGCTGGTGCAAACATATGGGTGCTTACATCTGGGCAAATTGATAGATTTTAAGAGATTTGGCAATTTTTGGTGCGGAAGATAACTATGAGATATACTTCCGCACCGTGTACAGGAGGTGTGTCTACACACCCGTAGCTACGCTTGCAATAACAGAGGAGGGGCGAAATTATAGTAGATTTTGGTGTTTTTGTAATAGTTCAGCCCCCTGTCTCGTCATTGCGAGGAGCGTAAGCGACGAAGGGTGCGGAGGCGCACCTCCCTCAATCCCGTCTTTTACTAAAGAGAGATTGCTTCGCTGCGCTCGCAATGACAAAGTAGGCTGAACTATTACGTGTTTTTTTATTTATTTTTTCTTTCCCATTAAATAACTTTCAAATATATTTAAACTGTTAAACATAACCTCGCCTTCTTTTGTCAATAGGTAGAGTTTATCTTTATTTTGCTCAATCAACCCTGCATCCTTCAAAACCTTCAAATGAAAGACAACCTTACGGTGGTCATCCACGTTTATTTCCCTGACGATTTCCATAAATCGCATGGCTTTATATGTATATAATAATTTTATAATGCCCCTTCTGATATAATTGGATATTGAGCTTAGTGTGGAGTCAATATCGGTACGTTTATTAATATTTTGCTCAAAACTCAGCTCTTCAAATATCCTATTTACTATGGTAAGCAACTCATTGGTTTTAAATGGTTTTGATATATATTCAACTGCACCTTTTTTTATAGCCTCAACTGCATTATCTATAGTTGCAAAAGCCGTTATCATGATTACCTTGACCTTTGGTCGTATTCGTCTTAGCTCAGTAAGTAAGTCCATACCCTTAATCCCCGGCATTATTAGATCAAGTAACACCATATCAAAGTCCGCCGTATTTACCTTTTCAATAGCCAACATACCATTATGCGCAATATCCGTATGGTAGCCTGCCCTTTGCAGCACTTCCTTGATTGTACCGCATAAATCCACATCGTCATCAACCACCAAGATTTTATAATCTTTCATCACTGAGCTACCGGTAATTTTATTACCACTGTTGTACCCTTATTTTCCTTGCTGTAAACATCAATCGTACCATTATGCCGCACTATTATGCTATATGCTATAGATAACCCAAGGCCTGTGCCAATACCTATTTCCTTTGTGGTAAAAAATGCTTCAAATACTTTAGCAAGGTATTTTTCTGGGATTCCACTACCGGTATCCCTTACCTCAACGCTGACTATATCCTTATTGGCAAATGTTGATATATAAATATCCTTTTTTTCCTTCATAGCCTCTATCGAATTCGTAAGCACATTTATTAAAACCTGCTCAAGCTTTATCGGATTACCATAAATATCAGGCACTTCTGCAAGGAATAGATGTACGGTAAAATCCTTTAATTTATTGTACATAAGTAGCAGCACACTATTTATTATGCTATTTATATTTATCTCAACAAACCGCTCACCGTCTGGGTGCGAAAACTGTAGTAACTCCTTCGTTATCGTAGATACTCGGTCTATGTCTTGTTCCATTTTCTCAATGCGTTTCCTTATATTGTCATCATCTGTTATGGCGGCGAGGTCTTCTTTTAATATTTCGACATTTAAGGACAGGTTTGTAATTGGGTTATTCACCTCGTGGGCAACGCCAGCAGCAAGCCGCCCGATTGAGGCTAACTTTTCCGTTGCCACTATGTGGTGTAGGTTTGTATCTAAGTGTTTTATTATAACCCTTGTAGCCCCGTAGGATATAAATATTCCTATAGCTACAACGACAAAGGTTTTATATATTATCAAATTTTTGGCAATTTTCATATAGCCAAACATACTATCCTTTAGCTCACCATAGATGTTCACACAGCCATTTTCAACAATCCTTGCAATGCCAACCATATTGTGCTCTGCTTGCTCAAGTTCAAGGGTTAGTTGAATGGAGTTATCAAGCAACATGCTATAACGCTTAGCCAACTCAATAACCTTAAGCGCATTAGGGGCGTAATTATCTTTTAAAAGCACAACTATAGCCTTTAGTTTACTAAGGGCATTGTGGCCACTGTCTAACTTTTTCGTAGTTATATATAAAATGCTATCCTTTTGAGCCTCTTTTAAAAGTTTTAATGCTTCCTCTTTTTCAAAAATCAACGGGAAATCTTCAAAACTATCTGCTGAATTAGCAAGTTCCATGTCAAGAGATAGTTTTCTTTCGTACAAATTAGCGTACCTAATAAAAGCCTCTTTATAGTTTTCAATGGAGCTAATAATTTGTCTTAAACGTGTTTTTTGTCCATCATCAGTAAGGCGGTTAAGTATCGCCCTCAACTGGTGCTCCATAAGCTTTGTAATATCTAATACGCTTGCAACGTACTTAGTATCATGGCGGATTATGTAATTTTTTTCCTCCATCCGTGCCTTTTCTATATTTTTTATCAAGCGGTTAACATCATCGGCATTATTTACGTTTACTAACGCCTTATTTATTACATTTATGCCAATTAACGCTATTGCCACACACAACACTAAGACAATAGCAAAGCCACCGCTGATTTTAAACGTAAGGCGTGGATGTTTTAGCTTAAGCATTTGAGCATAATTTTTTGAAAAACTTTCCTTAACTGTTTCCTTATCATTTTTAATAATGATGTGCAAATCTAATATAGTTTGGAATACTTACTTATTTTCAATCTTCAAACACATCTTTTATATCAATCTTAAGCCCTTCAATAACTTTTGAGGTAACTATCCCTTCTGTTTCGGCATAGGAAAAGACAGTGTATTTTTCTTTTTTAATAGTTAGTATCTCTATTATTTCAAGCTCAGGTATGACAATCCAGTATTCCGGAACTTGGTAACGTTCGTAAATAGCCCTTTTGGTTTCAGTATCTTTATGATAAGTTCCTTTAGATATAATCTCACAAACCATATCAGGTATGCCACGTACCCAGTCTTGAAAGATAGCCATATTTTCTTTTTTAATAAATAAAAGGTCTGGTTGTAAACGATTAAAATTATCTTCAAAGATTACATCTAAAGGAGGGTGGTATAATTTTCCAACCTTGTTTTTTTCCAAGTGTAATACTATTTTTGTAATTAAACTCATACTAACATTTTGGTGTTTAGCATAAGGACTTGGGGACATAAGTTTAACTCCGTTGATAATCTCAGTAAGGTCAAAATCACTCTCTAAGAGCACAGGAGTAATTACTTGTTCTATTTCTCTTTCAATGGTTTGGGTGTTCATGAGGTATTTTAACACTTTACAGTGTTTTTTTTAATTAGTTTTTTATTATCGTTTTATAAAGCCACTATTCATACCACTATTTATGGGACTTATTATTTTTTGAATATCCCCTGTGAGCTTTTCCTTATAGCTTGCCACTGAACGATTATTAGTCATTATCATGTCAAGCTGGCGGGAGTGCATAAGAAGATAACCAAGTATCTTTAACTGTCTTACCATATAGTCCTCATCTTCTTTATCAACACGCGCACTTAAGGCATCCTCTCGTACCTGGGTTGTAAAGCCAAACTCTTCCAAGATACTAGCAAGAAACATAGCGCGTCGCACCCGCCTTGTATAATCAGCAGCCCCTCCCTTAAAAAAGAAGCTGGCGTAGTTTTCCCCTTGGCGCTCACCAACAAGAGCTTCCACGTTTGCTAGATGGAAGCCAAGCCTTGAGCTTAAGCTACAAAAATGCCTCGATACCAAAATATAATTTTTATCTGCATAATTAGACATCATAGCCGGGTCAAGGTTAGTGTTAGTAGCTGCCTCGTGTAATATGGACATAAAGCCCTTGCCATCCACAGGCGGTGGGCCTTGCCAAGAAATGGCATTAAAACCCTCCCAAAGCGCTAAAAAAGGTACAGACACCAGATTTTCTATATGAACGTACTTGCCCTTAACGTCCTCCTTGAAACCATCGTCAAGATTTATGAACCACCAGTTCATAGCCGCTCCACATTTAAGGCGCTTGCTTGAGCGTTCGGAAAAAAAGTGATCCTTGCCAAAGTTAAAAAGCTCCTTTACCGAATTTTCATGGCAAAAACGTGTTATATCATGTAGGCTCTTACAGTTTTTAGCTATAAAGCTAACATCATCAGGGTTTAGAAGTGTAAGTGGCACTATATATGATGCTACGTTTTTAAGTATGTCATAAACCGGGCTATCTTTCATAAAGCCTATTTCATCATCTCTTAGCCCACTTTCTATAATACTATCAATTTTACCGCGATAAATCTTAAGCCCATCAGCATCCACAGTTATGCTGTCGCCATTTTTAAAAATCTCCATAGCCGCGGGAAGTGCAAATATTGCAGGCACTCGAAACTCTCGAGCCACATTTGCCAGATGCCCAACAGCACTGCCCTGCTCTGTAATAATGGCAGCAGCCTTTGACATTAAAGTTGCCACCTGCGGTAGCGCCTGTCTTGTAACAAGTACAGCACCAGGTGGAAACATTAGCATATCGGCATTTTTCCTTATAACAAAAACCTCACCAAAGGCAGCCCCAGGGCTTGCTCCAATACCGCCTTCTGCAATCTTCAGCTCAGCCAGCAAAATATCTGGAGCAACATCTGGCCTATTTAAACGCCGATGGTTACGCTTTAGCGGCCTACACTGAAGCACATACAAACTGCCATCTAATCTAAAAGCCCACTCCACATCAAGCGGTAAACCATACAATGTCTCAAGCTCAATGGCAAGCGCTGCAAGCTTAACGACCTCATCATCCGTTAAACTTGAGCGATACCCCTCTTCCTCACTTATCTTAATCCGCCTTATACCCTCACCATCGTTGCACACAAGCTTGTTATCCTTTAACCCAATTCGCTGCTTAACTATTTCAAACGGCGCCGTCCTTGAGACAATAAACTCATCCGTTTCAACTGTACCATCTACTACAGATTTAGGCAGCCCCCATGCAGAATCAATAATAATTGAGTCATCTTGGCTGTCCATCGGGTTTGCCGTATAGAGTACGCCACCAGAGCGCGCATCTATTATCTCCATACACCCAACACACATGGCAACCTCTTCATCAAGTATCCCCTTGTGAAGCCTATACGTTATCGCCGTTACATTGTACTTGCTTGCCACAACTTCTTTATATGAATCAATGATGTTGTCTTTTGTAATGTTTAACTTTGTTGAATACTGCCCGGCAAATGATGTCCTCATGGAATCCTCGGCTAGTGCACTACTTCTGAGGCACACCTTAAGCCCCTCTTTCCCTATATCATTATATGCCCTCATGATTTCCCTTTCAATATCTTCGGGCATCACTGCATTTATTATCAACTGTTGTATCCGTGATGAAGCAGCATACATGGCATCTACACTATCTTCTTCAACCACCTGTAATTGCCGTCCTATTTCGCTTTCTAAGCCATTATGTGCAAAAAACTTATTGTAAGCATAAGACGTAATAACAAAGCCATCCGGAACTAATAGGTTAGTTTTTGATTTGATCTCACCAAGATTTGCCATCTTAGAGCCAACGTGGTCTGAAAACTCCAACGTAGTTTCAGAAAGCCCAATGACCGCCCTATCTGTTTTAACTGTGCTTTTGATTTCAATTAAAATATCCAGTTGCTTTTTTACGTCTGAAAATACATCGTATAAGGCAGTGTACTTATTAGGCGCTAACTCATCTAAGTTTTTTATAATACTGTAAACGTTTACAAGGACTTCCGTACACTTAGCCTTTATAAAGGTCATACCAAAGACATCATTACCGCGAAGCGCCTTTTCTATGTCGCTCATTATAAAAAGAGCCTTGGCGTTAGCACTAAGTAAACGCTTAAAATTGTGGTATCTGGCCCGAAAAAGCACCCGAAGAGCTTCAGCGTCAACGTCGCTACTTTTGTCCTTTGTTTTAGTGAATAATCCTTTTAAATGAGAAAAAATCGAAATCACCTCTATCCATAATGTTACGTACTACCTAAAATATATACTATTTTTCAATATCCCATTCTTTTTTGCTTATACCTGCTTGTTTCAATATTTCATTAAAAAGATAAGCACCAATATCATTACTGCCATGTGGATTAGGAATACGGAGTTTTTTGCTCCCTTTAACCATAAATTGATGTTTACCACCTGCAAACGGCCCCCTAAATCCAAAAAGTTTTAGTTTTCGTATTAAATCTTTTATAGAAATTATATTCACATTAATACTACTTCTTTAATAGATAAATCTATACCATTTATTACAGGAATTTGGTCATTATCCCTAATCTTTAAAATAAGCCACTCTTCTAATACTTCAACAAGCTCTTTTTTACAGTCTTCAAGCGTTTTGCTATTTGCCCAGACACCTTCCAATCCAGCTATGTCCCCAAACCAACTATTATCTTCTAACTTCTTATACCTTGCTATCTTTACTGCTTCATTTATATATTCTATTAACATTCATTTATTCCTTTTCTTCTATATTTTCAAGGTGCTTATTCAAACACTAAGACCATCAGGCAGAGACTCGCCAAAGACAGCCTTTTCATCTTCCCATTCGTATGAAACCACCTCTGTTAATTCTTTTATGTATTTAGCCTTCTGGTTTTTATTAAGAGTTTGAATCCATTCATCAGAAGCAAATGCCTCCACAATCTTTTCCCTTAGTCCATCGTCAATATCTCTAGTTCTATCGCCAGTTTTTCTGGCTAGTTGGGTAATTGTGTACGCTAAGTCTTGGGATACATAAATGCCAGTATTTAATAATTCCTTTATCCATATAGAAACGTGTGCAGCAGTTATGGTTTTTTCAATAGGTCCATAAAAAGGCACACGCGCTCCTACCCTCGAAAGAGCCCACAAGAAATTCCCCTGCACTCTGGTCTTTTCCTTTACAATTAACTTTAAAAGCTCATTTCCAAGGGTTATTTTAATTTCTGGCTGTAAAAGCTCAAGGCTTGCAACAAGCATCCACACCTCAGCCACCTCAGCGTGCGAAAGGCGAACCCCTGCGTGCTTTGATTTACCAAGCCCCAATACTTGAAATAGCTTTTTATATAAAATCTCCTGATTTTTTTCAGTAATACCACCGGCGACCCTCCGCCACAATATCCACCACTCCGCCTTACACTGCCCATCACGCGAAAAAACCACCCCTTCTGAAAAAATCTTCCAAAGCTCCTTTATACGCCACTCATCAACTGGATGACCAAAGCCCGGCCTTAATAAAAACCCCGCAAGGTTTAGCCACCGTGCCTCGTGCTTGTGCGTAGTCTTTCTCGTTTCTTTAAGCTTTATAAGCTCATCCCACATCCGCCGTATTGCCGTAAGCGGCCAGTGTGCCTTGTCTATCGTGAGGACATCTGAGAGCTTTTTAGTCAGGTTTTCAGGCATAACACTCACGTGATGATTAACAGCAGGAGTCGTAAACGCTTTACTTATTAGCTCTATTGCTGATTCAATAGTAGCCTCATCCAAAGTATGTTTTTGTGCTAAGTGGCTAAACTCATGCTCTTCCTGCTTGATATTGTCCTCACGTACCTGAAAAGCCAGCCGCCAGCGATGCGGTGTGGTTTTTGATTCACACCAAATATCAATCGTGCCATACTCATTCAGTCGTATACCTATGGATACCGGAATCTTAATTGAGCCAGATTTCTTGCCATAGTGCAGTACGGTTTTAACTGCTGGCAGCTCCATAAGCGATGTCTTTTCAGTTGTGATGATTTGGCCAGCTTTATCTCCAACGCGATAGCTTGAGTAATACAGATTAAACCCCACCGGACTATTCGTTCTAACTTGAAACTCCTGCTCCGTTAAGTTTATCTCCTCACCTTCCTCTACCCCCTTTGGCAATATGCAAAGGCACGTAATCGGCTCATGTATATCAGCAGGCTTAGCCTGTTTATCCGTTTCCACTTTTATATAATATGTCTTAGCCGTTCCACCAGTAATTTTAATCCCCTTACCACGCAACACATATCCATAGTATGCCGCACCTATGGAAACAGCGTGGTCAAGCCTATTATTGTCAAGTACGGCAATTTCAAAGCCATCGTCTGCAAACCATTCATTTATGATTTGTCTAGCGTATTGTCTAATTATTGGTGCTTTAAACACCCCACCATTAAAAAGTAATACATCTGGTTTTACTATAGAAACCCCAGTTTTTTTATCTACAACCTGTTTAAGTTCCTTATTAACACTATGACGCCTTAAAAAATGCGCTAAATGCTTCATAACGGCCGGGTCAGACACATACGGCAGTCCAAGTTCTTGAAAACCAGCCCGTTTCCCCTCTATGTCATCGGCAGCCCCTACGGATTTAAAAAACCCATCAAGCACCGTCTGCTTTATCTCCTCTTTAGATATTGAGCCTTTAAGCGTACCTCCCACAACCCCCCTGCCGCTTCCAAGTAGTGTTACATCATAGCTATCCCCACTGTCATCTACGCCAAGGAGAGACTCCTTTGCCACTCGGCATTGTTGCGCAAGAGCCAGCCATTGATTAAACCCAAGCTTCGATTTCCCACCTGTTAGCTTTTGCTCCACCCCGTGGGCAAGTGCAAGGTCCATGTTATCACCACCCAACATCAGATGGTCTCCAACGGCTACACGCTGAAAAGCCATATTTTCACCCTTTAAACTTATTAGGTTAAAATCGGTCGTACCACCACCTACATCAAAAACCAGTACCAAGTCATCTTTTGTAAGTATGTCTTGCCAATTATTTTCGTGTGCCGCTAGCCACGAATAAAACGCCGCCTGCGGCTCTTCAAGCATTGTAAAGTGCTTAAAGCCAGCCCCTTTTGCTGCCTCTTGCGTAAGCTCCCTTGCCGATTCATCAAAAGACGCTGGTATGGTCAACACTATTTGCTGATTTTCAAGGCGCGCCCACTCCTTACTTCTACCTTCAGCCTTTTCATGGTTCCACGCATCCCGCATGTGCGTAAGATATATGCGTGAGGCCTCAAGCGGTGAGAGCTTGCCTTTGCTATCTTCACGCCCCCATGGTAAAATCGCTGCCCTTCTGTCAACTCGATTGTGGCAAAGCCAAGACTTAGCCGATGATACAAGGTTAGCTGGCACACGTGCCCCTTGTACCCTTGCAAACTCGCCTACTATATACTCACTGGTGGTACTCCATGGCAGTTGATAATTTTTTTGCGCAATATCATACCCAATCGGTATATATAAATATGAAGGCAGCATAGAAAGCTTACTTAAATTACCCTCACTAACCAGCTGAGGTACAGTAAATATCCTTATTGCAAATGAGCTACACTGGATGGTCTCTTCCGGATAGGTATGAGAGCGTGCAGCCTTTGTATCAACATAAGCAACCGTAGAGTTGGTTGTACCAAGGTCTATGCCTATTATATATGGTGAATCTTTCAAAAATAAAAGCCCCTTTTTTTAAAGGTAAAAAAAGACAAAACAATTAGTGGAAAAAAAAATTTTTTGCAAAAAATATTCAGTCCCCAGCCCCCTTTATTGTTAGTCCTCATGGCGTACGTTAAATTCAAGTTTCCACTTATTTTTACCATCAAGTCCAACACACCATAGCTCAAGAGTACCAATTTCAGTCAAATAACTATGAAGTTTAACAGGCACAAGCTCTTCATTAACGCCATCAGCACTAAGAGTGGTCTCCAATGGTGCTAATTCAACAATTTCCCCCTCTGGCCAATCTTCTATAATAATGCCAACCCTGTCTTCTTTTCTAATAGTTGAACTTAGAAATGTAAATATACTCGGATACCCAACAACAAGGCCAAACTCATGTTCCTTAATCTCCACATCTGTCCCTTCTTCCATACTAAAAGGCACTACACATATAGCCTTAAGGGGAGCCGGCATACCGGGGACTGCCGGTACTGCGGCCTCCACACCAATGTAATAGGAACGACCAGCCCCTGCCTTAACCCTAATCCCCTTACCATGACGCGCAACCCCATAATACGCAGCCCCTATAGCTACAGCCTTATCAGGGTCAGTGCCAGTTAAAATAGCAACCTGTGGACTATTTTCAGCAGCAAGCCATCTATTTATTACCTCAATAAGACGCTCTTTAATAGCACTGGCTTTAAGCACACCACCATTGAAGAGAATCTTCGTCGGATGTATAAAACTTCTACCATTACCCGATTTACCAAGGATTTCAGCATTTTGACGTAAAAATCTTGACAAATATTTAGTAACCGCCGTATCAGCAGCATATTTAAGACCAAGCTCTTTAAAACCAGCAACCCTTGTCTTTTGAGGCTCTTCAGAGAGCTCACTTACAGGGAAAAACCCATCAAGAATAACACGCTCAACCTCCTGACGCTCAAGCTCTTGCTGCAAAGTCTTTCCAACAATTTTTCTCCCCCGACCGGGTATTATCACCGGATGCCTTTGACAACTTGGGTCATTCAACATCTTCTCTTTTGCCTGCCGACAGTTATGTATTAAGGAAAGCATTTGATACGAATCAAGCTTAACCCCATCGTTAGCAAATTTCTTCTGAACCTCATAAGCCATAGTAAGGTCCATGTTGTCCCCACCAAGCAGTATATGGTCGCCAACAGCAATGCGCTTTAAAACCAGATTACCACCTTCATCAGATACCTCTATAAGACTAAAATCAGTGGTTCCACCACCTATATCACACACCAGTATAATGTCGCCAACTTGAACATCTTTTCGCCACTTCTCCCCAAGCCTATTTAACCACGCATAAAATGCCGCCTGCGGCTCTTCAAGTAACGTTATATGTTTAAAACCAGCAAGATTTGCTGCTTTAACAGTAAGCTCCCTGGCAATAGCATCAAAAGAAGCCGGCACAGTTAAATACACATCCTGATTTTCAAGCATCAATTGCTCATCACCCTTTGCTACAGCGTAATTCCAAGCATCCTTCATATGTTCCAAGTATAAGGAAGAAACAGCCAAAGGCGACAACTGCTTAACCCCCTCAGCCCCCTTCCACGGCAATATAGCAGAGGTTCTATCCACCCCCGCATGACAAAGCCATGACTTAGCTGAGGAAACAACCCTCCCCGGCACCTTAGCCCCCCGCAAGGCTGCAAACACACCTGTTACATAGTCAACATCCTGCTTAAATGGCAAATCTATACTCTTAGCCGGCAATTCATCTTTTAAAGGCAAATACAAAAATGACGGCAAGTACTCAAGCTCTTCCACTACACCTGCATCAACCACTTGAGATATTTTAAATATCTCACTTGCTGGTATCGAGTATTCATCTACAGTCTGAGAATTAATGTACGATACCACACAATTTGTCGTACCTAAATCAACGCCAACTATATATTTTGAATTTTCCATGTTTAACCCTCTATTAAATTAACCAAAACTTGATGGACGTGGGTTTTGGACTATTTTTCAACACTATCTAAGTAATTTCAACCTCTGCCGGCTCAATAACAGCAGCATCATGGCTTGCTGGCGTGGCTGGTATCTTGGTAGTACTAACACGCCATCCACAATGCTGAAGCACCCCCCGAAACGGAGCACTCCCCGTAACATTTCCAGTTAAACGAATAACCGACGGGTCAAATCCTTCTTTTACTGTCACATCGTTGCCCTCTATTTCATTTATAACAGGTTCTATCTTAATATATTCATCAAGCACAGATTTACAACCCTGATGAATACTCCGAACAGCCTGACCTACCTGCTGATCATTATATGAAGATATGTCCTCCTGTAAAAAGTCAACAAGCCGCCCTTTTTTTTGAAGCAGTGCAAGCATCTGTACAGCCTTAACATCTATTGGAAGCACCTCTTCTATCTTAATATCCTTATCTGTATCTAAAACAACATCTTCTTTATCAGGCTGAACCCTACTTGGCACTACTATTGATAAAAATGGAAACAATATAGATACAAGCAAAAGCCCTACAATAAAAAACACCTCCATTCTGATAAATTCATTAGACAAATCTATACTTGAAATGTCTATTTTTATGTTAGCCAAATGGGCATTTGGAAATGTTTCATTTAAATACATAAACACATCATTTATGTATGGAAGCGCCATAGCCAAACCAATCATACACGCCGTTACTATAATAAAAGTAATTATGAATAACTTAGCTTTAATAAACATTATTAGTCCCCTTTCCCTTTTTTACCACGTAATTATGGTAGCAAAAAACATTTTTTTATGTCAACTATAAAGGAAAAAAGATGACGGGGAAAAACCCTTTTAGGTAAAAGAAAAAAGATAGAAGATAGAAGAACGGGGGGAAACCCTTTTAGGTAAAAGGGTTTCCCCCCGTTCTCCTTACGGGAGTGCGCCTCCGCACTTCCTAAAACTTTTGTCCTGACAATAAGTGCTAAATGTTGTACACTGTGGCAGTATGACACTTTTTTCCCAAAATCTGTACAGGCATAACGAGTAAATCGGCGAATGGAAAGACAACCCCCAAAAAAAATGGGGGTTGTCTTTCCATTCGCCGATTTGGCACTGAAAGGGGGAGGAAAAGACTCCCCCTTTAAAACCCCCTCCCGCTACTTTGGAAAGCACGAGAGACTTTACGACTAACCGTGTATTGTACAGAGGAGCACCATGGTGCGCTTGCGCACCAGTGATAAAAGAGTCCAGAGGGGGTCTTCAGGGGGAGATATTTTTGCTCCCCCTGATAGCACCAAAGCGTTTATGGGGAAATGGCACGGCCGTATAAGAAAGCCATCTTTTTGGCTTTCTTTGAGGTCAGTGCGCTTTCCCTATAAACGCTTTAGCTGTTATGCAAACATAGCGTTGTGAGACATCCAATCCACACATACATATAAAAGCAATGAAAGTACTACCAAATGTAAGTATGCTACCAGATAAACACATAAGGGGTCATTCGACCCATTGCAGGTAGGGGGTTTAAAAGGGGGAAGGACAGAGTCCGTCCCCCTTTTTCTTCTATCTTTTCTTCTATCTTTTCTCCTTACTTTTCTTCTATTACGTTAACTAAAGCAGCAACTTCAGGCGTTAACGGATACTTACAAACATCTACTGGTTTACCGCTTTGCAATACATTACCAATACCGTACACCACTATTTTATCTGCAACGTTACAGGCTTCTGCCAAATCGTGAGTAACTAACACTACAGGTATTTTAAATTCCTTGTGTATTTCTTTTAAAAATCCTCTCATCTGTACACGCAATAGATTATCAAGGGCTGAAAATGGTTCATCAAGTAAAAGGACGGAGGGTTCACCTATCAAAGCACGGGCTAAGGCTACTCGTTGCTTTTGGCCACCGGATAGTTCATTGGGGTATTTATTTTCGTATCCTTTCATTTGAAATTCCTCGATAAGGCGTATTAGTTTTTTATGGAGGTCGTTTTTTGCAAGACCTTTGCCTCCATATGCAATGTTATTCCAAACTGTCATATGAGGAAAGAGGGCTAAGTTTTGAAAAACATATCCGGACTTACGCCTTTGCACGGGAACATTAACATTAGTACTGCTATCAAAAAGCGTAATACCGTTACATACAATTTTACCTTTATCTGGCACATCGAGGCCTGCAATTAGTTGGAGGGTTAGCGATTTACCAGCACCGGATGAGCCAAAAAGTACAACTATCTCCTTTTCCACTTCCCACTGCACATCAAGTGTAAATCCCTGAAGCGTCTTTTTCATATTAACAACGAGTCCCATTGCTTACTGCCTACTTAACCTATTTGCCACATATATTATTGCTAATGACATAACCGTTAGTATAATAACCATATTGTTAGCCTCTGACCACTGGCCAGCAGCCGCAAATGAGTATATAGCAAGAGGCATGGTATCGGTTTTACCGGGGACGTTTCCAGCAAGCATTAAAGTAGCCCCAAACTCGCCAATTGCCCTTGCAAAGGAAAGCACAGCACCTGCAATTATGCCGCGCCTTGCTAGCGGAATAGTTACCTTCAATGCCGTCATTACCTCGCCGTAGCCAAGCGTATAGGATGCCATTATTAGGCTTTTGTCTACTGATTCGATAGCAGCGCGGGCTGTTCTTATCATAAGTGGCACGGACACTACAAATGACGCTACTGTAGCGGCATGCCATGTAAACATTATGCTAAAGCCAGTCCATTCGTAAATATATCTGCCAATGATACCATGTCGCCCAAGTAAGATAACAAGATAATATCCAGTTACTGTTGGTGGTAACACAAGTGGTAACATTAAAAACACATCTATAAGTTCCCTTGCCTTAAATCTCTTCATAGCAAGCACATAAGCCACAGGTATGCCAAATATTAACACAAAAATAGTTGCAACGGCAGAAACCTTTAGCGACAATAACATAGAAAAAGCCATAGACTTTTCCTATTTAAATCCATATTTTTCAAGTATAGCATGGCCTTCTGTTGATAATACAAATTTGACAAAAGCCCTTGCAGTAGACTCATTAAGAGAGTCCTTTATAACAGCAATTGGATACACTATGGAGGAATGGCTTTCCTTTGGTGCAGTTGTAATCACTTTAACACCTGTTGCCACATACATATCAGACAAATACACAATACCAGCCTCAACCTCCGAGCGCGACACATAATCAAGCACTTGGCGGACGTTTTCTGTATATACAATGTTAGCTTGTATGTCATCATATACACCAAAATGCTTAAGTACCTCCTCAGCGTATCTGCCGGCTGGCACTGTTTTTGGATTACCGATAGCCAGTTTTTTTACGTTACTATTCTTTAGCTCATCGAATGTATTAAACATAAGTTTAGGGGAATTTGCACTTATAAGTACAAGTTCATTTGAAGCAAAGTTAGCTTTTGTATCAGTGGCAAGAAGTCCCTTTTGTTCTAAGGTAGTTATGTCCTTTAGTGATGCTGCTGCAAAAACATCAGCAGGTGCTCCACTTATAATTTGTTGTACCAAGCTACCGGAGGAGCCAAAATTAAAATAAACTTTAACCCCGCTATTTTTAGCTTCAAAGGAGTTGCCGATTTCCTCAAAAGCATTACGCAGGCTTACTGCAGCAGACACAGTGATTGACTGCCTTGCATATACAGTTTCTCTAATACCTAACACACCAATGGCAATAATGATAGTTAAAACACTTAGTTTTAAAAACAGGAAATATCTATTCATAGTTTCCTCCTTCACCGATTATATATTAAAAAAAATAAGGAATGCCCATATTCCTTAACTTTAGTCAAAGTTAGGATAATTGAGATATTTTTATTAAAAAGGCTGGCGTTAAATAAAATGATTGTGCCTGATGTTCCTCGTTAAAACCGCTAAAGCACCAGGCTTTTCAAGCCGCAGCAATTGATTTTCTGATGAGGTAAAGTTACAATTAAAAAAACACTCCTGTTATCAAAAAAGAATATATTATATACAATATCTAACTATTCCTTTATAAAAAACTGGAGCTTTAAACCACTAATTTCAACCACATCACCTTCCTGCAAGTCATATCGTCCCTCAACTTCTCTGCCATTAACCTTAGGCCCCTTACTGCCAGTAACCGTTGGGATGATCGTATACCCAGTCTTCTTTCTACTAATGGAAGCTGCTGTTTTTGGTGCAAACATCCCTTTTAAGCGGATAGCTGCTGTTTTTTCCTTCCCTATAGTAGTTATTTTATCGCGAAGCTCATATTCTTTCTGATCGGCATGGCCTTCTATCACATAAAACCCACCAATAATCTCTTTTTGTTCCTCCTCAACCTTACCACCTGCCGCCACTGGCACTTTGGCTAGAAGTTCGTCCTTGAGCTTTGCATCAATCAGTATGGTTTCATCCATAGATTCCCGCTTCTTAGGAGCTGCCTTTGTAGCCGTTTGGACATCTGATTGATATATTAGTGTGTGTTTGCCTACTATAATAACGTCGCTATCGTTTAATGCGTGTACCTGAATCTTTTTGCCATTAACAAAAGTCCCGTTTAAGCTACTTAAATCTTCTATGTAATATTGTTCCCCTTTTTTAAATACTCTAGCATGGGAACTTGATACCGCAAGGTTATCTACTTGTATATCATTAGCAGTTTTTCTGCCGATTGTTATAACTTCCTTATCCAGAGGCACTTCCTTTAAAACGGCCTCTTTAAATTTTACCACAATTTTCGCCATTAATGACCTCCTTTAACTATTTAAATAGGTTGAATATAAATGAAAACCATCTTTTTTTATAAATATAAGCCACAATAACCGTTATATTATCTTTCCCACCTTTTTTGTTAGCAAAATGCACTAACCGTTGACAGGCATCAGCAGGGTTTTTAGTTGACCTAACCGTTTGATACATAACATTATCCGTTACCATCGAGTGCAACCCATCAGAACACAATAAAATAATATCCCCATCATACAAAAAAAGCTCATTCATTTCCACTTCCACACTTTCTACATAACCAAGTGAGCGCGTTATGACATTAGTCATGCCTGAATCCTTAGCTGATTCCTCATCTACAAGCCCTCTTCTTATTTGCTCAGCCACTAGCGAGTGGTCTTCCGTTAGCTGCTCTATATAGTTGTCCCTTATTAAATACAAACGACTATCCCCTACGTGAGCAACACTCAATCTCTCGTTATTGATAACCCCAGCCACCGTAGTTGTTGCCATCCCCTTCAATTTTGCCTGCTCATTAGCAAGCTTATATATAGACTCATTTGCAAACATTAACGCCATAGATAGTTTATTAGTCATAAGAGAGTAATCCGGCCTATAAAATTCATACGCCTGTATATCCTCTTCATTACTGTCGCTATTAATATAGTCCCTTATAATATCTGCCGCCATCTTGCTTGCAATCTCACCGGATGCCGAACCACCTACACCATCGGCTACTATGAAAAGGCCTGTCTTTTCTTCTAAGCAAAAATAATCTTCATTATTTTTACGCCTTTGGCCTATATCCGTGAGTCCTCCAGCTACAACTCTATATTTAGCCATTTACACTTTCTCATCCCTTTATTTATACTTTAAAGTAGTATATCAAAAGCACGATAAATAAACAACTAAATAAGGCAGCCTTCTATGGCGATTAATAGGCGGCGATTAATAAGCGGCGATTAATAAGCCATTTATAATTACAAACATATCCATATCCGTATTGCATTATAGTTTATCGGTAAAAAAAGAAATGTTATTAAAAAAAACATTAACACATATACACTCAACAATTAACAACATCTGTCCAGAGATACCATTGTGTACCGAACAGTATACTATTTGTTGTTTATTACAAGAAATATATTTTTAACACTTATTTAACGAATAGTTCAAAAAGTGCAATAGTAGCCCCTATTTGAGAAGCCCAAAAAATAAAGAGCCACCTAAGCATAGTTAACTTAGATTTCTCTATCTCTAAGCGCAAAGATAACTCTACTTTAGTTAAATCTTCCCGAATCTTAACAACATCCTCTTTGCTAGCTTTGCCCTCTAACTCTTTTTCAAGCCTTGCTATATCTTCTTTGCTAGCTTTGCCCTCTAACTCTTTTTCAAGCCTTGCTATATCTTCTTTGCTAGCTTTGCCCTCTAACTCTTTTTCAAGCCTTGCTATATCTTCTTTGCTAGCTTTGCCCTCTAACTCTTTTTCAAGCCTTGCTATATCTTCTTTGCTAGCTTTGCCCTCTAACTCTTTTCTAATTCCCTCTAACTCTTTTTCAATTCTAAAAATATCAGCTTTAGTAGCTTTGTCTGCCAGTTCTTTTCTAATTCCCTCTAACTCTTTTTCAATTCTAAAAATATCAGCTTTAGTAGCTTTGTCTGCCAGTTCTTTTCTAATTCCCTCTAACTCTTTTTCAATTATAGCAATATCAGCCTTAGTAGATTTATCTTCTAAGTCTTTCTTGATTCCGTCAATATCTTTTTTAATTTCAACAATGTAAACTGTAGTAGCTTTACCTGCGAGTTCTTTTTTAATACCTTCTAACTCTTTTTCGATGAGCTCAAGTTCTTTTTCAACTCTAAAAATATCCGCTTTTGATGCCAGATTTTCAGTACTTGAAGCCTGCACCTCTTTTAATACCTCAATTAATCCATCTGCTTCAAGCTCATTAAAACCGTACGATTTTAATGACTTAACTACCTTTAATGTATCAAATGTTATCATCATATTATTTTACACAACCAATACTAAAATAACAAGCCTACAAATAAAGCATGCTGAAAAAAAGCCAAATTAAACAGCTTTTCTTCAGCACTTTACAACAATGTCCTCAAGCAGCTATGGCATCCTTAGTTATATCTTCAGCCTTTTTAAACATTATATCTTTTTCGTCAAGCGACCGTGTCTCTATATAAAATCTAACCTTCGGCTCAGTCCCAGATGGCCTTATTAAAAGCCATGAATTATCATCAAAAACCACTTTTGTACCATCAAGGGTTATTACCTCTTTTACCTTTTTCGAAGTACCACCAAAAGTAACAGTAGCACCAATTGTCAACATATCCTTGATTTTTGCCAGTTTTTCTTTAAGTGGCTTGCCAACCAAAGAACGTTCTACCTCTACACCTGCCCTATCCGGATAGAAATACCCAAACTCATCCTGTACCTGCTTTAAATACTGCCCTATATTCATACCAGTTGTAGCCATCATCTCCATAGCCAAAAGTAAACCCAAAAGGGCATCCTTTTCAAGTGTATGATTATAAGCAGAAATCCCATCACTTTCTTCAAAAGCTACAATAGCACGTTCACTAGAGCCAGAAAGCATAAATGGTCTAAAATTTTTAAAGCCAACTTGAGTTTCCTTTAGCGGAATGCCCAGTTTTTCAGCTATAGCGTTTGCAAAATTACTCGTAGCTACAGACTTTGTAACAACCCCCTTTATACCCCTGTGTACGTACAAATAATGCAAAGCAAGTGCTCCAAAATAATTCATAGGAAGCTCCACGTCGCCATCCGAAAAACGCACCCGATCGCCATCCGGGTCTATAATAACCCCAAGCTTATACTTATTAGTACTTGCCTTTAGGGCATCATTAACAACTGCCATGTTTTTTGATGAAGGCTCAGGCGCTATACCACCAAACAGATAATCATCATTAGTCCTAAAATACCGGATCTTCGGGCTATCACCAAGTATACGGTTTGGTCTTTGCCGTGAAGCACCGTGCACATGGTCAACACATATTAAAACATCTTCCTTAGCTATAAACTCCTTGATTTTAGCAACATCAAGGGTCTTGCGCTTTTCAATAAACTGCATATAAAGCCCTACCGGATCAATGGTGTCATAATCCGTGGCAGGCTCATCCGCAATTGAGAGCTTTTCAGCCATCATTTTATTAGCTATTTTTTCAATAACATTAGTAATTTCAGCCCCAGCTGGCCCACCATCTGATGGATTAAACTTAAAGCCAGCCCATTTAGCTGGATTATGTGATGGCGTTAAGTTTATAGAAGCCGCTCCACCGATTTCTTCAAGGATTGCCGAAAACTCCGGGGTAGTCGTCTCACCGCTATAGTATGTCTTAATACCCTCTTTTCTTAAAATCCCTATAACAGTTTTTGCAAAATCAGGTCCAAGAAACCTATTATCATGACCAACAACAACACCACGCCGTTTAATGTCCTCAAAATCCTTAACACCAAGCGCTGCCATCACAGCACTATCTTCTGCCTTAAACATCTCCACTATGGCTTTCGTTACTATCCTTACATTATTAAAGGTGTAATCCACACCAATTTCCCCACGCCAACCCGACGTACCAAAAACAACCTCCGTCGGCTCCATATTATTCCTTGCAAACCGTTCTATCTCTTCCAAAAGCCCTGCCTTTACCTTCGGAGCTGAAAGGATTTCCTTCCAACACTCCTGCACACTTGCAAAACCCATAAAAACCTCCTTTTTATTTTTTAAATATTATCATGAACTACAAAGATTTATCCATTATTTGGTATTATACCTAATACAAAAAAGCTGGAGGATTTAATCATGTCTAAATCATATAATATAGGGGTAATACCTGGCGACGGCACAGGCCCAGAGGTTATAAATGAAGGGATAAAGGTCTTAAAAGTGGCAGCCAAGCGCTTTGGGTTTAATCTACACTTTACAGAATACGACTTCGGCGGTAATCGTTATTTAAAAACCAACGAAGTCCTACCAAATAGTGCCGTTGATGAATTAAAACAACACGACGCCATCTTCCTTGGCGCCATAGGCCACCCAGATGTGAAACCCGGTATCCTTGAAAAAGGTATCCTTCTGCATCTTAGATTTGCCTTAGACCTATACATAAACCTAAGACCCGTAAAGCTTTTCCCAGGCGTTGAATGCCCACTAAAAGATAAGGGACCGGAACATATTGATTTTGTCGTAGTACGAGAAAATACAGAGGGACTATACGCCGGAAGCGGTGGATTTTTTAAAAAAGGCACACCTGATGAAGTCGCCATACAAGAGTCCGTTAATACTAGAAAAGGTGTTGAACGCTGCATACGCTATGCCTTTAACTACTGCCAAAGAAGGAGCAAAGACAAAAAACTAACCCTATGCGGTAAAACCAACGTGCTAACCTACGCCTTTGACCTATGGGAAAGGACATTTTATGAAGTTGCGAAGGAATACCCGGAAATCAAACCAGACTACGCCCACGTGGACGCCATAACCATGTGGTTTGTTAAAAACCCAGAATGGTTCGACGTCATTGTAACGGATAATATGTTTGGCGATATAATAACAGACCTAGGCGCCATGATACAAGGAGGCATGGGTATCGCTGCCGGCGGTAATATAAATCCAGAAGGTACTGCTATGTTTGAACCAATAGGCGGCTCTGCCCCCAAATATACAGGGAAAAATATTATAAACCCCCTAGCTGCCATATGCGCAGGCGGTATGATGTTAGAACACCTCGGCCAACGTGAGGCAGGAAACGTCATAGAACGCTCTGTCATGGAAGTAACAGGCAAACACCTAAAAAGCTTAGCTGCAGGCCATATGGGATATAATACATCAGAAGTCGGTGATTTAGTGGCTAATTACGTCGGGAAATAAATTTCTGTACCAATACCATTAAGTTAAGGAAAGAGCTTAGTATTACAAGGAACATAGGGCAGACTCGAAAGGTCTGCCCCTACAAATCTATTTGTATGGGCAAGCTCTTGTTTTGCTTACAATTACAACACATGATTATTTGTCAACTAAAAAAGCTTGCCCATTGAAAACACAGCTAATCCTTCTTTTAGGTTTGTTAGGTTAGTTGTTTCGAGGTTGAACAATTGTTACCCAAATACCCAGAAATAAAGTCATCAATAGTAAATAGAAATAGCCAATTACACTTTGGGTCAGTATACTTTCCTGTTTTTTCTACACATAAATCATGCTCAAAGCATTCTTGTGTATAAACATCAACACTATTATTAGGAAGACCATCTCCAATACATCCTTTTCCGCACCTACCAAAACAATTATCTCCACCTACTAAACTATCAGCATCTTCCCATGAGGTCGGTCTACTAAGACTTACATTTGTCAATTTATTTATGTAGCCTAAAATGTTCCTTATTATTTTTGCTGGCAGTGGATATAATTTTAAAATTATAGATACCATAATACCTCCATACTCAATGCAGCTTTCACCATCTGTAGGATATGCACCAACTTTAGTGTAGCCTATTTCATTACATATATTTTTATATCCATTACTAAAATTACCTATAAAACATGAAATAGCACGCCTACTTATTTCATTAGTAGTGTAATTGTTATTTTGTTGTTTTAAAGCACTAATATCATTAAAAAGTTGCGTATTATAAAACACTGGTAAATTACTTGGCCAACTGTGCATCAAATTTAGTGTGCGTAGGAACGTTTTTTCTATGTTATCATCTCCAAAATTATCTTGTTTTTTTAATAAATGTGTTAATAGTTTTTTCAATAAATTGGATTTATTTTCATTAATTAATATAGTATTAGATGTACAAATGTCAACACCTAATATAGACAGCTCATTATTTATTTCATCAAACTCAATAGTGATTTGTTGTTTACCAATTTCTATACTTGTTTCAATATTTCCATCACTTTGCAATACAGAGTTAAACGACATATAGCTTTCTTGATTTGTTGTACTAGCGCTTTCCTTTTGGCCTTGAAGATTAAAACTGCCTTTAATTTGTTTGTCCGATTGAATATAAAAATCTAATTTTTCTTGTGAGTTATCTGCCATAACATAATCACTAAAAAAAAAGACTGAAATAATTAATTGAACCATTAATAAGTAAATTATTTTCTTCTCCATCATACCTCCATAATAAATTATTGCTTATATTAGAATACAATAATACCTTTCAATATAACAATATCAGCACCCATTCAGAAATACTTAACACTTGAGTGTTATGATAGCTTGCAAGACAGAAGTTTTAGGAAAGGACGTGTAGGCCTCCCTGGGGTGCTGGGGGATAACAGGGCAATGCCATTAAGTTAAGGAAGGAAAGGCGTGGGGGAAAATTTTTTTTGACAAAAGGTGCATAGGCGCACTCCCAAAAACTTTTAGCTTGTTATCTCTTTAGTTATCCTTCTACGTTTGCTATACTCTAACTCACTATTCCTTAACTTAATGGCATTGTATTTAAAGTTCAATTAAAACAATCAATATTTATATAACAATAAACATAATTCAATTTACAGCTCCTGCCAATATATTAATGTTTTCCAAGTATGTATCTCCTGTTTGTGAATTTACCTTCATTATAATTTCTTCTGGAATTTCATAATTTGGTACATTATCTCCCTTTAATTTAGCTGTCTCTATATACTTTTTATCTAATAGAAATGCAATTTCCCAACTTAAGTTTAATCTTTTTTTATCATTTTCTCCACTGTATTCAATACGTATATATATAGAATTAACACTATATATATCGTATGCATCAAGCACTGGTATATGTTTTTTAAAAGATTTTAATGCTAATTCGATAGCTTTATCCTTAGTAATAACAAAATCATTCTGGGAAACAAAAGCATTATCAGGCGGTATTTTATAATCAGTATAATGGAAATATATAAGTTCCCCAGTATAATACGATATACCTATAGTTGTTACGCCAGTTTTGTATTTATAATCACTACGCATCCATATATACGCTCCTTCCCACATAGAATACATATCCCACTTTGTTAGGAATTCCATTGACAAATCATTTGGTAGTTCTAATTGTTTAGCCAAATTGTCTATTATATTTTTAGCTTCATTTCTACTAATTGCAGGAAACTCCTCTATGATTGCACTATATGTTTTGGGGCGGTTATCATAATACTTCACCCTCTTAGTATCACAAGATATAAGACACAGACTATTACCTTCATAATTTGGCATTGTTATAGTTATTGATCTGTTACGAGGATTATTAAGTATATCTATTTTATTTTCACAACTTATATCTGCTTTGTTACAAAAATCTTTAACAATCTTTTTTCCTTCGCAATTATAAATATATTTATTTATTAGCTCAAAACAATATTCTAATACTGAAAAATCAGTAAATAAACTTATTGAAAACAATAAGAGTGCTATCAATAAAATAAATTTTATAGTTTCAATTAAATATCTTATTTTTGTTTTAATATTTGGCATTAATAATCATCTACTCCAGCAAATACGTTACTTTTTTCCCAAGAAACAGCACCTGTATACGCATTTACTTTTATAACAACTTCCTCCGGAATATTACGATTTGGTATATTATCCCCCTTTAATTTAGCTGATTCTATATACTTTTTATCCAATAGAAATGTGATTTCCCAGCTTGGTTTCAGCCGTTTTTCATTGTAATTTCCGATATATCCTATAAGTATGTATACGGAATCAATAGTGTATATATTTTTTGCATTAGATATAATGTCTTTTCGGAAAACTTTATATGCCAGGTCTATAGATTGTTCACGCGTAATTTTAAATTTTGTTGGAGAAATAAAGGGATCGCCATGTGGTTCTTCATAGCCAGCAATATATAAACTAAGCTCTCCTGTATAATATGATATACCTATTGTTGTGTAGCCCATTTCATATTTATATTGGCCATGCATCCATATATATTTTACTTTCCACATAGAATATCTATCTATTTTTGTCAAATAGTCCAGCGCTAAATACTCTGGTAGCTCAAGTTGTTTCCTTAAATTTTCCATTATTTGTATAGCCTGATTTCTATTAATTGGAGGCAACTCTTCTCTTTTATCCACTGTATGGTGGTTACTATAGTATATAACACGTTTCGAGGTACAAGATAAATCAAAGGACAAGAGCTCACCTTTGTTATTGTATGTTCTTGCTGAAACAGTACTTCCAAGATGTATCCCTTCTCTTACATCACCTTCACAATTTAGATTTAGTTTGTTACAAAAGTCTTTAACAATCCTTTCCTCATCACACCAATAAATAAATTTGTGTACGAACTTATAATAATGGTATAATCCAAAGGGATAAGTTACTATATTTGCTAAAAATAACCATAATAATATTGCTATAGCAATTTTTACTGTTCCAATTAGATATTTTATCTTCATTACTATGGCACTAAAGTTGTGCTATAAGACGGTTTAGAAATAAAAACAAGAGCACTATCACTGTTTTTAACTGCTTCTTCAACAACTGTATAATTTCCTGTATTAGCATTTTTCTTTGACATATTTGACCAAAATTTAAAAGCAGCACGTGCAGCAAAAGGTGCAAAAACACTTTCTTTCCAACCAATAAATGCTTCATTTCTCGGAAGTATTGTATTACTTTCTATATCTAAAACTTCACCATCAATATTAAAACTCTCAACAAAATTTGCTGCTGATTCCCCTGCATAACATCCATTTATGAAAACAATTTTACTATCTGATTTAAAATCATCATAATATATCTTCCTATCCCTATAATCATTCTCTTCTGGTGTCATTGCCTCATTTGTACCGTGTCCAAAATAATAAAAAATCCATGGTCTATTTTTTGTATTATTAAGAATATATACTAATATGTCTTCCCTACTAGGTCTATGCCATAAAATAGGTATATATCTAAAATATGTAAATATAGGATATATAGCATCTTCATAATCTTCAATATCTGGTATAAAATAAACAATTTCAGAAAAGTGATGTATATATCCCAAGATAATATATGCCATACGATATTCTTTTCTGAATTCATACTTTATGTCTTCCACATCAATAGAACCATTTAATAAACTATATATCATATATGCCCCGGCCCCGGTGCTTGGATTTCTTATAATATAGCCAACTCCACTCCAGTCATTCACACTTACATTATCACGAGATATGATTACCTCTTTGCCTGCGCTTATTGCGTTTTTGATTGCAGATATTACACCGCTATCTACAGTAAGTGTGGGTATAATACTATTAGCATTATTACTGTCAATCTGATATATTGGTATATTATTAGCTGCTGCTATTTGTAACGCCTTTACAGCAGATACCGCCTCTGTATCCAAATCATTTTCAATCACCTTATGTTCAAGATATGAGGAATTTAATCCATAGTGTTTCACAAAGGCTATTCTGCTGTCATTATCCCCCTCGACTGATATTGGCGAGTTGGCTAATTTTATGGCATCCATTGCAATTCCATTTAGTATTGGCGGTGATACTGGTACTCCAAATACTTCATCATATGTTGCCTCACTGGATACTAACGTAACAGAGGG
Organism: Candidatus Magnetomicrobium cryptolimnococcus; assembly: GCA_018606805.1. GTDB lineage: Bacteria > Nitrospirota > Thermodesulfovibrionia > Thermodesulfovibrionales > Magnetobacteriaceae > Magnetomicrobium > Magnetomicrobium cryptolimnococcus. Next base: position 48,170 of record JAGYWI010000023.1, read on the forward strand.
CAGCAGTGTATTATGTATGTGCATCATCTTTGCTACTATTCTGGCTGTCATGTTTAATTGGGCAAAATAATCCATAACTATATTATTTAGCAAATCCCCGGCTCTACCATCCATTGCGTTTATTGAATCTTCAATATTGCCGTCATAGCCCATTAATGTATCCTTTTGGTTCAAGCGTGCTTGCGACGATGGGTTTAAAACACTCAACCCTATCGTATAGTTAATGCCATGGCTGATGTCTGCCGTTGCTATGTTTGTGCATGATTTTGAGCTAATTAACTCACTTGGATTTGTTAGCTCGACTCTCAATTTTATCTTACTTCCAAGTGCCATCTCCCGACCAGTTAACATTGCAGTATCTTCCATTTTTATAATCGGCTTTACTACTATTAAATAAGAAGGCGTATGCAGCAAACCCCCATAATAATTTATAGTACTTTGATCCTCAGAGGTAGATGGCGTATAGGAAAATGTTATTTTCTTGCCAGCTATGGCTGGTATATCTTTATCTATATAAACTTCCTCATCACCGCCTATTTCGCTAGTAGTTAAGACAAAACGTATCTTATGTCTTTTATTACTTGGGATTTCACTAAAACTACTGCTTTGTACACTCTTATATTGCAAAGTGCCAAGAAACCTCCCAAACTCACGCGGTCTTATGTAGCTGCTATAAAAATACTTAATAAAATCTTCTTGTTTTGCCGTCCCGTAGTCATCAAATGCCATGGTATACGTAAGCACCGGCGGTCTATCGTCATTACTTATTATGTAATTCATTTCATCAAATACTACCGTTTTTGATAAGTTCGTACCTGTCTTAAATATTGTTTCCTTAAAACTAGGGTCAATCACAGTCCATGCCTTTACACCGTAGTTAGCAGCCCCCATAGATGGAAACATCGGCACATACGCCTCTACCCACACATGCTCAAAGCGCACTGACTTAATTTTACCACCCGACCTTATAGTGTTTCCGGGAATACCGTTTGTTGCCATTATCTGCACTGCCGCCATCTGGTCATTAACGCCGCCAAGCCAGCTTTGTAGACGCTCTATCGGCATTTCTATTGTGCCACTTACGTAGCGTGCCGGAATATTCGATGTTCGCAAAAGCGCTATCAACAGGCTTGCCTGATCGTAATCATTGCCGGCCTTTTCCATCAGTGTTTGCTGCGCTCCTTTTAATGAACCATAATACGGCTCATAATTAACATTGTTTTTCACCCACTCGTATATTTTTACAGGGTGGTTTTCTAAATACCTTGCCTGTTCTTTTATTTCATCAGTAAACTTTACCTCTAAAGTCTCTGCAAGGTCTTCTTGTGTTGGC
>JAGYWI010000024.1 GCA_018606805.1 Candidatus Magnetomicrobium cryptolimnococcus
CCCATCCCGAACACGGTAGTTAAGTCCTCCAGGGCCGATGATACTTGGACTGCAAGGTCCTGGGAAAATAGGTCGCTGCCAGATACAATATAACTAAATATAAATGAGAAAAAAGCCCTTTGACTTTAAAGGGCTTTTTTTTTACCCTTTTTGTTAATATAGGTTTGCAAACTTAATTAGTTTTTGTATAAAATAGAACAGGTTGTGAGCCGTGAAACATAGTCTTATACTTACATATCATAATATTGATAGTCCACCAAAATATGCTAACCTTAGTGGTTTGTATGTTAAGCCTTTTTGTTTTAAAATGCAGATGTTTTATTTAAAGCAAAGAAATATTAACGTACTTAATATCAATGATATATATGCTTTCAAAAAAACATATAAAACAGGTATAGCGATAACTTTTGACGATGCTTATTTGGATTTTTATGAAAATGCCTATGAAATATTGATAAAATACAATTTCCCTGTTCATGTATTTGTTGTGACTGATAGAGCGGGTAAGTATAATATGTGGGATTACGAAAGACTGAATGTGAAAAAAAGACTCCTTGATTGGGATAAAATCAGAGAAATTTCGGATATGGGAGTAAATATTGGCTCACATACCAAAACGCATCCGTCACTTATTAAAATTGCTCAAAACCAATTAATAGGCGAAATAATGGATTCTAAAAAAATAATTGAAGATAAGCTTGGTAGAAAAGTTGACTGTTTTTGTTACCCTTATGGTGATTTTAACGATAAGGTGAAAGATATTGTAAAAGAAGCTGGTTATAAATATGCCTTGACAACTAAAAAAGGAGCTATTTTGGATGCTGATGACCCACACGCTTTATCTAGAATATCAATTAAAAAAAATACTAATATAGTGTCATTTGTTTATAAAATTCATACAAATTATGATTTAAAAACGATGAAAAAAGACATGGAAGACAATTATCTATGAGTATATTAATTTTATGTGCAGGTAGCCCCGGTCGCTGGAGTGGAATAGAGATGCACTGTTTAAGCCTATCTAAAGGACTTAAAAAACTGGGTTATGATGTGTATATAGGTTGTCATAAAGATGGATATGTAAAAAAACAAGCTGTCGCCTTGGGATTAAAAACTAAAAACATACGGATTGCAAATGCAGTGGATATTTTAGGGCTTATTAAAGTAGCAAAAGCTGTTTACGATGCTCAGATAAAATATGTAGTTATTAATTATGGTAGAGATTACTGGCCAATTATAATACTTTCAAAGATGTTGAATATAAAAAGCATTGTTATAAGGCATCAGATGAATCGTCTAAAAAACAAAACAAATCGTTTGCTTAATAGATATGCCGGGAAAGTAGTGGCTGTAAGTAACGCTGTGAGGGATGTCTTACTTAAAAGTGATATTGCTTATGAGAAGGTGGCTGTAATACATAATGGAATAGATATAGAGAGATTTAATCCAGATAGGGTTAATGTAAACGATGTTAGAGCAGAGCTTGGTATAAAAGACGGGGAGATTTTAATTGGAACTGCTTGTAGATTAAAAAAAGAAAAAGGGGTTTATGAGCTTTTAGAAGCCTTTAATATTTTATATAAACAAAATAATGCTAATATCCGATTAATGTATGTTGGTGATGGCCCTGAAATGGTTGGTCTCAAAGAGCGTTCGGTAGAGTTAAATTTAATAAGCAAAATACTTTTACTAGGATATAGAGATGATATGGAGAAATTATATGCAGCAATGGATGTTTTTGTGCTTTCTTCAACAAGTTATGAGTCTTTTGGGCTAGTTATAGCTGAGGCAATGGCAATGAAAACCCCTGTGGTAGCAACAGCAACAGGTGGAGTGTGTGAAATTATAGAACATAATAGAAATGGATTACTTGTTGATATAAAAGATGTGGTAAGTCTGGCAAATAGTATAGAGCGTTTGATAAAAGATAAAGAGCTGTATAATAAGTTTATAATGGCTGGAAGAAAGATGGTTGAAGAGCGATTTACTCAAGAAAAAATGGCTACTGCTTTTGTGAAGTGTCTCGTGGTGGAATAAGCAAATAGATTACAAGCCAAAGTTTTTAGGAAAAGGGGTGCGGGGGAAGAATAGGGAGGTGCGCCTCCCTATTCTTCCCCCGCTCTTCTATTTATTTATTATTTAACTGCTTTAACTTACTCCCACTCTTTTAGTGTATATCTTTTGTGCTCATATTTATTAATTTAACCACATATTTTTTCTGTATTTTTTACATTTTTTAAGGCTTCTTTATATAAAGTTCCCAGTGGACTGGATCAGTTGTGTCAACTTTTACAGAATCAAAGTCATAATGTTCTTTAGCTGCATATTTTGGGATAGAATCCTCAGCCGAGGCCGGTGCATCACATAAAACCTTTAAAAGCGAACCCTCTGGCATCTTTTGCAGTTTTTTCTTTGTTAGAACAAGAGGATATGGGCATACTCTGCCCAAAACATCCAGAACTTCCGTAGGCTCTTGCGACCTTAAATCAGCCATTTAACTGCCTCCTCATATTTAAACTTTTTTTTCAAACAAACTTAATATTTTTTTAGAAATAGAGTATATGATTACTTTTTTCCATCTGCTGTAAAATGTCATCAAATGGCACTATCTCCGACTGCATGTCAGCGCCAATGTCCTCAGCGTCCATTATAAGATTATCTTCCGATAGACCAAGCCTCTCCACATCTTCCTTGCAGATGAGCACCTTTATATCGGTTAAGAGGGCATTTTTAATGTGCATTTCAAGACTTGTTACACCGTAGCATTCAAGGGCTTTTTGGCCTTTCATACAGTTAAGTACTCCATCACCAACAAAAGCTATTACGGGTTCTTCCATTTCATCATCTTCATCAAGGTGTATATCTACAGTTTGACTTGCTATTGCGTGTGTCAGTGCAAGTCTGGAGCTTTCTGCCTTATATGGCAACTTATCAACCATAAACAGAAACTTCTTTGATGCCATCTATTCACCTCCAATATGTATTACTCTGTCTGCTTTAAAACAACTAGCCAGGTACCAATCCATACTTTTCCTATCACACCCCTCAAGAAGGTCCTCTTTATGTTGCCCTCTAGCCTCTGCACAGGCTTCACAGGCAACCATAGTCAGTCCACCTTTTATTAGGTCTGTTACAGGTTTTTCAAGGGATGAGTAATCCTGGAACTTACGCTGGCCTTTTTTTGACAACATTGTACCATTGCCTGAAAGCCATATGTCTACGTCATGGCCTTTTTTCCTTGCTGCTTCCGCTAATTTAACAGCAAAGTCAAGCGTCATTGAACCTATAAGAGATGAAAAGCAACCGATAGATAATTTCCCCATCCTAAGTAACCTCCTATAACCAAATAAATTTTTCATAGTCATTAAATACTAAGTCCACTAACCCGCCATAATCAACAACTTTTACCTTACTATCAATACCAGATGGGTCTAACCCACGACTTTGCAAGTCCTCCGATAGGGCATAGACCTCTGTCCCTTTGTCTAACACAGAAGATTTAACCCCCTTTTCCTTAATCGTTGCATTGTATACGCCGTTTTGTACAAGTATTATTCCGACCTTATCTGCTTTCAATCTGTCAAGGGTATCGTTTTGTTTTGTGTATTGATTAACAAAGACCCCTAATTTCATACATGCACCCCCGTTTTTATTATTATAATTATATTTATATTGTTTATACCAATTAACCCTCTTATTTGTCAATACTAATTAATACTAACATATTTCATATGTTTATCTCTATAATTTAGATGAAGAAAAAATTGGAGCGCTTTAAGTAAATTTATCTTTTTACATATTTAATATAAATGATATAAAATAATAAAAAGACTATCAAAGTCTAATTGTAGGGGGTAAAGACAATGTATTTAAGAGCTAAGAATTTTTGGTGTTGTTTTATTGTGATGGTGTTTTTAATTATCAGCACTTTTCCTTTAAACGCAGAAGAACCTAATAATGTTTATGGCGATATTTCCCAGAATCTTTCGATAAATAGCAAGGCTCTTTATTCAAAGAAGAGTGCTGCATATCAAGACAAAGAAGGGCAGATAGAAAATAAGCACAGGTCTATGTCTTTGGAGGATTTGACTAAATTGGTCTCCGGTGATTTACTATCTGCTGAGGCTATTAACAAATATTCATGCCCTGATAATCTTTCAGAGGTGGCAGCAGCGCGTAAGGTTGTTCAGTTTATTGAAAATACCTATTACGAGTGGGATGAATATGAAAAGATAGCTAATAACGGTAGTCTTGAGTTTTTTTGTATTAAAATGAAAGCACCGCAAAGTAAGCTTTTAACTCAGTACGAAGCTCAAGTGCTTTTAAGTGCGTCTGGCCTTTGGATGGAACAGGCTAATAGTGCTACCGGTGGTAATAATGAAGAGAACTATTCCTTACCGGGGGCTGTTATTCTACCCAGTGATAGCCCTTCATTAAAAAACTTGGTGCCTGTTAAAGAGTATGACAATCAATTATCAAGAAATGTTATCGGTACGGATGAAAGAGAGCGTGTTGCTTCTTATAAGGTTATGCAGTATCCATGGAATACCATTTCGTTTGCAAGCATTTGGGCTAGTAGCGATACGGAGTATGCCTCGATGCGTGCTACGGCATTTTTGGTGGGACCGTATGTGGCATTTACGTGCGGACACGTTGTATATTTATCCGAGGACAACGATGGCGACGGGGCATGTAACGTAGAAGGTTTTGCTGCTCAGATAGACCTATCACCCGGCCAGTATCAGTCATCAGAGGGCGCTGATGTTATACAAAATTACGGTACGCTCTCAAGTGTTGAGTTATCGGCTAATTCTTCATATACTGATATTATTGATGCTGATTGTAATGACACGGAACAATATAATTATGACTTAGGCGCTTTGTTTCTTGATTCGTATTTTGCTCAGATTTCAACGTATATGCCTATTGAATTTGATTATACACCAAACTATATAAATATCGCAGGCTATCCGTTATCTGCAAAAAATGATGAAGAAACTTATTCGTTGTGGTATTCTAAAGGTTACACGGATAGTACAGATACTAATATGTTATCTTATAAGGCTGATACATCAGGTGGTATGAGTGGAAGCCCAGTGTGGGTTTATAATCCCTATACGGCTCAACGCCGCGTTGTTGCCGTTCACTGTATGGGCGGAGAAACCTCTAATGGTGCCACACGCTTTGTCTCTGATAATTATGATTTAGTAACTGAATGGTTGCAGTGGGTGCCAGGTCAAGAGCCCTCCATTTCACATACCCTTACACCGCCTTCATCAACTACCGCATATAAGGGGGATGTTATTGGCCCATTTTATTCTTCTGTTGTAAATAACACTAACGATATATACTATTTTTACCCGTGCATTATAACACCAGTGGGCTCTACTATGTGTTTAAATCAGTTTGCTGTCTATCCGGGGGATTCTTTATCAAACGATGATTTTTATCTGTATATACCGTATGCTGCTCAGTCCGGTACTACTAATTTTTGTGAATATATCTACGATAATATTGGTACGCTGACAAGCTCGGAGTGTTTCTCCTTTGAAGTGTCTTCCTCTTCTGAAGATGAAGGGATACGTTTTTCTGATGCGTGGAAATTTAGTAGGGAATATAAATGATTTAGAGAATGTACACAAGCCCCGTAGTGCATGCTACGGGGTTTTATGTACAAACCAAGTATAAGACTACGAAAAGGTGTTTGAAATATTATGTTGAAAAGGCTATTTAATTTAGGTAATAGCGATAGCAAAGAAGTAAACTGCAATGACACGCGAAACGTCTGAGTAAAGCTTGATTGGTTCAGTGTGAACCGACCTATAGATTTACCAAAGGCAGTCAGGGCCATGAACTGTTGGGAGTTTAGCGACTGTGGAAGGCAGCCAGGGGGGAAAAATGCTACAAGGCGTGGCATATGTCCAGCCTCTACGCTACAGGAAGCTAATGGCTTTTTGGGTGGTAAAAACGGTGGACGTGCCTGTGCGTTTATTATAGGCTCTTTCTGTGCTGCTACTATTAAAGGGACAAAGAAGGACATGACTAAGAACTGCCTTGAGTGTGATTTTTTTCTTTTATTAAAAGGTTATTATGGTTACAAAATGTCTATTGCGTCTTTTGTAAAACATGTAAGGGGTGGTTAATATTTGTAAGGGGTAGGTTATTTATTAACGCCACAAAGCGTATTACGAAATAAATAAAATAGTTTTTTCAATATCTACTGCAAACAAAAAGTGGATCCCCTTTCGGGGACCCTATATAGTTCATCTTACTAAAGAAGGAGGGAGTCGCTTTCATGCTTTATAAACCATAAAACCTAATATTCTAATCATAATTATACTTTATCATTTTTACAGCTTACCGTCTTATGTATAATTATCGGAGAGGGGGTGATATTACTTTAGTTTTTTAGCTATAATGTTATAATATATTTGTTATTTAGCTACTTAAAAATTAAAAGTAAATTAATACTTTAATTTCTATATATTTAGTTTTTAATTATTTTTTAGGCTTATTTTACCTAATTATAAATATAAATAAAAACACTATTTATAATATAGGCCAGTTTAAATACAAAAGTTCTTTGCTAAATAATGTCTTCTAATGTAGATATTTTTATCCTATGGTATTTGTCATAGCCCACTTTCTCTTGTATTGATTTTTATATTTAAATTGACATATTATATTAATAATAGGTATTGGAATGAGTCAAGAAGTGAGAATCTGTAACTAAAGTAAGGAGGTGTTTATGGTTTCCAAAATTATAACTTTAGTTGGTGAATCCCCAAATAGTTGGGAGGAGGCAACTACAAATATTATAAGGGAGGCACAAAACAGCTTAAGGGGTATTACTCGTATTAGGGTTACAGAGTTTGATGTAAAAATGAAAGATGATGGACATGTGGATACCTTTAGGGTAAAGGCAGAAGTATCTTTTAAGGTGGAATCAAGGTAAGGTGAGGTTTTAGAATATCTATACATAATAATAACTGGATTGATAATAGTGTTGTTTGAAAAGTGGAAAAATAGTTAAATGGCCGTAGGCTTTAGGGCTTGCGGCCATATTATGCGCTCTACCAGTTTATAGACTGTGGTGCCTGTTTTTCTTGGCCAATCGTCGGAAGGAGGGTTATCGAGTTGTTTAGCTCGCTTAATGGCTGTTGTAATCATACCATCATCAATTTGATTTGCCTCAATGCTTTTATTGTAGTCGGGTAAATACTTTTTTAGCCTTTCAGAACAATCTCTGGAGCTTGTGATTCTATGGCCTGCTTCAAAGTGAAGCAAAAGCCAGTATTCAAATTTTGGATTACTTAAAGCAAATCCATAATTGTCTCTTGTTTTTGACCAGTCGTGTAGTTTATTCAGTTGCTCGTCTTGCCAGTTATCTTTGTCAACTACTAGCCATGCTTCATCGGTTTCTTTTAGTTGTTCTTCTTTAAGGTGATTTTTCATAGTTTTTAACACGTAGTGAGGTGAGCTTTTATTGCCTTTGAGGCATTTTATTTGTATAATGGGTGGTGCCATTGTTTTGAGAATAGTAAAATACTGATGTTCTGTCTTAGCACCCTCAACAGCAATAATGAAGAGTTTCTTGTATTCGCGCTCACCTGTTGGCCGTGTAAGTTCTCTTCTTTTTAACGGCATAACTTATTTGTCTTGTTTTTCTGATTTAAGTGAGGATTTATTAAATTGACCACCAAGTAAAAGTCGAGGAATACCGCCTAATCGTCCTTGTAGATAACTTTTACGGATGTCTTTATCATAGCGGATATCTTTATACTCACTAAAAGATAACATATTAGAAACGTTATGATAATCACGTTCAACCACCCACATTTCATCTCGGCGTAGTAGCTGCTGGTCCATAAGTAAAACGTCATGAGTAGTAAACAACAGTTGAGAGCGACTTTCGGGGGAACAACTATCTAAGTAAGCATTTATTAATTCTCTTGTTAGAAGCGTATGCAAGCTCCGGTCAAGTTCATCTATAACAAAAATATTTTGGGAAGATGTCTCAGATATCATGAGAAACGCTGGAAGAAGGTCTATGATACGTTGTGAGCCATCTGATTCTTCTTCTATTTCAAACTGTGCTGTAGTTCCATCTGATTTTAAATGGTAGGCAATAAGTTTTTTAGCAATTAGCTCTTCGTTTCTTCTATTTATACTAAAACGCTTATTGGGCGTATCTACACCAATAGTCATACCTTCTTTTATATCTTCCTGGAGGGCAGTCTTTACTGATTCAGGTAGTGAAATTTTTTCAAATGGGAAGTCTTCATATTTAATAGATATAATGCCTGTATCCAACCGTTCTAGCAGCTTATTCATCTTTGTATGAAGTGGGTTTTCATCGTCCAGAAGTTGTACAAATTGCCCGAATCTTGAATCCGGTCCAATTAATCTAAGCGTATTTTTAAACCAATCGTAAACTGGACGGAACTTGTCTATCTTTTGTGATACAGAGTTAGTTAGAAAAAGTTGATTATCGTTGGTTCCTTTAAAAGCATAATGTATAGACTTATCTTTTTTAAGGCTGCTATCAAAGTGTGGTTTGTTTTCCTTACGGTCATATAAAATTTTTTCACTTGTGATAGATATTTGCACAAGCTTTTCTTCAACTACTGCTTTCCTGGTTACAGCAAAGCTAAACTCATAGATATTGTTTTCTATAAGTAGTTCAAAAGAAAACCTTGTAGGTTTGTTTATGAACGTTGGGTCTAGACGAAAAGGCTCTACAGGAATTATACTATCTGGTTGGCTACTCTTAACAACACAATTTCTAGCGAAATTTATCGCCTTAAAGAAATTGCTTTTTCCTGAAGCATTCCCGCCATAAATGGCTGCTATCGGAAGAATCCTTGTTTTATATTTGTTTAAATGTGGGAGGCGCTCTTTATGTTGGCGTTCGCTGCTAGCTATCATTGAAAATGAAACAGTATCACGGAAAGACATCCAGTTTTCAACCGAAAGCCTTATGAGCATCTTATTACCTCCTTATTTGAGAAAAAATCATATATTTACATTTATTATACCTTTTTTATTCTTAAATATCAATGGTTAAGAGATTTTTTCTCGTTATGTAAAGTGGTTTTACATGGAAAACGTTTTATACCAAAATAAAAATGGTTTGCAAAAAATAATAGCAGTATTTTTTATCATGTTTCATGAAATAGTGTTTTTGGGGTTCAAGGGGCGCTGCCCCTTGGGCGGGATTCCAAAGGGACAAGTCCCAGTGAGGGTGTGTAGGCACACCTCCCTGTGCGCCTTCGCACCACTTTTGCCTAAATGTGTTTTCCTCAGCATCTCTCTTTTTTTCTTTATTCCAAAAGTGATTGGGTGGCTATTAACAGTGCTCGTTCAAGATAAAAAAATTGTATAAGTTTAAATCTAGCCTCTGCATAGCTTAAATTATAACCGCCGAGGTCTGTAATCATAATAGTACCTGCGCGGTAATGTTCACGGGCATCTTCGTAATTTTTTCTGGCAAGTTCGACTGTTTCCTCTTGCAGTTTAATCCTTTCCCGGTATGATTTAGCATCGGTAAAAAGGGTTTCAATAGTTGAAGAGAGTTGTTTTCGCAGCTTATTTAGCTCCTCTTGTGATAGGCTTAGGTCTGCAAGGGCTTTGGTTTTATTTGCCTTGATGCTTCCGCCTGACAATATGTCCCAGTTCATCATAATTCCAATGTTATAGGAATCCTCATCTAAATTTTTAAAATCTTCCGCACTTGTCCTTCCGCGTGCTGAAAAGGTAATTTCTGGATAATAGTCATCTTTGGCTAATTTATGTTTAAGCTTATTGACTTCCATTGAGGTTTTAGCAACTTGAATATCTATAAGCGTGTCCTTGTCGTGAGCCTTACGGAGTACTTCAAGGGTATCCATTAGATTAGCTGCTCTATCGAGATGTCCTTCAGGTACGAGCAGTTCACCTTTCATATCTTCGCCTATTACCCTATTGAACTCTATGAGGGCATTACGTAGGGTGGCTTCACCGTCGTTTTTTTCTATAAGTGCGGAATTTAGGTTTAAATTAGCTTGTCTTACGTCAAGCCCTGTTACCATACCTACTTCTTTAAGCAGTTTAGCATCTTCAAGTTCTTCTGAGCGCTGTTTTACGCGGTCGGTAAGAATATCGAGGGTTGCATTTTGAAAGAAAAACTTATCAAAGGCATTCTTAACTTCCTTTTTAATATCCCGCACGCCGGTTTTACCTGTAAGCTCGGCGTAATGATTGATTGTTTTTTCAAGGTCAAGGGTGTGCCAAATCTTTTTTCCTTTAAACAATAACTGACTTGCTGTAAGTTCGAGGGATATGTATCTATCAGGGCTTGAAGAGCTGGATGACGTGTTAGTGTCGGTAGTGCTGTAGGAATAAGAATAGCCGTCGCTACCGCCGCCGTAAGAGGAAGAACTGCTGCCACCGCCACTGGAGGAGCTGTTACCGTATAAATGATAGTAATATGTCTTTGCATTTATTTGTGGTTTAACTGAGGAGGCGGTTTGAGCGGCCTCGGCCTTTTTGGATTCCTCCGACAGTTTAACTATTTTGCCGGACTCGGAGTTTTCAACTGCCGTTTTTATAGCATCATCAAGCGTAATTGGAAAGGCTGAGCATATGGGTAATAGTAATAAAGAAAGAGTTAAAAATATTATTTTCATAATGCTGTCTCCTTAAAAATCTTTTTTCTCATTTGCCTAAAGCGTTCTAATATTTCATATTCAACAGGCACGATAAGAAATGTAAGTGTTGTGGAACTAAAAAGCCCCGTAACAAAGGCTGTAGCCATAGGTGACCAAGAGATGGATTTGGTTGGTATTCCAATAGCCATTGGTAGTAGGCCTAATATGGTAGTTACAGAGGTCAGAAATATAGGTCGCATTCTCGTTTTACATACATATATAATAGTTTCCCTTAAAGGGATGCCGTTGCTTTTTTGTGTATTCATAAAATCAATGATTATTATTGAATCATTAACGGCAACGCCTGCTAGGCCCACAATAGCCATAAAGCTTCCAATAGTGAACACCGATTGCGTAATAAACATACCCATAACAACACCAATGAGTGCAAAGGCTACTGATGATAGTATAATAAGCGGCTGGAAATAATCTCTAAATTGGCCTGCAAGCACCATATATATACCTAAAATGGATATTAAAAATGCAAATGTAAGGGACGTATATGCCCTGCTTGTGCTTTCAAACTCACCGGCAAAATTAACAGTAACTCCGTGAAATTGCTCCTTAATAGTTTCAAAATGGTTTTTAACGAGTACTTGCACGCGGCTTGGTGAAAGCAAAGAGCCTGCCTTTATGTCAGCCGTGATAGATATAGCAGGTTTGCCCATGTAATGATTTCTGGAATCCGGTTCGTTTACGTATTTAACGTTTACAACCTCTCTTAGGTAGACAGGCGACTGGCTGTGTTCAATGATTGGGATGTCTAAGATTTCAGATGGTGAGGAAATCCCTATGCCTGTATGGTTACCGTTGTCGTCTTTTCTAGCTATACGAACAAGGAGCTCTACCTCTTCATCAAATACCCTGTACTTGCCGGCTGGTTGACCATTTAGCATGCTGGCAACGACGGAGTTAACGTAGCTAGGCGGTAAGTTGTATTCGTGAGCTTTTTCTTCCTTTGTGGTGAATTTGATTACTCTTTGAATATTTGCGCGGTCATCTTCGATTTCAATAAGGTCAGATAGCTCTTTTTCTTTGTAAAGAAACTCCTTGATGGCATCAGCGGCGACGGTAACGTCCTCAACGGTTTGACCGGTTAATCTAATGTTAACAGGTTTGCCAGCCGGAGGTCCTGTTTTTTCGGCAAACACTCGTACCTTTGGTTTTAGTTTATTTTTGTAGTGCGCACCAATATACTCATTGAGTTTTTTTCGTATAAAGTCTAAATGTAAGTCGTAATTATTTGTAGGGTTTTCGGGAAATTCGACATCCTTTTCCTCCGGGAGCGTAACGACAATTTGTCCATAGTGGTGGGCAAAGCGTATGACATAGTCTTCGGTATCGTACATGCCGGAAATGCCGGAGGCTGCCTGTGCCTGTTTTGCTCCAAAGGACATTATAAACCGTGATATGTCTCGCACGACTGAATCTGTTTCTTCTGTAGAGGTACCGGTTGGCATTTCAATCGGTACGTGGTATCTGAAATAGCTGCCTGGAAAAAACTCCATTTTGATAAGCGGCACCATACCACTTATGGATAGTACCAAGATTGTGATAGATATGATAAATATCAAAAATATTGAGCTAAGGGTTAACCATTGGCGTTTAAGTGTGAAGTTTAATAAAACACTGTATACTTTCCACAGTATGGCAAAAAACCCGGACTTTAAGTGAGCCTCCGTATCAGGGTTGGCATTTTTCTTAATAGACATAGGGGCAAAATCCAGTATGTGAATTGGTAATGCAAACAGTGTTTCAAATAGAGAGGCTATCAGTGTGTATGACACGGCCATTGGTATAATGCTAAAAAACTCACCGGTTGTGCCGCTCATAAGAAGCATTGGGATAAAAGCCAAGATATTAGTTAATATTGCGCTAATTACAGGTGAAAATACCTCTGAAACACCATCAATAACGGCATCTTGTTTATTTTTACCCATTTGCATGTGTCGGTACACGTTTTCTATAACTACAATGGCATCGTCAACGAGTATGCCGGATACTAACACAAAGGAAAATAGGCTTATGGTGTTAATCGAATTACCTGTAAATTTTATAAATATAATAGCAGCTAGATAGGCAAAGGGCACACCAATGGAGGCAAGGATAGCATTAGTAAAGCCCATAGTTACCCATAAGCTCATGGTAACAAGGATAGTACCCATAATTAAATCGCCTGTTAGCGTATCTATGGAGTCGTTTATTTCTATAGTGGAATCATTTGTAAAGATTAATGATATGCCATCTTTTTTGTGTATTTCTTCAAAACGTTTACTGGTTTCTTTGACTTCCCTTGCTATATCAATGGAGTTGCCGCTATTTTCTTTTTTAACTATTAGTTTAATAGTGCTTTGACCGTTTACTGATGATATAAGCTCTGGTGCTCGGTAGCTAAGCCGTGCAATGGTGGAGATGTCTCTAACCCTTATGAAATTGCCATCACCGTCAAGTCGTACAATTGTATTTAAGATGTCCTCTTGGGCTGCAAACCGTTTGCCTGTGTCAAGCATAAATTCGGTGCTTTGTTCTTTGAACCTGCCGGTGGGTATCTTTGTATTTGCAGATTTAATGGAATTTGCTGCCTGGTCAAATGTTATACCGTATCTTCTGAGTTTTTCAGGGTCTAAGGATACGTGAAATTCCTTTTTATATTCGCCGGAGATTTCCACCTCTTTGACATTATTTATGTTAATGATGTCAGATTTCAGCTCATCGGCTAGGAGTTTTAAAGTCATATTTGATACATCACCAACAAGGTTGACAACTATGACGGGTACCCAGCTTTGGGTATCGAGGTAGTTAAAGTCTGGCTCATCAACCTCTAATGGTAAGTCAGATTTAATATTTAGAATTTTAAATCGTACCTCGTTATAAAGTGTCCGATAGTCGGTATCATCAATAAATTTCACCTCAACTGATGATGTATTTCGCCTTGAGGTGGATTTAACAAATTCAATGTTTTCAATGCCATCTAAGGCATTTTCTATTTTTTCAGTAACGAGACTCTCCACATCATCTGCCGAAGCACCGAAATATACTGTATTAATGAACACCTTTGCTAGGTCCACTGGCGGCATGTTTTCAACTGGTGTTGTCAGTAGACAAAAGACCCCGCTTATTATAAGAAGCACGTACACGATATTAAGTAAAACCGTATGACTTATAGTAAATTTAATAAGTGGTTTCATTGATTTCCTAAAAGTACGGTGCCCGGTTTTAGACGATTATCTGCCCCAACAACAAAATCCCCGTTTATCTTATCTATGATGACAACGTGAACGGTTTGAGCGCCTTCTTTAATTGTTACGGTGGGATTTTCATAACCTTTCTTAAGAGCTGCCTCCGGTATTAATACACCATCTATATTAAGTTTAAGGCGTACTGATACCTTCAAGCCACCACGTTTTTCCCCATCATAGTTTACTATGGCTAATTCCATGTTTAGTTTTCTGTTTTTTTCATCAAAGAGGGGATTTATCCAATTAATGCGGGCTATTGCACCTTTACCTTCAACTGTAACGTCAAAGGTTTTAGTAAGGGTTTTAAATGCCTTAAGTTCCTCATTTGATACAAAAAGTGGTACCACCATAGTTGAGTAATCAGACACTTTAGCTAATTGGGTGCCAATTTGGACAAAGGCGCCGGGTTCAACTAATTTTTCCGTAATGACGTACCCCTTTGGAATATTAATTGTGTAACGTGTGCGCCGCTCGGTAAGTTCATCTAACGTAATTTTTTTGCTAGTACGCTCTACTTGTGCAGAGTTTAACTCGTGTCTTGCCTGCTCAAGCTCTTGTGCAGCATTATCTCTTTTTGACTCTGCTATAGTATCCTTTTTGTACAGGGCATCGTATCTTTGAAACTCTTTACTTAGGTAATTAATCTTTGACTGTATACTCTTAATCCTTATATCAAGTTGATTTAGCATCTGCCTTGTGCTTTTTATTTCAAAATCTATAAAAGTAGGTTCTATCTCAACTAAGGGTTTTTTATCTACAGGTTGTCCCTCATTGTAATTAAGGCGCAAAATCTTACCAGAAACTTCCGCAGAAACTGTAACTGTGGTATCAGCTCTCGTATAGCCGCTAATAATAACTTCCTTACCACCTTCTTTGACAACCAACAGTTCTTGACAAAGACTATTTTGTATAAATGGATATGTATAAAGCATGAGGATTATAAATAAAAGCCAAGTGCTACGATACCTTTTCATAAATAGTTCTCCATAAAGGTTGTTAAAGTAAGTACTTACTAACATAATATAAAAAAATAGCTTTGTCAATAGGAAAAATTTGTATGGTAGTAAAAAAGTGAAGAGTAAAAAATAGGAAAAATTTTTATGATATGATAAATTTTTCCGTAAGTACAGAATAGAAAAAATAAAATGCCGTTAGTATAAAAACTAAGTATACCTAAATAAAAATGGTTTGCAAGAATAATAATTGTATTTATATCCTACTCATCCAAAATAATGCTTTTGGGGTTCAAGGGTGTGAAGGCACACCTCCCTGGGTGAAACCCCTTGTGCGGGATTCCAAAGGGACGAGTCCCTTTGGCGGGAGAATGAGGGCAGTGCCCTCATTCTGTATTTGTTTCCTTATTTTTTAGAATAATGTTTTGCAAAGCTGATTTGTTTTGGTATAAATTATGAAGTATGGTGGTATTGATTAATCTATGGTTATATGTAATATTTTTATATATTGCCTGCTGCTCTGAACTGGCACGGTGTTTGATACTATTAATAAGGTTAATTGTGGGTTATCTAATATAATGATTATGTGAAAAACTAAGGGGTAAGGAGTAGAACAATGTCCGTAATAGTAATAAACACAAACATGATGTCAGTAAATTCACAAAAACTGTTAAAAAGAAGCATAACACCACTTCAAACAGCAATGGAAAGGCTATCATCTGGCTTAAGAATAAATTCAGCAAAAGATGATGCCGCAGGTCTTGCTGTAGCAACAAGGATGACAACACAGATACGCGGATTAACAGTAGGTGTGAGAAACCTGTCGGACGGACTATCAGTGGTACAAACAGCGGAAGGTTCTATAGAAGAAGTAGTAAGCAGCCTGCAAAGAATAAGAGAAATAGCCGTGCAGGCTAAAAGCGGTCAATACGGTGCGTCGGATGTTAGTTATATGCAATTTGAAGTAAACTCGTTAGTTGAAGATATAGGTAGGATTGCTGAGCAGTCGAGATTTAACGGTATAAGATTATTTGATGGGTCTTTTAACATAAATATAGTAGCGGGCTACCTTGCAAGTGATGCCCCTGTTAGCATAAATATAGATAAAACCCAAATTTACGATAGACCAAACAACTTAACAAACGGTGTTGTGCTAACAGCTACTGTTAGCCAAGCAACAATAATGGAAGGTACAACGTGGGGGATAAGCGACTGGGTTACCAATCCGTTAAATAACGTAGCAGCCGAAAGGGGAGTACTTGCTGATGTAATAACGTCCCTTTCAGTTACAAGAGTTAGCGGGGTAACTACTGGCAAATATGCCCTTTTAAGAGATAATCCCGACTACGACTCTGCTAATCCTTCAGTTGCGCCGCAACAAATCAGTAACGCATCTAACTCAATAGCTATTATAGATGGGTCTTTAAATTCCATAATAAGATTGCGCTCATATCTTGGGGCAAAGGCAAATCAATTTGAATCTGCGTTAAGGAGTGTGGACAATGTACTTGAAACGACTAAGGCGGCACGCTCAAGGATTATGGATGCTGATTTTGCAGCAGAAACGGCTAATATAACGAGGGCTCTCATATTGCAGCAGTCAAGCATTTCTGTATTATCTCAAGCTAATTCAATTCCACAAAATGTCTTGGCATTGCTTAAGTAATTTATTGTCAGATTTTGCCTTTTTTAATAGGGGATTGTAGTACTATAGTAATATATCTCTAATAATGTCCTCAAAATCATTAGCCCTAACTGCAATAACTTTAACGGGTGTATTTAGCAATTGTTCATTTTTGTATTTATTGTTAGTATTGGGTCTTCCAGCATGCAAAGTCGAGCGTCGAGAAACCTTTTTTTTAACCGGCGCTGCGGGCGGTTTTGAATTATTTACTAAATCAGCAAGTATATTTATATAAGTATTTGCTTTAATCATTTGCTTTATTTAATTTATATGTATTGCCAGATTAAGTAAAAAAAATAATGAGCTTCACTATAAGTTGTGTTATAATAACATAATTAATGAAAGTTTTGTGTGATCAATATCACTGTAAAAAAAAGCATTGAAGGTGGCCAGCATTAATAATTATTTATTTGTAACCACTGTAAAGAAAGATGTGGTTGCTTATCTACAAGAAGGTAAGGGTGAGAAGGCGATTGTTTTTGTGCATGGAAACCTTGCAGGTGCTATATGGTGGAAGAAGGTTTTAAAATATATACCTGTTGGCTACAAGGCTTATGCACTTGACCTTCCGGGTAACGGTCAAACACCGGAAACAGGCAAGCGCCACACAATGGAATATTTAGCGGAGTTTCTCTACGACTTTGTTACAAGTCTTAAACTATCCAGTTTTTATCTTGTCGGACACTCCATGGGAGGTGGTATTGCCCAGCTTTTTACAATTATGTATGGTCAAATGGTTAAAAAACTTATAATTGTTAACTCTATGCCAATGGACGGTTTTCCTCTGCTAAACGGTTATGGGCTTGATAAGTTACAAAGTATTATGGATAACAAGGATATTTTAAGGATGGCACTAACGGCAGTACTTGGACGGCTTGCAGATACTGAAATGTATGAAGAAGTAATCTGTAATGCTGCTAAAGCCTCAAAGCAGGTTGTCCTTGAACAACCGTTAACAATGTGCGAGGCTAATTGGTCAGAGCGCATTCACTTAATAACCTGTCCTACACTTTCAATTCATGCTGAAGAGGACTATTTTGTTCCTAAAGAGATAAACTTAAAAACAGCACATGCAATAAGGAATTGTACTATTTTGCTTATGAAAAACACGGGCCACAGCCCAATGATAGAAGCTCCGAGAGAGTTTACGAAAATTATTATGGATTTTATAGAAAAGGGCTAACTCCAGTATCCTCTTTTTATACCTTTTTTTATATTATAGAACCGAATTACAGATTAGTCAAAGTATAATTAATTATGTTTAACTGGTTATTTATCGTGGAAGTCAAGCTACTTGAGTTTTTTGCTAACAATAAGTTATGCTTGAGTTATGCCAGTGATAACAGTGCCAAAAGAATTAAGGGAAGTACTTGGTGAAAAAGGTGCTGATGCCTTAGTCAAGGTCATTAATGACGCTGACCTAAGCGCCAGAAAGGACTTAGCACTGAAGGAAGACTTTGCCAAAGTAAAGGAAGAAATCCTTCAAGTAGAACATAGGCTTGAAGTCAAGATAGAACGAGTAGAGGCCAAGATAGATAAAGTAGAAGTTAAACTTGATGCCAAGATAGACCGAGTGGAAGCCAAACTAAGTGAACGAATGACCTTTATAGATGGTGAGATTAGACTCCAAAAATGGATGCTTGGCATTTTACTGGCTGGTGTTATCTCACTTATAATGAAAGCCTTTTTTATTCCTTAGAGTGCTTTATTTCTCTGCTTTATTAATGACAAGCTTACTGTTTATTACTTTCTATACACGACTACCACATTTTTAAACCAACCCTTATTTACACTCTTGTAATCTTTTGAATAAATTCAGCTACCGTTTTTGTATTTTTTATAATATCCTTCATATTTTCTAATTGTTGTATGTCTTTGATATCCTTGATTGTTTCAATTAATTCTAAACTATCAAATCCAAACTTTACTTCTAAAGCCAATTCGATACCTTCTTTTAGCTTAGCCCTTCTTCCCTTCCTTCCTCTCTGCCTTTTTCTCTACCTTGTCGAAACCTGTAATCTTTGTTAAATCAAATATAAAAGCCATTTTATCTACCTCCTCTCCAACGTAATCTTGTAAATCTCGTAAATTAGATAATATCTCCAATTGTTTTATGTATTTACTCTGGAGCGTTTCCTCTTTTACTAATTCCCTTATCCTCTCAAGTATCTCCCTTATAAACATTCGAACATCTCTACCCTTATAATCACACAATATAGAAATAATAACCTCAACTGGAGTGCGCCTACGCACCTTGTCGTATTCTTTAGACATTTTTAACCCCTCACAATACTATTATACCAGATTTTTAAGGTGTACACTGCCTTCATGACAGGTACCCCATTATTTGTCAGAGAGAAAAACTTGAGCATCGAGTAAAAATTTTTTTTAAACTACTAAACTTATTGTTAACTTTTGTAGATAAGAAGAGGTAAGATTTATTTTTAGGGGATGGGGTTGTTACAATAAAGCTTGAAAGTTTAATGTTAAACTTTTAGATAATGATGTCAAGTGAGAAGATAGGTATTGGTTAATGAACAGAAAAGTGGTTTTTAGAGTGTTATTGTTAGTAGCAGTGTTATTAGTGTTTAACCATAATGTTTATAGTAAAGAAGATGATGTGTTAGATGTTATGCTATTAATAGATAGTTCTGGCAGTATGAAAGAAACAGACCCGCGGGGGTTAAGGGTGCCTGCATCAAAATTATTTATTTCCTTACTTGGGAAGGAAGATAATATCGGGATTTTGACATTTCATGAGGATGTGATTAACTTGGCTAATTTGACGGAGGCTGCAAAGCATCAAAGTGAGCTTTTAGCTGCTGCTGAAAAGGTAACCTCAGAGGGCAAGTTTACAGACATTTATAAAGCGATTATATCTGCTGAGGAAACTATTGAAAAAGCTGCCCGCAAGGATTCAAAGAAGATTATCGTGCTTATGTCAGATGGGAAAATAGACGTGGGAGATACTCAAAAGGATGAAGAATTAAGGGCTAAGCTATTAAGTGAAATATTGCAAGGACTAAAGGAAAAAAACATTAAACTATATACAATAGCATTTACAAGCCTATCTGATACAAACCTCCTTGAGATTATAGCAAGAGAAACAGGGGGGGCTTTTAGTTTGTTAGAGTCAGCCGAAAATTTTCACAATGCCTTTATATCAATATTTGAAAGTTTAAAAATTCCCCAGATGTTACCTATTGAAAAAAACACGTTCAACGTGGACATTTCTGTAACAGATATAACGATTATCGCCAATAAAGAGGCACCTGATAGTACGCTTATCCTGCGTGCACCAAATAAGGAAAAGTATATGTCTCGGAAAAAACCAAGGGATTTCACATGGTTTACATCGCCGACATTTGATATGATAACTATAAATGAGCCGCAAAAAGGTACATGGCAGATTCTCTTTAGCACTGGTAATGGCAATAAGGCATACATTGTTACTAACTTACAGCTATCAAGTAACCTTTCAGATATGAAATTTTACCCTTACTGGCCTATAGGAGACACTATTGATGTACAGGCATGGCTTGATAATAAAGATGATGTTATGCAGGATATAAAAAGTATGTTTATAGGTACCAATTTTTATGCTGAAATAAAAGACCCGCATGGAAATATTAAAAAACTCTCCTTAACTGCAGCACCAACGAAAGAAGAGGGTGGTGCAAATATTAAATATATAAATAGTTATAAGCCTGAAACTGCAGGTACATACGAAATCAAGGTAGCAGCAGAGGGAAAGACGTTTAAGAGGATGAAGGTGTTTACAATTAGTGTCATAGAGCCTACCAAAGATATGGTTGCATATAAAGAAAAAGAAAGGCAAGAGCAGCAAGCACAAAAAGAAAAAATAGCAGCTGCAAAAGAAGCAGCAGCCAAGGAAGAAAAGAAGGCCCAAGTGGCTACATCGCCAGCTCATATTACCGTACAAAAGCTTGATAAAACTGTACAAAAAGAACAAATAATCCGTACTGTTATTAGCTTTGTTGCTGCTAATATTGGCTTAGCCGTTATCATCATTTTATATTTAAAGGGAATAAATATTGTAAGATTTATAAAAACGAGGAAAAAACGTGGTAAAGGTAGAGATTAATCTATTAGTATTACTTTTATTAGTTGAATTTTTAGTGCTTTTTATTATAGCGACAGTTGCCTTAAAGTATAAGTTAAATAAAGGTAATAGCCCCGTAAGTAGTAAAAGGGGTGGTAACGGCTCATTTGCTAAAAACATTGAAGCACTTATTAATAATGAGCTGCAAACCTTAAAGGCAGCATTGTTAGCATTGGAGTCTGCCGATGAAAAGAGTACTGTAGATAAGGAAGTGCTTGAGGTAAAGATGTCCTTTACTCAAAAGGCAAGTGACTTATTGCAAACATCAGGTGAGGAATTAGAGCTATACTTTAGACAGTTATTAAATACATTGGAAGATATACTGCATGAGTATTTTACAAATATTTTTGAAGGAAATGCTGTACAAGGCAGTGACGGTCTGAAGACTGTTACTATTGGTAGACAACAGCCTACCGATATGGGAAAGGAACAAATTATAAGGCTTTTACGATATAGTGAATTTTTTGATGAACTTATTAAGGAGTTTACTAAAATAAAAAATGATAATGAAAAGATGTTAGGTGTTATTGAAGAAAATGCCGTTAATTCGGAAGAATTGATGCAACTTGCTATGGATTTTAACAATAATAATGAAAAGATTGCAGAATATATTAGTGTTTTGAAGCGTGAACATGGTAGTTTAAATGAGAAAATAGATGCCTTTCAGAAAACGCAAAGAAAGGCCGCTGTATGATAAATTCATTGTTTTTGAATATTGCTGCCACTAATGTTTACTTCAAATAAAGAACAACAACTAATAGACACTATTATAAATGAAGTAGTAAAGTATCTTCATCCCACAAGGATAATCCTATTTGGCTCAAGGGCAGCTGGAAGGAATAAGCAGTATTCTGATTATGATATTGCTATTGAAGGGGCCAATATGACCGTACGAAGTGAAAGAAAACTAAAGGAGGTTCTTGATGAAAAACTTGGTATCTTTGTAGTTGATATAATAAATATTGACAAAATAGATAATGATTTTAGGAGATTGATTTTAAAGTATGGGAAGGTTATCTATGGTTAATGATTATGCGTTACAAAAGCTGAAGGCGGCTTTTTTCAAATTAAGGCAGGCTAGTGTAATGGCCGTAGATGAACTACACAGAGATGGAGTTATCCAGAGATTTGAGTTTACATTTGAGGCTTTCTGGAAAGCCATTAGAATGATTCTTATAATTGAGGGTTTTGAATGTCAAGGGCCAAGGTCATGTATAAAAGAGGGAGCAAGGCGAGGATTTGTAGTAGAAGGGGAAATTCTTCTTGATATGTTAGAAGACAGAAATAAAATGTCTCATATTTACGATGAATCTACCGCCAATGACATATTTGAGCGTATAAAAAATACTTATATACAGGTAATAGAAACCAATATAGAAATTTTTATAAACTATCTTAATAAAGAATAAAAAGGTAATTTTTGAAATAATCTTATTTGCTTAAAATATAATTCCCTTGTTTTATCCGTAATAGTTGTTGTCGTTATTAACGATAGCAACGGTTTGTGTAAAAAAAAACTTTGTGTTATAATGAACGATGATGAAAATAATATTAAATAAGATTATATTAATATCGGCTATGTTTATATTTATACTAGTGGCGTTGTCCCAAGCTAAAGCCCAAACTAACGATAGTTATTTGTCGGAATATCATAATAGGTACAGCGCATATCTAAACGAATCTAATGATTGGTCTGAGGAGTATAAGATTTTGGTTGATAAAAAAATGCGTGAGCTGTTTTTGTTGAACTGGAAAGAGGATAGGTGGGATATAGTAAAACGCTATCCTATTGGACTGAGTAAAACGGCTGGCATACTTAAAGAAACGCGTAAGATTAACAGTAATTATGCCTACCTTATTGTAGATGTAACAGGTCATTATAGCAGTGTGGTAGATGGTCAGTTTAACCCGACAAATAATGCTATTAAAGGGAATAATATAGTTACAGTTGATGTTAATAAAAGAGAGATATTTTTGTATCAGTTTACGTCAGGAAAATGGAGTAAAACAGAGAAACTCTATAGACCAAAAGACAAGATTGTTTTGGGAAATAATATAGTCTGGTTTTTAAATGGTCGCTTTATAATATTACAAAACAAAGATTTAGAGCCTAAGAAAAAACGTAATGATTATAGAACCCCGGAGGGACGTTATTATGTTGCTAATATAAATCCAGCAAGCTCATGGGGACTTGATACAAGTACTTTTGGGAAAATACCGTCTCTGCTTTTGAGCTATCCAGGTTTAGATAATGCCGCCCAAGCGGTTGAGGAGGGCGTAATAGACCACAATAGTTATGAAGCAGTAGCACAGAGCGTCAGTAATAGTGGTGTACCACCACAAGGAACGCAGCTTGGCGGATATATTATGATACATGGAGGTGGCGCATATGACTGGACAGCTGGTTGTATTGCACTAGATAATGGTGATTTGAAGGAACTTTTGATGTATGTTAAGCCTCATACACCCGTTGAAATAATATAAACTTTGAACAAAGAAAGAGAGTTTTAAAACGAAGGAATCTCTTTTGAATAAAGCTGGTTTGTCTAAAAAACATGGGTATATTCCTGCGGCTTTATGGTTAATTATAGTAGGTGTTTCTTTTATATGGAATATATCTGTATTAAATGATTATTATATTGATATAGGAAGGCAGGAAGGCAGCAGCTTTTTTAAGCATATAGTGAATGTAAGGCTATGGAATGCTACTGTGGGTAGTGTATACGTACCCATAAGTAAAAGTGTGCTGCCAAATCCATATCTTGAAGATAAAGATAGAGATGTAGTAACAACAACTGGTCTACGATTAACGAAAATAAACCCTGCATATATGACTAGACAATTGGCTGAAATCTCTAACAAAAAAGATCACGTACAGTTTAAGATAACAAGCCTATCTCCTATCAGGGCGGCTAATGCTGCCGATAAATGGGAAAGAGATGCCTTGATGAGGTTTGAAAAAGGCGAAACGGAGTATTATAGCTATGTAAATGTTAACGGTAAAACGGTGTTTAAGTACATGGCGCCACTTTATGTGGAGTCTTTATGTCTTAAGTGCCACGAAAAACAAGGATATAGCATTGGGGATGTCAGAGGTGGTATTAGTATAACTCTTCCTACGGGGGTTCTTGAAATAACCAAAAACATTCAACAAAAAAATCTAATTATACTGCATATAAGTATACTTATTGTTGGATTTCTTGGTATTTATATGTATCAACGTCGAATTTATAGTCAGTGGTTGGCTCTTAGGAAAAGTAAGGAAGAACTCCAGCGTGCTAATGATGAACTGGAGGCAAGGGTTGATGAGCGTACTACAGCCTTGAAAAATACTAATGCCAAGTTAATTGATGAGATAGAAGAAAGAAGAAGGGTGCAGGAACAGTTGTGGAAACTCTCTTTAGCCGTTGAACAATGTCCCGCAAGTATAGTTATTACTGATTTAAAAGGTCATATTGAATACGTTAACCCAAGGTTTTCTGAAAGCTCTGGCTATCTACAGGATGAAACTATGGGAAGAGATATATGTTGTGTTGTAACTTGTGAGACGAACAACGCCTTTAAACTTGAGCTTAACGAATGTATAAAAACAGGTAGCTCATGGCATGGTGAACTACAAAATTTTAGTAAAGATGGTACACCATATTGGGAACATGCCAATGTTTCACCGATAAAGGACCCAACTGGTAGGATTACTCATTATTTATATATTGGTGAAAATCTAACAGAGTACAAAAAACTCCAAGAACAACTTAGGCACTCACAAAAAATAGAGGCTGTCGGTAGACTAGCGGGTGGTATTGCCCATGACTTTAATAATATAATTTCTGCTATTATGAATTATTGTTATATTTTGCAAAACAAACTTATAGGTAATGAGCAGTTAAACGGATACACGAATAAGATGTTGGTGCTGTCTGAAAAGGCGGCTCGTTTAACGTGGAGTCTCTTAGTCTTTAGCGGTAAACAGAAAGTCAATAAGCTTCCAATAAATATTAATTTTATTATAAGAAGTGCTTGGAGTGCTTTAACTGTAGTGTTTCCGTCAAGTGTTGAAGTTAAGGATATGCTTTCAAAAGAGGATATTTTTGTGTCTGCTGACTCAAAACAGTTTGAACAAGTGCTCTATAATATAGCTACTAATGCAAGAGATGCCATGCCTAATGGTGGAACTTTTACGATTAGCACTTATACTACTACTTTAAATATGGATTTTAAAGCAAACGGGATTAAGCAGCCGGGCTATTATGCTGTTATTGCCCTTGCGGATACTGGAATTGGTATGGAGGTGGAAGTCTTAGAGAGGATATTTGAACCGTTTTTTACAACAAAGGAAATGGATAAAGGTACTGGTCTTGGACTTTCTACAGTGCATGGCATAATAGAACAGCACGACGGCTATATTACCGTTGAAAGTGAAGTAAAGAAGGGGACTGTTTTTAAAATTTATCTGCCTAAAATAGATTAAGTTAATAAGGAAATAGAAGAGTGGGGGGAAACCCTTTTAGGCAAAAGGGGTGCGGAGGCGCACCTCCCTCACATAGGTTTGCCCCTACAAATAGATGCGTAGGGGCAGACCTTTCGAGTGTCTGCCCTATGTTTCTTGTAATGCTGAAATATCAGGTCTGTATTGCGTTTCAGTAGTTTGTAAAAAAATCAAGAAGAAAAAACTTGATCATCGAGTTTTGGTTATTCCTCTTATTTTTTACTACATTTGCAGATTTTTATAGCACATTTCGATTTGATAGGACACAAAGTGTAGAGATAATAAATATAGGGCAGACACATAGGTCTGCCCCTACGATACACGTATTTTTGTAGCGGATGTTGGCTAACAATTTTATAGTTATTTTAAGATAATCATTTAAAAACATAGACTTATGTTAATTTTTGCCTAAAAATAGTAGCCACTATGTATCTTGACTATTCAACTGTTAAAACGTCTAGTGGTAAAAAGCACACGAGGATTTTATTGCGTGAATCGTATAGAGAAAATGGCAAGGTCAAAAAAAGAAGTTTAGCAAATATGACTAATTTACCTAAAAACATTTTGGCTACGATTAAGACAATGCTAAACAAGGGTGATGAAGGTGCCACTTTAGCTAATTTAGAAATTGACCTAATAAATGCATAATCTAACTTCTACGTTTACTATACTTTAACTGAGTCAAGTATCTTTATCAACTGTCAACATCAAGTGTCAAGCAACGTTTCTGTTTGTAAAATGCGTTTTACATAGGTTGATTTCATATAGTTGAGCGTATTTTGAAATTCATCTTTTAGCAGCTCGGTTAAACTATCAGCAGGCACTGGTTTACTAAATAGGAAGCCCTGTACTTCGTTACATTTAAGTTGGCGTAACACCTCTAATTGGTCGTGGGTTTCAACCCCCTCTGCTATTGTTTTTAGATTGAGTACCTTGCATATTTTTATGACTGCTTCAACTATTGTTTGATCGTATTTGTCGTGTACGATAGTTTGTATGAATGAGCGGTCTATTTTTAGTTTATTAAATGGAAGGTTTTTTATATAATTTAGGGATGAGTAGCCGGTACCAAAATCATCTATTGATAACTGTATGCCCAATTTTTGAAATTCTGCAAATATGCTTTTTGTTAATTCGAGGTTTTTCATACACATGCTTTCTGTGAGTTCTAAGTCCAAAAAGTGCGGTGCTAAACCGGAGTCAGATAGCGCCTTTTTAACTTGTTCTATGAGCGCACCAGCCTTGTTTAATTGCTCTGATGATATGTTAACTGCCACTGTGATAGCAGGCAGTCCCTGACGCTGCCACTCTTTGTTTTGTTTACAAACCTCTTTAATAACCCACTCGCCAATTGGTACAATTAATCCAGTTTGTTCGGCTATTGGTATGAATTTAGCCGGAGAGACCATATTCCCTTCATGTTGCCAACGTAACAGGGCTTCAGCACCAACTATCTTTCCAGTTCTTATTTCTATTTGAGATTGATAGTAAATCATTAATTTGTTATTTCGTATGGCATCCATCAGGGCTAGTTCCATATCTATCTGCTCATCATACTTTTGTGAAATATCCGCTGAAAACAACACATAGCAATTACCACCTTTTTTCTTTGCATGTCGCACTGATACGGAGGCCTTGTTTAGCAACGTCTCTGCATGAACGCCGTGTTCGGGATATATGCTTATACCAATGCTTGCCTCTATGTTCATAGTACGGTTATAGGTATTATATGGTCTATTGATGATAGCCAACAGTTTTTTAGCCACAATTTCGATATATTTAACATTATCTAATGCTGTTACGATTACTGCAAACTCATCACTACTGATGCGAGCTACTGTATCAGTTCTTCTTAAGCTATTTGCAATCCTATTAGCTATTACTTTAAGTATATTGTCGGCTTCATCGTAGCCAGCTACGTCGTTTATTTTTCTGAAATTATCTATGTCTATATATAACAGGGCTAATTTTTTATTATGGCGTATTGAATAATATATGTCATGGTTTATGCGGTTTATGAAAAGCCCTCTATTTGATAGTCCTGTTAACTTATCATAATTAGATATATATAAAATTTCTTTTTCCTTCATATTTTTTTGTATAATTGTAGCCAAAGTGTCTGCAAATGAACTTAAAAAAGCAGTTTCAACGTCTGAACGCACATGCCCTTCTTCAACATAAAGATTTAACACCCCTAAAACTGCTTCGTGGATTTTTATTGGTACGCAATAATGCCCATGTGCCTTCATGCCGTCGTACGCTATGGGGTGGTCTTGATTAATACAGTCGGTAAATACTACGTTTTTCTCTAAAGCAGCTAAGCCACACAGGCATTGCCCAAACTCTACTTCAGTGCATTGTTGTGCGGCTTTTGCTGGTAAGTTTTTCTCTACAATCCGTATAAGTCTATCCGGCTTATTTGTATCTGTTAAATAAATACTACCAGCCTTCTCTGGTGCAAACCATGAAACTGTTAATAACAAATCCATAGCCTTTTCCAGCTGTTTTTTTAGAGAAACAGGCGTTAATGATAGTTGAATTAATGATGATATTACGCTTTGAATTTCTGTATTATATTGATTTTTCTTTTCAGCTTTTATACGTGTTGCTATTTCTTTTGCGGTAGGCTTTATAATTGATACATAAACTATCGGTATTATTGTAAGCATTAATATTGTAGCGCCGATTAGACTACCAAGCACTGGTGGGAAACTACGTATATAGTCATAAATATATATCATAACCAAAAATTCCAATAAAAAGATAGATGCAAATAGTATTGTCAACTGTTTTATATAATATTTTTGGTAACAGCTATCTTGTTCTTTCATAAATTAGTACCTCCATTATTATCATATGCCAACTATTACTTAAATATTATTAGGTATGTATACCCAAACAAATTAGGTTTGCAAGACATCATTAAAAATAATAAGGAAACAAATACACCGTGAGGGCTCTGCCTTCACACTCCCGCCAAAGGGACTCGTCCCTTTGGAATCCCGCGCCCATTGAACCCCAAAACACCATTTCATGAGGTATAATAAAAAATACAGCTATTATTTTTTGCAAACCATTTTTATTCCGGTATAAAACCAATTAAAATGCTTTTGCATATTTAATATATATACATATATATATATAATATTTGAGTGATCTTGTCAATAGTATTATGTAATAGGTTTGGATTTAATTTTTTTGCAAATTATACCATAATGCCATAGTATTACATAAAATATAAGCAATTACAATATGTTACAATATTAAATATTTTTAATTTATGAAAAATTTTTTTTTCATATCTTATGTTGATAAAAGGATAGTCCTGCCTTTAATCGCATGAAGTGAAATATTATATGGTTAACTAAGTCTTACATAAAGTCTTTTTCTTAGGCAATTTAACGTTTATCTTGTTAATCTCAGTCAATAGTGCCTGTCTCAAGTTATCTATTGGGGCTTGTATTTTATAGTAAGCCCAGCCACCTTCGCGCCTTACTTGTAGAAAACCAGCCATTTTTAATATTTTCAAGTGTCTGGATAGCCTTGATTGAATCATATTTAATGATTGTTGTAACTCACAAACGCACGCTTCTCCGTGTTTACAGAGAAATTTTAAAATCAATACCCGGGTTTCATCATTTACGGCAGAGATAATGTTTAGAAAGTCATCCATGGTCTTATTATTATTGTAACACTAATACTGGTCAAGAAAAATTTTATCTTAAGGTAATATTACGGTGGACCCCTTTGTCAAGACAATTTTAATATCTTTTTGTTACTCCTCCTTTATCAGTTTTTTAGTTAAGCCCTTGAAAATAATTTGAGGGTAGCTTAGAATATAAGCATGTTAAACGAAATTGAAATAACTTTCAATGCAGCTGGAGATATTGACAAAGAAGATGAATGGTTTTGGACAGAAGAAGTGCAAGAGCGTTTAAAAAAAGCCCAAGACAATTTTAATAAAGGTCAATGTTTAACTTTTAAAACTATGGACGATTTAATAGAATATTTAAATGCCAAAGATTGTAATTAAAATCAATAAGTTACTGGCGGGAGTGTGTGGGAATCGAACCCACCCTGAGCACTTTTGGCACCCAACACCGAGTTTGAAGCCCGGGGGGGACACCAGAACCCCGTACACTCCCAAAACTTCTTGCTACTACAAAGCCCTTTCCCTTGTATAGGGCAGCAAGCCTCCTTTTAATATAACAGCACTTTCTTTTTCATTCAAGTCTGTTTGGCATATAAATGAACTATTTTTACCTTCTACTAAAACTGTATATTTTTGGGTTGACATAAGACAATCTTTCACATTTTTAATGATAAGTCTATCACCAGTTTCTACATTATCTAAATCAATCGCTTGCTCGGCTATTAGTGGTAGTATTCCGAAGTTAATTAAATTTGCCCTGTGTATCCTTGCAAATGACTGGGCAATTACAGCCTTTATGCCAAGATACATTGGCGCCATAGCCGCATGCTCTCTTGAAGAGCCTTGACCATAGTTTTCACCGGCAACGATTATTCCACCACCTTTTTCCTTAGCTACTGACGCCTTTTTGGCAAAACCACCATATACGCCTGAAAACACAAAATCGGCCATAGCCGGTATGTTTGACCTGTAAGGTAACACCTTAGCCCCTGCCGGCATTATATCGTCTGTGGTTATATTGTTACCTAACTTTATAAGTACCGCTGCCTGCACTTCATCTTCTAAGGCATCTTTTACAGGCACTTCTTTTATATTTGGACCTCGTTTTATTGTTTCAACACCTACGTTTTCTGCTGATGGGGGAAGTAGCATATTGTCTCTAACCATATACGTGTCCGGCTCTGCAATTATCGGCACTTCTATTTGTACATTTGCATCCGTAGCTGTGAGTGTGTCCACAATTTCACCTTTAAGGGCAAATATAGCGCATGATACTGGGCTTGCAAGGTACACACCAGCATCCTTTGTGCCTGAGCGCCCATGAAAATTCCTATTATATGTCCTTACCGATACCTGTCCAGTGCCCGGAGCCCCTCCCATTCCAATACACGGTCCGCACGCTGACTCCAGCACTCGAGCCCCCGCACTTAACATATGCATAAGGCTGTCGTTACTGCTTATCATTTCGTATACCTGTTTTGAGCCCGGATTTATTAAAAGATTAACATCTCTGTGCACTGTCCTTCCCTTGAGTATTCCAGCAACAGTAGACATAGCCTGATACGACGAATTAGTACAACTGCCGATACACACCTGCTCAACCTTTAATCCTGCAAGCTCTTTTACCTTTACCACATTATCCGGACTGTGTGGTCTTGCTATCATCGGCTCTAACTCTGTAAGATTTACCTCTATAATCTCATCATATTGGGCGTTTTCATCAGCCTGAAGCTCTATCCAATCAGCCTCTCTGCCCTGTGCCTTTAAAAATTTACGGGTATTTTCATCTGATGGAAAAACCGATGTCGTTGCACCAAGTTCAGCCCCCATATTCGTTATCGTAGCACGTTCTGTTAACGAAAGCCCTTTGATGCCATCGCCCCCATATTCGATAATCTTCCCAACACCGCCTTTTACTGTCAAACGCCTTAAAAGCTCTAAAATAACATCCATTGCCATAACCCATGGACGTCTAAGACTACCTGTCAGCCGCACCAGTACTACTTTGGGCATCGTTATTTCATAAGGAGCACCAGCCATAACTACAGCAGCATCCAAGCCACCAACACCTATGGCAATCATCCCCATCCCTCCATTTGTTGGCGTATGGCTATCCGTACCAAGTACAATATTGCCGGGTTTGGCAAAGCGTTCCACATTCACCTGATGGCATATGCCATTACCGGGCTTTGAAAAATAGCTGCCAAACCGGACAGCAGCACTTTGCAAGAAGGCATGATCGTCTGCATTCATATGGTTTGCTTGCATCATATTATGGTCAACATATGATACCGCAAGTGGCACTTTTACACAGTCTATGCCCATAGCCTCAAACTGTAGCCATGCCATTGTACCAGTGGCATCTTGCGTGTACACCTCATCTACCTTAAGCCCTATAACATTGCCTCTTGCAAGCTCACCATACACCTTATGGGCTTGCAGTATCTTTTGTGCTATATTTAATGGCAATTTCTGTAAACCTCCTCAATATTCACTTTTGGGTTATCTTAACACTTTCTTGACATTATAGCATTTTTTACCCAATAATACAAAAAGTATAATAGCCCCATAAATTTAGACACTATGTTAAGTTAGAAAATAGAATAGAAATATAGAATAAAAATATAGAATAAAAATATAGATATTCTCACATAGATATATAATAACAGCTTTTCACCAGTATTTGATGAATTATACGAACACATAGATTAATCAAATACTAAATTAGATTGACTAAAAAACTATTCTTAACATTAAACGATATAATAAACTTGTAGACATGTTAAATCTTTCAAAGCGGTGCACCTCTCTTCCATCGAGGCTTTCATTTCCTACATTATCTTAATCATGTCCTCGTTTGCACACCCTTCCTTACTCAGTGTTGTTTGCCAAAACATCACCTCTCTATATGTAATTGCTTATGAGCAATGCTCACCTCTTGCATTCTTAAAATACACCTTTGCTTACAAATAACACATAGTCAATCTATTTGTCAAGATATTTTTCACGATTTATAAATCTGACTTGCTGGGTATTTTTATTCTTTATTACTTTTTTTTTACTTCTAATAGGATATTGAAAGTAAGTTTTGATTTAACCAATATATATCATCTTGTATTATCAAAATTTTTATGTTAAAATTATTACAATTGGTGCTTTCATAGTGGTTACATCTAAAAACATTTAAGGGAGGTTATTGCTTATGGAGTTTAAGAGGAATGAGTTTTTTAGTATAAGCATATTTTTGTTGTTAATTGTAGCGTTTATAGTATTTCCTGTGATTTCCTATGCTAAGGAGATTTCTTACAGCTTACCCTGTGCTGATGGTGGCACAAAGTCTGCTACAGGTACTTATGACCCCAAAACAGGGGCATATACTATTTCCGTTATTCTTGATAACTGCGTTAAAGGGGGAATAACTTTTAACGGAACTGTATATTCTAGTGGTACAATTAAAAGTAGCATTTACACACCATCAATTTATGATATTAGCACAAACACATCATACAACAACCTAAGCGCTAGCAAAAATGGTAGTTATTTTAATATATCCTGTACGCGTAGTGTTGCTGGCCAATACGATTCGGATAGTTATGTTTTATCTGGTAGCGCTAATACCGTCTGTAGCGAGGCAGGTAATATATCGGCTGATCTGGAGTCTATAGTTACTGAAATATTATCAAGTTTCTATGAATAGATAAAAAGTGTGTCAAGACTGTGTGGTGCGCCTTTATTATATTAAGAGGCGCACCGCATATGAATTTTTACATCTATCATTTTGTCAAGACATCCCACCACATTCCAATAGCAGCAAAGGCTATAACAACTGCCAGAGCCTTTCTTAGTGCTTGAGCTGGTATTTTTTTCGTAAATTTAGCCCCCACCCTTGCTGCCGGAATAGCCCCTACTACAACTGTAGCAGTCAGCAAATATGGTACTTGTCCTGTAACGAGTTTTCCTACTGCCCCGGAAATAGATGCCACAAAGGCTATACCTAGTGTACTACCAATGGCAACCTTCGTTGGAATTTTAAGAAAGTAAATCATCATTGGTGTAAATATGTATGCCCCCGGTGCTCCTACCATTCCACCGATAAAGCCAATTGTACAAGAAATTATGATTGCACCCACTTTGCTAAATTTTATTGTTTCTAACTCCACATCGTTATCGGCTTCTTTTTTCGGTATTACCATAATAACAGCAGCAAAGGCAGCCATAAATGCAAAAATACCAAGTAAAACATCGCTTGAGGTTTGCTTTGAATAAACCGCACCTAAAAAAGCCGCTATAACAGCTGTTATGCCCATTATAAGGACAAGACTTTTTAAAACCAGACGATTTTTATTATGTACAAAAAGCCCGGAAAGAGCAGAGGCAAAAACAACTATTATTGTTATACCAGCTACTTGTTTCATTGTCAACACACCTACGCCAATCATTGGTGGCACATAAAGCAATAGTGGTACCAAGATTATAGCCCCACCCAACCCCAACATACCTGATACAAAAGCCCCCACTACACCTATAACAAATAATGTTATAAGTAACCCATAATCCATAACTTCCCCCCCATTAGTTATACCAAAACAAATTAGGTGTGCAAACCATCATTGAAAATAATTAAGGAAACAAATACACAGTGAGGGCAGCGCCCTCACACACCCTTGAACCCCAATAGCACCATATTTTATGTGGCATAACACATTTGACTTATTAACACTTACAATCTCTTGATTATTTCTTGTTCAAACTCTTCAACACTAACGTCGCTGCCACTAAACACAGTCTCTCCATTAATTTCCACCGCCGGAAATTCCTGCTCTACCGCAGAACATGAACAACAGCATACATCTACTTCTAAGTCTGTCTTTTTTACAACATCGAGACTAAATTCATACTTCCTTCCCATCTCAGAAGCAGCAGCTATAATATTGCTACACTTCTTGCCCGGTGGGTCATTTAAATATAGTTTAATGTTCATAGCTAAAACCTCCACAATAGTATTCAAATATTGTTATATTCGAATAATAGCATATATGTTTTAATAAATCAACCCTCCATATTTGTGATTACCATCACATTGTTCATTGTATATTGATGTTAAAATTTATGAAAATTTTAAATAACGGAGGCAAAACATGCAAGTTGGGGGTTCTTATTCTGCAGCAGCAAGTATTGTAACTAAAACTATAGACTATTATAAATTCATAGGGAAAGTAGCTGTAAGATTAGTGGAAGAGGCAATGGTAGAGCCAAAAGCTAAAATAAGTTCCGAGGAAGGATATAAGGTTGATAAATATGTTTAATTGCAGATGAAACATTTTGGCTAATTTCTAACAAAAAACAAAACCCTGTCAACGACAGTGCCTTCGCTATCAATTAATTTAAGGACATGTTTACCCGGAAGCGGTGTCCACGGTATTATTTCACTTGTACCTAACATTACGTCATCAACGCTCCAGTGCAATGTTTTATTGCTGCTTTTTCTTTCAAAAAATATCCGTTGCAGAGAGCTTGGAATATCCGGGTCCATTGCAATAACACTATCATAGGCTGGATAAATTATTTTATCCTCCTTCACATTCATATCAACTGTAATTGAGTCAGCCTCAGTACCATTTATAAACCACTCTTTACGTGTTTCACCAATTTCCCGGAAAACCACCGTCTGCTCGCTAGCGCCGGTAGGTTTAATTGGTGGCGTACTTTTTGTGCGTTTATGAAGATACTCCATAACATCAAGCCACACAGGGGCTGCACCGCTTATGCCGCTGACACTTTGCATTGGCGCACCGTCAAAATTACCAACCCACACGCCTACCGTATAGTTTGCTGAGTATCCAACGCACCAGTTATCCCGCATGTTTTTACTTGTACCTGTTTTTACAGCACTCCAAAAGGCTGTTGATAATGGATTCTCAAGGTCAAACGTAGCACTTCGAGCCTGCCTATCTGAAAGTATCGTAGATATTATAAACGCTGCCTCTTTTGAAAAAACTACTCTATCTACAATATTTTTTTGTACCTGCCTTAACTTTAATTCACTATACACGCCACCATTTGCAAGTGCCCTATAGGCATTAACCAATTCATAAAGACTAACCTCCACAGAGCCAAGGGCTAGGGATAGCCCATAATAATTACCATCCCTTAAACCATTAAAGCCAAGGGCTTCTAATTTTTCAATAAAGGCATCCGGTCCCATAAGAGAAAGCGCACGCACCGCCGGTATGTTTAACGACGAGGCAAGGGCTGTCCTTACAGTTACAAGCCCTTTAAAACTTTCATCATAGTTGGACGGCCTATATGTACCACTTAACGTTGGGACATTAAGTGGTGCATCCAATAACAAAGATGCAGCAGTTAAAACCCGTTTATCAAAAGAAAGCGCATATACAAATGGCTTTAAAGTAGAACCAGCAGAGCGCTTAGCCCTAACCCCGTCAACAAACCGTGCCTTTGACCCCTCCCACGTGTTACCAACGTACGCAAGTATTTCACCACTTTTATTGTCAACCACTAAAACCGCTCCATCGTGAACGTTTCTAACGTTTAAGATTAAGAGCTGCTGTCTAAGGGTTTGACGTACAAACAACTGGAGCTTACCATCTATCGTAGTGTTTATTACACCATTTGTTGGCATCTGCTCATTTATAAGATTATATGCCACGTGTGGTGCTTCAAAACGCTCAGGTGTAGAATAAAACGGCATAGTCAGATGCTGAACGGTTTTTTCTATTGCTAAACACCTATCTAAACCGTAATATAATCTATCTATAATACAAGCCCGTTTAGCCAAGTTTTTAGGCTTTGCATTTGGATCCCTAATTAAACTTGCAAGTATTGCCGAATCCATACTATTTAATCCCGATGGCACTTTCCGAAAAAGCTCAGTAGCCGCTGCTTGAATCCCTACAATTTCCCCTTTAAAACTCACAAGGTTTACATACGCCTCCATTATCTCATCCTTAGTCCACAAGCGCTCAATCGTTAAGGCATTTTTAATCTGTTTAATTTTTTGCAATATGGAACGCCTTCCCTTAGTGTGTTTTGAATCAATGTCAAGCATAGAAACAACCTGCATAGTTATTGTACTAGCACCACGTTTCTTATCAGAGACAATACTACTTAACATCCCCTTTGCTAAAGAAAGATAATCCACCCCACTATGACTATAAAACCTCTTATCCTCAGCAACTATTATAGCCTGAATAAACGCCCTTGGTATATCTTTAAGACTAACCCAATCCTTCCTTCTTATTGAAAAATCAACCCGCTGCTCATGAATTAAAGTATTGTGTCTATCTAAAATCTTAATATAAGAGCTTTTATAGTGTTCTTTTACATAGTTAAAGGCTGGCATCTTCTGCTTTTCTATCATAAAATAGAGGATAGATAGCAAACATACTAAAAATACCCCAATCAATATTATTTTAAAAACTTTACTCATTGAATTTTACTATAATCAGGGCAGACACATAGGTCTGCCCCTACACATCCGTTAGTATTATGAAGCAACAATGTTTCATTACAGTTACCAAATTGCAGGCCAAAAGTTTTAGTAAGGTGCGTAGGCGCACTCCCGTAAAGGTGCGGGGTTGGGGAGTGCGCCTACGCACCTTTTTCTCGAAAAGGGTTTTCCCCCACAATCTTTTATCTGTTTTTTTTAAAATCCTTTATTTTTTAATTACAATAGATTCATTAGGTATTTCACCAAACATTTCAGGCACATAAAGAGCCTCAATCCTTGTTGGTGGCAGTTCAAACTTTCCCTCATTATTAAACCGAACAGTATAATCTATTGTCCACTTCCCTTTTCGTACATATTCATAGTAAGCCTTAAAGGCAGTAAAAGTACGTTCTTCGTAAATAGGCCATTCGTACGATAATTTTTCCCCCTTAGTCAATATAGAAGAATCGCGTCCAAGACCTGAGCCAAGAATGGAAGCCCCGCTTGGGATTGGGTCATTTATGACAACCCATGTCATATCGGCTTGGGCCTCAGCTTCAATGCTCACACGTGCAACATCACCAACGCTCCACACACCCGGCGTTTTTTGTTCAACAGGCACTATCTTCTTTATTATTTTATATCCTGTTGAAAGCGGCTCTTTTAAAGGAATAGCGGCAAGGCTTTGAATTGTAATCCATGGCTTACCGCTACCGCTGTGTTCTACGTATAGGTTTGCAAGTTCACCGGGCCAGTTGAAAAATACCTGCCTGTTATCTTTATTGGTTTTGTCCCATGTAAAGGATTTTTTAATCTCTGAAAATTTCTCATTTTCCATCATAAGTAGGGCAACGCTCTCGCCATTTACGGGCTGTGCTTCAAGCTGTGTAGCAAATTTCTGTATAGCAACAACTCCCCAAGCGTTAGCAACCGTAGTAGACCAAGCGCCTTTGCGCTGCCTGTGCAAAGCCCCCTTCAACATCCTTGGCATATCCAGATACCATGACTCTATTGGTAAGAGCGTAATTATGCTGCGCACGGAATTAACGTCAGAAGATGACATCAACCACCACAGATTATCCGTATCTTCGGTTGAAAATTGCATGGACGTCCCTTGGAAGTTCAGCCTAGAGCGCAATATGGTAAGTGCGTGCATCAGGTTATCTTCCCTATTATTGAGGGATGGGTAACGGTAAAGGATATTTATCCAGTCAAGGAGGGCTGAGGTAGGCCATAGATTAGGCTCTATCGTTATTGATTCAAACATAGCATCTGACACTTGAACGCTACTTGCTGTAGAAAGTGCCTCAATTGCTGCTAATTTCCTGACAGTTAAATCTGGCACATGCCATACGGTTTCAGGGTATATCTTACCATTTACAAAATTCTCAAGGGCATTTTCAAGTCCATCTCTAATATTTTTTGGTATCTCAAAGTTAGCTGCGCTTGATATGGAAAGCACGTATGACGTAAGCACATCGCTACCGTGCCTTTGTGTTGGAAAGTACTTAAGCAGCCCATTATTATCAACGTATGATGGCATATCATTTATAATTGCACTCCAAAGGTTAACGTCGCTTAAGGCTATAGCCTTGGATACCTTTTGTTCCATACAAGAATATGGATAATTTTTCATATATGTAACAATGCCGGCAGTATCGCCCAATCTATCGTTAAAGGAAACACGGACTCCCCCAACGCCATTTTTAGCCCCAAGTGGCGGATTTACGGACATTTCAAAATACCCATCAAGTTGCACCACCGTAGACTGTAGTACCCTTACAGGTATATCCGGAATAACCTCCTCATTTACCTTGAGTTTATCTTTAGTATCACCATTAGAATCAAGGGCAGCCACATCCCACATCAAGGTAGTGGCATCCGTTGGTACGTTAAAAAGCCAACTAACCTCGCTAGCGCTACCAGCTGACAAGGTTTTCGTAATAGGTGTAAGACTTACCGTAGCGTTATCACTTGTAAC
The DNA here is from genome assembly GCA_018606805.1 of Candidatus Magnetomicrobium cryptolimnococcus. Taxonomy (GTDB): domain Bacteria; phylum Nitrospirota; class Thermodesulfovibrionia; order Thermodesulfovibrionales; family Magnetobacteriaceae; genus Magnetomicrobium; species Magnetomicrobium cryptolimnococcus. The sequence goes on from JAGYWI010000024.1 coordinate 38,257, forward strand.
AACAGCCGCTACACTTACACTTTTATCTTCATTAGTGGAATTTTTTACAGTAAAAGATGCCATAAACTCATCCCCCTGCCTGACCACTTGGGGTAGACCACTATAAAGCATAATGTCTTGTGTGGATACTATTTCAGAGCTTCCACTGCCAAAAAGCCCAGCACCTGCATTGGCCACAACAGCTATTTTAAACGCCGTTAGGCTATCATTTAACGGTACGGTTACTTGAGCCTCACCGTTTTTATCCAAAACAACCTTTCCACTCCAAAGTAAAAGTGTATCAAACAATTCTCGGGTTATAGCCTTACCACCACCGCCACCTGCCGGCTGTGCCTTTAACCCATAGTGTCTTTTCCCAACCACTTGCATTTGAGCTGTGGAGGTTTCTACACTATAAGGTCGTGAAACCATCATAGCACTAAGAATATCCCACGATGTGTTTGGTGCAAGCTCTAAAAGTCCAGCATCAACGGCAGCTACAGCCACCTCTGCCCTTTCATCACCAAAGGGCTTTCCATCTGGCAGTTCAACCTTTATCTTTACCTCAGCCTTATCCCGCACTTTATAAGTCTTCTTATCGGGCAAGACAGAAACCTTTAGCTCATGCTCACGCCATCCAACATTTATAGAGCTTATACCTATCTTATATGCAGGCTTACCAAGGTCTATCAACCCTGAAGGCTTAATATCCCCTACCCTACCACGTACCACAAAAGCAGACACATACACGTTTGGCGCATAATTGCCTTTAATTGGTATCTTAAAAGTCGGATTTTTACCCGTAAGTTGTATCACCTGTGTATCTAAAATCCCCTCACGCTCAACCGATATTAACGCTGTAGCACTCCTAAAAGGCATCCGCAGTTGAAATGTAGCATCCTCACCCGGCTCATAACGCTTCTTTTCAGGTATTAGGTCTACCCTATCGCTATCCTTAACATCAAACCACCAATCATCCTCACCGGCTATCCACACCTCCCTATGTACAGTAGAGGGATTGCCGTTTTGATCGGTAGCCTTTGCCTGAACGATGATGTTACCAGAAATCGGGGCCTCCGTTTCACATATTAAGATTCCGCGCCTATCAGTATTACCCTTACAAAGAGCCCCAACCTTCTTAACTTCGCTCTTATGCTCATAGGCATAAAACCCGCCAATAAGACGCCGCCTGTGAGAGTAGTTTTTCCTAACAAAGAGCTCTGTTTCAACTGCAATATTACTCATTGGTTTGCCGTTTATATCCAAGGCTACGACAAAAAACTTAAATGCCTTCTTTGATAAAAGCCAAGAGTCCGGCTTAATCCCTAAAATCACCCCCGAGGGCCACAGCGTTATGTTTTTCGATACGGTTTGCACCTCACCGTTTGGGTCTTTAAACTCCAGCTCAGCTAAAAGGTTTTGAGCATAAGCCTCTGTTTTAATATTAAAAAGCCTTGCCCGCAGTGCCCCAGCACTTTGCAGTGTTAGCTCCTGTGTGCTTACCTTTTGCGAGGCTTCATCACTATTTTGTTCTATATAATCATCGCCGTACCAATCATCATCCGGGTACTTATCATAGCTTTGTTCAACCCCCTCTGCAATAACCCCATTTGTAAAGACATAATCGGAGTAATCATCAAAAATAATCTCCTTTTTACTTGTCAGATGCCGAAGCTTAACGCCAAGCCCCTCAGCCCCGCCGCCGGATAAATAGTTAACGCTTATATCAACATTAAAGTCCGTTTTATTTATTAAAGGCAACTCAACCGGCTCTAAAGAGCTCTTTAAAAGCGGCACCTTAAACTCCTCCACCCGAAACTGCCCACTTTTATAGGCGTGGCTATCCTCGTAGTCATCGTATTGGTCTTCATCGTTAGCCGCAGCCTTTAGTGTTACCGAGTATGAACCAAGCTTTGCATCCTTTGGTATCTCCCACGACGCTTGGGCACTGCCGGTTAATATGTCCCACTCGATGGGTAGTTCGTAGGTTTGCTCGCTAGCCTCATGAGAAATAACCACTCTTTGAGGCAGCTTATTACTATTTAAAAGAGAAAAACCGTCCATAGACTTTTTTCGCATTATGTGCTTCATGTGCACTTTCTGTCCAGCCCTAAAAAGCTCTCTATCAAAAATAGTGTGTGCAATTATATCACCGCTGTAATCCCCCTGCGGCAAATTAAACTGCCAAGGCTCAATCCCTTCATTCCAGCTTGAGTGCGCAAAGGACATATCCTCATCAGTGTTGACTACAACAAAAAGCCCACCCTGTAGCGAATTAATCGGAGTAAGCTGCGAATAGTCAAGGTATATATCGTCATTATCAGCCGGTATATTATCGCAATATGGAAGTTCGCTGCTTTTTGGCAGATTATCAATTAATGCAATGCCGTTTTCCCCAGTACGACTTATCCAGTGCACATTGCCGTTACAATCCATAATAGTTACAGTGGCCCCTTCAACAGGCTCAGCACTATCTAAAGTAGTAACCCAAACAAGCGAAGAAGCCTCCCCCCATTTGAAATGGACAGATAAATTGGTTACAAGAGCAGAGGTTAATACATACATAGGCTCTTGGGTTTCCATAAGTGTTTTACCAAGTATTAGGCTCTCAAGCTCAACTACATAAAATCCCGGCTTACCTAATGGAATGCCCACAACTTCAAAGTCTTTCTTCTCACCGGAGCGTTTTATAGTAAACGGTTTAGTCTTTTCATCAGATTTTAAAAGCGATTGCCTTCTGCTTGTTGCTGCAATGTCTTTAAGCATATTGAGTATTTCACGTTTGTCCTCTATCTTATGGATGTTACCATTAGTTGTGCCAAGCTTTTTCTTTATCCAATCCAAAACCCCTTTATCAGCAGGACAATTAGCACAAGCTGGCATTTGCACAACCCTTGCCAGCATATCCAGTTCCACGTTTCTAAAGGTAACCGGAAGCACTCCATCATCGCGTTCAATTATCCCAAAGCGTGAAGAAAACTTAGCAAGCGGCGGGTAGGGACCGACTTTGACTTTCATTGGAAACTTATTTATATTTTGCAATACTCTACCGGCATCATCTTTAATATCCTTTGGCACATGTATGGTAAACTCTGTGTTTTCAGGAAATGGTCCGTTAAACGCTGCTGAGTAAAAATATCCGTAGCTATCATCCTCTTCGTTAGTTTGCGGTGTGTATGTCTTACCATCGCCTTGAATTGTTATGCTCTTTAGAGTTTCTTTAGAAATAGCCGATGAAAAGGTTAAGTACATGGAAGAAAACGGTATACAATCCGCCTCCGCATTTGGCCGCTCACATGAAAACGTGGCACTAAAGGCACTTCTTGTCTTATATTTTTTTATCTGAGCTAGTTCATTAGTAACGCCAGTTTGTGCCTTTATACCCTTTCCCCAAACAAGCGTAACGTTTTTATCATTTGGAAAACTCCGCTTACTTTGAATAAGCAATGTGCGCTCATTATCAAACTTATCCCCAAAGTGCGCTTTAAGTATCTCCTGCCGCTGTTGTCCTTTTATTATATTAGCACCAATTTTCTCAGTAATACCCTCTACAGAAAAAGATAAATTATCAAACACCGACTGCTCATCAACAATCCCATCAAGGGAAAGTATAAACACCTGCTCTTCTTCAATAGAAGCCCCCTCGTATGGATAGATATGCTTTATTGAAGGAGCACCTGTTGAAAATGTAAAAACCTTATCCCCTTCAAATGCAAGCCCGGATAAAGTCAAGAGGTCTTTTTTTAGTTTAAATGTACACACCACCCCCGCTTCAATGTCTTTATCAAAATCATACATCCAGTGCCTGCCATCCATCCACCGACCAACCCCACGAATAGGACAATCTATATCAAATGGGACAATGTCCGTCGGAGTTGAAAAAGGCACAATCTCTTCTGAAAATCTAGCACTAACCTGTCTGACATCTTTGACAGTACCTTGAGGACTAAATAACTCCACTGTTGCAAAGTCATAAGAAAGAAACCCAAAGACTGGCAAAAAAAGCAACGCTATAAGAAAAACTCGTATTTTAGACATCATAATAAAACACCCCTCCTAAAGAAATAAGAATAAAGATAAAAATATAAGGAAAGAAAGACGTGGGGGAAAACCCTTTTCGAGAAAAAGGTGCGTAGGCGCACTCCCCAACCCCGCACCCCTTACGGGAGTGCGCCACCGCACTTCCTAAAACTTTTAGTCTGTCATCTTTTTAGTTATTCCCCTTATCTTTTGCTACATTTTAATGCAACATTCATTAACTTAACGCTATCGGGGTGCAAACTATGCTCTTTCCCTTTTGTTATATTACCATGAGCACACAAAAAAAAGGAAAGAGAGGCGTAGGGGCAATACCATTAAGTTAAGGAAAATTGTATTATACCAAAACAAATTAGGCTTGCAAAACATTTAAAAAAATAATAAGGAAATAAATACATATTTAAAATAATTTTTGTTACATTAATTTACAATTTTTTATAGCAGCAAATCTAAAACCTTGTATAATAATATTGTGAGGAATTAAAAATGTCAATAGAATACGATACCGGTTATTAAAGAGTTTTTCAGGGTTTGAAACCAAAGGTTTGTCCGAATAGTAAATGCGAGATGTTAAATCTCCCATTTACTAGCGTTATTAATTATTTAAAAATGTGAAAGTGCTCCGGGTATCCTTGTCCAGTTTTGCATATCAACCGAATAGAAAATCTCACCAGTACTTGTTAAGCCGAGAAGATCAGTTCTACCGTCTTTAACTAAAAAAATGATTAAAGAGGAGTAACAAAAAGATATTAAAAATTGTCTTGACAAAGGGATCCACCATAAGAAAAATTTTCAAGGGAATAGATGAGAAATTAGACTAAAGAATATGTTAAACTATCCTCATGGAAACAAATATAATTCAAAATCCTATCGAACAAGTAGAAAATACAGAAACTCTCAAGGTAGAGGCAATCAAGGAAGTGTTGAAGAAGTTATCTCCGCCGTTAATAGACTCCCTTTATGACTATGCAGCCTTTCTTCTTGAAAAGGAAAAGACGCATAGGGCTTTTGTTGAAGAAACGCTTGAGATTGAAGCAAATTCAGATACTATTACTTTTGATAGTGTAGAAGAGGCAATGGAAGCTATTCGCAATTGGAGTGAATAACCCTGCATCAGCTTACATTTGAAAGGGCTTTTATACGTAAGGTAACCAAACTCGTAAAAGGTTCACCTACAATAGATGATAAATTAACAAAGGTACTTAGTATGCTCAAAGATAATCCTTTTGACCACTCATTAAAAACGCATATGCTAAGCGGTAATCTTAAAGGTAGATATGCTTGTTCATTGACGCATGAATTAAGGATTATATTTAAACTCACTGAAGACACAATACACCTGTTAAATATAGGTAATCATGACGATGTTTACTAAAATTTTTTTGTAGTTAATTTCGTTGTGAAGCTATATTTAAAAATGTTCTGTAAACCTCTATAATATTGAACAATTAAAGCATATGCTTTAATATTATTAATAAAGGGCAACAGATGGATTATGGTAAGTTAATACAAAAATTATTAGACGAGAAAAATATAAAACAAATAGAGTTATCGGCAAGAATGAATGTATCTCCTGCATATTTAAATCAACTTGTTAAAGGCACTCGTAAGCCAGGCAAAAGAACCATTCTGTTGTTTATAATAATTTTCAATAAGTGGCAAATGTAAAATAACATGACCAAATTCATGACATACTGTAGAGCGTAAATAACATTCCTGAATAGGGTCATCTGCTAAACTTGCATTAATAAAAACTTTTCGTTCTAATACTGAAATACAACCTTCTATCCCATGCGGCAAATTACTAATAAAATCAAAAACTATATCTAACTCGTTTTCAATAATTTCAATAAAACTATAAACGTCAAAAGGCTTAATCCCTTTTAATACATCTGGTTGATATTGTAACAAAATTTTTTCTACTAAACGATCTATTTGAATCTTACTTAATCCAGGAAAATCAAAAGTACTGTTATTCAGAAATGTCATTTTCCCTCTTCTTGTTAAAGTTATTAATAATTTTTTGTAATCCATTATTACTTAATTTAGATGCTGCTCGCAATAAAGCACAATTCAAATCAGGACGTTCATTATAAATTCTAACTGCCTCTGCAGGAATTGCTTTTTCTTCCAATGCAATATTAACCAAAGTACCTTTTTCCAAGTTATACAACGGATGTTGGCTAACAATTTTATAGTTATTTTAAGATAATCATTTAAAAACATAGACTTATGTTAATTTTTGCCTAAAAACAGTAGCCACTATAATATTTTTTTATAACTATATAACTA
>JAGYWI010000074.1 GCA_018606805.1 Candidatus Magnetomicrobium cryptolimnococcus
TAACGTCAGATGGGCAGATTTATTATACATTAGACATGCAGACATGGACAAATATACCGGGAGCATTGAGCCAACTTGAAGCTACAGATGTAAACAAAGACGGTAAAACTGATATTATCGGCTTAACAAGTACTGGTGAGATTTTCTATTCAGTAGATATGCAAAACTGGACAAGGATACCCGGAGCACTTTCACATTTTTAAATAACTATATTTTGTCATTGCAAGCGTTGTGATGCAATCGCTCGGTTATTAAGGTTTTAAGTGAGGGACGTCTTCGCATTCTTATGTCGCAACGTTTCTTGCAATGACGCAGAATATAGTTTGAAATTTGACCTCAAGTTATATTGTAAAACAAAAAAAAAGGGTGTGAGTAAACAATGAAGGAATATAAAACTATTTGTTTTTTAATTATTGTAACGTTATTATTTTTTGGATGCGCAGAAGATCGTGAGTATTTGTCTGAAAATAGTGAATCTTGTGAAGTATGCAATAAAGATGAAGACTGTGAAGATGATTTAATATGCAGGCTTTTTGAGGATGGAGAAAACCGGTGTGCGTATCCAGAAACTAAAACCTGTACAGTAACAAGGAGTGACGAGAAACTGGTGCTTGTGCATATTCAGAATAGTGATGCAGAAGATCGTGAGTATTTGTCTGAAAATGGTGCATCTTGTAAGCAATGTAATAAAGATGAAGACTGTGAAAATGATTTAATATGCAGAGTTTTTGAGGATGGAGAAAACCGGTGTGCGTATCCAGAAACTAAAACCTGTACATTAACAAAAAATGGAGAGGAACTGACGCTATGTGCGTATGCAGATACTGGAGAGTGCGCAGAACCCTCTATGTAAAAATATTTACGTTCCAAACATTATAACGGATTTTGGCTAACAATTTTGTAACTGTTTGAAAATAATTCTTAAAAAACAATTGGTTAGGATAATTTTTGAAGAAGGTGCATTGGAGGGAAATTCAGTATGTCGGGAATTCAGACGAACTGGAAAAGATGGGAAGGGGTATCTTGTAAAACATTACAATTTAGATGTCGTTATTTCAGTTGGCTATCGCGTTAAGTCTCAAAGAGGCACACAGTTTCGTATTTGGGTGACTCAAAGATTAAAAGTAATAGTTCAGTCCCTACGATGGATATGCAAAACTGGACAAGGATACCAGCCGTTCTGCCACACTTTTAAATGATTAAACAATACTAATGAAGGGGGGATTAAACATCTCCCTTTCAAATCAATATGACCCAAGCCCTTTCAAAAATGAAAGATATAATAGTTTTGCTTTTTACTCGACATGATCCATTAATACTTTTAAAAAAATTGATTACTCTTTTTTTGAATACAATTGAACCGGTACGGAAAGGACGAAGCTATCGTAGAAAACATCAGATACAGCAAGTTTACTCTATGCCTTATAAACAAATTCGTTAAGTTAATGACATTGAACTGAAAATCAATGTCATTAACTTAAGGGTTTATAGCACATTTCGATTTAATAGATAACAAACTTAAGGGCTTGCCCCCTAGGTTCGCCCCTACAAAAACACGTGTACCGTAGGGGCAGACCTTTCGAGTAATCCTTACTCCTTCTCCTGTAGCAAATGACATACTTTCTGTATTAAACATACAATTACCTAAGCCTAAAAAAGCCGCTTAAATAGTTTTTGCCCACTACCACAATCATTTTAGTTACA
>JAGYWI010000025.1 GCA_018606805.1 Candidatus Magnetomicrobium cryptolimnococcus
TGTATTTTTTTTCTGATGGCGGAAAAACCCGCAACAGCTCTAAAGAAAACCTGCGTAGGCTCACTGTGTGCTACCACTGTACTACACTTCTACACTCAATAATTGAGACGCATGGGCAGACACACAGGTCCGCCCCTACATACCCTTTTATAGGGACAAACCATTATTCTGCACATTATCCATTTGTCTACCGTAAAGCCTCTGCGCTAGCTCCACAAGAGCTATCGAGGGGGTTTAAGGGGGAGTTTTTTTCCTCCCCCTTTTGCACCAAATCGCCGACGGGCAAGAGTACACCCATCTTTTTACGGGGGTACTCTTGCCCGTCGGCGATTTACTCGTTATGCCAGCACAAGCTTTAGAAAACATATTACTCGCACTCTAACACTTACAACATTTAGCACTTATTGTCAGGACAAAAGTTTTAGGAAGTGCGTAGGCGCACTCCCGTAAGGGGCGCGGGGGAATAACAGGGAGGTGCGCCTCCGCACCCCTTTTTCAAAAGGGTTTTCCCCCGCTCTTCTATCTTTTTTCTTTTCTTTTCTTTGGTTTGAGCACCACAATGCTGTCCTTACCTCACCTCTTTAAAAATTTTATAGACTTTTTGTTATGTTCATAAGATAATATTTTATAGATAAAATCTAAATAGGAGGATAGTTTCGATGGTTAAGAAGATTTGTTTATTTGCTATGTTATTTGTAGTATTGAGTAACGGTGTTTATGCTATGCCTAACGATGACAAGGGGATGCGTTTTGAGTCTGAGGAGGTAAGGGAAAAACTAAAGGATATGAGAGCAAAGAAACTGACAGAGATGCTTAAGCTGGATGAGCAAACGTCTAATAAGCTCATACCGGTAGTCAACAAATATGATGAAAAAAGGTACAGTTTGAAAAAAGAGATGACAACCGACATGAGACAATTAAAACAATCTATTAATAAGTCTACAGATGAGGAGTTATCGGCGCTTATATCAAAGATTAGAAACAATAAGACTTTATTGCCAAAGCTTGAAGATGAAGAGTTTGAAAAAATAAAGGGTATACTTACAACAAAGCAGCAGGCTGAGTACATTTTATTTAAGGCTAAGTTTGCAAAGGAAGTAAGAAAAAGGTTATCTGAAATGAAAAAAAGTGAAGGGGCTGTTAAAAACTAATGATATGAATAGCTTGTGGCTAAAACTTTTAGGAAAGGACGTGTAGGCATGTCTGACTGGGGTGCGGGGGACAATAGGGAGGTATGCTACCGCCACCCCTTTTGCCTAAAATGGTTACCACCTAAATATACTTCATTGATATAGGAGTGATATGGGAAATAGTTGTAATATAGGGATAGGACGAGTTATTGTCATTTACGATTCGTATATATCAAAGAAGACACACAATGAGCTTTTTGGTTACGCTGATGATGTTTATGTAAATGGTGAAAACCGTCTGATGCAAGCTATATTAGAATATAAACATTTGGCAGAGCCTTTGATTTTGCATATTAGTGCACAGTGGGAAAGTATGCTTGCCCTTTATTTACAAACTAAGCGTGTTACTTTGCATGATACCATTGCCTTTTTAAATGTACCATGCGATGGTATAAATAGTATTGAGGCAGTTTTTTGGGATATATATTACCGGAAAAATTTTGAAGTACTTAAAATGGTATGTAGAAAGGTAAGTGATAGAGTTAGTGGGGTTTTAAATAATGATGCTATTAAAATTCAATGCCATATGGTTGCTGCTACAGTTAAGCGTATTGTAGCAAGCAACCTTTGAAGTGGATAGATAAACATTCTCCGTGTTGAGGATGTGTGTTGGTATAATCACTGTTTTTTCTAAATTTCTACCATTTGAAAGTTTTACTTGACAAAAATATATGTAATTATGTTAAATATTTCACTTATTAGTATTATTGAACTAAGTAAAAAAATTAGGAAAAAATTATGGATGAAGCGAGAAAAACACAGTTAGAATTTGTAGAACGAGAAGCCGGTAACTTTGGTAAATTGTTTGCGTGGGTGTTATGTATAGTGTTACCTGCGTTGATTTATTATTATGCGCCAAAGTATGGTGTTAGCCATGAAGTTAGTATTTTTATGGCCATAATGTCTGTTACTCTGGTGATGTGGATAGCTGAACTTTTGCCTGATTTTGTGCCGGGGTTATTTGCTATTTTGTTGTTTTTGATGTTTGGGTTAGCCCCTAAGGATGTAATAATGTCGGGGTTTTCATCAGATGGTTTTTTTCTTGCCTTAAGTGTTTTAGCATTAGGAACGGTTATACAATCCTCAGGTTTAAGTTACAGATATGCCCTAATTATTATGAAAAGGGTACCGGACAATACCTTTTGGTACATGTTAAGTCTATTTTTTACAGGGCTATTTTTAACTCCGCTTGTGCCGGTGATAGCAGGCAGGGCTTCAATAGTAGCCCCGGTTCTTAATGAAGTTGTAAAGCATTGTGATGAAAAAGTAAAGCAGTCGGCATCCACTGTTCTTTTTGCAAGTGGCATAAACGGTATAACCTTTTTGTCTGCCGCTTTTTTAAGTAGTACGCCTTTAAACCTGATAATATATGGTATGCTTCCTTTGCAGGAGCAGCAGGCGTTTAATTTTATAAAATGGACGTATGCTTCTTCTGTGGTTGCTCTTTGTATGCTGGTTTTATACTTTATAATATCAGTGGTCTATTTCAAGACATTTTCCCGTCTTGGTATTGGTAAGGATTATATAAATGAGCAGTTGAAGTGTCTTGGTAAGGTTAAAAAATCTGAGTGGATTGCTATGTTTGGGGTTATTATTTTGGGCATTGGCATTTTTACAAGTTCACTGCACAAAATAAGTATTCCATGGATAGCCTTTGCTTTATTGTATTTTTTGTTATTTATTGGGACACTTAATAAGGAAGACTTTAGAAATAAAATAGATTGGCCTTTTTTATTTCTACTTGGCAGTATGATAGGGTTAGTGTCTACGATGTATTATCTTGATATTGATGATATATTGGCTAAGCACTTAAACTGGCTTGCTGGATATATGAGTAATAATCTAAAGGTGTTTATACTGCTTTTGTCAGGTACAATATTACTAGTGCGCCTAATTGTTCCGATGAATGCTACAGTGTTAATATTTGCAGCAACGTTATTGCCACTTGCAGCAGCAAGTGGTGTTAGTCCGTGGTTAATTGGTTTTATCATACTTTTGATGTCTGAGTCGTCTATTTTTAATTATCAGGCACCATACTTGTATTCTTTTAGAAATATAACTAAAGGTACCGTTATGCAGGATGATTCACGGATAATGGGTTTTAATATAATTTTAATTGTAGTTAAACTATCTGCTATATATATATCAATCCCATTTTGGACAAATATAGGTGTATTATGAGAAAATTAACTTACTTTTTTAGCTTATTGTTTGTAACGTTGGTTACGTTTATAATTATCTATTTTAATATAACAAAACCAAGGATCATGATAATTCATAGTTACCACCCAGAATATGCCTGGACAAGGGATATAAATATAGGACTTATAAGGGTTCTTGAGCGTCATCCAAATTATTCAATAAAATGGCACTATATGGATACGCAAAGGCACAGTGGGAAGGAATGGTTTAGAAAGGCTGGCATTATGGCAAGGGAGGCTGTAGACCAATGGGAACCGCACGTGCTTATTCTTTTAGATGACAGTGCCTCGGAGTTGGTTGGTAAATATTACGTAAATCATCCAAAGATTAATATAGTCTTTGCTGGTTTAAATGGTGATTATAAGCCCTATGGCTATCATACAGCTAATAATGTTACTGGCATACTTGAGCAAAAGCAGCTTCAAGCACTTAAGGAAACCATACAAATGGTTGAAATTGTTAAGACATTTAAGGCACATACAACTGATTCTGCCTCAAATGCTGTAAACCTATCAGACATAAGTAATATTAAAATGGAAGATAAACACAATGTGCCACGCATATTTTATTTATCCGACCCTTCTGAGTCTCTTAAGATTTTTAGAATTTTTATGGATACCTTTGATTGGAAGCCGTTTAATTATATAGGTTCATATGAAGCTAATGATTATGAAGATTGGAAAAAGGCGGTTTTAGAAAATGCTGATAAGACAGACTATATAATAGTGGCAAACTATAGAAAGCTGCCAAAGACGTCTAAAAAAGAAGATGAGAATAAGTTTGCATCTGCAAAAGAGGTTATGGAATGGACTGAAAAGAACTCGAAGATGCCTGTTATTGGCATCAATGTATTTAATGTAGAAGATGGCGCTATGTTATCTGTCGGGGTATCGCCATATGAACAAGGTGAGGTGTCTGCGCAAATGGCGGTTGACATAATAGAGGGAATAAAGCAACCAAAGGATATACCTATCAAATTAAATGAACAATTTATAATAGCCCTTCGAAAAAGCATAATGCAAGGACGTGGTATTGAATTACCTGCTATTTACGAAGCCTTTGCAAGGGCAACTGCTAATTATTATGAATAAGCAGCATATTGTAATTTAAAGAGCTAAAAATAGTTTGGTTATAAAAGAGCTAAAATTTTATTTTAGTGATTAACTAAAGATAGAGGTTTACTGAGCATGCTTAAACTACCACCAAGACAAATGAAACCCAGAGATTATGGGTTAACAGCTATTATGGACCTCGGACTACCAATAAGTTATGTTGAGGGGCTGCTTGATGATTATGGTGATTACATTGATATAGCAAAGCTTGGTATAGGTACAGCTTACATTACCCCGAAACTAAAAGAAAAGGTAGCACTATATAGACGTTATAATATAGATGTTTGCTTTGGTGGCACGTTGTTTGAGAAATTTTATATTAATGGTAAGACATCGGAGTATTTCCGTTATGTAGAAGAAACAGGGGCTAATATGGTGGAAATAGCGGAAGGTGTTATTAGCATTAGTATAAAGGAGCGATTAGAAATAGTTTCACATATAAAAAGTACCTACAATGGTTTAATAATATTATCAGAAGTTGGCAATAAAGATGATGAGCGAGCTGAGTGTATGGATGCCCAACAGTGGATAAGTGAAATCCGTGCTTTGAAAGATGCTGGTTGCTCTCATGTAATACTTGAAGGGCGTGCTACTGGCAAGGGTGGGATTTTCAATAAAACAGGTGCGTTTCGCGGCAATATATTTAATGCTATTGCAGAAAATATTGACTGCCACGAACTAATAATAGAGGCCCCTACGTTAGAGATACAGGCATATTTTATAAATCGCCTTGGACCTAACGTCAACTTGGGCAATGTCGTGCCTAATGATATTTTATTACTTGAGTCTCTAAGACATGGTTTAAAGGTTGAAACTTTTTTTTTGAATGACAATATGATATAAAAATATGGGGTGGTTCTGATGACTACAAATCTATCATCTTGCAAGGGGTTGTTGGTAACAAACGGTGTGGAGGCACACCTCCTTTGGGGGGAGGCGTGTTGTTGTTGCGTACATGTTTTACAACAGTGTTATAATTTTATCTTCAGACGCCTTAAAGCTAAAAGAAGTAAAGCAGAAGAAATTGATAGGAATACGAAAATCCAAAATAAATTAAGTGCAGGTGTGGCTTTTGTTGTAGTAATACTTCTATCACAACTAGTCCACCAGCAATCGTTTTGTTCAATAAATGTCATAATTCCATCATATTTGGGTGCAGCATTTCTGTCTTGAGTTTGATACTCTAATGCGCCAAAAATACCGTATATATTAACGTAATCCCCATTATTAAAATGTAGAAACTCATGTCCGCCAGCGTTTTTAAAGTTTGTAAAATTTGTAATGTACGCACTCTTCATCCGAGAATCCCGATTGACAGCAAGAAATTTATTGTAAATGACATTTTGATTATCCCCATCTTCTTCATTATCATAATCGCCGGTAAATCTGGTAGCCACAAGGTGTTGTCCTCCTTCATAAGCCACCAGCCTTAAGCCTCGTGGATTAGCTAAAGAATATTGGTGGGTATAAGAGTCATTTATTTCAGCCAAAGCGCTCTGCGAACCCTGCGCTACCACACCACCGTTGTTTATCTCATCGAACATATTATCTACTGTCATTGTAAGGATTGTGTTTTCGTATTCAGTTCTATAAAGAGTACCCATAAAGTATCCGCCAGTAGCCAATACATCGGCATTTTGATAGGCGTTATTGTAATCTAGAACCTCTTGTGTATAAGCGTAATCAATCAAAAATGTAGCAAGTACCCTAATAATACGGTTGGATTGATCTGAAAAAACATTTCTCCATATAGAGTGAATTTCCCCTGCCCGCTTTGAGTAATATCTTGCAATCTTATAACCGTCTGTAAGGTAGGTGCCTGCAACAAATGGATTATCATTAGTTATCCCTAATTCAGTTGCCTTAGAAATCATATAGCTACGGTCATCCGAATAGTCAGTACTAAATACCTCATTAGAATATTCAACATATATCTTGAGATTTGACGAAAGATTGTCTTTCATAAAGGTTGCCAATTGATTATTATAACTATCTGTAGATTTAGCTGGGATATTTAACCAAACGTCTGTATTAAGCATATTACTTAGTGAGGTGATAAATTCATAAGGCATCCCCTTTCCTTGTTGACCAGCGGTCCAATTAAAATCCGCGTATGTTTGCTGGTTGATATTAGCCCTATCAGACCAGTTTTGGACAGATGAATTAGTAACCGCTGCCCATGTCATATATCTAATAGCCCTATATTTTTTCAGTTTACTTAGGAAGGCAGGGTGAAAAACTACCTTAGGATTATTCATTGTTGAAGTTGAATCAACAAATCTGTCCCAATAAATTTGCTCAAAATCATAACATGTCTGATCGCTACTGCATGAGCCAGACCCTCCTCTTGAAGATTGACAATAGGCGAAATAATCGAGATTACTTGTACTGGTGCCACACACTCCGCCCGGCATAATAACACGAAAGTTTTTTAAATAACTTGCTGTCAGTGAAGTAATCTTCAAATCAAGCCCCGAATTGGTAGGATTTTGTACTGTAAAGGTTGAGCGTTTAATGCCATTAGTTGTTGTGGTAGCTGCCCACTGGGACATAAAAACTGAATCCGTATCACCAAATATTATAAAAGTGCCGTCACCCTCCCAAAGAATGACGTATTGTCCTGATGGATAATGCCCTCCCATATCTTTAAATATGAGTGTTTCAACACATTGATCGTTGGAAAGCGTAGTAACCCACCCATAAGAATCCTTACTCATTGCAGGACCATTATCCCAACCACCAGAACACAGGCTAGATACCCATGAGCGTGATTTAGAAAAGGCATCAACAAATACCCAATCAGACATCCAATAATTAAATGGAGATAGGTTTGTTCCAAGTGGGGATTTATAATTTTCAGTATTTGCACCATAAGATGCTACATTGGTTGTAAAAATAAATAAAAGTAGTACTATAAAAATTATTACTTTTTTCATAAATCTATCCCCCTCCCTTTGCTTTATAATGAATCTATCTCTTGATATGTTCAGGACTACCGGATATTATGTTTTTTGGTAACCCTAATTTATTTTAGCATACTTCATTATTATTAACTAAAAGCAATTTTTATGCCATTTTAACAACTATACCTATAAATAGTTATAATCTTTTTATAAATAAAAAAACTATAAATTTGATAAAATTGCTATGTTATAATTAGTTTTTATGCATCAAAATATTATAGCAATAAGCATTATAGTTGCCATATTAACGATGGTGGGAGTGTTCTATGTGGATGATTACCACACAGAAAGGTTGCCGGATGTTATACGTATAGCAACAGGTAAAAAAGGTGGATTCTTTTATACGTTTTCAGCCCATTACGCCAAGTATCTAGAAAAACAGACAGGCAAGAAGGTGGAGCTTATAGAAACAACTGGTACGGGTGATAATGCGGAGCTACTTTTGAAAAATCAAGCTGATGTTGCCTTGATTGCCGGTGGGACTGTTTCGATGGAAAATTTGTATGCAATAGCACCGCTATATGATGGTGTTACAAACGTAATAGTAAGAAACGATAGTAAGATTGAATCAATCAAGGATATGGTTGGCCATAAAATTGCTATCGGTCCTGCCAACTCAGGTATACACATAAATGCGTTAACTATATTGAAATCATTTGATGTGGACCCAAGCACACTATTGGAAACCAATCGCTACTTTTCCGATATGCTAAAAGATAAAACCATTGAAGGTGCTATAGTAACAACAAGTATATTTAGCCCTGATTTAAGAAAAGTACTTGCTACTGGCGATTTTAAGATATTACCTATAGAGAAGGTCTATGCTATTGCCTTGGATAATCCATTTTATGAGCCATATACTATACCACAAGACCTATATAAAACGGCACCAGCAGTACCCGATAAACCGATACTTACACTTAGTTCTATTACATTTATGGCATGCAGCAAAGATGCCTCCAACGTGCTTGTGTTATCCTTAATGGATGCCCTTTATAAAAACTATCTGCAATGGGATTTCCCAAACCTAATACCTTATAGTAAGGCTAAAAACTGGTCTTTAATACCGCTACACCCTGCCGCTAGGTCATATTATAATCCTATTGATAAGTTAGATAGTTTAACAACCAACGTCAAGGCTTTTCTTGCTTTTAAGGATATGGCTGTAGCGCTTGCTGCTGTTTTATATATTATTTATGCTCGTTGGACTTCTTTTAAGAAAAATGTTCATGAAAAGGACCTTGAAGGACAAAGAGAGCTGCTTAATCAATATCTCAATGAGCTAACAAAGGTAGAAAGAATCTATTTAAAAACTAAAGATAAAGAATTACTGCAAAAATCCATAGATGATGCCTTTGAGCTAAAATTAAAAATTGTAGAGCATGTAACAAATGAAGAAATTAGAGCTACACCATTATTTATCACTGCCCTTTACCAATGCCATAACGTTATTCAAGAAATACGCTTAAAACTAGAAAAATTGCAAATATAATATTGTAATCTTGTTATTATCAATGTATTATCATGCCATCTATAATCGCACACCTGTAAATAAAATATTCTTGGAGGTTGTTTTATGAAAAGGACTTTGTTTTTTATCTGTGCACTATTATTTTTAATATTGCAACTTTCACCATTATATGGTGAGACTGTAACTGTCGCAACGAAAGAAGCCTCACCTTTTATAATCGTGGATAAGGTCAGTAATAAAGTGTATGGGTTTTCCGCTGAACTTTTAGAAGCAGTACTTAAAAAAATAGATAACTCTATAGAGATAAAATATGCTATTTATCCAAATATACCTAACTTTTTTAATGCAATACAAAGTGGAGATGTAGATTTTGGCATCTCTGCAACAACAATAACATCCGAAAGGGAATCTGTCTATGATTTCTCGCTACCATACTACAAAACCGGACTTGGCATTTTGAGCAAATCCACCCCAACGTTCGGTATAACACTATACACTGCCATCGAAGATGAATTATTTGTGTTTCTCTTCATCATGATAATCTACGTGTTTGTTTGTGGTAATATTATGTGGTTAATCGAACACCCACACAATCCAGCAATTCACAAGCAATGGCATAAAGGAATTACTTCATCCATTTGGTGGGTAATTGTAACAATAGCAACGGTAGGGTACGGCGATGTTGTCCCACAACGGTTTCTAAGTCGTTTATTAGCCGTGTTTGTTATGTTTACAGGGATTGTCCTTTTTGGTGTTATGACAGCATCTCTTTCATCTTCCTTTACTTTTAATAAACTACACCATAATATTGAAACACTAAACGATCTCATGGGAAAAAAAGTCGCCGTTGTAAGTAGCTCGGTAGCAGATGAGGAACTTAATAAAAAGGGGATAATTAATTTAACAACAGCAAATAATCTATCTGAGGCTATTCAACTCCTTATATCAGGCAAAGTACACGCTGTAGTACACGATGCCCCTTTACTTCATTATAATAGAAAACAAGACCCTCGTATTAAAGATTACCACATAAGCAGTTCTTTTTTTTATAACTTTGACTATGGTATAGTCTTTAACCAAAACCGCCCTGATAAATTTATTGAAAAAATAAATGTGGCCCTTTTAAAAGTGATGGAATCGGGAGAATATGATCTATTAAGAAATAAATGGTTTGCTGTTGAATAAGCTATGTGAAGGACTATAGCACAATACCATTAAGTTAATGTAGTGAAAGATAAGAAGAATAACTAAACGCAGAAGGATAACTAAAGAGATAACAAGCCAAAAGTTTTAGGAAGTGCGTAGGCACACTCCCGTAAAGTGCGTAGGCGCACTCCCGTAAGGTGCGTAGGCGCACTCCCGTAAGGGGTGCGGGGGAAGAACAGGGAGGTGCGCCTTCGCACCCTTTTTGCCAAAAAAGGTTTTCCCCCACGCATCTTTTTCCTTATTTTTTAATTATATTTTCCCACGTATAAACTACTCTAAACTTATCAGCAGGTATTTTTTCCACATTTTTATAAAAACCGGAAAAAAAAGCCTCCCATTTAAGCCTGTTTTCTAATCGTGAAGGACCTAACAACTGCACTTGAATAGCCATAGCACCACCGTTATCACCAAGGAACATCCCATATTTTTGTAGTGCACGGGCTACAACTTTACCTTCACGGTTAAGCCCCCACTTATCAAAATCAGCCTCTGTAAGTGCAGGGTCTAATTGAAAGCGCATACCTTCTACTGGATACTGGTTACCCTCGTATTTACCATCACTCCTACAAGCTGGGGACATAAACACACTCATTTGCCCTTCGGCCATCCTATTTTTAGGAAATGTAAAGACAAGGGCATGCCGTATTTCCCCCACTTGTAGTTCTTGAGGGCGTATAAGGCCTGCTATTAAGGGAAAACCTGAGCCACGACTTCCCTGATATTGCCACTTTTTACCGGCATCTGGTTTACATACCCCATCACCGTTAATCTGCCATATATTAAATGTATTGACCAATGGGTTATTTTCCTTTTTCAACCACCGATAAGCTGAAAAATCCCACTCTATATTTTTAATCGGGTCTATTATGCACAAATGCCCATCTTCTGTTGGCTCTTCCCACATATCCCTTGTTACAGGTACAGCGTCATCCGACCAGCCATCTAAGTCCTTATCCCATCTATCAAAAATCTTAGACCCTTCCACCTTAACCTTATCCACTTTTGTTGAATCTATGACCCATACAGGCACAATGTACTCAGCCGCCAGACGTATATTTTTGGCCTCACTTAGTACCGTCTCCATTATCAAAGGGGAGTCCGGATGAACTTTGACGTCAGCTGGTATGGGTGTATTCCACGGCGAATTATCAGCAAAGGGGCGCCAATTGCCAGGCAGCTCACTATATAAGCCTACTTCTTCGGTAGCATAGGACACACTACTTAAAAAAATCATCATTACCAAAATAAGCGCTTTAATAAATCCCATATGCCTTTAAAGTTCCATCGTACATTGTTTGAGGTGAGAGGTTTTTCTTTACAAGTTCAAGGGCCGATTGAGCTAAAGAGTGCATATCGTCAGGGTTTTCCAAAAGACACTCAAAGGCACTTGCAAGTGCTACTGGATTTTCAGGCGGTACTAATATGGCATTTTCCTCATTAGTTAAAAACTCTGCCATGCCGCCAACGTCAGATGCCACAACCGTAAGCTTACAAAGGCATGCTTCAAGCAAGGCATAAGGAAGCCCCTCCGAAAGAGAGGGCATGCAGAAAATATCACATTGCCTTAATATATCAATAACATCTGTACGAAACCCCAAGAGTTTTACATGCTCTGTAAGCCCAAGGGCATTTATCTGACTTTCAAGGGTATCTTTCATCCGTCCCTCCCCCACAATGACGCAGCGCACGTATGGGTAGGTTTTCACGGTTTCAGCAATTGCATCAATCAAATAACTGTGCCCCTTTACTAGTTCAAGACGGCCAACACTGCAAATAATAGTGTCTTTATCATCAAATCCTAAAAACTCCCTCAAGGTATTATGTATGGTCTTTTTCGGGTTTTCATCTACATAAATGGCATTATGAATAAGCGAAATCTTTTCCTTTTTTATACCAATGGTTATCAGATAATTATAAACCGACTCGGAAACTGCAATAAAGCGGCATCCAAGCAAGGCGTTTAATTTCAGCACATATTCATACATAAAACGCTTAAAACCCCTTTCCGTTAGCCCATAGGAGCTATGCACTGTGGATATTCTATGAGGTACCCTTTCAATAAAGGCTGCAATAAGCCCCCAAAACTGGGACTGCACGTTATGAGCATCCACGATGGTACAGTTTTTCTCTCTTATAAGTCTACAGATAGAAAGTAGCAGGCGCGGGTCTGCCCTTTTGTAGCCTTGAGGGGCTGTCTTTAAAGCGGCATCATTAAGCCTTCTATAAACACCAGAGCCTTCTAAGGTAACAACTGCATAATTAATTTGTCCATCAAGCAATCTTGCCAAATCAATAACACGGACATCTGCCCCTCCGTAATGCCTCGAAAGGTCTACCATTAAGACACAATGCGGGTTAGTGTTAGTCATTTTTAATAGGTGTCCATCTGGTGATTTCCCTTCCAAAGAGAAAATCTATAAGACCTCTAAGAGTGCCATAATTGCCCACAGTAAAATAATATGCAATGGATAAGACCTTTGTTACTATGGGTATAGAATACTTAGAGTGTTCAAATATGCCCCAATAAGTTAAAGCCGCTCCATAAAATAAAACCTGCAAGATAAGTATCAGTAAAAATATAACACTATTATAGCTAGCTAAGACCATAGAGCACAAAAAGAGCACTATCATAAATACCGGCAAAAACCGTCTCATAACCTTATTCATCAAAAGCCCGAAGGCAAACGTACCATATTTATATGGATTTAACAGATTTATTTTTATGTAAATCCCCTTAAGGCTAGTTGAAACAATACGTCTGCGCCTTTGAATCTCGTGAGCTGCACTTCTTGATGGCAATTTAATATATGCCTTCGCATCCTTATCAAAGACAAATCTATAGCCCTGCTCCACAACAGACATACAGACAAAGAGATCATCCGTAACGGCCGGCGGTATTGGCTTATACAAATCCCTTTTTATTGCATAAAGCTTACCTTCATTTGATGAGATACTGCCAATGCGGCTTTCAAGGATTTTTAAATATGAATCAAAACTTATATATGCACTTTGAGCATCCTTTGTAGCCTTGTTTTCTTCATATATGGTCCTTAGACCACAAATACCACCAACGTCTGCGGCTAATAAATGTTTTACTATAATTTCCGGGGCTTCTTTATTAATTAAGGCATCCACATCGGAAAAGATTAAAACCTCCCCCTTAGCACTTAAAACCGCCTCATTCATACCGTTAATCTTCCCCATGTGAGCAGCAGAGGTTAAGAGCTTAACACGATTCTCACCACGCTGTTTTATAAACTCCTCAACAATGGACTCCGTCTTATCCGTAGAACCGTCAGAGTATATGATTATTTCAAAATTATCATTTGGATACGTAAGTGAAAGGGCATTTTCGATTTTATTAATTATCATATCCTCACCGTTACGCACCACAACTATCATCGTCATAGAAGGAGCATACTGGGAGTTTTGTAATGATTCATTAATACGTCTTTCACCCCTTAATACATAGATAATCCAAACCAACAAAAAATTAAATATAAATACCGATAAAATCCCAATTATTGATAAAACACTAATGGCTAACGTAAAGTTTCTCATGATTAAGAGCTCCATCATTTTCATTTGAAATTTTTAAAGCTATCTGCGATAACGCTAATGAAACATACAAATACTTGTGAAACGGATCACTAAAAATCAACAAATATAGAAGTAAAAATATATATGAAAACATATAGGCATTAATAACCGCTACAGAACTACTATCACCAAGCGCTAAAAAGCGAACCCTAGCTTTTTTAAAGGCAGCAAACCCACCGTAAATTATTAAGACAAATAGCGTAAACCCTACAAAGCCAGTACCAACAAGTATCTCTAAATATGTATTGTGTGAATAACGCTTAGTTGTAATTTCCTTACTTGAGGCATACTTTCTTGCGTAATAGGATTCACCGAAAATATCCCTAAAAGCCCCGGGACCGACACCAAGCACCGGATTTTCCTTAAAAGCCTCAGCCCCAACATAAACGTATGAGGCACGCCTTCCGATAGATTTGTCTGCTTTAGTGTCAAAAATATTTTTAAAATGCTGCCAGTAATTAACCGGTGTAAATACCATAAAAATAGCCATTAGAAAAATAATAAAACTTATAATAAACCCGAGCTTTCTAACATCAATATTTCTTACATACTTAAATAAAAGCACAGCTAGCACAACCGCCATAACTAACATACCACCTCTTGAATATGAAAACAGTAAGGCTGCAATGTTAATAACGGCAATAAACACCATAAAAGCCCGCTCCAATTTGCTTTCAGTATTGAAAAAAATATAATAGATAAGCGGAAATGTAAAGTTTATCATTAATGTATAGTTATTTGGATCAGACGATGCCCCAATGCTTCGCTTAAAACCACCCTCTTCAATTCCCATAGCAAAAAAGGAAAAGTCAAACAAATACCCTATAACCCCAAGAAATGCCGTCATAAACACACTATAAACAATAATGCGTGGTATCACCTGATAAAAAGCCTGTTTGGAGATAAATGCCATATTCAGTGCCAAAAATACACAACCAATAACTAAAAGCTCTAACGTATCAAAAGCAGTCTCACGATACTGAGACATCAACGACGATACAAACCAAACCGCTAACGATAAAAAAAATAAGCGCCACAACGGCGATTGAATATCCAGCCCCTTGCCTTTATTTATAATTAAGCGCACGCCTAAAATCAATATCAACCACAAAGAAAGTAACCAGTGTATCTTCAGCGCCCCTCCTATGGTTCTAAACTCCTTTAACGGTATAAGAAAAATTATTAAATAATATGCCCACTGCGGATACCGTCCAAAAACCAACAAAGCCGCCAACCCTATTGGCGGAAAAAGTGCCAAATAATAGTACTTTGTTGTTAATAGCGCTAAAGAGGAAAACATAACCAAAAGGCACAAAAACCCCTCAACTGGTCTAAACAATATGTTATTTACAGGAAAAATACTCTTCATTTTAACACTTACCTATATATAAAACTTTTCATCAAGAAATACTGATGCACCATATATGAGTTTAGTGGAGATGTCGGCTGATAAGAAATCACATAGGCATATTTATGAGATTTGTCAACTAAATCAATCTTTCTGTAAATAGTACCTTTAGCTATAGCGTTTTTATACCGAACGTGGCGCCCGACACTATGTAGTGGCCGCTCAAATCGGAAAAACCCCTCCCCCTCTACAATCAAATCATCCATATAAATAAGAGCTGCCTCCTCGTTTATATTAATAAGGCGCCCCTTTTTTATGTTGCTATCATTTTTTAACAATATGGCATATTCCACATTAGTATAAATATAAACGCTTGACACCTTATGAGTTATGCGTTCCAAGACACGTTGCTCTCTTTTATTCGGGTTTAACAGGCGTATAATAACCTTCTTCCAACCATATTTAATGATACGCTTTAAAGACGTTTGCGACGTAACAATGGCAGTATATATGATAAGCAAAACGTCTATGACAAAGTTTTGCTTTTTTTGGATATATGTATTGTCAATTAAGGTTCTAATGCGTTTATCCGTACTGTGAGGGGTAAACAGTTGAGCGTAACCGATTAAGCCCGGGTTGATGTCAAAGCGTTTGTCGTAGCCTTTGATGTATTGGCAGATTTTTTCATAAATTAAAGGACGCTCAGGTCTTGGCCCTATGAAGTCCATATCCCCTTTTAATATGTTATAAAGCTGTGGTAACTCATCTATCCGCGTATCTCTAAGGAACTTCCCAAGGCGCGTTTCAAGCTTTAACGTTGGGTCTAACAGTTTAGCACCAATTAAGGATTCAGCATCAGGCACAAGCGTGCGCAGTTTATATATATTAAAAAGCCGTTTATTTTTGCCAAGCCGCGCTCCAACATAAAATATAGGTCCACCATCTTCAAGTTTGATTAATATCCCAAAAACCAAGAAAGCAGGCAAGGCTAGTATTAACAAAATTGAGGCTACTAATATATTAAAAGAACGGTTAAGAAAATAGGAAAACTTACCGTACCCTGTAGATAAATATTTATCTATCACTCTTGTAATTGTCATAACCACCTAATATTATCATAAGATTTAAAAATAGTAAATAAGTTAAAGAAAACAAAGAGCTAAATTAAGGAAATAGAAGAGCGGGGGAAAACCCTTTTAGACAAAAGGTTATTCCCCCGCACCCCTTTTCCTAAAACTTTTGGCTTGTTATCTCCTTAGTTACCCTTCTACACTTACTATATGACACTACTTAGGCACATTAACATCAATATCTTCAATAGAAAAAAGCACTGGTAGTCCTGCATATTTAAATACATCCTCTGGTTTTTTAAACGTGTGGTCAAAAAATTCAATAAGAAAGGCAAATGTAAAGCCAGTAATAAAGCCAATAATAACACCAAACGGTACTACCAAAATCGGCTTTGGGAAAACCGGCCCATTTGAAGGAAACGCCTTCTTTATTATGCTGACAAAGAAATTAGCAGCATCCGTCGAGGTTGTAATGCGTGCCTCTTCCCGTCTAACGAAAAAGGTTTCGTAAGACATTTTATAAACATCAATGTCTCTTTTAATCCGCTCCTCGGCAATGAACTGTTTGTGTAGTTTTATGTTTTGTGCATCTATGTCTGCAATCTCACGCTTAATCTTTTTAAGCTTCTCATTGATAATTTTCAAGTCATTATCGAGGCTATTTCTATAAGAAATTACCTCATTTTTAAGGGCATCGTATGTGTCTTTAATCTGCTTTTCGGCAACAACCCCCTGCTCACTTTCCGGTAAATACTTACTTAAAATCTTCTTTTGTTCAACAACAAGGGTTTGCAAGGATTTACCCAATCCTAAAATGGCAGCATTGTTGCTTATAAAGGAGAAATATTCGATTTTTTTCGAAGCAAGCGTCTTATCCAAAAGTGCAAGGTTTTGAGATTTTTCTATAGCCCTGTACTCAACAATATTTAACTGCTCTTGGAGAGTTTTTTTAAGCACAAGGTTATTTTCTATCTCTTTTTCCGGATTAACTGCCTGATTTTCCTCTACTATAGCAAGCAATTCCTTTTCCTTTTCGTCAATCCCATTTCTATAGTCATCAACCTGCACAGAATAAAAAGACTTCGTTGATAGCGGGTTATAGAGCTCACTTCTATACTTAAGATATTGGTCCATTAGTGTTTCCAACAAAATAACAGCATATCTGTGGTCTTTGTTAAAAAGTGTAATCTGTATAACATTTGAAGAAGGCAATATCTCCGTCTTTATATTACTTTTTATTGCATAAATCTCCCGATAAAGCCCACCATTCATAGCAGTATCTTTAGCAGAATAAGAAGGAATCAACTGTCCAACCAATTTAGAGAGCTTTTCTTTTAGTACATCAAAAGAATACTTACCAACTTCTTCTTTTTTATAGAGGTTGTTGGCCTTTAGATAATTGATGGTTTTTTGTATAACATCAGGGGAGGTTAAAATCTCCGCCTCAGAATATAAATCTTCCTTTTCAATAGGCAAATTACGTACCTCTGCTTTTTCCAAAGCCTCTGGCGACTTTTCAAGTTTCTTCCCCTTAATAAGCAGCGAGCCAAAGGCTGAGTACGTCGGTGGCCACAATAAAGCTATACCAACCGAACAAACAAATATAAATAACATGCTATAGCATATAACCTTCTTATGCGCAAAGAGTATTGTAAAGATTTCACGCTTATAGTTTGGCTCAAACAGAGCGGTCTTAGTCTTATCCTGCATAGCGATTACTCCCCTCCTCCTACACCAGTGGTAATGCCTGTAGTAGTTGTGGTAGGTGTTGTTGTCGTATCTGTAGTCGTATCTGATGGCTCTCTGTGCAATTCCCAACTAAACCCTAAAGACCAACCTCTAAAAAACGTTATATCTGAAATATCACGCATAAGCTCGGCAAGCTCTGTTATCATCTTCTTTGGTACATACACTAAATCATTGGGCAATATCATTATCATCTTAGCATCCTTATTTAAACTAACTAACTTATTGGCATCATATTTCGTAGCAATAACCTTGTCGCTTTTTTTCCTTATGACCAAAATATCACTTAATTTAGCAGACGATAGCGTACCTTCAGCCAAAGTTATAGCCTCTATTATGTTTATTGGCTTCTTTAGCTCATAGACGCCGGGTTTTTTAACTTCACCAAATACATACACAAAAAACCCTTGGCTTTTTTCAAGGAAAAGATTAACATGCAAGCCAGAATATATACTACCATAGCGATTGTTTATATCTTCATTTACCTCTTTAATGGTTCTATTGGCAACAAAAACCTCCCCAACCATAGGAAAAGTAACATAGCCATCCGGCCTTACCGTAACAAGGCGACTCAACCCACGAGGCGCAGTATGGAGGTCTTGTCTTAAGTCTCTAATTCTTGAGCGAAACTCCGGCACTACAACATACAAACTTGGGTTTACTAATACTTTTGCATACTTGCCTTTAAGCTCCTCCGTAAACACTTGCACCGTCTTACCTAAAACCAAGACATCTCCAATAATTGGTAACGTTATATACCCATCTGGGCGTACCACTTGGGTTTCATTTAGCTCTGGTGCATGAACAAATTTCACAGTAACAGTATTATCTATTTCTATCTTGAAATCATCCTTCTTAGTAGCCGTATCTATCTGGAAAAGAATATCTAGTATATCGCCCGGAGCTATCTGATAGTACGGAAATAAATCATGGATTACCATAGCCGTACTATTATTTGATGCAGCACCACCAACATCATAAAAGGGGTTACCTTTACTACCATCTTTAACCAAGGAATTGTGAGCACCCTCAACAGCACCTTCATTATGAAGCGGTATTTCTACCACATCCCCGCTGCCTTTGCCTTCTGTTGTTTTACAGGCACTAATAAACATCACCACAGCAAAACAAATAACATAAAAAAAGCATACTATTATGCGTTTACTGTTCGTACTAACACCCCCTTATTTATATAATACTACCGTTTTAATCTCGGATTTCAGCTTTATAAAGTTTAATAAAAAAACACTTAAAAACATCCCGAATAAAAATTATAAATTTCGATTGCAGTATAAACCATCACAAAGATATTTGTCAAAAATACCGTTAGGAGAAACCTAAAATAACGAAGAGATTTTTTTACAAACGATTCATGCGTATATAATAATTTATAAAATGGAAAAGTCTAAGTAAAAAACGCCTTCATAATAAGCGAAAGCACCCCCGCAAGTAAAATACCAAGCATCCATTTCTGGAGTTTAATCTCCCCTTCCATTATAGTCATTCGATCATTGGCTTTGCCCATTTCAGCAGTCAAACGATCGCCAAATTTAACGTCTAAACGGTCTATCTTAGCGTCCAAGCGCTCTATCTTACCTTCTAACTTAGCTTCTAAACGGTCTATTCTGCTTTCAAGCCTATGCTCTACTTTTAGGAGTTCCTCTTTCAGCTTAGCTTCCACTCGGTCTATCTTACTATCAAGCTTAGCCTCTACCCTAAGAAGGTCTTCTTTCGTGGCTAAATCTTTTTTAAAATCAGCATAAGCTTCATTAATCACCTTAACAAAGGCATCAACCCCTTTCTCCCCCAACTTATCGTCCAACTCCGGCGGTATTGTTATAAGTGCCATGACTTCAGTGTAACCTAAAATTATTTAAGAAAGCAATAACACTAAATTTTTAGGCATAGGAAATTATTCTCGGAAAATGATACTATTAAATATGGATATTAATCTTTCACAAAAAGAGGCTACGCTTCGTAACCTAATGTCCTTATCATTTTACGTGCAAGTGTGATAACAAGATGTTTTTTGTTGTTATAACCTTCCTTTAACAAGTTAAATATATCACTATTTGATATATTATTTTCCATTTTATTAAACAAGTCATAATCATTAACTAAGGTACACCATTGTTCTACAATCTTATCTATGGTTAACTTATATAATATTCGCTCATCAGTGGACAAACAGTTATTAAGAAAATATTCCCACCTATCATTGGTTAACTTTTCTAGCAATCTATCTGCATATTCTTGGGCATTAAACGATATTCCATAGAAGTTGCCAAGTTTAACACTAAGTATCGCAGTCATACAGTCCTTAAGTGCAGGAGCTGGAATTATGCTTCCCATTTTGTAAAGAACTTGCATAGGCATCTCTTCGTTATAGAAATTATTTGTACTATCATGAGCAAATAAAACATTATGTGCTGCCTTTATATACGATTTTGACCTCAAGTCTTCAGGCACATAGTCAAAACCTTTTACTTTCAATAAAACCTTTTTTAAGCCAATCGCAGCATTTGATTTCCCCTCTGAATGTATTTCAGAGTACGCTCTACCTATTTGCCATTTTTCAGGTTTTTCAAGCTTATCCCAAAGTAATGGTATTATTAAGTTGGTATTAGCTAAAACGTTTTCAAGCTGTGCACTTTTTGTCAACTTTATTAATGAAAGCAACACTCTAATTGATGCTCTTATAAAAAAGTATGGGGACTCTTGCAAAGTTTGTATCTCGCTGCTTTCTATTGAAAATATTTCTTCTTCAAGCTTTTTCCTAAAGTTTCGAAAATCTAATGATGACTGCATACTTTCATGACCAAGTATATTATTAATGCAAGCTTTAATAGTAGTTATACACTCATCTTTTGCCATACGTACATTATCTTCATCATCTTCATCTTTATCAATACTGCTAAAGTGTTGTATCCTTTCATATGATTGTCGAAGGCGCAATGCCCCTGTCTTACCGATAAAACCAAGGTCCTCGGCTAACATGATAGAATCGTAATCTGAAAGTGTTTGACTAATATTTGATGCCTCAGATATATCAGACCTATCTAACATTTCAGCAATAAATAGGACACCAACCTTACTAATCTGTTTCTTCAGTAAAGCTAAGGATTTTTGCCATAAATATACACATGCCATCTCATAGCTTTGATTAGTAAATGCTATTTTTATCTGCTCAATATCTCTCCTATTGAGCTGCTTTGCATAATTTGTAAGAATTTCAACAACATTATCTTTATCAGCAGGAATTATGCTTGTTGACAAAACGACATTATTAGTGCTCATACTAAACCCCCTTATGGTAAACAGCCCCATCTTGAGACTGCATAAATGTGCTCACAATTAAACCATCTTCTACCATTTTACAAAGGACATTAAAAGCTCTACTTCGTGCACCGCCGTGAACTTTTCCATCTTCAGTTTCTATGGAACGTTTAACAAAGGCTTTGTATGCTATGACATCACCTTTAGTGTTAAAAATAGTTATTCCATCGCTTAGTAACATTCCCTTTGTAAGTTCAACACTTGATTCTAATCGTTTATTAGTATCAACATCCCTTTGTGTCTTAAACGTAGATATTCTTTCAAGAACTTTAATAGAAGTGTCAAGTTTAATGCTGTCTCTAAAATTATCTGGTATTTCATTTTCGTGAGATATAACAACAGCCAGAGTACCATGTCCTTTTCTTAATATATCTTCGAATAATAATTCGTAGTAATAGTGCACATTTAGCTTTTCATTTTCTTCTATGTCTGAAGTTAATAAGTCAATAAATCTATTAATAATTACAGTTGGAGGTTCTTCATCAACGCCTGCAGTTCCAAAGTTAACGAGCAAACTATTTCCTGAACGTCCAACGACTTTCACATACTTTTCTGAAACTTGATATGCCATTATAACAGTAGGGCTATCATCATCATTAGATAGTAGAGTGCTCTCTATCGAAGGTTTAAGTAAATCCCCAATACTTTTAAATAACCCATAATCAATAAAATCATCCTTTCTCCTAATATAAATATAAATAGCCCATCCACCAATTGCTAACGGCGCACATTCTTTTAATGCCTTTTTGAAAGTTAATTTATTATTCTTGGGTCCATTACCAATTTTTATATTTTCATGTTCTGCTAAAATTCCAAGAACTGTTTCTAAATCATCAAAAATAAATATTTTTGGGTAAAGAGCTTTACCTTCCTCACGATATTGCGAAAGCAGAGTAACAATTTCAACTAATCCATTTACCGTATCGTGACATAGCACCCTTTCACTCTCAAGTAAAAAGTTTATTGCTTCTTGTAATGTCTCAAGAAGAGAAACAAATCTATTACTCACGAATACCCCTCACCCAAAAATTGTTACTTATTTGATAACTTTCTCTACCTTATTTCTTTTATAATATAACTTTAAACGTCTTGAAAAATCAATAAATTCTGATTCTTACCAGCAATCCAGAAAGAAGAATTTGTTGACAAAGAAAAAACAGGTTCATCCGAGTACACCAATTTATGTCATTATAAAACCTAACCGCACATAAAAATTAATTGTCTATTCATGTGCACTTATGATTAAATACTACACTATGACTAAAGATATAATTATAAATCCAAAAGGTTTTTTGTATGCAGTAGAAAGTGCTTCAATTAAAAAGGCTGGCAACCGTGACATTGCCATAATACATTCAGAGGTACCGTGCGTAGTAAGTGGTGTTTTTACTTGCAATAAGGTAAAGGCAGCCCCTGTGCTACTTGATATGGAAAGGGTACAAAGCGGGAGCGCTTCATCGGTGGTAATTAATAGTGGTAACGCCAACGCCTGTACGGGCAAACAGGGTATGGAGGATGCCATATTAATGGCAGATACTTTAGCTCAGGCTCTTGGAGTGGAGCGCCAAAGTACACTTGTAGCCTCCACAGGCGTTATCGGGCAGGTCATGCCTATGGAAAAAATAGTACCAGCTATTAAACGGGCAACTGGATTACTTGGCAAACATACAGCCCTTGATGCAGCCCAGGCAATAATGACCACGGATACATTTCCAAAGATTATGTCTATTGGCAACAGTACTGGCGCAATCATTGGTATTTCTAAGGGTGCTGGTATGATTCATCCCAATATGGCAACAACGCTTACATTTATAATGACAGATTTTGCTATTACAAAGGTAACCCTTGACAGGCTCTTAAAGGAGGCAGTAGATAGGTCTTTTAACCGTATAACGGTGGATGGCGACATGAGTACAAATGACACAGTGTTAGTACTTGCAAATGGGCTTTCTGGTAACACTGATGCGGAGGCGTTTGCTGATGGCTTAAACACAATAACAGAGGGACTTGCCAAAATGGTTGTTAAAGATGGTGAAGGGGCTACTAAGGTATTTACCGTTAGGATTAAAAATGCCAAGACTCATACAGAAGCCGACAGGTTTGCACGTACGGTTGCTAACTCACCGCTTGTGAAAACTGCCATGTACGGCAAGGATGCTAACTGGGGACGTATAATATCTGCCTTGGGGTATGCAGGACCTGATTTTAACCCGGAAAATACAGATATTTATTTTGACGATATTTTAATTGCCAAGGGCGGCATTTCAATGTACGCTGACAAAGAGGCAGAGCTTGTGTTAAATCAAAACGAATTCGATATAATAATAGACCTCCATATGGGGCAGGCACAAGCTCACATTGTAACCTGTGATCTAACCGAGGAGTATATCAGAATTAACGGTGCATATAGAACGTAAAATATATATTAAGTAAATTTAAAATTATTATGTCTTATGTTAATTTTTTCTTGACAAGATTTATATCTTCTGATATTATAAATACATAAGCGCCTCGTTCCTCCCCTAAAAAACTGCTGCCCATCTGATGGGCAGCAGATCCTTTATCCTTAATCAGATGTCTCTTTTGGATTATTAGCTATTGGCAGTAAAACTCTTAGAACTTGACTTTTTGGTGGTTAATACAATACTATTTGTACTAAATTTTCTTTTGAGGGAAAGTTACTTATGAATAGTTTACAAGATGGTGATAAAGTACAGAGGATTTCCGAATTTTTAAAGGCAAGTGCTATTGAACCTGCACAAAAAGAGGCCAAGTCTATTATAGACAAAGCAAATGCACAAAAGTCCATTATTATAGAAGAAGCAAGACGTGAAGCACAAAAAATCCTCGAATCAGCTCAAGATAAAATAAAAGAAACGCACTTTGCCATGGAATCGGCCCTTAGAATTGCAGCTAAACAGGCCATAAACTCACTAAAAATAGAAATCGAGGAAACACTTTTAAATAAAACAATCGCTAAACCTTTAGTAACGGCTCTAAATGACCAACAGTTGTTACGAGACCTACTCAGTGAGATAGCAAAATCGTATATTAAAAATAATTTCACAGGCAACATAGACATCCTGCTTTCACAACAAACTAAAGATAAACTAAAGGACTTCGTACAATACGAAATGGCTAAGGGATTAAAAAACACGTTAAACATTTCACACGAGATAGTGCCATCAGGCTGTAAGGTTTTTATGAAGGACAACAAAGTAGAAATAGACATAACCTACGAGGCGGTTTCAGAGCTACTATTTGCATATTTGAAACCGGAAATAAGACACTATCTCTTTCAAGATAGCGGTGCGTAAACATACCTTCTTGCATATCTTTATAGCTATAGCTATAAAGTTAATTAAATCTATAATTATATGATGAATTGTTATTTTATAGTATCAGCCCTGCCCACCGTTGACTGGTTTACAGGTGCTCCTTTAACGTTAAGCAAACTGCTTAGCGAGTTTTCGTTGGAACTTGAGCCTTTCAAAAAAAATGTGAACACTCTAATACTTAGAAATAAACTCATAGATATTGCTGATAATTACACAAAGCTATTTGATATGGAAGACATACCGGAGTTTTTAACCATATATTTTAATAATAATAAAACCCCTCTTGATAGACAAAACAACATGGAAGCCCTGTACGTAGCCTACTACGAGTATCTAAGCCAAAGCCGTTGTAAGTTTATTGCAAGGTATGGACAATTTGAGTGTACGTTAAGAAGTGTGCTTGCTGCCATTAGGGCAAAACGAGCAGGCTTAAGCCTTGAAAAACACACAAGTACCTGTAAAGAGCTAAAAGAACTAATACTTCAAAACCAAACACTAACTGATTTTGGCTTAAAGGATGTATTTAATGAAATATACCAAGTACTTGAGGCATTTGATAAAGACATCTGGCATAGGGAACGGGCTATTGATAAAATCCGCTATGATTATGTATCTGACACATACCCCGGCAACCCCTTTACAGACGATACGATTTATGCTTACATAGTACGCCTAAGTATAGTTGAAAGGTGGCAGACACTTAATAAAGAGCAAGGCAAACAGTATATACATAGCTTAATAAATGAGGAAAAACCTGAATGAGTGAAAATACCACAACAGCAATAGTTACGGAAGTACAGGGTAACCTTGTAACGGCAAGGTACACGGGCAGCGTTATGCAAAATGAAGTAGCCTTTGTACACACAGGTGGGATGGTGCTAAAGGGCGAGGTGGTTGAAGTTGATGGCGAACTAGTAAGGATTCAGATGTTTGAAATAACACGTGGGATTAGTTGTGCCGACCGTGTAACCTTTGACGGTAGCTTAATGGCGGTTTGGCTAGGACCAGGCTTATTAGGACGCGTATTTGATGGCCTACAAAATCCACTTGAAGAGATAGCTAAAGAGGCAGGGTATTTTTTACCGCGGGGGCTTTACTTAGAGCCTTTAGCAAAAGACACTCAGTGGGAATTTACACCCATTGCAATGGAGGGCGATAAGGTAGTTAGGGCGGATTTCCTTGGCTATGTACCGGAGGGGGTTATAGAGCATAAGATTATGGTGCCATTTGGGTTTTATGGCAAGGGCACTATTAAACATGTAGCTAAAAAGGGTATGTACAAAATACATGATGAGATAGCTAAAATAGAAGACTCGCAGGGTAATGTACACACGGTTACGATGGCCCAGAGGTGGCCTTCACGCTTGCCACTGCGCTTTGGTGAGCGGCGGCTGCCTATAGAGCTACTTGAAACAGGGTGTAGGATTATAGATGGCCCATTTCCAGTAGCTAAGGGCGGTACATTTTGTGTACCCGGCCCATTTGGTGCAGGTAAGACGGTACTTCAGCATCAAATATCAAAGCATGCGCGCACCCAGATAGTTATCATAGTTGCATGCGGTGAGCGAGCCGGTGAGGTTGTACAGCTATTACGCGAGTTTCCCACACTTACAGACCCACATACTGGCAGAAAACTTATGGAAAGGACATGTATCATTTGTAATACCTCATCCATGCCAGTAGCAGCTCGAGAATCCTCCATATACATAGGCCTTACCATAGCCGAGTACTATAGGCAAATGGGCATAGACTGCCTGCTTTTGGCAGATTCCACCTCCAGATGGGCCCAAGCCTTACGCGAGATGAGCGGACGCCTTGAAGAAATACCGGGCGAGGAGGCCTTCCCTGCATACTTGGCTTCACGCATAGCCGAGTTGTACGACAGAGCCGGCCTTATAAGGCTGCAAAACGGCGTACTTGGTTCTTTAACTATAGGCGGTAGCGTCTCACCAGCCGGTGATAACTTTGAAGAGCCAGTAACACAGTCAACACTGGCTGTGGTTGGTTGCTTCCTTGGGCTTTCACGAGCGAGAAGCGACGCCAGACGATTTCCAGCCATAGACCCACTTATATCATGGAGCAAGTACCTTGACCGACAAATAGATAGTGGTACTGATAGCACGGCTAAGTGGGTACATATGATAAAATCCCTCCAACAAACGCTAAAGGAAAGTCGTGAAATCGGCAAAAAAATGGCCGTTATTGGCGAAGAAGGCACCTCCGTCAAGGACATCATTACTTATCTAAAGGGGGAGTTTTATGATGCCAGTTTTCTACAGCAAAACTCATTTGACCCTGTAGATACCGCAACATCACACAAGCGTCTACAAGAACAAATTGAAGTAATCTATAAGGTTATAATAAAGGAGTATAATTTTAAAAGTCGGGATGAAGCACATAGTTATTTCTTAGCCCTTACTAATGATTTCCTACAGTGGAATTACACAAAAACAGATGAGCCAGAATATCAAAACAAAAAGCAAGCCGTTTTAGATAGAATCGAACTGGATTTTAAATATCCTTTTGATAAGTAAAAAAAATAGAAAAGAAAAAGAGATGGCACGGGAATGGGTAGTGGTCATAAACTTAATGACACTGCTTACATCTTTATTGTAACTGAGATACTTGCATACCGAAGGTTTACACTGATTTTTTTATGAAACACACAGAGGACAACCTACTAAGGGAAACACCACTCCAAAGACTAAAAACGGGGTGGACGGGGCTCGAACCCGCGACCTCCGGCGTGACAGGCCGGCGTTCTAACCAAACTGAACTACCACCCCATTTTATAATTAAATGGTAGGCGGAACAGGGCTCGAACCTGTGACCCCAGCCTTGTAAGGGCTGTGCTCTCCCAACTGAGCTATCCGCCCGTCTAACATCATGTAATCATCAACGGTTTTTAATTATAAATTATTTACAAATAATTGTCAAGTGTTTTTGTTTAAATATTGTAAAAAAAATTGTAATAGTTTAGCCCCCGTATCGTCATTGTGAGAAGCGACAGCGATGAAGGGTGCGGAGGCGCACCTTCGCGACACTGGCAATGACAAAATTGGGGCTGAACTATTACTAAAATTCTAATAATGTTATTTAGCCTTAATTCTATCCGGTCCTACCCACTCATCCCACGAGTTATCATAACCTTCATAATGTATAAAAAATTTATTCTTCTTAGCCTTTACCACATGGGCATTGTACCAGTGCCCCTTCCATTTAACTAACACAGACTCACCTTGGGAAAAGTCAGCTGCATTATAGTATCTTACACGACCAGGACCTACCCACTCATCCCACGAGTTATCGTATCCATCATAATGAATAAAGCACCTACTTCCGCTTGTATCAAGGACACTAGCCGGATACCACGAGCCTTTCCACTCAACTTCTACCTTTTCACCCACAGAACAGGAAAAACAGTTAGCACTATTTAAAAATAAAAAAACCAACATCATAGCAATAATTATAACTATCTTTTTCATTTTCTATTCCTCCTACTCATTTTATTCTTACTTAAACACACGCTCATATATAGCATCAACATATTTTGTATACTCCCTAATGTCAAAAAGTGCCTCTATTTCGCTATCCGAAAGATATTGCTTTAGCGTGCTATCTGATTTTAATAGCTCTTGAAAATCTTTCCCATCTTGCCAACTACTCATAGCATTTCTTTGCACCATATCATACGCTACTTCACGGCTTACACCCTTTTTAGTAATGGCAAGTAGCACTTTTTGCGAGTTATAAAGGCCATAGCTGCTCTTTAAGTTTTTTTGCATGTTTTGAGGATATATGTGCATATTTTGGATTATCCCTTTAAGCCTTACAAGCATATAGTCAACTAATATGGAGCTATCTGGCAGTATTATACGCTCAACCGATGAGTGGCTAATGTCCCGCTCATGCCAAAGCGCTATGTTTTCAAGCGCTGCTATGGCATTAGCCCTTACCACCCGAGCAAGCCCTGTCAGGTTTTCACACCCTATGGGGTTACGCTTATGCGGCATAGCGGATGAGCCTTTTTGCCCTTTAGAAAATGGCTCTTCAGCCTCCCGTACCTCGGTGCGCTGAAGGTGTCTTATTTCAACCGCGATTTTTTCAACCGAAGATGCCACTATGGAAAGTGTCGTCAGGTACTCAGCGTGTCTATCTCGCTGTACTACCTGTGTAGCTACCGGTTCTACTGAAAGGCTCAGCTTTTGACAAACTCTGATTTCAATATCAGGTGTTATTGATGAAAAAGTCCCAACCGCCCCTGAAATTTTTCCAACCGCAACTACCTCCCTTGCCCGCTGCATACGTTTGAGATTTCTTTTCATCTCCTCATACCAAAGCGCAAATTTTAACCCAAAGACCATCGGTTCTGCATGCACACCGTGACTTCTTCCAATACACACGACATCTTTATTTCTATATGCCTGTTCCTTAAGAACATCCATAAGAAGGCATATATCTCCTATAATTAAATCACAAGCCTCTCTCATTAAAAGAGCAAGTGCCGTATCCAACACATCAGAAGACGTAAGCCCAAGGTGTATGTATCTCGCCTCATCCCCAACATACTCACCCACACAGGTCAAAAATGCTATAACGTCGTGTTTAACCGTAAGCTCTATTTCATCAATCCTATTAACATCAAAAGCCGCCTTTTCCTTAATAGTTTTTAATGCCGCTTCCGGTATGTCTCCAACCCCTGCCCAAGCCTCACAGACAGCCAACTCCACATCAAGCCATCTTTTATACTTTTCTTCAAGACTCCATAGGCGTCCCATTTCTTTTCTCGTATAACGTTCAATCATAAGCAGTCTATCCTTATATTACGTAGGGGCATCGCCCTAATTTTTATATACCTATCAGTTTTTGGTATATATTGCATTGATTTAAAAACTGATACAATTAATTAATAGCATGCAATTTAAAAGTTTTTGGAAAAAAAGGGGGGGGAAGAACCCTTTTTCAAAAGGGTTTTCCCCCACGCCTCTATCTTTTTTTTCTTTTTTTTCTTTTTTCTTTTTTTTCTTTTTTTTTCTTTTTTTTTCTTTTTTTTCTTTTTTTTTCTTTTTTTTCTTTTTTTTTCTTTTTTTTCTTTTTTTTTCTTTTTTTTTCTTTTTTTTCTTTTTTTTTCTTTTTTTTTCTTTTTATCCTTAAGCTTAAAAACCGTGGGTTAGTCTTTCAATAAGTCTCGGAGGCAGTCCTACTGCCATCATATCCATTTGGGTTGATATAATGTCGTATTCCACTCGTATTATGTTAATAAAATCCCCATTAATATACACGTAAGAAGCACGTGGGTCGCCGTCTCTTGGTTGGCCAACGCTACCGGAGTTTATTATATAGCGGCTTGTTTCATTAATTTTAATAGAGCCTTTATATTCAACAATATCACCATCTGCTTTTTTTTCAAAGATACCGGGGAAATGGCTATGTCCTATGAAGCAGAATTGATGGTCGAAGTGTTGAAAGCAATGCTCGGCGTCGGAGGTAGTAAAAATATATTTCCAATCCTCTGGCGCATCCGGTGTGGAGTGAACAAACATGGCATTTAGGTCTGGCATTTTTTTAATTATTTTAAAATTAGTTATGTCTTCTATATGTTCATCGCTAATAACTGAGCGTGTCCATAGGGATGCCTTTAGTGCATTTTCGTTAAAATAAGATATATCTGTATAGCCAATAACCGCCCAGTCGTGGTTACCGGCAAGGCATATGTTACAGTGTTCCTTTATGATGTCAATACACTCATCTGGCTTTGGCCCATAGCCGACCACATCCCCTGTAAAATAAACAGCCGACACCTCCTGTCTGCGCTCAATATCCTTCAACACTGCATGTAACGCCGATAAATTTGAGTGTACATCTGAAATGACAGCATATGGCATTTGCGCTCCCCCTACCCTCACGGTTTTTGTATTTTATCTAAGATACCATTAATGAAAGAGTATGAATCTTGAGTGGAGTATTTCTTAGCAAGTTCAACAGCCTCATTTATGGAGACATTGCGTGGAATATC
The DNA here is from genome assembly GCA_018606805.1 of Candidatus Magnetomicrobium cryptolimnococcus. GTDB lineage: Bacteria > Nitrospirota > Thermodesulfovibrionia > Thermodesulfovibrionales > Magnetobacteriaceae > Magnetomicrobium > Magnetomicrobium cryptolimnococcus. Next base: position 30,599 of record JAGYWI010000025.1, read on the forward strand.
ATTTCTATAGAGTATCTCGTAGACGGCAAAGCGCAGGATATTTCTATCCACACAGGCGAGACGTTCTATATCCCAGTTTTTGGAGCGCCTCTGGATGATTTCATCAATATGTGCCATATTATCAATAGTACCATTTATCATATCTTCAATAAACAGGATAACCTCATCTCCTGGAGATGGTTCTGACTCCGGCGCTATCAGTTTAAGGGTTCCTAATATATCATCTTTAGCGGGTTTTGTCTGTGTAAACTCGTAACTAAAGAGTGCTTGCAGTACGTATTCCCGTGCTTGGCGTCTTGTAACATGTTTCACAAGAGTTTCTTCATAACATTGGCCATTTCTATAGCTGTCATAGCGGCATCGAAGCCTTTGTTGCCGCTTTTAGTACCAGCACGCTCTATTGCCTGCTCTATTGTATCAGCTGTAATTACGCCAAAGGCAACTGGTACACCGCTATCTAACGAGGCATGTGCCAAACCTTTACTAGCCTCACTAGCAACATAATCAAAATGAGGCGTGTGCCCTCTAATTATAGCCGAAAGCGCTATGACTGCGTCGTAGGATTTAGTCATGGTCATTTGTTTTGCAATAAGGGGCAGTTCAAAAGAGCCGGGCACTTTTACAACCACTATATCCGACTCCAAAGCCCCGTGCCTTATCAGGGCATCCAGTGCCCCTTCAAGGAGGCGCTCCGTTATAAAACTATTAAACCTCCCCACTATTATGCCAAATCTCAATCCAGTTGCATTGAGTTCACCTTCTATTATTTTCATACACAGGAATCCTTTATAAAATGAAATGTTTTTAACCAAATAATCGTAAAGCTGGTGTAAAGGACAATGTCCCTTCAACCCCAAACAGCATTAGCCTTCACCTTTAAACTTCATCAAGCATATGTCCCATCTTTTTTTTCTTTGTACGCAGATAGACGAGATTTTTCTCACATGGTTTGACCTCTATGGGTACACGCTCAACCACCTTCAGACCGTAGCCCTCAAGACCAACTATCTTTCTTGGATTATTGGTTATAAGCCTTATATCCTTTACCTTCAAATCAACTAGTATTTGAGCACCGATGCCGTAATCTCTAAGGTCTGCCTTAAAGCCAAGTTCGAGGTTTGCCTCAACGGTATCAAGCCCTTTATCTTGAAGCTCATATGCCCGCAGTTTATTGGCAAGACCAATACCTCTGCCTTCTTGCCGCATGTATAGAATAATACCTCTGCCTTCTTCATCAATAAGCTCCATGGAGGCTCTCAGTTGCTCACCACAGTCGCAGCGACGTGAGCCAAAGACATCCCCGGTTAAACACTCCGAGTGCACGCGCACAAGTACTGGTTCACCGTTATCCACCTCACCCTTTACAAGTGCTAGGTGAATGTTACTATCAACCATATTTTCATATGCTATGGCATTAAATTCGCCACCATAGCGCGTTGGAAAGTGCACGTTAGCTGCGCGTTTAACAAGCAGTTCGTGTTGAAGGCGGTATCTGATAAGGTCTTTTACCGTTACTATCTTTATTGAATGAGTTTGGGCAAAGCTAATGAGTGCTGGCACTCGGGACATAGTACCGTCGTCGTTCATAATCTCGCAGATAACGCCAGCAGGTGTTAAGCCTGCAAGGCGTGCAAGGTCTACGGAACCCTCGGTTTGGCCTGCACGTTGTAAAACGCCGCCGGGTTTTGCCTTTAAAGGAAAGACGTGTCCTGGGCGCACTAAATCTTCCGGCTTACTTTGTGGGTCTATTGCCGTTAGTATTGTCTTAGCCCTATCGGCTGCCGAAATACCGGTAGTTACGCCTTTTTTAGCCTCTATGGAAACCGTAAAAGCCGTACCAAAGGGCGAGGTGTTATTAACAGCCATCATGGGCAGATTGAGCTGCTCTACTTTTTCAGGCGTTAGGCTCAAACAGATAAGCCCCCTGCCGTACTTAGCCATAAAATTTATATCCTGAGCGGTTACCTTTTCAGCCGCCATGCAAAGGTCTCCCTCGTTTTCCCTATCCTCATCGTCAACTAAGATGACCATCTTGCCATTTTTTATATCAGCGATGGCCTCCTTTATTGTATTAAATAATTCAGTGCCGTTCATCTAATAAACCCTTCCTCTGTTAACTTTTTTAACAAAGATTCACTCTCCCTAGCGCCCTTATTGTTGTCAGACAAAAATGGCGCTATAAATCTTTCTACATATTTGCCAATAATATCAACCTCTATGTTTACCGACTCACCGATACGTTTACACCCAAGGGTCGTTACACTCATCGTATGCGGTATTACTGCAATACTAAAAAAGCTCCCATTAGTGTCAATATCGGCAACTGTAAGGCTTATCCCATCAATGGTAACGGAGCCTTTGTGAACAATGTACCGCATGATGGAATCACTGACTGATATTTTAATAATAAAAAAAGCCCCTTGTCTGTCAATTGCCTTGATAGAACCAATACCATCAGCATGACCTAAGACAAAATGTCCTCCAAAGCGCCCATTAGGCGACATTGCAAGCTCAAGGTTTACCTGCATACCGGAGCGAAGCCCTCCAATATTTGAGTGCTTTAACGTTTCTGTAGTTACGTCAAATGATAGTTCGCCTTTATCTATAACCGTTACAGTTAGACACACCCCATTAATTGAAACGCTATCGCCAATATTGCACTTAGGGGCTAACTTTAAGGTTTTTATTATTAAAAGCTGGACGTCTGCTCCACCACCTACGTATACAACATCTCCACAATCTTCTACAATTCCAGTAAACATAATATATAGTTATATTTTATCTTATTTCGTAATATCTATGTTAAATTCTAAATCAGTTTCATACAATCCCAAGAGATTTACTGTCTCAATCCATGAAGTGCGAATAGTAACCATTTCCGATTTTTTATCATATGCAACATCAATCTCCTCTCTGTCTATAGGGATATTCAGCTCACTCGCCTTAAGATAAACCTCCTCAAGTGTTTTTTGCCGATTAAGGGCCAAACGGGCTATTTCACTACACTCGGACTTTAAACTTTCATATCTGTAATAAGGCATAGCAAATTTATAACCAACATATACCATCACTATAGTTATTACTATATAAATAAGCTGTTTAACAGCCCCCCTTTCATTATTTAAGAGATTCATTCAACAAGCCTCCCGATTCTATTGAATCTAACCCAGCCATTAAAAAATGGCAGCACTTTCTTATCCTTATCCCATGACCAATAGATAATCAAAGCCTCGCCGCGCACATTGTCCAGACTAACAAATCCCCAAAAGCGGCTGTCATAGCTTTGGTCTCTGTTATCCCCCATGACAAACAGGTTACTCTCCGGCACTACAATTGGTCCTAGATTGTCGCGTGGCGGTATCTTTCCCTTATTGACGTTATCTACGTGTTGAATGTAGTTTTCCTCCAAAGCCTTGCCGTTAACATAAACCACCTGATTTTTGATTTCAAGAGTATCGCCCCCTCTGGCAACCACACGTTTAATGAAGTCTCGAGAAGTGTCCTCCGGAAACTTAAATACGATAACATCCCCGCGCTGCGGGTCCCGAAAGGGTAATATCTTTTTGTTAGTAAAGGGGATTTCTAATCCATAAATAAACTTGTTAACTAAAATATGATCACCAACTAAGAGCGTTGGTATCATAGAGCCAGACGGTATCTTAAAAGCTTGGATAACGAATGCCCTTATCAAAAGAGCTAAGATAAGAGCTGTAATTATTGGTTCAGCATAATCTCTAAAAAACCCCCGCTTCTTATCAATCATTACCAGCCCTCACAACCGCTAGAAACGCCTCCTGTGGTATCTCAACATTACCAAACTGTTTCATGCGCCTTTTCCCTTCCTTTTGTTTTTCCAGGAGTTTCCTCTTCCTTGTAATATCCCCACCATAACACTTGGCTAAAACATCTTTTCTCAGTGCCTTAACGCTCTCACGCGCTATTACTTTATTGCCAATAGCGGCCTGTATAGCCACTTCAAACATCTGTCTTGGTATTACCTTGCGCACGTTTTCCACTATCTGCCTGCCCCGGTAATAAGACTTATCCTTATGTACAATAACGGAAAGAGCGTCCACGGGTGAACCGTTTATTAAAATATCAAGACGCGTTAAATTAGACTCTCTGTAACCTAAGAACTCATAATCCATGGAGGCATAACCCTTTGTCAAGGATTTAAGCCTGTCATAAAAATCCCATAGTATCTCATTCATGGGCAGCTCATACACTACAAGCAGGCGCTCACGTCCGTAGTACGAGAGGTCCTTTTGAATGCCTCTTTTTTCTTGACACAGTTCAAGGATATTACCGACATAGCGCTCTGGCACAAATATAGATGCCTTTATGTATGGTTCTTCTATGCTTTTATAATCTTTTGGCAACTGCGTAGGATTATCTATATAAATAACCGTGTCTGCGGTTTCGTTTATTTTATAAACCACGGTGGGCGCTGTACTTATAAGTGTAAGGTCAAACTCACGCTCAAGCCGTTCTTTTATGATGTCCATGTGTAAAAGGCCAAGGAACCCGCAGCGGAAACCAAAACCAAGGGCGTTAGATGTCTCCGGCTCGTAGCTAAAAGAGGAATCATTAAGAGCCAGCTTTTGCAGTGAAATCTTTAGGTTTTCATAGTGCTGGGTTTCAGCAGGATAAAAACCACAAAACACCATCGGTTTCACCTCTTTGTAACCAGCAAGGGGTATAGCCACCGGATTTATAGACGTTGTTATAGTGTCGCCTATATTTATATCGCTTACGTTTTTAATGTTTGCACATATGAAACCGACCTCACCGCTTTCAAGCCTATCCATAAGTTTCATCTTAGGCGTAAAGACACCAACTTCCAGCACTTCATACTCATTACCAGTTGACATGGTTACGATACTCATGCCGGGCTTAATCGTGCCATCAAAGACCCTAACAAGCACAATCACTCCCTTATAATTATCAAACCATGAATCAAATATGAGGGCTGTCAGCGGATTATCATTCTCACCGGTTGGCGGCGGTATCTTTTTGATAATAGCCTCAAGGATTTCTATAATACCAATACCGTTTTTGGCTGAAGCAAGGAGCACATCTGAGCAATCAATACCAATAACTTCCTCTATCTGCTCAGCAACGCGTTCTGGCTCTGCTTGTGGTAAATCTATTTTGTTAATGACAGGCACTATTTCTAAATTGTGTTCAAGGGCTAGGTACGTATTGGCAATGGTCTGGGCTTCAACCCCCTGGGTGGCATCTACAACCAAAAGAGCCCCCTCGCAAGAAGCTAGGCTTCTTGATACCTCATAATGGAAATCCACGTGTCCGGGCGTGTCTATTAGGTTAAGCGTATAAAGCTTACCATCTTTAGCACGATACTCTATGCGTACGGCGTGCGCTTTAATGGTAATGCCACGTTCTTTTTCAAGGTCCATGGAATCGAGTACTTGCTTAGTTGTAAGCTCACGCTGCGAAAGAGCCCCGGTTACTTCCAAAAATCGGTCAGCTAACGTAGACTTACCGTGGTCTATGTGTGCAATTATTGAAAAATTACGACTCCTACTATTTCCCATAGTTTAATAATCCCTCAGCCGCCTGAAAGGCCACATGCGCTGAACCAATCAATCCTATATCATCGCTCAAGTGCGTCGTTATTATCGTAGTTTGTTCAAACAACTCTTTGATAGCAGTAGTATACGCTGTTTGCATCGCTGTTTGCAAGTAGTATGTCTTTGCCTCAATAAGCCCACCAGTTAGAATAACAGCATCCGGACTCAATATGTTTATAATGTTGGCAATCCCTATGCCTAAATAAAGACCAGCCTTTGTCAATATATCAATGGCAAGGGCATCCCCCTTTTGAGCGTATTCTAAATAAACCTCAGCAGGTGTTATGGCTAAATTTGGCGGGTGATGTTTCATAAGCGTATCAACACCAGAGTTAAGCCCCTCCCGCACCATACTCATAATGGCAGACGATGAGGCATAAGCCTCAAGACATCCCTGCCTTCCACAGCCACACATCCTACCCGAAGCCTCCACTATCATATGTCCAATCTCAGAAGATACCGAAACCAACTGCCTATTACGAACAATACCGCCGCCAATCCCCGTACCAAGTGTAAAGAGCACAAATGAGTCATAGCTCCTGCCAGCTCCCGCTATACTTTCACCAAGGGCTGCTAGGTTGGCATCATTTTCAAGGCAAACTGGCACCTTAAAGCGCTCTTGAAGTATTATAGCAATATCTGCCCCTTCAATTTGGCGCAAATTTGGTGAAAAGAGCACTTTCTTGTTTTTAACATCCACAAGCCCTGCAACAGCAAGCCCAATCCCCACCACATCCGGCGTAAAGAGCCTTTCTATAAGCTCTGAAAGCGTTTTTAGGACGTCTCCGACAGATGGTACTTTTAATTTTTTTTCTATAGTGCCCTCCGGCGTTACTATAGCAGCCCGCAAGTTAGTCCCACCGAGGTCAACTCCTATGGATAATTTCTTTTTCATAACTATAAGCTATGTATTATACACTTTTTGAAAAAAATTAAGAATAAAAATAACAGCAATTCTAATTTTGAATAAAATAGGAGGAGAGACTTATGTTAAAATAAAACAAATAGTTTAAAGGAGGTGAGTCAGATGGGGTAGATTCAACTGGTATTAACACAGCATACAATAATGTAAATAACACAATTACTGAAACCACCTTTATAAATCCACTTTCCCACTATACAGCATACCCTTTCTCATCCCTAACACCATCTCCGTAGTAGTTATATAAACACAGATTTTATTAATGAAATTTTTCCAATATATAAAAAATGAGTTCACCTTTAATAGCATCAATAACTAATACTACGCCATTGTTAGCTATATTAGAATTATCTAAATGTTCGCCTATCCATATTGACCACCAATAGCCTGATTTATACGTTAATTCAAGCAACTGCATATCTTTAGGTAACTTTATTGCTAATTTTATACGTTCAAACACCACCTTTGCTTCATTTTCGTTCATAAGATTTTTTTCCTTTAAAGCTATTTCATTAATGTTTTAAGTTTATTCAACTTTCCCTTAGTAATATACTAGTATTATCATCTTCAAGCACAAATATTTTTGCCATAATTTTTATCTCAAAATATTACCAATTTTATGTGCTACCACATATTGTTTCCTACGAAAAATCTTACCAGAGTAAGCATCTACTGTTATTACAACCTCTTCTGGAATCTGCTCATTTGGTATATTATATCCTTTTATTTTAGCTGTTTTTAGATATTCTTTATCTAATAGAAATGTTACTTCCCAACGGGCGTATAATTTTATATTATCTGACGGACCGATACGTTCAAGAAGCATATAGACAGAATCAAGATAATATATATTTATAGCATCAGACACTGTAAGCTTAATAAGTGAATTATAGGCCAATTTTATAGCCATATCACGTTTAATAACTAATTCTTATAGATGGACAACGTTATCATTTGGTATTCCATCCATTGTATAAAGCATAAGTTCACCGCTATAAGGAGATATAGCTATTGTTATTCCACTATCCATATGTTTATATTCACCATTTATCCATATATATTTTCCTTCCCAAAAAAAATATTCTTTACGTTTTACTGTAGATATAGATTCCATTGAAAAATCACCTGGCAACCTTAATCGCTTCCTTATATTGTCTATTAATAATATGGCATTATTTCTATTAATTATAGGAACAGTCATTTCACTACTTATACTTATTTGACTATCGTAAAACACTACTTGATTTGGGTTACAAGATATATCAAACAAAAAAAGTTTTCCCATTCTTATTTTGAGCCATTACAGAAATACTATTATTAAAATAATATCTATCCTCAATTCTTCCATCACAATATATATTTAATTTATTACAGAAATCTTTAATAATTGTTTCAATATTACAATTATTAATATATTTATTTATAAACATATAATAATAGTGAAATGTTCCACAAGGATAAGGAAATGTAATTATTATAAACAATAGTATAAATATTGCTATAATGAGTTTTATACTCTTAAAAAAATTTTTCTTTACTTTCATTTTACGGAAGTAACGTTGTACTACGGTGGACCAATAAATGTGTTAACAATTCCTGCCCACCCATAGTTGCCTAATAATTTTACTCAGTCACAGCTATAAATATATTCACTTATATATATTAACCACCATGGATGAGTAATAACACTTATTAAAAACAACCATAATAATGTTATTTTAATAATTCTTATTATTTTAATCAAACGGTATATAGTTGTGTTCATTGTTACTGACTCAACATTATGTTAAAAAGTACTATAGAAATAATTACAATATTAAACCATAAGTATACTCTTTCAATATACGTATAATTATCTCCTATATTTATATCTTTCTTTACCATTTTTCTCCCAAAACTATAACCAAACAATACAGCATAATAAATATATATAGTTCTTGTCCGTCTCATAAACACTTCACCTCTTGGCAGTTTTTTCCTCATAAAACCTGAGAGTTCTATCGCAATACTTAGTGGCAGATTTATCTATCTGAATACTTCTCCAGTAAGTGCATCAACCATAATAATAAATTCTATTTCCCACATACCCATTTCTATCCTTTCTTCGTTATCTATTTTATGTGGACTATCAACCAATTCTTGCGGTAATTTATCAGGACTATCAAATATTTTACTAATATATTTAAAATGAACCACCCACGCAAGTCTTCCATCATTATATTTTAGGTTATAAATTTCATCAGATAAAACATAACGAAATTCCACATCTATTACATATCTGCTTTTTATTTCTTGGAATATATGGTCTGGTACTTCTTTTATATACGTGCTCCTATAATATTTCCAAGCTATCTCAATAGCCTCGTCTTTATTGGTAACTGGTTTAGTATTAAGAAATGTTTTAAAGTAACGTATAATCTTACCATGATTGTCCTTGTCCTTTGTTCCATCAATGGTTATTTCTATCTTATCACGTAAAGATTTATAACCATTTACTTGTCTTACCCATCTGAAGGTATATAAGCCAGTTATTTCATTTATTGCTATTCCGTCAAATACCATATCAGATGGCATCTCTATTTTAGATATTATGGATTCAACTATTTCCATTGCCAGTTGTTCCGGTATAAGTTTTTTATTATCGTTAGTCCAGTTATTAAAATTTGCATATTTGTAATCTCTGTATTCAACTACTTCAGCATTACTACAGACTTCAACTATTTTAAAGTTATTAAAATTTATATCTATTAATCTTTCTTTTACTTTAGTATCAGAAAATATAGACCTATTTTTTGTAACAATAGGTTCTTTGTCTGTAAAATTTATGTTTAGTTTATTACAAAATTCTTTTGCTATATTTATAGCATTTTCATCCGTAGTGTTACATACTTCAGTCTTACATCGTCGTTCTATTATCTTTCTTCTGTCAACACTTATTAAGGATATTAGAAGGAATAACATAATAGCAATAAGAAATATTAAAGAAATAAATTTTTTTAGTAAGACATAAATATCATTTATTAATGAGCTATCTATATGGTTCATTGTTATAATTTTTTCATTTTTGCAATATTATTAAGATTAATAAACGCACTTAATGATTTTTTATTATTACGTTTAGTTATTATCAATCTTTTATATAAAAAACCTCTCTTGTTATTACATCAACAGCCATACTAAAATAAGGTATTATGTATTTTGGTTTATTTTCAAGTTTTTTAACAGTTTTATCAATATATTGAAAATTAATAACCCAAGATAGTCTTCCATGTTGTTCTTTGCTATTATAAATATCTTCAAACAAAACATAACGAAAGTCAATATTAATTTTATATCTATTTTTTAATTTCCACCAAGTTTCTTCTGATAAATCTTTTACACTATTTCTGTAATGGCGCCACGCCAAGACAAGAGCATCTCCTTTATTAATGGCTGGTTTATTACCAACAAACGTTTTAAAATAGCGTATGAATCTTCTCTCATATTTTCTTCCTTCCACCCCATCAATAGTTATTTCTATCTTATGCGGCATATATTTGTAGCCATTTACTTGCCTTACCCACCTTGCAGTATAAAAGCCGTTTATTGCATTCCTTGTTATCGTATCAAATACCATATCAGAAGGTATTGAAATTTTCTGTGCTATAGAGTCAACAATATCTTTAGCCTGCTCTTTATATATAAATTGTGCACTCCCCTTTTTTATCCAGTTGTTATAGATATAATACTTACGATCTACATACTCAAGGACTTCTCTATCAACACAAGTCTGTCTAATTTGAAAGGTATCGTGAAAATTTACCTCAGCTATGTCTTGCCCAAACATCGCTTGTCCTCCTTTGACGGTAGGTTTTTCTTCTAGTACATAAGCTATGTGAAATTTATTGCAAAATTTTTTTGCTATTTTTATATAAAACTCTTCATTTTTACAGATTACTGTAGAATTATCTGTTATTATTGATTTAGTTTTTACTGAATCACCATGTCGCAGGTATATTTTATTGTCAAAACTTCTATCATAAAACATACCTAATATGGCAGATAACGCCATTATTAGAATATATATCAATAACCACTTATTTCTCTCAGCTACATTAATCAAGTCTTGTTTTATAAGCTTAATAAACTCAATTAATATTTTTTTCAAAATAGTATTCATGGCAATATAGTAGTTCGTTTGTCACCTTCAAGCACAAATCTTTCTTTAAGAGTAGTATTTGCTGAAGCATTTGTAGCAACTTCAAGTGCTTTATTTGATGCTCTCTCTACATCTAACCCATTAAATATAAGTTTATACCAAAATATCCAAGAAAACTCTATGCCTTCATAAAAAGTAATTACGTCTTTAAATCCAAGAAACGCTTCTTGTCTTGGTACCTCCTTATTTTCCCAAAAAGTTTTATATTTTTGATCTATACCAAATGCACTTTTAAAATTATATAAATTTTGCTCATCACTGGCACCATAACCAGCATTACACCCATTAAGCAACACTATCTTACTATCACTACCTTGTATATGTACAGGTAATATAATTTCATCTCCTACAACTGATAGATAAGGGGACTCCTCCAGTTTAAGCCCGTGTCCAAAATAATAAAAAATCCAGTTGAATTTACTTTTAGCAGCAGCTATTATAAGGCGTTTATAATTCCTGTCATCATGCTCATAAAGAGAATAAGTGGGTAAATAAGCAACAGGAATATACCCATGATAAGCAACAGTAACTCCTAAGAACGATAATGTAGATATTACACCAGCGTGCATATAATAATATTCTACTACAGGAGTTATTATATCATACCAATTTATGTAACTCCCAAAGCCTGATATTAGAAAAGCAACTTTTGGGTCACACTTAAAGGCAGGATTAACACATGTTGTTCCTATTTTTTTAATAGCGCATAATGGCGAAGACTCTATAATTTTACCACCAGATAATACATCAGAAATCAAATATGAACCTGAACAATTTGAATTAGGGTCGGTTATTATATAGCCTACACCTGTCCAGTCTCTTAATGTTATGTTATCACGGGATACTATTACTTCTTTTCCTGCATTGATTGCATTGTTTATATTTGTTTTAACCCTCTCTGATACAGTAAGCAATGGCATTATACTATTAACATTAGAACTATCTATATTGTAAATAGGTATGCCATATTGAGAAGCTGTTATAAGAGCCTTTACTGCTGATACTGCTTCAAGTTTTATAAAGTTTTCTAATACTCTATGTTCAAGATATGAGGAGTTAAGTCCCCGTTGTTTTATATATTCCTTTCTCCTATTTTGATCACCATCTATTGCTATAGGTGAAAAGACTAAGTTTATTGCATCTATCGTTAAGCTAGTTATTTGTTCAAGAGACGATGACACTCCAAAAATCTCATCATAATAGGCATCTGCAGAAACAATAATAACTGACGGCATTTTTGTATTATGAATATGCATAACGCCATCAATGAAGCTGGTTGTTTTATTTAATTGGTCTAAATACTCTATTGCTATATTTTGCAGCATATCACCGGCTCTATCATCCATCTGATTTATTGAATCATACAGATAACCTTCATAATTATTTTGGACATCTATTTGGTCTATTATCTGTTTACCTGTATAATCCAAAGCGGTTATTCCTATAATAAAATCTATACCGTGCGTTATATCTGTATCCATAACCTCAGTATTAAGATTAGGGCTTATAATTTTTGTACGTAAAAATAACTCGGAACCTAAATTCATAGAATTTCCTGTCATAAGTATAGTATTATCTGCTGCAATTTCAGGTTTTACAGTTAGTAAATAAAGAGGTGTATACAATAACCCACCATATAGGGAAATTATGTCTTGATCTTCAGATGTAGCAGGTACAAAAGACAGTGTTATTTTTTTACCAGCCATTTCAACAATATTTTTTTCAACAGAAACCATTTCATTATTATATTCTACTTTAGAAAAAACCCCGAGTTTTACTTTGTGTCTTTTTGCATCAGGGATTGAACCATAGCTTTGTTTATTTATAATTTTATATTGCAGCGTACCAAGAAATGAATTAAAAAACTTAACATCTATTCCTTTATAATATAAATTGTTACTAAATTCAACGATTTTATCAGTATCATCACCAATAATTTCCTTCATATAAAAAAGAAGTGGGGGCATCGTAGCATTATCGCTTGTTAAATAACTCATTTCATCAAAAGATTCTATATTTATTGCTTTCATATTTTTATTGACAATCGCTTCCTTAAAACTAGGGTCAATCACAGTCCATGCCTTTACACCATAATTAGCCGCTCCCATAGATGGAAACATCGGCACATACGCCTCCACCCACACATGCTCAAAGCGCACTGATTTAATCTTACCGCCCGACCTTATAGTGTTTCCGGGAATACCGTTTGTTGCCATTATCTGCACTGCCGCCATCTGGTCATTAACACCGCCAAGCCAGCTTTGCAGACGCTCTATCGGCATTTCTATTGTGCCGCTTACGTAGCGTGCCGGAATGTTAGATGCCCTCAAAAGCGCTATTAACAGGCTTGCCTGATCGTAATCATTGCCGGCCGTTTCCCTTAGTGTTTGCTGCGCTCCTTTTAATGAACCATAATACGGCTCATAATTAACATTGTTTTTTACCCACTCGTAGATTTTTACAGGGTGGTTTTCTAAATACTTTGCCTGTTCTTTTATTTCATCAGTAAACTTTACCTCTAAAGTCTCTGCAAGGTCTTCTTGTGTTGGCGCTTTGCGTTTTGTCTTTACAGACAGTTTTTTCTTTCCGACATTCGTGTCTTTTTCTGCTAACTCTGATTCGTCAACGTCATCAAACGTTTGGACTTCTAAGGGGCTTGTTGGTAGTTTATCTAAATCTATAGTGTCATCCTTTTGGTGTGGCTTGGTTTTTTTAAGAAACTCCTTTGTCTTT
>JAGYWI010000026.1 GCA_018606805.1 Candidatus Magnetomicrobium cryptolimnococcus
GAGGTCATCATTTCTATATTGTGTGATTATAAGGGTAGAGATGTTAGAATGTTTATAAGGGAGATACTTGAGAGGATAAGGGAATTAGTAAAAGAAGAAACACTCCAAAGTAAATACATAAGACAATTGGAGATATTATCTAATTTACGAGATTTACAAAATTACGTAAGTGAGGAGGTAGATAAAATGGCTTTTATATTTGATTTAACAAAAGATTATAGGTTCCAACAAGGCAGAGAGAAAGGCAGAGAGGAAGGCAGAGAAGAAGGTAGGGAAGAAGGTAGGGAAGAAGGGCTAAAAGAGGGTATCGAATTGGCCTTAGAGCTAAAGTTTGGCTTTGATAGTTTAGAATTAATTGAAAAAATCAAGGCTATCAAAGACATACAACAATTAGAAAATATAAAGGATATTATAAAAAATACAAATACAGTAGCTGAATTTATTCAAAAGATTACAAGAGATTAAAGGTGCGGGGGCGCACTCCCGTAAGGTTCATACTGGGGAAGCATACTTTCGTTTAATATCAATACCGTTGGACATTACTTATGCTACAGGGCATAATTGAAAGTTAAAACACTTTCAGAGGCGCTTATTTTGAGCCAGTCATTCAGGCTGTATCGCAATTAAAGGTTGATATTCAAAGTGGAGGAAAGTTGAAAATTGTTTTGTTGAATCTTAAGTGCGACACAGTCTCAATGACAAAAAGGGGATATTGCAGCTTATTAAATCGTGAAATGCGCTATAAAATAAAATGGCTATTTTTATAATTAAAAAATTTATAATTTTCCTCATCCTTTTACTGGGGATAAGTTTTTTTGCATTTTTACTCTTATATGCCCTACCGGGTAATCCGGCCACCAGTCTTATAGGGCAGCACTCTTTGCCTGATGATTTAATACGAATAAACAAGGCACTTGGCGCGGATAAAAGCTTCATAAGCCAATACATGGGCTATTTAAAGCTACTATTGCACGGTGAGCTTGGCCGCTCTTACTATACAAACAGGGCGGTCAGAGATGATATTTTACAAAAATTTCCAAATACCCTAACACTTGCACTATGGGCAATTTGTCTTGCCGGCACTACTGGTACTATTTTAGGGCTCATTGCAGGTATCCACAAAGATACCATAGTAGACAAAATAATAAATATAGTAAGTCTAACTGGGTTAAGTGTACCTGTTTTTTGGAGTGGATTATTATTAATGCTTTTTTTTAGTTTTAAGCTTAGGATTTTACCGCCATCGGGAACTGGTGGGATACACTTTATAGTGCTTCCGGCACTTACGCTAACGCTACCAGCAATGGCTGGGATTGTTAGAATTACGAGGGCATCTGTACTGGAAATAATGGGCATGCCTTTTATGACAGTGCTTACGGCAAAGGGGCTTTCACGGTTTCGGATATACATGCTTCATTTACTAAAAAATGTAATGATACCACTAATAACAATTATAGCGCTTGATTTTGGCAGCTATTTAAATGGAGCAGTGCTTACGGAAACCATATTTGGATGGGATGGTATTGGAAGATATGCTATGGAGGGGATTTTGAAAAGGGATTACCCGGTGGTTTTAGCCTGTGTACTTGTTGGTACTGTTGTTTTTGTTGCAGTAAATACAATTGTGGATATTCTATATAAACTAATTGACCCACGCATTAGGATTTATAAAGATAATGTTTAAATACCTACCTGTTATAACTATCAGCATTATTATACTGCTTACGACACTTGCACCAATAATAATACAACACGATCCCTTGGCAGTAGACCTTGATAGCATAAAAGAGCCCCCATCTCTAAAACATCCCTTTGGTACTGATAGTAAGGGACGGGACATACTAAGCCGCATTCTTTATGGAGGGCGCATTTCCCTTGCTGTAGCCTTGTTTGCTGGTGTAGTATCCCTTTCGATTGGCTTTACCGTCGGGCTTATTGCCGGTTACTATGCTGGCTGGGTAGATGCCTTATTGATGGCATTGGTGGATTTTTTATTATCCTTTCCATCATTGTTATTAGCCATAGGCATATCTATAGTCTTACCAGCCGGGGTGTTTACTGTTATATTTGCTATTTCTGCTGTTGGGTGGTTATCGTTTGCTCGGTTAATCAGGGGACATGTTTTAAGTATAAGGGAAATGGCGTACGTCGAATCAGCAAAGGCTTTGGGGTGCAGCGACTTAAGAATACTATTAAAACACGTATTGCCTCAGTGTATACCAATTGGTATAGTTTTATTTGGCTTAAAGCTTGGTGGGTTTATTTTGACAGAGGCAGCACTGAGTTTTCTAGGGCTTGGCACACCCCCACCCACTCCAAGCTGGGGAGCCATGATAAGTGAAAACCGCGCATACATACTCTCCGAGCCATGGATGGTTATCTTTCCTGGCATTTTAATAGCTATAACGGCTCTTTCTTTCAATCTTCTTGGAGATTTTCTCCAAAAAAAACTAACCCCTCGCTAAAAGAGGGGTCTTACGTTTTATTATATAATTTATACACCCATTTCATCTCTGAATTTTTCTTCTTCTTCTTGCTCTGTCTTACACTCAATACAGAGGGTTGTTACAGGTCTTGCCTTCAAACGCCGTATACCAATATCATTGCCGCAAAGCTCACATTTACCATACGTACCATCGTCTATTTTATCCAGGGCTACTTCTATCTTCTTAAGTAATTTCTGTTCTCTGCCTCTTAATCGCAACATAAAATTCCTATCAATTTCAGCGCTTGCTTGATCTCCTAAGTCAGGGTACAAAATATTATCCGGTATGGTATTAATCGCCTCTCCTGCATCAGTTAGTAGCTGGCGTTTTAACTCTAACAGTTGGTTTCGTATTTCCTGGATGCCGTCTTCCCTTTTCACTTCTAAGACTTTCTCTGGTTTACTTATCCTATGTTCTTTTGTTCTAGACATTTGACCCCCGTATTTCATTATATAACCCAAATTAGCTTTTTATTATTAATGACCTTTTAAATAATCTTTATTGTAACATTTTATTTAAATAATTTATAATGTATTTTTGATAAAAACGATGAATAATATTTTTTTATATATTTTTAAATAATCAAATGTTTTATATAAAACTTATTGTACAATAGATGATTTCTTTATGAAAAAAAACGAGATAAAACCATCAAAAGCAGAGTTTTTGGCAACTACAAACAAAACTTCTATACCTACTATTTATAAAGAGATAAGATACAACAAACCAGCCTTATATTATGAATGCTTCAGACAGAAAAACAGTTTTCTCCTTGAAAGCATAAAAGGTTCTACAAAGATAGCTAGATATTCTTATATTGGTTGGAGTCCTTATTTGATTTTTAAGGTAGATAACTCCCATGCCAAAATCTACACTAACACAGGCAAACATTTTTCAATTGTCGGAAAAACACCATTAAGTGCACTTAAGAGTATCGTAACCTCCTACTGTCAAAGCCCAGCCATAGAACTAACACCATTTCAGGGAGGGGCTGTCGGGTTTTTTAGTTATGACTTTGTCCGCTTTTTTGAAAAAATTCCAACAAAGGCAATAGATACACTAAGACTGCCAAAGGCTCATTTTTTAATGGTTGATAAGCTAATTGCCTTTGATCATAAAAAAAGGCAGGCATGGCTGATTTGTTGTCCAGAGGCTCAAAACATGTTTAATACCAGCAACAGTGAAATAGACTGGCGGCATTCTTATGAACAAGCCGTAACTGTAATAAATGACTGCCAATATCAAATTGATGAGTTTCTAAAGTACACTAAAGAGCCCTCTATTACTAAAAGTAATAGCAGCAAGGTAGAGATAAGCTACGGTATGTCAAAATCTGCATATATGGATATGGTCAAACAAACCCTAAAATACATAGCGGCCGGCGACATATTTCAAGCAAACTTATCACAAAGGGTAGCTGCCAACATTGAAAATAATGACCCGTGGATACTTTATAAAAAACTCTCTACTATAAATCCATCACCCTTTGCCTGCTATTTTGACTTTGGTGATTACTCCATAGTAAGTTCTTCACCTGAAAGACTTGTAAGGGCACAAGTGTCAAACCATAATGGGCAAAAAATAGTAATAGCAGACACAAGACCGATTGCCGGGACAAGGCCACGAGGGAAAAACACGTTAGAAGATGAACGCTTGCGCTCAGAGCTCCTCATTAATGACAAAGAAAGGGCTGAACACATCATGCTTATTGACTTGGAAAGAAATGACCTTGGCAAGGTAAGTGACTACGGCACTGTTACAGTTGATGAGCTGATGATAACCGAGGATTACTCACACGTCATTCATATAGTATCTAATGTAGCAGGACAGCTAAATGCTAAAAAGGATTGCTTTGACTTGATTCGAGCAATGTTTCCAGGGGGCACCATCACGGGTGTACCAAAGGTGCGGTGCATGGAAATCATAGATGAATTGGAACCAGTTGTGCGCGGGCCATATACAGGCTCTGCTGGCTATTTCGGGTTTTCTGGCAACATGGATACTAATATAATTATAAGGACATTTGTTATCAAAGACGAAACCGCCTATGTACAAGCAGGTGCTGGCATTGTTGCAGATTCAGACCCTGAAAGGGAATACTACGAAACACTTAAAAAGGCTGAGGCTTTAATAAAAACACTTAGGGAAATTTAATTTAACTTAGGAGTATATATGTACATCTTAAATGATAGCGAGAGAGATTTTCTTATTGGTATAGATTACGCACTTCTTACAAATAAGGAAAAAGAAGTATTAGCACGCAAAACGCTGGAAGTACCAGATGGCGGTATTATCGTTGAACTTGGAACGGCAAAGGGTGGAGCTACTTCTATATTTCACCGTTTTGGTCAAGGAAAAAATGTAAGTATTTATAGTTATGACCTAAATCCATGTACAGAGGCTAGAGCTATATTTACAGGCGAAACAAATGTAACATTTATTCAATCCACAACTCACGATGCTGCTATGCAGTGGATAGGGAAAAACCTCGCAATTGATTTATTATTTGTTGATGCAGGCCATATGTTCGTTGATATATTTAATGATTTTAATGATTGGGTTGCCTGTTTAAAAAAAGGTGGTACTATCATATTCCACGACGTAGATACTAAGGCGTTTGGTGGACTCAATTTCTTGGGGGTAAAACTCTTCTGTGATACTATTTTACGCCTAAATCTTCTTACAAATCCTGAACAATTTGATACAATGTTGTGTGGTGTGATAGAAACTCCGGGCATAAAGGTAACATTTGCAGATAGCATGGAAACATTCACAGCTATTGCTAAAAACGCTGTAGAGGTTATAGAGTACTATAGAGAGCGCTTTTTAGATTTCCTATCTGTTGAAAAACATGACACAACCTTAGATGGACCCAAAATACTATCGTACTTAGGACCACATGTTAAAATTAACTGTTTTATTTTTGCCTATATACTTATAAATTGGTTGCGAGAAATTTTCAATAACCCTGCCGTCTCTTCAAAAAAATTGGCATTTGTAAATAAAATCCTATCACACGCATGGAATCTTTCAGCATGGAACAACGCTGTAACGTTGATTGACTATGGCAGGGGATGTCATAAATTTCCTGCTAAAAAACTTGATATTTCCATGATTAAGGATGTTAATGATTTGTCTAAATTTGTTGCTCTGGAAGAGTCAAAACTTCAGGCTGTATGGCAAATAGCAGGACCGGTTTTTGAAAAAATAGTTAAACTCTTAGAGAATGAATTTATCAGTCTATCAAACCTAAACTCCTATGAAAACTACAAACGCTTTATTATCTTTGGAGCAGGCCCTACGGGGATTCAATGCTGCGAGGAACTATTAAAAAATAACCGTACCGTTATAGCATTTATTGATAATATGTACATAAATGGAAGTACTTTTAATGGTTATTCAGTGTATACACCTGAGTTCTTTTTCAAAGAAGATCTATCCTATGATGCAGTAGTTCTTGGCTCCAAAGGACTTAAGTGGCAAATGTATATACAATTAGTAAGCCTTGGTTATGATAGTAAAGTCTTTTTTTGAAAAAAAGAAGGAAAAGAGGTGTGGGGGAAGAACAGGGAGGTGTGCTGCCACCCCCCCTATTAAAAATCATGATTTTTCAATAAGTTATCAAACTTAAGTCGAGTT
The DNA here is from genome assembly GCA_018606805.1 of Candidatus Magnetomicrobium cryptolimnococcus. Lineage (GTDB taxonomy): Bacteria > Nitrospirota > Thermodesulfovibrionia > Thermodesulfovibrionales > Magnetobacteriaceae > Magnetomicrobium > Magnetomicrobium cryptolimnococcus. Next base: position 6,126 of record JAGYWI010000026.1, read on the forward strand.
GTGTCAATACCGTAACTCATTAAAAATCAAAACAAATTTAAGAGGGGGGCAGAATGTCGGATTTGTCCATTATAATTTTTAAAATATTTTAGAAAACCATGATTTTTTTTCAATAGGCTCTTCATTTAGCTGTTTTACTATATTATAAATAGTCTTTTTAGCCATATCCATATTAACCCATCCAAAACCTCTCATTTGTAATTCCTTTGAAAGCATTACAATATCATCATCACTAAAAATCAAGCTGTCTGTTTTGCCACTTTGAAAAATCATTCGATGTACAAAATTTTTCAGATACGGTTTAACTCCATCATCCCATCCACCTATTTTACAGTAACGCAGTTGCCACTCCAGATACCAAAACGTAATTGAATAGTCCTGTCCTCCAGCCACCAGATAACGACCATCAGCACTTAATTGCACACACGTTACTGGCTTAGTGTGTCCTGTCATTACTCTTAGACACTCCCCTGTATTTATATCCCAAAGCCGTATAGTCGTATCCGCACTTACCGACACCATATACTTAGCATCATTAGTAATATCAATAGCATTAATTGCTTTAGTGTGTAAGCTACACGTATAAACGGTCTTATCTGTAGCCACATCCCAGACCTTTATAGTACCATCAGCACTGCCTGTTATAGCGTATTTACTATTAGCGCTTAAACGTACGCAAGTAACAGCATTTTCGTGATTAAACACCTGCACAGGAAGTTTTACCTGCTCATCAAGCACCCAAAGGCTTGCAGAGCCATCCTTACTACCTACAAGCACATGTCCTACATCTACTCCTAACGATATAGACGTTGCCTCATTATTATGACCATACATAGTATACTTATTTTCTTTCGATACCATATCCCATATTTTAATAGAACCATCTTTAAAGCATACAGTGGCATATTTGCCAAAACTATCCATATCTAAAGCAGTTATCATACCCCTTTTACCCTGAAACACATGGGTACATTCACCACTTTCTGCATCCCAAAGCCTCAACGTACCATCCACACTTGTTGATAGCACCGAATCACCATTTGGCGTAATCATTAACCCTGTTATCTTTCTCTTATGTCCTTGTAGTATGCGAAGTCTATCCCCTGTTTTCATGCTTAACATCTTAATTACACCATCGTTTGTCCCTACCACTAAGTATTCCTTAAATTTATTAAACGCAATAGCAACTATCTCTGTATAATCCTCGTAGACCTTTTCTTTCCAAGAATTAAGCAACCTTTCCTTTGGTAGTATGTTTGTAAGTGCAGATATAACACTATTGGTTTCATTATCAAGTTTAATATCCCTAATATTGCGCAATTTATCTATTATATCAAGGGCTTCCTTTATTAGCCCTTTTTGAATAAATATTTCAGCTTGTCTAATGGAGTCGCTATAACGCTTATCAACAATAAGTGCTTGGTGAACAAGCCTTTCTTGCATTTGTACAAGCTTATTTCTTATTCCCTTTGGTTTTAACCAACCAAAGCCACGACAGCCCAACTCCCTGACCATGCGTTTAAACTCCTCATCAGTCCACAAAGGAGCAAGTTTTTGTCTTATTGGTTTATTTCTCAGATAAGGGGTATGGAGTGTTAAAAAATTTTCAATATATGGCAGTGCTCCGTCATCCCATTGGGCAAAATCTTTAACCTTGAGGTCCCATTCAATATACCACATATTGACATTACCAAGATGATTGCCAGATAGTACGTATTTACCATCAGAGCTAAATGCAGAGGCGGTAATATTACCAGTTAGCCCTTCAAAAGCTTGGAAATATGAGCTGCTTCCAAACTGCCATATACGGAGCGTTCCATCACTGCTACCAGAAAGTAGGAACTGGCCATCAGGACAATACGCCAACGTATTAACATAACCGTCATGTCCTTCAAAAACCGTATTTGGCTCGGCTGTTTCCATATCCCATATCTTAATACTCCTATCTACTCCACAAGATGCTACATACTTACCATTAGGACTAAACACCAATGCCTTCACCTCATCCATATGCCCCATAAAAACCCTTTGACGCTCACCTGTTGGTATATCCATCATGTACACAAGAGGCTCACCAGCACTATAAACAAAGCTGCTGCCATCAGGACTCATGCTTATAGCACTAACACCGCTTTTAAGCCCTTTATATACCTTAACCTCGTTACCTGTTTCCACCTCCCAAAGCCTTATGGTTTTATCCAAGCCACCAGAAAACAAGAAACGCCCATCAGCCCCCAACGCTATAGCCCTAACCCCTGCCACATGATTGTTAAATACACGTACACAGGTACCATCTTTTATACTCCACATCCGTATGGTTTTATCCATACCGGCTGATATAACAAAAGGCGCCATTGGCACAAACAAACATGCCGTAACTTCCCCCTCGTGCCCTTTTAGTACATGTATAATCCTACCAGTACTACTTTCTCGTAGTATAAGAGTCCCATCGGCACTTGCTGATAATAACATACGATTGTCTAAACTAAAGGCAAGGCAGTTAATAGCCCCTCTGTGGTCTTCAAAGAGTCTAACGTTACGGGCAGAGTGTATCCTATTTCTTATACATAGACATGCTAAGCGGTCAAGTATTTCCTGCGCCCTGCTGTCGTTTTCATAGCCTTTTAAGGCTCTGGCATATTTTATCTCCTCAATGGCTTCTCTAAACTGGCCAACCTTTAGATGCTCCCATGACAGCTTTATTTTGTTTTGGAAGGTACTCGTACGCTCAAGGTCTTCTTGCTCCTGGCTTTTAGCAAGTTCTATTAAGCGATTGCTTACCCACTCAATACGCAACCACCCAAACCCTCTATGTTTAAGCTCATTAATTAGAGCGTTAAAATCCTCCGCTTCCCACTCCGGCATACCACGACGTACTAATGTGTTTTGTAAGTATGGGGTATGAATTTTTAGAAAATTCTTAACGTATACATCAGCACTTATATCATAGTCAACAAAAGCCTTAATATCTGGCTCCCAGTCAAGGTACCAACTCCTTACCGTGCCATCTTCCATAGCAGCAAGAAAAACACGAGCCTCAGCACTTATAGATAGTGAATTAATAGCCCCCGAATGCAGATTAAACACACGCAAACACCGAGCGCTATCCACATGCCAAAGACGTACAGTACCATCTTTACTTGCAGATAGCACAAATTGTCCATCCATCGTAATACACAGCGCATTAATCCAATCAGTGTGCCCTCTAAGGGTACGTTGCGTTTTACCGTGCAAATTCCATAGCACTATATTGCCACCATACATCCCCCCGGCCATTACATAGGACTTATGTGCAGGCAAAGATATACACCAAAGCGGATTATCAGGCACACGATACGAATTTATCGGCGAGGTATCATGTAACACCCATAAGCGTACGGTTTCGTCATACCCACATGACACGATAAACTCCATATCTGGGCTAAAAAGAGCAGCCGTAACCTTGTTGTTATGCCCTTTATAGATTTTAATAGTTTCTCTTGTTTTAATCTCCCAAAGCCTTATAGTTTCATCAAAACTTGCCGTTAGAAGAAACTCCCCATCTGGACTTATATCTAAAAAACTGACAGCAGCCGTATGACCATAAAATTCGTAAACTAAAGAGCCTTCCTTAACATCCCACATGTAGATAATACTGCTATCATCACAAGAAAAAACATATTGGTCATCAAGACTAAACTTTATACATTTAATGGCGCTACCATGCCCCTTAAACTCCCGTACCAGTTGTCCAGTTTCCATATCCCACAGATAGATAGCCTTATCAGCGCCACCTGATAGCGCCATAGAACCATCAGCACTGAGGGCAACGGCTGTTACAGCGGCTGTATGTTTTTTTAAATACTGAAGCTCCCAGGCATTTAAAAGCCCCTTTTTGGGAAAATAACCAATAGCCTTTTCATAAACATAAAGAGCCTCTCTATCGCGTTCGTATCCTTTAACAGCCCTAGCCTTTTCAACAATTGCTGGCACTTTGTCATACTGGGCGTTTTCCAAACACTTAGTAGCCTCATCTATAAATGCTCGAAACTTCCACTCCCTTGTCTCAGCCTCTATTGATGTAACCGGCACAGCTATAGCATAAGGCAGCAGGTAGCGGTTTTTTATGTTTATAAGCTTTAAACCATTCCATACACAAACCATTGCATAAGCATCATCCGGCGTTAGGGCTAAATCTGCAATCTCATGGCCACTAAAAAGCCCCACCTTCTGCCCTGTTTCTATATCCCATATACATATCTTATTATCAGCACTACCGGTTATAATATAGTTATCATCATGGGTAACCTTTATGGTGCTAATACTACCGCCCAGCCCCTTAAATTCTTTTATCTTAAGACCTGTAGCAAGCTCCCACATGTGTACAACCATGTTATCACCACCTGAAAATATCCACCTATTTTTCCAATCAACACAAAGAGTCTTTGTTACCCCATCTTGGGCGTCTATTTTTCTTAAAAGCTTACCCGTAACTATATTCCATATACATATTAAAGAGTCAACGCTAACTGAAACAGCATAAAGGCCGTTTGTGGTAACAGTTACGGAAACGATACCTACCGAATGTCCCTGCATTGTACGTAATAACTTAGCGGTTGATATTTGCCAATAGCGTATAGTACCATCATTACCTCCAGATATAAAAAACTTTCCATTTGGCATAAGCGCAAGTGTAGTTACCCAATCGCTATGGCCAGTAAATGTCCGTAAAACCTTACCTGTACTTAAATTCCAAAGCCGTATGGTCTTATCATTACTTGAAGAAAGTGCAAAGTGCTCACCCGGTAAAAACACCACATCAGTTACCCAATCACTGTGCCCGGTAAACGTTTTAATACAAAGGGCATTTTCCACATCCCACAGGCGCACAGACATACACTCACTACCGGCAGATATGGCACGCTTACCATCCGTACTCATATCAACAGCACTAACAAGCCCGCTGTGGCCATCAAAACGACTTATTGTTTCATGGCCGGGTATGTACTGGTGCACAGCATCTGTTAAAAGCCCTGGCATGTGTTTTAAATGCTGAATTTCCTTTTTATAAAAAGCATCTCCTTCTTTAATAGCACCTTGCTTTATTAGCGATAGGGCAAATACGGTTATAACCTGAGAGTCTTTATATCCCAAATCAAAAACCTTCTTCGAGTACACCTCAACCTCTTTCCAGTAAGCACTAGCCCCAACATCCTCTCTGGCCTCTATACCTTCCCGTCCCTGTCCTTCAGCCGATAAGGCTATGGCAAGCCCCCTTAGCTCATCAAGCGATTTATCCCCGCCCGAGCCAGCTTTTTTATAGGCTTCAACGGCACGATTATAGTTACCAAAAAACATGTACAAGTTTCCAAGCAGATGATAATCACGTTTGGTTATGTCTTGCCCCTTAAGGGCATCATCCATACGCCTAAAAAGCTCTTTTTCAGCAATAACGCTATTTTTCCATTCAAATAGTGATAGATTAAAGGTAGATTCAAGGTGGCCGGGGTCTACGCGTAGGGCTTCGTGCCAGAGGGTTTCCGCTTCTTCCTTATTGCCAAGGTCTAAAAGCGAGATGGCACGATTATTTAACCTATCTGCCGTTGCGCGCCCTGCTATGTACTCAGGTCTTGGATAGTGTCGTCCTGTTATTTCACGGTATATCTCTTTAAGGACATCCACAATGGTAAGCATATCTGCTGGTCGGTCTGTTATTTTTAGTGCAAAACACCAGCGAAGAAGTTCAACAAGCTTTGGTGGCATATCTGGTATAGCAGCGTTAGCAGCGCCTTCTTTTAGGTATCCATCTAAAACAGAAAGCGCTACAACCCCATTATACCATTTGACCCCCCCAATAAATATCTCAAGTATAGAAAGCCCCCAAGACCACATATCTGTTTTTTTGGTTAAACGCGCCCCATCTGCCTGCTCAGGCGAACAATAAGCTGGTGTTAATCCACCGCTGGTTACAACAACACTTTGCTCAGGAGACAACTGCCGCAGCATACCCTTGCCATCTGAAAATGTTGTAGCCTTTGCAAGCCCAAAATCAGTCACCTTCGCTATAGCATCTGTTGTCAACATCATATTTGCAGGCTTAACGTCCTGATGAATAAGCCCATACTCATGAGCATAGTGAAGTCCCCATGCTATTTGAATTGCTATATCAATAATTGTTTCTATACTGTGAATTTTTCTTCCCTTTATCCAGTCCCTGAGACTACCGCCACCAACAAATTCTGCAAAAACACTCGGTATTCCCTCTATTCTGCGCACATAGTAACAGCTTACAATATTAGGGTGCAGACCAAGATTTATCCAAGTCTCAGCCTCTTTCTCAAAGTTCATTTTCTGGATTTCTGTCTGGAAATACTCATTGCGCGGGCTTTTCATAGCAAGGTCTGTACCCCAGCCACGATGGCGTATCCTGTAGACTAGCCCCATACCACCTGTTTTATATACTTCCTTCACCTCATAGAGGTCAAGAATGACATCCCCGACTTCCCATTCATTTTTAGTTATCATCGTCTTTTTTCAATAGCCCTGCTTCTTTAATGATAAATAAAGTCAAAAACTCTACTAATGGCATGGGGTAACTATTACAACTATTTAACCAGTCCACCCAATAGGCACAACCGTTACTTTAACATCTCCAACTAAATGTTCACTATATAACTGTTCATGCACCTTTGCATCCTGAGAAGCTACAAAAAGAGCAATCGTTACTGAATCTTTCCCAAGGCTACTTGCGTATTTAGCAGCTTGTTTTGTAAATTTTTCAACCTCAGAGCCTTTACTAAAACTTTTAACCTCAATAATACCAGTTTTTTGTCCACATATGATATGTAAATCTACCTTACCATTGCCAGTAGGAAACTCCGGACTAATCACGCACTCATCACCAATGGCCGCTTGCAACCACGCATAAAGATGAAAATGTCCCACAGCCTCCGTGTAATTTAAATCAACACGTCTTGGTTGGTCTTTCCACGGATTAAGCCCCTTGGCCTTTAACCGTATTAAGTAATCTTTGTATCGTTGCAAAAGTGCTGGCAGATTTAGTCGTTGTGGCTCAAATACATCTTCAAGTGTATCTAATATGTCTAGGGCTAGAATTGGAAGGCTATCACCCACCAAGGTATTCGTCAGTGCATTATAGAGCCGCTCTTGAACAAATGGGGAGGAAAACCGACAGACATTAATAGTTTTTCCTTTATCATCTATTAGAATTTCATTATCTATAACCCCATTCATGTATAGATAATTGCACCAATCTTTATCCATCGTAAATAGAATTTCTGACTTAGCAAACAAAGATATTACGTGTTCTTGATATTCTTTCTTAGTCTTCTTTATAAGGTTTAATATTGTGTTATTCCACTCTATAGTTAAGGCATTATTATAAACCAGCCCCCACACTCTATTATCAATAGGTTTATCTTTGGCTTTATTGTACTTTTCCGTAATAAGCTCACCAAACCAAGATACTATCCCCGGCTGCCCACGCGTTACTTCATACACCTTATCTATTACTACAGAGTCAATCCCTTGACCACTTTCTTCTATATATTGAGAAAACAATTCAAAAACCTCTTCTTTAGTAAAATTTGGTATGTGCATTGACCGCTGTATATTAAACGGAGAGCCTCGCTCACTTTCTACACCAAGCACTGCCCTTACTCCAATTAAAGCTAGCCCATGCAATAGGTATGAATCCCTGTCAAGATACATATCTCTAAACTGATTGACTAAACGGTCTATAAATTCTGGTGGCAGTTTATCAAATTCATCAATAAATAGTATTACTGGACGGTCAAATATCCCATTTTTAAGAAAAATATCACTAAACCCTTCCCACTCATTAGGCTCATCTACATTTATATGGAAAGTTTTTTTTAATAGGCGAGGGATTTTAATTAAAAATTCATCAATATAACTCTCATCAGAATGTGTCTTTCTAAAAGTAACCCCCTGCATAGACATAGTACCAACAATGAATCTATCACCGTAGCGAGAAACTATTTTGTCCTTAACTTGCCTCATAATCCACGTCTTACCGCTTTGCCTTGGTGCCCATATCGTAAAATAGTGTCCTCCTTTATCTATGTTGCCAACCAACTGCCTTGTGCATTGCTCTATTAATTCAGTGCGCTGCACACAGAAATGTTCTTCACAATCTACCGGCCCATATGAATAAAATACCCTCATAAATTAAAACCCCTTATTAACCTTTCAAATAGTCCATCCAATAGGCACAACTGTTACTTTAACCTCCCCCACTAGATGTTCACTATATAACTGTTTATGAACCTTTTCATCCTGAGATGGTACAAAAAGAGCAATCGTTACTGAATCTTTACCAAGGCTATTTGCATACTTAGCCGCCTGTTTTTTGAATTTTTCAACCTCAGTACTTTTACTAAAACTCTTAACTTCAATAATGCCAGTTTTTTGTTCACATACGATATGTAAATCTACCTTACCATTGCCAGTAGGAAACTCCGGACTAATCACACACTCATCGCCAATAGCCGCTTGCAGCCACGCATAAAGATGAAAATGTCCCACAGCCTCCGTGTAATTTAAATCAGCACGCCTTGGCTGGTCTTTCCAAGTATTAAGCCCCTTAGCCTTCAACCGCATTAGATAATCTTTATATCGTTGCAAAAGTGCTGGTAGATTTAGTAGTTGTGGCTCAAATACATCTTCAAGTGTATCTAATATGTCTAGGGCTAGAATTGGAAGGCTATCACCCACCAAGGTATACGTTAGTGCGTTATAGAGCCGCTCTTGAATAAATGGAGAGGAAAACCGACAGACCTCAACCTCTTGTGTTTTTTTTATTTGGGTTTCACTATCAATTATCCCGTTAAGATATAGATAATTACACCAATCGGTATCCATATTAAATATTACATCAGATTTTGCAAATAGACTGAATACTTCTGAGGTATATTGACTTTTCGCCTTTTTAATAAGATTAAGGACTGTATTATTCCACTCTTTGGTTAATGCCTTGTGGTATACTGAAGTCCATAAAGCCATATTAACAGGGTGTTCTGTATCCTTATTGTATTTTTCCGTAATAAGCTCTCCAAACCACGAAACGAGTCCCGGCTGCCCACGAGTTACTTCATAAACTTTATCTATTACTGTAGGGTCAATCACTTGACCACTTTCTTCTATATATTGAGAAAACAGCTCAAAAACCTCTTCTTTAGTAAAATTTGGTATGTGCATTGACCGCTGTATATTAAAAGGAGAGCCTCGCTCACTTTCCACACCAAGCACTGCCCTTACTCCAATTAGGGCTAACCCATGCAATAGGTATGAATCTCGCTTTAGATACATATCCCTAAATAACGTTACAAGTCTATCTATAACCTTTGGTGGAAGACTATCAAATTCGTCTATGAATAGGATTACTGGACGGTCAAATATCCCACCTTCACGATAGAAAATATTCTGTATTTCTGTCCAAACCTTTGGATACTGTACATCCAGTTTAAAACTTTCCTTCATTAATTTAGGAATATTATAAAGAAAGCTTTGAGGTGAATCGCCTTCTTCAAAGATAACCCCCTGCATAGACATAGTACCAACAATGAATCTATCACCGTAGCGAGCAACTATTTTGTCCTTCACTTGCCTCATAATCCACGTCTTACCGCTTTGTCTTGGTGCCCATATCGTAAAATAGTGTCCTCCTCCCTCTGGCTCGTCTACAATATGGTTTAGACAATCCTCTACCAGGCTTTGTCTCATAACACAAAAGTGTCTCCTGTTATCTACAGGTCCATATGAATAAAATTTTCTCATAAAGTCAAACTCCTTTTAAAGGCTATATTATAGTATAAAACAAAGCCCATAAATAAACAACTATTTAGCTAATAACGTAAGGTACTGTATAGAAGTACAAATAATTATGGGGGTACACAAACATAGCGGAACAATGCTATAAACGTATATTGTTATACATTTTTTATTATATAAACACCAATGACCTGAGCAAGATTATGAACATACGCCTTAGCAGCAGCACTATCATATTTAAGCAAATTGGTTTCTATTTCTGCAATATGTGCGATATACAAAGAGTCTTTAAGTAACTCCTTTAGAAACACCAAATACTTAAAAGCCTCTGCTACATCCTTATCAATAAGTACCAATAATTTGTTCAGTATATTTTCAAGTCCCTCTATATCATTGACTTTAGAAACTGCTTTGGGTACATTGTTGTCTATATTTTTTATCTGTTGTTCAAACCTCAAAAGCCCATTTAGCACTACTTCAAATGCCTGTAAAAAATCATCCAAAAGGGCTGAAAACCGTTCAAAATGCCCTACACGAATTGCCGTTTCAAGTTCATTTGCAGCTTGGAACAAATCCTCTGCCCCTATACTTCCAGATAACCCCTTTACCGAGTATACGAGCTTTTGGGCTGTTATATAATCACCAGCATTAATAGCCTTCTTTATATCATGCAGTACATGTATGTTATTTGCGTAAAATTTATTAAGTATATTAATATATTTCTCACGGTCGTTACCCGTGCGCCCAAGCCCCTTCATTACCGAAATACCTGGCAAGGTTGGCAAGATAGTATCACTCGGTGCTAAATGTGTAGATTTTATAGCGTTTTCTTTTGGTTTAGTCCACCGGATTAGTTTTTTAAGTAAAATATTCATATCTATTGGTTTTACTATATAATCATTCATACCAGCTTTGATATATACATCAATTTCTTCTTTAAAGGTATTAGTAACCATAGCTATAATTGGTATATTTGTGTCAAAATTATTAGTATCTTGACCTCTTATATACCTTGTAGATTCTAAACCATCCATTACAGGCATCTGTGTATCCATAAGAACAAGATCAAAATGTGTTGTTCCAAGAAGCGCAATAGCCTCCTTACCATTTGAAGCAATCTGAGCAGTAAATCCATATTTATTAAGTGCAGTTAAAGTTATCTCCTGATTTATCAAGTTATCATCTACAACAAGAATATGCAATCTATGCTTATAACTATTTACCTGCGTATTTACACATAAAACCTTCTGTTGCTCAGTAACTACATCAATAGCACGTGAAACACAGGCATAAAGAGCAGAATATTTTACCGGTTTGGTTAAATACTCGTTAAAACTATCACCATTACTAATATGCTTTATTACTTTATTGGCTACTGTTTGACTACGTAACATAATTATCTTAACACCTTTAAGCCTTGCATCTGAATGAACCATGCGTGCAAGCGTTTTACCATCAACATCAGGCATATCACTATCAATAATAACAAACGTGTAACCACTATCTTCTGCTGCCTTATTTAACATAACTAAGGCCGTATTGGCATCTGGGGCATCATCTGCCGCTAAGTGCCAAGACTGTAGAAGGTCTTTCAAAATCCTGCGGTTTGTCCTGTTATTATCAACAATAAGGGCACGCACATTACATTTATCTATACTAAAAGGAAGGTACTGTTTGTTAATTGCGGGTAGTTTTTTAAAAACTGTTGTAAAATAGAAAGTGGTACCTGTGCTACCACTATCAACACCAAGCTGCCCGCCCATTAACTCTACAAAACGTTTAATTATCGGCAAACTTAGTTTTTGTTCATAGTACTTACTTGTGATTTGAAATGTGGTAGGCTCTGATAAATCAAAAATATTACAAGCCCTCTCTGTGGAAATACCAGTGCCAGTATCAATTACTTTAAATGTTAATCCTATTTGTTGATTATTTTCTTTGAAAGACTTATCGGTTGAAACATCAAGTAAGACCTCACCATCTTTGGTATATTTAATGGCATTATGTAAAAGGCTAATCAGTACTTGTCTAAGGCGCATCTGATCAGCAATTAAAAAAGTATAAACACCGGCTTCTATATGATAGAAATATTCAAGCCCTTTTTTTTCTGCTTGCAACGAAATAGTATCATTTATCTGTTCGATGAAATTAATAAGTTCAAACCCTGACTGATACAGTGATAGTTTGCCACGTTCTACCTTTGAAAAATCCTGTATATCGGTTATAACACATAGGAGGCTACCAGCGTTTTGTTTTATTGTTTCAATGTATTGCTGCTGCATTTTTGTTAGCTCTGTATCTAATAAAGACACAGCCGCCCCGACAATTATATTTATCTTAGTACGAAGCTCCTGCGCTATGCTTGTAATAAATTCACGCTGGCTTTTATTTTCAAGCTCAGCCCCCTTAGCTTTATTAGTAACCTGTTTAACCGTAATAGCAAGCTGGCTGTTTGAATCCTGAAGCCGTCTTATTTCAGCCTCACAGCTTAGTTTAACATTCCTTAAGCTATTTTCAGCAGTTTTACGCTCTGTAATGTCTACAAAAACAAGCATATACATGTCTTCATTTGATATACTCAGTGGCACTATTGTCTTAATCAGATGCCTTTTAGTACCCTCTAAGGTAAATATATCGGTTTCATATGTTACAATTTTGTTTTTACCCTTTGAAGATAAATACCGTTCTTCATCTGCCTTATTAAATAATAAACTAGTGTATAGCTCCCCTATAATAGAGTCCTTTGATATAACCTCAAACATTACTGCCGCTGCCTTATTCATATTCTTAATCTTTGTATCACTGCCAATTACCACAATTCCAACAGGTAAAAAATCAATTATAGTATTTGCTCTAAAGAAAGACTCATCTAATGCCTTATTATTTAAACTCAAGCCTTCTATTTGTTTTCTAAATGCCTCTATTATTACTTGAAAACCACATAATGACTGTTGCAATTCATCCCCTTTACATATATCTTCCAATGATTTGCCTGTGAGTTCTTTAGTAAGACGCAAGACTTCCACCTTAAGTTTAGCTAAAGGCCTTATTAAATAAAAAATAAAAAGTACGCTTATAACCATAGCAACACCAAAAACATAAAATGCCCTTTCATATAAAGGCACCATTTGGGTATCAGAAAAGCCCTGCACATAAAAAATTATTACAGCAGCTAACACCAACCCCAACATACCTGCAAGCTTACATACAATACTGCGATTTATTTTTATCATGTGTGATTTGTCTACCAAAACAAATAAGGTTTACAAAACCTTACTACAAGTAATTTTGTGCAAGCAGTATACCGTTAACAAAACAAGTATATGCCTGTGGGGCTTGGCTTACTGTAAGGGCAAATGCCTTGCCAATTTGTTGAGCTATTTGCCTAAAGTCAGGATTTCCAGTTATTTTTTCAAGACGAATCATATTAATCAAGGAAACAGAATTACCCGAAGGAAGAGCCCCATCATAAATTTCCTTTGGCCTTATCAGAAATCTTTCTCCATATGAAGGGGTAAGAAAAAAAGCCCCCCTTTCATTATCCCAGAAATTGTCCAACAGATGCTCTGTTAAAGTAAGACACAGTTGTAAATATTGGTCATCTACAGTGCTTTCATAAAGCTCAATGAGAGCCCATATAAAAAACACGTAGTCGTCAAGGTTTCCATTTATTGCAACATTACCGGACCTGTACCTACGTAAAAGCCTTTTAGTGTTTTTATCAAACATGGTGTTTACTATGAAATCTGCCGCCTTTATAGCAGCAACGGTGTATGGCTTATGGTCTAAGGTATGCCCTGCTATAGTAAGCGCTACTATCATGAGACTATTCCAGTCAACTAATATTTTATCATCACGGTGTGGACGAGGTCGCTTTTGTCTTTGAATAAACAGTTTTTTAAGTGCCCCATCCATACCTTGTTTTAGTGCAATGTTTTCCACATATATTATATTTTTTTCCTCAGCTTGTATATTAAAAAGCTTCATTTCCTCATGGTCTAAACATGCCTCAAATTCCTTCCTATCCCAAAGGTAATACTTTCCTTCCTCCCCCTCACTATCTGCATCCTCAGCACAGTAAAACCCCCCCTTTTCATCCGCAAGGTCCCTTAACACATAATCGGCAATCTCACAAGCGGTTTGTTTAAATAACTCGTTACTTGTAATCCGATAGGCTTTTACATAGGCAATCATAAGCAAAGCCTGATCATAAAGCATCTTTTCAAAATGTGGCAAAAGCCACTGCCTATCCGTGCTATAGCGGTGAAATCCATACCCTACATGGTCGTAAATTCCGCCACTACGCATCTTTATAAGCGTGTTTTCAACCATTTGAAGCGCCCTATCATCCCCCCTCCAAATATAATATTCTAATAAAAATAATAGGTTATGAGGTGAAGGGAATTTGGGCTGGCTACCAAACCCACCATATTCACTATCGTAAATACTTAATAGCTGCTCATAGGCTTTTTCTACAGTCTTAGGGTCCGGAAAAGTACCACCTTGTCCACTATTTTGCGCATCTATAAACATATGAGTTACTTTGTTTGCCATACTGGTTAATTCATATCTTTGGTTTACCCAAAGTTTCTTTATGTTAGGTATAAGTTCAATCATACCAATAATGCCAAAGCGGCTGAGTTTTGGTATATACGTTGCGGCAAAGAATGGCCTTTGGTCCGGTGTCATAATTATAGTAAGAGGCCACCCACCCCGACCAGTCATCATCTGGCACAAAGACATATAAATACTGTCTATATCCGGCCGTTCCTCTCTATCCACTTTTATAGAAATAAATGTCTCATTCATAATGGCTGCTACTTCAGCATCATCAAAAGATTCCTGCTCCATGACATGGCACCAATGACACGTAGAATATCCAATTGATAGGAAAACTAATTTATTTTCCCTCTGCGCCCTATCAAAGGCTTCCTCAGTCCAAGGATACCAATCCACTGGATTAGCTGCATGTTGCAATAAATAGGGACTATTTTCATATTGAAGACGATTCATTTTTTAAAATATTATATAATAGTCTAATTTGTCAAGGTTATTTGATAAATGGTAAAATCATTTAGAGGTATAACAAAAAACACATCATTGTATAAACTACTTATAAGCGACCAGCCAGCGAGACAAAAGTTTTTAGAAAAGGGGGGAAAACCTTTACGACGGGTGCGCCTTCGCACCTTTTTGCCTAAAAAGGCTTTCCCCCACGCCTCTATCTTTTTCCTTTTCTTTTTTTCTTTTCTTGTTTTCTTTTATCTTCCAACGCTTAATACGCCTTCAGCCGATAGTAGTTTATTTGAAAGCGTACTTAATTGTTCTTTATCCTTTACATCAAGCGTAAAGGTAAAATGTGCATGGTTATTATTATCTGAGCGGGCTTCAAGGTGTGATAGATTAATTTCGAGGGAAGATATTAGAGAGCTTAGGTTAGCAAGCACGCCGGGTCTATCTACGGTTTCCACATAAAGTCTAGCTTGTGAGGTAGCGCCATTTTTTGCATTCCACGACACTTCTATCATTCTTAATTCATCAAGTGTGCTTTGTTGAACGTTTTTACAATTAGTTCTATGAATTGTAACGCCCTTACCTCTTGTTATAAAGCCGATGATTTCATCTCCTGGGACTGGATAGCAGCAACGTGCTGTTGTATATAGGAGATTATCTATACCGGTAATGCTAATACCAGCCTTTGCGGTTTTGGCAGGCCGTACAATGGTTTCTTGTTGAACATTCTCACCAGCGTTTTGTTCAACTTTAAGTTTTCTTGCTACTTGTTTTGCTGAATGTTTACCATAGCCGATTGCCATGAGGAGGTCTTCGAAGGTTTTGTAATTAAAATCTTTGGCAATATCTATCATTTCCTTAGATTTCAGTTTTGAAAATTTTATACCTTGGCGTCTACATTCTTCCTCAAGCATATTAGTACCGAGTTCTATGCCCTGTTTTCTTTGTTCGGATTTAATCCAGTGCCTTATTCTGTTTCTTGCCTTGTGTGTAACAACAAAATTTAACCAATCTCTACTTGGTGCATGGTTTTGTGAAGTAATGATTTCAACAGCGTCGCCGTTTTCCAATTGATACCTAAGTGGCACTATACGTCTATTTACCCTTGCACCAACGCATTTATTGCCTACCTCTGAGTGTATTGCATAGGCAAAGTCTATTGGTGTAGCACCTTGTGGTAATTCCATAATTTCGCCCTTAGGGGTAAATACAAAGACAACATCTGGAAAGACGGAGCCTTTAAAAACCTCTAAAAACTCTCTTGCATCCTTAAAATCTCCATTTGAATGTATGAGTTCACGAAGCCAGCTAATGCACTGAGTATCTCTTTGTTCGACACGGCTACATCGTTCTTTATATGCCCAGTGGGCAGCGATACCGTTTTCCGAAATAAGGTGCATTTCTTCTGTGCGTATTTGAAATTCCACTCTAAAACCATCTGGTCCGTGCACTGTTGTATGGAGGGATTGGTACATGTTAGATTTTGGCATAGCTATGTAGTCTTTAAAACGACCTGGTACTGGTATCCACAGTGAGTGTATGAGACCCATGACTGAGTAACAATGGGATTTAGTATCAGTAATTACGCGAAGTCCGAGTATATCGTTAACCTCATCAAAGGTTATTTTCTGTTTTTGCATTTTCTGGTAGATGCCGTAGTAGGTTTTAACGCGGCCATTCACTCTACCTGCTATACCCTGTTCTTTAAGTCTACTATCTACAATTCTAGCTATTTCTCTTATATATTTTTCTTTATCTTCACGTTTTTCGGCAACCTTCTGCTCTATTTCTTTATACTTTTCAGAGTACTTATATTTAAATCCGAGGTCTTCAAATTCTGATTTAAGCCAGCCGATACCCAATCGGTTAGCAAGTGGTGCGTATATATCAAGTGTTTCGGTTGCTATTTTTTTTTGTTTATGTTCGGGCATGTACTGAAGCGTTTTCATATTATGTAGTCTATCTGCAAACTTAATCATAATAACTCGTACGTCTTCAGCCATGGCAAGAAACATTTTTCTAAAATTTTCTGCTTGGGCATCAGCGCTGGCCTTTAGCTCCATACGAGACAGCTTTGTTAGGGCACTTACCATAAAGGCTACATCTTCACCGAATATACTTTTTATATCCTCGATGGTTGTTTCCGTATCCTCAACTGTATCGTGCAGTAATCCGGCAATAATGGCTTTTTCGTCAAGGTGCATATCGGCCAGTATGGAAGCTACGGCTAATGGATGGCTTATATAAGGAGTACCTTCCTTCCTTTTTTGATCGCAGTGGGCCTCATCAGTAAAATGGTAGGCTTTCCTTAAAAGCGGGATATTGGCATCATGCGAATATAAAAGTACCTTGCCTACCAAAACATTCAATGCAATATCATAAGCCATGATACTATTATACAATATCTCCTTATACTTATAAAAGCAACCGCATTAGATACCAAGGTGTAAACAGTTTAGCATGTACTGCATGAGCCTTTAGTGCACGAACTACACCCGCTACTACTTGACGCACTTACTCCACCGGCTGTATGTTTACCGGCACTACTCATACCAAAAAGCGATAATTTTTTTTTCATGCGTTGAGAGCCGCACTCAGGACACTTCACAGTGTTGGAGTTTAATACTAAAATCTCACAATCAACACTACAGTCCTCGCATTTATATTCAAATATAGGCATAATTATAGTCTCTCCCTTTTTATTTTATTAAATGCTCATATCCCCCTTAACCATATCGAGGGTTTCTTTTGCTAAAACGCTCGCCCTTCTACTACCCTCTTCTATTATATCACGTACTATATCAGGTTTGTTTATAAGTTCTTTTCTTTTTGTCCAAATAGGCTCAAGTACTGCAAAAATATTTTTTATAAGCACCTTTTTACAGTCAATACAGCCAATAGCTGCTGACCTACATCCAACGACAGCATACCCTTGTTCTTCTTCATTTGAAAATATAGTGTGCAATTGATAGACAGGACAAACATCAGGGTTACCAACATCCGTTCTCCGTTTTCTAGCAGGGTCTGTCATCATTGTGCGAATTTTTTTATCAACCACCTCGGGGGAGTCGGACATATAAATTGCATTATCGTAGCTTTTGGACATCTTTCTACCGTCAACCCCAAGAACCTTTGGGTACTCAGTTAAAAGAGCTTCAGGCTCCACAAGTGTTTCACTTTTATACAGGAAGTGAAAGCGCCGGGCTATTTCTCTGGTGATTTCAAGATGTGGTAATTGATCAAAGCCAACAGGCACATATTTAGCTCTATAAATAAGTATATCTGCTGCCTGAAGCACAGGGTAACCTAAAAAGCCATAAGTATTTATATCTCTATCAACAAGTTCAGTTTGTTTTTCTTTATACGTGGGTACACGCTCAAGCCATCCAAGTGGTGTTATCATGCTAAGAAGCAGGTGTAATTCGGCATGCTCATGTACCTTGGATTGTAAAAAAATCGTGCATTTTTGTGGATCAAGTCCAGCCGCTATGAAATTAACCACCATATCGTTAACGTAACCGCCTATCACTTGAGGGTTTGTGTAATTAGTTGTTAGGGCATGTAAGTCAACCACACAATAAAGGCATTCATACTGTGTTTGTAGTTTAACCCAGTTTTGCAATGCTCCAACTAAATTTCCAATGTGTAAAATACCGCTTGGCTGCATTCCACTAAGAACACGTTCTTTCACAAAATCCTCCCTAATATCGTGGAAACCCCTTCCACGATGAACACAATAAATATTTGAATAGGGGCAATAATATATTTTGCTATGCCCGTAAACCACAAAATTAAAACAATAAAAATACCATATGGTTCCACCTTGCTAAATTCATAGGCCTGCCTGTGTGGTAAAAGACTTACTACAATTCTACCGCCATCAAGTGGTGGAATAGGAAGTAGATTAAAAGCTGCAAGGAATATGTTAAATATTATACTATACTCAAGCATTCCAAAAACAGGCACTAACACCATTTGAGAGCCATTTCCAATAGTATTACCGACAAAGATATGTTCCAAAACCCTTAAAATTACGAGACTTATTATACTAATAAGCACATTGGCAAAAGGCCCTGCCGCAGCAACCAAGGCCATATCTCGTTTTGGATTTCTCAGATTGTTAAAATTCACAGGAACTGGTTTTGCTGAACCAAACATAAATGTTCCCTTTGATAGGATAAACAGTATAATTGGTAAAAGTACTGTCCCTACCGGGTCTATGTGCGCTAGTGGGTTTAAGGTAAGCCTACCCATTGATTTAGCTGTTGGGTCGCCAAGCTTATATGCCGTCCATCCGTGCGCTACCTCGTGCATAGTAATTGCTAATATAATAGGCAGCGCAGCTATTGTTAAACCTTTTAATATAGCTACAATGTCCAAAATACCTCTTCATCACCAATACAAATAAAATTCAATGGAATAAACTGTACCTATATATCCATTGAACTTTATTTTGTTTGATTTTTTTATAAACCATTTATATATATTTTGTTAAATCGGGCTTAGTATCTCATCTATAGTTGTCCTTGCCTTTACTATAGGGTCTACAAAGGCACTATCCATGTCTTGTTCTATATCACGTTTTCTTGATAAATATGTAATTCTGTCTTGCATTCTATCTCGTAAATATGACAAATATTTCTTCTCTTCTGTTGGTTCATATTTGGCGTTAAAATCACCGCCAAAAAGTACATTGCCATTTTCAGGAAGCGAAAGCCCTTCAAATGACTTCCAATTTTTCCACTTAATATTACCCCTTGCTAGCTCAGTTACAATTTTAAGTGAAAGCTCCTTTGGTATATCTGTAAGATTATCCGGTGTTCCAAAGGCATGGGTGTTCATTACATAACACTCCGTACCCATTTTAAAAAGTAGCATAAACTGCTGACAATCCCAAAGCAGCGGATGCACCCTAAATGGATTAGCAAAGGGTTCTATTACCAGTTTACTTAACTCTTTAACGTCCACGTTTTCGACCCCCTTTGCACGCATAGTGCTCAAAGACGCCCCCATCGAAACAGCCAGACGGTTACCATCTATACGAGTAATCGGTGGCAGACTTGGGTCTTTTTGTAACCATACGACAGACCCCGGTCTTTCACAAAAGTTTGAGTGGCGAAACATATCCCGTGATTTAATACACCGACCGTTATTGTTTCTCATATCTTGACCAATCAATCTCTTCTGCCCATCCGGTGTCATCGTTATAGCCATGTTTTGTGCCGTATAAAAATACTTTAACTGCGCGTCATTAGGCCTAACAGCATCTGTTTTATCAAACAAATTAGGTTCAAGCGCTACTGAAAAGTTATGTTCAAGGTCTATTAAGAAGGCATCATCATGGATAACAGTAACTATCTCATCTTCTCTTAAAGAGCCCTCATGGTCGTGGCTATTTGTTATGGAGGATTTGCCGGAGCCTGAAAGTCCAAACACTGCTATTGGTGGTTTATCAGCTATTTTTTTAATACCACCATGGCAGGCAACCATGTTTTGGCGCACCCCGATTGTCCATGCTAGTGTCAGGGTACCTTTTTTTCTTTCACCAAAATAACGTAGCCCTAGTACTGCAATGCAGTTGTGCATTTCATCTACGATTATAAGTCCATCCGGGTATTCAGGGTTTGACCAATCCGGGTCAGCTATCATAATAATATCAGGTTCATCAAGTACCCTTGATTGATTATAAGTGGCTACCCAAGGTTCCATCCATGGTGTAAAGTTGAGTGCCCAATCCAGCATATTTTTGGCATCTGTCTTAGGACTCAATAAATGAGCTTTAACCATAAAATCCGTATGCAGGCCAACAATACCCTCAAGCCACAAAGCCGGCTTTTTATTAAAATGATAGACAGCCTCTCTTAAAATAGCAAGGTACTTATCTTTTTCTTTACCCATTTCACGCACTAACCGCCTAGCCTTGGCCGTCCTACCAACTATACGACCATCGTTAGATACCAACACCTTTGCATCTGACGGCAGTCCATAAGCCTCCGGCTTATACATTGGTTCGTTTGTTACTATAATTTCAGGCTGCTCTATTGCATATTCATATAACTGCTTTACACTAGTCTTAGCTACTGAATTGGCAAAAAGAGCACTCTCTATAATAGCACGCCAGTTAGAACCAGGTAATTTATGTACACTTGCCATTCCTTTCTCCTTAATCTTTACTTTAGTATAATCTACAACTCATTCAAAGAGTGTATCTTTATTTCCTATAAAACATATTATCTATTTATTATCAAGCATTTCCCAGATTCCACATGGGCACACTCCAGCACAAAATCCGCACCCTATACATATAGACTCATCCACGCGGTACTCATATGCGTTATTTTCAAGCTCTACCCTTGTAATTGCCTGCCAATAACATGATAACTCACATAAATGACAATCCCTGCACGAGGCACAAGACATACACCTATTGGCCTCATTTGTAGCCGAAAAAGGCTCTCTACGGCAAGTATCATAGTATGCCTCTTTGATCTTTTCATATGGAATAGCCATCTTAGGTTGCGGGCGATAATATGAGCTGCCTGATAACAGTGCATGCACAGCTTCCGCCGTTTTCCTGCCATTACCAATAGCATCCGTTACAAGACCAAGCTTTATAGCATCCCCAAGAGCGTATACCTTCGGGTCTGAGGTATGCCCTACCTCATCCGCCTCTATCCAGCCTTGCTTATTAGTATGAACGGTTTCTGATAAAAAATCTGTTAAAGGCATATCACCAATAGACATCACGATGATGTCAGTCTCTAACGATGAACCATCTTTAAAATAAAGCTTTCTTTCTTCTTTAACGTATTTATCTGTAAACTTAGGCCAAATAACCTCAGTACCAAGTGCCTTGGCTATTTCAAGCTCCTTACCAAAGGCGGCCGGCTTTTGTATATCTACAGCCGTAACCCCTGAAGCTCCACAATGAAATGCCTGCGCTGCCACATCCATACCGACATTGCCGGCGCCTACTATGACCACCTGTTTACCATTTAGGTCGGGGGCCTTACCTGTGTTTATACCGGTAAGGAAATCATAAGCTGTAACTACATCATCAGCCCCCGGTATGTTTAACTTTCTTGGCTTATGTGCACCACTAGCAAGCACCACTATGTCGTGATTTGCATATATTTCATTGAATTTATCTCTATTTACAATTGAGCTTAGGTGGATATTAATCCCAATTTCTTTAAATCTGCCAATTTCATGAAGAAGCACATCTTGTGGCAGGCGCTCTCTTGGAATACATAGTTCAAGTTTACCGCCAAGCTTATCATGGGCTTCATACAAATTAACAGAGTGCCCTTTTAAAGCCAACTGCCATGCAGCAGAAAGGCCACCAGGTCCACCACCAATAACAGCGACCTTCTTACCCGTATCTGGCGCCCGCTTTGGAGCCGGCACGTCAAATCCCACCTTGCCGAGATTTTTAATATCAAGCGGCATATCCACCCTTCCTCTCGTACAAGCCGACATACACAGATTCGGACAGATTTCACCACACACCGTAGCCGGCAACGGGCTATACTGTAGAATCAACTCTATTGCCTCATGCAGATTACCTGAACGTATTAGTTGAGCCCGTCTTTGCGTTGGTATACCGCTTGGACAACCCGCTTGACATGGCGGGGCATATTGGTCATTTTTCCATACAGGCTTATAACGCCTATCATTACCTGTTGTTATATAGGGCAGTACTGTTTGTGGATGACTTAAGTATGGTGCAAAAATGCCACCCTTGCCTACCCCTTTTTCCCATATATCGTCTCTAAACTTAGCTATTGACATCTTCATAGGCTGTCTTTTAGCCCTTTCTTGAGGGGTATACGGTATTAATTTTTGCCAAAGGCCCGGAAAGGTTGTTAGTGCTTCATAGTAGGAAGTTCTTTCAATAGCTTGTAGGAATCTACCCATACGCTCAGTAATCCATTGTTGGTCTACTTCGGTTAGGTCTAAAAGTTTAACATCTACTTCGCTAAACCCCTCAATAGGTCCCCTAAAATAAATTACCCCACCAACCATGCCAACACATGGCCGATAACCAAGGATGTTTTTCTTGTTTCTTGGCGCTACTCCACAGACAACAGCCACCCCTCCAGCCTTAAACTCTGCAAAGGTATCCCCTACGTCTCTAAAATACCAGGACTCAGGCGGTGGAAGCATTGGATTATGTTTTGTCATCGTATCGCAGCGGGCGCCTCCGCCCCCTTGAACGTACAATACACCTTGAGCTGCTGCATTATGTGCGCCATTTGTAACATTACCAAGTACGGTTATGGTTGCCCCACAGTTTATCCAACCCACATCATCAGACACACTACCATTAATAACAATTTCAGTGCCAAGCATACCCATACTACCAAGCCTCTGACCAACAGGTCCTTCTACATGCACCTTTACAGTTTCATTCGTAGGCCAGAGTCTGCCACCAATACCGTGTTGGCCATCAGCAATAATATGGAGCTCTCGGGCTCCGTCTTTTACAGCCTTCTGAATCTCCTCTTCCATCTCTCGTGAAGAGACCCTTTTACCCTCTCTTTTTCCATTTATAACCACTTTTGACACTTTAAAAAACACCTTTTTATATATATTTATTATAGCCTTTATCTATAAAAGGCTTACCTTCAATTTTGTTATATATTTATTGAGCATAGGGCAGACACATAGGTCTGCCCCTACATACTTACCTTCAATTTTGTTATATATTCATTGAGCATAGGGCAGACACATAGGTCTGCCCCTACATACTTACCTTCAATTTTGTTATATATTCATTGAGCATAGGGCAGACACATAGGTCTGCCCCTACATACTTACCTTCAATTTTGTTATATATTCATTAACATACATAACTTATATCCAAACGCTCAGCAACTGCCGGGTCATCCGAACTAATACCGTCAGACATGCCAATTGGAAGCTCCGTACTTCTGCCCATTGGGGCAAATATCTTTTTTAACTCCGTATCAAGCACTTTAAAGACATCCACCACCCTTTCTGCCACCTTGTCTGGATCAAGACGCCTGTATAGCTTAGGCTCTTGTGTCGTAATACCACGTGGACAAAGCCCCAGATTACATACATTACAGCGGTTATACTCATCCCCTAAGCAACCAGCCGCCGCCTGCATTATGTACTTACCTATGGATACGCATGATGCCCCAAGCATGTACAACGCAGCTGCGTTTGCAGCAAGATTACCCTTCTTACCAACCCCACCAGCAGCTATAAGCGGTATTTCATTTTGTTTACCGTGTTTTACTAAGTCAAGGTAACATTCCCGCAAATTAGAAGCTATCGGGTGTCCCATCTTGTCCATTGATACGTTATAGGCTGCCCCAGTACCACCATCTTCACCATCTATTGAAAGCGCTGCGGCATATGGATTTCTTACAAGATTATTTAAAACAGATTTAGCTGTTTTTGTTCCGGATATCTTAGGATAAACTGGCACCCTAAAACCCCATGCCATGTACATTGACTGAATCATCTTAGCAACAGCCTCTTCTATGGAATATTTAGTTTGATGCGTTGGTGGTGATGGTAAATCTACACCAATTGGAACGCCTCTGATTTCAGCAATCAGTTTAAACACCTTATGGGCCATCAAAAGCCCGCCATCACCGGGTTTAGCCCCTTGGCCGTATTTTATTTCTATTGCACACGGGTCATCTATCATGTGCGGAAGCGCCCTTACAATTTCATCCCAACCAAAATACCCAGAGGCTATTTGTGGGATAAAATACCTTATAAAGCGTGAGCGTAATAACCGTTGGGGCATACCGCCCTCGCCTGAGCACATGACAACCGGAAGCCCCTCTACTTCATTTAGATAGGTAACCCCCATAGCGAGTCCCTCCCACATAGTCGGTGAAAGCGCTCCAACTGACATACTACCAATCATCACAGGATATATCTCACGCACCGGCGGTATAAACTTTCCAGCGATTTTGTCAATTGCAAGGTTACCATCTATGAGTTTTAAAGGCAACTCATCAGGTGGCAATATCCTTCCTAAGTAGGTTCTAATACGAAACTCATGACGGCCTGCATCAAGTGCTGGGTCTGTCAACATGGATATTCTTGTAAATTTTAGTTTGTCAAGGGTAGACACATTTGGGTCATTTCTCCTGCCACCCCTTGTATATGCAACCCCACGCTGATTTTTATGTATAAGAAATTTATGTCGTTCATTATATTCCGGCTCTATGGCATCATTTGGACACACTAACGAACACGTAGCACACCCTATACAATATCTATCTATATTATTAGACTGCTTAACAACAGTCTGCACTATACGCCTAACCTGCGGCTCTGGTGTTTTACCAACCGACTCCACAGCCCTTTTTACAACAACAGACGGCGCTATTGCAAATACCGGACACACCGCCGTACACCGCCCACAGCGCTTACACCTGTCGTCTCGCCATCTTATTATATAAGGCAAATCCTTTAAAGCTAGTTCATGGTTGTGGTCCAACCTTGTAGCTGGTTCCATACTCTTACCTCCTGGCCGCCGGGTGTTACAATTACCATATCATATTTCATAGGAAATACATCTATTGTTTTATCTCTATTGGGTATCGTAGAATCCACTCCACACTCCTCAGACATTAAACCTACCTTGCCCTTAACGCCGCCAACAATGCCCGGTCTTAACTTTTTGGCATCTTGTACCATAAAACATGTCCCATCAGGAGTAAATCCGATGACACAATTAGGCCCATCTATACATAATTGACGGAGCGATATTTTAAGAAAACGCACCGCTTCACTATCTTGCCTTGTGTCTATCTCCGAAACCTTAAGTGGTGTTATTATATCTTTATAATAATGCAGCGGAAGCCCCAACTGCTTGCAGCCATAGTGCAGTATATGGGTAAACACCTCGCTATCGCTGTTATATCCCATATAACCGGGAAAACCCCTACCTTTTAAGTATTCCCTAATTGGTACAAAAGCGGTGTTTTCACCATTTGTCATAGAGCCATAGCCTTGAATAAAAAATGGGTGGCAGGCATAGAGGTTAATAGCATAGTTGGTGTTTTGCCTACCCTGTGAAAAGATTATCCTTGCCCGCAAGGTTGTATTATCTAAATTAAAAAACTCACAAAGGCTCATCGGATCGCCGACTTCTTTAAGCGTTATAATGTCAGGGTAAAAGGAAAATATAATGATAGATTCATTATTTTCCCCCATTTTTCTTAATGTAAGTTTTGTATTTAGCAATAGGCTTTCTTTTTCTTCAATATCCCTGTATTTATAATGCTCCGGGTAATCATACACCCTACTGAAGTAATAATCATGCCCCAAAACTCCCTTAACGGGTTTTATTTTTGGTGTCCATGTGTATTTTAGTTTAAACCCTGCCTTATTCATATAATCATCAAGTACACCAATGCCATCTTTTGAACATATACCAGAAAGTATTGGGTAATCCTTCAGTTCCTCAAACTCCCCCCCAAGGTCTTTTAAGATAAGCCCCATACCAGAGCCATCATGTCCCTCTTTCATGGTCTCAAGGGCTTGTATGTTTTCAACTGGCGAAAAATAATCTGATGCTGTTATAGCACTTAAACGGCACATCCTTCATCATCCCTTTTATAAAGTTATTATTTACAGATAAGAAGAATAATATAACCGAAAAAAATTTTTTTGTCAAAAAAAAAGAAAAAAGATAGAAAAACGAGGGGAAACCCTTTTAAGTAAAAGGGTTATCCCCCCGCTCCCCCTTCCTAAAACTTTTGGCTTGTAATATATTTAGTCATTCTTATTATCTTTTCCTACATATTAAGGGATGTTATCAACGTTAATAGCAAAGTTTTGAGCCCCTGTTTGGGGTTCAAGGGTGTGAAGGCACACCTCACTGTGTGAAACCCCTTGAGCGGGATTCCAAAGGGACGAGTACCAGGGAGGTGCGCCTACGCATCTTTGGCGGGAGTGTGATGGCAGAGTCCTCACTATGTATTTGTTTCCTTAAATACGGTGGGCAAACACTATTTAAGCAACTCTTTGAGGCTTAGGTAGTTGAGGGAAGTTGAAAATTATTTTACTGAATTTTAATTGCGATACAGCCGCAATGACAAAACATGGAGCTAAAGTATTATAAATTTTCTTTTCTTTTTTCAGTTTTTTCTTTTATTATAACAAAAACACATGGGGGCTCTTGTTATGATACTTACAAATATCGAAACAGTGCCGGGTAAAAATATAATTGAGCACTACGGGCTTGTTTCTGGCAGCACAGTTAGGGCAAAGCACATTGGAAAGGATTTTTTGGCAGGATTAAAAAACATTACAGGGGGCGAACTAAAGGCATATACTGAATTATTAAAAGAATCACGTGATGAGGCTATAAAAAGAATGGTTGAGCAAGCCAAACAACTTGGCGCAAATGCCGTTATTAACATACGGTTTTCGACATCAGCGGTAGCTCAAGGGGCTGCCGAACTATATGTATATGGCACAGCCGTTAAGGTTAAGTAGAGATGGACGAGGGTTGGATTAATGTTATTTTCTTCCTTATCCTTATAACCGTTGGTTATACGGTTGGGAGATATAATGAAAAAAAACACTATAAATCCATCATAGAGCGCGAAGGCAAGCTTTTAGCGTTGCCAGCACTACCAATGCACAAGGCTATTGACATGGGGCGGGAGATTAAACATGTTACGCTTGTAATTGGAGGTGCTGTCATCTCTGTAGATTATTTTAAGAGTTTTTTAGGATTTCTTGTTAGTTTATTTGGTGGTAAGATTAGTGCGTACGAAACCCTTATTGACCGAGCACGGCGTGAGGCTGTTTTGCGTATGAAAGAGGAAGTACCAGAGGCTGATATTATTTTAAACGTACGTATAGAAACTGTGTCTATTGGTAAAGAGGCTCAAAATGCCGTTACAAGTGTTGAGGCTATTGCATATGGAACAGCTATTACATATGGAGCGGCTATTAAACATAATAAGCAGGAAATTGTTCTTAAAAACGCTGCAGTTGACGAGGAGGAGGAGGACGAGCATACTATACCAATTGATTACGTGTATCAGATTGTTTTTTCTGGGGAAATTGCTAAAGGAGAGGACATTTTTGAGGTTAAAAGACGCATTATTCAAACATTCAATATATCAGAGCGTAAATGCGACCTTATGTTTTATGGGCATACCTTAGTTGTTAAAAACAATATAAACTATGATAGGGCGCTTAAATACAAAAAACTGTTTGATAGTACCGGGGCTATTTGCCATATACGCCCGCTAATAGAGTAAATTAGATGAAGACATTCATAAAAAAATATAAACTACAATAATCAACCTTGGGAGGTAACGTGCTGTGCCATTAAAAGAACTCCTTAAAAACGGTCCACCGGAAAGCCTTGAAGAAGTAAAGGATATTTTACAAGATGCCCGTAGCTTCAAGCAAATCTACTCAGCCCCGCTTAAAAATCAAGACGGCCTTTGCCGCGACACCGAGTGGCGTGACGAAGTCCTGTACTTTTTATTGCCAGACCGTTTTAGTAACGAACAACCACACACTAAAGACAATATGCTAACGTTAGAAGACATCAAAAGCTACAGGAAAAACCCAAACAGACCTCAGTGGAGTTGGAAGAAATGGGCGGAATCCGCTCTGCGCTGGCAAGGGGGCACCATAGGCGGTATTACGGCTAAACTTGGCTATTTGCAAGAGCTGGGTATTACGGCTTTATGGATTGGTCCCATTTTTAAACAAAGAATCCGACAAAACACATATCACGGCTATGCTATACAGGATTTCCTTGACGTTGACCCACGTTTTGGCACACGCCAAGACCTTGTAGAGCTTGTTGAGACAGCCCACAGCCGTGGAATAAAGGTTATCCTTGACATCATATTTAACCACAGTGGCGACAACTGGGCATATACTATTGATAACGTCCCTATAATACCAGACTACCAGCACTGGCCGAGATATTATTCAGACCCCAACGACCCTGAACTTTGTCAATACAAAACCAAATGGCGCGCTGAACTTGAAGGAAATCTAACCGACTACGTAAAGGACAAAAACGATGGCGTGTGGCCTGAAGAGCTGCAAGACTGGAGCTGTTACACACGTGCAGGGGTTGGCAATCTTGGTGCTGGCAGCATATACGACCCTCATGCTGAGCATAAGAGGAGTGATTTTTTCACATTAAAAAACTTTGCACTTGATAATCCAAGTACGTTTCATAATTTGGCGCTTTGTTATAAGTACTGGATAGCCATTACCAATTGCGACGGCTTTAGGCTCGATACTCTTAAGCATGTCTCCATAGAGGAGGCTCGCAATTTTTGTAATACCATAAAAATGTTTGCTGAAAGTATTGGCAAATGCAATTTTTTTCTTGTTGGTGAAATCGGCAGTGGCGACTTCTTTCAAGACGCATACCTTGACCAACTAGCCGTCATGCGCTCTAATTTGGATGCTGCCTTAGATATTGGCGAACAAAAACGTGCACTCCTTGAAGTATCCATCGCTTTATTACCAGCATCCAGATATCTAAACGGTTTTATGGCAAACAGCTACGACTTTGGCTCACACCGCAACACCGGCAAGCGCCACATATCTGTTGTTGATGACCACGACCAACTATACGCTATCGGGAAGTTGAGGTTTTCGTCGTTTATACCCGAAGACGCTCCATCGAAGGACTACCACATATGTGTCCCCACTGCTATACAGTTATTTACACTTGGCATACCGTGTATTTATTATGGAACGGAGCAGGCATTTTGCGGTCCGGCCGAATCACAGTTGAAGTTTTTATATTCCGAGGGTTGGAATCAAGTAGATAATTACGGCGACAGGTATTTAAGAGAGGCAATGTTTGGACCTGAACACCCGCGAGCTAATCATAATTATAGTCTGGAAACTCAGTTAACTGAAACCGACTTAACCGTACCGGGCTTTGGTCCTTTTGGCACAGCCGGTAAACATTGTTTTAATAAACAACACCCAAGCTACATTCGCATAAGTGCAATGACAAAACTACGGGCTACACACGAAGTGCTCCGTTACGGTCTTCAGTATCAAAGGGAAGTTCAGTTGCCCGGCGGCGACTTCCGCATACTTGACGTCGGTGATGAATTAATTGCATGGTCGCGCATTTATCCCGGCTCACAAGAAGCCCTTTGTATTGTAAATCCAAATATGTATGAAAGCCGCAGCGGTAATATTGTTGTAGATAAGCTCTTGTACAAAGAAGACAGCATAAGAGAGCTAACGGTTATACTAAACACCGCACAGATTGAAGCAGGCAGTGATTATGATGGCACACATCCGATTAATTCCAAGGTACCAGTAGAGGGGCTTTTATCGGACAACTCCACTGCCTATGTGGAGATTAGCGATATTCCGCCCGGTGAAGTTATAGTGTTAATAAAACACGTCTAAAAAAAATAAACGGAAGAACAGAAAGAGGAACAATAGCGCTGAAGCAGTCTCATCTTTTACAAAAAAAAGAGATTGCTTCTGTAATGCTTACAGGGAACTTTCAATAGATTATTATAAAGAAGGGGGAATCAAATGAAATTATTATATCCTGCTAAAATAGAAATCTAAACATTCCTGAACCATCAAATGAAAAAGGTAAAGATATACACTATATAGAACCACAACCAAGTGTTGCAATACCCATATTACTAAGGAAATTTAGACATAAACATCAAAAGACACTACAAGACATCGCAAAAATGTTAGGAATTACTTATCAAGTATATCAAAGATTAGGAAATCCTAATAAAAGCAATCCAACACTAAAAACACTACAAAAACTTGCAAATGTTCTCAATAAACAATTACATGTGAATTTTGAAGATTATAGCGGTCTTTAGATTCTTCGCTATACAAGTACATGACAATCTGATATATCAAACTTTGTCAATGTACCATTGCCATTTGCTGTTATTACAATATCGTTACTAATAAATTTAATATCAAATACAATCCACAAAAGCTTAATATCTGCTAATATATTACCGGTTTCAACATCCCACAGCTTCAACGTCTTGTCATCTGAGCCGGACAACACTTTCTTCCCATCCGGCGAATAACTACAACTTCTTACCGCATATTTATGACCAACAAATTCCTTTTCCTCCTTACCGGTTTCAACATCCCACAGCTTCAACGTCTTGTCATATGAGCCGGACAACACTTTCTTCCCATCCGGCGAATAACTACAACTTCTTACCGCATATTTATGACCAACAAATTCCTTTTCCTCCTTACCGGTTTCAACATCCCACAGCTTCAACGTATTGTCATATGAGCCGGACAACACTTTCTTCCCATCCGGCGAATAACTACAACTTCTTACCGCATCTTTATGACCAACAAATTCCTTTTCCTCCTTACCGGTTTCAACATCCCACAGCTTCAACGTCTTGTCATCTGAGCCGGACAACACTTTCTTCCCATCCGGCGAATAACTACAACTTCTTACCGCATATTTATGACCAACAAATTCCTTTTCCTCCTTACCGGTTTCAACATCCCACAGCTTCAACGTCTTGTCCGATGAGCCGGACAACACTTTCTTCCCATCCGGCGAATAACTACAACTTCTTACCGCATCTTTATGACCAACAAATTCCTTTTCCTCCTTACCGGTTTCAACATCCCACAGCTTCAACGTCTTGTCATATGAGCCGGACAACACTTTCTTCCCATCCGGCGAATAACTACAACTTCTTACCGCATCTTTATGACCAACAAATTCCTTTTCCTCCTTACCGGTTTCAACATCCCACAGCTTCAACGTCTT
>JAGYWI010000027.1 GCA_018606805.1 Candidatus Magnetomicrobium cryptolimnococcus
AGCTTTTGAAGAAACTAAAAAAGAGCTACAAAAAGGATTTGACAGAACACAGAAAAACGTAGACCAAGCAACGATGGCAGTAAATAATTTAACAGGCAAATGGGGAAATTTTGTTGTTGGGTTAGTGTTACCGGCAGTAGAGAGATTATTTAAAGAAAGAGGGATAGAGGTAACCCAAATAGCTCAAAACATTAAAAGTCGTAAAAAGGGCTTTGAAATGGAGATAGACATATTGGCTGCCAATGGTGAATATGTTGCATTAATAGAAGTCAAAAGTACCTTAAAGGTGGATGATGTAAAAGAGCATATTGAAAGACTTGATAAATTCAAACCAGCCTTCCCAGCCTATAGCGACAAAAAACTTGTGGGAGCTGTTGCTGGTATAGTTATAGACAGTGGAGCTGATAGGTTTGCTTATAAAAATGGCCTCTTTGTTATTGCTCAAAGTGGAGATACAGTTAAATTTCTTAATGATAATAAGTTTGTACCAAAGGAGTTCTAACTTTTTAATTTCCATTTCTTATTCAGCCTATTGACATTTATACTAAACATCGAGTACCTTTATTATATAACTATGAAAATACCATTCAATAAACCATTTATAGCTGGGAAAGAACTTTATTATATAGCAAGCGCTGTTATGGAAGGCCACCTATCGGGTGATGGCCCATTTACTAGAAAATGCCACAGCTGGCTTGAAGAAAATCTACGCTGTAAACACTCACTACTAACACACTCCTGCACAGCAGCCCTTGAGATGAGTGCCATGCTTTGCGGTATTGAGCCAGGCGATGAAGTCATCATGCCATCTTTTACATTTGTCTCCACAGCTAATGCCTTTGTGCTTAGAGGCGCTATCGTTACCTTTGTAGACATACGTCAGGACTCACTTAATATAGATGAACTGCTCATAGAAGGTGCTATCACTAATAAAACCAAGGCTATCGTACCCATGCACTATGGCGGCATAGCCTGCGCTATGGATGAAATAATGGATATTGCAAATAGATATGGTCTGTGTGTTATTGAAGACGCCGCCCAAGCACTGCTTGCTACGTATAAGGGGCGCTATCTTGGCACAATAGGACATATTGGCTGCCTTAGTTTCCATGAAACTAAAAACATAATAAGTGGTGAAGGAGGCGCTATTTTAATTAACGACGATAAATACATAGAACGTGCTGAAATCATCAGAGAAAAGGGAACAAATAGGAGTAAATTTTTTAGAGGTGAAATAGATAAATATACATGGGTAGATATTGGCTCATCCTATCTACCAAGTGAAATCGTAGGTGCTTTCCTTTATGCACAGCTTGAAGAAGCAGAAAAAATCATTGCTGCAAGGGTTAATATTCTTAACACTTACATAGAACTATTGCGCCCTCTTGAAAAGGACAGATTCATACAGCTTCCTATCAAAGAAGATGAATATGTATCAAATGGGCATATGTTTTATATAATAACACGCTCGTTGGAAGAACGCACAAAACTAGTAAATTATCTAAAAGAAAGGGGTATACAAGCAGTTTTTCACTATGTGCCATTACACTCATCTCCGGCAGGCATTAAATATGGCAAAGTGTATGGCCACATGACCGTAACAAACGACATAAGCGACCGGTTGCTGCGCCTTCCTATGTATTACGAGATGGAAACTGAGCAGATTTATAAGGTTGCACAAGAAGTTGCAAGTTTCTATTTAGATTAGATTAGTTGCAGGCTACTTCATCCAAGACATTAAATGCCCTATCAATGTCTGTGTGGTTATTATAAGCATGCGTTGACAATCTAAGCCAGCCACCACGAAATGAACAAATAATATTATGCCTTTTAAGCGCTTTTAGACAACTGTACACATCTTTCCCTACCGGTTTAAAACTAACAATACCAGCCCTTTTTGCTTCTTCCTCTGGGGTTAGTAATAACCACCGTCTTCTTTTCACACACCCTATAACATACGAAGAAAGCGCTATAACCCTTTTATAAATATTATCAATACCACAGTCTAAAAGCATACTTAAAGCTGCATTATAGGCCATTATACCAAGCATCATAGGGCTTCCATCTTGATACCTACTGGCATCAGCAGCATATTCTTGGTCAAATACCTCAAAATCCATAGGTTTCTTTACACCAAACCAGCCCTTACAAGGAGGCTCTATTATACTCATAGCACGCTTAGATGTCCACACAAGCCCTATTCCCTCCGGCCCACACATCCACTTATGACCATCTGCCGAAAGCCAATCTATATTACATGCCTCCACACTAAGCGGAACAACCCCAACCCCCTGTATGGCATCTACAACTAATAAAATCCCGCGATGTTTACAAAACTCCCCAAGCCTCTCAATATCTATCCTATAACCTGAAACATACTGCACCCAGCTTACAGCAATAACCTTGGTATCCTTACTACATGCCGCAATTAAATCCTCACAACTTACCATATAATCTTTGCATGGTACAACCTTAACGTTAATTCCCTTTGACCTTAAAGACAGCCACGGTAGCCTGTTAGCCGGAAATTCACACTCACCAATGATAACCTCATCACCCCTTTGCCACGGATATCCTAAAATAAACGTGTGTATGCCATGTGTCGTATTTCTTGAAATAAAGATACCATCAACCGAAGCTCCAATCAAGCGTGCAGATAACTGTTTAGCTAAAGTAATGGTGTCTTCATATTCAAAAAGCGCACACTCCCCCATTTCTGCCCACTTAATAACAGCCTCTTTTACAGGTGCTGATACTAATGACACACCAGCAGAGTTTAAAAATACACATTTTTCAAACCCTACAAACATGGAACGAAATTTTTTATACCACATTATCTCACCTAAAATAAATTATAGCAGCTTAAACTATTGAAACGCAATACAAACTTGGTATTTCAACGTTATAAGAAACATAGGGGATCCCTCATAGGTCTGCCCCTACGCATATATTGTAATGGCGAACCTATGTGTCTGCCCTTGTTTTGCTTGCAATTACAACACATGATTATTTGTCAACTAAAAAAAACTTGTTCATCGAGTTAATGGTAAATATAACTGCCAATATAAACTTTTTTAGTAAAAAACATGAAAAATAAATTTTTCATAAATTAAATTTTTTAATTTTATAACTTATTGTATTTACTACATTTTTATGTAAAATTATGGCATTTTGGTATGTTAAATTTTAATGTATGGCATAATATCCTATTGACATATATATATATATATATATATTATTAAATCTTTGATTAACACAACTCAAAATATATAATCATAATTAAAAGCATAATATACGTATAAAATATCTGATACGTATAAAGAAAATTCTATTACAGCCATTGGCTGTTTTATTAAAATGTTTCAACCAAAAGAGGAGATTTTGTTATATGAAGTATGTAAAGAAAAATCAGTTTTTGGTGTGGTTTTTAGTACTTAGTTTGATGAGTTTTGCAACTATAGTATATGGCAATACTTTAGAAGAGCAAGAAAAGAAGGTTTTGAATGAATTTAAAGGAGTAATTCCACCAGAAAATATTAAAACAGTAGACGATCTCTATAAAACATGGCAAGAAGTTCAGGAAGGAAAAAGTAAGGCAATTATTATGGACATTAGAACTGAATCAGAATTCGACAGTGGACATATTTTTGGCAGTAACAATATAGATTCTGGTCATGCCTATTTAATCCCTAAAAAGATTACTGACTCTAATACAGAAATATGGGTACTCTGTAGAACTGAAAACAGAGGGACATATTTCACAGGTTTATTACATAAATATGGCTATAAAAATGCCAATTTTGTTAATAAAGGAATTGTCGGTTGGATAGAAAAGGGATTTCCTTTGGTAAACAAATACATGGGAGAGTTTAAAGTTACAAAATACAATAAGGAATTAAAAGAAGAGTACACTATGAGAGAGAACAAGTAGAGCTGTTTGAATTAAAACTTATACAGTTATTGTGATAAATGAGAAATCCCCACAGCAACAAGCTGTGGGGTATAAGTAGTGAAAATGTTTCATTTTAATCGAAGGGGGCTTGTTTTTTATGAAAAAAAATGGTAATAAATATCGTGGCTATTATACCAAGAACTTTATAATTTTATTTGCACTTATTTTTATAATAGAATTTATAACCATGATATATATTGATGACTACATACATAATTTACCAATTGCTGTTACAAGCATACTTGATAGTACACTATTAACGATATTAATATTTCCAATAGCATATATCTTAAATCTAAATCCGTTAGAGCGAGAGACAATAATGCGTATCCAAGTTGAAGAAAAAAACAGATATAATGAAGATACTCAAAAGATAATAGCACAGTTACTTCATTTATCATTACAGGCTAGCTCTTTAAAAACACAACTTGAACTGTCAATGGACTTGTTGTTAGCAGTTCCATGGCTGGCCTTAGAGTCAACTGGTAGCATATATCTAACAGATTCAACTAAACCCAATACCTTAACACGTATCGTAGAAAGAAACTTACCGCAAGAACTTTTAAAGCAATGCTATACCATAGAATATGGTAAATGCTTATGTGGTCTTGCTGCTTTAAATAAAGAAATAGTTTTTACAGATTGTATTAATCCACAACACGTAATAAAATATAGTGGAATGAAGCCTCACGGCCATTATTGTGTACCAATAAAAATCGAAGAGGATGTTTTAGGTGTTTTAAACCTTTATGTTAAAGAAGGGCATACACAGTCAAAAACAGAAGTAAGATTTTTAAATTCCTTTGCCAACACATTGGCAACAATTATATACAAACATATGAAAGAACAAGAAATTGAATATATATCGAACTATGATAAATTAACTGGTTTACCAAACAGAGAGCTCTTGATAAATCGGCTTAACTTTAGCATATATCACGCTAATCGCTACAATAGAACTCTATCACTTTTACACATAGATGTAGACAACTTTAAAAAGATAAATGACATGGTAGGTTATATAGAGGCAGATAATATACTGAAAATCATTGCTGATAGAATAGTAAAGTGTTTACGAAAAACAGATACGGTAGCCCGTACTGGCAACAACGAATTTATAGTAATGATACCTGAACTGATTGATACCAAATACACTGAAGTAATAGCTAAAAAACTTTTAGAATATATCAATAAACCATACAATTTTAATAACTCTGTTATTTCTATAGAGGCAAGTATTGGTGTAAGTATATATCCTGAACATGGTACAAATGCTGAAACGTTGTTAAACAAGGCCTCAGTTGCAATGAGACATGCCAAAAAAGATGGTGGTAACTTATGTATTTTGTTCTCATCAGATATTGCCAAAGACTATGATGAGCAAACATATTTTGAACGTGCATTAATGGGTGCTCATAAAAACAACAAACTGATGCTTTACTATCAACCTCAAATAGAAATCAACACTGGTAAAATAGTGGGTGCAGAGGCGCTTTTACGTTGGGAACATGAAGGGAAATTGATTCCACCTTCTAAATTTATACCAATAGCCGAGCAAACAGGCTTGATTATACAAATCGGAGAATGGGTAATCAAAGAGGCATGTAAACAAAACAAAGAATGGCAAACACAAGGTCTTCCACCTATAACTATAGCGGTTAACATATCGCCAGAACAATTAAATAGGGGGTATATGCTTATGAATCAGTTAAAAAACGTGCTCTTTGATTTAGACATTGCCCCTCAATTTTTAGAATTGGAGCTTACGGAAAGTACATGTATGCAAAATATTGAATTAGTCAAAAACATGCTCATAGATTTAAATAGTTTTGGTGTCCACATAGCAATAGATGATTTTGGTACTGGCTATTCATCACTGAATTATCTTAAACTCCTTCCCTTTAATAAATTGAAAATAGATAGAGCCTTTATAAAAAATATTGAACACGATAAATATGATCAGACAATAGTTGAGGCAATCATTAAAATATGCCACGTAATGAACCTAAAAATCATAGCAGAAGGAGTTGAGACCAAAGGACAGTTGGAGATATTGCGGTGTCTTAAGTGCAACGAAGTGCAGGGCTTTTTATTTAGTAGACCTATACCACCACATGATTTTGCTGAGTTATTGAAAGATGAGCAACCTGCCGTAACATATGAAAAACGACCAATACAGACTACTTATAATCAGGTAGCCTTAAACACTCCATAATATACCCAAACAAATTAGGTTTGCAAGGCATCATTAAAATAATAAGGAAACAAATACACAGTGAGAGCGCTGCCCTCACTCTCCCGCCAAAGGTGCAGAGGCGCACAGGGAGGTGTGCCTACACACCCTCACTGGGACTCGTCCCTTTGGAATCCCATGTATGGAAATCCATACTTTGCTCATTATTTTTTTGCAAACCTGATTTATTTGGGTATATATTAGCTCAACGGCGTTTATTCTTTGCGATTAGTTGTTAACTTATTAGAAAAGATATGTTAGACTAAAGAGTAAAGAGAAGGAGGAAATCATGACATTTGAAGAATTAATGAAAGGTTTTGAAGAGATACGGTATATTTTGAAAGACACGTCTATAAAATCTAAAGAAACTGATGAACAAATAGCAAAACGTTTTAAAGAAACTGATGAACAAATAGCAAAACGTTTTAAAGAAACTGACAAAAACTTTGAAGAACTAAGGAGGCATTCCAAAGAAACTTATGAACAACTAACAAAACTTTTTAAAGAAACTGACAAACAGATTAAAGAAACTGACAAACAAATTAAAGAAACTGCGATAGCTTTTGAAGAAACTAAAAAAGAGCTACAAAAAGGATTTGACAGAACACAGAAAAACGTAGACCAAGCAACGATGGCAGTAAATAATTTAACAGGCAAATGGGGAAATTTTGTTGTTGGGTTAGTGTTACCGGCAGTAGAGAGATTATTTAAAGAAAGAGGGATAGAGGTAACCCAAATAGCTCAAAACATTAAAAGTCGTAAAAAGGGCTTTGAAATGGAGATAGACATATTGGCTGCCAATGGTGAATATGTTGCATTAATAGAAGTCAAAAGTACCTTAAAGGTGGATGATGTAAAAGAGCATATTGAAAGACTTGATAAATTCAAACCAGCCTTCCCAGCCTATAGCGACAAAAAACTTGTGGGAGCTGTTGCTGGTATAGTTATAGACAGTGGAGCTGATAGGTTTGCTTATAAAAATGGCCTCTTTGTTATTGCTCAAAGTGGAGATACAGTTAAATTTCTTAATGATAATAAGTTTGTACCAAAGGAGTTCTAACTTTTTACATTTCCTTTCTTATTCATACTATTGACATTTATATTAAAAGGTTCAACTTAAAAAAATTAAACCTATTGTACCAATTATTTTAGCTATCTATTTATTATCTAAAAACTCTAAAACGATTTCCCTTATTCCTAAAACCACAC
The DNA here is from genome assembly GCA_018606805.1 of Candidatus Magnetomicrobium cryptolimnococcus. Taxonomy (GTDB): domain Bacteria; phylum Nitrospirota; class Thermodesulfovibrionia; order Thermodesulfovibrionales; family Magnetobacteriaceae; genus Magnetomicrobium; species Magnetomicrobium cryptolimnococcus. The sequence continues at coordinate 7,395 of JAGYWI010000027.1, forward strand.
GGCAATATCTATCATAATCAATTTTATCGTACGTATCCACGTGGGTATGATAGTACTTATAGCGAAAAGGCGCTGTATCTGTCATCAAAATAGCAGGGTAACCTTCCTTCCAAAAAGACCAATGATCAGACCACCCTACACCAGGTATCCACTCAAATGCTGCAATACCCAAAGACGGCAATGGCGTTGACTTACGAAATATTGCAATTGCCTTATATAATACATGCCTTGAGGTAATATTACTAGTAAAGGCTAAAAAATTACCTTTATCTGGATAAAAAAACCTTAAAACTGAGGGATATTTCTGGCTACCAGACTCATCAGTATAATAACCAATAGTATCCATGGCAAACATAGCTATAATGTCTTCTTTAGCCTCACGTGCCCGTTTAGCATACACACGGCTTCCCATCTGCTGGGTCTCAAAAAAAGGAGGCTCCTCGTTTACAAAAAAAACAAAGCGCACCGTACGTTTTGGAACAGTTTTTCTAATAAAAGCTGCAATTTCAAGCAAAGCTGCAACAGCTGTACCATTATCATTAGCACCGGGACTGCCAAAAACAGAATCATAGTGCGCACCAACAACCACTATCTGCTGTGGCAACGTTTGCCCCTTAATCTCGACTTCAATGTTTTTGACAATCCTATTCCTTACCTGATACTCCTGCAAATTAACATACTCATACCCAACACGAGTTAAGTTATCTTTTATATACACAACCGTTTCCTCAAGCCTATCCATATATTCCATATTCCTTTCCCCGATAGTTTCCGCCAATATATGAATATGATTTTGCAGTTGTGCCTTTAAAACCTTTTCATTATTCGAAAGAGGCTTAACCTCACCCTTGTAAGAGTCCCCCGGCATATTTTCAAAGTGATATACAAACACCACTACAAACAAAAATATAAATACCCACCGGGCTATCAAAAATAACCATCCACTCCTACCTTTTGGTAATTTTTTCATAAGGCCATATATTTTTTAGACATGTTGATTAGACAGATTATTTAACCCGCACTCCATGCCCTATCTCTCTATCTACGGTCAATAACGTAAGCGTATCTGCCTCAGATGCAGCCAAGACCATCCCTTGAGACTCCACACCCATTAGCTTTGCTGGCTTAAGGTTAGCCACTATTACAACAGTCTTTCCAATCAGCTCCTCAGGCTTATAGTGTTTACCAATACCGGCAACAATCTGGCGCTTCTGTCCACACTCCACCTCTATACGCAACAGCTTACTAGACCCCTTCACCTTTTCTGCAAACAGCACCTTCGCTGTTTTAAGCTCCACCTTGCCAAACTCCTCTATGTCTATCAAGTTATCTGGTAAGCTATCTGGACTGATAACGTTCTCCTGCTCTTTAGACGGCTCTTCCACTTTTCCCCTTTTCTCCTTTATATCAGTTTTTTCTATCCTTGGAAATAACTGACCTATTTCACTAAAAACACTATCACTGTTAAGCCCACCCCACTTAGCAGCACTTTTTATACTCACCAACCATACCTCCCCACCAGTTAAACAGCTATATAACCTACCCATAGCATCCGGTATAAATGGATAAAGGTATAGGCTTAAAAACCTTAAACCTTCCATTAAATTATACATAATAGAGGAGAGTTTTTCCCTATCCTGTTCATCTTTAGCAAGACTCCATGGCTTATGTACATCTATATATTTATTTAAATACGTAACAAGCTCCCAAATGGCATCTAACGCCCGGTGATAGGAAAGCACCTTAAGGTTAACATCCATCTTTTCGAGTATACCCTCTGATAGTGCCTTTAACTCTGGCTCCACACTAAAGGATTTTGGAATAACCAAGCCAAAGTACTTTTTTACCATTGTAAAAGTTCTATTTACAAGATTACCAAGGTCATTAGCCAAACTACTATTAATCCTTGCAGTAATAGCATCCACACTGAAATCCCCATCAAGGCCAAAAGGTACTTCCCGGAATAAAAAATACCGGACAGCATCTGCCCCGTAGGTTTGAACAATATCAAATGGGTCTACAACGTTACCAAAGGATTTAGACATCTTACGCCCGCCAGAAGTCCACCAGCCGTGGGCAAAAATATTCCTTGGAAGCGGCATATCAAGCGCCATAAGCATAGTAGGCCAAAACACGGCATGCGTTGTTATTATGTCCTTTCCCACAATATGGTGAGTTACTGGCCACCAACTCTCTTCACCATCAGCAGCGAGGTATTTTGTTGCAGAATAGTAGTTTAACAGGGCATCAAACCATACGTATGTTACAAAGTTCTCATCAAATGGCAGCGTTATGCCCCACGTGACCCTACTTTTTGGCCTAGATATACAAAGGTCCTCAAGTCTATTATTATTTAAAAAACCAAGTATCTCATTACGTCTACTTTCAGGCAATATGAAGGTCGGATTATTTTTTATATAGTCAATTAATCTATCCTGATACCTGGACATAAAAAAGAAATAATTTTCCTCCTCTATCTGTTCAACCGGCCGCCTACACTCTGGGCAATTGCCCTCTACTATTTCCTTTTCAGTCCAAAACCTCTCATCATGTGTACAATACCAACCGGAATACTTACGTTTCTCTATCTCGCCCTTTTCATAAAGCCGCTGCATTATATCCCTTACTATCTGAACATGCTGTAAGTCCGTAGTCCGTATGAAGGCATCATTTGATATATTTAGTTTAACCCACAGGTCTTTAAATTTCTCACACAATAAATCAGCAAGTTCCTTTGGCTGCCTACCAACTTTTCTTGCCGCCTCCTCCACCTTCTGCCCGTGCTCATCCGTACCGGTCAAAAAGAAAACCGTTCGCCCCATCAAACGATTAAAACGCGCAAGCACATCTGCCCCTACCGTTGTATACGCATGTCCTATATGAGGGACACCGTTTACGTAGTATATCGGGGTGGTTACATAAAAACTCTCTTCCATTACAGGTATAGCCTCCCTCGATTATGTATCCTTTTGTTCCTTATCCTTATTGTTTCGCTTATGTTTCCAGTGTTTTTTAACAAAGTCCCGCGGCGGCTTATTGCCCTTGTCATGCGGCTTACCAGTCTTGTCTGGCGCTTTATTACTAATATTATCTGTTGGTTGTCTATTACCACTACCGCTATCCCTTGAACTTTGCTGATTATCTTTCAAGTAAGGGGCAGAACTATCCTTATGGGTATTTTCTTTAGCACTTTGTTCCCTAGGGTTTTGTTGCTTAGGATTTGCTTCCCTATTGTTACGCAAGTTTGGTTTTTGATTACTATCAGGCTCATAACGCTTCTTATAAAACCGATTTGGTCTTTTTCCCTTATATCCCCCAGAAGTTCTTTTTTCAGCTGCCTTGTCATATGGCTTATCAAGAGGTTGAGTACCTCCTTCTTTTATAGAATCAGCAGGGGTTAAGGTACTATCATTAACCTGTTCAGTACCTTGCAAGTTATTGTTACTTTGCACACTATCAGCTACAATTTCACTGCCTTTATTCGCAGGCATAGACACAACTGGCTCAACTACTGCTGGTTCCATCTCTTTTACTTTAAAAACCTCTTTCTTGACCGCTTCAGGTTCAAATTTCTTTACAGCCTCTTTCTTAAATCCCTTATCAATCTTCTTATAATCACTCTTATGCTTTCTTGCAGTACCAGTTGGTAAAGCAACTATATCTACATTTAACGGTTCTAATTCCGTAACAGTAAACTCACTCCCCTTATCCTCTAAAATAACATATTCTTGATTAGGATCAAGTAGCTCACTATTAACAGCAGTAGCCACAATTTCCCCATCAATACAAACGTCATCACACTCATACCCAAGACAACACATTAAACGTCCGCAAAGCCCTGAAAGTTTACCGGGATTAAGCACCAAGTCTTGTCTTTTAGCCATCCGTATAGAAATCGGGGCAAAATTCGATAAAAACGTTCGACAACAAACCTCCCTGCCACATATGCCAAGCCCACCTATTATCTTAGCCTCATCTCTAACGCCTATCTGCCGCATCTCAATCCTTGTCTTAAAGCGCGAGGCAAGGTCCTTCACAAGCTCTCGAAAATCTATCCTACCCTCAGCCGTAAAATAAAACACTATACGCTTCCTATCAAGCGTTACCTCCGTATATATTAATTTCATAGGAAGCCCTCTTACACCTATCCTCTCCAGGCAAAACGTCCAAGCCTCCTCCTCTATTTTATTGTTTTCTGTCCTTTGCTGCAAATCATCATTACTGGCCTGACGGATTACCTTTTTTAATGGCTTATCAATGCTTTCAATATATCTTATACATGTGGCAGCGCTGCCTACTGTTAATCCAAAACTCGACTCTACCACAATATTCATGCCTTCTTTTATTTCCTGTTCATCTATCTCAAAATCATAGATTTTCCCACACCTTTTAAATCTTACTCCTATTACATAAGGCATACATTTCACCTTTTTATTTAATAATTTAGACATTGGACGTAGGAGTTACTTTTTACTTATGAGTTTATTCTGCCAAAAGTCTCTGACATTAAACTCCTTGCGTAGTTAAATACTATTGACTTATTTAGATTATATACCATATTTTTATTAATATTCATCAACTTTTCATAGCACTCAACCAGCACTTCTACATCCCGATTTTTAACAATAGTACTTAATTGCAAAGCTAGCGAGGTGTTAATTATAACATCCGCTCCCATACCAACTCTAAGCATAGCCATATCCCTAACAAACGTTAACGCCACCTCTAACCACTGCCTCATCTCCTCTCTATCCTTCCACGGCATGGATGGCTCACCAGAAAGTATTTCCCTAAATATAGCAAAAGCCCTATCCCGTACGGCTACTACCTCATGGTCAAACAGCTCACCTGCTATAAAACCAGTTAGCCCATGGTGCTCTTTTATTTCTTTATCAGAAAGCTCTATCCCGCGTTGTCTTGCAATATCTTGCACTGCCTTAAGCGACAATGGGGCAAAAAATAACCGTAAACACCGTGACCGTATAGTATCAAGCATTCCCTCTTCATTTACAGTTAAAAGTATTATTATAGTGTTTGCAGGAGGCTCCTCCAGTGTCTTTAAAAACGCATTAGCGGCTTCTGCATTCATCCTATCAGCATCTTCCACTAAAATGGCTTTATATCTGCCCTCCGTTGATTTTAATACCAAAAAGTCCCCACACTCACGCACCTGCTCTATCTTTATTAGACCATCTTCAGGCTTTACAACTCTAAAGTCCGGATGCAGTGCCTTTTTCATCTTTCTACAAGACTTGCATATATCACAACTATCACCATCTTGTGGCTGCAAACAATTCAAGGCACGTATGAATTGTACGGCTGTTTCTTTTTTCCCTGTACCATAGGGACCACAAAATAAAAACGTAGTAGCAGGCCGCTGCCGCCTCACCATAGCACGCAGTATCATAACAATTTTATCTTGACCAACTATACTATTAAAGGCCATTTACCCTCTCAAGAAAGATACCAAAAATCTTATCTGCTATATAATCTTTGGCTAGTCCACCATCTATTTTAAAAAACCTCCACGGATTGGCCTCCCCTATTTTCAAATACCCCTGCCTGACCATTTCATGAAATCTGATGTCTTCTTCTTGAATCCTATCAATCTTACCAGCCAACATATTTCTTTCAAGCCCCTGCTCTACATTTATATCAAGCAAAAACGTAATATCCGGCTTTAATCCTCTTGTTACCAGATTTTCCAACGTATGGAGCACACCCATATCAAGGCCTCTGCCATAGCCCTGATACGCTATAGTTGAGTCAATATACCTGTCCGTTATGACAACCTTACCGCTTTTAAGTGCTGGTAAGATAACTTCCTCTACGTGCTGCGCCCTATCTGCATTATAAAGTAATAGCTCAGCCAGCGGGACTAACTCTTTATGTTTTGGGTCAAGGAGGATATTTCTTATTTTAGAGCCAATTACCGAGCCTCCCGGCTCCACGGTAAACACCAAGTACATACCAATTTTCTCAAGCCCTTCAGCTAAAAGTCTTGCCTGCGTGGTTTTACCGCAACCATCAATACCTTCAAAGGATATGAACACTACTACCTTACCAAAGCCTTCCGTAGGACGTTATATTGCAAAAATACACTGCTAACAAAATTTATCAACTAATGCACTTTTTAACTGTTTTAAGATTGCAAACACCTTCTTAGCCTCTTCTACAGTCAACCCACCAGTGCCACACGAGGGCGTCAGCATAGAGCGCTGCACCACCGTTTTTATATCTATGTACCGCCCAAGACTATCCAGATTATCCATAAAGATTTTCCAGACCCCACTAAAATCTTCATTTTTAATCTCCTGCCCTGTCGGCACACTCCCCCACGAAAGCCAACCACCACCTTCTATAAAATCCCTTATTTTTTCATGATAAAGCACTATTGTATTAAAATACGAGTAACTATCAAAATTGACAATATCCGGTTTACTGTCAAAAACCAACTCCCAATCCGCCTTACCACAACAATGAATACCAACAATAGCCCCCGCATTTTTAATCCGCTCTATCATACTAGCCAAAAGCCGTCCGGTCTCCTCTTGAGATACCCCTAAATACACACTGCTACCCAATGCCGAAAGCATCGGTTCATCTATAAATATCACCACATTATCTGCAAAAGCTCTAAGACGCTCTATCTGCCACCTAGCCTTTGCCTCAAGTAGCATCAAAGCCACCTCTCGCAGCTCTTCATCAAAGTAAAGAAACCTACCATTACTTTCTTTTATATCAAGCGTAAATGTTAACGGTCCCGTAACGTGCCCTTTGAAGCAGGAAAATCTGCGTTGACTTACCATATTTTCCATCTCATAAAAGCCGTTAGCAAACTCGCTACTTATAGGGCTACCGATTGGCATTATAAATTTTTCATAAAATCTACTAAGCTCCCCCTCATCTTCCCGCTCAAACCATACCCGCTCACGCGCCACATCAAGTCTTAAAAAAGGCATGTCCTCCGAATACTGGGCAATCATAGACTGCCTAAAACCAGCCTTTGGTAACTGCGGCCAAAAGGGAATGTCCACAGATTCAAGTATTAACTTACAAGCCTCACTTGGTTCAATATGAGGGAGGCTTCCTATGCCTGTTGTTGTAAACATGGAAAACATGTTATATCATAACTCATTAATAGAGTAAGATACAAGGTAAAATAAAAAATTTTTCCAAATAGGAGGACAAAAGTGTTAGTAGCAGGTCTTGGTCAATGCACGATGGACTATATAGCCGTAGTGGATAAATACCCGTCTGAGGATGTTAAATTTGAAGTAACACCATGGAAAATATACGGAGGTGGGCCAGTTGCAACCTGCCTTGTGGCGTTAAGTCGTCTTGGTATAGACACCAGATTCATGGGACTTATTTCTAACGACCCAGCCGGCCAATTCATCAAGGAAGGCTTAATTACAGAAGGAGTTAACGTGGATTTTTTAGTAGAAAAAACAGATGGCATCTCCCAAACAGCCTTTATCATTGCCAATAAAAGTAACGGTAAACGGACAATCTTTTGGGCACGTCCAACGGTTGAAGAAATAACAGATAAAGAGATTTCTCCAAACTTTCTAAAAAACGCCTCCCTCCTCCATCTTGATGGCCTCATGATGAACGCCTCCATATATACAGCCAAGATTGCCCAAACGATGAACATACCGGTTATGTACGATGCTGGAAGCCTCAGAGATGGTTTTGAAGAATTAATCAGCCTTTGCGATTACGTGGTATGCTCTGAGGTTTTCAGCATACAGCTTACAAAGGGCAAGCACGAAGAGACACTTAAATATTTGATAGATAGAGGCGCCAAGATGGCAGCCGTAACCCTTGGAGCCAAAGGCAGTGTTAATGCCAACAACAATAATGATACATTTCACCAACCGACATTTAAAGTAAACGTAGTGGATACAACTGGAGCAGGCGATGTCTTCCATGCAGGTTATATTTATGGGATACTACAAGGGTGGCACATTTACCAAATTGCTCAATTTGCTACAGCCTTAGCCGCCCTTAAGTGTACAAAAGTAGGCGGTAGAGATGGCATTCCAACATTAGATGAAACATTAGCTTTTTTAGAAAAATATAGCACATTTCGATTTGATTAGGACACAAAGTGTAGATAATAAAAATAGGGGAGTCTAATAGGTCTGCCCCTACGATACACGTATTTTTGTAGGGGCGAACCTAGGGCAAGTCCTTAATTTTTGTTACCTAATTAAATCGAAATGCGCTATATTATAATTTTATCAACAAAACAAAAAAAGAGTGAATTATCACTAATCCACTCTTTTTATTAAGTTAGTCTAAAAGACTAAAGTAAATTAGAACTCATCACTACAAAGCGGCAACACAGGTCTCTTTATTGCTTTATAACTTGAGCTTGGTGATGACTGGAAGCATGTAATACCAACATTTGGACAGCTAAAATCTGGACCATAAACTGAACCGTCAGTACCAGCAGTAGTATTAGCACCACCACCAGCTAATGTTAAGATACCAGCATATCTTGTGTCTGTTGTAATATTAGAATTAGAAAGTACGGTATTTGCTGCACTGATGTTTGTACCTGTACCAGCACCTAAGAAGATACTACCTGACTTAAACTGCCACTGCTCAATCTGGAAAGCATTCAAACCACCAAGGGCTACTGATGTGGTGCTTATGGAACCACTACTTGCGTTTCCAGCTCTCAGCCTAAAAGATACTGTTAAATTATCTGATGCTGAGTTTGTAACAACGCATGTTGTCGGCAAAACTGTCTGAGTGCTCAAATACGGCAACAAGCAGTTACATGTACCTGCTGATACTGACTGACTTCCACCATTAAAAACAACCATTGCAAATAACACTACTCCTAATACTCCTAGGTAAACCAAACCTCTCTTCATTAGAGAAACCTCCTAAAAATTTAAATTAACTCTCCCCTGACTAACAGGGACATTTTCTATCCTGCAAAGCAGGCACCTAAAGACCTTAAAAGTTAATCCCCTCCTTAAAGTTTTTTACTTAGAACTAATTTTATAATAATACATCTCTAACAACACACTAACTCCACACCTACAAACTCATACGTATCTCTACAGACAATAATATCCTCACAACACACTAAACATCTGTCAACAAACAAAGATACACCTAATATTACTTCTTCTGAGCTTATTTACTGTAGTTCATGCTTATGCAATACTTAAATCTATATATCGGTTTGCTAAAAAAAAATCTTTAGTAACTCACCTCCAAAAATTTTCAAAAACTGAGACAAAAAGACAATTATCAATAAATTTGTGCACCATTCACCTATCCTACCCCTAATAAAAATTCTTAAACTGTGCAAGGTATCAACCTCTACGAATTAAACAGCACAAATAACACGTACGTAATAAATATTCCTAAAAGAGAACCCAAAAAAGCCTCTACCGGTGTGTGAACCTTAAGGGCTACCCTGCTTTGCGCTATAACGAGCGCTACAATAAAGCTTAATACACTAACAATAATGTTTTCAGTTATAACTGTAATAGATACCCATATGGAAAAAGACAAGGCACAGTGCCCACTTGGCATGCCACCCCTTAGTGGTAAACCCTTACCAAAAAATGCCTTCAAAAGCACCACTGCTATCATTACTACTATGAGGGCAAGGACAGCTATTTCATCATTAGGGTGCACAGCGACATAAAATCCCTTTTGAAAAAAGCCAACCATATAAGGGAATAATACTATATAACCAATGATTGCCGCCCCAAATGCTGTTACTAGGACAGCCCCTGCAGCAACATCTTTGGCAATTCTAGCCTCTTCTCGTAGCTGAGGGGACAAAATATCCACCATAACCTCTATGGCCGTATTAACAAGCTCTGCCATTATAACAAACAGCGTTGTAAGTGCAATTACAAGGAACTCTGTCTTAGTAACCCCAACAATGTAACTAAACATGAGCACAACAAATGCTGCATACAAATGATACCGAATATGCCGCTGAGTCTTTGCGGCAGTTAAAATGCCCTCTATAGCATTATTAGCGCTATCAATCCACCGCTTTAAGGGCACTAGCCAGCTCGTTTTCTTTTTTTAACATTTTTTGGGCTTGATAAGTATTTTTTTCATGGTCATAGCCTAAAAGGTGCAAAAGGCCATGAATCAATAAGGTGCAAATCTCATCATAGAGGGTTATCTGTTTTTCATCAGCATCGCGTCTTGCCTTATCAACATTAATAACTATATCGCCTAATAAAATAACGCCTTCTTTTGGAAACTCAGACGGCAAAGCATACATAGGAAAGGATAACACATCTGTCGTCTTATCTATACCACGGTGCATCTTGTTTAGCTTTTGCATTTGCACATCATTAACAAAAAGAAGACTAAGCTCCACTTGGTTTAGACTTAACAGCATCAAGGCTTTTTCCATTACCATTTTTAACTGCCTCACGTCTATCTTTACCTTTTTCTGCTGGTTCCTGCTCAGTACCTTTATCCTTTTCTCCATCCTTCACACCAATAGCCTTATTAAAATCAAACCCCGGATATTCTATCCTCTTGTGCATTATCCCTATCATTATATAGGAAAAGCGCTCTTTTATAGCATTTATATCCTTAAGCGTAAGCTCACACTCATCAAGCTGCCCATCTATCAAGATATTATTAACTATCTGTTCAACCAGATTCCTAACCCGAGCAGGCGTTGGGTCCTTCACAGTACGCGACGACGCCTCAACTGCATCGGCTATCATAATCAAAGCACTAACCTTACTCTGAGGCTTTGGGCCTGGATAACGATAGTCCTCTTCCTTTGGAACCTCTGCTTGCTCCTCCTTTGCCTTATTGTAAAAATAGGAAATTAGTTTAGTACCATGGTGCTGCGTAATCCCCTCCATCACGCTTTCCGGTAGATTATATTCCTCGGCCAACTCAAGCCCTTCCTTCACATGCGATATAAGTATCATACTACTCATATGAGGGGTTAGCTTTTCATGTTTATTTATAGCACCAGATTGATTTTCAACAAAATACTCCGGCATCTTCATTTTTCCTATATCATGGTAGTACGCACTAACACGTGCCAAAAGCGAGTTTACTCCAATATGATCGGCAACAGCTTCAACTAAATTACCAACAATTACACTGTGGTGATAGGTCCCCGGGGCATTTATCATGATGTTTCTCATAAGCGGTTGGTTTAAATCTAAAAGCTCAAGGAGCGTTATATTAGTTGTAATTTTAAATAAATACTCAAGTACTGGCAATATTATAGAAATAAACGCTGAAAGCAATATGCCTGAAATTAATGCAAATACTATCGAGTGAAAAACCTCTCCAGCCGTTATCTTCTCACCAAGCATTACTACTATCATGACACCCACAACATTAGCAACACTTACAAACAAACCACTACGTATAATATCCGTACGCTTCTTACATTTCATTATACTAAAGGCTGCTACAATGCTCCCAACAAATACATAAAACGTATAATAGGCATCTTGCTGCCATATACCACACATTATGCTTATAATAAATGAAATAATGATGGCCGTATGGCTATCAAAAAGAAGTGTTACCAACATAGCCGCTGCCTGCATAGGTATACCATAAATAATAGAGTCCGTTTGGGCAAGCCCTATACCCCTTGCAATATTTATAAACAAGTACTCTGTTATCCTACCTGAAAACATTGTACCAAACACTATGATACCTAAAAGTACCTTCATTTTTCTCTTTTTGGTATAATCAGGCTTATAGCGGTACACATCAACAAAAAGTATAGTTAACGTTATAAGAGAAATGGAAAACATCCCCAAAAATTCTAAAAAAGACAACCTGCTCATAATAGTAAACGAACACAAAAAGGCAAAAAGCAGTACAAAATAAAACAGTTGCCAGTTTACTTTATAATTAACTAGTCTTTTCTTTTTCTCGCCTTTTAAATTTTTCATATGCCTTAATAATCTCCTGTACAAGTTTATGCCTTACAACATCCTCGTCTGTAAAGTAAACAAACTTAATCCCTTCTATTGAATCAAGCACATGCTCAATCTCTATGAGACCTGAAACTTGACCCTGAGGCAAATCAACTTGCGTAACATCCCCATTGATTACAGTCTTAGAGTTAAACCCAAGGCGTGTAAGATACATCTTCATCTGTTCTGTTGTAGTGTTTTGAGCCTCATCCAAGATAACAAAGGCATCATTAAGGGTTCTACCACGCATAAAAGCAAGCGGGGCTATCTCTATAATCCCTTTTTCAACCAAAGCAGCAGCCCGTTCCACATCCATCATATCGTATAAAGCATCGTACAACGGCCTTAAATAAGGGTTCACCTTCTCATATATATCGCCTGGCAAAAATCCCAACTTCTCACCAGCTTCAACAGCAGGCCTTGCCAAAATAATCTTCTTTACCTGCTTATTTATTAAAGCATTAACTGCCATCGCCATAGCAATATACGTCTTACCCGTGCCAGCCGGACCGATACCAACCACTATATCATACTTTTTTATTGCATCAATGTAAAGGCGCTGCATCTCCGTGCGCGGTGTCACTTGCTTATGCTTAATTGCCACCGTTATGCTTCTATTTAGAAAATCCTTTATCCCCGTATCATTGGTCTTTTTTACATTATCTATTGCATATCTTAAATCTTCCGTATTTAAAACAAGCCCCTCATTTCGCGCACTTATAATGTCTTGTATATGAACCTTCACTGCCTTTACCGTTTTCCCCTCACCTTGAATAAACACCTTGTTACCACGCATACTTATAACCACACCATAGGTGCTTTCAAGCAACTTTACTAATTTAGTTAATCCTACATTAACAAAATCAAGGTCTCTTTCAGAGTTAATTGGAACTTCTACTGTTACCGTGCCGCCCCCTTTACAAAACTCTTGACAAAGCCGGTGACTCCTTTTTTATTCAACTTAGACAATGCTAAATCCGCCTCTTCTTTTGTCTCAAAATCCCCTATCCTTACTTTATACATAATGAGCTGATCCTTTATCGTTTGCTTATACACGGTAGCTTGAAACCCTTGTCCTTCAAGCTTTCCCTTTAGTATATCCGCTTGCTCTTTACTCTTAAAAGCCCCTGCCTGAACGAAGTATTTTTGTCCAGCCTTAACATCAGCAGCAGTATTAGTAGTAGTACTTTCTGTTATACTTTGCCGTACTTCCTCAAGTTTTGCCTTATTAGCTTCCTCTATACGTGTCTTATTAGCAGCAGCCACTTTCACTTTATTAATATCTTCGGATTTCAATTTATTGACCTCATCGAGCTTTGCCTTATTAACAGCATCAGCCTTTAAAGCCACACTTGCATCCTTAACAATGCTATTATTAGCGGCGGCCATTTTCTTAGCGTCTTTTTTCTGTAACTCCTTCTGCAACCCTTTAGCATCATTGCTTTTAGTATCGGTTATTTTAGCATCAGCACCCTCATTTTTAGAAATATCCCCCTTGAGCTTATCCTCTTCCTTATCCTTTTTGGCTGTTTTAGCAGGTTCTTTTGTAGAGTCCTTCCCTTGTACATCTTTCTTTGTGTCCACCTTCTTTGGCTCTGCTATAACCGTTTTTAAATCATTATGAGAGACATTGTTATTTATTGCCGCTTTATCTATAAAGCCATTGCTTTCCTTATTTTCTTTATTTGCCTTAACCTCTTCATTTTCCTCTGCTACAGGTACAATAACCTTTTTCTCTACAACACCAGTTTGGCTGACTTCTTCTTCAACGATTTCTGATTCTTTTAATGCCGTATTAAAAGACGTAGATAAAAAATCCGGTGTTTGCACCTTTTTTCCAATAAAAAAACCAAGCGTAAAACTCAGTGATGAAAATACTATAACAATAGCTATAAGTAACCCCTTACCTTCTATTATCTCACAAGGGAATTTATCAAAAAAGCCATTTTTCATAATACAAGCATAGCATCACCATAAGAAAAAAATCTATATGAGTGCTCTATAGCCTCCCTGTAAGCTTTAAACAAAAATTCTTTACCAGCAAAGGCTGATGCCAGTAAAAGCGGTGTTGATGCAGGCTGATGAAAATTTGTTATTAGTGCATCGGGCACGTTAAATTTATAACCGGGGTATATAAAAAAGTCTGTCTTACCTTTGATTTTTTCCTTGGAACTTGGAAAGGCAACGTAGTTACCGCTAAAATATGATTCTAAGGTACGCACACTTGTTGTACCAACTAAAAATACCATTGCACCACTATCTTTAACCTCTTTAATCGTTTTTATTGTATCAAGCGTTATCTCAAAACACTCACTGTCCATCTTATGGGATTGTATTATATCAGACTTTATTGGACGAAATGAACCCGTACCCACGTGTAAGGTGACAGTTTTTAAAATAACCCCTTTTTGCCTTATGGCGTTAAGCAAATCCTCTGTAAAATGCAACCCTGCCGTTGGAGCTGCAATAGAGCCACGTTCCTTAGCATAAACCGTTTGATACCTTATTTTATCCTGCTCTTCCGGTTGTCTTTTTATATAAGGTGGAAGAGGCATTGCACCCAACTCTTGCAACTTCCCATCCAAATCTCCATCATAAATAAAAACAATCTCACTACCACTTTTTATCTCACCTTTTAAAGCATCAGAAAAACTAACCGCTCCTGAGTATCTGCCTTTAAAAAGTATAGCATATCTATTATCACCAAGCCTTTCTTTTAAAAGTAACTCTCTGTCTTTCCCATTTTTATCAATACCCTTCAACCTTACAGGCATCACTTTACTATCATTGATGATAAGTAAATCCCCTTCTTTTAAGTATAACAAAAGGTCTTTAAAAAATCTATGCTCTATATGCCCTGTTTTTCTTGTCAATACAAGAAGCCTAGCGTCTTGCCGTTTAGCACTTGGATACTGAGCAATTAGATGATTTGGAACTTCATAGAGGTAATCACTTACATACATGATAGAGGGCAACCTATACTTAAAACTCTTACAAAACAAACTACCTTTACAATCAAAAACACCGTTTAATTTCTACCTTCCTTACTACTACTATTAAACGCAAGAGCCTCCCCTACCCTTATTACAGTTTTACCAAGGGAAACCCCCTCTCTTGAAATATCCAACATATACTCTTTAGTATTATTAGCATCTTTATTGATAAATTCTGACATATTTAAAACAAATTTATTTTGCTTATCTACTTTATATGCAGCCCGTTTTCCATTTATTGCAAAACTAATCCCCTTGTTGCCAACAACATTTGTCTTTACATCAACTATCTCTATAACTTCATTGGGCTTTACAAACATAACATCCCCATCTGAGTACCATTTCTTACCATTACCCTTTTGTTTAACAACAAGATAATCCATCTTCGGTTCAACTAAAGCTATAAAGACATTTGCAATCTTTTTATTTCCATACCTTACTTCCACTTTATAAGTGCTACCGTTGGTCCCCTCGGAATATCGCTTTTCCAAATCCTTTGCTGTATTAATAATAACCCCTCTGCTATCTTGTGTCTTTTTTACAATATTACCAAGCGCCTTTTTCTTAATTTGTACATCTTGCTGCCCAACTTGCAAAAACCCCTTCAGGTTAACAGTTACCATATCAGATACTACCCAATCCGTTACCACATCAACAAGCTTTAAACTATCTCCCTTAACAGCCTCAAGCCTTTCACCAGCCTTAAGTACCTGCCTTACACCATTTAGCTCTACAATCAGGTATTTAAAGCTAACCTTTCCACTAGAGGCAACACTGCCATCATCATAAGCACTCTTAACTTCAAGAAAAACCTGACCACACTTAAAAACATCCTTCTTTACAATAACCTTCGAAGATTTCTCTATTACAAACTCTTTATCAAAATCACTATACGTACCATACCCCTCAATATCAACATTTAGTCCCCTCTTATACACAGCATCTATATTAAATACCTTTACCACATCTCCCTTTTCAATTGCAACAGTCTCCCCATTTTGCACAATATGTGGCATACCATTAATCTTTATAGCAAGATAATTTAAAACCGGAGGCTCAAGACTTACCTTTGGGCTACTAGGCAATATGCCATAAACATCCATAAAGGCATTTATAACCATAGTCTGATACACGACCTTAAGCTCTAAGTCTTTTATCTCCTTTGATGTCTCTACCCCAAAAGCCGGTATCTCATGCCTTGATAGGGCATAAAACGTAGCCGATTTGCGCTGCTCCGGAAACATTGTATACTTATCAAAGGTGTTGTGATTGTTAAACTTGAAATGATGATTTTTATTTGTAATGTATGGATTAACTTTTTCAGCTACTTTATTAGCAATTTCACCTAACGTAAGCAAAGACCCATCTGTTTTCTTATATACATCGGCATCAGCTATTATTGATTGGCCAAAACGCATCGGATTTACTAAAGAATTAAGCCAATCGTTTGAATAAAAACCAGAACCTTCATGTAAATTTAATAAAAAATCACTCTCGTTTATTAACCCTTCAAGTATATCAACAATCTTATCTTCATAATTGATGGCCTTGTCAGTATTAGCAGCAGCAAGTTGCTCATTATTAAAGCGCCGATTCATATCGCTATTTATAGCGCGTTGATTTTTAATAATTGATAAAAAATTAGCCCTCGGCACTACTATCAGATTACCCCTTTTTAACCCTATATCCACATATAAATCAGCAGCCAGATACCCACCGGGTTCATCTCCCTGAATGCCGCCAATGATCATCATTGTCTTACCCTGTTGCTCACCCTTTATTTTATATACATGAAGCTCATAATCAGTATTATTAAAAAACACCTGATGCGTCGTATCAGCAAATAAACTTACCGGCAAACACACCAATACCAATACTATAAATAGAGATAATTTGTTTTTCATTATCACTCCACCTAATAAAAATAAAGATGAAAAAAACAAAAAAACACCCCGACCCTTCTAAAGCTTTACTTAAAAAAATCCCCCACAAACTATCGCATCATAACATCTTTACCAGCGTCAATTATATTAGAGATAGCGGATTTAGTGCCAGCCAACAGGTCTTTCCCCTTATCTACATAACCTGAAAGCCTTTCCTTCTTATCAGTATAGTAAGCAGACGTATTATCAAACACATCCCCCTTTATATCTTTTAGCCACTTTCTCGTAAGGCTACCCGAGTTTGGAGCAAATAGCAAAGCCAAGATAAAACTTGCAAAAGCACTAAAAATCAAGGTAACAACAAATAACAAACCCCTATTTTTGTGGTTATTTTCCACTTTAATTACCTCCTAACACAAAATATACCATACTACGACATTCCCCAGAACATAGTATATATTATCGCAAAGCCGTTTTTCAACAGAAAAAACTATAAGTATTAAAGAAAAGAAAAAACGGTGGAAAACGAAGGAAATAAAAGAGAAGAGCGGTGGAAAACCATTTTAGACAAAAGGGGTGCGCAGGCGCACCTCCCTGTTCTTCCCCCGCACCCTTACGGGAGTGCGCCTACGCACATTACGGGAGTGCGCCTACGCACTTCCTAAAACTTTTGGCTTGTTGTCTCTCTATTTACCCTTTTACATTTACTATACTTTAACTCATTCTTCTACTACATTAGTAACCGTTTCTCAAAAGGGTTTCCCCTACAGCTCTTTTTTTGTCCTTTATGCTACGCTAACGGCCTTTGAGCTTTCCCAGAATCCATGTATATTGCAAAAACTAGCGGCATATAGTGTACCTGATTTTTTTAACTTAATTGATGCTGTAACGGAGTGGTTAGTGTGGACTGGTCCGGTATTTGGGCCTTCTGTTGATTGGCCGTGGGCTGCAAACTCAAAGTTGCCTACTTGGTAAGCAAATTTGTCCCCATCTGCCTTAAAGAACAATTGTATCCAGCTTATGTGGTGTTCTGTTGTATTTGGGTGTGCTATTTCCTTACCAACAGATACCTTTACCTCAAATACCTCATCTGCTTTAACAGTTTCAGGGCACTCGATTACTGGTACATGTTTTTCTGCCTTCCAATCGGCACTTTG
The DNA here is from genome assembly GCA_018606805.1 of Candidatus Magnetomicrobium cryptolimnococcus. GTDB lineage: Bacteria > Nitrospirota > Thermodesulfovibrionia > Thermodesulfovibrionales > Magnetobacteriaceae > Magnetomicrobium > Magnetomicrobium cryptolimnococcus. The sequence goes on from JAGYWI010000027.1 coordinate 25,385, forward strand.
AAAGATTGAACCTATTGTGGACATTTTACCGCCTCCTTTATTTTAGTTTGTTGTTATATTATAAGATAAACTATTTGAGGTGTAAAATGGAAGACATAGAATATTTACAGAAACTTGATAAGGATATTATCTGGCATCCCTTTACCCAAATGAAGGACTGGATAAGGCAAACACCAACTATTATTACTGAAGGGCGGGATTGTTTTATAAAAGATATTAATGGTAAATGGTACATTGATGGGATTTCTTCTATGTGGGTGAATATCCATGGGCATAACAAAAAAGAGATAAACGAGGCGATAACAAAGCAGCTTGAAAAGATTGCCCATTCGACTTTACTAGGTCTTGCAAATGAACCGTCTATTTTGTTAGCGGAGAAGTTAATAATGCTTATTAGTGGTAAACTTAACAAGGTGTTTTATTCTGATAATGGTTCAACGGCAGTGGAGGTAGCGCTTAAGATGGCTTTTCAGTACTGGCAGCATAGGGGTATAAAGGGGAAAACTGCCTTTGTATCATTAAAAAATGCCTATCATGGCGATACGTTGGGGGCTATTAGTGTGGGGGCTATAGATATATTTCATGAGGCATTTAAACCGCTGATGTTTAACGTGTTTAATGCCCCTTCCCCATATTGTTATAGGTGTGAGCTTGGGTTTAATAGGGCATCGTGTGATATAGCATGTATAGATGAGCTTGAGGGGATTTTTAAAAGGCACGGCAGAGAGATTTGTGCCTTAATAGTTGAGCCTATGATTCAGTGTGCAGGGGGGATGATTGTAGCGCCAAGTGGGTATTTAAGTGCCATTAGGCAGTTGTGCACAAGATATGATATTTTGCTGATTGCAGATGAAGTAGCAACTGGTTTTGGTCGTACTGGGAGGATGTTTGCTTGTGAGCACGAGGCGGTAGTGCCAGATATTATGTGTTTATCAAAGGGGATAACTGGCGGGTATTTGCCTTTGGCGGTTACGGTTGCAACGGAGGATATTTATCGCGCATTTTTGGGTGAATATGAGGAGTTGAAGACATTTTTTCATGGTCATTCATATACGGGTAATCAGATTGGGTGTGCTGCTGCGATAAGTTGTATAGAGTTATTTGAAAAAGACAGTACGCTTAATAAGCTTGCGGGAAAGGTGGAACTCCTCAATAGATGGGCAGAGGAGGTTAAGGGGTGTAGGGCTGTTGGTGATGTTAGGACTATCGGGTTAATGGCTGGTGTAGAGCTTGTTATGGATAAAGATACGAAAAGACCATATCCGTTTGAACAAAAAATGGGGTGGCAGATTTGTCTTGATGTACGCAGGAGGGGGGTTTTTTTAAGACCACTTGGCAATATTATTGTGATTATGCCACCTTTGGCAATTAGTGAGGAAAATCTAAAGGTTATGCTTGAACATATCATGACATCAATTTTAGAAGTTACTAAGTAAGAAGCAATCCAGTATTTTATAGAGATAGATTGCAGGAAAGTGCTCCTCCGCACCTTCGCTACAACCACGATAACAAAGTGTGGGCTGAATTATTACATTGTTTGCAATTTTTCATTTATTTTAGATTGTTAATGTTTTATAATAAGCCTTAATATTTTATACTAATTTAGCCAAAAGGGGTAAACATGAAAAATACAACCATACGGGTTACATTGGCACTAATAACCACACTGCTCTTATTATTTATAATATCTTGCAGCAAAAAGGAAAAGGTTAAACCAGAGCCGCTTGAGTCAAAGGTTGCAACACAGGCAATTACCACTATAAATGAGTTGAAAGACGCATATGAATCAATGGATATGTCAAAGGCTCAGAAATTTACAACAAATCAAGGCTTTAAGAATTTTCAAGATTCAATTAAAGAATTTCAAAGCGTTGACTTAGAGTTTACACCGAAATGGGTTGACATAAGCGATGGGACAATTAAAGTATATATTGCATGGAATGGTACTTGGAGCCACTCAGGCACTAAGTCTACAGAAAATGGTCTTGCTGTTTTTACTCTAAAAGGTAATCCGCCGGTTGTTGATGAGATATTAAGGACTAATCCGTTTGCTCAACATTAAACTCGTTCATTTGTAATAGTTCACCCTACTTTGTCATTTAGGCTGAACTATTACTTTTATTTTATAGCGCATTTCGCTTTGAATAATTAAACAACAAAAATTAAGGACTTGCCCCTTATTCGCCCCTACTCATGTAAATGCATTAGCGTGCACAAAAGTTTTTGAAAAGGGATGCAGGGGAAAACCTTTACGGCGGGTGCACCGTCGCACCTTTTTGCCTAAAAAGTTTTCCCCCGCATCCTCTATCGTTCTTTTTCTTTTTTTTCTTTTAAACAACAGTTAGTTCCAGCATTTTACTACTACAAGCAGCCTTTTGGAACTCTATTGGATAAACTCCATCAAAACACGCATAGCAAAAATCATCTGGATTTGGTAGCGTTGAACGTAGCCCCTCAAGTGATAGGTATGCTAACGAATCAGCAGTAATATACTTTCTTATTTCATCTTCCCTATGAGTTGAGGCTATAAGCTCGTTTCTTGTTGGAGTGTCAATGCCGTAAAAACAGGGACTTATTGTTGATGGTGAGCTTATACGCATGTGCACTTCTTTAGCATTACCAATTTCGCGTATCATCTTAACTATCTTTTTACTTGTAGTACCACGCACTATAGAATCATCCACGACAACTACTCGTTTCCCCTTTAAAATCTTACTAATAGGATTCAGTTTAACCTTAACGCCAAAATGTCGAATATTATTTTTTGGCTCAATAAATGTCCTTCCCACATAGTGGTTTCTGATAAGACCAAACTCAAAAGGTATACAGCTTTGGTCTGAAAAACCAAGGGTTGAAGAAACCCCTGAATCCGGTACAGGTATTACCATATCTGCATCAACATATGATTCAATAGCCAACTGACGACCAAATCTTTTTCTTAATAGGCTTACATTTAGATCACCAAAGATATTGCTGTCTGGACGAGAAAAATATATAAACTCAAACACGCACTGTGCCTTTTTATTTACTTCAAAGGGGCGGTAACTGTCTAAGCCATTTTCATTTATTATTAAGATTTCTCCCGGCTCAATGTCTCTAATATATGTAGCCCCTATCAAATCAAATGCGCACGTTTCGGAACTGACCACGTATGCCCCGTTAAGTGTCCCAAGACTCAATGGCCTTACGCCAAAAGGGTCCCTTATGGCTATCATTTCCTTATTTCTAAGTATTAGCAGACTATATGCCCCTTTAATTATACTAAGGGCATCCACTAATTTATTTATACACGTATTTTCCCTCGAATTAGCAATAAGATGAAGGATTACTTCGCTGTCGGAATTAGTCTGAAAAATAGCCCCCTCACGTTCAAGCAGCCTGCGTAGGGCATCTGCGTTAGTTAAGTTACCGTTGTGGGCAAGGGCTATGGAACCAAGGGAAAAATTAGCCATAATAGGCTGTACGTTTTTAAGAAAACTGCCCCCAGCCGTTGAATATCTATTGTGACCTATGGCGATAGTCCCCGGCAGGCTTTTAAGTACTTTGGGATCATTAAATATCTCAGAAACCAGCCCCATACCTTTTTCAAGGTACAGGTCCCCTTGTGATGAACATATACCAGCACCTTCTTGTCCTCTATGTTGAAGTGCATACAAACCCAAAAATACTAAATTGGCTGCCTCCGGATGGCCATAAACACCAAAAATCCCACACTCTTCGCGAGGAGAATATATTTCAGGTTCTTTCAAGAGCCCTCCCTAATGCCTCATCATATACATTTTTTATTGTAACCATGGGCAGTTGAACCAACTGCTTATTATTAAGGCATATATTAAACATATTGTCAGCGCCATTGTCAATAACATGGCCTACCATATAAGCGTTAAGGCCCTTCCCCTGTGCCCTATCCTTTACTAAAGCCATCATTGCCCCATCAACACTTATAACAACTCTTGTGGGCGACTCACCAAATAGAAGGCTGTCTACCCTCAAGGACGGATACCACACACTGCTTAACTCACACTGAACCCCTACGTTACCACTAAGAGCAGACTCCATCAATGTAACCATCAATCCCCCCTCTGAACAATCGTGGGCAGATTTTATTAAGCCACCTTCATTTAGCTCTATTAAAAGCTCTATCAAGGCAGCCTCTTTTTCTAAGATAACAGCAGGCGGCATACCCTGTTCAATATCATGACAAACGTACAAATACTCGCTGCCGCCAAGGTCATTAAATGTATCACCGATTAACAAAATAACATCCCCAGCTTGCTTAAAATCCTGCGTAAGTACTTTATCCCAGCCATCAAGCACTCCAACCATAACAACCGTAGGAGTTGGATATATAGCGTTCCCCTTTGTTTCATTGTATAAACTGACGTTACCGCTAACTACTGGTGTATTTAGCTTATCACATGCCTCAGCTATACCGCGTACAGCCTCACTGAATTGCCACATAACCTCCGGCTTTTCCGGATTGCCAAAGTTCAGACAATCGGTGATAGCAAGAGGTCTTGCCCCTGAACAAGCAACATTCCTTGCTGCCTCACAAAGCGTAAGCATACCACCAACGTATGGGTCTAAATAGCAGTACCTGCTATTACAATCAACTGACATGGCTACAGCTTTATTTGTTCCTCTTATACGTACTACAGCACTATCGCTTCTGCCAGGAAGTACAAGCGTATTTATTTGCACCATATGGTCATATTCTTCATAGACAAGCCGCTTTGATGCTATTGATGGTGAAGCGGCCAACTGCAAAAGCACATTATTATAGTACTCTACATCATAATAATTTGAATCTACAACCTTACCCGTTTTAGTTTTTATTTTTTCAAGTGAGAGCTTATTTATAGAATCCTGCCATTGGGGTCTTTTTATAGGCCGCTCATAAATAGGAGCAAGTTCTGAAATACTGGCAGCCGGTATTTCTGCATATGTTTCCCCATGCCATTTGACTCTTAAAAACCCATCATCCGTTACCTTTCCAATAACAAACCCATCAATGTCCCATTTATCAAAAACCGCAATCAGCTCATCCTTTTTATCTTCTGTTGTAACAATAAGCATACGCTCTTGGCTTTCCGAAAGCATAATTTCATAGGGAATCATACCTTCTTCTCTTGTCGGTACAAGCGAAAGCTCAAGCTCCACGCCAGTGCCTGCCCGCCCAGCCATTTCAGATGATGACGAGGTAAGCCCAGCCCCTCCCATGTCTTGAATGCCAACCACGAGGCCTTTATCCATAGCCTCAAGGCAAGCCTCAAGCAATAGCTTTTCAGTAAATGGATCACCTATTTGCACGTTAGGTCTTTTTTGATGGGCATCATCCGTAAATTCTTCAGATGCCATCGTAACACCGTGTATACCATCTCTGCCAGTTTTAGAACCTACATACACAACAAGATTACCGGGTCCCTGAGCTTTGCCATAAAAGATTTTATCAGTTTTGGCAATCCCCAAATTAAAGGCATTAACTAGTATGTTTCCACTGTAACAGCTATGGCAGTATATCTCTCCACCTACCGTTGGAACCCCCATACAGTTACCATAGCCAGCAATACCCGCAACTACACCACCAAAAAGGTACTTGTGATAGGACTCCGAAAGCGGACCAAAGCGCAAGGAGTTCAGACTTGCAATGGGTCTAGCACCCATTGTGAAAATATCACGCAAAATCCCACCCACACCAGTAGCTGCCCCCTGATAAGGCTCTATGAATGACGGATGGTTATGTGATTCCATTTTAAAAACACACGCTATCCCATCACCAATGTCAATAACACCAGCGTTTTCACCAGGACCTTGTATAACCCACGGGGCTTTTGTAGGAAATTTCTTTAAATGTACCCTTGAACTTTTATACGAACAGTGCTCTGACCACATAACAGAAAAGATACCAAGCTCTGTAAAGGTTGGCTTTCTGCCAAGTATACCGGAAATCGTGGCATATTCCTCATCAGTAATGCCATGCTCCCTTATAACGTCTTTTGTGATTTGAGGTTCTTTCATAAAAAAGATAGAAAATTTTAACATATTTTTAACTTTTTGTATAGAGGAAAGATAAAAATATCTGTGAAAAATAAGCAGAGTTAATCTTAATATACTCGATTATCAAGTTTTTTATAGAGCGTTTCGATTTATACCCAAATAAATTAAAAATAATAAGGAAACAAATACAGCTATTATTTTTTTGCAAACCATTTTTATTTTGGTATAACTCAACCAACGTATTACAAACAGCTGTTAACAACAGCCAGCGAGATAAAATTTTTTGGAAAAGGGGAGTGGGGGAAAACCCTTTTTTTTAAAAAAGGTTTTCCCCCACTCCTCTATCTTTTTTTTCTTCTTTTTTTCTTCTTTTTTCTTTTTTTTCTTTTTTTTCTTTTTTTT
>JAGYWI010000075.1 GCA_018606805.1 Candidatus Magnetomicrobium cryptolimnococcus
GTAACCGTTCACCCCCCTTATTTCAGAAGAATATAGTATAATATCCGAGACGTATGGGAAGGCTAACAAAAAAAGATTTGGCTCAGATGAATGAAGCATATTTTGAGTCGTTGGACCATGAGAGATTAGTAAAAGTAGCAAGTAATCTGCTTAATTTAGGAATAAATTTAATAGAGCGCCTTGAGCAGAATTCTAGTAATAGTTCCAAACCCCCGTCATCAGATAATCCATTTGATAAAGCTACAAACAAAGATACTTCAAAAGAAAAACCAAGTAAGAAAGAAGAAGGTAATACTAAATCAGTTAGTGAGGAAGAAAAAATAGAATTACCACAAGTAAAGGAAGAGTCAAAAGGGACACCTGGTAGGCAAGTAGGCAGTAAAGGGTTTGGTCGAACATTAATACTTGAATGTGATGAAATAGTACCACACTACCCAAGTAATTGTAATGCCTGTGATGTTGAACTATCTCAAACCAGAGCATCTGTATATACAGGATATTACACGTATGAGTTAGAAATTAGAGAGTTAGAGATTAGAGTAGTTTGTAATCTTCATCATTATTATGCAATAGTGTGTGATTGTGGTCATGAAACAAGGGCTGTGCCAGGAACAGGTTATGTGTCATATGTAGAAGGTCGTAAAAAGGAGTTAAAATTAACAGAGGCTGTAATGGTGGGACCGTTGCTTACAACGTTTATATCAGCCCTGTCTGTAAGATATCGAATGTCAAGAGTAAAAATTAAGGAGCTTCTGTCGTATTGGTTAGGATTAGATATATCAGTAGGGACAATAGATAGATGTATAAGAGAAGCAGGAGTAGCATGTTTTCCTGTGGTAGAGCAATTAATAGAAGAAATCCAAAAAGAAGAATTAATACATATAGATGAAACGCCGTGGTATGAAAAGGGTATGTTTAGGTGGTTATGGGTGGTAATTTCAAAGATGACAGCAATATATTTTATAGGAACGAGAAAAAAAGAAGAGCTGTTGTTAGTAATAACAGCCTATATGGGGTGGATTGTAAGCGATGGTTATGGAGCCTACCGCCATTATGAAAAAAGGCAGAGATGTTTGGCACATCTTATTCGCAAAGCAGTAGCCATAACAGGTGCAGTAGATGAAGAGGCCAAAAAATTAGGAAATGAACTATTAGATGCCCTCAGACAGTTAATAAAGGCCATAAGTGAAGAAAAAGAGGTGGATGTTAGGAAAAGATGTGGTCCACTTATAGATAAACTGGAAAATATATGTAATATTGGAAAAGACAATAGGTATAGCAAACTAAGAGACCTATCAAGGGAAATCCTAAATGATTGGGATGCAGTGGTGGCTTTTGTTAATAATACCGAGCTGCCCTTAACTAACAACGAGGCGGAACGTGCTCTGAGACATGCTGTGATAGCCCGTCGGATTAGTTTTGGAACGAGAACAAATGAGGGAAGTCGTGTATATGCCTCACTGCTAAGTGTGATAGAAACATGCTTATTGAGGAAACAAAACCCTTGGACTTATATTGCTAAGACAATCGCTCTTGGGAGAAAAGGTATCACCCCTGCTGCTATTCCTGTTTCATAAAGCGAAGGGGGTGTGAACGGTTACA
>JAGYWI010000028.1 GCA_018606805.1 Candidatus Magnetomicrobium cryptolimnococcus
TAAGGGCTAATCTTGTTACCCTCACAGGCGGTACAAACCCTGCCGTTACCGTGCGCTGTTCAACGGGAGGGATGTAACATGGAATCTGTCAAGTGCGTAGGCGCACTCCCGTATAAGTGCGGGGACGCAAGGGAGGGTATGTTCCCATAGCGGCGTATGTTTAAATAAACGGAGGGGGTAACTACTATGAAGTAATTTTGTCTGATGAGGGGAATTATGAGGGAGGAAACCGCATTTTAACTGGGACTGCTAATTTTTTAGGCTCAGGGAATGCGATTAAGTGGAAGATAACAACACATAACAATAAAGAGTGTAGGCTCAACGGGTGGAGTTGCACATGGAATTAGACATGTATTGTGAAAATTGTAAAAATTTCTATAACCATAATAATGGGTATGGGACATGCCTGTTATGCGGGTTAGGAATTATCAGTTATGTAGATAACTGTAATAACTATGAGAGAAAAAAATGATAAAGAAAATATACGTTATAATTTTTAGTATCATTATTTGCGGCGGAATTATGTTTTTTTCTTATGCGGCAGATACAGCAGCAGATAAAAAGGCTGGGACTGTTGTAGGTGTGGAAATCACAAAAGAAGCGGCAGAACCTAAGCGGCTGTCTACCGATGGGCAACGACAGGAACTCAGAAAAAAGAAAGAGGCAGTAAAGCAGCTACCGACGGATGAAGACATTGACAAGATGAACACGCAGGAAATAAAAGAGGTATTAAAAATAATTGTGAGCATAATAAAAACACGGTAGAAAGCAACCAGAAAAACGCTATTCTTTCAATTTCTCAACGCAAAGAATAGCGTTGCTCTTTTTTAAAAACTTACGGCAGTAATTTTATAAGGGCAATGATAATACCTATCTGTGAAGCCCAAAAGATGAACATCCACCTCAGCAGGTCTGATTTGGATTTTTCTATTTCGCTGCGTACTTTTTCTATCTCTGTCTTGCTTTCAGCTCTGCTTTTTTCTATCTCGCCACGCAAGGTAAGTTCTACTTTGTCTATCTTGTTGTCAAGTTTAATAACATCTTCCCTAACTTTTGCAATATCCTCTCTTGTAGCAAGGTTAGTATGTCCCTTATCCGCAGCTTCATCAATTGCTTCTATTATAACCCTTGTGCCTTCTTCACCGATTCTGTCCTTTAATGCGTTATATAGTTCTAATGTCTTAGCCATAATCCTATTATACAGGGTGTTTAAAATTTTAACAATACTCTAAAACTAAAACCCCTGCCCTCCCCCGCTCGTGAAAAAAATCCTTGACAGTAATATTTTACTCTGGCATAATGGAGGGGACTAATCATTGTGGTTGCCCCTATCCTCGCCGAAAGGTGAAACGGGTTTTTTAATTTGTAAACATATATCTGGCTTTATAAGCAAAATAAGCCCGAGTGTCCTCATATGGCGACGTATGGGGCAGCTTCCGTAAGCTGTGACAACACTCGGGCTTATTTTATGTCCCGAAACGTCAATCTTACGGAGGTACGTTATGAACGTACAGAACACGTCTTTAATCCCTATCGGACAAAGCAGTATAGTTAACAACACAATCCAAACCGTCAACGCAAGAGACTTGCATGAGTTTTTGGGAATAACCAGCAAGTTTGCAGATTGGGTTAAAAATCGCATCAGAGAGTATGGATTCATTGAAAACCAAGACTACATAACGTTTTCTAAAAATTTAGAAAGCGGTGGTAGAACTGTTGACTACCACGTTTCGTTGGACATGGCGAAGGAGTTAGCGATGGTGGAGCGCAACGAGAAGGGGAAGCAGGCAAGGCAGTACTTCATTGAGTGCGAGCGGAGGCTGAGGGAAGGTGATAGCCCTAAGCAGGTAACAGCACAATCCCCGCTCCAAACGCCAGCGATAGCGAGGAATAATTATGCTGTAGAAACTGAGTTATATAAGGAGATTTGCAGATATTTTCCAATACTAAAAGAAATTGACAGCATGGAATTTCTTTGTGTTCTTAAGTTGTATAGGTACAAAAAAGGAGGGCTTGATAAAGAGGAATACCGTAAGTTGCTTGATATTGATGATTCAAAAATAGCAGAATACGAAGAGCTGTTTGAAGGAGAACAAATAGTATCTGGCATATTAGGAGAGTTCAAGCCTGCAACGGTTGACATAAAAGCTTTCAAACGTTCAAAACAAGCAAAAGATGCTGCAAAGGCAAGATGGCATAAACAAAAAGAGGCTATGTGCTAATATAAGCGGCAGCATATATACAAGGGCGGAATAGATAATACAGCCCTAACGTTACATGCGGAAGTTGGAATGTAAGGTTAGGGCTTTTTTGTTAGGTATTGTTTTAAAAATTAGTCTTGGGATTCCATAGTCAAGCTACAAGTAGGCTGCTTGCTATCTGCTCGCATTTTGCAAGCAGATTTGAAACTTCTTGACACCTAATGATACTTTATGATACTATCTAACCAGTTGTATTTTATATGTTTTTAGCTAAGCCGAAGTGGTGGAATTGGTAGACACGCAAGGTTCAGGGTCTTGTGGGGGTTACCTCGTGGGGGTTCGACTCCCCCCTTCGGCATTTTTTTATTATATAAGTTACTCTAATTTTTATTTTAAAAGTTTTGGATTGTGAATGTTTTTTGGCATCTAAAATATAAAGGAGGAGCTATTTATGGAGTTAGTTGGTAAGAAGGTAATTATAACAGGTGGTGGCAGAGGAATGGGTAAGCAGTTTGCCCTCGATCTTAAGGCTGCTGGCGCAGTGCCTTATGTCGTTGATGTTGTTCAGGATAATCTTGATTCGCTAAAGGCAGAAACAGGTATTAACGGTTCTACTTTGGATGTTTCAAATGAATCGGCAGTTGTAAGCTTTTTTGAAAAATATACAGCAGAAAACGGTGCACCAGATGCCCTTGTAAATAATGCAGGTATTACTTCTGATGCACTATTTATAAAACATAAGGGAGATGAAACCACAAAGTTTCCTATCTCTAACTGGGATAAGGTAATAGGCGTTAATCTTACAGGTGTGTTTTTATGTGCAAGAGAGGCAAGTTACCACATGATACGTAATAAGGTCAAAGGTGTTATCGTAAATATTTCATCAATAAGCCGCTCTGGAAACCTCGGTCAAACTAATTACTCAGCAACTAAATCAGCCGTAGACTCTATGACTGTAACGTGGGCTAAGGAGCTTTCGCGCTATGGGATTAGAGTAGGCGCTATAGCACCTGGTTACATTAACACAGAGATGGTTGCTAAAATCCGTCAAGATGTTTTAGACAAAATCATACAGCAAATACCAGTTGGACGACTTGGTGCTATGTCTGAAATCTCGCAGACTGTTAAGTTCATAATAGAAAATGACTTCTTTACCGGTAGAGTTATAGAAGTTGATGGTGGTATGAGAATATAATTGTAGTTTTATATTGTAGTTTTATTTAGGAAGGACTCTATCGTAGTAGTCCTTCCTCATTACGTTATGTCCTATAACATTGACGAATTAAAAGAAAAGTTGCGTTCCTTTTCACATGAGCGTAATTGGGATAAGTATCATAGTCCTAAAAATTTGGCTATAGCGTTACTTGTAGAAGCTGCCGAGCTGGTAGAGCTATTTCAGTGGAGTAGTGAAGAGCAAAGTTATCAACCTACAGATGATGTCATTGAAAGTTTAAAGGATGAAATGGCGGATGTCTTTATCTACCTGCTTAATATTGCCGATAAGTTTAATGTAAATATAATAGAGGCAGCTTTTAATAAAATCGAAAAAAACGAGAAAAAATATCCTGTTGACCTTGTAAAAGGAAGTGCTTTAAAATATACCAAATATAAAAAAATGAAGATCATCGCTAAAAAACAAATTGGCAGTAAAATCCTACGGTTAGTACAAGGGGATATAACGTCAAGAGACGTAGATGCCATAGTAAATGCAGCTAACTCGATGTTGCAACATGGCGGGGGAGTTGCTGGCGCTATTGTCCGGAAAGGAGGAGCAGAGATTCAAGAAGAAAGTAACCGTATTGGTTACGTAGCCGTAGGCGGGGCAGTTAAAACCGGAGCAGGTAGGTTACCCTGTAAATTTGTAATACATACAGTTGGACCAAGTATGGGTGAAGGGGATGAAGATAATAAACTAATATGCGCCATTAATAGCGTTTTAACTTTAGCCCTTAAATCATTATTTAAGAGCATTTCTGTACCAGCCATTAGTTCAGGTATCTTTGGATTTCCAAAAGAGCGCTGTGCTAAAATACTCGTACATGAAAGCAGAGTTTTTTTAGAAAGAAACCAAGGCGGCTCTCTTGATGTGGTTGAGTTTTGCATAATTGATGATAATACACTTGCCTATTTTGTTAACGAATTTTCTGCCATATAAACATTAGGTAATTGCGTGTTTAATAAAATAGACCTTATTAAAAAATTAGATAGATATGTAGGTAAACCACTCCTTCCAGTATTAAAAGCTGTATATAAACCAAGACAATTAAATGTAGAAAAGCCCTCTTCTTTTTTGTTTATAAGACCAGGTGGCATTGGAGATGCGGTATTGTTGCTGCCTATAATTATCGCCTTAAAGAAACTTTACCCGGAAGCTCTAATCAATGTCCTTTGTGAAAAGAGAAATAGTGCTGTTTTTGCATTGATTGATGGAATAAATGAGGTGTTTTTATACGATAGAAAGATAGATTTACTACAAGGCGTTTTAGGCATTCAATATGATATTGTAGTGGATACAGAACAGTGGTACAGGTTCTCTGCTATAGTTGCATACTTAACAGGTGCACCCATTAGGGTTGGTTTCAGTACAAATGAACGACGCAGGTTATTTACATACCCTGTTTCTTATAGTAACGATGATTATGAAATAAATAGCTTTAGCAATCTATTAAGTGTTGCTATTAATAAACCAATCAACATACCTTTACGGGAGTGCGCCTACGCACCTTATACGCCTTTCATAAAAATAGATTCTAAAGATAATCAGTTTGTAAGCCCTATACACTCAAAAGGAATAATATGTATCTTTCCAGGGGCATCGGTATATCAAAAAAAATGGTCTAAGACAAATTATGGATTATTAGCCAAAAAACTATCAAACGATGGCTACAAAATTGTCATCTTAGGTGCAGCAACAGAAAGTAAAGATGCAAAAATAATCATAGGCGCCGCCCCAGATTCTATAGACTTGACAAAGAAAACTACAATTAAGGATATATGTAATATTTTATCTATAAGCAGCCTACTAATAACCCCCGATTCCGGTTTATTGCATCTGGCCTTTGCCGTTGGTACTAAAACAGTATCCATATTTGGTGCAAGTAGTGTAACTAAATGGGCACCCAAGGGTCAATCACACACGGCTATTTGTAAAGAATTAAACTGCAGCCCCTGTTCGTCTTTTGGCAATGTGCCCCCGTGTTTATATAATTGTAAATGTATGTCTATGATTTCAGTAGATGAGGTCTATGAAAAATCAATAAACCTATTGGAAAATACTAATTTGGAATAATAAGGTAAAAAACGCAGTATTGCCACCTTATTATTAGGCTATTTACTACATTTTTCGTTTACCAACACAAAAAAGAATGCTTTCAAGTAGAGCTTCTTCGTCTATAGGTTTTAGTACATTTTTACATACTTTGTCGCTTACGTGCTCTTCGTCGTTATAGCCAGTTGTAATGATTATAGGTTGCCGTTCATCTATTTTCAAAATCTCCTCAATCATTGCTAAGCCGCTCATGATTGGCATCTCTATATCTGTAATCACTATATCTATTACACTATGATATTCACTATAAATATTAAGTCCTTCTAAACCATTTCTCCCCTCATAAACCAGAGCAAACCTGCGTTTTAAAAAACGCCCAAGTACTACTCGTAACGTATGGTCATCTTCCACATAAAGGGCTGTTAGTTTTTTCAACAATTCAAGCTCTTTCATAACAATATCTTATACCCGCAATAACACTTTTTTAATATTTTTCTCTCTTGCAAATGCAGACATCTGCCTTTAATTTGTCTGTCATACATAATTCATTTTATCACACTCTACAATAAATAAAAAATAGTGGATATTTCGTGCAAAAAAAGTTCAAATTTTTTATAATTAATAAGTTGTAGGCGTTTGTTAGTTTGCTTTTATATAAAACCAAAGAATAAGGGACCAAAACTAAGATGAAAGCTTTAGTAACAGGTGGTACTGGCTTTATTGGAAGCCATTTAGTTGAGGAACTGATGAAGGAAGGGTTTTCTACGACCTGCCTTGTTAGGAAGGACTCCGATCTCAAGTGGATTGAAAACTATCCCATGACATACGTTGTGGGGGATTGCGTGGATAATAATACGCTTAAAAACATTTTTAGCGATTTTGATTACGTATTCCACGTAGCAGGTTTAACTAAAGCTGTAAAGACAGAGGACTTTTATTGTACAAATGTAACCGGTACTGAAAATCTGCTTCATGCAATAAAAAAGTACAATAAAAAACTTAAACGATTTGTACATATAAGTAGCATTGCTGTAGCAGGACCAAGCAAGGAAGGTATGCCACTAAACGCTAGTGTTATGCCCGAACCAGTATCGGAATATGGAAAAAGTAAACTTATGGCTGAAAACTTTATACAGGCACAAAAAACCGAACTGCCTGTAACCATAATAAGGCCACCAGCTGTATATGGGCCAAGGGATAAGGACTTTTACTTGGTCTTTAAAATGATACAAAAAGGCCTTTTCCCATATTGGGGAAAGGCGTATTATTCGCTTATCTATGTTGAGGACCTTGCCAAAGGCATTATAAAGGCTATCAAGACGGATAAAACCATAGGAAACACATATTATCTAACGGATGATAATATCTACTCAAACGATGAACTGGCTGATACTATTGCAAAACAATTGGGATGTAAATACGTTAAGGTTAAAATACCGCACAATGTAATCCCGATGCTTGCACATATAACAGAAATACTCAAAAGAAAAAGTATCATCAATTCAGACAAAGCTAAAGAGTTAAAATACTCCCATTGGCTTTGCAGTTGTGAGGAGGCAAAGAAGGATTTTGGTTTCCAAACCCAAGTAGGTTTAAAGGAAGGGATTAAATGGACTGCTAATTGGTATAAGATACACAAATGGCTTTAGTTAAAAAAGATAGTCTTGCGAAATGATAAAAGTAAAAGAAGTGCTAACAGCAGATGAACTAAATAAGTTTATAGAGCTTCCATTTAGACTTTACAAAAAGGATAGGCATTACTCACCTCAACTGCGGTGGGATATTGAGAAGGATTTTGTACCACAGAAAAATCCAGTCTTTAAACATAGCAAGATTAAACTCTTTATAGCCTATTTGTACGATAAAGTGGTTGGCAGGATTGTTTCTGTGATAAACACGCGTCATCTTGCAATACATAAAGATGGAGTGGGGTTTTTTGGCTTTTTTGAATCCCAAAACAACATTGAAATAGCCAAAAGTTTATTAGATAGGGTTAAAAAAGAGCTACTCATAAATGAACTAAAGGTTATGCGCGGTCCTATGAATTTTTCTATTAACGATGAATGTGGCCTTTTATACAATGGTTTTGGTATGCCTGCAATGATTATGACACCATATAATCCACCGTACTACACATCGTTATTAGAACACTACGGGATGGTAAAGTCAAAGGACCTCTATGCCTATATTTATTACCTATCAGCCGATATACCGGCAAAGGTACATCGCGTGGCAGCTATTGCAAGAAAAAAAGACATTAGCATAAGAACTATTAACATAAATGATTTTGGTAGCGAATTAATGCGCTTTAAAAGTGTTTATAATTCGGCATGGAAAGACAGCTGGGGTTTTATACCCTTTAGTAACGATGATATGCAGTATATGGGGAATAAACTAAAGGCAGTTATGATACCGGAGTTGATGCTAATAGCTGAAAAAGGCTCTGAAACTATTGGATGCTTAGGGCTTTTGCCTGATTTTAATTTTGTATTACGAAGGATGAGCGGAAAATTAAATCCCATCACTATAATTAAGGCACTTTATTATTTACGAAAGGTAAAAGACCTGAAACTATTACTCTTTGGCATAAAGAAAGAGTACCGCACTCAAGGAATAGATGCCCTATTGATAGAGGAGGCATTTAAACGGATAAGAAAGGAAGGTTATGAGCGGGCTGAGTTTTCGTGGATTGCAGAAGACAATAAGCCTGCTCAACATATTGTTGAAATGCTTGGTGGTAAACTTTATAAGACTTTCAGGGTTTATGAGCAGGTGTTTGATGAATATTGAGAATATATAAGGAGAGGCGTGGGGTAAAACATTTTTGGCAAAAAGGGTGCGGGCGCACCTCTCTGGGACTCGTCCCTTTGGCCTACCGCTCAAGGGGTTTCACCCCTTAGCTTATATAGTTCTTTTAAGGAATGTTAAGATTACTCTACTTTAACCACAAGCCGGAAACCTATGTAGTTGCTCTTACCAATATGTGAGCCAGTGCCTCTATCGGCACACCGCAAATACTCCGGATTAAAGAGCCAACTACCACCACGCAAGACATGCTCAGTACCACTACCCATGTATATAGGATTACATCTACTATGATACCCATAAGCATAATTACTATAGATATCCTCACACCACTCATACACATTCCCACTCATATCATATATACCAAGTCCATTGGGTTTTTTCTGCCCTACTGGATGCGTCTTATAACCAGAGTTACCATAGTACCACATATACTCATCAAGCTTACTCTCATCATTAGTCCCTGCCCACATCTCCCTATCACCTCTATTTCTTGCAGCATACTCCCACTGTGCCTCACTTGGCAATTCAAAATTCAAATCTGTCATCTCATTCAGTCTTTTTATAAATTCCTTAGCATCAATCCAACTTACCATCTCAACTGGACAGTTATCATCTCCCTTAAAATATGACGGATTATTTCCCATTACCTTAAACCATTGCTTCTGTGTTACTGGATACTTTCCTATATAAAAATCATCTAACTCCACCTTATGCACCGGTTGCTCATCATCACTCCCATTGCCAAATATATCACCCATATCAAACACCCCACCCCTTACATAAACTAACTCTATATTTACATTTAAAAAACTTAATATCTTGTTTGTATCAACAACACCTATATTATTTTCTCTTAATTTATCTTTGCTTATCATTATGCCTCCCCTTATAATCTATTGTTAGTTGTTACACGATACCTTTCTACATTTGCCATCGCGAGTTAAACTACTCAATAATAACTGTTTTTTTGTATACCTATTGCCTTTCGGTGTATAACGATATTTATATGATAATTTGCAATCGTTTACTATAATTTTGATAAAAAGGGGATTTTTAGTTTTGCTAATAAAGACAGTGTAATAAAAATTAGGAGTGAGTAAAAGAAAGCATATTATTAAAAAAACTGCTACTAACATAAATAAATATAAGAGAGAGAGAGAGAGAGAGAGAGAGAGAGAGAGAGAGAGAGAGAGAGAGAGAGAGAGAGAGAGAGAGAGAGAGAGAGAGAGAGAGAGAGAGAAAAAAAAAAAACAAAAAAAAAACAAAAATAAATATATTTTTAGCAAAAGTACCTCTTTCCCTTTACTCCTTAATAAAAAATAATAGTTTACGCTTAACATTTTCCCTCTAATTAACCTTAATAATTGGAACCGCAAAAGTAAAAGCTAATATCTACGTTATGGTCCCAATTAATCACTCATGTATTCGTCTCATTTATATGTATGCAGTTTACTAACATTTTTGTAAGTTTCTATTGTTTAATAATAAAATAATATCACAAATATAAGAAAATATGCAAATTTGGTGAAACCACCCAGCTATAATATAGTAATTTTCAATGAAAAAAAAGTAACCGTTTACCCTCTTTCCATTTTTGATAAATAAAGATTCCTGTATTTAGAGGCAATAATACCAAGTGGCCTAATTAAGAGTATGAACTACTACCTCTTTTTCATATGCAATTACTTATCAAAAAGAATTTGACTAATTTAAAGATTTTAGACATAATATTTAAAATATCTAAAATGGAGGAATCATTATGTACCCAATAACAAGAGGCCGCAGACTGCGGTTAAATAGTACCTTAAGAAAGATGATTAGTGAAACTGTTGTTGGTATTAATGACCTTGTTTATCCATTATTTGTTATTTATGGAAAAAACGTAAAAAATGAAATAAAATCAATGCCGGGCTGCTTTCAAGAATCAGTTGACGAGGTTGTGAAAACAGCCAAAGAGGTTTATACACTTGGTATACCTGCGATTATTCTTTTTGGTATACCTGAAAAAAAAGACGAAATGGCAACTGGGGCATATGCACAAAACGGAATTATTCAACGGGCTATTAAAGAAATTAAAAACGCCGTCCCACAACTGTATATCATAACGGATGTGTGTCTTTGTGAATACATGAGCCATGGGCACTGTGGGATAGTCAAAGGCGCTGAGGTATTAAATGACGAAAGCCTTGAGCTTTTACAAAAAGAAGCCATATCGCATGTAGAGGCTGGGGCTGATATGGTTGCCCCGTCGGATATGATGGATGGTAGGGTCAGGGCAATAAGGGAGGTTCTCGATAATGAAGGGTTTAGCAGGATTCCTATTATGAGCTACGCTGCAAAATACGCATCTGCATTTTATGGGCCATTTCGTGAAGCAGCTGAATCTACGCCCGGCTTTGGTGACAGGAAATCTTACCAGATGGACCCAGCCAACAGGCGTGAAGCCCTAAAAGAGGTCTTAATGGATATACAAGAGGGAGCGGATATTGTTATGGTAAAACCAGCCCTTTCCTATTTAGATATTATATCTGACGTACGGGCAAATGTTACAGTGCCTGTAGCTGCTTATAACGTCTCCGGTGAATACAGTATGGTACACGCAGCTTACAAACTTGGCTGGATTGATTATGACAGGATAATGTTTGAAATTCTTACTTCAATAAAACGGGCAGGGGCTGATATTATTCTTACTTATTTTGCAAAAGATGCGGCTAAACTTTTAAATACTCTTTAAATAGCAACATTTATTCTTTTTGCATCTTTCTGATTCATATTTTGCTTATTGACTTTAACGGTCTTTTTGAAATATACTGAAACCATGGCGTTTAAACTGAAAAACATAATAACACTCTTATCTTTTAACTCGTTCATCCCCTATTTTTATCCTGCTATGATGTTCCCATTAAGAAAATGGAGAAAAGAAGCTATTGGGATGTTGAACCTCCAAGATGGTGATAAGGTAATAATTCCAGGCGTAGGAAGCGGGCACGATCTTAAATATATTCCTAAGGGTGTCATAGTAAACGGAGTTGACATCAGCGAAGTCATGTTGAATATCGCCATTTTAAAAGTAAAAATCGCCAACAATGAAGACTACATAAGTTTGAACATAATGGATGGTGAGGACTTACGCTTTCCCGATAACACATTTGACAGTGCCATCTTAGGGCTGTTTCTTACATGCGTATTCGACCCTCAAAAAGCCTTCTCTGAGGTTGTGAGGGTGGTAAAACCAAAGGGGAAAATACTTATATATGACCACTTGGTAAGAAAAAAGAAATGGTCAGCACATTTCGTACGTTCTATGGACGCTGTTATGAAGTATAATTTTTGCAGCTTTATAAGGCGTGTAGAGGATATAATAGCAGAACAGCCAGTGTCTGTATCCAAAGAAATACGTGGGGATTTTTTTGGTTTCATCAAAGGCTTTTTAGTTATAAAAAACTAGAGTAATCCTTTTATAATGAAAAAAAGGCTTGATCAATTATTAGTTGAACTTGGTCTTGCCCCCACAAGACAACGGGCTAAGGCACTTATCATGGAAGGTAAGGTACTTATTGGCACTACTGTTTACAGCAAAGCCGGTCATATGGTAGATGATAGCAGTGAGATAAGATTAAAAAATCCGGATTTGCCTTATGTCAGCCGTGGGGGGTTAAAGCTTGAGCATGCCCTAAACGTGTTTAACGTTGATGTTAAAGGTAAAATTGCTATGGATGTTGGGGCTTCTACTGGCGGATTTACAGATTGTCTATTACAACGCGGGGCTTTGAGAGTTTATGCCATTGATGTTGGGTATGGGCAGCTTGCCTTAAAGCTCAGAAACGATACAAGGGTTATACCTATTGAACGGATAAATATTCGTTATATTGATAAAGAGATGATTAAGGACAAAGTAGATATAGCGGTAGTTGATGTGTCATTTATTTCGTTAAAAAAGGTTATTCCGTCGGTGCTTACTGTGCTTGAGGGGGGAGAGCTGATTTGTTTGATAAAACCTCAATTTGAATCAAAAAGGGAGGATATATCAAAGGGAGGAATTGTTAAAGACGATGCGATACGGCAAAGGGCAGTCCAAGAGGTTAAGGCTTTTTTTGAGGAAATAGCACTATCAATCATTGGCATATGTGAAAGCCCAATAAAAGGACAAAAAGGTAATATTGAGTTTCTTATTTATGCTAATTGTCCTAAGACTGGGGGGCGTGTTTAAACGTGTATCCTAAAATCCATACAAAGGATTAGAATCTTTGTGTCTTCATGATTGAACTTAGTACAGATTGTCCTACACAAGCTACCTGTAGCCAAAGAAATATATGGGTCTGTTGTATAGTTTTGAAGGCCAGCACTTAGAAATATATAATACTCTTTTAAAATGTGCTCATCGCCTAATTTAGCTGGTGTATAGAGGGGGTTTTGTTTGTAAAAACCATTATTTTCAAAAAATACCGTATTGGTTATTTGTTTACCTGCCTCATTTAATATATAGATACATTCTAATTCTGGAAAATATTTAATGATTTCTTCAATCCTATCATTTAAAGTATCAATGGTTATGCCGCTTATAGAAGCCAAAATATTTTCAGTGATTTCTTTATAACGCGAGTAGGTTTTTATTTCATTAGAAATCTTTTTTATTTTAAAATTTTTGTACTTATCGGCAACTGTCTCTATTTTATCTAAACAGTCATAGGGTTGGCTTTCAAATTTGCGCGGTTTGCAAAAGTAATAGCCTTGTAAAATATCAGCCCCCATTTCAATCATTGTAGCGGCGTCATCGTCGTTTTCAATACCTTCGGCAACGACCAGAGCGCCTATCTTTCTTGCAAGGTTTAAAAGTGAAGTTGTTACTTCCTTTTTATGGTATTCCTTACTTATATTATTAATTAGTAACCTATCTATCTTTAACACATCTGGCTTTGTTATGGGTATCCTATCTAAATTTGAAAAACCAGCCCCAACGTCATCAAGTGCAAAGAAAAACCCATAGTCTCTGTACATTTTAATAAACTTTTTAAGTGATTCAAGGTCATACAGTTTGGATTCAATGATTTCTATCACAATGCTTGACGGATCTAAGTTGCAGGCTTCTATTTGTTTAATGAGATATTTAGAGCCAACAATGCCAGAACCAATCAACGATGTTTCTATGTTTAAAAAAAGCATAGCCTCGGGGTGAATGTCTTTAATTGCCACAAATGCCTCAAATGCCTTTTTTCTGCAAAGCCTATCAAGTTCCAGCGTAAGCCCCTCCACTTCAGCTTGGCTAAAAATCGTTATCGGCGATAGCGGTTTACAGCTATTTGGACATATCCCTCGACTTAAGGCTTCATAGCCTATAATTGCTTTCCTTTTTATTGATATTAACGGTTGAAAGTGGGTTTCTATCATTTCCTTTTCAATTATCTCAACAATATTAAGCTCTTCCTTAACTAACATGTCTAACATCTCTCCTTCAATAAGCATAAGAAATCCTCTCAATGTTTTTTTATTATATAAAAAAGACTACAAGGGATATGCAAAATAAATACCAAATTGTAAAACAACCCTTAATAAAAAACAGCTTATTAATGACAACGACTATTGCTAACAAACGTGTAACATTACAATTTTCTACTACAGTTAGCACATACAACAATTATTACAATTTTGTAGGCAAGGTACATTTTTGTTGTATAATTTATGCTAATACTTTAGCCTTTTTGCATACTATGTTCAACTTTTGTTAACACGGCCTGATATTTAATATGAAGTGGCTGTGAAAAACTCCTTTTAAACTGCTCAAAGGTTTTTTTATCAAGAAACCTGAGTTCTTCAGCCTGCTCATAGAGTAATTTTTCAAAGCAATCAGTAATACCGCGGAATTCGGCATTTAGGCGTTTTACCTCAAGTAAAAGTTCAACGGCTACTTTAAACAATTCAACAGCATCCTTGGTTTTAATCTTGTACATATCTCGTTGCCCATAAAGCTCCAAAAGGAGCTGTGCCACGGCTACATGTATTTCGTGATTATTTCCAGCAGTTCTTTCAATATTTTTCGCCTCATCCAAGAGAGTATCCCAGTCTTTGTTTATCACAAGGTTTTCAAATTTAGCAATAAATCTACCAAATCTATTTTTGATTTCCTCTATTGGTAATATTTCCGCAAAGTTTTTGCTTTTATAGTTCAGCCGATAAAGTTTTTCGATATCGTCTGTGTAGTTTGGGTCTATTGCTATTGCCTTTTGAAAATATCCTTCAGCTTCATCCTCGTATCCGGTTTCAAAGAGCATTTTTGCAATCAAAAATTTGTAAGCTGGATTCATAGGGCTTAATACTTCATAATTTCTAATTTCATAGAAGGTCTTATCAACCATTGTCTTTCTTTTTGAATGCTCTTCCATTTGTTTTATACGCAGTGTACTAAATTTAATAAAAGATTCCAAAGCCGGTGGAAATGGCCATGGCAGTACGTTAATATTTTTCTTTACCATATCGTCAATGCTTGTAACTGCTTTTAGATAACTATTTAAGGCTTCAACTTCAACCTTTTCAAAGCCAAGTTTTTCTATAACAACTCCTTTTAGATAGTGTACCCATGGCAGCGCAGCATTCATCTTAATCAACATATTACAATTACTCAATATCTCTTTGTAGTGCTTCTTATCATCTAAAAAATTTATCAGCTTTATTATAACCTTTGTAACCGCCTCACCTTCTCGTACTGTCTTCATTACCTCAAGCAGTTTATTTTCTACCTTATCGGTAGTTAACACCTCCGTCAGATAACCGTTAACTCCCATTTCAAGAGCCCAGCGCAATCTATCCTTTTCATCAAAACCTTCAGCACTATCTACGGCAACTACTGGAAGCATCGTTAGTAACGGTATAGAACTGTTTCTCATCCCATGTAATAGTAAGCGGCCGTCGGTATCATTAAAATCTACAATAACAAGCGCTATTTGAGGCGGTAAGGCTTTAACTATAGATTCATTTGCATCTTTAATAAGAACATCCATAAGCTCTGCACTTGTCTTAAATTCAAGTACTTCTGACGTATCATCCCCTTTTAACCCACAATGCTTTAGATATGATACGATCCTTTCGCGGTAGAATTTTTTCTCTTTACACACAACAACTTTTCTACCCAGTAAACCTATTTTTGGGTTTAATAACCGAACTTCTTCTTTTTTGTTTGGTAAATTCATTGTCTTACTTTCGTCATCATTTAAATTATTATATAAAAATAACTATATAATTATCTATAGTAAAAAATAGATTGCTTCATAATAGTTCAGCCCCCTACGTTGTCATCGCAAGCGTAGCGAAGGTGCGTGAGGGCACTCCCGTAAAGTGTGGAGGCACGCCTCAGCGAAGGCCTGCAATCTCTCTTTAGTAAAAGACGGGATTGAGGGAGGTGCGCCTCCGCACCCTGCGTCGTTTGCGCTCCTCGCAATGACAAGACAGGGGGGCTGAACTATTACTATATTTTTTACTCTTCAGTGTCTTCCATCAACCCTTTTGCACTTTTTACCATCACAAGTTCATCAGCAGAAAATACCTTATCAATATCCAAAATTATAATAAACGTATCATCCCGCTTCCCCATACCTTTTATAAACTCCGTTTTCATAGAAGTTCCTATCTTTGGAGCCACCTCTATACTTTTTGGCTCCATCTCCATAACCTCTTGCACAGAATCGGCTAAAGCTCCAAGCTCTGTGTTATCACCATCAAAGGATACTTCCACTATTATAATGCACGTGTTAACGCTCTTTTCCGTTTTAGACATACCAAACTTTAAACGTAAATCAACCACCGGTACAACACTACCCCTTAAGTTGATAACCCCACGCATAAAGTCCGGTGTACGGGGCACTTTCGTAACCGAGTTAAACTCCAGCACTTCCCGCACCTTACCTATATCAAGGGCAAACACTTCGTCTTCCAATTTAAACGTTAAATACTGGTTAGTTTCCGACAACTCTGTAACTGCCATACGAACCTCCTCTTTCTTCTCTTACTTAATAAGCTTTGGTATTATACCAGCATTATATCTTTAAAATCTCTCAAACTCTGAATCATCCATATCCTTTGACGGTATATCATCGTCAAGTTTAAGGTCAATACCCTTTGCCTTCTTTACTGCAGGTGGTTTCATAGGTAGACTCTTGATATTTCTATTAACAGGCGGAGCAGGTTTTTTTGCCTCTTTTATGACAGGTTTAGCGTGTGTCTTTGCAGGCTGAGTGGACGGTGTATGACCGATTTTGTGGACATTGCGTGGCTTACTTGATGTAATTGCTGGTGCTGAAGCGCCAGTTTTAAAAAATGCTACGGCATGCTGCAACTGTTCAGCTTGGGAGGACAGCTCTTGAGACGTTGAGGCGGTCTCTTCGGATGTTGAGGCATTTTGCTGTATTACTTGGTCTAACTGTTGAAGTGCTTTATTTATCTGCTCAGCGCCTGTATTTTGTTCAGCCGATGAGGCACTGATTTCTTGGACCAACTCGGCGGTTTTTTGTATATCTGGAACTAACTTAGCAAGCATCTCACCAGCGCGCTCAGCCACATCAACGCTTGAAGCTGATAGCTGGCTAATCTCCCCTGCTGCTGTCTGGCTTCTTTCTGCAAGCTTTCTCACCTCTGAGGCAACCACAGCAAACCCCTTACCGTGCTCACCCGCCCTTGCTGCCTCTATAGCAGCGTTTAGGGCTAACAGATTCGTCTGTCTTGCAATTTCCTCTATTATTGATATTTTATCTGCTATTTGCTTCATCGCACTAACGGCATCGGCAACCGCCCTACCACCGCTTCTTGCATCTTCTGCGGCTTGGGCTGCTATCTTTTCCGTCTGTTGGGCATTATCAGCGCTTTGTTTGATATTGGCTGTCATTTGCTCCATTGATGATGAAGCCTCCTCTGCTGCTGCTGCTTGTTCTGTAGCGCCTTCCGACAACTGCTGCGCACTTGAGCTTAGCTGCTGACTGCCAGCTGTCACAAACTCAGAAGATGCCCGTACATTGTCTACCACTTTTTTCAAGTTTGTAACCATATCTTTCATAGCTGCAAAAAGCCCAACTGCTTGTTTTGACGTATCAAAGGTCATCGTTAAATCCCCCTCTGATATTTTTCTTGCTAGCTCAGCCATTGCAACTGGTTCACCGCCAAGGGGTTTTAAGATTAAGCCAGTAATTATCCACGCAAAAACTATTCCTGCAAAAATACCTATTATAGATATTATTAACACATTCCTTACAGAGGCGTTGTTATCAGCATCTACCTTAGGACCGAGTTCGTTTTGGTCTTGCTTGTATGAATTCACAACCTTAGTTACTAACTCAGTAATTTCTACTCCCATACTACCTATTTGCTTTGCACCATCATTACGTGCGTTTATTACTTGTACTATTTCGTTAAATGTGTCAGTGTATATTTTCCTATCATCAAGAAACTCCTTAAACAGCTCTTTGCGTCTAGGGTTATCAATATTTTTATTTAGGGTATCAGAAAGCTCATCTATTTTAGTCCCAATTTCATCTTTTACCCTGTTAACGTGGGCTGGATCGCTTGTATCGTTAAATTTAAGATAATATACCCTTGCAAGTAACATATGTTCTTCAATACGCCCAGCATAGTACGAAACAGCCGGATCATTGTCAACAAAAGCCGTTTTAATTATCTCTGTTAGCAATTCCCTCATTTTCTTAGCCTTTGCATCAATCACAGTGCCCAATTCATCCCGCTTTTTCATAAGGGAAACTATCTTTTTAAAAAGACTCTCGTATTCTTTAATTTTATCGTCTACTTGTGAGACCATCTGCGCACGTTCAGGATTCTTTATGGCTTCCTTTGCCTTAGCAGTTTCCTCAAGTGCCTTTTGCAAATGCTCTTCAGCAGATTTAGCGTCTTGCTCACTGTTAGTCCTTAAAAACCGTTGCAAATAGATTCTTACTTCTAGTGTATGAGCTGAAATTTCACCTGTTAAATTTGAATTTCTTGCAAATCTGCGATACTCGGAAAACCCATCCTTTGCTGTCGTTAATGCTGAATAAGAAATAACAGCTACTAATAATAGTATTAGCACTGGTATTCCAAAACCAATGGCAAGTTGGGTCGAAACTTTAAGGTTTTTTAGCATACACGCCTCCTTTTTTTTATATTAATAACAAATATCTTATCGTCTTTTATAAATAAAAACTCTAATAAGCAAATATACCATAATACAAGTACAATAAAATATAAAACCATTATAGCAGAAAATTAAGTTCAGTAAAGCAAACACATAAATACAAAAAAAGGAAAGGGGAATACCCTCTCCTTTTTTATTAGAAAATAATAAGGGCGAACACCCGAAAGGTTCGCCCATACATAGCTATGTAGAAGTAGCCCCGTGCGTTTGCCCTGTCCTTTTCATTAAGCTATGCAGTAGCTGGATAAACACTAACTTGCTTGCGCGTTTTATCTTTTCGTTCAAACTTTACATGACCTTCAATTAAAGCAAACAAGGTATCATCCCTTCCCCTGCCCACATTTTCCCCGGGGTGCAACTTTGTGCCCCGCTGTCTAACTAAAATATTTCCAGCTTTAACAAACTCTCCCCCGAACTTTTTAACCCCAAGACGCTTTGATTCGCTATCTCTTCCATTTCTGGAACTACCAACACCTTTTTTATGTGCCATAATTATAACCCTCCAATATATTCAATTTTCAGTAAGGTATAATGTTGTCTGTGTCCACGCAGTTTTCTGTGTCCCTTACGGATTTTTTGCTTAAAAACTTCAACTTTTTTATCCCTGCCGTTTCTTAACACTTTAGCCTTCACCGTAACACCCTCTACGTATGGCTTACCGGCCTTTAAGCCTCCGTCATCAAACACCAAAAGCACCTTATCAATAACCACTTCTGCACCTTCATCAACCTCCATTTTATCAACCTTCACCGTAGAATCCTTTTCTATCTTGTACTGCTTTCCGCCGCTTTCTACTATTAAAAACATTACTTCCCTCCACTTAATTATACAAATTTGAATCGTTTATTATAATTAATTAACTACTAAATAGCAAGCACTTATGGGTGTAAAGTACGGTATGTATGCTTTAGGTTTGATTAATCTTCAAAATATATCGCTAATATTAATTTCAAGACCTTCTATCACCTTAGACCTAACTACCCCTTGTCCTTTAGAAAAGGAAAAGATTTTATATTGCCCATTTTCAATAGTAAGTATTGTAACAGTCTCTGTCTTAGGAATGACAATCCAATACTCCGGTACTTTGTACCTTTCATATATATCTTTTTTGGTTGCTATATCCATTGAATATGAACCGTCTGAGACTATTTCACAAACCATATCAGGAACACCCCTTATCCAATCTTGCACTATATCCATATTCTCGTTTTTTACAAAGACCAAATCAGGCTGTAGCCGATTAATCCCCTCCTCAAATATAACATCCAGTGGAGAATAATATATTTTACCCGTATTATTTTTTCTTAAATGCAATAATATTTTTTCAAGAATATTTCTACTAATATCTTGATGTCTAAGAAACGGACTTGGTCCCATTATTTCTAACCCATTAATTATCTCTGTCAGATCAAAACAGGGAATGCTATTTATATCATTTTTATTAATAGTTTGTATGTACATAAGTATATACCCCCTACAAGACTACTGCACTAATACCCCCAAATAACCAACCACATGGCTGTAATCACCACTAACTTCGGCCGACGTAGTGTATTGCACCTTAGTAACCCTCGTAGCACCTAAAGCTATAACCGCATAAAGCATAACAGTTGATGGAATATAACCACACATGGTTATTTTTTCTTTTAAAACAATATCATACATACCAACCGGATCTAGCGATAGTAATCTATCTTCAACAAGGGAATCCCTTTCCCGTGCCCTTTTATCAGATATATAGTGGCTCATATCACTGCTTGCAATGATTACCACCTCTTTGCCACTTTCTTTAATAGCCTTTGCAATGGCCTCGCCGGCTTCCATACATTGCTTGATTGAAGCGTGCATCATCGTAATCGGTATGATTTTAGAGTTAGCAGCATAATTGGCTATGAAAGGCAGTTGGACTTCTAATGAGTGCTCATTCATGTGTGCTAAGGAGTCTTCCTTAAAAAGCCAACTATTTTTCATTATAGCAAAGGATAGGCTTTCATCAATATCAAAAACAGCCGTCGGTATCTCCCACTTCCCCTTCGACATGATAGCAAACTGCTCACCGTAACCCGTATGATTAGGTCCAAGCAATATAAACGTTTCAGGTGCTTTAATGTATGAGTACACCTCGCCAGCCACTGCTCCAGAATACATAAACCCAGCATGAGGACACAGCGCCCCAAGCACTTTTTCTTTTACTCTGCCTTCAGGCATTAAATGCTTTATCTGATGTTCAAGCCCCTTTTTATTGCCATTATAAAACTGACCGGCAACTATTGGCATCCTTATCATACTATAAATACCTCCTTCATGCAGATTGCTTAATACTAGTATACCCCACTATCTACGAAAACAGCCTCGGGCTCTTCTTTACCCTTAGTTTCTGACAAATAGGTATCCTCATAGTCTACAAATTTAGTAAACCTAGATAAAAACACCAAATTAACAACCCCCGTTGGGCCGTTTCTCTGTTTTGCTATATGAATCTCCGCTTTACCATCAGGACTCTTATTTTCTTTATTATAAACTGATTCCCTATATAAAAACAATATTACGTCGGCATCCTGCTCGATAGCCCCAGATTCCCTTAGGTCTGCAAGGGTGGGTATTGGTGGCTTCCTTTGTTCAACCAATCTATTTAATTGGCTCAATGCTATAACAGGGACATTTAGCTCTCTAGCTAGAGATTTTAAAGAGCGGGATATTTCCGAAATCTCCTGCTCCCTACGCTCTGCCCCCTGCCGCCCCTTCATTAACTGAAGATAATCAACCACGACAAGACCAAGCCCATGCTCCATCTTAAGACGCCTTGCCTTTGCCCGTATTTCAAGCACCCCTATATCCGTCGAATCGTCTATATATATTGGTAACCCTGAAACCTTACCAGCTGCAACAGTAAGGCGTGCCCATCCACTACGGTCAACTAGCCCCTTTCTAATGGCAGAAGCATCCACCATAGCCTCGGCACTCAATAATCTGGATGTCAGCTGCCGCCCGGACATTTCAAGACTAAACACTGCCACCGTTATCTTATACATAGCCGCTGCATTGTATGCTATGTTTAGACTTAAGGCTGTTTTTCCCATAGATGGCCTAGCGCCTATGATTATAAGGTCTCCCTTTTGCAACCCTGCTGTCATTTCATCTAGGTCTTTAAATCCTGACGGTATGCCTGTTAATGAACCAGACCTATGGGCTTGATACTCCATCAAATTGATACTTTCTTTAACTACGTCATGTATGTGTACAAAAGATGACTTAGTCCTCTTTTCAGATATTTCAAAAATGAGCTTTTCAGCATTATCTATTAACTGGTCAACCTCGTACCCTTTCTCGTACACTTGCGCTACAATACTAGTGGATGCCGAAATAAGCCGCCGCATAAGAGCCCGTTCACGGACTATTTTTGAGTGATATGCTACGTTTGCTGAAGTTGGAATTAACATAGCTAATTGTGACAGGTAGGAAACGCCGCCAACCTTTTCAATTTCCCCTGTACTTTTTAAATACTCCGAAAGCGTTACAATATCAATTGGTTCGCTTTTATCAAAAAGCCTAACCATAGCACCATAGATTCGTTTGTGAGCATCTTTATAAAAATCTTCCAAAACAAGAACATCTATTGCCTTATAAAGAGCCTCATTATCCAAAAGTATAGCGCCAAGCACAAACTGCTCGGCCTCTACACTTTGTGGCGGTAGCCTTTCAAGAAGTTCATCCGACTGGTCCATGATTATAACGTCTTTGTAAGCCCTATATTATTAACTAGCACTTTTGTTGTCCGATTCATTGATTACACTAACCTTAAGGATACCAAAAACATCAGGGTGTAATTTTATTTTTACTATGTGAAGACCTATCTTTTTAATAGGGGTTTCTAATATAACCTTGCGCTTATCAAACTCATATCCTTGTTGTGTTAAATAACTAACAATATCCTTTACCGTAACAGAGCCAAAGAGTTTACCATCTTCACCTGCCTTAACACACACCTGCATCTCTAAGCGCGCAAGCTTGCTTGCCATATCATCTGCTGATAATTTGAGTTTTTTAATCTTTTCATCTATAATGCGCTTTGTGTGCTCAAATGCCTTAATGCTCCGTTGATTTGCAATAGCGGCTAATTTTTTTGGTATTAAGTAGTTCCTAGCATAACCCCTTGATACCTCTAAAACCGTACCTATCTCACCAAGATTATCAACATCTTCTTTTAATATAACTTTCATTGTTAAACTCCTTTTGTTTTTTTATATTACAAGTGTTATATTATATCACCTATAAGTGTTATATTATATCATTAATGGGCTGGCCTGTGAATTAAATCATTCAGGTTGTGTTCAAGGCTATGAATTGCTTATAAA
This sequence comes from Candidatus Magnetomicrobium cryptolimnococcus, assembly GCA_018606805.1. Lineage (GTDB taxonomy): Bacteria > Nitrospirota > Thermodesulfovibrionia > Thermodesulfovibrionales > Magnetobacteriaceae > Magnetomicrobium > Magnetomicrobium cryptolimnococcus. The sequence goes on from JAGYWI010000028.1 coordinate 22,801, forward strand.
AATTATCAATATTTTAATATACAGATGAACATCAAAAGATTATACAACAGAGAAGGTCTACTATACAGAGTACGGGGCAACATCATGATTGTTGATTCCGAAGAACTAATGTGGGGTTCAAACATACCGGATACGTTCCAAAATGTCATTAAAATTAATACAGGGGTGGAGGCATTTCAGAAATTCAAAAAAGACGAACGCGGCTGGACTGCTATTTTATGCAACTGGGACTCACCAGGCACATCAGGCGTGGAATTACTTGAAAAAATCCGCAACTACAGAAACATACACTTTGATATACCAATTATTTTAATTATTTCAACTAATTCCAGAGAGGAACTTTTAAAAAAGATATACTGGTCTACCGAAGAAGGCGCTAACGATATAATACTAAAGCCGTTTTCCATTTACAATATTGATGCAAAGATTCAAAATCTAGTTGACTATCTAATTAATGCAGAAGATATACGCGCCATTATCTATAACGTTATAAAGGCTATTGAATTAAAAAACTACGATGAGGCCATCATGTTTCTTGATCAGTGTACTATACTTGATGAAATTAGAAACCATACGCACACTATTTTATTTCTAAGGGGGAAGGTACATGAACGGATGGGTAAATACAACATAGCCGTGGACTATTACCGCGAATGTCTTAATGAGTCCAGATACCATTTGTATGCCCCCGCCAGACTTTCCCTATTAAACATATGGCTTACTAAAAAAGAATACAATAAAGCACTCTTTGAAATAAGAGAGGCTAAACGCTTAAGCTCTATTAATCCACGCTGGCTTATACAGGAGGCCAGAGTCTATATGATAATGGGCAAACACCATGAAGCGGATGAGTTATTTAATGAAGTAATAGACCAGTATCCGTATAAAATAGCTGAAAAAAATACAATAATAGAAGAATTGAAAAAAGAAGGTGTTATTGCGGCATCTGCCATAGGGTATCTTTCGGAAGATAAGCAAGAGATGGTTGAAAAATATGTCCAAAGCGCAAGGACATACCTTGAAAAAAAGATTTTTAGTGAAGCACTCAGATTTTACGGTAAGGCTTCAGAAGTAGACCCTAAAAACATAAAAAAATACTATGCATCAATGGGGCTTGTCAATTGGCGCTGGCATCTGGATGTTAAAAGCAACAGTAGAATAACAGACCGTAAGCAATTAAAATATGCCGTTGAATACCTGATGGATGCTTTAAATATGGACCATACCTTTACAGAAGTGCAAAAACTTCTTATACAAATAGTAGACATAGAAGGAAGAGACATATTTAATGAACTGTTAGATTTAAAAGGACAATTTGACCTTGATAAACATACTAACTATATGTTTAAAAAATAGTATTGACAAGGTGGAAAAGTCGTACCATTTTTGCTAAAAAAGGTTTTCCGCCACTCTTTACTTTTGCCTGTTTATCTTTTTTAAGGTGCATATTTGAGCAATTACACGCAGTCCTCTCAATACTTCATTTGCAAAAACTTTTTGCCGATATAGAAAAAAAGTGTTTTAAATAACCCTTATATCTTAACATATGGAGGGTATATCAATTAAAAAACTTGAACATCAAATAGATAATATGATATTATGATTCTTGATTTAATGTTGAAGGTTTGGGTATTTAGTCAAAGATTTTATATTAATGTTGGAACAATAGCCTTCCTACTAAAATAAAACTTTTATGAATATCAATGAATATCTACAAGTAATGGTAACGCACAAGGGGACATTACTTAAGGAACTTAGTATACGTTTTTTGATTATAACATCAGTTCTTTATTTTACAATTATCATTTTTAATAGTGTTATATATGCACAAGATAGTATTTATAGAAAATACGTTCTCATTATTAGTTCCTATCACCAAGGATATAAATGGACAGATGATGTAAATAGGGGAATAAATGATGCTTTTAAATCTATGGGAGATGTTCGTATTTATTATGAATACGTTTGGGCTAAACAGGTAGTAGAAACTGAAGACTATTATAAAAAACTCTATGAAATATACAAACTTAAATTCGTTAATATTAAATTTAATGTGATTATTATTAGTGATAATGATGCCTTTAATTTTATAAAACAATATAGAAACAAATTGTTTCCTGATACACCAATTGTATTTTGTGGTGTAAATAACTTAGAACCTTCCGAGCTAAATGGTTATGATTTTTTTACTGGCGTAAATGAAAAGTCTAGCTTTGAATCAAACATAGCATTGATACTTAAGTTACACCCACTGACAAAGCATGTTGTAATAGTAACTGATACAACAGTAACAGGCAGGGTAATACGTGAAAAGATGGAAAAAGTTATTGACAGATACAAGGAGCTTGATTTTACTTTTTATCAAGATGTTAAAATGTCTGATATTCAAAAAACTGTTAACCGTTTACAGTTTGATAGTGTGGTGCTATATGCCGTTTTTGCTAGAGATAGAGAAGGTTATTTTTACGAATATGATGACAGTATATCCTTAATATCTAAGGCATCATCTCGTCCTGTTTACGGGTTATGGGATTTTAGTTTAGGACATGGTATAGTTGGTGGGTTGCTTGTAAGTGCTTATTTTCAAGGTAAAACAGCAGGTGAGATGGCTATTCGTATTTTAGATGGGGAAGATGTTAAAAAAATACCAATTATCATGGATAGCCCCAACAAATATATGTTTGATTTTAATCAGATGGATAGATTTGGGATTAAGCCCTCTGATATACCAAATGACAGTATCATTATAAACCTGCCGGAAACACTATATGGAAAATATAAAAGTATCATATGGTGGATTATTTTTATTATACTGAATTTTATGTTAGTCGTCCTTATTCTAACTGTATTAATTAGACGGCGTACAGCGCAACTAAAGCTTTCCAATGCGAGGCTTCAAAAAGAGATAGAGGAACGAATAAAAATAGAGGAGGCTTTAAGGGAGGCTAAAGAGGTAGCAGAAAAGGCCAACACTATGAAGAGTGATTTCTTGGCAAGCATGAGCCATGAGATAAGAACCCCCTTAAATGCAATACTTGGTATGGCGTCAGTACTTTCTGAAACACCTTTGACTGCTGAGCAGAGCCAATATGTCCATATATTTAGTGCAGCCGGTGAAAACCTTCTTGGCATTATTAACGATATACTTGACCTATCCAAGGTGGAGGCAGGGCATTTAGAGCTGGAGGTGGTTGAGTTTGATTTAAGGGAAATAGTTGAAAAGGCATGTGAGGTATTGTCTTTGCGAGCACATGAAAAAGGGCTTGAATTGATTTATAATATAATGCCGGACGTCCCACTATATCTTAAGGGGGATCACCTTCGTCTAAGGCAGATAATCTTTAATTTAATTGGTAATGCTGTCAAATTTACCGAAAAAGGAGAGATTGTTTTACATATTGAAAATGCAAAGCCAGAAAAGCATATTGGAGATTTGTTGTTTTCTGTCTCAGATACAGGGATTGGGATACCAAAAGAAAAACAGTCTGCGATATTTGAGAGTTTTTCACAGGTGGATTCTTCAACTACACGCAAATACGGTGGAACGGGCTTAGGGTTAACAATATCCAAACGGCTGATAGAGCTGACGGGGGGTAAGGTGTGGGTTGAGAGTGAACTTGGGGTAGGAAGCACTTTTTACTTTAGTGTTCCTTTTGAAATTCCAAAGGAAGATAAAAAACCACAGCAGCAAGTTCATCCAATAAATATAGATGGGATTAGAGCACTTATTGTAGATGATAATGATACAAACAGGATGATATTAAAAAACATGCTTTTAAGGTGGGGAGCTGTAGTAACAGAGATGAATGACGGCCGTAATGGCATTTTAGAATTAAAAAGGGCTGAGGCCGCAGGCATACCGTATGACTTGGTGCTTTTAGATTGTCGTATGCCGGAGATGGATGGCTTCCATGTAATGGAGAAGATGAAAATTGAATCAATGGAAGGCGTTACTGTTATGATGTTGACATCAGACAATAGGCATGGGGATATCGCCAGAGCTAAACAGTTGGGGATAGATGCATATCTTATAAAACCTGTAAATCCAACCTTACTGCTTACAACTATAATGAAATCAATGGGTAAGGTAAAGCGCAGTCAAAATAAAGATGTAGAAAATGTTGCCATTATTGATAATATTGACAATAAAGGGGGGCAACGTGAGATAAAAATATTACTTGTCGAAGATTATGCCTATAACCAAATACTTATAGAGGCATATCTAAGAGAAACCCCTTGCCATATAGACATAGCTGAAAACGGAGAAATAGCTATTAGAAAATTTAAGACTAACAGATATGACATTGTGTTGATGGATATGCAGATGCCAGTAGTTGATGGCTATACAGCAACAAAAGAGATAAGGCGATTTGAAAAGGAAAATGGACTTGACACTGTGCCAATTATAGCTCTGACTGCTCATGCACTAAAGGGAGATATGCAAAAGAGCATAGATGCAGGATGCAATGCTTATCTGACAAAACCTGCTAAAAAGAAAGAACTTATAGAAACCATCTTTAGCTTTACTTATAGCACGATTCAAACCACTGAAAATAAAGAAGGTATCACAACACTTGGTAGTAATAAAAATAATGAGGATAGGCGTACGGTTTATGTTGATGCAGTATTTAAGGAATCTATACCTGATTTTCTAACCGATATCAGTAAAGATATCCACGATATGAAAGATGCGTTGAAAAATGGAGACTATGATATTATAAGGACATTAGGGCACAGGATGAAAGGTGCTGGAGGGGGTTATGGGTTTGATTTAATTTCTGACATTGGGTTAGCGCTGGAAGATGCCTCGACAGATAAAAACGCTCAAAAGATAGATAAATTATTAAATGAGCTTTCAAGCTATCTTGAAAATATAGAGGTCATATATGAGTAGTATAGTTATAGTTGACGATTCACCGCATGTAAGAAAGCAGCTTGAGATATTTTTGAAATCAGACGGGTTTAAAGACTTGCAATTTGAAGAATCTGCCACCGATATGTTTAATTATCTAAACAGTGCTGATGGAAACAGCAAAACTACCCTTATTCTTCTGGATATAGAAATGCCGGGGATGGACGGCATTGAGGCATGTAAGAAAATTAAGAATACTGCACATCTTTGCGATATTCCGGTTATTATGGTTACAGGCAAAAATGACACTAAATCCCTACAATTGGCATTTGATGCTGGGGCTATGGATTATGTGACAAAGCCAATAAACAAGGTTGAACTAATAGTAAGGGTAAAGTCGATTTTAACATTAAAACAGGAGATGGAAAAGAGAAAACTACGGGAAAAAGAATTAGAAGATACCCTTATAAAGCTAAAACAAAGCCAAGAGCAGTTGATTCAATCAGAAAAACTGGCATCTTTGGGACAGTTAGTTACGGGTGTAGCACATGAAATGAACACACCCATTGGTATTGTAATTACTTCCTCTTCATATCTAAAAAAGATAACTGGAGAAATTGTATCGTCCTTTGGACAGAATGTTCTCAAAAGGTCAGAACTTGAAAACTATTTTTCTACTGCCATAGAAAACTTTGATATTATTACTTCAAATCTTTTGCGTATAGGAGATTTAATCAAAAGCTTTAAAATGGTATCTGTAGATCAAATCGTGCTTGATAAAAGACGATTCAATATAAAGAACTACATTGAAGAAATGCTCATAAGCCTAAGTCCAACTATAAAGAAAACTCCTCATCAAATCAATATAAACTGCCCTTCTGATATTGAAATAGAAAGCTATCCGGGGGCATTTGCACAAATCATAACTAACCTTGTTATAAATTCTTTAACTCATGCCTATGAAAAAAGCGATAAAGGTGTTATATTTATTGACATCTCTATGGATAAAACTAAGCTTATTATGAAATATACTGATGATGGAAAAGGCATTAATCAAGTACACTTGAAAAAGATATTTGATCCATTTTTTACAACTAATCGCTCAAACGGTAATACTGGACTTGGATTGAATATAGTCTTTAATTTAGTCCACCAAACCCTGAAAGGTACTATATTTTGCAGTAGCATAGAAGGAAGCGGTACAACGTTTATTTTAGAATTACCGATTGATACTGAAATAGGTGATGGCAGATATGATGATTGATACAGATGAACTGTGTTTTGCCCCTGAATCTGAAGATTTGAATATTTCAAAGCAAATCAACAACGCATGGAAAATTATGATTGTAGATGATGATGCGGAAGTGCATACAATAACTAAAATAGTGCTTAAAGATTTCACGTTTGATGGAAAAGGTTTATCTTTTATCAGCGCTTTTTCAAAACAAGAGGCTAATCAGTTGATACAGAAACACCCCGATACTGCCTTAATTCTCTTAGATATTGTAATGGAAGAGGATGATGCAGGACTCCATGTGGTAGAATACATACGCAATAACATGCAAAATAGTGCTGTAAGGATTATACTTCGTACAGGGCAGCCGGGACAAGCACCGGAAGAAAAAATAGTTTTAAATTATGACATCAATGCCTATAAAACAAAAAATGAATTAACCATAGAAAAGCTTCTTACTGTTGTTGTTGCATCTTTAAGGTCATATACACATATAAAACAATTAGAGGAGGCTAATAATGCCCTTGAACTTGAAATTCAAGAGCGTAAACGAACAGAGCAACTGCTTAGGGAAAGTGAGGAGAAGTTCAGAAGCATAACCACATCAGCACAGGATGCCATTATATTGATAGACGATGAAGGAAATATTTCTTTTTGGAACAAATCTGCTCAGCGGATATTTGGTTATACATTTAATGAAATTTACGGAAAAAACATACACTTATTACTTGCCCCTAAAAAATCTTATGAAAATTATAAGAAAGGATTCTCTGTATCCGAAGAAGCTGACAGCGGCGTTGTCAGCAATAATACGTTAGAGTTGACTGCAATAAGAAAAGATGGGGTGGAAATCCCTATAGAGCTATCCGTATCAGCATCCAAAGTTAAAAGCAAATGGTACGCATGCGGGATTATTCGAGATATAACCGAACGAAAAGAGTATTATAAGAAACTTGAAGATAAAAAACTCACGTTTGAAAAATTTGTCCCTAAGCAATTTCTACGCCATTTAGGCAAAGAAGAGGCGGAGGATATAAAAATAGGGGATGCCTCCAAGGAATTAATGACAATACTTTTTGCAGATATTAGAAACTTTACCAACCTTTCGGAATCAATGACATCGTATGAGACATTTAACTTTCTTAATAACTATTTGTGGTTTATTGGTCCAAATATAATGAAAAGCGGTGGTTTCATTGATAAATTTATAGGGGATGCAATCATGGTGCTGTTTTCTGAACATGACACTGGGTTTACGGATAATGCACTTAAATGTGCCATTGGCATACAAGAAACATTAAAAATATATAACATCTATAGACAAAAGTCTAACTATCACCCTATCAGTATAGGTATAGGAATAAATACTGGAAAGGTAACTCTTGGAACTATAGGATTTTTAAATAGAATGGAAACAACTGTGGTGGGTGATGCTGTAAATATTACTTCAAGGGTTGAACGGTTAACTAAATGGTATAATACTCCTATAATTATAACCTCTGACACATATAATAGCCTTATAGAGTCTTCCAAATATTTTATAAGAGAAATTGATGTTGTATGGCTTAAGGGAAAAAAGAACACTACCACACTTTACGAAGTCTTTGACAGTGAGCCGGAGGAAATTAAAAAAATAAAATTTAAGACCCTTGAAACCTTTAATGAGGCAATTGCCCTATATAGGCAACGTAATTGGGTGGAAGCTATTCGGATATTACAGTCATTAGAAAAACAGTTAAAAGGAGATGTTGTTATTGATATATATCTAAAACGTTGCCTTGAATTATTGGAAACTCCTCCTGATGAATCATGGGATGGCATTACTAAGATAGATTCAAAATAAGTATTCCTGTATGCTTTCTAAGGTGGGCTCTTTATATTTTATTTTAAACTATTTGTAACTATTCAGAGGTAGTAGTTTGAAATATGGCATAAAAATTGCTATTTCATTATAGATCGGTACTTACCCACTCTGAGTACATACTTGAGGTATTTTTGGTATGGTGGACCCCTTTGTCAAGACAATTTTTAATATCTTTTTGTTACTTCTCCTTTAACATTTTTTTAGTTAAAGCCGTTCAAATATACATCTATTGGTTTCTTGTATCAAAGAGCCTGGTGATGTCTTTTGTTGTTATATAATTCCACATAGTTACTAATGCCATTTCTGGCCTCTTTGACGCTCTGGTAATCTTTTATATACACCTCCTCATATTTTAATGACCTCCAA
>JAGYWI010000002.1 GCA_018606805.1 Candidatus Magnetomicrobium cryptolimnococcus
AGGCTTGGCATCTTAGAAGCGCTTGGTTTATGTAGAGAAGCAATGCTGGTAGTGTGGCTAATATGTGCAAGGATTTTGTTTCAAGGCTCTAGACTTAAAGCAGTAAGGATGTCTAAACAACAGTGGAAATTATTTAAGGCAGATTTAAAGTATCTTAAAAGATATGTAGCCATTTACTTACTTTGCTTCGTACAGTAAGCAGTTATTATAATTTTATTATACAATATTTTTAAAATTTATGCCGAGCTGTATTGCTTTACGGTGGTAACCTTGTTATAATAAATAAAAGTGAGTTGGTAACTTTTATATTAAAGAGGAGGAAAATGAACGTTTTTACTGAAAAATTCATTATAGACAATAATGGGAAGTGTACAGAAGTAATTCTTTCGATAGAGGATTATAAAAAAATACTTAAAGAGTTGGAAGAATTGGAATCCATTCGAGCCTATGATGAGGCAACGGCCTCAGGAGACGAAGTGATACCTTTAGACCAGGCTATCAGAGAAATTGAAGTAAACAAAAAGTAATTTATCATTTCTCATTTTAATGATAACTAAAAAAATAGACCAAGTATTGAATTAAATAAGAAATGAATTATTATAATGTTCTCATGTCAAGGAGAGCGCAGAAAGCGCTGTCTAATTTGAATGGTGAGACATTGAAAAACGTTAAGAGAGCAATACAATCTCTTAAAGAAAAACCAAGGCAAGATGGTTCCAAAAAATTAATAGCCAGAGAAGGTTGGCGTATTTGTAGCGGAAACTACCGCATCATTTATAAGATTGATGATGATAAAAAAGAGGTAACCGTGTTAACTATCGGGCATCGGAGAGATGTATATAGGTGTTAACAAAGAATACACAAGCAATAAATAGCGTAACAATTAAGGGTTTTAAGTCTATTCAGGCTCTTGAACAACTTGAGTTGGCAAATTTAAATATACTCATTGGTGGTAATGGTGCAGGGAAAAGTAATTTTATTGACTTTTTCCGTATGCTCAGGGCTATGATAGCATCATACATACCAGAACTCCAGTACTCAAGTTTGGACACATATATAGCAGACTACGGAGGTAGTGGTTCGTTTTTGTATAATGGTCAAAAAAACACCAAACAGATTGAAGGACAGGTACAATTTGGGGCTAATGGTTACCGTTTTAAATTGGTTACTACTTCTGAGGATACATTTCTAATTAACAATGAGGCATTTGAAATAAAAAATGGTGTATGGAAGGAGATAGGAAGTGGGCAAAGGCGTCCAAATTTACTAAAAGATAAGTCTAAGATTGCAAGATATATATATGATTTTATTGCATCATGTAAAATTTATCATTTTAATGATACGAGTAAATGGGCTGCAATGCGCCATTTTGAAACACTCGATGACTATGATTATCTCCGGTTTGATGCCGCCAATATTGCACCTTTTCTATATGACATAATGGAAGAACATAAATCTACTTACGAACAAATTATTGATACAATTAGACTTGTTGTACCATTTTTTGACGATTTTGTTTTAAAACCAAGCAAAAATGACAAGCTTAGACTTCGGTGGCGTCAAAAAGGCTCAGATTATCCACTAAAACCTCACCATCTTTCAGATGGGACAATTCGTTTTATTTGTTTAACAACAGCCTTATTGCAGCCAACCTTGCCATCTACCATTATTATTGATGAGCCTGAACTAGGCTTACATCCTTATGCTATTGACATTCTTGCAGAATTAATACAGGCTACATCTAAAAAAACTCAACTGATTATTTCAACTCAATCTCCAACACTGATTGATTATTTCAATCCACAAGATATAATTGTTGTAGATCGCAAAGACGGTGCATCAGTTTTTCAACGGCTTAATGAAAATGAACTTTCTTTGTGGCTTGAAGAGTATTCATTGGGTGAGCTTTGGTGTAAAAATATTCTTACAGGATGTCCTGTTTATGAGTAGTACAAATGTGTATATAGTTGTAGAAGGACACACTGAGCAGACTTTTGTACGAGATATAATAGCACCAATAATGGCAGAAAAAGGAATATATTTGCATGCATATGAGACTCTTTTAATCTTTTTATAACAATATTGAATCCAAAATCTGCTATAATATTTTAAATAACTACAATACAAACCAAAAAGGAGGGCAGCAATGAAGACAGCAAATCCCGCTTTAGGGACAGAGACTTTTTATAAGGTTAGGAATTACGCCAATGCCTCAGATTTAATGACCGTGCAGGGCACAGCAAATAAAACCTTGATATTAATCCTACTATCCATAGTTTCATCAATTTGGGTCTGGAAGATGTTTTATAGCGGAGGGCAGGCGAATATTTTTCCTTATATGATAGGAGGAGCTATCGGCGGGTTTATTGTTTCAATAATAACAATATTTAAAAATGAATGGTCGGCGTTTACAGCGCCTTTATATGCCCTATTGGAGGGGCTTTTTCTTGGTGGCATTTCGGCTATGTTTGAGGCACGCTATCCGGGTATTGCATTTCAAGCAGTAAGCCTATCCTTTGGCACACTGCTGTGCTTGCTTGTTGCCTTTAAGTCTGGCCTTATTAGGGTATCGGAACGCTTTAAGATGGGCGTTATCGCTGCAACGAGTGCTCTTTTTCTTGTCTATTTTGTGTCTTTTTTGTTAGGACTTTTTGGGATACAGATACCCGGCATCTTTGGCAGTGGTACAATTGGCATTATATTTAGTTTAATTGTAGTGGTTGTTGCAGCATTAAATCTTGTACTGGATTTTGATTTTATTGTTAAGGGTGCTGCTGGTGGCGCTCCTAAGTATATGGAATGGTATGGCGCTTTTGGTCTTATGGTTACCCTTGTTTGGCTTTATATTGAAATACTGAGATTGTTAGCAAAACTCAATAGCGATAACGACTAGTTGCCTGCCTATACATATATATGTTATGAACACCTGCGAGACAAAAGTTTTAGGAAGTGCGTAGGCGCACTCCCGTAAGGGGGGGACAACAGGGAGGTGCGCCTCCGCACCCCTTTTGCCTAAAAGGGTTTCCCCCCGCATCCTCTAATCTTCTTTCTTTTTCTTTCTTTCTTTTTCTTTTTTTCTTTTCTTTCTTTCTTTTTCTTTTCTTTCTTTTCCTTCTTTATTCTTTTCTTTTTTTCCTTTATTCTTTGCCGTTTAGGCTGTAGATACGTCTTACAGTTTCAATAAGCATATCGCGGTCATCGGTATCTTCCTTTAGAGCAGCGGTTGGTGGGTGGATAAGTTTATTTACGATAGTATTTGCCATTTGTTCTATGGCTTGTTTTTCTTTGTCGTCAAAACCGCTTATTTTATTAAATAGTTTTTCAAGCTCATCGTTTTTAATATTTTCAGCAATTTGTCTTAAAGACACAATTGTAGGCACAGCGTTTCTTGAATAAAACCAGCGCTCAAAGGTCTGGAGTTCTTCATCTACAATTTTTTCAGCCTTTACAGCTTCAGTTAGTCTAGCATTTACGTTAGAGTCAACCACACCTTGGAGGTCGTCTATATCATACAGATATACGTTATCTATATTGTTAATATCCGGGTCAAGGTTACGGGGGACTGAAATATCTATCATAAAAATAGGTTTATTGCGCCTTCTTTTTATAACACTTTCCATATCCTTTTTTGAGACAACGTAGGTTGGAGCACCAGTTGAACAGATAACAATATCAGTATTTTTCATTTCCTCTTTAAAGGTATTAAAGTCAATTGGTCTACCGTTAACCTCAGCGGCTATTACACAGGCACGTTCAAATGTCCTGTTTGCAACGATTATTTCTTTTACACCACTTGACCGTAGATGCTTTGCTGAAAGCTCTGCCATTTCACCAGCACCAAGGAGCATACACACAAGGCCGTCTAATGATGTAAAGATTTTTTTAGCAAGTTCTACAGCAGCATAACTGATAGAAACCGCATTTTCAGCTATACTTGTCTCCGTGCGTACACGTTTAGCAACGGATATAGCCTTTTTCATTAGCTTATTTAAAACAGCCCCTGACGTATTATGGCTTAGTGCTTCATCAAAGGCATCCTTTAATTGGCCAAGAATTTGGGGCTCACCAACTACCATTGAATCAAGGCTGGAGGCTACCCTAAACACATGGCGTACTGCTTCAACACCGTCATACGTGTACAGTGTATCGTTTAATTTGTCTTTTTCAACATTGTGAAAAGTTGACAGGAAATCTGTAACCTCTTCATTGATGCCACTTTTACCATTAGCATACACATAGAGTTCTACTCGGTTACATGTTGATAAAAGTACGGCCTCTTCCACATTATGTAAACTATTAATTTCCTCAAGCCCTTTAACATACTTATCACCGTTAAAGGCTATCTTTTCACGTATGCTGACATCAGCAGTTTTGTGATTTAATCCTATTACATGAATGTTCATGAAAACCTATGGTATCCTTTTAATAAAAAAGTAACGCCAAAGAAGGTAAACAGCACTACAACAAAACCAACAACGGACAGTACAGCGGCTCGTCGCCCGCGTCCCCACGATGTTATCCTTGTGTGTAGTACCACGGCGTAAATAAGCCATGTGATCAAAGACCACACTTCTTTAGGGTCCCAGCGCCAAAACGTCCCCAGTACAGATTGAGACCAAACGGCACCCGTTATTATTGCCAGTGTAAGAAGCGGAAAACCTATGGTTATTAATCGGTGGTTTATCTCATCAAGTTTTTGAAGGCTTGGCAGCCTATGGAATAAATTACCAAGTTTTTTCCTTTTAACAAAACGTTCCTGTGTAAGATACATAATACCTACTCCACAAGCCAAAGCAAAGGCAGCATCCCCAATAAAAGCCAAAACAGTGTGTATCCACAGCCACGAGCTCTGCAATAGCGGGTCTAATGGTTTTAACTGTCTTGGTAATATAGATGATGATAACATAAAAACAAAGACACCGGGCATTATAAAAGAACCCAAAAGGCCAATCCGATATTTGTACTCTATTACAAAAAACAATAGTACAATACTCCATGTGAAAAAAGAAACAGCATCGTGCATGCTTGCTATGGGCAAATGCCCTGCTTCCTTAAAACGCAAAATCACGTTTATTGTGTGAAATATAAAGCCAATAGCGCAAAGTATCAGACAAATTTTTGAAAGCGCCCTTGAACCCTTTATAATTTCACCAACACTAATTATTGCTGCTGCAAAATAGCAAGTTAACGCTAATTCAAAGGTTAATATCATTTAAAAACTCCCAAGCTCAAAATCCACTATTGAAAAAAGAGAAGAACGCGGGAAACACTTTTCGAGAAAAAAGAAACAAATACACAGTGAGGGCGCTGCCCTCACACTCCCGCCAAAGATGCGGAGGCGCACCTCCCTGGGACTCGTCCCTTTGGAATCCCGCCCAAGGGGCTACGCCCCTTGAACCCCAAAAACACTATTTCATGAGACATAATAAAAAATACTACTATTATTTTTTGCAAACCATTCTTCTTTTGGTATAGTTATTCCTCTTATCTTTTACTGCTACTGCATTTTTAAAGCACTCTCTCTTAACTTAATGGCATCAAACAAAATCTTTCGCCCTTCTTCACTACTGCCATCTTTTACATTAACATTATATAACGAAATACAACAATATTTCTGCACTGAATACGGACGCAACACCTCTTTCATTTGTGTATCAGAATATTTACCATTAAAAACAGCAACAGAAGACTTTTCCAATAAGTCCTCTGCCCCAGCTTTTATGGCAGCCGACTTATAACCAAAAACAAAAAACCGTACATCAAACTCCATCAACCGTGAAGGTGAATTCCCCTCAACCAGTATCCCATCCATATAATTAAGTTCAGCCATTGCCCTTGAAAGTAACTCAGTTAGCTGTTGCCCACTTGGTGATTGAATCCACAGCACCTTTAAAGCCCCAGCCCTTACAAGCCTTGACGTATCCTTATTTTCAAGATGCAGGGTCTCTACAGCATCGCTTACACTTGAAAGAACCGCCGTCTTTGTGTACTTAATAGCCCCCCAAGAGCCTTTTAGATTTTCAAGGATTAAACACGCCAAAGATGTCTTTCCCGCTCCACTGTGTGCCCCTGTTACAGATATTAATAGCGGTCTTTTATACTTCCTTTTTATACTTACACCCCTTATTTTGGCAATATAGTATAGTATTACCATTTTTATCTTTCTTTTCAAGCAAAAACGGCGTCCCACAATCCGGACACTCCTGCATGACAGGCTTTTGCCATGTAGCAAAATTGCAATCCGGATAGTTGCTGCAACCATAAAATAACTTGCCCTTTTTAGTCTTTCGTTCTACTACATCCCCACCATCCAATGGACATTTTAAGCCCGTTGGTATTGGTTTCATATTTTTGCAATCCGGATACTTAGAGCAGGCTAAGAAACGACCGTATCTGCCCACTTTTATTACCATTGGAGAACCGCACTTTTCGCAGATTTCATTCGTTTCAGTCTCTACGGGGCGCACTTTACCACTGTCTTCAGCATCTTCAGCGGGCTGTTTGGTATTTTTACAATCCGGATAGGCAGAACATGCTAAAAACCTGCCATGCCTACCCCACTTCAAAACCATAGGGCTTTGGCACTTTTCGCAGATAACATCCGTCGGTTTATCCACAGGTTTTACCCTTTCTTGATCTTCCGAGGCCTTTTCAAGTTCTTTACTAAACGATGGGTAAAACTCATTCATAACATCTGTCCAGACCACTTGCCCTTCCTCGATTTTATCAAGGTCATTTTCCATCTCGGCTGTAAATTTAACGTTTAAAAGCCTTGGAAAGCGCTCAACAAGCAAGTCATTGACAACACTACCAAGCTCCGTTGGCTTAAACTTACCATCTGTTTTTTCAACGTACTTACGCTCCTCTATGGTAGACAAAATAGCAGCATACGTACTTGGTCTACCAATGCCCTTTTCCTCAAGCGTTTTTACAAGAGTAGCCTCCGTGTATCTCGGTGGTGGCTGAGTAAAGTGCTGATTCGGAGTAAGCTCCTTTAACTCTACAGGAGCACCTTGTTGCAGGTCTGGTAAAATACCGGCATCTTCTTCATCGTCATTTTTTTCTACGGTTTCATCGTAAAGAGCTAAAAACCCTTTAAATTTTATGATAGTACCACTAGCCCGAAATATTGCCAGAGCCTTTGCATCTTCAATGTCAAAGGTGGTTTGTTCAAGCAGGGCTTGAGCCATCTGGCTTGCTATAAACCGATTCCATATAAGCTCATACAAGGCAAACTGCTCAGGCTTTAGGTAAGTTTTGATGGTTTCAGGTGTATACTCACTGTAGGTCGGTCTAATGGCCTCGTGAGCTTCTTGAGCCGAGGACTTTACTTTAAATTTATGTGGTGTTTTTGGCAAAAACTCCTTACCAAACCGTTCACTAATGTACTGCCGTGCCCACTCAACCGCCTCAGCAGCTATACGCGTGGAGTCCGTCCTCATGTATGTGATAAGACCAACAGAGCCCTTTTGACCAAGCTCAATGCCTTCGTATAGCTTTTGAGCAACCATCATGGTCCGTTTTGCAGTAAATCTCAGGCGGCGCGAGGCCTCCTGCTGTAAAGTACTTGTTATAAAAGGCGGCAGCGGTGTACGCTTCTTATCCTTTTTTTCTACTGATTTAATCTTATAGGTTGATTTTTCAAGAAGCTCCCTAATTTCCTTTGCCTTTGCTTCATTAGTAATTAAAAACTTATTGCCCTTTGCAGAGCGCTCAATAACGGTTTCGCCCTCGTACTTGAATAAACGCGCATTAAAAACAGGTGGTATCTGACCATCAAAAAGCCCAATTAAACTCCAATATTCCTGCGATACAAAAGCCTCTATCTCGCGCTCCCTATCAACAATAAGCCGTACGGATACCGACTGAACCCTCCCAGCGCTTAAGCCACGTTGTACCTTCTTCCATAAAAATGGGCTCAGCCTGTATCCAACCAGACGGTCAAGCACCCGCCGAGCTTGTTGAGCGTTTACCTTATTGAGGTCTATCTCCGAGGGCTTTTCTATAGCCTCTTTGACCGCTTTTTCCGTTATCTCGTTAAAAGTAATCCGGTAGACCTTCTGAAGATTAGTCTTTTTGCCATTAACAGCGATAACCTCTGCAATATGCCATGCGATAGCCTCCCCCTCTCTATCTGGATCAGGTGCTAGGTAAACGACCGAGGCCTTCTTAGCAGCCTCTTTTAGGTCTTCAATAGTTTTTTCCTTACCCGGAATTGTTACATATGTCGGTTTAAAACCATTTTCCGTATCAACGCCTAATTCTTTTTTTGGCAAATCAAGTATATGCCCCACCGAAGCCTTCACAAAATAATCTTTGCCCAGTATTTTATTAATGGTCTTCGCCTTAGCAGGGGACTCTACAATGACAAGCCTGCTTTTTTCCTTTAATGCCATATAACGACTTTACCCTTCCCAAAAATCATATTATAAACCTCTTCCCAGTCAAGCCTGGTTTTACTGAACATCACATAAGACAAAAACGATTTAAGCATATCTATTTCTTCATCGCTCATAATGTTCATCCCCTCAAGGTCTATCAAATCGTTGTGAAGGTCAGGTATATCGGATTCATTTATAGCCACATCTAAAATATTATTACCCATATCATGATAATCGAAAAACACCTTACCGTCAATGAGCTCTGTTGCTATAAACCTTAGGAGTGTTATGAATTTTTTTTGCACTTTTTCCTCCAAAAACTAATTCCCGCCAAACGCTGGATTTATATATTGTATCAAACCATGTCAAGAAATCAAAGACATATTTTTCTTCCTAATAAATAAGCAGAAAATTCATCCCCTCTACTTGCTTGACAATGCCTCTAAGTTCTAAATTCAATAAAATAGAAAGTGCCTTATTCGTCGGCATACCACAAAGTCTTGTTATATCATCTATGTGCGTTGGCTCCAACGACATTGCCTTACAGAGCATTTGCTCATCCTCATTTAATAAATGCGCACTCTTATCCTGAGCGCTCTTGTGGTACTCTTGCTGGTCTTGTCTAATAAATCCCTTTAAAAGCGGGGATAGTTCATTTATAATATCTTCAATGCCCTGTACAAGCTTAGCGCCGGATTTTATTAGATTATGAGCCCCGGCAGCCGATGGGGACATTATGTTTCCCGGCACTGCAAAGACCTCACGATTTTGCTCAATGGCAATTGATGCCGTAATGAGCGAGCCACTTTTTTTAGTAGCCTCCGTAACTAAAACACCAAGGGAAAGACCACTAATAATCCGGTTTCTTATCGGAAAGTGCTCCTTATGCGGTCTAGTGCCCGGAGGGTATTCGGAAACAACAGCCCCCCGTTCAACAATCCTTTCCATTAAATTAGCATTTTCCGGTGGATAGGCTATGTCAACGCCACAGCCTAATACAGCAATAGTTCTAGCGCTACTTTTAATAGCCTGCCTGTGGGCAACGGAATCAATGCCACGGGCAAGACCACTTACTATTGTAAAGCCAGCTTCCGATAGCTCACGCGTAAATTTTTCCGTTACACTTATGCCATAGTGACTTGCCTTTCTAGACCCCACTACAGCAAAGGCGTAATGGTCCTCTTTTTTAATATCACCGCGCACATACAGTAATACCGGACAGCTCGGTATTTCCCGCAAAAGCTCTGGAAATACCCCATCCGTTGATGTTATAACCTTAGTCCCCGTTACTTCAAGACGCTCTATTATTTTATCAACCTTTGACCATTTATTAAAGGTCGCTATGCTTTCCGCCCTACCCTTACCAACCCCTTCCACCTGCATAAGCTCTGCTATGCTTGATTTAAACACATTATCAGCCGTACCAAACAGCGTTAAAAGCTTTCTGATAGTACCCGGCCCTATGTCGTTTAAAGTGGATAACGCTATGAGAGATTTAAGTTCGTCATTCAAAAGCAATTCCCACTTATTTATATGTCCTTACCAAGCATAAGTCTCAGGGCATTTAATTTAATAAAACCAGCAGCATCTCGTTGGTCGTACAGTGCTTCTTCTTCAAAGGTTGCTAACTCCATATTATATAAAGACACAGGTGATTTCCTTCCAACAACCGTACAGTTACCCTTATAAAGCTTAATCCTTACCGTACCAGTCACACGTTTTTGGATATTATCCGTAAAGACCTGCAAGGCCTTTCTCTCCGGTGAAAACCAATAACCATTATAAACCATACCGGCATATTGATTAATAAGAGAATCTCGCAGATGTAGCACTTCCCTATCAAGCGTCAATGACTCAACGGCACGGTGCGCATGGTGCATAACCGTACCCCCCGGTGTTTCATATACGCCACGGGATTTAATCCCCACATACCTGTTTTCAACAATATCAACCCGACCGACCCCATACTCACCGGCTACTTTATTAAGTGCAGCAAGCATCTTATACGGTGAAAGTGTCTCGCCGTTTAAACGTACCGGATTACCTTCCTCGTAATCTATCTCAAGGTACGTTGGCACATCCGGTGTTTTATGGATAGGCACTATAAGCGCGTACATATCTTGTGGTGGTTCCGCCCACGGGTCCTCAAGTATGCCCCCTTCATAACTAATATGTAAGGCATTTCTATCCATACTATAGGGTTTTTCGGCAGTGGCTTGTACCGCTATGCCATTTGCTTGAGAGTACTCAATAAGTGATGTTCTTGACTTAAAAGGCCAAACACGCCACGGCGCTATCACCTTAACATCTGGCATCAAGGCATAATAAGTAAGCTCAAAACGCACCTGATCGTTTCCCTTACCCGTAGCCCCATGAGCCACGTAACGGGCATTTTCCTTTTTAGCTATCTCCACCTGTTTTTGGGCTATAAGCGGTCTAGCAATAGAGGTACCAAGCATATAATAATTTTCATAAATAGCATTTGCCCTTAACATAGGAAAAACATAATCGCTAACAAACTCCTCCCTCAGGTCCTCAACGTATACCTTAGAAGCCCCGGTTTTTAATGCCTTTTCCTCTATACCGCCAAGCTCTTCACCTTGCCCTAAATCCGCACAAAAGGCCACTACATTGGCATTATAATTATCTTTTAACCACTTGATGGCTACCGACGTGTCAAGCCCACCGGAGTAGGCAAGTACTATAGTTTCCATTTTTGTCTCCAAAGTAATTTTTTAGAAAAATAGCATAATAAAAAAGAATAAGTAAAGGGGGAATTAAAGGAAAAAAGATAGTGGGGGGAAACCCTTTTCGAGAAAAAGGGTTCTTCCCCCCACACCTTTTCCTAAAACTTTTGGCTTGTAATCTATGTGCTTATTCCTCTTATCTTTTACTATACCAAAATAAAAATGGTTTGCAAAAAATAAGAGCTATATTTTTTGTTATACTCCATAAATATAATGCTCTTGGGGTTCAAGGGGCGGCGCCCCTTGTGCGGGATTCCAACTGTGTATTTATTTCCTTATTATTTTTAAGGTGTGCGGATAAAAAACTTTACAGCTGGCGCACCTACCCACATTTTCGCCTAAAAAGTCTTCTCCCGCATTCTTTATCTTTTTCTTTGTTTTTTCAAACGTCTATGTTATTAATTTCCCCCCAGTGAACGCCTTTTGGTCTTTCTCCCGATGGAGGGCAGCCTTTTATCATAAAATGGACGTTTTCAGCTATACTGGTTGCATGATCACCGATGCGTTCAAGATTACGACCAATAAACAGCAGATGTGTACATACCGTTATTTGTCGTGGGTCTTCCATCATATAGGTTAGGAGTTCGCGTAAAAGGCTTACGTACATATCGTCCACTTCGGCATCGCTTGACCATACCTTTATCGCCTTATCTATGTCTCTTTCGTTATATGAGTCAAGCACATTATTAAAAAGGTCCATAGTCATATTGCCTATCCTCATTATAGACCGTATGGCTGGGTCAAGATGCGGCACATTACCGATGAGCATAACACGCTGCGCTATATTAGCAGCATAATCGGCAATACGTTCAATCTTAGAGGATATTTTAAGGGCAACTATAATACTGCGCAAATCTACGGCTGTTGGCTGACGCCTTGCCATTATAGTAAGCGCCATAGTTTGTATTTTACGGTCAAGTTTATTTATATTACTATCTGCCGAAACCACCTTACCAGCTTGTTCGTGATTTTTCGTAATAAGCGAAGAGAGGGCATTTGCCAACTGTTCTTTAGCAAGGAAACCAAGCTGTAGTATGTTTTCTCTCAGAGTCTGTAGCTCTTCATCAAACACTTTTACGATGTGCCGTTTAAGAGACTGATTATTTTTATGTTCTTCCATTGTGCTCCCCCCTTTTTTACTTAACCGTAACGGCCAGTGATGTAATCTTCCGTAAGTTCATGTTCAGGTTTTGTGAATATTTTATCGGTTTTATCACATTCAACAAGATAGCCTAGATGAAAAAAAGCAGTCCGCTGGGATACTCTGGCAGCTTGTTGCATTGAATGAGTTACTATTATTATAGTATAATTGCTGCAAAGTTCGTCAATAAGTTCCTCGATTCTGGCTGTAGCTATTGGATCAAGGGCTGAGCACGGTTC
The DNA here is from genome assembly GCA_018606805.1 of Candidatus Magnetomicrobium cryptolimnococcus. Lineage (GTDB taxonomy): Bacteria > Nitrospirota > Thermodesulfovibrionia > Thermodesulfovibrionales > Magnetobacteriaceae > Magnetomicrobium > Magnetomicrobium cryptolimnococcus. The sequence continues at coordinate 12,509 of JAGYWI010000002.1, forward strand.
ATCCATGAGTATAATTTCTGGCTGTACTGCTATGGCGCGGGCAATACAAAGCCGTTGTTGTTGCCCACCAGAAAGACTAGTGCCGGGCTGACTTAAGCGGTCTTTAACTTCCTCAAAGAGCCCGGCTTTTGCTAGACTTGTTTCAACTATTTCGTCTAACTCTGCCTTCGTGCATGCCAGACCATGAATTTTTGGTCCATAGGCTACATTATTATAAATTGATTTAGGATAGGGGTTTGGTTTTTGGAAGACCATACCTACCCGTGCACGCAGTAAAACCACATCTTCACTTTTATTGTAAATGTTTTTCCCTTCAATTTTAATATCCCCGGTAACCCGGCACGTCAGTATAGTATCATTCATACGGTTTATACAGCGTAAGAATGTAGATTTACCGCACCCTGATGGGCCTATAAAGGCAGTAACTTCATTTGAGCCAATGTCAAGACTCACATTTTTAATAGCGTGTTTTTCACCATAGTAGACATTAACATTACGATTTTCTATTTTAACTTTACTTTTATCAAGAAACGGCCTGCCAGCAGTTTGACCTATCTCAACAGTTCCGAGATTTATAACCATATGACCTCTCTCCTACCAACGTTTTTCAAATCTATTACGTAACACTATAGCCACACCATTCATAACAATTAAAAACCACAGTAAAACCATAATAGCCATGGAGGTACGCTCCACAAAAGCAAGCTCGGCACTATCAGCCCATAGATAAATCTGCACTGGCAAAACCGTAGCAGGCTCTAATATATCAGCAGGCGTTTCTACAATAAAGGCAACCATACCGATCATTAATAAAGAAGCAGTTTCACCAAGTGCGCGTGCCATACCGATAATCGTACCTGTCATCATACCGGGCATCGCAAGCGGTATTACGTGATGAATTACGGCTTGCATTTTAGAAGCCCCTATGCCCAAAGCAGCATGCCTTATGGATGGCGGCACTGCCTTTAATGCCGCACGAGATGCTATTATTATAGTCGGCAGGGTTACTAAAGTCAAAACCAAACCACCGACTAACGGAGATGATCGTGGAAGTCCAAAGAAATTTATAAAGACAGCCAACCCCAAAAGCCCAAACACTATTGATGGCACTGCTGCTAGATTATTTATATTTACTTCAACAATATCAGTCCACCTATTAAGTGGAGCAAACTCTTCAAGATACACAGCCGTAGCAACACCTAGTGGAAAAGAAAGAAGCAGTGTGACAAGTATTGTATAAAATGTCCCAACCAAACCACCACGTATGCCAGCCAACTCCGGCTCTCTGGAGTCTCCATTTATAAAAAACGGTAGATTAAAGCGTTTTTCTACTCTACCTTGTGCCATCATCTTATCTATCCACTTTAATTGAACGTCTTTTATGCGCCGCTCTTCCTCCGGTACATTACGCTTTATATAGCCTTTAATAAGCATGTCAAAATCATCATCAGCCGTTACCCATATAGTCTGTTTTGTACCAATTAGGTTTTTGTTTTGCATGACAAAATCCATCACTTGCATTGAAGCCCCTGAGCTTAAGAGCGAGTAAAGCATCTTTTTTTCCTGTCTACTACTAACCTCAGGGAACATGTCTTTAAGAGTTGCCTTAAGAAGTGCCACATAATCGGCACTAAATATATCGTCATCGTTTGCACTACCAGATGGGGCTATCACTGTTTTATCTAAAAGGACATTAAGCCTAATGTAGGTCTGTTGAAATGAGCGATAGCCGCTCAATATAATAGTTGCAAAAAGGATAAATAGCATGGAGAGAGCCGCTAACACAGCCAAAAGCCCAATACTGCGAAAGACCTTTTCCTTTAAGTACCGTTTTTTCAATCGTTGCTCTATCAGGCGCTTCCGTTCTTCTTGAGTCATCTATAATATTTCCCTCAATATTTCCCTCATATTTTTACTCATACTGCTCCCGATACTTTCTGACAACATAGAGCGCTATAACATTAAGTAATAGCGTAATAATAAACAATACAAGACCAAGGGCAAAGGCAGCAAGCGTCTTTGGACTGTCAAACTCCTGGTCTCCAATAAGCAAGGTAACAATTTGCACCGTAACCGTGGTAACTGAAGCAAGCGGATTAGCCGTCAAATTAGCAGTAAGCCCTGCGGCCATAACCACAATCATAGTTTCCCCAATAGCCCGCGAAACAGCAAGCAGCACGCTACCAACAATACCCGGCAAGGCGGCTTGTAAAAGCACATGAATAATGGTCTCAGACTTAGTAGCCCCAATAGCATAAGAGGCATCACGCAAACTCTGTGGCACTGCATTTATAACGTCATCAGATAGTGAGGAAATCAACGGCACTATCATAACACCCATAACAAGACCAGCAGCCAGCGCACTTTCCGAGGCAACATCAAGACCAATGGCCTCACCGATAGTGCGCAAAAAAGGCCCAACCACTAATGCTGCAAAAAACCCGTAAACAACAGTCGGAATACCTGCAAGTATCTCAAGTAACGGTTTGACCGTAGCCCTAAACTCTGGCCTTGCGTACTCAGACATATACACAGCAGACATAATCCCCACCGGCACAGCTACACACATTGAAATAGCAGATATTAACAGCGTCCCTGAAAGTAGAGGAATGATACCAAAAGCCCCAGCCGCACCTATTTGGTCTGCCCTTATAGCCATTTGCGGACTCCACTCAAGACCAAATAAGAAATCTAATATATGGACATGCTTAAAAAACCTAATAGCTTCAAATAAAACCGAAAGCACTATGCCAATAGTTGTAAAAATAGCAACAGTTGAACATACAATAAGCAAAAGTTCAACAACAAATTCCACTTTATTTCTGGCAGGCAGTAATGGAGATATAAACCGACGTCCGAGTGTTAACCCACCAATAGAACATGATAAGATTACGCCAAATATGCACATCGAGCTTATTTCTTTTAATCTATTATAATGAACGGCAGCATTTATTACGTACTCACTGCGTGAGCTATCATCAGCTATATGTCCAACAGCCACGTTTTTAATATCATTAATAATAAGACTCATACGGTCATAAGAAACAGCTTTAATTTCTGAGGGCAAATCAGATATGACTAATTTAGTAACAATCTTGTCTTCCAACATTAACCATAGGGCAAGTATCAAGGACGCTGGAATAATACACCATAAGGCAACATAAAACCCATAGTAATTTGGCAGGGAATGAAGCCTAACCCCAGAAGTCTTTGCCTGCTTCCCTGCCAGTCTTTTACCACAGTAAAAGCCTGTTAATGCAAGTAAAGTTACAATTATCAAAATATTTGTTATTTGCATTATTTTCGGCTAATAGTTTAACGGCTATAGGGATAAATTTTCAAGGGCATTCACCGATTTTTCGTATTTTTCCCGTTCTGCCGGAGGCATTGGTATAAGCCCCTTGTCAACAAGATAACCATCAGGTCCCCATGCCTTTTCACTTGTAAATTCCTTTAAATATTCCTTAATGCCCGGTATCATATCTACATGGGCTTTTTTAACATAAAAATAAAGTGGACGGGAAATAGGATATTTGCTGCTTGCAATATTGTCAAAAGTTGGCTCAACCCCAGCAATTACGCTGCCTTGGATTTTATCCATACTCTGTTCAAGAAACGAAAACCCAAAAATACCAAAGGCATTTGAATTAGCAGCTAGTTTCTTTACTATAAGCGTATCATTTTCACCGGCTTCTATATAAGCCCCATCTTCCCTTACAGCATGACAGATGGCCTTAAACTTTTTCTCATCCTTTAATTCCTTAACCCAAGCAAACTCCTTACAACCACTTTCCATGGCAAGCTCAACAAAGGCATCACGAGTCCCAGAAGTAGGCGGCGGCCCCAGCACTTCAATCTTAACATCAGGCAACTCAGGGTTTACATCCTTCCATGTCTTATGTGGATTAGGCTTAAGCTCATCAGCCTTATCGGTTGGCACATCTTTTACTAACGCTAAGAAAATATCTTTGGTTGTTAACTTCATTAAAGGAGCATTTTTGGAATTAGCAATAACTATGCCATCATAACCAATTTTAGCCTCAATAATATCTTTAACACCATTTTTACCACACATCTCAACCTCCGACGCCTTAATCCGCCTTGAGGCATTTGCTATATCCGGATGCTCAACCCCAACCCCACCACAAAATAACTTTAAACCACCACCAGTACCAGTAGATTCCACCTTAGGCGTCTTAAACTTAGTTGATTTCCCGTACTGCTCAGCAACAACCGTTGCAAATGGATACACTGTTGATGAACCAACTATGTTAATGTAATCCCTTGCTGCATACGACACTGCAGAAGTAGCAAATAAAAACATAAACACTAACGATGCTACTAGTAATTTTCTCATAACTGACTCCTCCAAAACTTTGAGAGATTTTACAATCCACCCTGCCCAAAACTATGCAGGCATTTAAAATGTGAATTCATTATAAAAAACAATCTGTTACATATGTATGACGATTGTGTTATTTCTCAACAGCTAGTTAAGAAAATAGGTAATAGTGCAGCCTCCATGCCTCGTTATTGCGAGGAGCGCAAGCGACGAAGGGTGCGCTCGCAATGACAGACATGTATAAATATTATATGACCACTACCCATTCAGGACTACCAATTTGTACTCCACAACACGTCTTAATCAAATTATACTTGTATTAAAAAACAACATAAACGTAAAATAAAGAGAAAGAGGCAAACAATAAAGTAATGGTTTATAAATTTAGATATGGCAAATAACCATGATTATAGAGTCAAAAACGTGGGAGATGAATTACGACTATATAAGCTTATCGTTGAAAACAGCCCAAGCTCCATTATAGTTACAGATGCAAAAGGTAATATAGAGTATGCAAACCCACAGTTTTGTATCTTAACAGGTTATTGTAAAGAAGAAATCTATGGAAAAAATCCACGAATATTAAAGTCAGGGCAAACCCCTCGCCATGTATACAAAGAACTGTGGGAAACTATAACAGCTGGAAAACAATGGCAAGGGGAGTTTCTGAACCGGAAAAAAAATGGTGAATTATATTGGGAATTTGCCAAAATCTCCCCAGTTACAGACTCAAATGGAATTGTAGCCAATTATATAGCAATTAAAGACGATATAACTGAAAAAAAGGTCATGGAAGCAAAGCTGCATGAATTTAACCGTAATTTAGAAGAAAGGGTTAAACAAGAAATAGAAAACGGCAAACATAAGGAGCGCCTATTAATGGAGCAATCCAAACTTGCTGCCATGGGTGAAATGATTGGTGCAATAGCCCACCAATGGAGACAGCCACTAAATTCACTTGGGCTATTAATACAGGATATACCGGATGCTTTCGAATTTGGCGAAATGGATAAAACATATATTGATAGTATTGTTGCAAAGGTTATGGTGCAAATCCAATACATGTCTTCCACTATAGATGATTTTAGGAACTTCTTCTTACCATCAAAACAGAAAATTCAATTCAAACTTGTTGATGCAATAGATGAAGCAATATCTCTAATCTACTCTCAAATAAAAAACAACTATATAGACATTAGCGTAGCATACGACGGGACATTTTCAACTGGCATATTAGGCTATCCTAATGAGTTCAAACAAGTTATAATAAATCTTATAAATAATGCCAGAGATTCAATAATAGAAAAGAGAAAAAAAAGCCAAAACCCTGAAATGGTAGGCCATATTAATATAAACCTAGAGCCAACCTTTCAACAGAACAAACATTATATTGTTATAAATTTCTCAGACGATGGCATAGGGATTCCGAATAACCTCATATCAAGAATATACGAGCCATACTTTACAACAAAAGAACAAGGCAAAGGCACAGGCCTTGGTCTGTATATGGCAAAGACAATCATAGAAAAAAATATGGCCGGCAAGTTAAGTGTGATAAATAATAAAGATGGTGCAACATTTGTTATAATATTGCCAACATCCGACAATAATCATGCACCTTTAGAAAAGGTAATATAAAGGTAATGCAACAAATAGCCCTTTTTAAATGGAAAGACCTGTACAAAGTTAATGTAAAACGCATAGATGCAGAGCACAAGGAGCTGGTTTGTATAGTAAATGACCTTTATAGCGCCAAATTTCAGGGAAGAGGTAATAGTGAAACAGAATACATATTCACACGTTTAGTGGAATACGTAAATACTCATTTTAAAACTGAAGAAATACTCATGGAAACATACAATTACCCCGGTTATAAGCCCCATAAAATCGAACATGAACAGTTGGCATCACAAGCTATAAAGTTAAAATGTGATATTGAAAACGGCAAGAGGGTAATTACCATAGAGATAATGGATTTTCTTATAAAGTGGCTAACACAACATATACTTGGAACAGATAAGAAGATGGGCTCTTTTTTAAATTCCAAAGGATTATATTAAACTTTTATACCCAAACAAATTAGGTTTGCAAGGCATTATTAAAAATAATAAGGAAACAAATACACAGTGAGGGCGCTGCCCTCACACCCTTGAACCCCAAAAAACACTATTTCATGAGACATAATAAAAAATACTGCTATTATTTTTTGCAAACCATTTTTATTTTGGTATAAATTACACTAAATATACTACAATAGAATAAATAGATGAAATAGAATAAATAGATGAAAGGTGATAACAGATATAAAGGAGGAAAAAAGTTTACATCAGCGGTTTAGGAAAAGGTAGCGGTTTAGGCAATAAAAGGGGCGTCAGAAAAGCTCAAATCTAATAAATAAAAGCTGATGATAATACAATATGAAAAAAATATTAATAATTGATGATAATCAAAAGACAAGAGAAAGTATGGCACAAACATTTGAACACGCTGGCTTCATAGCACAAAAAGCAGCCTGTGCCCTTAACGCTATGGATGATGTTACCAATGAAACATATGATATAATACTTCTTTCTGTGGTAAATCCAGATTTAAATTGTGCAAAAGTCCTCACAGAGATTAAAAGAAGAAGCCCAAAGACTAAAATAATAATGATTACCGCCTATGCTACAGTAGATACAGCGATAGAGGCAATAAACAAAGGGGCATGCGAGTATATATCCTTCGGAGCAGATGAGTTAATCACAGCAATACACCGAATAATAGACGAAAAAAACTATGAGGATAATATAAAAAAAGTAAACCTTGACGACATCATGTGTTCACTATCAAACTCACTGCGGAGAAAAACTATTAAGTTCATTGCTCTTAAAGGGAAAACCCGCTTTACAGATATTTTTAAAGAACTGGGCGTTGATGACAACTCCAAGGTGGCTTTTCATTTAAAAATGCTTAAGGAATCTAATATTATTGAACAAGACAAAGATAAATGCTACAAACTTACAAAGAAGGGACTAAAGGTTCTTGAAAGTCTCACTATTACAGAAAAACTTCTTATTAGTTAATGTAAAAATAGTACTATAAACATCAACTAAGCGGAGATTACCTTCTTTGTTTCACATGAAAAATAATTTAATTATAAATATTTGTAGAAAAAGATGTTTTGTTTCTTATAATATATATTAAGCGAATAAGCGTTAAAAACCTATGAGTAATCGAAAACTAAGTTTATCGCAAAAACCAGAACAGATAATCACTTAACAAGGGAGAAACCGTGGACCTATCAAAGTTAAAACGTCTTTTACCTAAACATAGTAACGATACAAAGAAATTCTTTTCCACAAGAGACTGTGGAACAAGGAAAAGGATATTTAATTGGAAAGAAGTACTTGATATGGGCTTAGCGCCTGATTCAGGGCTGTTTTTACCGTGCGCTTATCCACAAATAGAAGCCGACAAACTGGAGGACATCTCAGCGCTTAACTATGCCCATATGGCATGGATACTACTAAGAGGTTATCTCCCACAAGAGGATATAGACGATGAGGCTTTATTAACTATTTGTACGGATGCCTATAAGGATATAACTATTCCATTAGAAAACGCACCGGAGGAAAACATAGTTATAGCATGGTTAGATAGAGGACCTACGGCTAGCTTTAAAGATTTTGCAGCACTATTTCTTGCCCGCTTAATGAGTTATTATCTTAGCAACGTTCATGAAGAAAAGATAATTATAGTGGCAACCTCCGGCGACACCGGCACGGCAATACAACGAGCTTTCTATAAAGTGCCAAACACATACGTCCTCGTACTCTACCCTGCCGCAGGTGTCTCCGTTATACAGGAAAAACAAATGCTCTCCATCAGCAACAACGTACGGGCTGTGCCAGTTAATGGTAATTTCGATGACTGCCAGCGATTAGCTAAATCGCTACTAAATAGTAAACATGTGCGTAAACAATTTAACTTAACATCGGCTAACTCTATCTCCATATGGAGACTACTGCCACAGCTTGTATACTATTTTTACGTCTGGTCTCGGTGCATTAAGACATATCCACACACACCCATATCCGTATCAGTGCCATCGGGTAACCTTGGCAACCTAACAGCAGGCCTCATTGCAAAGCACATGGGGCTACCACTGGATATGTTAATATCGGCTACAAATGCAAACAATATCTTTGCTAACGTAGTTGGCAAAGGCACGTGCATTGGCAGTCTTTCATATAGAAAAACACCGGCAAGTGCTATGGATATAGCCGTACCATCTAATTTAGAGCGCATTTTATCGTTTTACGGTGAAGCCCCTGAAAATATACCACTCGTTCTTTCAAGCAAAAAAGACATCGCAGACAGTGTAATGGAAAGGCTGCAAAAGGACATCTTTGCTGAGGACGTTATAACAGAGGAAGACATAGAAGGACATATACTTAGATTTTGGAATAAATACGGCATCACAATAGAGCCGCACGGCGCCATAGGCGTGGCTGCATGCTATAGATTTAGACAGTATTTTAGTAAAAACGACTCTATTATCGTAGTACTTGAAACAGCGGCACCGGCAAAATTTTATAACTTTATTGAGCACTCATCTAAAAAAATTCCAATACCAACCTGTCAAGTTATAAATGATATTATTGATATAGACCTTGACAAGGTACGCCCAAATACAATAGAAGCCAATGAGGACTCGGTTATCGAAGAACTGAAAAAATTAAAGTAGTAGAAAAACTTAAGGAGGATTGTTATTATGGCTGATGAACATTTTTTTGATGTAGTGTGTGAGGTAGATAGCCAAGAGGTATCAAATGCCGTAAACCAAACTATAAAGGAAATCAACCAGAGGTTTGATTTAAAGGGCAGTAAATGCTCTATTGATTTTGATAAAGATGAGGGCAAGCTAACACTATCAGCAGACGATGAGTACCACCTAAAAGGCATTACAGACATACTGCAAACTAAATTAGTAAAGAGAAATGTACCACTAAAATCCCTAAATTATGGGAAAATCGAACCTGCCGCCAGCAATACAGTTAAACAGGAAGTTAACTTGCAACAAGGCATACCAACAGAAAAGGCTAAAGAAATGGTTAAACTTATAAAGGATATGAAATTAAAAGTAACTGCTGAAATTAGAAAAGACCAAGTACGCGTCAAAGGGAAGAAGATTGATGACCTGCAAACAATAATGACAGCACTTAAGGCAAAGGATTTCGATTTAGGACTGCAATTTAAAAACTATAAATAGTAGATATGCAGATATATTGATGGAACAAATAGTTATAAAAGTCGAAAATGCTCAAAAAACATATCGCAGCCAAAAGGAGGCACTTAAGGCTGTAAAGGGCATAAGCTTCATAGTGAGAGGCTCAACGTGTTTTGGGCTCTTAGGACCAAATGGGGCAGGTAAGACATCGCTAATGAAGATGATTTACGGTGCCAGCATAAGAGATAACGTGCCAAACAGTAGTATAAGCGTGTTTGGCTTTGACCCGGTAAAAGATGAGCTTCAGATAAAATACCTTTGCGGCGTTGTACCACAAACTGATAACTTAGACCAAGAGCTAACCGTAAAAGAAAATTTATTAATCTATGCAAAGCTCTACGGCATTAATAAAACCATTGCTAATAAAACAATTACAGACTTACTTGATTTCATGGAACTAACGGATAAGGCAAATGCTAATATTAAGGAACTATCCGGCGGGATGAAAAGACGACTCGTAATATCAAGGGCTCTTATTAATAAACCAAAACTACTTATACTTGATGAACCAACAACCGGTCTTGACCCTCAAGTACGACATATGCTTTGGAATAAACTTAGACAGTTAAAAAAAGAAGGTATAACAATACTAATAACAACCCATTACATGGATGAAGCCTTTCAGCTTTGCGATGAATTGATAATCATGGACCAAGGGAAAAAGGTCATCGAAGGCACTACAACCGACCTGATTAAAAACAATATAGAAGCCTACGTACTTGAAATCCGCGAAAAAAACAATGTAACACAATTAAAGATAAATCCCGATAGTTTGAAAGATATAAGGAAAGAAATTTTTCTAAACAATATATATTTATATTCAGACAATTATAAAACCCTAAAAAACATAACAGATAATCTTGACAGCATAAACTATCACCTACGACACTCTAACCTTGAGGACATCTTTTTGAAAACAACAGGCAGGTATTTAAACGAGATACAATGAATGAACCAAAAATTAAAAAAAATATACAAGAAATACAACCCATAGCGCCCTATCCAAGTTTTACATTAAGACTCTACGCTGTTTGGTACAGACACGTTCGTGTATACACAAAACACCTGTATAGTAACGGAACGCCACCTTTTTTTGAACCACTAATATTCCTCGCTGGCATAGGCCTAGGCTTAAATAAATACATACATATAATAAACGGCATCGAATATCTCCAGTTTCTAGCAACTGGACTCGTAGTTTCCACCGCAATGTTTACAGCAACCTTTGAATGCACCTTCGGCACATTCATACGCCTAGTTTATGATAAAGTATACGACGGTATGCTTGCAGCTTCCATAACCGTTAACGACCTATTAATTGGAGAAATAATCTGGGCAGGCACAAAAGGACTTTTCTTTTCAAGCGCCGTACTTATAGTTATGGCACTTTTTGGCATTATTACTAATCCATTGAGTTTATTATCCCCTTTGGTTGGGTTTTTAACAGGCTTGATGTTTTCCGTACTGGCTATGATAATAACCTCATATGTAAAAACCATAAACCACTTTAACTTTTATTTCACAGGATTTATTTCCCCAATGTTCTTTTTTTCTGGGACAGTTTTTCCAACAAACGAGCTACCAGCTATAGCCTTGCCAATCGTAGAGGCTCTTCCACTAACACACGCTGTACGGCTATCAAGGGGTATCTGTCTTGGTAATATTAACCCTACCATCATGGTTTTTGACTTAATGTATGCAGTGTTTTTTATTATGTTAGGAGGGTTTTGTGCTATAAAATTATTAAAAAAACGCTTAATTGAATAATATAACCAATATCGTTTGCCATTATAGCGCATTGCGATTTGATAAGATACAATATCCCCTTTTGTCATTGAGGCTGTGTCGCAAAAAGAGCAATAAAACAAAAAGTATTATAGCTCAAAAAACTAGGGGAAAAGTTAAAAGATAATTTTAAAATATAAAAGTTATGTACGAACTATAAAAGTGGTATAATAAGTTGCATTAATTATACAGATTGCTCTAAAAATAAAAAAAACGGTCTTGACAAATCAGTCCACCTTACATAATGGGAGTTAGTACATTAATTAAAAGATTAACACATAGGAACTGTTAAGCGTAGTACTTAGAAAATAGTATACTATGGAAATATAACAATGAGATGAGTAAGTTTAATAGGAAACAAATAAACGAATTTGTTTTATTTTAAATGCCTATGGTTGGTTCTTTGCTTCGAATAAGTCTTTTTTGCTTTTTGCGACACAACCTCATTGCGAGGAGCGTAAGCGACGAAGGGTGCGGAGGCGCACGTTCGCTACGCTTGCAATGACAACGTGGGGGCTGAACTATATACGTTATTTTCTATTAGGGTACAAATGTGTCTGAAAACGTTATAAACGAACACAACAAAAGACTTGCCGATTATGCCTTTGTTTTTGATGTCATAGGCAATATAACATTTGCCATGTCTGAAACAACTGCTATAGACAACATAATAGATTTATTTAGAAGTCTATGCGCCCCTTTACGTATTATCTATGTGTCCATAAAAGAAGATAAGCCTTGTGAAATAAGAACGTTTCCAGCCACAATTAACAAATTTATAGTTACTGATTTAATAATGAATTTTAAAGAAGACTATGCCTTAACAATATCAGGGCAAGGATTCAGACTCCGCATTAAATGCTGTGATACTGTCTTTGGTATTATAGAAATTGATGGCATTACCTTTCCGGAGTATATAACCCATTACCTAAATTTATCATTAACTATTATAAATATTCTTGGGCTTACAATATCTAATGCACGTATATATCAGGAGCTTTTAATATCAAATGATGAGTTAAAAAAAGAAATAGACAAAAGACATATAGCAGAAAATATTATTAGAAGAGAAAAAGACTTTACAGATACGTTAATAAACGCCTTAACAGACACGTTCTTTGTTTTCAACGTTAACGATGGTAAAGCCCTGCGATGGAATAAGGTCTTCAGTGATGTATCGGGATATAATGACGATGAAATTGCAGTTATGAAGATGCCGAATTCGTATTATTTAGGGGAAGATTTAAAAAAGTTTTATTTGATAATTCAAGATATAACCAAAGAAGGTAGCGCCAAATTTGAACTATCCTTAATAACAAAAACAGGGAAGACTATTCCAACTGAATATTCCGCCTCAATAGTCAAAGATGACGATGCTAATCCAAACATTATTGTATTAATAGGCAGAGATATTACACAACGTAAAATATTAGAAGAAACCATCAGAGCTGAAATATCAGAAGGCATTAGAAAATATAAGCTCCAAGAGCAAATACTAATCCAACAGTCTAAGATGGCCTCTATGGGAGAGATTATAGGTTTAATAGCTCACCAGTGGAAACAACCATTAAATGCCATATTCTTACACGTTCAAGACTTAAAAGATGCCTATCACTATGGCGAGTTAAATGAGGAATATATCAAGGAATCCACCGAGACCATAAAGCAGCAAATAGACTTTATGTCTCAAACAATAGATTATTTTAGGAATTTCCTTAAGCCCTCTAATAAAAAGGTGGTTTTTAGTATAAAACAAGCAATTAGCGAATTAGTAGATATGTTTAGTGAAATGTATAAAAAGAATAATATAAAGATATTATTAGAAGATTTCTCAAATCCACAAATTACGTTGTCCTCTATAGGCTATCCTAATGAATTTAAACAAGTGCTGCTTAATATAATTAATAACTCTAAAGATGCAATAATAAACAGGCGTGTTATTGATGGGCATTTTTTTGAAGGATATATACATATCTTATGTTCAGAAGAATGGGACAATATCTGTATATTAATAAAAGATAATGGTGGCGGAATAAAAGATGATATTATGGATAAGATATTTACCCCATATTTTTCAACGAAAAAACCAGATGCTGGGACTGGCTTAGGACTTTACATGTCAAAAACAATAATAGAAAACAATATGGGTGGTAAGTTAATAGTTAAAAATGTGGGCGAAGGCGCTGAGTTTTCTATAATAATGAAAAAATATACTAAAGAGTAATGATTTGCAAACACACCACAAAATGCACCTTGATATAGGTCAACATTACTTCAAAAAGAACTTAAAGAGGGCAAAAGTAACACCTATCTGGCTAGCCCAGAAAATAAATTGCCAACGTAGCATCTCAGTCTTGGATTTTTCGTAATAGTTCAGCCCCACTAAGCGTTTTGCAACATAAACTAATCCAAAAGTAAAGCAATAAATGTATCTACAGTTAATCCGGATTGTCTAATTATAGCTCGTAAAGTACCCTTATCCAGAGTTTTGTGGTCTGGTACTACTAATTGCATAAAAGGATTCTCCTTTGTAATTACTATATGACTACTTCTTTGCCTCCTTATTATAAAACCTGTTTTTTCGAGAACTTTAACACATTGTTTACCTGAAATGGAAGGAAGTTTGCTCATATGGTATGTACTTCAAGCTGATCATCTGGAATTACCCTTCCATCTTCTTTCAATACCTCAAGGTATAATTCTATTGCATCTTTGATATTTTCAATAGCATCACGTCTTGTGTGTCCCTGACTAATACACCCTGGCAAGCTTGGGCATTCAGCAACCCAATACCCATCATCACCCGGATAGATAATTACCTTTCGCATAACATATTTTAACACAAACCTATCTTTTTATCTTTATAGAGTCATACAGATTCATATAAGTCGCATTTATATTATTGCAATGGATACGGTGGACCCCTTTGTCAAGACAATTTTTAATATCTTTTTCTATTGCACCTTTATTATTAAGATGAAAATTACAATATTTGTAACCAAAATCTATAATTCATGTTTTCTTCACATTTATTATGTTACCATGATATGTTATTTGTTATAAACAAGTGGAGGTATTTAAAACGATATGCCATCTGAAGACATTACGCTGATAAGTGAAAAGGTCAAGAGGGAAAGTGCTTTTATAGAGATATTAATTTCCGAAATAGAAAAGGTTATTATTGGGCAGAAATATTTAGTTGAGCGCCTTTTGATAGGTCTTTTGGCAAATGGGCACATACTTATAGAAGGTGTACCGGGACTTGCTAAAACGACGGCTGTTAAGGCACTATCAAATGCCATTAAAACCGAGTTTAAGCGCATACAGTTTACGCCAGACCTGTTACCTGCTGATTTGATTGGTACATTGGTGTATAATCCAAAAGACGGGGTTTTTAATACAAGAAAGGGACCTATTTTTTCAAATATAATACTTGCCGATGAAATTAACAGAGCCCCTGCAAAGGTACAAAGTGCACTGCTTGAGGCAATGCAGGAGCGCCAGGTTACTATTGGGCAGCACACCTTTAAGTTAGATGAGCCTTTCTTAGTGCTTGCTACTCAAAACCCAATAGAGCAGGAGGGGACATATCCCTTGCCGGAGGCTCAGACAGACCGGTTTATGTTAAAAATACGGATTACTTACCCTAAAAAAGATGAAGAACTGGCTATTCTTAAGCGTATGGGGCACATATCCAAACATATAGAGATAAACCCTGTGATTGTACCGCAGGATATTTTTAAAGCGCGCTCTATAGTTGATGAAATCTACATGGATGACAAAATCGAGCGCTACATTGTAGACATCGTATTTGCTTCAAGGCAGCCTAAGGATTATAATTTGCATGATCTGGATGGGTTAATTTCATATGGGGCATCTCCAAGGGCTACTATTTACTTAGCGCTTTGCGCTAAGGCGTTTGCATTTATTCAAGGCAGGGGGTTTGTTACGCCGCAGGATGTTAAGTCCATAGCAGCAGATGTTTTACGGCACAGGATAATTGTAAGCTATGAGTCAGAAGCTGAGGATAAGACCTCGGAGGACATAATTAAACGCCTGCTTGAAGAAGTAGAGGTTCCTTAAAGATTTATTATGATACCAACACAAGCGCTTAAATATATAAAACGTATACAGGTAAAGACAAGTCGGCTGGTTACGGAGGCTTTTTCGGGGCAGTATCACAGTGTTTTTAAGGGTCGGGGGATGGAATTTGATGAAGTGAGAACCTATCAACCGGGCGATGATATTAGGCTTATAGACTGGAACGTTACGGCGAGGATGGGAGGGGAGCCTTTTATTAAAAAATTTGTTGAAGAGCGTGAGCTTACCTTAATGTTTTTGTTAGACCTATCGCAATCTCTTTCCTTTGCTACTGTTAACCAGTTAAAACGCAACTTGGCAGCTGAGATATGTTCGGTTTTAGCCTTTTCTGCTATTAAAAATAACGATAAGGTGGGGCTTATAACCTTTACTGATAAAATTGAAAAATTCATTCCGCCTGCTAAAGGGCTTAAGCACGTTTTACTTTTAATACGCGAGGCTATTTACTTTAAATCCGACGGACGTGGTACGAATATTTCGCTTGCTATTGAGTATTTAACTCAGGTCATAAAGAGGAAGACTATTGTATTTATAATCTCCGATTTTTTTGCCAATGATTACGAAAAACCCCTCTCTATTGCAAATAAAAGGCATGATATAATAGCCGTTACCATAACCGATCCGGCCGAGCTATCCTTACCGGATGTGGGTATTGTTGAGTTTATTGATCCTGAAAGCGGCAATGGCTTTTTAGTTGACTCTTCAAGTGCGGCTTTTAAAAAGGAATATAAAGAGCGCTCTTTACAAAAAATGCAAAAAAGGACTAAGTCGTTTTTAGCGACCAAGGTTGACCATATAGAGGTGTTTACGGATAGACCATACATCCACACGATTATTAAATTTTTCAAGATGCGTCAAAGGAGAGCTTTACGTTAGTTGCGTTTATGGGAAGAGTTGGTTTTATTATATT
Organism: Candidatus Magnetomicrobium cryptolimnococcus; assembly: GCA_018606805.1. Classification (GTDB taxonomy): domain Bacteria; phylum Nitrospirota; class Thermodesulfovibrionia; order Thermodesulfovibrionales; family Magnetobacteriaceae; genus Magnetomicrobium; species Magnetomicrobium cryptolimnococcus. The sequence goes on from JAGYWI010000002.1 coordinate 28,916, forward strand.
GTATATTTTATTAAGCTTTACATTAGTTAAAGCTACGAGCAATGACATAAAAGTAACTGCCTATACGGATAAGCAGGCGGTTAGTATTGGCGATACGTTGACCTATACGGTTAGTGTTGAAAGGCTCAACAAAGACGTAGATATAGAGCTACCGCTACTAAATGGAGCATTTAATGGTTTTGAGGTTGTAGATACGGGGAAAAATGCTGAAGACTCAGCTAAGGTTTTTTTACGGTGGTTTAAGCTACGGGGTTATAGTGCAGGTAACTATGTGATTTTGGGTCAAACCATCCAATATAAACGTAAAGGGGAAGACAAGTGGCAGGAAGCCAAGTGGAATGATGTCCGTATAGTAGTGCAAAGCATGTTACAAGAAGGTGGGCAAAATAGCAGTATTTCCGATATTAGGGATATTAAGGCACCGCAAAAGAAAACCCCTTGGCATTTATATGCTATTATATTGGGCATTTTATTAGCGATACTGTTAGGCGTGACCATTTTTTATATTTATAATAAAAGAAAAAATAACAAATTCCCACTTCATACGCCAACACGCTTAGCACATGAAATAGCCTATGAAGCGCTTGATACGCTTAAGCAGAAGGATTACATTCAAAAGGGAATGACTAAGGAGTTTTTCTACGAGCTTTCACTTATCATAAGATATTACATAGAAAACCGCTTTAACGTAAATGCTCCGGATATGACTACGGAAGAGTTTCTTGAAAAGGTGAGAAACGGCAGTTTGCTTTCTAAAAAAGAAGAAGGGGTTTTAAAAGAATTTCTGGTACGGGCAGATATGGTGAAGTTTGCCAACTATGGGCCAAAAGCTATAGAGATAGAAGAAAGTTTTAAATCGGCAAGGGCATTTATTGATGAAACAAAAGAGCCCGCTTTGCAGGCAAACGGGGTGAGTAAGTGATATTTAAAAATCCGTTAGTGCTAATTTTAATACCTATTTTAATAGTTTTAGTACTGTGGAGATATAAAAAAAACATATCCCCTTCCATTATATTTTCAACGGAGACATTATTGTCTGGCTTTAAAACTTCCATGAAAATCACCATTTATCGGAAGATGATTTATCTGCGTATAGTCATAATATGTCTGATGCTTATAGCGCTATCAAGACCGCAGTCGGTTACAGAGGAATTATCGGTGGATTCTGAGGGGATTGAAATCGTAATAGCGGTGGATATTTCAACAAGTATGCTTGCCGAGGATTTTGAATCAGGTGGTAAGAGAAAAAATCGGCTTGAGGCAGTAAAGGAAGTAGTGCGGTCTTTTATTAAAGAACGCACTGGGGATAGGATTGGTATTGTCGTATTTGCATCCAAGAGCTATACGTTAAGCCCTATGACGTTAGATAGCAGTTGGCTTTTAGATAATCTTGAGCGGGCTAAAATCGGTATGATAGAAGACGGTACGGCTGTTGGGCTTGGGCTTGCTACGGCACTGCAGCGCCTTCAGGGCTCAGCTAAAGATAAAAAGTCAAAGGGCAAGGTTGTCATTTTACTTACAGATGGGATGAATAACGCTGGAAACATTTCCCCGCTTACAGCAGCAGAGGCTGCAAAGGCCTTGGGTGTTAAGGTCTACACTATCGGTGCTGGCTCAAAGGGACCTGTGCCTTTTCCTGTTACAAATGACTTTGGCATTGTCGGATATAGAAATGTTATTATTGATATAGATGAGGCAACCCTTGAGACAATAGCTAAACGCACAGGTGGACGTTATTTTCGGGCTACCGACATGGATTCTTTAATAAACATATATAATGAAATAGATAAGCTTGAAAAGGTAACGTTTGAAGAAAAGCACTATTACATGTACCGTGAGTTATTTACCTATTTCTTAATTGCGGGGCTTTTGCTGCTTATTGTTGAAGTCGCTATGAAAACAACAGTGCTTAGAAGGATACCATGAGATTTGCAGATATACAGATGTGGAATTTCTTGTGGCTAGTTTTAATAGTCTTAATCCTATACATATATTCATTAAAACAAAGACAACGCCTTTTGACACGCCTTGCAGAGGTACACCTATTAAATAGCTTAGTAACTAATTGGAGTAAAAACCGTATATACGTCAAATATCTACTAATTTTACTGTGTATTTTATTTTCCACATTGGCGCTGATGAGACCGCAGTGGGGAGTGCACCTTGAAGAGGTAAAAAGAAGAGGGCTTGATATTTTAATAGCGGTTGATTCATCTAAAAGTATGCTTGCAAGCGACGTTAAACCAAACAGACTTGAACGGGCAAAGCTTGCAATAAAAGACCTTGTTGAAAGGCTAAATGGTGATAGGGTTGGCCTTATTGGCTTTGCAGGGAGGGCTTTTTTGTTTTGCCCACTGACGGTTGACTACAATGGGTTTGTTTTAGCATTAAACGACTTAAGCGTTGAATCTATTCCTGTTGCTGGTACTTCAATAACAAGTGCCGTAGATGAGGCTATTAAACTTTATAGTAACTCTAAATTAAGAGAAAAAATCCTCATCCTAATAACCGATGGCGAAGACCACGTGGGAAGCGCTATAGAGGCAGCAAAAAAGGCAATGGATAAGGGCATTAACATATACACGGTTGGTATTGGCACAAAAGATGGTGAACTTATTAAAATAATAGATAAAGATGGCAATACGTATTTCCTAAAAGATAAGGATGGTAACGTTGTCATTTCGCGTCTTGATGAGGATACGTTAAAGAAAATGGCGGAAGTATCCGGCGGCGTTTATATTAGCGCGCGAGGGGCTGATTTTGGCCTTGATTCCATTTATCAAACAAAACTTTCACAGATGGAAAAGAAGGAGCTGGACACTAAAATGGAACGCTTGTATGACGAAAGATTTCAAGTGCCTTTGGTCTTGGCTGTTTTATTTTTATTGGTGGATACGCTTATGAGCGAGGCTTTCAAAAAACGAGGTAATGGCCGATGGTTAAAAAACTAGCAGTTTTAGTTTTTCTATTTAATACCGTAAGTATCTTAATAATAACTACGCCTTGTTATGCCTTTATTGAAGGTATTGTTAATGATGGCAATACACTGTATAAAAATGGAAAGTACGACGAGGCTTTGAAAAAATATAACGATGCCCTAAAAGAAGATAGTAACGATCATCTAACTAACTTCAATACCGGCAGCGCTTATTACAAGAAGGGACAGTACGATAAAGCCCTTGAACATTTTACAAAGGCTTTGGCTTCCGATGATAAAAAACTTGAAATGATGGCAAATTATAATATTGGAAATACATTTTTTAAACAAGGCGCAGAGGTTGAAAAAACACAACTGAACAAGTCGGTTGATATATACGAAAGGTCTATGCAACACTATAAACGAGCAATGGAACTTGATGAATCTGATAAGGATGCTAAGTATAATTATGAGTTTACACAAAAGAAACTACAAGAGCTTAAAGAACAATTAAAAAACCAGAAGGACGATAAACAAGAGCAAAAAGAATCGAAACAAGATAAGCAAGATGAAAATAAACAAGATGAACAAAATGCTCAACAAGATAAACCATCAGACGAACAACAAGATAAAGATGACAATAGTGAGCAGGCTAAGGAAGAAGACGAACAAAATAAGAGTGAATCTGATAAAACTGAGCCTGATAATACTAAAACTGAGGATAACAAAGGACAACAAAACGCTACAACTCAAAACGGTGAGATGAGTGAAGAAGAGGCTCGTATGCTGTTAGAGTCGGTTGGCGGCAATGAGATTTCAAGAGGGGAATTTATAAAAGAAAACTTAAAGCAGGACAATCCTGCCGAGGTTTTGAAGGATTGGTAATTTATGTTGGATGTCGTCAATAGCGAGGCGGTTTATGGGTTTAGAGGGAAGGGTAAACCTTTTTGTTTTACACTCATTTTACTTATCTTATTCCTATTTACATACAAACATTCTTATGCAGAGGATATATCCTTTGAATTATTAGCAGATACGCAATACTTGGAAGTAGGTGAGTCAACGATGCTGGGACTTAAAATAGTAGGCACTCGAAATGCCTCCGCACCTGCACTGCCAAACATAGATGGATTTTCGGGAAGGTACATAGGACCATCAACGCAAATGTCAATAGTAAACGGTGTGGCATCTGTTTCCATAACGCATAAATACACACTGGTTGCCCTAAAAGAGGGAAAATTTACAATAGGTCCATTTACACTTAATATTGATGGCAAACAGTATACATCAAATGCAATTACCATTGCAGTTACACATGATAAAAAAGGCACAGCTCAAAACCAACCCAATACTGCACGCAGTGGCGGTAGTGAGCTTAAAAACAGGATATTCATGTCCGTGATACCGGAAAAAAATGTTATATATATAAACGAAAAAGTGCCTCTGAAGGTGAAGCTTTTTATAAAGCGGCTTTCCGTGAAGGACATTGAGTATCCCAAGTTGGCTGGCGATTGGTTATCGGTGATGGATTATGAAAAGCCCCAGCAAAAGACTGAATACCTAAATGGCGAGACATATGACACCATAGAGTTTACAACGAGGTTTTTTGCTACCAAAACGGGGGATTTCGTATTGGGACCGGCTTTATTGAAGTGTAATATTGTAGTACCAAACAGGCGCTCACCGTTTCCGGGCTCACCGTTTGATGATGATTTTTTTGATAGTTTTTTTAACTCCTATGCAACCCAACCACTTGAAATTAACTCAAATGAGGTAAAAATAACGGTACTACCCGTGCCAGATGACGGTAAGCCTGTGGATTTTAGGGGGGCTATTGGTCATTTTAACTTTTCATTAGAAGCTGAGCCTAAAGAGGTAAAGGTAGGCGACCCCATTACTGTTAAGATGATAATCAGTGGAGAGGGTAATCTTACTACAATAAAGGCACCGGTATTTTCTAATGTGGATAATTTTAAAGTATACGACCCAGAGGTTAAGGTAGAACAGGCAACAGTAACATTTAAACAAGCGCTTATACCAAAAAATGCCTCCGTAAAGGAAGTGCCTGCGGCAAGTTTTAGTTTCTTTGAACCAGAAAGCAAAACTTATAAGACTATCGTACAAGGACCAATACCTATCAATGTTACAGGCTCTGAAAAGGATTCAACAGCTGAAATTACAGATATGGGGGTAAAAGAGCCAAAATCCGCACCAAAAGAAACCCTTGGCAAAGACCTCCTATACATTAAAGAAACTCGCGGTAAGGTTACCAAAAAGGCCAATTATCTGTACCAAAAACCTGCCATTTTCTTTATAATATTGATACCTTTAATCCTATACGTTGTGCTTTTAATAATAGAGAAAAAACTTGAAAAGCTAAGGACAGATATCCGGTATGCCAGACGTTTAAAGGCACCAAAAAAGGCAAGGGAAGGACTTAAAAGGGCAAAAGAATATTTAAAACTAAACGACAGTAGTAAGTTTTATAGTGAAATATTTATAACCATAAAGGAGTACTTGGGCAATAAACTACACCTGCCGCCAGGCAGCATTACCTTTGACACGGTTACTGGGGCTAGCCGCATTGATGAGGCTAAGCTTAATAATTTAAAAGAGATACTGGATGCTTGCGATATAGCAAGATATGCACAAACCACTGATAATTTGCAGGCGATGGAGCTAGTCTTCTCACTTACAGAAGAGTTTATTGATTACATGGAGAGATGCAAAACAATGCCATTAAGTTAAGGACATTGCATGAAAAATGTAGTAAAAGATAAGAGGAATAAACTAAATATATGGCAGGTCAAAAGTTTTAGGAAAGGGGGTGCGGGGGGACAACCCTTTTGCCTAAAAGGGTTTCCCCCCGCTCTTCTTTTTCCTTAACTTAATGGTCTTGGGGTGCGGAGATGATAAAAGTAGTAAATGTATTTTTTATAGTGTTTTTTTTGTGCACAATAGCGTATGCTAATGAAGATTTATTTGCTAAGGGCAACGTTTATTATAGTGAGGGGAAATATGATGAGGCTATTAAGGCATACACTGGAGCAATTGACGAGGGTTACGAAAGTGCTAACGTGTACTATAATATAGGTAACTGTTATTTTAAGATTGGCAAAATTGGCATGGCGATACTTTTTTACGAAAGGGCAAGGCAGATAGAGCCTCGTAATAAAGACCTCCTTTATAATGAAGCCTACGCTAGAACATTTATTAAACCTATGGATGATAGCACAGGAGCTTTTATAAAAATAAAACATATGATAAATGCACCATTTAGTGTATTAACAATTAATGGCTTGACGATAGCGCTTTGCATGTTTTATCTACTAATCATACTTACCTTAATTGGAAGACTCTACAGTGCTGCTATCAGGAAGTATTCAGTGGTAATAGTATCAGTAGCCGTAGTGTTTTTAGTGTTTGGCGCGTACGCATTATATGGGCAAGCTACATTACTTGGCAAGAAAGCCGTAGTTGTAGAGCAAAAGGCAGAGGTGCTGTTTGGCCCATTTGAAAAGGCTACCATATTTTATACGCTACCAGAGGGAGCTACTGTAAAAGTCCTTGAAAAACAGGATAAGTGGTATAAGGTAGAAAGGCCGGATGGTAAAGCCGGCTGGGTTACAAAGGGTGTGGTTGAAATCATATGACAGTAGCTTCTGTATGAAATTTGTAGATTACGTAAAGATATATGTTAAGGCAGGAGCTGGAGGGCGCGGCTGTGTAAGCTTTAGGCGTGAAAAATACGTCCCCAAAGGCGGACCGGATGGTGGCGATGGCGGTAAAGGCGGAAATATTGTGTTTAGGGCTGAGGCAAACCTCTATACGCTATTAGACCATAGGTACAAAAAGCACTATAAAGCCAAAAGGGGTGGCCACGGCATGGGAAAAAACATGCACGGCGAAGATGGCGGAGATTTAATCATAAAAGTGCCTGTTGGTACGGTGGTAAAGGAACAAGTTAGTGAAGAAATTATAGCAGACCTTAACTTTGTAGGTAAAGAAGCTACAATAGCAAAGGGCGGTAGAGGCGGTAAGGGGAACGCTCATTTTAAAAGCGCTACAATGCAAACCCCGCGGTTTGCCCAACCGGGTGAAGATGGCGAGGAGGCGTACCTTATCCTTGAGCTTAAACTTTTAGCGGATGTAGGCCTTATAGGACGGCCAAATGCCGGTAAATCAACGTTAATTTCTGTTATATCACGCAGTAGACCCAAAATAGCCGACTACCCATTTACAACCCTTGTGCCAAACCTTGGCGTTGTAAAATTAAAGGATTACAGGAGCTTCACCGTTGCCGACATTCCGGGTATTATCAAAAATGCGCACAAAGGTGCAGGCTTAGGTTTACAGTTTTTGCGCCATGCCGAAAGAACATCTCTATTATTGCATTTAGTTGACGTCAGTGAGTTTATTGACGAGGACCCAATAGAGGTTATGTTTGAGATAAACCGAGAACTTGCCTTACACAGTGAAATATTGGCTTCAAAAGAACAACTTATTGTTGGTACAAAAACAGATTTAGCCGGTGATTCTCAACGGCTTGAGCGCCTTAAAAACTACTGTCTAAAAGAAAACCTCCCATTTTACAATATATCGGCTGCAACCATGGAAGGCATAGAGGGGCTTATAGCAGACACCTCCAGCCGTCTTAATGAAAAGTTAAAAGGGTAACTACTTTTTTCCGTCTTTATCTCTAAAAAATGGTAGCAAAAACGATGAATTAAAGAAACTCAACAGGTTACTTGTAAAGCTTTTGTGTATCTCTTCAAGTGCATTATTATAGGTGTGTCCTTCAAGCGTCCCTTCAAATTCCTGTGAATCAAACCTGCCATCTACGAAACGCTCTTCTTTTGCCTTTACATGTGTCTTACCATCTGCGTAGTACATGGACTTGTAGGAATATGAAAAGCTTATAAACGGGCTTTTGTATGTTCCCTCTTGCTTGTCTATTAAATTTTTTGGTAAATTTTTTGACAAATTTTCTGAGCTGGGATTTGTTACGCTGCTATTTTTATCTTTTTTAATTAAAAAACTACTCATAAAACCCTCCTTTATTATTTAAGATAGCATATAATAATTGTGCAAGTCTACTTGAAAATTAAGTGTTATTGAAAAGTATTCTAATGAATCTTGATTGCGACACAGCCTCAATGGCAACTTGTTGACTGGCCTATTAATAAATTGACAATTTAAAAAAAATTCAGTACAATTATGGTAAATGTGGTTTTGTCGCTAAAATTTGGGTAGTATTAATGAGGAGTGGATAATATGAAAAAATTTATTTTCATAATATTAATAGCAGCTTTTGCAGTGTGTTGTTTTGCATTGTTGGGCTTTGCAGCAGATGACGGGGTACCAAGAATGAGTATAGAGGATCTGAAGCAAAACATTGAAAACCCGGAATTTATAATAATAGATGTCAACAGAGATGCTGTAAGTAAGGTGAAAATCAAGGGGGCTATAAAAGAGCAGCCGCTTAAATTTGGTGCTTGGATTAGTAAGTATCCAAAAGACAAGACTCTTGTCCTTTACTGTACTTGACGGCAGGAGGCTACAAGCGCTAGTTTAGCGCATTTACTTTTAGAGGCAGGATATAATAAAGTGTATGCCCTAAAAGGTGGTTTGGCTGCTTGGGAAAAGGCGAAATATCCTACGGAAAAGGTGAATAAGTGATATAGAGCTTCATATACGGAGAGTCTTTTTTTTTATGGCAAAACCACAGTTTCCCCACATATAAGTAAAGGAAAAGGGTATAAATTGCAGGTTAAGATTGGGATTAACACATCTTTATGGTCAATCTATTTAATTCTTTTATCTGCAAAGCTATCTTGTAAACCGAAGTAAGTAGTCTTTATATAAAAAGGTGCATTTATGGACTTAACTTTAGTATCAGTATTTACAGCAGGGCTTTTAACCTTTTTCGCTCCTTGTGTGTTGCCAATAGTGCCAGCCTACCTATCGGTTATTACTGGAGTGCAGGCACATGGGAAGTCAGAGGATGAAAAGTGGTCAAAGTCGCTTAAAATGGCAGTACCTGTTGTGTTTTTTGTGTTTGGTTTTTCCTTTGTATTTGTTTTAATGGGTGCTACGGCTACGGCAATAGGGACTTTTCTTATTGACTATCAGCGTGAGGTATCGCTAATAAGCGGAACAGTTGTTATTTTTTTTGGTATGCACTTTATCAATGTGTTTCTTAGTGCTGATTTTTGGCGTATTTATGCAGGCTGTGGGCTTTTTTGTATTACGCTTTTTGCCTTTGGGCTAATAGATGAATCTTTAGCGTTGCATCTTGCAGGTGCCTGGACACTGATAGCAGCTATGTATTTATTTAAGGTACACGAACTTCTATACCGCCAGCTGAAGTCTCAGGGGACAAGTCGTTCTGGGGTAATGAGCTCTTTTGTAATTGGCATAGCATTTGGTGCAGGGTGGAGTCCATGTATTGGTACGGTTTTGGGAACAGTGTTGCTTTTAGCAGCAAAGCAGGATACGTTATATCAGGGAATGCTTTTTCTGGCATTGTTTTCTCTGGGACTTGGTATTCCTTTTATTATAGCGGGGATTTTTTGGAGTGGCTTTTTACGGTTTATTAGGCACTTTGGTAGGTTTTTTGCCCTTGTGGAGTTACTTGGTGGGGTACTTCTTATAGGGTTGGGAATTTTATTGCTTACGGGAAATCTTGAGCTTTTGGCAATGGAGTAAGTCTTTGTCTAAATTAAAAAATTATGTATAAACGTTTTATATTACTAATTGATTATGTATTAGATATAATTGCGCTTAATAATATGCCGCTTAAAAGAAGGATTATATTATTCTTTTTTGGCAATTTATTGTGGCTCATTATTATGTTTTCCGTAAGTGGCAGTTATTTGGTCATATCAGATAGGCTTTTTCAAAATATAGAAACTAATGAAAATCACGATAAAGTCATACAAAAGGTGTTACGAAAATTAAGGGGTATAAATCTATCTTCCTATGAAATTGTATTAAGCGATAGTATAAACAATCTAAACAGGCAAGCGGATAAAGGCATAGAGCGTATAGCCAACATTAGTTCCTTCATTAAAGGGTTACTTGAAGGGGGGACTATTAAAGATTATACGGTTGATAAAGCTACTTTTATTGAAAATGTGGTAGTAACACCAATTACAGATGAGAGAAAGATATTATTGGTTCAGTGCATGGCTAAAATAAATGCGCTAAATGGTACTTTTGAACGATTAATAGATACGAAAATTAGTTTTTTGAAAAACGGTGTATATAAACAGATGGACATCGAAATGGTTAAAGATGTTGATAAGGATATTTCAGATATAATAGCTATACTTGGGGATTTTACTACGGTTACAGCCAATAAAAATAATACTGAAAGAGGGCGTATTCATAATAAATTTCTTGTTATAGCAATAATAATCATAACCTCATCATTATTATTTGCAGCAATACTATCAGCAGTATATTTAACTAAGCTTTATAGATCTATAATAAAACCTATAAAGATTATTACAAGTTATTTTAACAATATGTCATATGGTAAGAGCTTAATATCCGGGGAAATTGAACAACTTGGTGAAAAAGGGGAACTTGGAGAGCTATTTGTACAGTTTCAATTTTTTACTGAATGGTTTTTAAATGTAAATGCCTTTAAAAAAATAATAGAAGATGATTATAACGTAGAAAATATTTATTATAGATTGGAGCAGGTATTTAAAAATTCATTAAATATAGCAGACCTTACAATGTATGAAGTAAATCGTGAAAAAAACTATATGAGTATAATACACCGGATACCGGAGGATATAAAACCGTACTGTAACAATATTATACAATCGAATTGTATTATGTGCAGGGCTATTAAAACAGGCACTATTATTTCATCATTGGAGTACGACAACATATGTATACAATTTGAGCAACCTAGTGATAAGTATTATTATTGTGTACCTTTGCTTATGGGCGGATATGCTATTGCATTAATACAGTTTGTCTTTGAAAAAGAAATGAAAAAAGAAAACATCGAAAAAATCAATAAAACACTAAATATTGCCTATAATTATATATTATCGTCTTTACCTGTTATAGAATCCAAAAAATTGCAAAAAGAACTAAGAGAGCTTTCACTAAAAGATACGCTAACCAGACTATATAACAGAAGGTATTTGGAAGAGTATACGGAAAGCATCGTCTCTGGGGTAATGCGAAGGGAAACATCACTTGCTGTGCTTATATGCGATTTAGATTTATTTAAACAAGTAAATGATGTGTATGGACATGATTGCGGTGATATTGTGCTGCGGGAAATATCTAATGTTTTACGGAATAATATAAGAAAATCAGATATATTAATTAGGTACGGTGGTGAGGAATTTTTGATTATTTTAATGGATATAGAAGGTAATTCTCAATCTTTAGTTATTGCTGAAAAGATTAGGGCAAGTGTTGAGGGCACAAAAATAAATATTGGTGGTTCATATATTAAAAAAACCTTGAGTATTGGCGTTAGTGAACTGCCAGGGGACTCTGCTGATTTTAACGAGGTTATTAAATTTGCAGATATAGCACTGTATGATGCTAAAAAAACCGGTAGAAATAAGGTTGTTAAATTTTCTATGATTATGAATACTTAAGAGGTAAGGAGAGGAAGTTTTTCTCTATGAATGATAATTGCTGTTAATTCAATGAAAATCCCATATAATTTATTTATGTTATGTTAAAATATTTTTATGTATATTGAAACTATTGAGGGCAAGGAAACAGTATTAACTATACGAGCGTTGTCAGAAAAAGACTTTGACCTAACGGAGATTATTAATGGAGTAGAGGTTATGGCAGCTAGCCCTTTGGGCAAACATCAACGAACAGTTCGTAATTTATATGATATTTTACGTCAATATACAAAGAAGCATAAGAGAGGAGAATTGTTTTTTGCACCTTTAGATGTAATCTTAAAAGAAAATTTTCAAAGACTTCAACCGGACATTGTGTTTATAAAAAATGAAAATATGGGTATTTTCCAGGATTTTATCAGGGGGGTTCCTGATATGGTCTGTGAGGTAGTATCTATAGGTTCACTTTATAAAGATACTACCACAAAAAAAGATATATATGAAGCATACCAAGTACCTGAATATTGGATCGTGATACCTGAGCTTAAGACAATAGAGGTCCTTACTATTGAAGCGGGCGGGTATAAGCTTTTTTCAGTAGTTGGGGCTGAGGGTGTTATTTGTTCGAAAGTCATAGAGGGGTTGCAGATTGATGTGAGAGATGTCTTTGATGACTAAACATAATGCAAGATATGGTTATTAAAAATAATCCACTGTTGTTTTTACAAGCAAAACAAGGGCGAACACACAGGTTCGCCCCTACAAATGGATGAGTAGGGGAAGCCCTATAGAAGGCTTTAAAGCTTGCCCGCGAGTAGAAGGATAACAAAGAGATAACAATCCAAAAGTTTTAGTAAAGGGGTACGGGGGTGGGGAGTGCGCCTACGCACCTTTTGTCTAAAAGTGTTTCCCCCGCATCCTCTAATCTTCTTTCTTTTTTCTTTTCCTTTCTTTTTCTTTTTTTTCCTTATCCTTTTCTAGACCATGGGGATTTATCTATTGCATTTACTACCTTAATCAAATACCCAAAGGAATAAGTTGGCTGAAAAAGATGAAACTTCTCAAATTCAAACAGCTTTCTAGCTGATAGCAAAAAGATATAGTATGGGTTATCTTTTTCCAATATTTCAACGGTACCATTCACTTGGTAGCTTATGTACTTCATAGCGTCTTTTGTATGTTCCATACCTACGTATAATAAACTTACCTTTGGGTTATCCCTTAAATTTTTCAAGGTATTACCTTCAAATATCTCAAGACCACCCAAGACGGTATCATCAAGGGCATCTTTTTTTGAGTAAAGCTCCACAGTAGAGTTAACTCTATCTTTTAAACTATCTTCCCACGGTTTATCCTTTGCTGTTTTTGCTTGTACTTCAAATATATCGGAGTAGTGTTTAAGCATTTCAATTTTTGGTAAAAGGCCGATACCTTTTACTGTCATATTTACAGGAAATTGCTCATCATCTTGCCCTTTAGCCCAAGAGCACATAACGGGCAGGTGGGAGCTAAGGTATCTTAAAGATTTCCCTTCGGCAAGTTCTGAGAGAAAACGCACCCTTGAATCTATCATCCAGTTGTATAGGTTAGGTGGTAACCTATTCATAGTTATTTTTTCTTCAGAAATCATGCTATAGCCCTTTTTCTTAAGATTAATACCAAGTAATATACAAGCCCACCGACTAAGGCAAACACTATAACTGGCAGAATATAAGCAATAATCTTAGTCTCCGTTTCTATACCTACATAATACCATGTGGATAGTTCTTTTTTTCCACCCCTATTTTGCACAGAGCCATTCCACACTGCAAACGATATAGGGCTAACAGTGCCTTCCTTAAACTCTACATCTAATTTATCGGGTGCTGGTAATTGCCTTTTAAATATAACACTCCACATGCCTGACTCCCACATGCCACTGCCTGTGATACTTTGCGTCTTCGCTCTATCCATATTTGCAGCAGTGCCAAAGCCTCTTGCCACGATATTTTCAAAAGATGATGGCATAGTGCTCGATATTGGATTGTTAACATGGGTAGCTGGTGAAAATCCATCCACAGTAACATATCCGCTGGTTTTCCAGTTGGCATCGTAGGTCTTATTAGGCATCAGTTTTTCATCAGTTGCAGCTGTTTGTAAGGCTGCCTTCCAATACCATATGTTTACAGGGTTTTCGTTATCTCCCATAGAAAATCGCGGTTTTTCTTTATCTGTAGACGATGGAAACTCTAAGGCTACGGAGTCTGAAAACTTATCTATATCCAGTGATGCGTCTTGGCTATCGTCCTTCCACTGCACGAGAAAGGCTACTTCTTCTTGGTTGTGCATAGCGCGTACCTGAATCTCCTTTATTGATGTTTCATAGAGTCTCGGTATATTCATAACTTGAGCTGTCAGAGGTATGCTTAGTGGCTTAATCTGCTCCCATTTAGCATCCTTTGAATCCAAGGGTATTTCCCCCTGCATTTTTTTAGCTAATATTACAATCCCTTTTGCTTCAACGATAAAAGGAAATATAATTAGAAACACCAAAAATGGTAGCAAAGTTTTCTTCAACATACTTTATCTCCCCCCTTTATGTAATGTTATGGCGATAAACATTTAGTGTCTTGTCATGGAACGGCCTTATGAATACTGGGTCTTTTAGTGGCACCTTTACAATCTCTTTGCCTTCTGAATCGTAAGCTATGACCATTTCCTTATCAACCTCATACCTTTTAATCCGCTTTTCAGCACAGCCAAAAAGCGTAAGCACACCTAAAAGGGTTTCATCCTTATGGGCATCCTTATATGCATCAATCGCCTTATCAACATTTGGACCAAACATTTGCTTCATGTACGGCGCTTTAACGTGCACAGGTGGAATATAATATATATTTGGCTCAAGCCCCAACTGCGGATATAAAGGAAGGGCTACCTTTTTAACATGCACAAGGTAATCTATCGGATTAGAAGGGTCAGCCTTATCTGGTGCACTTAACCAGCCACCTAACCGTATTCTGCCAATACATACCTTTACGCACTGGTTTTGTTCCCCACCTTCAATTATAGGATAGCAACCTATACACTTTTCAGAGACTCTGGTTATCTTATTAAAAAACGATTTTTTATATGGACATGCCCTCACACACTCCCGATAACCTCGACAGCGTTTCTGGTCTATTAAAACAATACCGTCTTCCTTGCGTTTATATATAGCCTTCCTTGGGCATGCAGCAAGACAGGCTGGATATGTACAGTGATTACATATCCTTGGCAGGTAAAAGTGCCAAATCCTGTGCGGCATCGTTATATAGTCTCCCTGCTTAATCCCCTCGCCGTATGGCTCATCTTCACCGGCATTTGGATATGCGTAATCGAGTTCCTCTGGCATATACCCTTGCGTGATGTTCCCCTTTGGCGCTGCTTCAAAGATAGTCTTTCCTGCATACTTATCACCATCCCATTTTTGCATACCCATAAGGTCTAACATTTTAGCATCCCAAGCCAGTGGATAAAACCCATAGGGTTTAGTCTCCACGTTATTCCAAAACATATACTCCTGCCCCTTACCGGTAGTCCACGTTTGCTTACAAGCCATAGTACACGTCTGACAGGCTATACATTTGTTAATATCAAATACAGCAGCAAATTGTTTTTCCGGTCTCGCCTCTTCATAAACGTAGCTCATATCTCTATTTAATTGCCAGTTATAAACCTTATTTTTTTGCATAAACCCTCCTACTAGGCTATATATTCAGCGTTTAGGTATCTTTTCATAACATCATTTTCATTGCCAGCAGTAAATCCGGCAGCAGCAGGACGCCACAGCCCCTTACCACCAATGCCACCATCCTCAGCTTTCGTAACCTTAACAAAAGACTCTCTGGGGGCTCCCACAGGGCAGTGTATATCAGGCAAGAATCCTTTACCTATCTTTTGGCCAAACACATCTTTACGCACTAGACTATCGGTCATCAACGTAGGTCCAAGCCACGCCCTTGTAGCGCTTTGATGACCACCGTAGCGAAATAGCGATTGGTAATTAGTTAACGGGTTTCTGGCAAGCCCATCCGGGTTTTCCTCATGTCCCTTTACCGTACCGTGAGTTGACTGGTACTGGTTATGCCACATCATCAGTATTCCTTGCGGCACTGCCTTATAGTACCGAGCCCGACACATTAACCTTGCTACCTTATAGTCCTTATCCTCCTTTTTCCAGCCATGATAAGGTCTATCCTCCGGGTCTGCATCAATCCAAATATAGTCGCCATCATTTATGCCGTTTTCCCTTGCATCTGCTGGGTTTATATAGACATATGCCTCGCCAACCCATGGCATTCTTTTATCATGCCTAAAAAGGTCTCCAAATGGCCCGTACCACACGGTAACCACATCCAAGTCTATCGGTGTAGAGTGAGAGCCATGCCGATACTTTGGTGTCAGGAATATATACTTGTAGCCTTCCAGCTTTTTAAGCGGATGATTGGTTTTTTTAAGTTCCTGCCAGCTTTTGACAATATTGCGTACCTGTCTGGATTCTGTATCAAGGTCTTCTTCTTTAAATCCGTACTGGTCTGGTTTCATAGGTCTAAGCATCGGTGTATTACCTGCCACTATAACGTTAGGCTCGTAAAACGTGGCATCTATTGGTTCACGATAAACAGGGAGGTTTTCACCGGTTTCTATAAATTCCTGCTCTTCTCTGTAAAATTCAAGGCGACCTGTCTTAGTATACCACGGTTTATTTTCATTGGTTTGCTCCCAGCCAACCACCTTTGGATAGGTTCGCAGATTTTTCATTGACGGTATACCGTTAAAGGCCAACTCTTCAAGTGTACTAAACTTATAGCCCTTTAAGGATGTACTTGCCTTAATTATCCTATCAAGGTAGACATCAGCTTCCCCTTTATAGATAAAATGCCAATAATTTTCAAACCGCTTATCATTGGTCATCTTTGAAAGCGCCTTTGCAACCCCCGCATAGGTCTCTATATCTCCAATAGTGTCATGTATTCTGTTAATGGGAGAACGTGGAAATACCTGATTAAATGGATTTGTGACAGAGCCACACATATCCGGCGTTTTAAACTCTGCCCATGAATCAACGCCAAACACTACATCCGAATACTCGCAGGACATAGTCCACCACCACTCATTCATAACAATGGCCTCTACCTTTGGCATCGTATTGACTATAAGGTCATATGACCACTTAGCATTTCCTATGATGGAGTTACTGTTTGCAAACCAGAGGAATTTAGTAGGCGTTGGTATATGAGTGCTGCCTGTAAAGAGCTTATTGCCGTGGCGTAAGGGTTTATCGCCATGACTAAAATAGTGAGCGGATTCAAACTTAAGATACGGCTTTGGCTTTGCCATCTCAGTTGGATTTAACTCTGGCTCAAAGGGATTTTCTATTATAAACTGCGGTAGACCATTATATAGGGCGATTCTATAATTACCGGCAAAACTGCCATTGGAGCCGCCAATGTGCCCAATATTATTCGTAAGGGCTGCTACTAAATGTATCCCCCTATCCTTTAGCGCTGCATTAAAGAACTGATTAGGTCCCATACCTACGGCAAGAAATGTTGAGGCTTTGTTCTGAGCTAAGTATTGGGCAAGATTTTTAATTGCCTCAACTGGCGTCCATGTTATCTCTGAAACATTTTCAACCGTAAATTCGTTTAAATACTCTGTTAGTATATCAAATACAGTTCGCACCTCCACCTCTGCACCATCTATGGTGGTTACCTTGAATTTTCCCTTAAGAGCGGGTTCCACCCCCATTGCCTTAAAGTGCTCACCCACCATGTCCCGGTTAATAACCTCTGGCTTATCCGTTTTAACATTCCACACCAGATGGTCTCCCCACTGGGCTCTCATCTGGTCATTAACATACTGCATCTCATGGGTACCCGGAGGCGGTACGCTTTTATCTTCAGTAAAGACAACCGCTTGTTTTAAAGCAGCCAATTGATAGCCCGGTACAACCTCTGATGCCCTTAGATACTGTAAGTTATCAGTACGCACCAATATAGGTAAATCGGTAAAGGTCTTAACATAGTCTTCATCAAAGAGCTTTTCTTCCATTAAAATACGGGCAATACCAAGCAACAAGGCATGATCTGTCCCCGGTCTAATAACAATAACCTCATCACACTTATTGGCTGTTGCCTGATACTCCGTGGCTATGGTAACAACCTTAGAGCCGCGCTGTCTTGCCTCTGTAAGCCAATGCGAATCAGGCATCTTCGTACATATCCAGTTCATACCAATAAGCAAAATAAACTTAGCATGCTCTGCCATAGATAAATCACAGTCATTCGTCTGTTGCCCAGAAACCATTGGATGCCCCGGCGGTAAATCTGTATGCCACGAGTAGTTGTCAAAATGTCGCCCACCAACGGCGTCTTGCGGGGTTGTCTGCCTTATGTGCGTATCTAAAATGGCCATCATGTTTGCCATTCTAACAAGCCCCAAAAGTCTTGTTATTCCTAAAAGAGGCATACCACCCCTAAATTTAAGTACCTGAGTGCCAGCGCCTGCCATTTTTTCTAACATAGCAGGGTCATACCCTTGCCTTTCTAAAAAGTCCTTACCCGGCTGACCTGAATAAGTGGTTCCTATATTGGCTAGTGCCTTAGCAACTATATCAAAAGCCTCTTCGTGAGGCACCTTTAGCCACGTATCCTCCCCACGTTTAAAATACTCTTTTGGTGGTTTACCGTCTTCCTGCCCGCGCGGAAATCCAGCCTTAACCCACTCATAAAACCCCTTTCTAACCATAGTACCCTTAAGGCGTCTATCACCATAAAAACGCCTTGATAACACAATGGCCTTATTACAACATCGCGGCTCCCACCGAGCGGTTGCTTGATTACCATAATAGTCCTTTGCCTTACTAAAACCATACGTGGGCATTACCCTTACGATAATCCCATTTCTTACGTATGCCCGCAGTATACAGTTATGGGTATCATTTGGTGCACACGTAAATGTAAAAATACTATCGTATTTGTACTTATCACGGTACACTGTCTCCCAATCACGGTCCGGATATGAGCCGAGAGGGTTTTCAATATCAATTGGCTGTAAAAACGCACTAACCGGCCAGCTTACCGAAAGCCCAGCAGCCCCCGCAAGTGTCCACCTCAAAAACTCTCTTCTACTAAAGTCTTTCATGCTTTCCCCCTTTACGTATATAACTTGCTTAAAGTCTCATGGTCTTTAGACCAATCTTCCACAAAAGCCACAGGGCATTGTTCCTCATCCGCTACCTTATCCACAATCTTATCCACAATCTTATCTTCTCCTATCACATAATCCAGTACATCCGGCTTTATACCCATAAGCGTACACTCTGCCTGTATCCACTCATGAGCAAAGGCTGCTAAAGGTCCGTAAAAGGTAAATGGCTCTAAAAAACTAGCCATCAAAGGAATCCATCGCCCTATGTGGCTATCTAAAAACCCCTTTTGAACCTCAGCACAAATTTCAACCTTTTCACCTTCTTCATTAGCGATAGCCCTTATTTCCTTTAAAATGACCATACGCATAAACTCTAACTCCATGGGCAAAAAGTCCGGTTTTTCGCCGCTATAAGTATAAGAAAAAGCCTTGTAAAAACCCGCTATATCAGCCATCTCAGTTAATGCGCTAAATCGGTTTTGGTAATTACACTCATAGAGGTAATTAATCTTATAAGAGGTAATCTCTTCATACTCAGAAAGCACACCATCAAACCTAAGCGCTTTAACCCTATTGGCTAATACCTCAATATTGTGTGGGTCTACATTGCCACAATATGGCAATGCCTTCAGTGATGTTACCATATGAGTACAAAACTCCCCTGATTCAACAAAATCCATGAAGTTTAAAGTTGGCCTAGCAAAGGCATGAGACAAAAGCTCATACACTAAGCTTCGTTGAAACAGTTTGTTCTTATCATTAGTCATATAATTATCCCTCAGCTATTCCGCCCAGGTTCGTGGCTTAACCCCTGCCTTTGTGTACGTATACATGATAACGCGCCACATGTCATCCTCAGAGAGTTCTTCTTCCCAACCGGGCATAGCACTTTTAAACTGTTTATCCGTAATCCCACCATCCTTTACACGCCAATACACATAAGTAATGGGTAACTGGGCAATGGTACCAGCTTCTTTAAAATTAGTAGGCGAGGCCGGATACGTTATAGCAGAAGCCATAGGACCTTTACCATCGGCATCTTTACCATGACAAGGGACACAGTTATCTTCATAAATTAAACGCCCCTCTTCAATATACTTACTCTCCCACTTATTAGGGTCCACTGCGTACTCAGGAACCTTCATATTAACAACCCACTCCGGCGGGGTAACGTGCGGGGAAAATAACTCAGCAGGCGGGGCATAGGTTACCTTATACGCCGAGTACACGTTACTTGCGATTAAAAGCGGCACTATTACTACCACACTATATCTAACTATATCCCACGGCATAGGCTCTTTTTTTGTAAAGGAAAAGAAAAGCATAATATCCTCGATTTTCTTTTCATCCAAGGTTATATGCAGCAAAACCCCGGCAAGGATAAACATCATGAAAAAGTTAGTCAAGGTAGCCGGAAACGGTGGCTGTACGATATAGCGCATAAATATATAGGCAAACACAATGATACCCACTGCTATAACAGCAAAGGGTATACTTTTAACACCTGTAGCCTCTTTTATTTTAACGTCCTCAGATTGATTATTTTTTTCTTCCATTTTTTCATCCATAGTAAAATCCTCCTCAAAAAAAAGTTACTTAAGGGGTTTAATATCTCCAATCTTCACACTTGCCTTACCACCAAGGGTTTGCAGATACGCAACAAGAGCCGTTACCTCATCATCATTGAGATTAGCCGGCGGTTTAACAGCAGGCGGCATGACGGCAGTACCACTATAAAGGAATGCTGCCATTACCCCACTATCCATGCGAGTACTCACCTGTGATAGGTCTGGTCCCCTTAGTTTTTCACCCGTTACACTGTGACACACCCCACAGCCAGCACTTTTAAAAATATCCTTACCCTCCACCGCCAACTCACTTGGTTTCATCTGAGGCGTAAAGGTCTTCTTCTTAGGAGCCTCCCATGCCGTTTGCGGTATGGAATTACCAAACCACGTGTAAAACCCTGTTATCAATAATGCTGCTATTATTAGCTTAAGAGTACCCGAGTTCACCTTAGACCTCCTTTTTGTCTGTAGCTGTTAATTTAAAGACTACACCCAATAAAAACAAAAACAGGAGTGTTATCATTGAAATGATGACTGTAGCCCTACCCATTGATGGAAGCCCCGCATACTTAGAGGTATCTTGCAAGACACCGTACACATGCCAATTAAGCCTAGCCGCCGCCCGACCATAGCCAAGTAAAGCCATAGCCCATATGTTAGATACAGCCACTATTATCAATGCGTACTGACTCCTTTGAGCCATCTTACCCCACTGCACCTGCCCTCTAATCTGCGCTCCTTTTAACAGCAATCCATCAAAGAAATATATAAACCCAATAGCCACCGCCATAAACAGAAACGTGTATATGGACATCTTTATTCTAACTGCTGAATCCACATGATAACTCATGTATAACACTATAATATTGACAGCAATTATCAACCCTATCAATATGTACTGCATATACTTAAACATCTCACGCCCCTGCGGTATATACTTACCAGCCCTTCTGTTTATTAAAAAGGTTACAATAACCCCTAAAATAGCAAGATTAACCGCCGTTATCTTAGGCGCCATAACACCGACAGTACCAAAAATCGGATGCGTACCACCAGCCACATCTTCTAAGGAAGCCACCCAAGCCCTCGGCGTTGCCCAAACGGCAAAGGTTATGACTAATCCCCATGATAGATACGGAAGATACTTTTTGTACCGTTCACCACCAGGTATCCTATCTAATCCAAGCCATAGATAATAACAAGTCCCTATAAACACAACCGCTATCACTATTGCCTGCAGTAGCCATATCTTTGAAAGAGCCCCACCCATAAAGGTAATACCCATCTGGGCATTATAGGAATATATCTCCATACCGAAGTAGTAACCAGCAAAGGGTAGAAATATCATAGTAGCCACCCCTACAAAAGTACCAGTGTAGCCCATCCAATCATAATGAGCCTTATCCTCTTCAGTTTTACTAGAGAGAAACTTGTACGCTGCATAAGCTGCACAAAGAAAACCACCAAAGGAGATGTTTGCTATAAACCTATGTATATTTAGCGGCCAAAATGTATAGTTGAAAATAGCTGATTTTATACTTGTAACAACCCCATCAGGACTAATCCCTGCCGGACTTAGTTGGAAAGACCCCCAAATGTTAGCGGTCATCATAACCAAAGTACCCACTACATTTAGCGCCACACCAAGCATTATATGCTGGAGCTTCTTATTGCCTTGTAACTTCTCCCAAGTCGTCCAATACAAATACACTATAGTGGACTCTATTGTTATTAGTATAATAAAAAGTAAAAAAGTCCCTTTAAAAGGACCTGCCATGAACTTCATATACTTTGGAAAAAGCAGAAAGCTTGCAAATGTAAATAATCCACCAAGAATTGCCGTTATCGAGTATGAAATAGGCAAAAGCCGTGCAAAATCCTTAGCAAGGCGCTCCATCCGTTCATTTTTAGTTAAGTAGCCACCGATTTCTATTATTAAAACAAAAACCGGCACTGCTAAAATAAAAGCCGCAAACAAAAGCATTGTTTGTGCCAATATCCATACGACAGTCCTTGCCTCAATAATCGGGAAATCATAATAATCCGCCTTTAGGTTAAAAGCAGCTATTATCCCTATAATTGCTACTAATAGGCATGAAAACAGAATCAACTGTTTTTTTACCCAACCACTCAT
This sequence comes from Candidatus Magnetomicrobium cryptolimnococcus, assembly GCA_018606805.1. GTDB lineage: Bacteria > Nitrospirota > Thermodesulfovibrionia > Thermodesulfovibrionales > Magnetobacteriaceae > Magnetomicrobium > Magnetomicrobium cryptolimnococcus. Next base: position 51,320 of record JAGYWI010000002.1, read on the forward strand.
GCGTTTTTCCTCCTTGTTACATTTTTTTTAAAATGAAAAAAACATATACTACCTCTTATGTGCCGGTGCCCCTTCATTCATCTTCATCTCATCAATAAAAGACTCTGTTATAACGCTGATACCAAGCCGCTTAGCCTTTGACTCGGCAGCCCTCACAACAATAGAGCGCATAAAGGCCGGCACCCTATTAATCCGAGCCTTAGCCTTTTCCTCCCACTGAAGTTGCCTTTCAAAATCCTCATCAAGAACAACACGAGCATTACCCATAGGCATATAGGAACATAAACTATCCTCATCCATAAGGTCATTTTTTTCAACTAAAGACCGAGCCCGACAGCCCCCGCAAATCTGCGTGTACTCACACTCACCACACCTACCCTTGTAACTATCCGTGCGTAACATAGCTACATCAGAAGCTATCCCCCACAACTCCTTTACTGACATCTGACGTACATTACCAACCGAGTACTCCATATACGGACAAGGAGTTACATTGCCCTTGGGGTCTATCCTAAAGTATGAGCGCCACGCTAGACAGCCCCTTGACCCTGACGGAATGTGTGCCTTCTTTTCGTGTAATATCCTATAATAATGCGGCGCACACCGTGCCCTTACCATCAACCTATCTTCCGACATGTACAGCTCTGCTATCTTATTTAATGCCCTATCATAATTATCAACCGAAATATCACTCTTCATAGCACGCCCAACACACACTAAAAAGAAAAAGTTAACCGCCCTCACACCCAACTCCACTCCAAGGGCTACAAACTCCTCAATCTCATCCACATTCATATCCGTAATGGTAACGTCCATCTGCGTTTCAAATGCAAGCCCCTTTGCATATCTAAGATTCTCCACAGCCTTATCCCATAATCCCGACATACCACGGAAGGCATCATGCGCATCAGCATTAACCGAGTCAATGCTAATCCCCAACCCCTTTAATCCACACTCCTTAAGGCGCTTAAGGTTATCCTTGTTAAAAAGCGAGCCGTTTGAACCCATAACAGTAATCATACCTTTTTTGTCTGCATACTCAACTATCTGCTCAATGTCCTTTCTAAGCATAGGCTCACCACCGGTGAGTATCAACATAGCCCTGCTATTGACCTCTCCAATACTATCAATAACAGAAAATACCTCCGCCGTCGTCAGGTCATCCTTAGTGGCAGTCCCTGCATCCATATAACAGTGCGGACACGTTAGATTACACCCCTTAGTTAAATTCCACGAAACTACATACGGTTTATGCTCTACAACTCCCATCCCTTATACTCCTTATTTTTTTTAATAAAGACATCACACGGTGAATACCGCAACACATTTTCCGTAGTTGAACCTAACCCCATACCATCAACATAATGCCTACCAGTCCTACCAACAAAAATCATATCAGCAAATATTTGTTCAGCATAGTTACAAATTTCTTTATAAACATGCCCCTCCAAAATCCGTGTCTCTATAGGAACAACACTGTCCTTGCCCACCAAACTAAAACCATCCATAGCACGCACATTTTCCGCAAAGACATCCAATTGTGCCCGCTCAAGTATCATCTGCCCAACCTTAGCAAGCCCCTTGTCTATAAACATGTCATGCATCTTTTCCTGTTCCTTAGTGTTAAAGTTAAAACCTTCCTTACTAATAACAGCCTCTTTAAGTGTATTAAAAATGTCCTTGTGAAGGTGTGAATCAAAAACATACACCATGTGTATCTCAGCATTATACTTACTAGCAAAAAGCTTAGCAGACTTAAGAGCGTCAAGAGCACACGCACTGCCATCAAGACCTACTACATATCTGGGCTTTTCAGTCCTATTAAACCCCTTCTTTACTACTAAGGTATCTATATCGTTTTGGCGCACCACCCGAAGACATACACTGCCAAGATACCCCTTGGAATTTCCATTAAAGCCATTAGCACCAATAACAACCATGTCCCCCTTTTCTTGCCTTATGAGACTTCCAACTGCCCGATAATTCTTGCCCTCCTCTACCCTCATCCTATAACTAACCCCTAAGCCCTGAAAAAACTCCTCATAAGGTTTTAAATACGATAAGGATATCTTCTCCATCCCCAGCTTTATTAACTCATTATGGACACTCCTTTGCTTTTGTAAAACCTCCTCCTGCTGATACTCACTTGGCAACGTAGGTTCCATTACCCTAAAGGCTCCTTCATGCATCTGGGCATTGTAACCATGTATACCAACAACCTCAGCACCAAAGCTGTTGGCAAGATTGAAGGCATTTGTTGAAAGGGCACTGGACAATTTCCCGTTATCTATACATAACATTACCCTCTTCAACTGCTCAGCCATAAACTACCACCTCCCACTTAAAAACAATGCTACCGTTAAAAACGGTATTTTATAGATAGAGATATAACTATCGTATAAAAAATAGCCGTTGTTCTTTTATGATCTAAATCATATTAAAGGAAAAAAGAAAAAAAAGAAAGAAAAAGAAAAAAAAGATTAGAGGATGCGGGGGGAAACCCTTTTGAAAAAGGTGCGTAGGCGCACTCCCCACCCCCGCACCCCCTTTCCTAAAACTTTTAGCTTGTTTATTATAGCGCTTTTCGATTTAATAGGTAACAAAAATTAAGAGCGAAGATGCGAAGGCGCACCTCCCTCACATAGGTTCGCCCTATTTTTATTATCTACACTTTGTGTCCTTATCAAATCGAAATGTGTTATAAATTTGTGAAATTTTATTTAAGCAATATTTAGGCCAAACGGTATTGGAGGAATAACTAAAAATATAGCAAGCCAAAAGTTTTAGGAAAGGGGGTGCGGGGGAAAACCCTTTTGCCTAAAAGGGTTTTCCCCCGCATCCTCTAATCTTTTTTTCTTTCTTTTTCTTTCTTTTTCTTTTTTTCTTTCTTTTTTCTTTTCTTTTTTTCTTTCTTTTTTCTTTTTTTTTTTTTTTTTTTTTTTTTTTTTTGGTTGTGTCTTATATCTCTTATACAAAGTTGCACATGTTTATTACCGTTCCAGTCATTGATTGATGGGCTAAAGACGGCATCTACTTTATTGTCTATATTTATTTCAGAGAGCAAATTACCGCAGTCCCATGCAATCGCCTCAATTGAGCAGCCATTTGATGCCAATTGGCATTTAAGATGGTTTTTGCCGACTATTTTTGCTTTGTTTATTTGTAGATTTTTAGATGCCAGGAGTGGTTCAGGGTTACCGGTGCCAAAAGGGGAGAGTTTTTCCATTTCTTTTACCAATTGAAAAGAGAGGTCTTTAAGGGATACGTCGGCGTCTATCATAATTGATGGGGTGAAATCCTCTTTTGAAAAATTTTGGTTTATGTAGGCGTTCATTTCCTCTTCGAAATGTGGGATATTTTCTAGTTGTAGTTGAAGGCCTGCTGCTTGTTTATGTCCGCCGTATTTTATTAGCCACTTATCGCAGGTTGATATGCTGTGGCAGAGGTCTAGGGGGTTAACGCTTCTTGCGGAGCCTTTAAGGGTATTGTTTTTTACTGTAAAGACGAAAGCTGGGCGGTTGTATTTTTCAACGAGTCTTGAGGCAACGATACCGAGTACGCCTTCGTGCCATTTATCGTCCCAGACGAGTATGACGTTTTCAAAGGAGTTATGTTCAATTTTTGCAATTGCCTGTTTGAGGACTGTTTCTTCTAGTTTTTGTCTTTCGGTATTTAGTTTATCTAGTTGTGTTGCCAAGAGTGAGGCTTCTGTGTCTGAGTCTGTTAGAAACAATTTTACGGCTGCCTCGGCACTGTGGAGTCTGCCGGCGGCATTTATCCTTGGTATTATCGAAAATGATAGGGCTGAGGGGGTTAGTTTATTTGCCTTAAGGCTCGCTTGTTGGAGCAGGGTACGTATGCCAAGATTTTTGCTTTTTGTAAGTGCCTCCATTCCTTTTTTAACGATTGTACGATTTTCATCTGTAAGGGGTGCTACGTCGGCAATGGTACCGATGGCGGCCATTTCTACAAGGTGGTCGAAGCTGCCTTCAAAGAGGCCCATAGACATTTTCAATGCAAGGCCTGCACCTGTTAGTGATGAATAGGGTTTGGTTTGTTTACAGTCTATTTTAGGATTTATGATAGCAAAGGCCTTTGGCAGTATTACGTTATTATTTTCGTCAAATCTGGGCTCATGATGGTCGGTAACTATTACGTCAATATTGAGTTTTTTAGCGTTTTCTATGGTTTCGAAGGCTGTTATACCGCAGTCTACTGTTATTATTAGGGTTACGTTTAGTTTTTTTGCAATCTTAAGTGCCGACATATGAAAGCCATAGCCATCTTCAAAGCGATTTGGTATGAAATAGCTAACACATGCCCCGATACTTAGAAGTGTTGTTACCATTATTGATGTAGCCGTTACACCATCGGCATCGTAATCACCGCAAACCAACACGTTTTCTTTTTGCTGGATAGCTTTCAGTGTTCGTACAACAGCCATTTCCATACCATCTATTTCATATGGAGCACAGAGTACTTCTAGCCCGTCGTTATAGAATGCACTTATCTTTTGTGGTGTATTAATATCTCTATTTAACAATACCTTTACCAATACGGGGTGTATATTGGTTGCCTTTGCTATGTAGTCAACGTATTGTTGGTTTTTTCTTTTTAAGAACCATTTTTTTTGCATTTTTTTAATTAAAAAAAATAACCTGCTTCTAAACGTTGGACTGTTAGTAAGCAGGTATAAAACAATTATCTTTTAACAAGAGGCCTATCGCCTCGCCATAGCAAGACAACCGGGCTTGCTACGAATATGGAGGAGTATGTGCCAATGATTATTCCAATGAGCATTGCCAGTGCGAAATCGTGGATGACCTCGCCGCCAAAGAAAAACAGTGCCGCAGCTGATAAAAAAGTTGTCAGCGACGTTATTATAGTTCTTGACAGCACTTCATTTATACTTCTATTTATAACATCTTCAACTGGTTCGCGTATATTTTTGCGCAGGTTTTCCCTTATTCTATCAAACACTACGACTGTATCTGTTAGCGAGTAACCAGCTATTGTAAGTAGTGCAGTTACTAAGATAAGATTCATTTCTCTTCCAAAGACATAAAAAACGGCCAAAACCGCCAGTACATCATGAAACGTGGCTACGGTGGCGCCAATGCTAAAGCGAAACTGAAAGCGCCATGTTACGTATATGAGTATGCCGACGGTGGCGGCTATGATAGCCCACATGGCATCTATGCGCAGTTGTTTACCGACCTTTGGGCCTATGGTTGAAACTGAATCTACCGTAATGTCAGTATCTTTAAGGCCAGCCCTTAGGGCGTTTATAACCTTATCGGAGTACTGAGTATCTTCTTCTTGTTTTATAGTAATAGAGACCTTTTGGATAGTAGGCATGTCTTGGAGTTCAAAATTTCGTATACCGTCATTCTCCAGAGCCTTTCTTACTTGGGATAGGTCAACATTTTTATTAAACTTAAGCTGTACGACCGTCCCGCCGGCAAAATCTATCCCTAGATTGGCTGAACCACGCGCTATTTGCACTATACCGATGATTCCAATTATAGACACTATTGCAGAGAGCAAGAGCGCTATATTTTTTTTGCCCATAAAATTTATTTGTGTGTTTTTTAATAACTCTATCATATGCTAAGTTTTTTAACCTCCCTTTTGGCATTCATCATATAATCAAAGACCGCTTTTGTACCTATGAGAGATGTAAAGAGATTTATAGCGATACCAATGCTTAATGTTACAGCAAAGCCTTTAATTGGGCCAGTACCAAATTGAAAGAGCACGGCTGATGTTATCAGAGTTGTTACGTGAGAGTCAACTATAGTAAAAAATGCCTTGTCGTATCCAGCATCAACGGCAGCCCTTGGGGTTTTGCCGCTACGGAGCTCTTCTCTTATGCGTTCAAACATCAGTACGTTAGTATCAACGGCCATGCCCATAGTTAGGATAACGCCGGCGATACCGGGCATCGTTAGTGTAGCATTTAATGCCGCCATTGCGCCAAGTAAGAACAATATGTTTAAAAGCATAGCAGCGTCGGCTATAACGCCTGATAGCTTGTAATAAAGTGCCATGAAGACTACGACTAACAAAAATGCAGCAATACCAGCTCGTTTGCCAGCTTCTATGGAGTCTCTGCCAAGTGATGGTCCTACGGTAACGTTTTGTTCGATTTTTATGGGTGCTGGCAAAGAACCAGCCCGCAACACGATGGAGAGGTCTTTTGCCTCATCCATTGTGAAAGTGCCGGAGATTTGAGCAGTGCCGCCTGCTATACGCTCCTGTATTACTGGAGCGGAGTAGACGTTACCGTCAAGTATTATGGCAAGGCGTTTTTTGACATTATTAGCTGTGATTTCTTCAAAGAGTTTAGCCCCTTCGGTGTCTAGTTTGATTGAAACATATGGCTGGTTATCACGGCTATCTATGGCAACCCGAGCCTCGGATATGAAATCACCACTTAGGATGGTTTCAGATTTAAGCAGATATGGTTTTTTAAATACCTCACCGGTTTCGCGCGCTGTGCGCCTTTCAAAAAGGATTATATCGCCTTTTGGCAGTTTATCTTCCTTGGTGTATTTTTCTAAGAACTGTTTTTCATCAGCGGCGGTTACTGCATTTGGATATTCTGCACTAACCGTGGATTCGTCATCTACGAGTTTAAACTCAAGCACTGCCGTTTTACCGATAAGCTCTATGGCTCTTTTTGGGTCTTTAACGCCTGGCAGTTGAACAATTATCTCGTTTTCCCCGCGCCGTGTTATCATAGGTTCGGCTACCCCGAATTGGTCCACGCGATTTCTAATTGTTTCAAGGGCTTGTTCAACGGCATTATCCTTAATCCACTTAATTTCGCGCTCCTGTAAGGATGCTGTAATTTTTTCCTCTTCTATGGCTAAGTCTAAGTTTGCGTAGTTTTTAACTAAGGCATCTTTTATCTTAGTAACCTCTCCAGAAAGCTCAATGCTTGTACCTTTCACTGTAACAGTGTTTTTGATACTATCTTTATCTAATAGTTTTCTAAGGGTGTTTGCTAAACGCGATGCCGTGAGCTCTGCTGCCTTTTGCCCTTCCACCTCGTAAATTAAATATATACCGCCTTGTAGGTCAAGACCGAGATTTATGCCGCTTTCTGGTAGTATTTTTTTAAAAGATTCCGGTATGCTTAACGGCAGATTTGGTAATAGGTACACAAACGATAACATTAATGCTACAAGTATTAATAGAAATCTCCATTTAACATTTTTCTTCTTCATCTAAATATCACCTCGATAATTGCAGGTACGTAATCCCAGCTTGTCATTAATCGTCCTCACTCGTACCCCTCTTTTCAACTATATAGCCTCTGCCATATTTCACTTTAACGTTTTCAGCTATTTTCAATATGACAGTCTTTTCCCCTACAGATTCTATAACTCCGTACTCGCCACCGGCCGTAACCACCTTATCGCCCTTTTTTAAAGAGCTAAGCATGTCTTTATGTTCCCTTGACTTTTTCTTTTGTGGCGCTACAATTAGGAAATAAAAAACTACTATGATGAGAACAAGCGGTAAAACGCTGTAGACAACGTCGAGCGCAGCCGGAGGCTTGCCCTGTACTGGTTGTGTGGCCATTGCCCATGCTATTGATTCTATCATTTATTCTTAAACCTCCTGAAATTTTTACACGATAATAACTATTTTCTGTAGTTTTTAGCAAGGCTTAAGGCAGACATTATTTAAAAAAAATCTTAGCTTCATCCCATAATCTATCCATTTCTTTAAGTGTTACCGTGCCTAAATCTTGCCCTGTGGACATTATTTGTTCTTCTATATAGTTAAAGCGTCTTATAAATTTATTTGTAGCCTTTCTTAAGGCCTCCTCTGGGTTTATCGCTAAAAGCCGTGAAACATTTACGGTGCTAAAGAGTATATCGCCTAGCTCCTCTTCTATATTATTAGAATTATTAACTGTATTACTATTAACTGTATTTGCCTTGTCTATTTCTCCAATGGCATCTTTCAGTTCATTAATCTCTTCCTCTAATTTAGTTATAGCACCATTTGCATCTGTCCAGTCAAAGCCAACACGTGAAGCCCGTTTTTGCACCCTGTATGCCCTCAAAAGAGCAGGCAGTGCCTTTGGAATGCCTTCTAATATGGAGTTTTGGTGTTTGCCTTCTTCCTTTTTTCGTTCCTGCCATTGTTTGCTGACCTCTTCTGCTGTTTCGTACTTGGCATTGGCAAAGACGTGTGGGTGTCTTTTAACCATCTTTTGCGCTATTTTTTCTATGACCTCTGTCATATTAAACCAGCCAGCTTCTTGAGCCAATTGTGTGTGGAATACTATTTGAAAAAGTAGGTCGCCTAGCTCTTCTTTTATGTGCTCAGGTTGTTTGCTGTCAAGTGCCTCTGTTAATTCATACGTTTCCTCTATTAAATATGAAATGAGACTTTCGTGGTTTTGGGCTCTGTCCCACGGGCAACCATCTTCAGAGCGCAATCTGGACATTATGTTAAGTAATTTTTGTAGTTCCATAAACAAATATTATAACATAAAACTATTTGATAAATAACTACAAAAAAACAAAATCTTTTAATATTACAGAAATTATGTTAAACTATATTATATATTGTATCGAATAATAGATTATTAAGGAGGGATTAAGTATGCCTATATATGAATACAATTGCAAAAGTTGCAACAAAAATTTTTCATTATTGCAGCCCATAGGTGTAGATGAAAGTACTACTAAGTGTCCAGAGTGTGATTCAAGCGATACAAAGAGGCTGATGTCAATGTTTAGCTGTTCAACGTCATCATCAGAGGTAGGAAAAATGGATAGCATGCCAGCTATGCCAATGGGTGGACCAATAGGCGGTGGTTGAGGGATTTCTTCGTGTTAATAAACCGTGGGTTTAGAAAATTTTTTTGTATTGACTTTACAATATTTATAATAGTATTATTAAGATATTTTAAAATGTATGGGATATTATGGCTAAAAAAATATTATTAGCAGATGATAGCATAACGATACAAAAAGTAGTAGAGCTTATACTATCAGATGAGGATTATGAAATTGTCTCTGTAAGTAGTGGGGATGAGGCATTGGCGATGATAGAGCAGCTAAATCCGGATATAGTGCTTGCCGATATTGATATGCCTAACATAAATGGGTATGAGTTGTGTAAACACATTAAAGAAAATAAGGCTACTTCCCATATACCGGTGGTGCTATTGGTGGGTGCTTTTGAACCAATAAACGAAAAAAAGGCAAAGGAATCAGGCGCTGAGGATTTTTTAATTAAGCCATTTGAGTCCCAGGAGTTTCTCTCAAAACTTAGTAATGTATTAGGTAGTAAGGCTAGTGGTGGTAAAGGTAATGGAAGTGCTGGAGTAGTTAAAACTGATGGGACAAAAGGAGCTGGTAAAGGAGCTCCAAAGGGTGTTTTGCAGGGGACATCGCAATTAGTTACTCAAACAACTCCCGCAGCGGGTTTAGTAGCCCAAAAAGATAAAGCTGATAAAGACAAATTTAGTAAGGACAAATTCGACGAGGATGACATTTTTGGGAGTAAGTCCGGTGGTGTGGACGATTCGCCAATAGAGCTTGATGATGGGTCAATTTTGGATGAAATTTCATACGGCGATGACGACGATCTGGAAGTGGACGATTTTGAGGATAAAGACTCTGATTACCTAAAAGAAGAAGATGACGACGATTCTATAAAAGAAGAAGATATAGAGGCGCTAATCGGCGAAGATGATTCTTTTAGTACTAAAGAGCTTGAAAATGTTATAGAATCTATAGATAGGCCTAGTATTGATAGAGTTAGTGGTGATAAACATAGCGATAAACATAGTATAGACGAACCAGATAGGGTAAAGACAAAACCCAAAACAGTCGATCTAAATGAGACAATAGCGATGGACGAGGAAGATGAAATAACCCTTTCTCAAGAGACATCGTTTATGGATAAAGACAGTGGGATTGACGGCGATGAGCCAGATGAGCTTGGCGAAACCTCAATCCTTGAAGATGAAGACGTTGTCCTAAAGGATATAGATATGGAAGATTCCTTGACGACCGATGAACTACGAGATGTGATGAGTCGTGTGGCTAAGGAAGAAGGAAAAGTAAATGTAGGAACACTGAAGGACGACTTAGACGATTTAGTAGAAGACATAGAAGCCGATGAAATAGAGGCTTTAGTTGCTGATAAATGGCCAGACGAAAAGATAGCAAGTAAAATAAAGAAAAAATCACCGGATACAGGTGAGCTGGCTGATAAAAGAAGGGGAGTTCCAAAAGTACCAGAAGATACTTCAATGTTTGAAGCGGAAGATAGAGCAATGGAGTTTCCGTCGTCTTATGACGAGGGAGATAGTTTTGAAAACATTGAAGAAGATGGGGCAAGCGCTATACCAATGACGGAAATGGCATTTCCATTTGGCAAAAGCGATAAACGGCCCCGGACGGAAAATATAGTTGAAGAGGGAAGAGGTGCTATGGAAACTGAGACCCAGGATGAGCGCAAGTATGGTTTAAAAGAGACAGCTAAAAAAGTGGCGGCTGATTCTCCGAGGAAACCTGTTCAAAGGGCAGTTAGTAAGGTAGAGAAAAAACCTGTTCATGGTGTAGGTGGTGGTTTTTCAGGTAGTTTAGGAGAGAAGTTACCACCAGCTAAGATTTCTAGCTCAGATGAAGAAATGGAAGAAACCAGTCCCCATAGCTCTCATGATGGGACGGTTTTATTGACAACAAACGAGGTCGTTAATATTCTAAATCGTGGCCTTGAGAAAAAAGTTACCAATATTGTGTCAGAGGACATGATAACATCTGTATTTAAAGATGCGGTTAACCAGTATGTAAATACGAGTTTTGATGAAAATTTTAAAAATGTTACAGGTTTTATCAATGATGCCATAGATAGTAAGTTGGATAATATTATAGGTCAATTTAATATAGAAAGCATATTAAACCATATAATTTCCTCAACGATAAATGGGCTTTTGACTAATTTAGCTAGGGATATTTTCCAAATAACAAGGGACGTTATAGAGGATAATATTAAGTTTGCCGTGGAAGATAAGATACCGACAATACAGGAAGAAATAGGGAAGATAATAACAGAGGCTGTGCCAGAGGTTGCCGAGCGGATGATAAGAGCAGAAATTGATAAATTAAAAGCCGATTTTGACTAAAATTGATTTTAGATAAACTAACGTGAGATAAATGAGTGCCAGTTAAAGAATTACCAAAGGGTTATAATCCAGCAGAAGTAGAAGATAAGTGGTATGAGTTGTGGCTTCAAGCAGGGATATTCACACCGGAGTTTTCGCCTGATGAGGATAGTCAAAAACCAACTTATTCTATAGTAATCCCACCACCAAATGTTACTGGGTCGCTGCATATGGGGCATGCCCTTAATGCAACAATACAGGATATACTGTCGCGATGGAAGCGGATGGGAGGGTTTCGGGTGTTGTGGCTACCGGGTACTGATCACGCCGGTATTGCAACACAAAATGTGGTTGAAAGACAGCTTGCGGGCGAAGGCTTAGATAGATACAAGCTTGGGAGAAAAGAATTTATTGAGCGAGTATGGCTGTGGAAGGAAGAATATGGTGGTAGAATTATACACCAGCTAAAGAAACTCGGAGCCTCGTGTGATTGGACGAGGGAGCGCTTTACGATGGATGAGGGGCTTTCTAAGGCTGTGGGAGAGGTGTTCGTTAGTTTATTTGATAGAGGGCTTATTTATAGGGCGTTACGCCTTATTAACTGGTGTCCTCGATGTTATACGGCGTTATCTGACTTGGAAGTTGAACATGAAGAGGTACATGGCAAGCTAACTTATATTAGATACCCTTTAGAAGATAAAAGCTCATATATAGTGGTAGCAACAACGAGGCCAGAAACTATGCTTGGCGATACCGCTGTGTGTGTGCATCCACAAGATGGTAGATATATTAATATTGTAGGCAAAAATGCAATATTACCGCTGGTTAATCGTTTAATCCCCGTAATAACGGATAAAACGGTGGATCCGTCCTTTGGTACAGGCTCTGTTAAGGTTACACCGTCGCATGATTTTAATGACGAGGCTATCGCTAAAAGGCAAGACCCGCCACTACCGTTTATTACCGTAATAGGTGATGATGGCAAGATGACTCAAGAGGCAGGACGTTCGTTTGCTGGACTTGATAGGTATGAATGTAGAAAAAAAGTGGTAGAGGCTCTAAAAGAGCGAGGATTAATTGAAAAAATAGTTGATCATAAACATTCCGTAGGGCACTGCTATCGGTGTAAAACAGTAATAGAGCCACTGGCAACAACCCAATGGTATGTAAATGTAGCAGAGATGGCCGCAAATGCACTTAATGTGGTGAAGGACGGCAGGATAAGAATAATACCTGATGGGTGGAAGAATAGTTATTATTCATGGATGGAAAATATAAGAGATTGGTGTATTTCACGTCAAATATGGTGGGGACACAGAATCCCTGTATGGTATTGTCCGGATTGTGTTATGGAAAACGGGGTCTTGCAGGGTGAGTATATATATCATATATTTTTTGCAAAGACCAGAGGATATTATGAAGGTACGTATGCCGCTTTAAAAGAAGCCGGCTTTACACATGATGAAATCTTATCTAAATCGAAAACTATAAAGGTAGGAATAAACGTAGTACCTTTTATACTAAATAATTCAAATAATGTAAACGGGGTTTGTCCCAAATGTGGCAGTTCCCATATAATGCAAGACCCTGATGTACTTGATACGTGGTTTTCATCTTCTCTTTGGCCATTTTCTACACTTGGTTGGCCAGAAAATACGAAAGACCTTAAGGATTTCTACCCAACTGGTACACTTGTAACTGCCTTTGATATATTGTTTTTCTGGGTGGCACGCATGATAATGATGGGGATGGAATTTATGAAAGAAATACCCTTTAAGGATGTGTATATACATGCAATCGTGCGAGATGCAAAGGGAGACAAGATGAGTAAATCTAAGGGAAATGTGGTTGATCCTCTTATTCTGATAGATAAATATGGTACTGATGCCTTTAGATTCACGTTAGCTGCATTTGCAGCTCAGGGGAGAGATATTCGCTTTGCAGAAGATAGGGTTGAGGGGTACAGACATTTTGTCAATAAGCTGTGGAATGCTACACGTTTTATACATATGAACATTGCTGATTTTGCAGAGCTTGATTTAAAGACTATAGAGGAAATCAATACGGAAGTTGAGACCATAGAAAAGACCCATCTTAATATAACGGATAGGTGGATTTTGGATAGACTTGCTGAAACAGCAGAGGTAGCTAATAATGCCTTGGAAGACTATCGTTTTAATGATGCTGCAAGCGTTATATATCAGTTTATTTGGCATGAGTTTTGTGATTGGTATATTGAGCTTTCAAAGACGTCTCTTTCTTGCAATAAGAAGGAACTAGCCTTGTGGACTAAACGCTGTCTTCTTTATGTATTAGATAATACATTGCGGCTTTTACACCCATTTATGCCATTTGTAACTGAAGAGCTGTGGAATACGCTGCCACATAAAAATAAGTTTATTATGGAGACAAACTATCCAAAGGTGTTAGGGCGAGACCATTATGCACAACGTAAAATGAATTACCTGATAGATGTTATTAGTGGTGTAAGGAATATTAGAGGGGAGTTGAATATATCACCGACTAAAAAACTCTGCTCATTGATAAAGACGCTTACAAGAGAGTGCGAGAACTGTTTAACTGAAAATAAGGATTATATAATAAACATAGCTAAGCTTGAAAAACTGGACATAGCGGCTGACGTAGATAAACCAAAAGGTGCAGCTGTTAGCATAAAACCCGAATTAGAGGTGTTTGTGCCATTGGCTGGTATATTTAATGTAAAAGATGAAGCTGATAGGATAGAAAAGGAACTCAATAAGACGGAGGAGTTAATTAAAAACCTTGATAAAAAACTCTTAAATGAGGATTTTTTAGGTCGCGCCCCAAAGGCCGTTGTTGATAAAGAAAAGGCTAAGTATGAAGAATTAATTGAAAAGCAACAAAAATTAATAGAAAACCTATCTAAGATGAAGGAGTTGCAAGAATAGCTTTTATAAATATGTCAAAGGATAGAATTCCATATTTTGTAGTTGAAGCCATAAAGCATGCCCTTAATGAAGATGTTGGTAGCGGAGACATAACCACAGGGCTTACAATAGACCCACTAAGCATAAGTAGTGCATATGCAATAGCAAAGGAAGACCTTATACTGGCGGGAGTACCGTTTTTTATAAAGGTTTTTGAGTTAGTGGATTCTTCTATTTCAGTGTTCCCCATTGAACAGGAAGGTAGTTTAGTAAAAAAAGGTACTGATATTCTTACAGTTGAGGGGAAAACCGCCTCTATTTTGACAGGTGAGCGCTTAGCACTTAACATAGTACAAAGGCTTTCTGGAATTGCAACACTTACGCATAGGTTTAAAGAGGCAGTTACAGGCTTACCAGTGAAAATTGTTGATACGCGAAAGACAACCCCTAATATGCGCTATATGGAAAAATATGCTGTGCGAATAGGAGGCGGGGCTAACCATCGGTTTGGGCTTTATGACGGTGTACTGATAAAGGATAATCATATAAAGGCAGCAGGCAGTATTGCATTGGCAGTTAGTAAACTAAACGCCGTACCATTACTGACGAAGGTTGAGGTTGAAGTTGGTACGCTTGAAGATGTTAAAGCAGCATTGGATGAAAAAGTAGATGTTATCATGCTTGATAATATGTCTTTGGATATGATGAAAGAGGCTGTAGCACTTATAAGAAAAACTGGGAAAGGTGTCTTGGTGGAGGCATCTGGCAATGTTAGGCTTGAAAATGTCCGCCAAATTGCTGAAACCGGCGTTGATATTATTTCGATAGGGTATTTAACACACTCTGCGGTAGCTGCTGATATAAGTTTGAAAATTAGGTAGCTGAGGCGCACTCCCAAAAACTTTTAGCCTGCCAACGATTTAGTTATTCTAATTAATGTAGCAAAAATTAAGGGCTTGCTAGGTTCGCCCATAAAAAATACGTGTATTGTAGGGGCAGACCTTTCGAGTGTCTGCCCTATTTTTATTATCTACAATTTTTATTTTTAAAAGGAAAAAAAAAAGGGAAAGTAACACCTTCCCCTTTTTATTACCGTTTTGTTTATTTATTCTGTTAAGCAGTGCCTGATGAAGATGCTTTACCGGATTTAGCCTTAATTGAAGCCTGAGCAGCAGCTAAGCGTGCAAGCGGCACTCTATATGGTGAACAGCTTACATAGTTCATGCCAACTTCATAACAGAAGTTAACACTCTTAGCTTCACCACCGTGCTCACCACAGATACCAATCTTCAATTTCGGTTTAGTGCTTCTACCCTTTTCAATACCAATTTTAACTAACTGACCAACTCCATCTTTATCTATGCTGACAAATGGGTCTTCTGGTACTAATTTCTTGTCAACATAAAATGGCAGGAACATACCAGCATCATCACGGCTTAAGCCAAATGTTGTCTGCGTTAAGTCATTCGTACCGAATGAGAAGAAGTCGGCAACTTCAGCTATTTTATCAGCATTTAAGGCAGCCCTTGGCAGCTCAATCATAGTACCGATGAGATAGTCTACTTTCTGACCACTAGCTGCAATTACTTCTTCACACACCTTCTCTGTCTTTTCTCTTAATATCCTTAACTCTTCCCGTAGCGCTACAAGTGGAATCATAATCTCAGGAACTGCGTTTACACCTTCTTTCTTAAGCTCACAAGCTGCTTCCATGATAGCCCTTACCTGAGTTTCATATATCTCCGGATAGGTTATACCAAGCCTACAACCCCTATGACCAAGCATCGGGTTGAACTCGTGCAGCATAGTATTTCTTTCCTTCAACTTCTCAAAGGGTACATTCATATCCTTAGCAAGTGCTGCTAGCTCTTCGTCAGTGTGAGGAATGAACTCATGTAGTGGTGGGTCAAGAAGTCTGATTGTAACAGCCTTACCTTCCATTACCTTAAATATACCTTTGAAATCGCCCTTTTGCATTGGCAGTATCTTAGCAAGAGCTGCCTTTCTGCCGTCAAGTGTATCTGAAAGGATCATCTCTCTAACAGCCTTAATTCTGTCTGGCTCAAAGAACATATGCTCAGTTCTGCAAAGTCCAATACCCTCTGCACCAAATTTCAGAGCTACTTCTGCATCATGCGGGGTATCTGCGTTAGCCCTTACGCCCATATCTCTAAACTCATCAACCCAGCTCATAAACATTGCAAAATCACCGGAAATCTGTGGCTCTATCAGTTTGGTTTCCCCAAGAATGACTTCTCCTGTTGAACCATTGATGGTTACCCACTCACCTTCTTTTATAACCGTACCCTTAATAGAAAGTTTCTTGTTTTCTAAATCTATTGATAGGTCTCCACAACCAGCAACGCAAGGCTTACCCATACCTCTTGCAACAACAGCAGCGTGTGAGGTCATACCACCTCTTGCTGTTAAAATACCTCTTGCTGCGTGCATACCACCGATGTCCTCCGGTGAGGTCTCAAGTCTTATTAAAAGCACGCTTTCACCCTTTTCAGCCCACTGTTCCGCTTCCTTGGCAGTAAATACAGCCTTACCCACAGCAGCCCCCGGTGAAGCCGGCAAACCCTTAGCCAACTTTGTCAGTTTAGCCTTTGGGTCTATCATCGGATGGAGGAACTGGTCTAACTGCTCCGGTTCAACCCTCGAAACTGCTGTCTGTTTGTCTATAACACCCTCGCCAACGAGGTCCATAGCTATCTTCAGCGCTGCTGCTGCCGTTCTCTTACCAACCCTTGTCTGAAGCATAAAGAGTTTCTTTTCCTGAATGGTAAATTCGAGGTCTAACATATCTTTGTAATGCCCTTCCAGTCTCTTATAGATAGCAAGCAGGTCATTGTAGGCATCCGGCATATCCTTTCCAAGCTCATCAACACTTAAAGGTGTACGTATACCAGCAACAACATCCTCACCCTGAGCATTTATCAAGCACTCGCCAAAGAATTTGTTTTCACCAGTAGACGGGTTTCTTGTAAATGCCACACCAGTACCTGATGTATTACCCATATTACCAAATACCATCGTCTGAACATTAACAGCAGTACCTAAATCATCAGGTATCTTGTTTAACTTTCTGTAAGTGATAGCCCTTTCGCCATTCCATGAATCAAAAACAGCATTGATAGCACCCTTTAACTGTTCATACGCATCTTGTGGAAAATCAGCGCCTGTTCCTTCTTTATATATCTGCTTAAACTCTCCAACAATAGCCTTTAGGTCATCAAGCGTAAGTTCCGTATCATGTTTTACGCCGCGAGCTTCTTTTTTCTTATCAAGTGCATGCTCAAATTTATCTCTCTTGACCCCTTTACAAATAGAACCATACATTGTTATAAATCTTCTGTATGCATCATATGCAAACCATTCATTGCCACTCATGCTGATAACGCCAGGCAACGTCTGGTCTGTTAAACCAAGATTCAAAACTGTATCCATCATACCAGGCATGGAAAACTTTGCACCAGAGCGGACTGACACTAATAACGGCCTGTTGGGGTCTCCAAACTTGAGGTTCATTATCTTTTCAACTTCACTTAGATAATTCATAGCCTGGTCCCACAACCCCTCAGGATACTGACCGTTATTCTGAAAATATGGAGCACATGCTGCTGTTGTTATCGTAAAGCCCGGTGGCACCGGTATACCAAGGTTAGTCATCTCCGCTAGACCTGCCCCCTTACCACCAAGCAAATCCTTCATATCCCCACTACCATCAGCCTTGCCACCACCAAAAAAATAAACCCACTTTTGTGCCATAAACATACCTCCTTCTATTTAGTTTTGACTTATGAGTATAATAACGGCATTTATAGCCAATATTATACTATATAATCTCTGTATCTTGCAATACATTTTTTTGTTGCAGAAATATAATATTGAAGATATATAATATGAAAATTTTATAAAAAAATCAAAACGTATTTGATATATAATCTAAGCATGTCTGAACCAACACCAGTAATGAAACAATATATGGAAGTTAAAAACACGTACAAAGACGCAATTGTGTTATTCCGGCTGGGGGACTTTTACGAGATATTTGGAGACGATGCAAAGGTGGCCTCCTCAGTTTTACAAATCACGCTCACTACAAGGGATAAATCCAAAACAAACCCCATACCCATGTGTGGCGTACCATATCACGCCATAGAACCATATATTAAGAAACTGGTTGATGCTGGCTACAAAGTTGCCGTGTGTGAACAAGTGGAAGAACCATCCCCCGGTAAGGCTATCGTAAAGCGTCAAATAAGTCGGGTTATCACCCCTGGCACTTACGAGCCTGAAAACCCTAAAGAAAATGCTTACATATTGAGCTTTAAACTAGGCAAGAGGACACATGGCATCGCCCTTGCAGATATTTCCACGGGAGAACTACTTGTCTATGAAAGCACTGAAGCCTTTGATGATGAAATCAATAGATTTTCAGTACGAGAGATACTCTGTTCAAGTGCACTAAAGGGGGATATACACTACGGCCATATCTTAAAAAACCGCTTCACTACTTATTACGATGAGTACTACTTTGACTATGACTATAGCTATGGCTATTTGTTAGAGTTTTTCCATATATCCACACTTGATGGCTTTGGATGCGATAATATGCCAAATGCCATAGGGGCATGCGGGGCACTTTTGTCATATTTAGCGTACACACAAAACGACCTGCACGTTTTTAACAAAATAACCGTTTTCAACACATCAGCACATATGTTTATAGAAAAAACCGCCATTACTAATCTAGATATAATGACTAACCATAAAAGAGCCTCAAACGACGAAACACTACTTGGCGTCCTTGACATGTCCTTAACCGCCATGGGCGGCAGATTTCTGCGTAACGCCCTAATGATGCCACTTAAAGACGTCGAGGAAATAGAAAAACGCCTTGAGGCTGTTAACACCATATATAATGACTTTAGTCTAATTAGCGAGCTACGAAAACTCCTTACACCAGTCCAAGACCTTGAACGCATTACCTCGAAAATCATAAATGGTAGCGTCAATGCACGCGATTTATCCGCTTTAAAAACCTCCCTTGAAACCATACCAAACATCAAGGCTCTCCTCGATAAATCAGCAAATGACTATTTATGCCATTTAGGTCAAACGCTTTCGGAACTTAAAACCCTAACAAAGCTCATAGACGATAGTATAACCGAAAGCCCACCGCATACCGTAAAAGACGGCGGCATTATCAAAGACGGGTACAACCAAGAAGTGGATGAATTACGCAAAATATCCAAAAAAGGCAAAACCTTCCTAAGCGAACTAGAGGCTAAGGAGCGCTTGCAAACAGGCATCGGCTCTCTCAAAATAAGCTATAATAAGGTCTTTGGCTACTATATTGAAATAACTAAGGCAAACCTCCACCTAGCCCCAGTCCACTACATACGAAAACAAACACTCGTTAACGCCGAACGCTTTATAACCAACGAGCTCAAAGAATATGAAAACAAGATTATTGGCGCCGAAGACAGACTGAAAAACCTCGAATACCAGCTCTTTAAAGAGCTAGCTGAACAAGTTAAAGGCTACACCAAGGAATTAAGGGAAACCGCCATTGCTATTGCAACTATAGACTTCCTTCAATCACTTGCAAGTAGCGCTAAAAAACACAATTACACAAGACCTGAAATCAATGAAAGCGGCGAACTCATATTAAAAAATGCAAGACATCCCGTCATCGAAAGGCTAATTAAAGGCTCCAAATTCACACCAAACGACACACTCATGGACATAGCCGACAACAGACTACTCATAATCACCGGCCCAAATATGGCCGGCAAGTCAACATACATGAGACAAATAGCCACCGTCATCATTATGGCCCAAATGGGCTCATTCATCCCAGCCGACTACGCTAAAATAGGTATCGTTGATAAACTCTTTACAAGAATTGGTGCTTCCGATTACATAACCAGAGGGCAAAGCACATTTATGGTGGAAATGGTGGAAACAGCAAACATAGTAAATAACGCAACGAAAAAAAGCCTCATCTTGCTTGATGAAGTTGGCAGAGGCACAAGCACCTTCGATGGCATCAGTATAGCATGGGCAGTAGCCGAGTACATAGCAAACGTCATCGGCGCCAGAACACTCTTTGCTACCCACTATAACGAGCTAACAGAACTAGCCCAAAACACAGAAGGCGTTGTCAACTACAACGTATCCGTAAAGGAATGGGGCGAGGAAATAATCTTCTTAAGAAAAATAGTCCAAGGCGCAGCCGATAAAAGCTACGGTATCCAAGTTGCACGCCTTGCAGGCATGCCAGAAAATATAGTAAAACGAGCACGAGAAGTACTTGCAGACCTCGAAAAAGAAGAAATCCCACAAAGTAAAGAAGCAAGACTCACCGCCATTAGAAAAAAGAAAAAATCAACTACACAACTAGCCCTCTTCCCCTTAACACTTGACCCACTGCGAGCAAAATTAATAAATACAAACATTGGAAAACTTACACAAGAGGAAACAATTAATCTACTCAATGAACTAAAAAAACTCGCCGTTGAAGAGGAATAAAGGAAAAAAAAAGAAAGAAAGAAAAGAAAGAAAGATTAGAGGATGCGGGGGGAAACCCTTTTAGACAAAAGGGTTATCCCCCCGCACCCCCTTTCCTAAAACTTTTGGCTTGTTATATCTTATAGCGCATCTCAATTTAGTTAGGTATCAAAAATTAAGGGCTTGGCCCTATAAAGAAAATTGCTGGCTAGATATACACTTGACAATAGCTATTAAAACAGGTAAAATAATCAAATGCGCCCATAGCTCAATTGGATAGAGCGTCGGACTACGGATCCGAAGGTTGAGGGTTCGACTCCTTCTGGGCGTGTTTTCCTCCCCATCATTTTAATAGAGCTGAGGTCTAACTTATGAAATATGGTGAAGAAAGTATTGCTAAAGCTGAGTTGGAGCTTTGGCCTAATCTTTTTATAGACAAAAATTATGAAATAAAAATAGACTTTCCAGAATTTACATGTCTGTGTCCACGCTCTGGCTATCCTGATTTTGCTACTATCAAGATAACATATATACCCGATGAAAAAATTGTTGAATTAAAATCATTTAAGCTCTTTTTAAATAGTTTTAGACAAAGATATATCTCCCACGAGGAGTCAACCAACATAATCTATAATGAGCTATATGAAAAGCTGACTCCTCGTTACTTAGAAGTTATTGGAGACTTTAATCCAAGGGGAAATGTCAAGACAGTTATAAGGATTTCATCTGAGGATAACCCTAAAAAATAACAATCTTTGCTTCTTTTATAAAATCTTTTATCTTTAAATGGTCTTTAATCCCCGGTGAGCTCTCAACACCAGAGCTAACATCCAAGGCGTAAGGGCTAACATGTGCAACAGCGCTTTTAACATTTTCAACAGTCAAACCCCCTGCAAGTATGACATTTCCATAGGCTTTAGCAGTTTTAGCTATTTCCCAATTAAAAACCTCCCCAGTGCCTCCAAACTGCCCTGCCACATAAGTATCCAGCAACACCGCCTTTACACTGTATTGCTTCAATACATCCACACCCCACCCCTCCTTTACCCTAAATGCCTTAATAACACAAGGCCACCGCGTGCACTCTTGCGGGGTTTCACCACCGTGCAGTTGCACAGCATTTATACCTGTTTCTGCAATTATTTTATCTATTTTACTGCCATCTTCATTTACAAATACACCAACAGTCACAACAAAAGGCGGCAATGCCCTTATAATCTTCTTAACTTCGTTAATATCCGCCTTGCGTGGGCTTTTTTCATAAAACACAAACCCAAGGGCATCCACACCACAATCAACTGCCCATAGTGCATCTTCAAGCCTTGTTATTCCACAAATCTTAATTTTTACCATAATTATTAAAGGAAATAGAAGAGCGGGGGATAACCCTTTTAGACAAAAGGAATGTGCAGGCACACCAATGGCATTAAGTTAAGGGAAATTGCATTAAAATATAGCAAAAGATAAGAGGAATAACCAAATCGCCTACAGGCCAAAAGTTTTAGGAAAGGGGGTGCGGGGGGATAACCCTTTTATCTAAAAGGGTTTCCCCCCGTACATCTTTTTCCTTAACTTAATGGCATTGGAGCGGAGCTCGCCCCCTTAAAAATCCCTTTTCTTTCTCTTTTCTCTCTTCTTTCTCTTTTCTTTTCTCTCTTTTCTTTTCTCTAAAAGAATCCTGATTCTTCAGAATTGCTTATTAATTTATCAATATCAAGTAATATTATAAGTCTATCTTCCAATTTAGCGATACCTTTGATAAAATCTGCTGCTATATTTGTAGACATAGGAGGAGGGGGTTCTACTATATTAGAAGCTACGCGGAGCACTTCTGACACAGAGTCTACGATTATGCCGATGGTTGCGCCGCGTATTTCGAGTATCATTATTCTTGATGAAGAGTCGCTTTCTTTTTCCGGTATTTCGAATTTTTTGCGAAGGTTGATAACTGGTATAACTTTACCGCGCAGATTAATAACGCCCTCGACGTATTGTGGGGAATTTGGCACCATTGTTATAGAGCTCATGCGGTTAATTTCTTGTACTCTCAAAATATCTATAGCGTACTCTTCGCTTCCCAGTGTAAAGGTAACTAACTGTAAAACCCCTTCTGTTGCTGTGAATGCTTCCATGAAACCTCCACTTTATATTGAGTTAACGATTTCTCCAGCTATTTCATTTAATGGAACTATTTTATCGGCGATGCCGGCCTCAACGACAGCCCTTGGCATGCCGTACACTATACATGTGTCCTCGTTTTGAGCTATGGTTCTGCCGCCGGATTTTTTGATGGCGAGCATACCTTTCAAGCCGTCACTGCCCATACCGGTTAGGATAACGCCTAGACATGTACCGGGGTAGACTTCTGCCACGGACAGCATCATGAGGTCTACTGAGGGTTTATATATGTATTCTGCATTTTGCGTAATTTTGATTATTTTATCAATGCCCTGTTTTATGATGCTCATGTGGCCGATGCCGGGGGCTAGGTAGACAACGCCGGGTACTATTTTTTCACCGTCTTTAGCCTCTTTTACGTGCAGCTGGCTAAGTTGATCAAGCCGTTGGGCAAAGGGGCCTGTAAAGGCTGGTGGCATGTGTTGGGATATTAGCACTGGAACTGGTATGTTATTTGGTAAGATGGGGATTATTGATTGCAGTGCCTTTGGACCACCGGTTGATGTACCGATAGTGATTACGGACATGCGCTGTGAGGAGGTAAATTGAACGGCCTTTTTAGCAATTATTTTTGGTGTTGCGGTAGTTGTACATTTTGAAGCAGAGCGTTTTTGCAATTTAACCTTTGTTTTACTAATGTTTTTAATTTTTTCAATTAACATGCTTTTTATGTGAACGATGTTTACAGACAGGTCTGACAGATTTTTCGGCAGAAAGTCTACAGCTCCAAGGTCAAGGGCATCTAACGTGGTTTTAGCACCATCTACGGTAAGTGAGCTTACCATTATGACAGGCAGGGGGTTTTCTTCCATTATGTGTCTAAGAGCCTCAAGGCCATCCATTTTGGGCATCTCGACATCCAAAGTTACGATGTCTGGCTTTAGTTTTTTAACAAGCTCTAAAGCCTCAAGACCATTACGAGCTGTGCCTACTACTGTCAACTCCGGGTCTGAAATTATCATACTCCTTATGGCATTTCTCATAAAGGCTGAATCATCAACCACAAGCACTTTTATTTGGTTTTTAACAGTTACCATATAAAGTTTTAAAACATGGCCGCCGGGTCTAGTATCAATACCACTTTACCATCACCAGTAATAGTAGCACCTGCC
The DNA here is from genome assembly GCA_018606805.1 of Candidatus Magnetomicrobium cryptolimnococcus. Lineage (GTDB taxonomy): Bacteria > Nitrospirota > Thermodesulfovibrionia > Thermodesulfovibrionales > Magnetobacteriaceae > Magnetomicrobium > Magnetomicrobium cryptolimnococcus. Next base: position 75,178 of record JAGYWI010000002.1, read on the forward strand.
AACCCTTCAGTACTGCCTGAGTAGCCCTCTATCGGTTTAATAACGACCTCCTCCTGTCCAAAAAGTTTATCTACGATAATACCGAATTTTTTATCTCCCAACAAAACCACTACCATGTACACCTTAAGAGCCTCTTCTGATGATGCCGATGTTATAAAGAATTTTTTAGCAAGCCTGTGTATAGGCACTACCTCGTCTCTTAGGAAGACGGTTTCTTGACCTCTTACGGTTTTAATATCTTTTCGTTCTAAGCGTACGGTTTCAACAACGGAAGATAGTGGTATGGCGTATACTTCATCGCCAACGCCGACCATTAGTGCTTGAATTATAGCAAGTGTAAGAGGCAGTTTTATTAAAAAAGTAGTGCCGACGTCTTGTTCTGTCTCTATATAAATAGTGCCATTTAGCTTAGAGATATTGGTTTTAACGACATCCATGCCAACCCCTCTGCCTGAGACGTCTGTAACTTGTTTGGCTGTAGAAAAGCCCGGTAGGAATATATACTCAAGGAGCTCTCTTTGGGATTGGCGATCAAGTTCCTCTTCTGAGGCCAGCTCTTTTTCGAGTATCTTTTCCCTTAATCGCTCCACATCTATGCCTTTACCGTCGTCTTCTATTGACAAAACGATATTATTCCCCTCCTGATAGGCAGACAGTTTGACAGTGCCTTTAATTGGCTTACCCTTTTGTTCCCTGTCTTTAGGCATTTCAACACCATGGTCTATTGAGTTTCTTATTAAGTGAACGAGCGGATCGCCTATTTCTTCTATGATAGATTTATCAAGTTCCGTTTCCTCACCAACGAGCTTTAGTTCTACCTCTTTATTCATAGCCCTTGCAAGGTCTCTCACCATACGTGGAAAGCGATTAAAGACCTTTTTAACCGGCTGCATTCTTGTTTTCATGACAGCAAGTTGCAAGTCTGTTGTTATTAGATTAATAAAGGCATTAGCCTCCGACAATTCTGCTATGTCATGGTTATCCGGATACTTTGACTCCAAATTAGTACCAACGCGCATAACCCTGTTACGGGCAAGTACTAGTTCTCCGACAAGATTTAGGACGTTATCAAGCCTCTCCACTTCTACCCTGATGGTTTGCTCTGTCTGAGCTTTTTCCTTTTCCGGCTGGCCTCCTTGGCGCACAACGGCCTTTTTAACATCATCTTTGGAGGTCTTTTCTATTTTGGTTAAAATCTCCCCAACCCGTGGCACCTCGCCAGTATCTATGGAATCCATTATCATATTTTGCACTTTAAGGGCCTCATGCACATCACGCTCTGTAACTTTCCCATCGGAAACAAGGATTTCCCCTATTTGTTGTTTGGAGGCATCTTCCTCTGTTTCCTCACCTGCCGCCCCATGCCCTATGGTTTCGCTTTCAACCGCCCCCTCGGCTACCATCGCCTCCTTGGCTTCTTCTGCTGCTATTTCCCCTTCAAGGTCTGGAAGCTCTCTTGTAATTTCATCGTGAGCTACCTCTTTTGGTTTGACGGTACTGTATATCTCTTCAAGTTTCTTGATGATACCGGTAAGGTCCTCCTGTGCGCCATCTTTAGCCTTTATGTGTTCAAGGAGCACCTTGCTCATATCAAATGTTTCAAGGATAACGTCCATAACCTGTGCGGTTAAAACTATTTCCTTTTCCTTTATCTTTTTAAGGACGTTTTCGGCTGCATGGTTAAGTTGTACCATCTGTGTAAAACCCAAAAAACCAGAAGCGCCTTTTATCGTATGTACGGAGCGGAAAATGTCGTTTATTATGTCTTGATTTTCTTTGTCTGCCTCAAGTTCTATAAACTTCTGGTCTAAATCCTGTATGAGCTCTTCCGTTTCAATAAGAAAATCGCTTATTATCTCTTCCATTTCATCAGACATCGTTATCCTCCTAAGATTATAAGTGAACTAAAAGCGCTTCACTTTTCTAACATCTGGTTTTATTATCAAAATCTTTAATTGCATAACACAGTAGCACGCTTAAAAACCAAACTCTGCTAACAGATCATCAATATCGCCCTGCCCGGCTAATACATTGTCGCCAGATTTAATCTGCGGTCCTGGCAGTACACCGTGTTCAATACTCTCGATTTTTTCATCCAAACTCTTCTTTGGTGTCTCCACTTTAACACCAAACACCTTCACAAGTGTAATAAGGTCTGCTTCAACCTGAGCAACCATTTTTAATACTTTTTTAATAATTTGCCCAGTTAAATCCTGATACTCTTGAGCCAACATGAGGTCCATAAAGTCATTATCTATACCTGCTAACCCCGAGCGTATTAATTCAATAGCATCTTTGCCAGCCCCTGCATCTGCCCCATTTTTAGCAAGCATCTCTTCTATTATATCAAGGCTTAAGTTCATCTGCGAGATTTCCGACTGATTTTTCTCAGCTATAGTTATACTCTTTGATGCCGCTTCTTCCGTTTTACTGATAACCCACAGCAGTTTATCGGCAGCATCAGGAACATCGCCTTCAGCCAAGTCTTTTAATCGTGGGTCTATCAGATTTTTAAAATCATTTAAAGAATCGTGCAGTTTGCGAGTCATCTTGCCAACTTCTGAAAAGATTTCCTTCTCACCATAGGATGATAGCTTTGCAATAGCCTCCTCAGCCCCTGCAATATCGCCTGAGGAAAAACAATCAAGCAGCTTTTGAACTTCCTCCATTATAGCATTGATTTGGTCTTGCTCAACCCCGCGCTCTTTCGATGCCTTGATAAATTTATCTTTAATCTCCCGTACAAAAAGTTCCCCTCCCATCGTCTGCACTCGTTTAGTAACAATGACAGTGCCATCAGCCATTTCTTCCGTATTCGTAATATCATCAACAAGTAAGGACATGTCATCCACACTTAATAGCTTTGTCATATCCAGTATCATGACCATACGTGTGTCAGTTAAATTAACAATCCCCTTGATGCACTTATCAGCATCGTCATCAACAAGCGCTATGTTGGTTTTTACGATACTATTGTCAATATTCATAACGCCAGTGATGCCATCTACGCAGATACCGAAGGTAATCTTACCCATATTTAGGACAATAACCTTTCCATCAGTATCCGGTGAATCGTAAATAAGACCAAGTCTGTCCTTCAAATCCAGCAGGGCTATAGTTTTGCCTCTTAGATTGATTATACCTTTAATGTAAGGAGATAGATTAGGTAGTTTCGTTGTCTGGGCCGGCTTCATTATTTCCTGTACCATCAATATGGGAACTACGTACTCCTCTCTACCAAGGTTAAATCCTATATACTGGCCCATTTAGCTCCTCCTAAGAACTCTAAATATAATATAAAATAACTTATATAATTGACTATTAAATTTGCTGATTATTATAAAATACCACCATCTATATCATTTTTACTTGGTTTATTATGCCCGGCTTTACTCATTATACTTTCAATACACTTAACAACGGATTCTGCCGTAACCGGCTTAACTAAATAGCCATCAGCCCCAGCGCTAAGTATTTCTTCCTTTTCTACCTCATCCTCATCTGTTGTTATCATTAATATAGGTAAGGCACTCATCATAGGGTCCGTCTTAAGGGTACGCACAAGCTCCAAGCCATCCATAAACGGCATATTGAGGTCCGTTATTATCATGTTAACTTCATTAGATGCTAATTTCTCTATTGCATCAAGGCCATTTTCAGCAAAAACCGTTCCATAGCCATTGCCCTTCAGATACAACCCAAGTATCTTTCTCGTCGTATTGTCGTCATCAACTATCATAATCTTCATTACTACCCCCCTAAGTTAAAAAAAGAGATACGCGGGAAAACCCTTTTTAGGCAAAAGGGTGTGGCGGCACACCTCCCGTAAGGGGTGCAACAACGCACCTCCCTGTCTTCCCCTCATGTCTTTTGATAAATAACAGTGCCATCCATTATATTTGGTCTAAAGGCTTTCGTTATATCATGAAGGCTTTCAGCCATACCAATTATTAAATACCCGCCTGGGTTTAAACAGTCGTATAGGCTATTTACTACTTTCATCTTAGCATGTTTATCAAAATATATTAAGACATTGCGGCAAAAAATAGCATCACAGTCCCTTATCAGACGCACCTTTTTGTCATCAAGTAGGTTTACTTGTATAAATCTAACCATGCGCTTCATTGAGGCATTTAGCGTATATTCATTTTTACCGTTTTCAGAAAAATAACGTTTTTTATAGCGCTCCGGTACGTTTCTCATGGCGTATTGGCCGTAGCGCGCAGTTTTGGCCTTAAGGAGTACTGAATCACTAATGTCGGAGGCTATCATATCCATTTTTATAGAGTTGGTTTTAACGTTTTCCATTAACATTATTAAAAGTGTATAAGGCTCCTCGCCTGTGGAACATGCAGCCGACCAGATTTTAAAAGAAGCCGTGCGCTTGGTGCTTAGAATTTTTGGTGCTAAGACATTGACAAAGACTTCTAATTGTTTGATTTCCCGGAAAAAAAATGTCTCATTCGTAGTTATTCTATCAAAAAGAGCATTCAACTCATTGCCCGTTGTATCGTATTTTAGTAAATATAGGTAGTCTTCAAAGCTGGCTATCTTTTTTTCTTCTATTCTTTTACTAAGCCTATTTTCTATAAAATACTTCTTCGTATCAGGAATGAATATGCCACTTTTTTCATAAATAAAATCCCGAAAGGCCTTAAAGGTATTTTTATCAAGGGCTGTCACAGTAGCTCAATGACCTCCTCTACCCTGTTTCTTATGGATTCATTGCGATGCTCTTTAAGCTGATACAGGGCATTATACGCCTCCGCCCCGCCTATGGCAGCCAAGGCTTCAACAGCCCCAAGCACAACAACCGCCTCCGGGTCATCCAGTGCCCCTATGAGGTTTTCTATGAAATCAACCCCGCCTGTTTCCCATATAGCCTTAACAGCATAAAACCGCACCCACATATCTTTATCATTAAGGGCTGTTAAAAACACATCTGAAAAATGCCCCGCCTTTGTAAGCCCAATAACGGCTACTTTTCTTATTTCAGCCACAGGGTCCTTAAGCACTTCATTTAGACGCTCCTTAGCCCGCTTATCCTCTAAGGCGCCAAGCCTTGAAATAGCCGCCATCTTCACAAAACTATCTAGATCGTCCGTCAGTCTAAGCACTATTTCTATGTCATCACAAACGTGTGCAACAAGTGCCCTAACAGCAGGCCTATATTTCTCTAAATCACTTAAAAACAGCGTTTTATCCAACTCTAAAAGTGTCTTAACGGCCTCATCTAATACGTCTTGACAATCCTCAGTATTTATTAAGTTGATTAACGGTGCAAAAGACTCCATATGACGTAACGCCTTAAGGGCAAAAACCACCTGCCGCCTAACAAAAGAATCCTCATCCGTAAGCGCCCCAATCAATGCCGTAAGACTTGCCGGATGGGCTATCTTCCCCAAAGCCCTTGCAGCCCCTCTTTTAATATCTCGCACCGTAGTGCCAAGCAGCTCTATTAAAAGCCCTACCGCCTCCTTGCAACCGCGCATACCCAAAAACTCCACTAAAAGCGCCTTCCCTCTAAACTTTATATTGTCTATTTTTAATATATCAATAAGGCTACTGCAATCACTAATCCGCTCTATGGCATCAACAATAGCAGCATACCGCTCCTCGTTTTCCGGATAGGTTAGGTCAAGAGAGCCCGCCATGTCTATCATCTTAGTAAGTGCCGTCGTAAGCCCAAGTTCTTTGATGCCCTCCATAGCCAGTAATTTTTCTTCCCAATTAACACTATCAAGCATACCAATAAGGTCTTCTGCTATAAAAACCATGTGCGGCTCTATGCCAAGCTTAATTAAGCCTCTAACGGCAACAGCCCTCGTAAAGGTATCACCATCTTTAATGCAACTTATTAAGGCTTCCTTTGATTGCGCACAATGTATAGAGCCAAGCGTCTCTATGGCTTGATAGCGTAAGACTAAAGAGCCACCTTTCGCTATCTTTGATACCGATGGCACTACTTGCTCACTACCTGTACGACTAATAGCCTCCAAGGCCGCAAAAACTACCCATTCCTCATTATCCTCAAGGGCTTTTTCAAGATACCCAGCTACACTGCTACCTTCCGTATGCAGCACCCCCATAGCCTTAACCGCAGAGGTTCTAATATTAGGGTTTCTATCTTCAAGTAACGGAAAAATCCGCTGAATGTCTACCCCTTTTCGTATTTCTATTAGTAAATCAAGGGCACACAGTTTAATAGCATTATCACAATCAGTCAATAAATCATACAAAAACTGCACACTAACACTGCCAAGCTCACGCAATATCAGTAGTGCTGCGTTTCTTTGTGCTACCCCTTTCCTAAGTAGCGGCAAACACATATAAGCAACAACTTCCCCACCTATTTTAATTAATGAGTGCAATGCCGCATCCTGAACAGCAGGGCTTTTATCAAATAATGCCTTTATCAACGGATAAATAGCCCTCTCATCCCCCTCCGACAGCAAAATAGCAGCCGTGTGGCGCTTAGCTGCATCAATATTTGCAAGCTCCTTTGTGAACTTTTGTAATTTATTAGCATTCATATGAAATAGTATTATATAATTAAGTGTATTAATTTGTTAATAAGTATTTTTTAGAAAAAAAACAGAAAAAAACAGAAAAAAAAGAGCGGGGGGAAACCCTTTTGAAAAAGGGTTGTCCCCCCGCACCCCCTTTCCTAAAACTTTTAGCCTGCTACCTATTTAGTTATTCCTCTATACTATTGCTACATTAACTTAGTGGCATTAAGATTATACCTACACCTATGTTAGCATAACAACTAAAGCGTCTATGGGGAAAGCGCGCTGACCTCAAAGAAAGCCAAAAAAACGGCTTTCTTTTACGGCAGCGCCATTTCCCCATAGACGCTTTGGTGTAATCAGGGGGAGAAAAATATCTCCCCCTGAGAAAAGCCCCCCCTCTGGATTCTTTTATCTACTGGTGCGCAAGCGCACCAGGGGTGATAGTCTCTGCGTGGCTTCAAAGTAGAGAGGGGGTTTTAAAGGGGGAGTTTTTTTCCTCCCCCTTTTAGCACCAAATCGGCGAATGGAAAGACAACCCCCGTTCTTTTTGGGGGGTTGTCTTTCCATTCGCCGATTTACTCGTTATGCCTGCACAAGCTTTGGGAAAAAAAGTGTCATACTGCCACAGTGTATAACATTTAGCACTTATTGTCAGACCAAAAGTTTTAGGAAAGGGGGTGCGGGGGAAGAACCCTTTTGCCTAAAAGGGTTTTCCCGCGCTTTTCTATCTTTTTTCTTCTGCCTAAAAGGGTTTTCCCGCGCTTTTTTATCTTTTTTCTTCTGCCTAAAAGGGTTTTCCCGCGCTTTTCTATTTCCTCTATTTTTGTTAATATTCTGTTTTATTATGGGCGTTAATGATTATATTTGGGTTATTATTAAGAAATTCATCTAAATGTTTATGATTTAAAGCAAGTACAAAGCCATGGGTTAAGGCAACAGCAGTTACGCTATAATGTTGTTTAGATAGTAGGGCTTTGGCGCCAAAGACATCACCGCTTTTAAGTGTAGCTATATATTTAGTGTTATCACTTTTACCTTTATATAATTGAATGACGCCTTTTGTAATTATAAACATGGTACTGCCGTGCGTATTTTCCGAAATCAAGGTTTCTCCTTTGACAAATGGAATGGCTCGAAAATAGTGTGTAAGGTTTTTGATTTCCTCATCTTTTAGCAACTGGAAAAATGGTACATCTTTTAGCAGGCTATCGGGGGTTGACAATATTGTTTCAACCGGTTGCCTATGCAGCTCTATTAACTGTCTTTGAGTGTCTTCTATTATCTGGGTATATACGTTTTCAGGCAACTGTCCTAAATCATACATTTTGCTTAGCTGGCTTTCCTCTAAATGAAGATATTGCTTTTTTACAACCATAGCAACTACTGTATCAACATATTCAGGAAAAGATGCCGCTATGTCTGTCATTTCTTCTTGTGCAAGGCTGCCTAACGTTATGTAAGAGTCTTTTAATTTGGTACAAATATCTGATATACCACTAAACTCTTTATCTAATTGGGATATAAACTCTATAAGTTCATCTATAACATTTAAGGTAACCTTAGCCTTTTCATAGCGTAGAGCCAATATATGTTTAACGTATTTTGGAAAAAATTTTAAGAAAGGTTTCACTAATAAGTACTGCCAGTTGCCTTGCTCAAATTGAAGCCGTTTAGTAAAAATCGGCTGATTTCCTTTTAAACGGTCAAGGTCTCTATCAACAACGCTGTTTAGGTCTATAAGCCCGTCCTCTGAAAGTTCACCATCGTTGAATGCCTCATAGTACAGCCCTTTTTCTAGAAAAAACGCCTGTCGAACAAGCACGTTGCCTTTTTCCTCGTCCGACATTTCCTTAAAGTCCTCAAGGTCTTTTTTTAGCTCAACCTCTTCTTCTATGTGTCCTTTTAGTATCTCGTTGTAGACGTTTTTATAGTGTTTGACCTCTTCTGCTTTTTGTATAAGAAGGTGGTTAGCCCTTGATTTTGCATGCAGTATACTAAGCTTCCTTATATATATTTCATCGCGTTTTAATCTACCAATACCAAACCAATTAATTACTTTATTTATTGTAAGGCCATTTGTAATAAGTGTAAACACAACCACAACAAATGTCAAAAGTAATATTTGCTCAATCATGCCCTTATCTATTGTAGAGTGCACAAGCGATAGCGGCAGCGCTACAGCGATAGCGCCTTTTAAACCGCCTCCCCACCAAATAACAGTTTTGTAGCCTATACTTATTTTATGTAAAGCCCCCAATTGCGTTATTATTGGTAGCATAATAAATACAGCAATAGCCCTGCCAACCAACACTGTAACTATTGCTGTGATTATAAGCGGTAGGCAGTTTTGTATACCTGCATATGAAATATAGTGTGGAAAGATTAGCCCCAAAGCCAGAAACAAAAAAGAATTTGCTGAAAATGCCATAGTCTCCCAAAAATGTTCCATAAACATGTGCACTTCCTTTGAAACCTTTCCTTTGCCGTAGGTTCCAACCATAAGTCCAGCGGCAACTGTTGACATAACACCGGAGACATGCAGATACCTATCCGCTATAATAAACGAAAAATAAGCCAGTATTGTTGTGTGTATTATCTCAACAGACATGCTGTTTTTTACAAACCCTATAATATGTAAAAACACATAACCTAGTATAAGCCCTACAATAGCCCCGCCAATAAATACTATAACCAACTGAATGCCGCCAAGAAATAAACTGGAGGCAAGAGACATATCTTTTTGTAAAACTAAGAAATCAACAAGAATGCCAAACATAACAATAGTGGTTGCATCATTAAAAAGCCCCTCACCTTCAACCAAAAGAGTAAGCCTTTTAGGCGCCCCTATTTCTTTAAAAATCGAGACAACAGCCACCGGGTCCGTTGATGAGATGATTGTGCCAAAAAGTAGAGCCAACAGTAAGTGCATTCCATTTATGTAGTGAAGCCCCACACCAATAATAAGTGCAGATACCAACATCGCTGGAACTGCCATCGTTATTATAGGAAGAAGATTGTTAATCAAAAGCCGTGAATTAATGTTATATGCTGATTCAAAGACAAGTGTTGGCAAAAATATATACATGATAACATCATCGGTTAACCGGAAACTGGAAATATACTTAGCCATTTCGTAATACGAGCCAGATTGTACATGTGTATAGATAAATGACGACAATAAATAAATACATAATCCCATCGTAACAAGAAAGATGGAGTGCGGAAAACGCAATTTTTTTACTATTGGACTACTTAAGGATGCGATAAATAAAAATATTACAAATAACAATACATAATTAACGGTATCAGGTGCTTCCATAGGCTATAGACCACTCTTTTTAAATTTTAACTTAAGATTACTATATAGACGCAAACAAAAGACATCTTTGGTGTCTGGAGGATGACAAAATCAGCAATAATTAATGAACCGTACTATCGTCTTATTCCCATTAAATTCTAATCTATTTATGCAGGCATAATCTTGCTCAATTCTAAACATATGCTTAAAATCAATACCAAGGGTATGACAAATGATTATCCTATTAACATTTCCATGGGCAGCTATGGCGATAACCTTACCTGCGTTTTCAGCCAAAATCCCATCAAAAGCCGGTAGCACCCGCTTGGCGACCTCTGCCGTACTTTCCCCACCTGTCGGTGCAAAATTGGACGGGTCTTGCTTCCAATTTTTAAGGTCTTCCGTGTACAGATTTTGAATTTCCTCTAATGATAAGCCTTCCCAGCTGCCAAAGTTGCGTTCCCTAAACGCTGCTACTTGAGCCGACTCAATCCTAAAATGCCTTGAAATTATACTGGCACTCATAACCGCCCTTGAAAGATCGGATGAGTATAGTTTATTTATGCTTAAAGGTGGTCCATAATCAACAACTGTCTGCTCTATGTTTTTAACAGCAGCTTCTATCTGTCCTTTGCCCTTTTCAGAAAGCAAAACATCCTTGTGTCCCCTAAAGCGCCGCATCTGACGATTGCTACTACTGCTGTCATCACCTTCAGTTGCACCGTGCCGAATCAAATATACTACCGTGTGAAGTTGCATGAAAACACCCCTATTGAATTACTACGATTAGGTTAAAAACAAGTAAAAGGCATAAGAAGTAATACAAGCCCCAATTGCAGCAAAAACCTTTGAAGCAGCAAAAACCGCCATTGATTCAGCCAATATAGCTACAGAAGCTAACACTACACTGATTTGTATGATAACCTCTGCAAACTCAAAATAAGTGTCTATATGATGATAGTGAGCACTCGTTTCTTGATACAACTCCGCCTTATGCTTAATATCTTCCTTTTCCGCTTCATAACGACGTTCAGTATCTTCAGCCTGTTTCAATATGGATTCATAATTTTTAAGAGCAGCAGCATTCATCGTATCCTTACGTTCAAGAAGCAAAGCCTCAACCATCTGTTTTTGCATTATATACATGTGCTGGCGCTGATTTTTTGCCTGAAAATAACCCCATTCATTTGTTGCCTTTTGGTGGTTTATTAACATTTCTTTCATAGCCTTATGCCCTGTAACACTAGTAATAGCAAGTATAACTACATATATGGCAGCCATTAATGCAACTTTTTTTGAAAATCTGCTTACCTTATGTTCTTCTAGTTCTTCAACCTGAGGAACCTCTACTTCAGACATATCTAAACCTCCTTAGCACTTAACTTAAAAATTCAATGTTGAAACAATGCTTGTAATACAGCCTTAATTGTTTAATATTCAAACATTTATCTTCTAAAATTGTCAAGTAGAAGATAAAATAGAAAGCGATTCAGAAAATAAAAGAAGAAGAGCCAAAAAAGCGATGGAAAACAGTTTTAGAGAGGGTACAAGAAATATTTTTAGTGAATTATAGTGAACTGATTTGTCATGACCGTTTTTTTTTATTTTTAGTTTCCCTCTATTGATATTTTTGCTGATATTTTTGCCTTCAGTCCTACCGTTAAGCTTTCTCTTATTATCTATGTATTAACCTCCTTATTTTTCTTATCTCTTCCATTCCTCCTATAACTTAACATACTGTCTAAATTTATGGATCCATTATAAGATGGCTTAAAACCTCATCTTTATGCTACAATATCTCATGGACAGTCCAAACACTGTAACGCACATAACCAACATATCTACAGAACAGTCATTATATGAGCGTGATTTTTATCAGTGGGCGCTTCATAATGCTGAACTATTAAAACAAGGTAAACTTGCTGAAATAGACATATACAATATAGCTGAGGAATTGGAAGATATGGGTAGAAATAATAAGAGAGAGTTAGAAAGCCGATTAGCAATATTGATTATGCACTTACTTAAATGGCAATACCAAGCAAAACACCGTTGTAGAAGTTGGATTACAACAATAAACACGCAAAGAATGGATATTGAACTTCTACTTAAAAATAGTCCTAGTTTAAAACATAAAATAGAAATAACAATAGAAGAGTCGTTTGTTAATGCAAAGAGATTATTTGAAAATGAAACGAGTATTAATCAAAATATTTTACCCGAAACTTGCCCTTATACATTTGAGGAAATAATAAATCATAAATTTAGACCGGAAAAATAATAAAAGTTTCTTTCTTCACCTATCACTCTTTTTTTTTATCTTAGAATGAGAGTTATTGCTCACTCTTTTTTTCCTTTACTTATCGTCTTTAAACTGTTTAGCTATTTTTATAAATTCTTCCTCTAATGCTATAAAGGCATCCACAATATCCGGGTCAAAGTGTTTCCCTTTATTTGCAACAATAATATCACGAGCCTCTTCGTGTGGCATTGGTAGTTTATATATACGCCTGCAAATAAGGGCATCATAGACATCGGCAAGTGCCATCAGTCTTGCTGAAATCGGTATATTATCGCCTGCTAAGCCTTCAGGGTAGCCGGTGCCGTCCCATTTTTCGTGATGAAAGAGTGCTATTTCTTTAGCAAAGCGTAGGAAGTCTACCTCTGTGCCAAGGCGTTTTTCGGCTTCTTCTATTGTCTTTTTACCTAATAGTGTATGGGTTTGCATAACGGCAAATTCATTTCCGTTGAGTTCGCCAGGCTTTAGTAGGATATTATCGGGTATGCCTACCTTGCCGAGGTCGTGAAGTGGGGCGGTTTTATATAATGCGAGTATGTTTTGCTCGGTTAGAAACCAGCCAAAGCGTGGGTTAGTTTTTAGGTATTTAGCTAGAATTTTAACGTAGTGTTGGGTGCGCCGTATGTGGTTGCCGGTATCGTTGTCGCGTGTTTCGGCAAGTGAGCTAAGTGCTAATATGGTAACATCTTGTACGGCTACAATTTCTTTTGTGCGTCGCTGGATTTCGTGTTCAAGAAATTCGTTTTCTTTTTTTAGAAAATCGTGCATAGCCTTTAAATCAAGGTGATTATGTACACGTGCCATAACAATAGGAGGGCTTACTGGCTTGGTTATATAGTCCACAGCGCCAAGGGATAAGCCGTATCGTTCGTCTTCCATATCTGCTTTGGCAGTAAGGAAGATTACTGGTATATCATTTGTTTTTGGATTTGCTCGCAGTTGCCGAAGTACTTCGTAGCCGTCCATTTCAGGCATCATAATGTCTAATAAAACGAGGTCTGGCGGGGAGTCGGAGCCGGCTATTTTCAAAGCACGGGCGCCGGAGTTTGCCACTTTAACTTTATACTTGAGTTTCAAGAGGTTGCTCATAAGCGTCAGGTTATCTGCATTGTCATCAACGACGAGGATGACGGCCTTTTCCATACTATTGTCGCTTTGTTCATTCATAGATGCCCTCTCAACGTTGTCAAAGCTTCCTCAAAGTTAAAGTTTTCAATAGCGGTTTCAAGCTTTTTTATTTTATCGCCAAAGGCTGTGCGTAGTATAGGTAGAGCTTCCTTGAAAAAATCTACGGTTTCGGCGTCATCTTCGGCAAGGAGCGTTTCAAGCTTTATAATGGTAGCGGTAAGTTCTTTACTATCAATTGTTATAGCAGGCAATGGCTCTTCTTTTTTTGTTGGCAGTGCTTTTTCTAACATATCAAGGAAGTCGCTTAGAGTCTTTTCAAGATTTGTGCAGGCAACCTCTATTTCCTCCAATGTTTGGTGGTTTTTAATAGCATATTCAAGTTTAGCCGCCTTTTCATAAACATACATAGCTCCAATGTTGCCAGCAACTCCCTTTGTTGTATGAGCGAGGCGCTCAGCCTCATTATGTCTGCCATCAAATAGGGCTTGTCTTATGTCTTTTGGCATATGTTGTTGTCCGCAGATGAACTTGCGCAAAAGTGATATATATGATGCCGATTTCCCTAATACGCGTTTTAGGCCATTAGACACATCAAGACCCGGTATGGTACGTAAGGCTCTTAGGTCATCTTCAGTGGCTTTTGTCGTGGGTATATTAATAGGCTCTTTGGTTTGTGTAGTTTTTTTAGGAATCCAGTGCAGAAGATGATTAAAGAGCTCATCAGGGTCTATCGGTTTAGCGATATGGTCATTCATGCCTGCCATAAGGCACTGCTTGCGGTCTGACACTAGTGCATTAGCGGTCATAGCAAGTATGGGTAGGTTTGCGTATTGAGGCAGTTTTCTTATTTCGTAGGTTGCTGCAATGCCGTCCATAACCGGCATTTGCATATCCATAAGTACAAGGTCATAGGGTTTTGATTGCAACATACGTAGGGCTACTGCACCGTTTTCGGCAAGGTCTACTTTAAGGCCTTTTTCGGTAAGCAGTTCCATAGCCACTTCTTGGTTTAAGTCGTTGTCTTCAACAAGGAGGATTTGAGCACCAGCTATGGATGTAAGATTGACTTCTTCTTGTCTTTGAGGGACACTTTTGCTACTGTCGTAATTACTGCCAATAACTGCCATAGCTGTTTCAAACAATGTAGATGGGCTTACTGGTTTTACAAGCACACGTATATCAGAGCCATCCGCCCGACGAAAGACCTCTTTACAGGTATAGGCAGTTACTATAACGCATTGAGGGGCTTTGTGTACAAGGCTTATAGATGATAGATGATTAGCTGTTTCAATTCCATCCATGCCCGGCATTTGCCAATCAAGGAAGGCTATTATAAACGGGTCTCCGTCCTTATCTACTTCTATGATAGCCGATAAAGCCTCTTTACCGCAGGTGGCTTCCTTAACACGAAAAGCCATTAAGCGTAGATTCTCAGCCAGTATTTGTAATGCGTGGGGGTTATCATCAGCTACCAGTACGTGGCAGCCACGTAAGTTAGGTTCTAAGATTAGTTGCCGTTTTGGTACCTTACTTTTACTAAGACGCACGGTAAACCAGAAATTACTGCCCTTACCGTACTCACTGTCAACGCCAACCTCTCCTGCCATCAAATTAGCAAGTTTTTTAGATATTGCTAAACCAAGACCAGTGCCGCCGTACCGACGCGTTGTTGTAGTGTCGGCTTGGTGGAATGACTGAAATAGGTTCGTGCATTGCTCTTTAGTTAAGCCAATGCCGCTATCTCTTACTTCAAAACGGACAAGCAAGTCATTGGCGTTATTTTCAACAACGTAGGCACAAACGGCTATTTCACCGTGTTCTGTAAATTTTAAAGCGTTATTGGCATAATTTATGAGTATCTGACCTACACGTAGTGGGTCGCCTACAAGATTAGTTGGTAGCGTTGGGTCTATGTCAAAGATAAATTCCAAGCCCTTTGCCATAGCCTTTTCGCCAAGGAGTGTTGCTACGTTATCAAGGACAGCTGATAATTCAAACTCGATTGATTCAATCTGGAGTTTGCCTTCCTCTATCTTGGAAAAATCCAAGATGTCATTTATAATGCCAAGCAGGTGCTGCCCTGATTGTTGTATCTTTACGATGTAGTCCATTTGCTTAGGGTTTAGCTCTGTCTTTAATACTAAGTGAGCCATACCAATGATGGCGTTCATCGGGGTGCGTATTTCATGGCTCATGTTGGCTAGAAAATCCGCCTTCGCCCTTGATGCCGCCTCTGCCTCGCGTCTGGCTGCCTCTAGGTCTTCCATCATGTTTAACATAGCAAGCCTTGTCTTGGCCAGTTCATCAATGCGCACTTGCAGGTTTTCCGTAACAGCCTTTCTTTCATTAAAAGAGCTTTCAAGCTGCCTTATCATGCTATTAAAGGCATCTGAAAACTCCCCCATAAAGTCCACTTTATGGGAAAAATCCCCCTTGGCTATCTGTTGAGTAATCCACGTAAGGTTTCTCAAACTAGCCTGTAGACTTTTAAGAGAGTGGGTTATTTGCATCGTGCCCCTTGGAGGGTCAAAATAAATATCCCCCCTTGATAACGAAAAAATTAAATCTGTAACATCATTGTATTCGCTAATAAACTCATTTATGAAACCCACTAACTGTTTAATTTCATTGTCCGGATAAGCTAAATCAAGGGCTATCTGCCGGGGCTTTTTACCTTTTAAAATCAAATAAAAGGCCTCCGATAGCTTATCTATGTCTTCTTCTTTAACACTAAGCATGACTTTAAGTTAATGGCTTAATAACAAAGCGACAAACCCTATCGCCTGAACACCAACAGTCCACTTCTTTAACGCTAAACTGAGTGCCCGTGTACTCACAAAGCAATCCACTTAAAAACCCTTCATCGTAAGTACATATGGTTTCCTCACAAATAGGCAGCCCGGAGCAATCCAAATCCTCTGCCACCGTTAAGGTAAATTCCTTTTTTTGTGGGTCCGCTTTTTCAATGCGCAGTATACCTATCTTTAGTTTAAGAAGCAGGTCATGGACCTCTTGCATGAAGTCATTGAAATTATTATTTTTGTTTATAAATACCTTACAAAATTCCCTACCAGCCAGCTCCCCTGCCTCATAGTATAGGCGATCAGCCGTTTTAGCATCAAAATTTTTTATAATGACATCTCTTAAGGTAAACTGCATCAAGCGATAGACCCCAACATCCATAGAGTGCCCTAAATTTGGGCGTCCTTCACCAATATCTCCAAGCATACTCCAGTCAAACATTAATTGACTTCTTTCTTCCTTAAACAAAACGCCCTCCTTAAATATAACTATTATTTTTTGTATCTTCTACTGCGATGTTTACGTTGATTACCCTATCGTTAATATTATATCATAACAGCTTTGTTTAACCATACATGTCAGTGCTTCGTATATAAATTTAACTATACTTTAATTTATAATATTTTTACTGAATATTGCTTGTTTTATGGTATACTTATTTGCCAACATGTGATTTTAGTAAAAATTAAAAAGAAAGAGGGCTTTTAGAAAAATATCAAATGAAGATAAAGGGCTTTATTTTAAAATTATGTTTGAGTGGTTTGCTTTTTTTGATAGCATTTATGCCACAAAGGGCATACTGCCTTAATTATAATATAATAGTATTTAATAACTACAATATGGAAGAGCCGTTTTATTTTGTAACGAGCAGTGGCAGTGCAAAGGGTATACTCGTTGACTACTGGTATACTTGGGCTAAGATAAATAATTATCAGGTATCATTCTTAGCCGAAAAAAGTGATTTTACTATAGATGCCGTTGATAAGGCAAAGGCACATATCATAGCTGGCGTTACGAATGCTGTGGATAAGGATAAACGCCTAGACTTGTCCGTGCCAATTACCGAGCTAAGTTTAAAGCTATACGCACTCAAGGATTTAAATATAATTAGTCCCGGCGAGCCACAGGAAATAGAAGTCGGTATCGTTGATGATGAAAAGACGCTTAAAGTTTTAAAAGGGCTATACCCCCTTGCAAAGTTTAAGCTTTTTAAGTCATATATAAAGCTCTTTGACAGCATCTACAATAATGATGTGAAGGCTTTTATAAGTGAAAAAAATACAGCCCTGTACTATTTAAACCGTATGAATATAAAGGATAAGTTTAAGGAAATTAAATCAACAGCATATATCGAAATATACGCAGCTGTTAAAAAAGGCAACTCAGAGCTTTTAAAGGTTATTAACTCAGGCATTGATAAAATAGATGAACAGAAGGTGGACTCTATCATAAACCACTGGCACGGCACACAATCCGGTGGCTTAGGATTTAATTTTTATGACGCTATTGACTTAACACATATAGTAATCGTTGTTTTACTTGTCCTTATTAGCGTTCTATTACTTATATTAAAAAGAAAGAGCGCTATTGCCAAAAACTCTAAGTCCAAGTTAATGCAAAACATTGAAACACTAAGGCAAGAGGAATCCCTCAGACGCTACATCGAAAATAACTACAAATTGCTCATAGACCAATCCCTGACAGGTTTTTTTATTATACAAGATAGGAGCTTCCAGTACGTAAACCAACGGTTTCTAAGCATATTCGATTATGATTATGACGAAGCCGTTAGCCTTAGTTCTTATAAGGCAGTCTTTCCAGATATTGATATAGATACAATTGAAAACACATTATTCGATACGCAGTCAAATAACATAGGCAATAATGTCCTATGGTATAACTGCTCAGCCATTTGTAAGGATGGACGCACAATAGTTGCCGAAACTATGTGGTTTAGAACATTATTTGATGGAACAAATGCTATATTAGGCTCTATTTTGGATATTTCAGACTATAGCAAAACAGAAGGACAAATTAAATCCGCACTGAAAGAAAAGGTGGCAGCACTTCGCGAACTTAAAGATAAGAACTACGAGCTGGAAGTTTTAAAAAAAGACTACGAACAACAAGTACGCGATGAAATCGAAAGACGCATAAGCACACAGGAATTTGCAATGCACCAAATGGATATGAACTTTTTTATGCAAATCCTGGAACTAATGCTAAGCCAATGGAATCAACCGCTACACTTAATAGAACTAACCGTTAAACTGATAGCAGATTCTTTTGAGGCTAATAAATTAGATAAATATTTAATGCAAGATGCCATTAATAAAAACATGGAATGCGTTTCCTACATAACCGATGGCATCAAAAACATCTTAGAATGTTTTAAACCATCTATGAAAAAATGGCACTTTGACGTTGTGGATACTATCAAATCATCTATCTCAATGCTTAACTATACACTGGAAAAAAACGATATAGCAATACAAACAGAATTTGAAGGTTGTAACGAAAATGGCCAACTAGTAATCAATGGCTATTCTAATGAATTTAAACAATCCATAATCGCTATTTTGAAAAATGCCTGCAATGCTATTATACTTAGACGCCAAGATGATGATACTTTTAAAGAAACAAAAGGCAATCTCCATATAGCAACCAATAGCAGTAACGAACTTGTCCAAATTACCATAAAAGATAATGGCGGCACAATTCCTGCTAACTTGCTTTCTGTAATGTTTGATTTCCAATTAAAAACAAAAGACCACCCAAGGGTTACCCCATATCTGTATGCAGTAAAAATGCTCATAGAAGGTAACATGGGCGGTAAACTATCAGCATACAATAAAGATACAGGCCTTATGTTTATTATAGAACTTAAACAGGCTTAAGAAAAAAAAGATAGAAGATAGAAGATAGGGGAAGGACTCTGTCCTTCCCCTTAACCCCTACCTGCAAGGGGTCGAATGACCCCTTGACCCATTACGTGAATATTTGTTGGTTAAACTTATATTGGTTGCTACTTTTACTGCGTGGGAAACATATTAGACAACTCGATTAAATGTCTTACACACTGTACTTGCATAACAACTAAAGCGTCTATTGGGAAAAGCGCACGGTCTTAAGAAAGCCAAAAAGACGGCTTTCTTAAGACCGTGCCATTTTCCCATAGACGCTTTGGTGCTATCAGGGGGAGGGAGAAACTCTCCCCCTGAGAAAAGACCCCCTCTGACTTTTTTCTTTACTGGTGCGCAAGCGCACCAGGGGGTTCTTACATTTTTTACTATTACTGTAAGTGTTAAGCGTCTATTGTCATCATAAGTAGTTTTCAAATGAACTATAAATTGTACTTTCAGTTTTTTTAATACTTGTGGTAAAATATTTATTGAGAAATTCACATTGAAAACCAATCATTGAGTATAAAAAAATAACTTATAACGGAGGGTATACTATGCCGATATATGAGTATGAATGCACAAGCTGTGGAGATAAGCTTGATGTGTTCCAAAAAATCGGAGACAAACCATTACAAATTTGCACACAGTGTGGTGGGCATTTAAAGAAACTTATATCAAACACTTCTTTTGTTTTGAAGGGAGGTGGTTGGTACATAACAGATTATCCATCAAAAGATAGGAAAGAGGCAATGGGTAATGAAAAAAGCGGTATTGAAACACCTAAAGCTAACTCACAACCCAAACAAACTAGTACTGATAAGAAAACGGAGCCTGCTAATGAAAGCTCTGCTACTAAGACTGCCAACACTAATGCAGCATAAAGTTTTGATGATAATGAGTAAAGCTTAATATAGATGTAACTGCCTGGTGCGCTTGCGCACAAGTCAAAAGAAAAGAGTCAGAGGGGGTCTTCAGGGGGAGAGCCTTTTTCTCCCCCTGATAGCACCAAAGCGTCTATGGGAAAATGGCACGGCCTTAAGAAAGCTGTCTTTTTAGCTTTCTTAAGGCCGTGCGCTTTTCCCAATAGACGCTTTAGTTGTCATGTAAGTACAGATGTGAGTATAACACCATGATTGCAAGCTAAAAGTTTTAGGAAAGGGGGTGCGGGGGAAGAACCCTTTTTCAAAAGGGTTTTCCCCCGCTCTTCTACTCCGCTATACTGCTCACAGTTTTCACAATTTTATACAAAAAGTTGCATTATTTGGGGCAAAAGCTGTAAACTTTTTAATCAATCCTACAATTATGGTGTAAGCATAAATAATGTCGCAAGGGAAATTACATATAGTCATAGATGGATACAACCTAATAGGCGTATTACATAGGAATTTATATGAAGAAAGAGAAAGACTTATAAGCAAGCTTATAGAGTACAGGAAACATGCTGGCCATGAGCTTCTTGTAGTATTTGACGGCTGGAGCAGTGATAAAATTGAAGCAGCATTTTCAACCGAGGGCTTTAGTGTTTTATTTTCACAAACTGGTGAAACTGCAGATAACTTAATAAGAAGACTCATAGGTATGAGAAAACGGAAGTTAGTTATTGTTAGTTCCGATAAAGAAATAGCTTCATTTGCATGGGCACATGATTGTGTACCGATTACGGCATCGGATTTTCTTAAAAAAATTGAAGTCCCTTATCTTTCTAAATGTACTGTCAGTACTAATAAAGGAGATAATTATAAGCAACCTACTTTTAAGAAAAAAAAGGGTAATCCCTACACGCTGTCAAAAAAAGAAAGGGCCATAAGGGCTGTCTTGGAAAAACTCTAATGGAGCACTATAAAAGAACGAAATCGGGCATCATTGTAAATATTCGTGTAATATCGAGGGCTTCTCGTAATGAAATTGCTGGTGTTTTAAACGGTGAGCTTCGTATAAAGCTAACAGCCACGCCAACGGATGGACAGGCTAATAAACAATTGATTGAATTTCTATGTGATTATTTGTCAAAGCACAAGATTAAAAAATCAGATATAAGCATTTTAAAAGGAACCACAACAAGACACAAGCTTGTAGAAATAAAGGGATTAGACAGTATTTAATATGTAGAGTGTGCAAACCGCACATTTAATTTACTACTTAAAAAACCTTCCGAACACTCCGATACTAAATATAGTAAAAACAATAGCGACAACTTACCACTTTAATTTAAAATATGGAGGATTATAATGATTTTAAGTGTAAACATTGACCATGTGGCAACACTAAGACAGGCTAGACTTGGCATAGAACCAGAACCAGTCATGGCGGCAACATTGGCTATTTTAGGCGGGGCTGATGGTATAACCGTACATTTACGGGAAGATAGACGGCATATACAAGACAGAGACTTACGCATTTTAAAGGACATCGTATATGTGGACCTAAACCTTGAAATGGCTGCCACCGATGAAATGGTTACTATTGCACTTAATATAAAGCCTGAAATGGTTACCATTGTGCCTGAAAAAAGACAAGAGTTAACCACAGAAGGCGGACTTGATATATATAATAACAAGGAACAGATAAGAACCGCTATTAAACGGTTAAAAGATGGTGGTATCCCCGTAAGCCTTTTCGTAGCCCCACAAACGAGAGACATTGAACTTTCTAAAGAGGTGGACACTGACATGGTTGAACTCCATACGGGTGTGTATGCTAACGATAAAAAAACGCAAGCAACCGAGCTAAGGCGCATACGGGATGCTGTTAAGTTAGCCCAAACTATGGATATGGAGGCAAATGCCGGTCATGGTCTTAATTACAATAATGTAGCTGCCATTGCAGATATTAAACACATAAAGGGACTCTACATTGGGCACTCGATAGTATCACGGGCTGTGCTTGTAGGCATGGAGAAGGCTGTTAGGCAGATGAAAGAAATAATAACAGCATGATTCGTGGACTTGGCATTGATATTATTGAAAATCAGAGAATAGGACTGGCACTTAAGCGGTGGGGAGAGCGCTTTTTAGGTCGTATTTACACAGAAGCAGAGCTTCAATATTGTTTCAGTAAAAAATACCCTGTGCCATGCTTAAGTGCACGTTTTGCCGCCAAAGAGGCTGCTATTAAAGCTATTGGTGGGGCTACTGTATCCTTTAGTGATATTGAAATATTATCAAGTAATGGGGGGCAACCATATTTAACTTTTAAGGGAAAAGCCCTCAAATATATAGAGGACATCGCCATAACAAAAATACATATAAGTATAAGTCATGAACAAAACTATAGTGTAGCAGTAGTTATACTTGAAAATTAATCAAACAAAGGAGAATATGCGTTATGAAGGTTGTTACAGCAAATGAGATGAAAACAATAGACAGAATAACTATAGATGAAGTGGGTATACCGGCACTTGTTTTAATGGAGCGGGCAGGTGTATCTGTAGCAAAACGTGTAGCTGGGATATTCGGCATAGAAGAGCGGATAACAGTGCTCTGCGGAGCAGGCAATAATGGAGGGGATGGGCTTGTTTGTGCCCGTGAGCTTTTTAATAACGGGTTTATCGTAAAGGCAATAATCATTTCCGAAGCCGGACAACTAAGCACTGAGTGTCAGAAGCAGTACGAAATATGTACAAAGCTTGGCGTTGATGTGGCAATGAAAACCACAATAATCGAACAGGACATTGACGGCAGTGTCATCATAGACGCTATTTTAGGCACTGGTCTTGACCGTCCCATTAAGGATAACCTATTACATGTAATAGCGTTAGCTAATAATCTATGCGGTAAAAACGTCGTAGCAATAGATATACCAACAGGTATCTCAAGTGATACAGGGCAAGTTATGGGAACTGCTATTGAAGCTGGCTGGACGGTTACATTTGGACTGCCAAAAAGGGGGCATATGCTATACCCCGGGAAAGAGCATACCGGCACTCTCTTTGTAGAGGACATAGGCTTTCCAACAACATTATTAAATAGCATAAATATCAAATGTGAAGTGCTTGAAAAAGAGCTAATCTCTTTATACATTCCCCAAAGAAGTGATTATTCATATAAGGGCGATTACGGACACGTATTAGTCGTAGGCGGTGCAAAGGGTAAAGCTGGTGCTGCACTATTAGCATCAAGGGCTAGCCTTCGTACTGGTGCTGGGCTAGTTACAATGGCAGTACCTAACTCCTTAGCTGATGTGTACCAAGTGAGTGCCTTAGAAGAAATGGTGCTCCCCGTTGCTGATGACGGTAGAGGCGGATTTTCAAGAAACGCTATAGAAGAGATTTTAAATTTTGCTAAAAAGAAATCATGCGTAATTGCCGTTGGACCCGGCATTACCGTTACAGAAGATACAATAGAACTTGTCAAACAAATTTTAATAAATGCCGCCAACCAATTAATAATAGATGCAGACGCCCTTAACTGTATCGCTAGCAACACAAAAAATGAGATAGCAACCCTCTTAAGTAACACCAAAGAGCCCGCCATATTAACCCCACATACAGGAGAAATGGCACGACTTATAGGTAGCTACACCGACATAGCCGATAACTGCAAAGAGATTGAATCAAACAGAATAACAGTAGCTTCAAACTTTGCCCGTGAATCTTCTATTTATTTGGTATTAAAAGGTGTGCCCTCCATTATAAGCGACCCAGAAGGTACAGTATTTTTAAATCCAACAGGCAGCCCGTCAATGGCAACAGCAGGCGCTGGCGATTGCCTTACCGGTATGATAGCTGCTTTAGTTGCTCAGGGGCTTTCACCACTTTTTGCCGTACAAACTGGAGTTTACATGCACGGACTAGCCGGTGAACTTAGCGCCCAAAATGTGGGATTACATTCTACGTTAGCAAGTGATATTATTGAAAACATACCCAAGACATTTAAATTTTTATTGAACCCAGAATAATGTTTACGGTAGCTTTTGTTTGATTTTAATTATATAATAATAGAGAAAGAGTAGGAAAAGTTATTTGTAACTATTCTAAATAATTTTAAATCTTTAAAGGAGGGTAATTTAATGTATAAACAAAGGTTAAGGTATGTTGTTCTTCTTTGTGCAATATGTGTTGTAGTAGATGCCTTTGCAGATAGCACAAATAATCCACATAAACTTAGTAAAATAGAACCCATACTTTTAGCCCCAATACTTTTAGCCCCAATACTTTTAGCCATGGATATTAGCGATGAAGAACTAGCCAAAGGAGTTGTTGTCTACGAAACCTCATCAGAAAGGATTATGAAAAGGCATCTATCCAAACAACAACAATCTATCAGTGAGAAAATGCTCAAAAGCACCCAAAACAAGAAAAAAATACCTGCAAGTATCGCATCTACAGAAGCATTAGATATGCTTACCGATAATACGGCTACTACAATAATTAGCGAAAAAACCATCATTAGCGATGGGGCAGAAAATAGAAAAAAGATACTGGCTGTTAAAAAGACTACCGAAGAATATGAAGGGAAAAAGCACTCAACTATAAAAACCACAGAACAACCAAAAGAACAAAAGATTGCAAACACAGTATCTGTTATACATACCCGCGAAATACCCAAAATAGAGGAAAAACCAAAAACAGAAACCTATCATGATAATGGCGTGTATGATACCGAAGGATTTAACATTACTAGATAAAAAGAAAAACAAGATAAAGGAGAGGGGGAAGAACAGGGAGGTGTGCTGCCGCACCCTTTACGGGAGGTGCGCCTCCGCACCCTTTACGGGAGGTGCGCCTCCGCACCCTTTTCTTGAAAATGGTTTTCCCCGCTCTTCTCTTTCATTAACTTTTACGTGTACTGGCGTGATTGTATACCTTCGAGGTATCCCAATGCTGGTGGATTTACTATTAGAGCGGCATTTGCTTCATCGGTATCTACGTGCATATCCAGTAAAAAATCAGGGTGTACGCGTATTAAAACGTCATCGAAGGTCAAGCTTCTATCGCTTACTATTCGAATAGTAACAACGTCGCGGTCCCTAAGACCATAGCTTAGGGCATCGGATGGGGACATGTGTATATGGCGTCTGGCGAATATAACACCTTTTTCTATTTTATATTGTCCATTTGGTCCTTCAAGTATAATACCGGGTGTTCCGTCTATATCACCGGAGTCTCTTTTAGGGGCGTCTATACCGAGTTTGAATTCTTCGGTGCGGGAGATTTCCACCTGGCATTCCTTTCTAAATGGTCCGAGTATTCGTACTTTATCAATTCTACCTTTTGGTCCGATGAGGTTAACGGTTTCTTCAGATGCGTACTGGCCGGGCTGGCTAAGTGGTGAGCGCGGGTTTAGTGTTTTACCCTTACCAAACAATACTTCAAATGCCTCTTTATTTACATGTACATGGTGGGCTGATATATTTACGGGTATGGGTTTTTTCCTGTATTCTTCTATTTCTTCTTTTGAGCGGAAGCGTCCCATGGCGGAGAGGGTTTCGCGGGCAATCATTCTAGTTTCATTAGGTGGCACTACGATAATACGTATTTTGGAGTTTAGGTTTGTAATATCCACAGCATTATTGCCGGTTGGTATGGTGTGTTTGTTTAGTTCGTCGTTAATGGCGATGCCAAAGTGTTCGAGGCCTTGACATACTCTGGTACGTATACCGGGTGAGTTAACGCCGATACCGCCTGTAAAGATTAGGACATCGAAGCCACCAAGTACTGCTATGTATGAACCGATATATTTTTTTATTTTATAGCAGAAGATTTTGATGGCATTTTCAGCGTCAGTATTACCTTTTTCAGCTTCTTCGTAGACGTCCTTCATATACCCGGAAATACCGCTTAGTCCTTTAATACCGCTTTCTTCATTTAGGATTCTGCTTATTTCCGTAGCGGTGTAGCCGATACTTGCAAGGTAAATAAGTATACCT
This sequence comes from Candidatus Magnetomicrobium cryptolimnococcus, assembly GCA_018606805.1. Lineage (GTDB taxonomy): Bacteria > Nitrospirota > Thermodesulfovibrionia > Thermodesulfovibrionales > Magnetobacteriaceae > Magnetomicrobium > Magnetomicrobium cryptolimnococcus. The sequence continues at coordinate 100,987 of JAGYWI010000002.1, forward strand.
GGGTCAACGTCGCCGCAGCGTGAGCCCATAACGAGTCCTTCAAGGGGTGTCATACCCATACTAATATCTATGCTTCGACCGTGGTCTATGGCGCACATGGAAGCACCGTGTCCAAGGTGGCAGGAGATTATTTTCAGTTTATCAACGGGTTTTTTTAAGAGCATGGCAGCCATTAAGGCAACATAGCTGTGATTAGTGCCATGGAAACCGTAGCGGCGTATGTGGCTTTGTTTATTCAGGTTTGATGATAGGGCGTATTGATAAGCGTGTTGTGGCATGGTCTTATGGAATGCTGTATCGCATACGGCTACGTGCGTGGCATCTGGCAGCAAAGACATCAGCAGTTCTATGCCTTCGATATTATATGGGTTGTGCATGGGCGCCATGGGTGAGGCCTCACGGATGGAGACAAGCACTTCCGGGTTGATTACAGAAGAGCTATAGAATTTATCGCCACCGTGCACGACTCGGTGTCCAACAGCTCTTATTTCCTTAATATCCTTAATGACACCAAGTTCAGGGTCTATCATAGTGACGATTGTTAGACGTATGGCATCTCTTAGGGTTTTAACGGTGTGTGGTCTTTCGTAAACACCTTCATTGGTTTGGAATTTATAGTATTTACCGGTATCGGAGTTGATTTTGTCAACGATGCCACCAATAATGGGTTCTTTCTTAGAGGTATCGAAAAGTGTATAGCGAACAGAGGTTATGCGGCAATTAACAACGAGTATTTTTATGGGGTCAACGGCTGATGAAAAGTCTAGGTCGTAGGGGTCTTCCACTTTGCCGAAGGATTCGCGTCGGTATTTAGCGAGGGCTTCGTCCATTTCACGGTAGACGAGTCTTTTGGTTATAGTTTGAGCTATTTTTGCCATGGTTTTGGGATTTTTTAAAAGCAGCCCTGTACACACTTCACGTTTAATCTTCACAACTTTACATTTACCAACACTTACGACATCAACAAAGTTAGGTTCCCCTGTACAAATAGACATTTCACCGACGATGTCACCTGTCTCGATAGTGGCTATTCTCTTTTTAATCCCTTCTTTATAGGATATAATATCTACTTTACCTTCATAAATAACCATGAGGAATCGGCTGATTTCACCACTTCTTTTAATAATATCGCCATCGTAGTAAGTTACAAGTTCAGAATTAGTAACAAGTTCCTTCAGCTCTTCATCAGTTAAATCTGCAAAGACCTTCACTGATTTTAAAAATTGCTCTATGTCTATTGCCATAGCATTATCCTCCTCAAACGATTACTTACAAAAGCCACTGCTTTGATACATTTATCTGATACTTACAGTTTATACTTTAGCGTATAATTCATGCTTTATTATAAAACAACGAGGTACAATATAAAAACCTGTCTTGTGAGGGTATGAGGCAGTATTATTTAGGGAGCATAATTATTTAATAATACCAAGGAGTTTGCCCAATAACTCTAGAGCTTTAGGGTTAGTTACGAGCATTATAAATATCATGATTAAGAAAAATATCTTCAGTTCTAAACGAAGCGCCCTAAATTCAGAGTCCATTTTACCTTCTATACGTTTAAATTCGCCTTTCATTTCCCACTCAAGACGGGTAACACGTTCATTGGTTTTAGCAATATCTTCCTTTAATTCGGTTCTAAGTTTGGCAATGTCTTCTTTTAACTCTGTCTTAAGTTTGGCAATGTCTTCTTTGAATTCATTCCTCAACCTAGTAGTTTCTTCTTTTAAATTGGCTTTGACTATACCAATTTCTTCTTTGAATTCAGTTATAGCTTTAGCAATTTCTTCTTTTAAATCAGCCCTCATTATACTAACCGCTTCTTTTAAATCAGCCTTAGTTGCAGCCTCTTTTTTAGCCTTTTCTGCCACATCGTCAAAGGCATCTACAATGACGATAGCAACTTCTTCACCTATTCTATCCCTTAGGACATTATACAATTCGATTGTCTTAGCCATGATAAATTATATCATAAATAAACTTTTAACATACGAATTTCATGATTTTATATTTTGTCATTCTGGTTTTTGCTTAAATTTTTCAATCATCTTAAGGTTATTTTCATAAAACTCAACATAACCTCTGCCACCATCTGGAAGCCAGTGAATAAGCCCCTTTTGGGCGTATGCAAGACGTTTTTTTGTTAGTTCAAGATAATCTTTAGGAATAAACTGCCCATTTATATCAAATTCATATGAAAGCCCTACTAATACATAAGCATCTAAACGCTTTAAAATATCTTCAATTGAGCCTGTATTCATATCCCACAACCGTATGGTTTTATATAGCGAGGCAGACGCTAACTGCTTACCATCTGGACTGAAATTGATTACGGTTACCACATCATATATGCCTGTGTAACGATAGATTATCACTTGATTTTTATTTCTATACTCTGTACAATATAAAAATGAGTAACGTATCTCCTACTATAGAAAATTATCCAAAGCCAGATAACCATAAGGTATTTCTTTTTTATCCCTTTTACTATACAGATAAAAACCAAAAATATATAGAGAATCTTCCACTTAGATGTATTGCTGAAGTTCTTTATCCAACTGATAGCTTTAATATTTCATATGCAGAGAAAATATGGCAAAAAAAAGAAAAGGTAAATCTCTCAAACGACCTTATTCTTAAAATACAAAATATTTTCAATTCCAATGGAAGCTTAAACCGCAACATTACTCAAAACACCATATCTTATAGCATAACAGCTCAATGCAAAAACCTGCTTAGCGGTGTTTTGGGGAAAAAAGGTAAGGGACTTGAAATAGATATTAATAAAACTGCTAAAAAACGTTTAGGAATAGATAGTGGGATTTCGCTTTTTATAAATGATATAACGCTTTTCATATTTGGAAGTGGTGTTTGTATTTTACTTATAGAGATAATGTACCCTGATGCTGATATTAACACAATAATTGAGGGCAATTACGTAGCCGCAAGAACCAGTAGTTTCAAACAAATCCATAATTTGCGTATTAAAGAAAAGGATAGTAAGGAGTTTACGTTTGAAACACTGGCTAAAAAGCTGCTGTCCTTTATCAGCGATAAAGAGTATAAAATCAATTTAAGCCGCATTTTTACATATTCCGCCCTATCTTTTAAAGAGGCTTTGCCAAAAAACCGTGATTTTTCTTTAAAACTTGCAAGGCACTACACAAGTGATTATAAAGTATCAGCTGAAGAGTTGAAATCAGGTTTTATAGAATCCTTTGATACTGTTTTGCACTATGCAAGTCTTGAAGGTGGTACTGTGATAGTCGAAAACTCAAACACTGCCAAGGCATTAGAGGGATTTATAAACGATCAGGTGCCCAATGTATACCTGCCAATAGTGATAGTAGCGTATCATGAATATTTGTATCTTACTAAAAAACTGCATTTTGGCGTAGATGTTGATGTACGACATCCGGACAATAAAACTGTAGATGAATTTAAAAAATATAGGGATGATATATTAAACTTTAGATTAAATTATCATGTAACCCACGTAAGTTTAATAAGTATGCACAACGACGCATACAATGTCTGGAGAGAGAAGTTTTTATTAGATAAATTGTATGAAACCTTAAGCGCTGACGTACATGAAGTTACAACCTATATATCAACAAAGATTGAAGAAAAACGAAATAGCAGGTGGGATACCTTTAGTATTATACATGCCACCATCGGTATATTCTTTGGAACAATGATAAGTATGTATTCTACCGTTGGAGTAAAATTCATAGAATTAATATCTGGTAAAAATATAACAACCACCTCAGATAAAATTTTTTTATTGAAATCATTGGGGTTAACACTGTTTGCAGCATTATTTATAGCAGCAATTTATTTGTTTCTTGTTTGGCGCATTAAGAAAAAGTGATTATTTACCATTATGTTTATCTGAGGTTTCCTCTATAAATTTCTCAATCATAGCAAGGTTATTTTTGTAAAATACTACCCAACCCCTACCGCCATCTGGCAACCAGCGAATAAGTCCTTTTTGGGCATATTCAAGACGTTGTTTGGTTAGGTCAACATAATCTTTAGGGTCAGGCTTATTATTTATATCAAGCTCGTATGAAAGCCCTATAGAAATGTAGGTATCCAAACGTCTTATAATATCATTAATAGCCCCAATATTCATATCCAACAATTGTATGGTTTTATCAGCCGAGGCAGACGCTAAAAGCTTACCATCTGGACTAAAATGCACTGAAGTTACAGTATCCATATGTCCTCCAAGGCTTGCCAATTCCTTGTGTGTTTCCACATCCCACAGCTTTACGGTTTTATCCGTCGAACCGGAAGCTAAGAGTTTACCATCTGGGGAGAAATCTATTGCCCTTACACTAGCAGAGTGTCCTTTAAGTACACCTAATTCTTCATGTGTTTCCACATCCCACAATTTAATGGTTTCATCAGCCGAGGCAGACGCTAATAGCCTTCCATCTGGGGAAAAATTCACTGAATTTATGTCATTCATATGTCCATTCAGGCTTGTCAATACTTGGCGTTTAGAAACGTCCCAAATTATGGCAGTTTTATCAGTTGAACCAGACACTATAAATTTACCATCTGTAGAAAAATTTACTGAATTTACTTTACCGTTATGTCCATTAAGGCTTGCTAATACTTGATGTTCATAAACGTCCCAAATTATGACAGTTTTATCAGTTGAACCAGACACTAAGAGTTTACCATCAGAAGAGAAATCAAGCGAGTTTACACCATATGTATGTCCATTAATGCTTGCTATTTCTTTGAGCGTTTTAGCATCCCACAGCATTATGGTTGTATCATTTGAAGCAGAAGCCAAGAGTCTACTATCTGGGGCAAATGTTACAAAATTTATGCTACCTACATGTCCATTAATGCTACCTAATTCTTGGCGTGTTTCCATATCCCACACTTTAATGGTTTTATCAGTAGAAGCAGAGGCTAAGCGCCTTCCATCCGGGGAGAAATCTATTGATGCTATACGATTAGAGTGTCCTTTAAGGCTACCAAAGCCTTGATTTTTTTCAAAATACCGCACAGCCCATAACCTTATCGTATCATCAGCCGAGGCAGAAGCCAAGAGCCTTCCATCCGGTGAAAAATTTATTGAAAGTACTTTACTATGTCCTTTAAGGACAACCAATGGTTGGCGTGTTTTAACATCCCACAACCTTATCGTTTCATCATATGAAGTAGAGACTAAGAATTTACCATCTGGCGAGAAGTTTATTGCCCTTACAATATCCATGTGTCCTTTAAGGTTGCCTACTTCTTTACGTGTGTTAATATCCCATAACCTTACAGTGTAATCATCCGAGGCAGAGGCTAAGCGCCTTCCATCTGGGGAGAAACTGACAGCCCTTACAGTAGCAGAATGTCCTTTAAGCACACCTAATTCTTCATGTGTCTTAACATCCCACAATTTGATGGTTTCATCAGCCGAGGCAGACGCTAAAATCTTACCATCTGGTTTGAAGCTTACTGAGGTTACAGCAGCCAAATGTCCACTAAGGACAGCCAGTTCTTGGCGTGTGTCCACATCCCACAACCTTACAGTGTTATCAGCAGCAGCAGAAGCTAAAATCCCTCCATCTGGACTAAAATTGACAGCCCTTACAGTATCCGTATGTCCTTCAAGGCTTGCCAGTTCCTTGTATGTCTCCACATCCCATAAGCATATGGTTGTGTCATTTGAGGCAGAAGCCAAAAGCCTACCATCGGGACTGAAATTTACTGAAATGACAGTGTCTGTATGTCCGTTAAGGCTAGCAAGTGCTTGGCCTTTATCAATATCCCACAACAGTATGGTTTTATCATCGGAGGCAGAGGCTAAGAGTTTTCCCTTTGGACTGAAACTAACAGAATTAACATTGCCTTTATGTATTAACAAAACAGCCACCTCTGGTATAAAACTCTGCTGTGCATACGCCGAATTTATCCTTGCAGCCATGTTGTCAAAATTTTTAAGGGCATTATTATAATTTATAAGACTGCTCCCTATATCGCCACTATCTCGTTGTCCATTAGCTAAATTAACATAATAATTAGATAGATTTCTCCGTAATTCCAATTCTTTGATCTCTACCCTAATCCTTTGCATATTTGCTATACCTGCAAGTATAGATATAACGATTATCACCAAAACACCTATTATTTTATATCGGAAATGTTTTCTTAAAAGTGCCTTCTTACTTGCATTAATAAATTGCAGAGTCTTGGCATCCACATTTAAGAATTTCTCATGTGGGACAATGTATTCCAAAAACTCCTCATCAAGCAAAATTCTATTACTTTGATAACTATCAAACCTCTCCTTAAGCTGCTTTTTTACCTTTATTAGTTCCTTTTCATTAGCCGTCATTAATAACCGATAAACAATCGCAGCAAGTGAATCATGTCTAAGCTCATACATGTGGCTATCAGGGTCTTCACGGATTATCATATCATTTTTAAGATTTAACATTAATGATTGATATTTATCATCAGGTATAGGGTTTCCTAAAAAATCTATTGTATTTGCTTGTATATCTTCATAAGTAGTTAATTTCTTAGTACCTTCATGCGTAACCATTGCCTTCAATATTTGTCTGACATATTCTGGTGTTTCATATTTTTCAAATACTCGCTTTATAAAATCCGACATTATTGAATCTATTCCACCCATATCTTTATATAACCCAACGGTCATTGACGGCCCGTCTTTATTGACTTCAATAGCCTTTTTGTATAAAGCATCTAAAACTATCTGCATACCCGGTAGATCAATCCCTTTACCGCTTTCAGATAATTTATTTACAAGCTCATCAACCAAAGCACCGTCAACACGCACACCACATATCTTACAAGGCTCTACAATTGCTTGGCGTGCCTGTCTTATAGACATCCGCCGTACCCACATGCGGTTACTGTATAAAGTTGGTAGAAGCTCCTCGTACTCTGATAACTTAGCAAAATATTCTTCACGTATACAAAAGATTATACGAATATCTGTTTTTATTTCAAAAACCTTCGTAATTTCTTTAATAAAGTTATCTCTGACGGTTTTATTATGGTAAATAAAAAATTCTTCAAATTGGTCAAATATCAAGACAATAGTCTTACTTTTTGCATAGTAGGTTTTATGCAAAATTTCCGCTATACTTTTATCCTGTATGTCCTTTTCTTGCGCAAACAATTTCTTTAAATAACTGTCTCTGAATATCTCATCTTTAACCGATTCAATAGGCTCTTTTATAAACCGCACTGTATAGAAGGCTGCATTTATAGAAGGGATTTCCGAGCGCAAACCACACTGTATCAGCGATGTCTTACCCGAGCCGGACTCACCATATACAAGTAGTAGTCGGCTTTTATTATATTTATAATAAATCTCAGCAACTTCCACATCCCTTCCAAAGTATATTTCCCTATCATCAATAGCGTAGAAGTCTAAAAATTTAAAAGGATTGCGCTTTATCTTTTCGTTTTTATCGTCAACTTCTTTCTCCTCACTCTCAATAAGGCGCAAACCCTTTTTTGCCGTTAAATTACCCTTAACGTCTAAGATAACACTATCAGTTTTCGTGTAGTCTGCCTTAAGAACACTCAGCAGCTCTCGAAAACTATCATCCGGATTTATATTGTTTTCCATAGCTTATGAATTAAACAATATTAACAAATGCTCAAGTTCTGTAATAAGAACATTTGCCCTCTCAAAGGCAGATACCTTCATGCTTTTACCTATATCACAAGGAGAATACACCGCATTTTTGGACTTATTCATACCATTATAGTAAAAAATGTCCTGAGATAACCCCTCAGTGTCTTGATAAACTAAGAGAGGGTCTAGGTTTATCCTACTATTTCCACTACTTTGTTTTAACACAATAACCTTTGTATCCATATAGTCTTTCAACTCTTTACTGTCAAATAAAAACTCATTGTGACTGCCCGTAATACTCTTAAAATTATGGGCAAAAATAGGACTTTCCCTTCTTTGTTTGTCTATCTCTATAGAACTTACAAAAGAAAGCACATAGTTTATAATAAAATTAAGCGGTTCAAGTACATTTGATAGTATACTAAAAGCCTCCTCACACAATTGAGTGAAATGCGACCTCGTCAACCCTTTATTTTTGCCATGCTCTTGCTTATTTCTTAAAGTAAGAAGACTATATAAAGATGCAGCAGCCTTAGTTCTATCCCCATTAGCTTTAAAATAAAAATCATGGAGCTCAGGCATCGTAAGAATACAATTAGACTCTCTTAACCATTTTAACCCCTCCTCCGTAAAATGCAACCAACTGCCCCACGCAGGTTTCATAAATCTTTCTTTAAAATCATTAGTTAAAGATGTCCCCAGTCTTACTCCACTTTTTTCAATATACTCTCTGCATTCACATAAAACTATAATACCCGAAAGCGTTGAAATAGTCTCAGCTGTAGCCAATATATAGTCAAGCTTCAAAGATGGCTGCTTAGCACACTCTTCAGTGAAAAGCTTAAAATACATCCGCGCTATCGGCGATGGAAAATAATATAATACCTTGGTTTTTATCTCTTCGTTTATCATAACTAGTACATACCAAAAATTTATATACTTTAACTCTATTTTTATAAAAAATCAATCTTAATTTATTTTTTACAAAGAAATATAATACAATTAATTCTTATAAGTTGCATTCTATAAAGTAACATAATGCCAAAATTTCCAATATAATCGCCCAAATAAGCACATCGAAAAAGATAGAAAAAAAAGGGAAAAGAAACAAATACATAGTGAGGGCGCTGCCCTCACACTCCCACCAAAGGGACTCGTCCCTTTGGAATCCCGCCCAAGGGGCTTTGCCCCTTGAACCCCTTTTATTTAGGTATATTAATATAATATCAATATATCTTGATATGATGATATAAATTATGCTAATATTGTCAATAAGAAGTATAAAAAAAACCGCAAGGAGGTAACATAAATGCAGCCAAAGAAGGTACTTTTCGTATGTATTCACAATAGCGCCAGAAGCCAAATGGCTGAGGCGTTTTTAAATAATCTTGCAGGAGAAAGTTTTATAGCTGAAAGTGCGGGGCTTGAGCCGGGCACTTTAAACCCAATAGCTGTGGACGTTATGAAGGAAGTTGGCATTGACATATCTGGGAATAAAACTAAAAGTGTTGATGAATGCTTAAATGCTGGTAAGCGTTATGACTATGTCGTAACGGTATGCGATGAGGGTAATGCCGCTAGATGCCCTGTGTTTGCCGGGCCTGCTGTTAAAATCCATTGGAGCTTTAACGACCCTGCAAGTGTGCAAGGCTCGGCAGATGAAAAACTGCAAGCAGTTAGACGCATAAGGGATGAAATAAGGACTAACATCGAAAGGTGGTTAGTTGCTTTTGATAAAGGTTAAGCAAGGAGACTACAGTTATGAAGGAAGAAAAAGGTTTATCATTTTTTGAAAGATATTTAACCATATGGGTAGGGCTTTGCATTGTAGCTGGTATAGCATTAGGTAAGGTTATGCCACAAGTAGCAATTAAGCTTGATTCAATGTCCATATATCAGGTGTCCATACCAATAGCAATATGTTTATTTTTTATGATGTACCCCATAATGGTAAAAATAGACTTTTCACAGATACTAAAGGCTGCTAAATCGCCCAAACCAGTGCTCTTAACACTCGTTATAAACTGGGCAGTTAAACCATTTACGATGTATCTGATAGCAGTGTTTTTTCTTGGCTATCTGTTTAAGGGTTTTATAGTAGGAACAGAGGTTGTGAAGACCGGTCAAGAAATTGAGCTATGGCGCAGTTACATATCCGGAGCGATACTGCTTGGCATAGCCCCGTGTACGGCCATGGTACTAGTGTGGGGTTATCTGGCAAAAGGCAATGATGGTCTAACACTTGTTATGGTTGCCATTAATTCATTATCAATGCTTTTACTATATGCTCCCCTTGGCGGTTTTTTGTTAGGTGTCAACGCTATGCCTATTCCATGGCAAACAATACTGTTATCTGTTACAATATATGTGGCACTGCCGCTTATAGCAGGCTATTTTACAAGGACATGGTTAATCAATAAAAATGGTATTGAATGGTTTAACAATACCTTTTTACATATTTTAACCCCTATAAGCATTATAGCGTTACTTGCTACACTTGTGCTGCTATTTTCATTTAAAGGAGAGTTAATAATAGAAAACCCGTTAACTATAATGTGGATAGCCATCCCGTTATTTATACAAACAGTGTTCATATTTGCATTAGGTTACTTTGTAATGGGACGGTTTCTTAAACTATCTTATGAAGATGCCGCCCCTGCTGCCCTTATAGGGGCATCTAATCACTTTGAAGTTGCCATAGCAACTGCCACTATGCTGTATGGACTTTCATCCGGAGCGGCACTGGCTACTGTTGTTGGTGTCTTAATAGAAGTGCCACTTATGCTTATGCTTGTACATATTTGTAAAAAAACAGGCTTTTTGTTTACAACTCGATAATCAAGTTTTTGTAATAGTTCACCCTACTTTGTCATTGCGAGCGCAGCGAAGGTGCGTAGGCGCACTCCCATAAAGTGTGGAGGCACACCTCCCTGCAATCTCTCTCCATAAAAAGGCGGGATTGAGGGAGGGGCGCCTCCGCACCCTTCGTCGCTTGCGCTCCTCGCAATGACAAGACAGGGGGGATAAACTATTACGCTTTCCTTATCTATTTTTGGGTTAATCCACTCCATAAATGTGCTATTTTAAACCTGCCCTTTATCTCTTTAATAGTATCATCCAAAGATAATTTACTTATTGAGGGTTTAAAAGAAAAAAGCTCCACATCAAGCCGTTCCTCACTCACCTCTTCAGATAGAAGACTTTTTATCATAACAACAAAAGATGTTAGATAACGGTATGCCTCATCTATCTCTCTGAACTTGTCAGGATTAAATTCAGGGGGATAACGCTTTACAAGCTTATAATAAGTAGCTTCTATCTCTTCTTGTTTAGCGGAAAGGGGTATATTTAATATTTTAACGGCTTTATCTTTTGTCATTTGTTCTTACTCTTTTTCTTATCCTTCTTACTTTTTTTAAGTTTATCTAATAACTTTTCCAATGAGTGTCGCAGTGGTTCTAAGTTGTTATTTCCAGTTTGATGGCGTGTCTCTAATAAATTAGATAGTCTTATTAAAATATCACTATCCAAATAGTACTTACTAATTATTTGAACTATATTGTCAATAATTTCATCACTTGCCAACATTAAGTCTTCCCAATGCTCTTTAATTACCCCAAAACCTACATCCAGCTTTTGTCTTAACAGTTTACCAGGAGAGTTCTCCTCCATAAATATATCAAGCATATCGTCAACTATATCAGCATTGTCAATTTGTTGTATAACATTTTTAAGCTCTGTAACCAATAAATCTATACCACCCCTCGTATATAGTTTATTGAATAAGCACCTTTGGTTTTCTACCGTAATGCAATCATCATCCTTATAGCAGTCAAGAACATCTATTATCCTAGCAAACTCATCATATCGCTGAAAGTGCACTATCTCTAAACGTAGTATTCGCATAGTTTTTTTACTTTCAGATGGCATTATATCATCAAGTGCAAATGAAAAATCACCTTTAATTTGTAACAATAATGAATTCTTCATTAAAACTTGGTTAATCTCTTGTGAAATCATGTTAGTTATTTTTTCAAGTACTATCTTTTCATTACTATATATCTCAACAAGAGGTTTCAATCTGCTTATACGCGGAAGGAATATATAATCAAAAGTATCCAACCAATCCATATCTTCTGCAGTCGGTTTGGGTAATGTATCAATAGCCTTTTGTGCAAGCCCCATCAGTTTTTTATTTTTCGAATCCTCCGATACCAATAAAGACAACATAGCAAGTTTTGTATTAAGACATCCGTTTTCAGCAGTCATTAACAATATATGTGTAAGCTCACGCTGGTCTTTCCATAACAATTGAATGTCCTTCTGTATAACATTACCTATAACCTCTGGCAGCTCCTTTTTCTCCCTTTCAGATAGATTAGCTCTCTGTCTTGTAACCTCCGAAAGGATTCCTTCATAAAGTGCAATCATGTAATGAGAGTATTTGGATTGTGCTTCCTCTTTTTTTATCAGATACCTAAGTTTGCGGATAAGAGCAACCTTTTCTTCAAAGCTACCTGTTGACACTTTTTTGTTAATATACTCCTCATCAATAATATCAGGGTTATAATTTATCAATTTTTCTTTTATTGCTTCAGCTTTTTCACCAGCAACCAAGGAAAATATATAAGGTATTGAGGATACTATATTAACAACTTCTATGGCTTTAGCACTTTTAGTTATATTTCTAAGGTAATCGGTTACAATGAAAATAAATGGATAAGAAAGCACCTCATATAAATGATAAGGAAGCCTTTTTGACATGTTATGAAGATAATCATCTACCTCGTTAAGTCTACTTATAGTAAGGTTGGCATAATTTTTTGTTCTAATACTACGAATATAAGTAATTCTTTCACCAAATGATGTTAAATGAGTATAGAGAATATCATCGTTTAATAATGCAGCTATATCAATATAATACTTCTTTGTTATTTTCTCCGGTGAGGTAACAAACTTTAGGAGCATTCTTCTGAGTTTCTTTTCCGGAAAGCTTTCCTCTTTCCACGTTAATACCCTTTTGCGAAGTTCTTCTGCTGAGATACTTAAGCCTTTTATGGTAAGTAATTCATCCGAATATTTATCTTCATATAAAAAATCCTTTAAAAGAAAAAGAAACCTAACATCTGGAATATCAGCATATGATGTAATCCCCTTTATGTTTAAACAAACCTCAGCAAGCTTCTCCGGCAATCGCCATGCATGCCTTGCTACTGTTTGCCATACCTCTTTCCACTGCTGAGCGTAGGCCTTTTGTAAATCTCTTTCAATAACTTTCTCTATCCACTCCAAATACCTACCTAAGTGTAATAGTTTATCAAGTTCCTTTCGTATTCTCTTTTCTTTTGACTTATTCAAATTCTTCTTCTGCTTCTTCTATTTTTTCAAGAAGACGAGCTTCAAGGTCATCTATAATATCATCAGGCTTACCAGTTCTTAGGGCTTCTTCGTATTCTTGACCTATTGCAAGTAAGTCATTTTTAACCCCTTCGCTTAAACCATCTTTATTAAGCATTTGTCTGTATTTCTCAACAATATAATTTAATATCCTTTGGTCATCAGTACTAATTTCTTTATCCTTTACTTTTCTAGTACGCACATCAAGGGTAACTTCTTTATGATTATTGTACCCCTTCTGTTCCACTAAGACATGAACAATCCCCTCTTTATCGTACGAAAATTCAGTAACTATCGGTGAGCCAGTAGGTGATGGCTGTAATTTAAATATAAAATCCCCAATTAATGTATTTTCCTTACATGAATAACTCTCCCCTTGATAAACCTCAACCTTAACTGCCTCCTGCTCGTTCACCATTGTAAAATATAACTCTGCCCTACGTACTGGCACTTTAGTGTTCCTTTTAATAATTACCGAAAAATAATCTGCATCTCCCGTTACATAATCAAAATTATCTGCCGTTTTCACTCCTAAAGAATGTGCGGTTACATCAAGAAGGATATGCCCTAATGGCTCACCAGTAATTAGTCCACTTTGGACAGCCGCCCCAAGTGAAACACACAGATCAGGGTCTACCGAATGGTACATGGGAATATCAAACATCCCAGCTAATACCTCCTGAACCATTGGCGTCCTTGTAGAACCACCAACTAACAACACCTCAGCAATATCCCTGCTTGTCAAATGTGCCTCTGTTAATGCTTCTTTGACCTTTTCTACTGTCTTATTGACCAAATCTGCTATCATTTCCTCATACTCTTTTCTGGTAACCTCTATATCCAGATTGATAGGCTCTCCATTGTGGGTTAAAATAGAAGCCTCCTTAACAACAATATATGGATTATCAGAAAGACTAATCTTAGTCCTTTCGGCAATATCTTTTAATCTCACATGTAAAACTCTATTATCAGTTGTAAAGTCTAAACCAGTTTTTTCTTTTATATTACGTAAAAATAAGTCAACTAGCCTTTCATCAAAATCATCGCCGCCAAGCGCTGTATCCCCACAAGATGCTAAAACTTCCTTGATTTCACCCTTAATTTCAAGGATAGACACATCAAATGTTCCACCGCCTAGATCATATACAAGTATGTATGGAGTAGATAACTGCTCTTTTTTTGACACATAATCATAAATAAGAGACGCTGCCGTTGGTTCATTTATTATACGCAAAACCTCCAAACCAGCTAACTCCCCCGCAGCTATTGTAGCCCTTCTTTGAGCATCATTAAAATATGCTGGTACGGTTATAACAGCTTTTTTAATTAAAGCACCTGTTATATTTGCTGCCTTTTCAGCTAAACTTTGCAATATAAATGAAGACACTTCTTCCGGTGAGTATACCTGTTTACCAAGATGAACCTTTGTATCTTTACCCATAAGGCGTTTTATTGAGCGTACCGTATGGTGTGGAAACGCTGCCAACCGATTAAGAGCCTCTTTACCAACTATTATCTGCTTAGTTTTTTCATCATAACTTACAACTGAAGGCATAATTGCAGAAGTACCTTCCACTGAAACAACAACAGGTTTTCCATCCTTAAGATATGATATACAGGAGTTTGTAGTTCCCAAATCAATACCACAAATTATCTCTTTCACACTTTTCTCCTTATCTTTAGTCATCACCAATGATTACCTTAGCTGCTCTAATTATATTGCCCATGTATATAAATCCCGGTTGAAGCACCTTTACGACAATCAAGTTATCACCTTGAATAGATATATTATCCACCGATTCATGTATCTTAGGGTCAAATGGTAATCCCTCCTGCCTTATAATTGCAATATCCATTAAAAGGAGGACTTGTTCCATTTTTTGCCAAACGATTTCTATGGCTTCAATTAGCCCATATGATATATCTTTTTGTTCTTTAAAAGAAGTTATGAGGTAGAAAAAATTATCGGACAATTCTAGGTAAGGCCGTATGTCTATGTCTTTAGATGCTTTTTTATCAATCCGTTCTATGATCTCCTGTTTATAAACTTCTAATAAAATGCCCTGTTTCCTAAAGACCTTCTTAGCATCTTTAAGTTCATCAATAAGCTCAACCATCATTTCCTCTATAACCTCAGTTCTATCATAATCTTCATCGCCATAACGTATAACTTCAGTTTCGCTATCGGTTTCACAACTGCCGTCATCTTGCCTTGTAGATGATATTCCAATTTTAGAACGCACAGTATCTTTAACCTTATTGCTAAGCGTAAGGATTGCCTTTTCTACTATTGCTTCAATTTTAGCCTTTTTTTGTATAAAATTTCTCTCAAATTTAGACCACATTCAAAACCAAGTTTAATATATTCAATCGAAAGGTATACCAAAAGAAATATGGTTTGCAAATCTTTATATCAAAGAAAAGGACTAAAGAATGAGGGCGCTACCCTCATACTCCCGCCAAAGGTGCGGAGGCGCACCTCCCTGGGGCTTGTCCCTTTGGAATCCCATGTATGGAAATCCATACTTTACTCATTATTTTTCGCAAACCTAGTTTATTTGAGTATAATATCAAAAAAAAACCTCCTCTCTTACCCTCTCGCCATTTGAATATAAACTCCTCCTCCACTTTATTTTTTTCTATTTTAACATAACTAAGTACACATGTTTCATAAAAAAATAAAGATACGAGGGCAGCGCCCCAATGCCATTAAGTTAAGGTAAATTGCTTTTATAACACATTTCGATTTGATAAGGACACAAAGTGTAGATAATACAAATAGGGCAGACACTCGAAAGGTCTGCCCTACGATACCCGTATTTTTGTAGGGGCAAACCTATGTGAGGGAGGGTGTGTAGGCACGCCTCCCCTGAGGTGCGGGAAAGAACAGGGAGGTGTGCTGCCGCACCCCTTTTGCCTAAAAGGATTTCCCCCCGCTCTTCTATTCTTTCTATCCTTTATATTCTTTTAAAACAATCCTTTAACCTTACCTGTTTCCACATCAACATCTATTCTTCTATATGCTGGGTCGGAAGAAGTCCCCGGCATCAAAGTGATTTCACCTGCCACTGGTACAACAAAACCAGCTCCTTTATAAATCAATATATCTCTTATATATAGTCTCCAGTCCTTTGGCACGCCTTTTTTATTTGGATTATCTGAAAGGCTCAGATGGGTTTTTACCATACATGTACCGAGTTTACTAAGTTCACCATCTTGTTCAATGGTCTTCGCCTTCTTCAGAGCATCTGCCGAGTAATCAACGCCATCAGCACCGTAGATTTCCTTAGCCAATATATCTATTCTGTCTCTAAGCGGGGTTTCAAGCTCATAGAGGTATTTGAAATGGCTTTCCTCGTTACAAGCATCCACAACGGCATCGGCTAATTCTATAGCACCATCGCCGCCTTTTTCCCAATGTCTTGAAAGTGCAACCCTAGCGCCTGCTGCCTCTGCTAAGCGCCTAACGGCATTTATCTCATTATCCGTATCCGTATAGAAGGCATTTATACAAACTACAGGGTTAACACCTGATTTTTTAACTGTATCTATGTGTTTTATTAGATTAGAACACCCAGCTTCAACCCACCCAACGTTTTCACCTTTATACTCTTCCGGGATTGGTTTACCGGGTACAGGAATAGGAGCGCCGCCGTGGCATTTAAGTGCCCTAATGGTTGCCACTATAACAGCTGCGTTTGGTTTTAAGCCGGAGTAGCGGCACTTTAAGTTCCAGAACTTTTCAAAGCCGATGTCTGCACCAAAGCCAGATTCGGTTACGTTGTAGTCGGCAAGTTTCAGTGCTACTTTATCGGCTATTATTGATGATTGCCCTATTGCTATATTTGCAAATGGGCCGGCGTGTACCAATACCGGTTGGCCTTCTATGGTTTGTAGCAGGTTTGGATTGATAGCTTCAACCATCCAAGCGGTCATGGCACCGTCAACTTCCAAATCTGCCGTTGTTACTGGATTACCGTTTTTATCGTAGGCTACTACTATTTTGCCCATTCTTTCTCTAAAATCCTTTAAATCGCTAGCAACTGCCAGTATAGCCATAATTTCGGATGACACGGCTATTGCAAATCCGGACTCCATCATAAAGCCGTCCATCTTGTTACCCATTCCCATGATCATCTTACGGAGTCCTTGGGCACAGAAGTCTATGACCCACTTCATTTGTACGGTATTGGGGTCTATGTTTAACCGCTTTAGTTCCCGTTTAGCTAGCTGGGCATCATCATAGTTGAACTCATGCTGCATTCTGGCATTGAGTGCTACCATGCACAGGTTGTGGGCGTTCATGATGGCGTTGATGTCGCCTGTGAGACCGAGTGAGAAGGGGGTTAGGGGGACGCACTGAGAAAGCCCACCGCCGGCGGCTGAACCTTTTATGTTCATAGTTGGGCCTCCGGAGGGTTGTCTTATGGCTGCTACTACTTTTTTGCCTCTTTTACCAAGTCCCTGTACAAGACCTATTGTTGTTGTAGATTTACCCTCGCCAAGTGGAGTTGGTGTTATCGCGGTAACATCCACATATTTACCGTCTGGCCTATCTTGTAGACGGTTTAAAATCTTCCGGTAATCTAGTTTTCCTACGTAGTGCCCGTGTGGGAGCAGTTCTTCCTTTTGAAGTCCCATTTCTTCGGCTAGTTGATAGACGGTTTTCATGTGTTTTTCTGCTGCCTCGGCTATTTCCCAGTCAGCGTATTGTTTTGGATCAAGTGGCATTTTGTTATTCCTCCTTCTTTTTAAAACTTTTTCTATTTTTACTACACAGCTTTTAGTACTTATTCCTTTATAACAGAGTGAAACTTACAAGCATCAAAGCATGAGCCACACTTAATACATTTTTCCTGCATTATACGGTGTGGGGTTTTCTTTACGCCTGTGATTGCCCCTACTGGACAGTTTCTAGCACAAGCCGTGCAGCCCGTACAGGTTGATTCATTTATAGTAAACGTAAGGAGTGCCTTGCACACCTTAGCCGGACAACGTTTGTCGTGGATATGAGCCTCGTACTCGTGTCGGAAATACCTAATGGTGCTAAGTACCGGGTTTGGTGCTGTTTGGCCAAGACCACAGAGGCTTGTTGCTATTATGTCTCTTGATAGCTCTTCAAGGAGTTTTATATCTGTGCTTTTGCCCTTGCCTTCCGTAATCCTTGTAAGGATTTCAAGGAGGCGTTTTGTACCGATACGGCATGGTGTGCACTTACCGCAGGATTCGGATTGGGTAAATTCCAAAAAATACTTGGCTATATTTACCATACAATCATCCTCATCCATAACAACCATGCCGCCAGAGCCCATGATTGACCCAACCGCTGCTAAAGACTCGTAGTCTACGTTTATGTCAAGGTTATCAGCCGTGATACACCCACCTGATGGGCCTCCGGTTTGAACTGCCTTAAATGCCTTATCGTATTCAATACCGCCACCTATTTCAAAGATAATGTCCCGTAGTTTAATCCCCATGGGCACTTCTATTAAGCCTGTATTTTTAATCTTGCCGGTTAAAGCAAAGACCTTAGTTCCCTTGCTTTTAAGCGTGCCAAGTGAGGCAAACCACTCAGCACCGCGATTTATTATATATGGTATGTTTGCAAGGGTTTCTACGTTATTTATGATGGTGGGTTTACCAAAGAGTCCTTTTTGCGCCGGAAATGGCGGCTTACTGCGTGGCATACCGCGCTTACCCTCTATTGATGCAATCAAAGCGGTTTCCTCACCGCACACAAAAGCCCCGGCACCAAGTTTAACCTTTATATTAAAACTAAAGCTGCTTCCTATGATATTATCACCAAGGTAGCCGCGCCCCTTAGCCTCTTCAAGGGCTAGATTTAGACGCTTTACGGCAAGCGGGTATTCTGCCCTTATGTAGACGTAGCCGACACTTGCGCCAATGGCGTAGGCGGCTATTATCATGGCCTCTATTATTAGATGTGGGTTACCCTCAACGACGGACCTATCCATAAAAGCACCGGGGTCGCCCTCGTCGGCGTTACAAACAATATACTTTTGACTGTCTTGTGCCTTATAACCAAATTCCCACTTAATCCCTGTAGGAAAGCCAGCACCGCCTCTACCCCTAAGCCCCGATGCCTTTATAATATCTATAGTTTCAAGTGGTGTCATTTGCAGTAAAACCTTTTTAACTGCCCCATAACCGCCACGCCCTATATAGGCGTCTATGTCTTCTGGGTCTATAACCCCGCAATCAGAAAGTACCACTTTTATCTGTTTTGCATTAAATGTACTGTAGTCCTCTTTAACAGCAATTTCAGCAACGGGGCTACCACCAATTATATGTTCGTTAACTATACGGGGTACCATATCTGGACTGACACGCTCATAGGTAGTCTTTTCGCCATCAATGAAGACATCCACAAGCACGTCCTTAGCACAAAACCCTCGGCAGCCTACTTTATGTATATCACAGCGTCTACCAACCTCTGCATCTATACCAGCATTAGCTATTTCCTTTTTAAAAGTCTCAAGCACATCAGCGCCTCCGGCAGCCATTCCGCCTGTGCCCATACATACGCTAACCCTGAGTTGTTTTTCCACGTTCTTCCTCGTTTCTGAGTTCATTTACGGTTTTAAGCAACTTGCTTATTGTTGATTTACCGTTTATCTTTTTATTGATTATGGATACCGGCGCTATACTGCATGCACCAACGCACGCTACCTTTTCAAGCGTAAAGAGATTATCAGTGGTAGTGTCCTGCCCTTTGCTTAAATGAAACTCTTCTGTAAGCCTATTTATTAGTTTTTCCGAGCCCTTTACGTGACAGGCCGTACCACAGCACAGCACAAATACGTTTTTCCCTCTCGGTTTGAGGTAAAATTGCGAGTAAAATGTTGCGACCCCATAGAAACTACTTGCTGGAATTAACAGTTGTTCCGATATATAGGTTACAGCCTCCTCCGGTATGTAGCTAAACTCATCCTGCAGCTTTTGCAGCATTGAGACCACATTACCGTCGTTTACCCTATAATCATCAATAAGTTTGTCTAAAATCTCTTTCATTGCTGAATACCCCGGCGATTATTTACATTTTTGTCTTTTTATAAGTACAAAAAAAAACTAGTATATAATACATTTAGATTTATAACTTCGCTATATATAAAGAAAAATACTAATTTCTACAACGTAAGATACCTTAAGTGAGACAAAGAAGTCAATGACTTAAAGCATTGTTTAACACAAAGAGTGAGGGCAGCGCCCCAATGCCATTAAGTTAAGGACACAAAGTGTAGATAATAAAATAGGACGAACCTAGGGGGCAAGCCTTGACTAATATGCTCTCATATACTATTTAGGATGCTTGCATATGGCAATAATCACATAGACATCTTTTTCAATGCCAAAAAAGAGCCGTAAATCCTTGTTAATTCTGGCTTGCCAAATATTTTGGCTTTCATCATATTTCTTAGTGCGCAGAGAAGGATATCGAATATCTCTTAAGAGAGCCTCTAATTGCTTATCAACAATATTTTGTACTTCTCTTGTCAGATTTTTATAATCTTTTAAGGCTTTGGCTGTAAAAAGAATTTTCATTTTTTTTGAAGAGTAGCAAGGGCAGTTTTAAACTCTTCAATACTTGCAAAGGGGCCAAAAATTCGGTCCTCTTGATAATCTTTCAAACCCTCCATTATAGAAGCATCAACCTCTTCTTTCTCTAATACCGTTTTGGGTTTAAAAACAATGGCTTTGTCTTGAAACAACACCTCTAAAACATCTCCTTCTTTAAGTTTGGCCTTCTTTATAATTTCTACTGGAATAGTAACCCGAAATTTATTTTTTATTTTTACCAAAGGCATGGTAGTTTCTCCTGTTTTGCTAATATATTGTAATTAATTATATTATAGCGTAAATAGTCGGTTTGTTAAAAGAGGTGCACATCAGCGATTCAGAAAAAAGAATTTGTTAACAAATAAAAAAAACGGTCTTGACAAATCAGTCCACCTTAGACATATAAGGATAACTATACCAAAATAAACATGGTTTACAAAAAATAATAGATTTCTTGTTGTTATGCCTAATTAAGATATAGTGCAATTGGTGTTCAAGGGTGTGAAGGCACACCTCCCTGGTGTGAAGGCACACCTCCCTGGTGTGAAGGCACACCTCCCTGGTGTGAAGGCACACCTCCCTGTGTGAAAACCCTTGAACGGTAGGCCAAAGGGACGAGTCCCAGTAAGGTGCGCCTCCGCACCGTTGGCGGAAGTGTGAGGGCGCTGCCCTCACTGTGTATTTGTTTCCTTTAGCTATTGCTTTCCTTATAAACCAATCTGTAAAATACCTTTAGTTATGAAGCAAAAATTGAGATTATTCTATTATCTGCTAAGAAAAGATATTAAGGCAAAATATGCAGGCTCTGGTTTTGGCGTCCTTTGGGTTATACTTGTACCACTTATACAGATATTGCTATTTTGGTTTGTCTTTTCTGCTATTTTACGCTCAAGACCATATCCGACCTTTCAACTGCCTTATGTATATTTTTTATTATCGGCTTTTTTTTTCTGGTTGGCTTTTTCTGAATCCCTGCTACGGTGCTCTAATGTTATAATAGAAAACGGGGAAGTTGTTAAAAAAATAGCCTTCCCCGTAATACTTTTACCAATAACCGCAACTGTTTCAACTTACATACAGCACCTGCTTGGATTTGTTATCTTCATGATTGTATATACAAGCACGGTTTCTTTTGATTTACTCTATTTAATAGTTATACCAATTGTCTGTTTTCAACTGATGTTATCTATAGGGCTTGGCCTTATGGTGTCAGCTCTAACACCTTATATAAGGGATGTTTCAATGTTTATAGGACAAGCTATGCAGGGTGTTTTTTTTCTGTCTCCTGTTATTTACAGCCTTGAGGCAATCCCTAAAGAGTTTCAACCGCTTTTTTACTTAAACCCATTAACTTATTTTGCAGAGGCATACCATAGTGTACTGCTTCTTAAAAAACCACCGGTTATTAATTTCGTGGTTTTCATAATGGTAGTGTCGCCTATTATGCTATTTTTGGGATATTTGGTATTTAAAAGGCTTAAGGAGGGCTTTACAGACGTTTTATAAATATGGATGCGGTTTTAGCACAAAATCTAACAAAAATATATAAACTATACACTAAACCAATACACCGTCTAAAAGAGTTGCTTTTAAGGGGAAAGTGTCATGAGGAGTTTACAGCGCTTATGGACGTATCTTTTAGTCTTAAAAAAGGTGAAACACTTGGCGTTATTGGCGACAACGGCGCTGGTAAGAGCACGCTTTTAAAGATATTGGCAAAAACCCTAAAGCCGACAAAAGGGTATGTTACCGTAAACGGCATAACGGCTTCACTTTTAGAGTTAGGCACGGGGTTTCATCCGGAGTTTACAGGCATCGAAAACGTGTTTTTTTATGGCTCACTGCTTGGCATAGACACTCAACATATGAAAAGACGCCTTGGCGATATTGTTGACTTTGCTGGGCTTGGCGAATTCATAAACTATCCAGTTAAGACATATTCATCTGGTATGTACGTCAGGTTAGCCTTTTCCGTGGCTACTAATGTGGAGCCAGATGTCTTAATAATAGATGAGGCACTTTCGGTAGGCGACCAAAGCTTTCAAAAAAAATGTCTCGAACGCATGAGTGATTTTAAAAAATGCAATAAGACAATAATATTTTGCTCACACGATTTGTATCAGGTAAAATCATTTTGTGATAGCGTCATATGGCTTAATAAAGGCAATGTCGAACTGGCTGGTAACGCTCACGCTGTAGTAAACGCCTACATGGGCTACGAGCAGCTTAGGCTTGAACAATATAAAAGCGACTCAGGGATTTTTAACGATAGCAAAATAGAGGGGACTTTTTTGTTTATTAAGGGCTTAACTGCCAAACAACCAACGTCTGATTCCATTTATATGGAATTTACAGTTAAATGCACACAACCGCTCTACGGCCACATCGGATGGGCTATCTTTAGGCTTGATAAACTAAAGGTATCATTCATGACAACAAAGGCACAAGGACACGAAGCATTTCATTTTAACGGCTCACACAAGGTAATTATTCAAATAGACTCTCTCAACATAGTAACAGATAAGTACCTACTATACGTTGGCATACTGGATAAAGAGGCATTTAAACCGCTGGCAATAGAATATATGGAATTTGAACTAAATACCGGTTACGATGTCTTCACCTCCGTGTGCCACCTAAATTCGACTATCCATGTTAAATAAAAACCTTACACTAACTATATCAATAGTAACCTATAACTCCAAGCACGTAATAGCTCCATGCCTTGATTCTATAATTAGTACGGTTAACAATGTTGATTACGAAATAATAGTCGTTGATAACGCCTCAACGGATGCAACAGCTAAATACATAAAAAATAACTATCCATCAGTTACACTAATAGCAAATACCGAAAACATCGGCTTTGGCCGTGCACATAATCAGGCATTTAAAAATGCCAAAGGACAATTTTTTTTAATATTAAACCCAGATACCATAATACACGAAAACACCATTGAAAGGCTCATTGACTTTATGTGTGAAACGCCAGAGGCTACCCTTTGTGGATGTAAAATCTACTGGGACGATAACAAAGGCTTTCAATTCCCGGATTTAAAACTTCATAACCTAATGACAGCTATCTTACATTTTACACCGTTTTTGCTGCACTTTCCAAAAAGCCACGCGGCAAAAACATACTGGCAAACGGCATACAAATTTTGGGCAGCTACAAAACCCATAGAAGTAGAGGCTATAACAGGTGGCTTTATGCTAATAAAAAGCAATGTCTATGAAACTATAGCTGGTTTTGATGAGGGATTTTTCCTATTTTTTGAAGAACATGACCTTATGCGTCGCATTAATAAAGCCGGTTATAAAATCTATTATCTGCCTGACGTATCCATACAACACTATTTTGAAGAAAGCTGCCGGCACTCCTCCATGGATATCGGAAAGATATACACACAAAGCGCATTTTACTATTACAAAAAACATTATGGTACTTTTGGAACGTTATTTATAAGGAGTTTATTTAAACTAAATAAAATAATTCAAAGACAAAAAGCTAAAGGTAAAATGCTTTCAAAATATGAAAAAAAAGGTTTTCAAAGATTAACACCTAATAGCAATGGAGATATTGTAATAGAAAGCAAACAACCGTCATTTATAGTGGAAATAGCTTACTCGCCTGAGTTTGCAGACCGTGGCGGTATGTTTGTAAATAATAGCATGCTAACTCTAAATAATAATATATTAAACCGCCTGCCTAACAATAAGGGATTTTTGAGGATTTTTAGTACTGATGAAATTTATATTCTAAGCCAAATGTGAAACATTTTCACTATTATCTCCCAGCAAATTTTCAAAATCCAATGCTGAGTTAATTTAATACCCTATATAGTATTATACTCACTAATGTATACCAAAATAAATAAGGACACAAATTGTAGATAATAAAAATATGGGAGCCTCATGGGGCTTCCCCTACGATACACGTATTTTTGTAGGGGCTAACCTTTCGCGTGTTCGCCCTTAATTTTTGTTACCGAGTAAATCAAAACGCACTATGATAAAAAATACAGCTATTATTTTTTGCAAACCATTTTTATTGTGGTATAAGTTATAATAGTACAAAATAGTTACGGTTGTATGATACAGGGTAGCGGATTTCAAAGAAATGTAAACAGGTTTTCTGAAATTTATCATTTCTGCTAAGGCAGAAAACTAGAAAGCGGGTTTTAATCTGGTTTTACTCTACTGGTTTTACGCTAATTGAAGGACTGCTATAAAAGAATATACACTGAGGTAGCATATAAGGCATATAATTAAAGATGGGGGAATTTTTTATGTCTACAGAAACATTAACAGAGGAAAAAGCAGAAAGCGCTCTGGCTGCCGGTGATAACGGTGACGGATTAGACAGTGCAGATAGCGGTTTAATGACTGACAATAAAGAAGGGCAACAGCAAAAGATGAATTGTTGGGAATTTAAAAACTGTGGCAGACAACCGGGAGGCGTTAATGTAAGCACATTAGGTGAGTGTCCTGTGCCAAAGGAGACTTCTTTAAATGGTTTGCATGGTGGTATCAATGCTGGAAGGGCGTGTTGGGCTATTGCTCACAAGCGTTGCTCGCAAAGCGACTCCCTTCTTAAGATAATAAAAGAGTGCTCACAGTGTGAATTTCATCACATGGTTATGGTTGAAGAGGAGAAGTATCAAAGCGCTGTAGATTATCTAAAGAAGTCTAAGAAAGCTGAAAAGGACAGGATGTTTAAACAGCCTAGTTTTATTAAGCACGTCTTTGAAAAAAGTAAACACACAGCATTTGAGGAAAATTTTGAGGTTGATTCGATTTTTATAACTTTCCTTATTGGTTGGGTTAGCCTGTGTCCATCCGTTAGTATGCTTGAAGGTAGTAAGCGTTTATGTAAGGATGATTTGATAGATGAGCTTATGGTTATAGATGCTATTTCAGATGCCCCGCGAAGAAGGGCATTAAAGACTGTCGTAAAGACTATGACACGAGCACTTACTCGGCAAGTTGGTGGTTATTTTTCTCCTTTGACTAGAAAGATTAATACCAGAAAGCGTTAGTTTATTTTAAATAAAAAACCCCTGAATCTGCCTTTTGCCTTGGGCGGTATTCAGAGGTTTTATATCGAGTGTCAATTCTTAAAGAAAAAAGATATATTACTGTTGGCCGTTTTTCTTGCCTGATATTGTTGTCTTTAGATTATCTGTTACGTTTAGCACGTAGTGAGTACCTGTTTCTATAACCTTGTTTAATTTTTCTTCCGTTTCTTTGGATATATGCACAATTTCATCCTTGATTTGTTCCGGGAGGTCTCTTACCTCATTTTTAATCTTATTGATAAAAGATGGCATCGTATCATCAAATTTTCGAACAAGCACGTTAATATTATCAACAAGATTATCATAAGATTTTTGCAGTTGATTACGAGTTTCCCTACCCGGCTGTGGTGCTAAAAGTAAACCAGCCACAGCTCCGATGATACCTCCTACAACTGTTGTTAATGCCAGTAGGCTGCTTTGCCTAGAGCCTTTGTCATTGTTTTGTGTCATTAGCGCTGTTACCCCCTTTATTTTTTTCTCCCTTGGCAAAATGCGTAAGGGTTGCCTTTAACGAGATTAGAAATTTCACCACATATTTAAAAAAAGAAGCCATATATCCTTCCGAGTCCTTTAGTGCAAGCCCTAGCTTCTTAGCACCTTCGCCAAGTTCCTTTAATGAGGCTATTAAATCCTTTAAAACCACCAACATATCATCAACCGTTTTAATTATCGAATTAGCGTTCGTTATTGTACTTGTGGTCTCCGTTAGAAGTGCCTTAGTAGAAATATTCAAGGAGTCTATGAAACGTATAACAGAACCTAACAATTTACTTATTTGATATAGAATTGGTAACGTAAATACTACTAATATTATCAGTATGAATATCGAATAATACAAAAATGTGTTTAAATCCAAAGCAACCCTCCCCGTCTATCAAATTTATTTCTTATCGCTATTATTTAAAATCGCTGCTATCATCGGAAGAGGAAGCATCTTTTGCTGCCAAGGCCTTCTGTGCAGCTTCATCAAGTGCCCTTATCAAAGACTCGCCCAAGTGTTCCACTATTTCTAAAAATTTACTCTTTACCGGGCTAAATAGTTCTCTTTGGATTTCATTTATCTTTCTCTTTCTCTCTTCCATTGTTTGAGGCATAATAAATAACGCCAACGTTGCACCAACAAGCCCGCCTATAAAAGAGCCTAACAGTACATAGCGTTTCATCTTTCTACCATTATCATCTGTAGCCATACATTTACCTCCATTTCTAAACCCCTATCAAATTATTTTATCAACTTACCCTCAAAACTATACTATTTATTTAGAAGCAAAGTATATACTATTTATTTTAATTTACATAAATCTAATAAAAAAAACAATAACTTTGTAACTTACTCAAGCGTATCCAAATGTAATTATGCCATGTTTATATCTATTTTGTGTCTCATAAAATAACAACAAGCTATTTTGTGTCTCATATTTTGCTTATTATGAGACGCAAACTATCTTGTGTCTCATCTGTGAGCCTCAAACACATCATGACCCTCTGCAATTGTCAACAGCTCAATATAAGCAAGAGTGGAAGCCCTTCTGCCCCTGCTTGGTTTAATCTCTCTTAAAATGGCCTTTTCTTTTAAAACATTTAGTATTCTTAAAGCAGTTGGTTTGGGAATACCTGCTTGTTTTATAAAGTCGCTGCTTTTAAAAATTGGTCGGCCAAAAATCCAGTCAAGTGCATAAATTGCGTATTGGGAGTGGGTAAACCCAGCGACATCTTTTTTCATTTCATTATAAAGCTTAACAATAGCAGTAGCCTTAGAATAATTAATAACTGCTTGTTCCTGAAGCGCATTTAAGAAAAAGATACACCAGCCCGTCCAATCGTCATCCTTAGAGACAGCAAGTAATCGTTTATAATACTCCTGCCGATTAACTTCAAAGTAAGCGCTGATATAAAACATTGGGGTTTGCAAAAGCCCTGATTGTTTTAAAAATAGAGGAATAAGCATTCGTCCAATACGGCCATTGCCATCCAAAAAAGGGTGTAAGGCTTCAAACTCTGCATGTAAAATAGCCAACTGAATCAGACGGTCAAAAACTTCCTCATGCACATATTTTTCCCATCGGCTCATCGAATCTGGTAGCTTGTCAGCAGAAACTGGAACAAACGTGGCATCATTAATTGAGCAGCCTTTTGGGCCAATCCAGTTAGGTATTTTTCTATAGATACCTGGCGAATTACTATAACCTCGCACACTGTCCATTAATATCCTGTGTGCTTCACAAATTACCCTTTGGCAAATAGGTAGCTCCCGTAGCAAGTCAACAGCATGATTTAGCGCCTTCCTGTAATTTATAATCTCATAAATATCTGCCTCCTTCTTACCGGGAAACTCATTACTGTCTCCTTCTGCTTCAAACTCAAGTACCTCTGCCATAGTTGCCTGGGTACCTTCTATCTTTGATGAAAGCACAGCCTCCTGTGTTGTTAGTGGGCTAAGCAGGACATTAGCATTTGGAATTGCTGATAATACCCCATCGTAGCGGGCAATTGCAGCATTAGCAGGGCCTATGACTGATATAATGCGCTCAAGCTCAAGCCTTGATGGTGGGAACTTACCATAATGATAATCAACTGGCGCCATATTATATTCCTTATCGCATCTTTTTACCTTCTTATTCGCTATAGCTGAGAGTTAGAAGGGTTTCATATGCCTCTTTTTTAAATATATTAATATGCTCTTCCGTAAAATACTCTCTCCACTGACCAGCCTTTCCGCTTCTAAAGAAAAACATATTTTCATCCTTAAGTGCGCCGACCTTAGCCATTTCATTTTTTTTTAACAAACTAAAATCTGCGCTTTCTATTGCTTGACGTATTTGCCAATCTGCCCGCTCAAGGTTAAGAAATGCCAATATCTGTGAAAGCTCTAAAAAGGTATCTTTCTTAAGTTTCTCGTATTTAACGTAGTGCACTGGAAATGGGAGTTTCGATGCCATCCATGCCTGCACATGCTCCGCCCAGCTCCTGCATGGTGCACCGCTTGTGCCGAGTGAGGCTAAAAAGTTATCCTCGGTTTTTAAAAAGTCAAGGAAAGTACCCTTATAATTATTAAAGCGCCTGTTAAAATGATAATACGACAGTACCGAATCACGTCCATCCCGATAAATATATATAGCTCGTTTATAATATGCTGGCTCTGGTAGGCTATGTGTCTTTATTACCCTGAAGGTAACGGGAGGCTTAGTCTTTGTTCGATTTTTAAGTGCTTGCAGCCCTGCATAGAGGTCTAGTCGCTCCTCAGGTATATCGCCTACTGTAAAGATATTTGCTATATCTTGCTTATACCCTTCAAGCACCAACACATCAAGTGCGTGAAGCAGGTTTATTAACCACGTATTACCGGAACGTGGATAAGAGGCAAGCATTACATCGGTATCTTTTAGGTATTGCAAATGGGTTGGAAATACCATTGTGTTTTAATAATCCAACGATGAGATGATTTTCCGACAATAGGGATTATTTAACATAAAAAGCATAGCATCATAAAACGTTTGCCCTTTTGTTACAAATTGGAAATCAAGCTCAACTCGTTTTGTACAAGTAACGTCAAAGTGCTGATACGTTACTGGTACACCAAATAACACGTAATAAATATAGTCATGGAGTGCCAGATATAAATCATAGTCATCTGTGTAGGTAGCCGTAGGTATGTTAGCGTTAAATAGCCCTTCTGATAGCTCTTCGTTATATCCATATTCTCTAAGTAGTGCTGGATAGTCAAGGGATTTTAAAATATCCACGTGGTGTTTTGTGAAGTATTTTTTCCATTTACCTGCCCCCGGCTTAAACATATGTGTCTTTTCTCCGGGCATCAGCGGTTTAAAGCCGTACTCATTCCATATACTGCGGATTTCGTCTTCTGAGGCTTCAACTCCTAATCTAATGGCTATTTCTTGGATAATGGCTATTGGATTTGTTATTATATCCTCGTACCTAACAACATGCATGTCCTCGTTTTGAAGATTAATAAACTCCTCGTAGTATGCCTTTGTACGAGCAGCCATGTCTTCAAACCAATCAAGATTAGCAAGCCGCACATCGCCATAAATTTCTCGAAACGGGGATTCCGTTTTATTTAAATCGCGCTCCGGCTCCATGCTGATTACCGTATGGACAAACTTAAAGGCAAAGGATATGATAACGTCCATTGGATTCCTTACAGGCACGAAGACGTTATATCCCATTTGTCTAAACGGGGCTATGTTTACTGGGTGGTCGTGGCTATGAAAAAACTTATGGGTTAAAAATGCCTTGGTTTTTATATCTGAAAAGTGCATAAACTCTCTATATTTATAGGCAAAACAAGACAAAACGTCCCGCTTTATAGAAAATATATTCATAACCTTTGGCTTACAAAGTGCAAATGAGCCATTAAGGGTATCAACTAGCGTGTGGTAGTGATTACTTGCAAGCCCCTCAAAAAACACCTCTTTTTCGCCCTTAACTTCCGTTGTTTTTTCAAGGAGTTTCATTATGATAAACTTTAAAAGCCAGTTGCCAGTCCTTGGAAAGCCGATGGTTACAGCCCGACCGGAGTATTTAAGGGCAACGTGGTCTATTAAAAAAGCCGGGTGCAGTAATTTAGCGTTTAAAAGCCCTAAATCGTTTACAATATAGTCAACGGTGTGGGCAAACCTATCTTCTGCCGCTTCACTTTGGCTTGTTATAACAATGGGAATTAGCCTATCTTTAGGGAAAAAATCATGTTTAAATTTATTAGGTGAAAGCACAAGTTTTCCACGAAACATATTGCCAGCATTATGTAAATCTACATAGTGTTTAACGTTAATACCTACCTCTGCAAGGTAATCCACAAATCTTTCGGCCTGTTTTCCGATGCCCCATATAATTATATCTTTAATATCCTTAGTCATTTTCAAACTCTTCATATCCGAGTATGCTTAAAAGCGCACCTGTTTTTTCCATAAAAATGGATGCCATCTCATGGTTAAAGTAGTTTTTCCAATCCCCTGCTACACCTTTTCTGTAGTGGTGGTGGCAATCTTCAATTCCTTGTTCCCGCTCTTTAGTTAAATTGCTAAAACTATATTTTGCAAGCAAAGCACATACTATATCGTTTGATAGTGTAAAACCGCAATGGTCAAAAATCTTTTTAAAAAAAAGACACTTATCCGCACCTATTAGGTCTTCAAATCTAACCAAAAGCACTGTGTTATCATCCTTAGCACTAACCATCCATGATTTCATAGCATCATAAGTTCCGCAATCAAGTAGCCGCTTAAGCGAAATATTAAGCCCATCAAAGACGTCTACATCTTTTAATTGTTGTCTAAAACTCTGCACCTTTGGGTTTAAAGGATGGGAGTATTTTTGAGAGAAAAAGTAAGACACTAATACATCCCGCGGGTCGCGCAAAACGTAGAAAGCCCTAAACGGTCCCACACCCGGCAGCTTTTTGTAATTATCATAGCCAATAAAAAGCGTTGATACTATGGAATACTCTGGCAGCGGCCTTTCAAAATATCTCTCCATTATGTGCCTATAGTCTACTTTATCAGGTAGCGTAGACACATAATCAAAATATTGATAACCTGTTATTTGAGTAAACAGCGGGTCTTTTACTATAGACTTAATCCACTGGCTACCTGCTTTGTGAGGACTACAGTGTAAAACAGTCTTTACCTTTTCTATAAGCACAATAAATCAAGTTAAACATTATTAGTGCAAGTAAGTCAAGTTTTAAATTATACCCAAATAAATTAGATTTGCAAGGCATTATTAAAAATAATAAGAAAACAAATACAGAGTGAGGGCGCTGCCCCAATGACATTAAGTTAAGGGAAATTGCATTTAAATGTAGCAAAAGATAAAATGTAGCAAAAGATAATAAGAATAACCAAATCGCCTACAGGCCAAAAGTTTTAGGAAGTGCGTAGGCGCACTCCCGTAAGGGGTGGGAGGAAACCCTTTTATCTATACCAAAATAAAAAGGGGTTCCCCCGCTCTTCTATTGCCTTCTTTTTTTCTATCTTTCCTGTAGCTACTTGCATGCCTATTATGTTATTTTACAATTGTACATGGAAGGTATAGGGTTTAATCACCTACGCAGGGTCATTGCAGTTATATTGTTTGCGCTGCTGGGTTTAGCAGGCAATTACTGGGGCGTTCGCTTATTTTTTGGGATGGACTTTCTTTTTGGTAGTATTGCTGCTGTATTAATGATGCGTTTTTGTGGTACTGGTGCTGCAGTGGTAATATCTATAATTAGCAGCAGTTATACGTACGTATTGTGGCAGCATCCGTATGCTATCATTATATTTACCTCAGAAATCTTATTTCTTGGTTGTCTATCAAAAAAGCACAAAACTGTAAGCTTAATAATACTGGATACTATATATTGGCTTACTGCTGGTAGCGTACTGTGTTTCATCTCATATAGGTTTTCCTTAGGTCTTGATTTACAAACAACGTTTCTTATAATGCTGAAGCAAAGTGTAAATGGGATTTTTAATACATTGATTGCTACTGTAATCATAACATATTTGCCAATACTTAGGATAACGTTACCAAATTGTTGCAAGCAAGGGCTGTCTTTATATGAAACACTATTTCATGCTTTTTTAATTCTTGTATTAATACCTATGCTTATGCTCATGATTATAAATAGTCGTTATAAGTTACAAGAGATAGAGCAGGAAATTTCTTTAAAGCTTAAACATACGAAGGTACATGTAGCAGACACAATTAACAGTTTTATAAGCGAAAAGATATATTATCTGTCAAAAATAGGGGTTTCGATAGCGGATGGACTATTAGCATCACCAAATGTATTACAAGAAAGATTGGAGTATTTAAAATTTTTTGACAATGGTTTTAATAATATGAATATAGTAAATAGCAGCGGAGTTGTGGTTGCAGCATATCCGTTAATAAATGAAAAAGGGTATTCAAACATTGGCATAGATATGTCCAATAGCAAGGTGTATAACAGTATAAAGGAGCGATTAAAGCCTGTTGTTTATGAGCACATTGGCACACCGTTAATCCCAACAGTTACAACGGGTGTACCTATTATAAAAGATTGGGGGTTTGTAGGGTATATCTTTGGCGATTTGGATATAAATATTATTGTTAATGAACTAAATACTATATCAAAACAGTTATTGGTTAATATTAGTATTTTAAATGAAAACAATCAGATGATTATTAGTACAAGAGATAATTATACACCGTTTAAAGACTTTAACAATTATAAAGGTTGGGAAAGCCGTAGAAAGCCGGATGATACAAATCATTTATTTCCGGGCAAAGAAGATAAACAGCCTACTATAAAAAAATGGAAAAGCTCTGTCTATATGACAGCAAACGCTGTAGGGCTTGACAATAAATGGCGTATAGTTGTAGAGGTTCCTTTTGCACTTTATAAAGATAATTTGTTTATCTTTTATACTGTTAATTTTTCTCTCATGTTGATTTTAATAATATTATCTATCATGGTATCTATTATAATGAAACATATACAGTTAAGACCGCTTTATAGACTGACAGAGGTTACGTCAAACTTGCCTGAGCGGTTATATACGAAGGAGTCTATCAAATGGCCTGAAAGTTTAATCGTTGAGTTTTCAGCCTTAATTGAAAATTTCAAGTCCATGACCGAGTGTCTTACAACCAAATTTCAACAGCTACAACACGAAATCTCGGAGCGTAAAACGGTTGAAGATAAGTTAAAGCAAATAGCACATTTCGATACCCTAACAGGGCTTCCAAATAGGAGGATATTTTTTGACCGTTTAACTCAGATATTACACATATCTAGAAGAAACAGCACAAGCTTTGCAATTCTATTTATGGACCTTAACAGGTTTAAATATGTAAACGACACGTTGGGGCACGAATACGGCGATATGCTCTTAAAAGAGGTAGCAAAGCGGCTGTTGACGTGTATACGTCAATCAGATACGGTTGCACGTCTTGGCGGGGATGAATTTACGGTTTTGTTAGCCCAAGTAAAGCAGGAATCAGATGCAGCCATTGTAGCTGAAAAAATCATTAAAGTCATAGAACAACCTTTTTATCTAGAAGGACAGGAGTGTTCCATAGGTGTAAGTATTGGAATTAGCACATATAAATCCGACAGTGATGCCGTTGATGTTTTGGTTCAAAAGGCAGACACTGCTATGTATCATGCGAAATCCTTTAGTGGTAGTAACTTTCAGTTTTACTCTCATGAGATGGAAAAGCAAGCTATGGAACGTATCAGCCTTGAGCAAATGCTTCGTCAGGCTGTCAGTCATAAAGGGTTTTCTCTCCATTATCAACCGTTAATAGATATAAACACTAATGAGATAATAGCAGCAGAATCGCTACTTCGTTGGCATCATGGAGAGCTTGGCTATATTTCGCCACATAAATTTTTACAAATAGCGCACGATACTGGTTTAATCATACCAATTGGCGAATGGGTATTACGCACGGCATGTCAGCAAAATAAGCTTTGGCAGCAAAAGGGTTTGCCGCCTATAAAGGTGTCAGTAAACATGTCAATTAGCCAGTTTGCAAGGCAGAAACATTTAAGCAATATGATAGCTGATATTTTACATGAAACAGCTTTAGAGCCATCATTTCTTGAATTGGAGTTGGCTGAAACTGTTTATATGCAAAACATAGATATAGTTATAAAGACGCTTCTTGAGTTTCACAAGACAGGTTTATACATATCAATAGATGACTTTGGTACTGGTTATTCATCATTAGCGCATTTAAAATCTCTGCCTATATATAAGCTAAAGATAGATAGGACATTTATCAACGATATAGTGATAAATCCAAACAGTCTGTCCATAGTAAAGGCAGTTATTGTGATGGCACATAGCCTTGGTCTTCAGGTAACGGCAGAGGGTGTGGAAACGGTAGAGCAATTAACACTTTTAAAGGAACTTGAATGCGATAGCGTTCAAGGCTATCTTATAAGTAGACCATTATCAGCCATTGAGTTTGAAAAACTGTTACAAAAGAAAATACTTACGCGTTAAACCTAACTTGGGTAGTCCTAAACATTTAGTAGACAATTATCAGATGGCTGATATAAATAAATATATTTCGGGTTATCATTTCTTAGTAATCAAAAAACAATCCTTTAGAATCAAGTAGTTAAAAGGTTTTTTTAGAAATATTTATATCAACACACCTAAGATTTTTTAATATAAATCAAAGATTTATAGTAATTATATTTGAGGATTGCTAATTTATTGTATTTAATAATCGCCATTTTTATGTTAAAGTATTATTATAAGAATAAATGCAATTTAAAACTCTACCTGGCAGGTAGAAAACAGAGGGTTTCCCAAAAAAGGAGAGGATTTATGACAAAACACACCGGACAAGGATACCGGGCAGTTAAAAAACGTTCTAATGGACAAGAATACAGACAGGGGGCTGGCGAAGAACGTCCGAGCAGACAAGGATATAGGCAGGGCACTGGGGAAAAACGTCCTACTGGACAAGGATACAGACAGGAAGGCGGGGAAGAACGTCCTAACAGACAAGGATACAGGCAGGGCACTTGGGAAAAACGTCCTACTGGACAAGGATATAGACAGGGAGGCGGGGAAGAACGTCCTAACAGACAAGGATACAGGCAGGGGGCTGGCGAAGAACGTCCTAACAGACAAGGATACCGGCAGGGAGCCGGCGAAGAACGTCCTAACAGACAAGGATATAGACAGGGAGGCGGGGAAGAACGTCCTAACAGACAAGGATATAGACAGGGAGCCGGGGAAGAACGTCCTAACAGACAAGGATATAGACAGGGAGCCGGGGAAGAACGTCCTAATAGGCAAGGATACACTTGGGAAAAACGTCCTACTGGACAAGGATACAGACAGGGAGGCGGGGAAGAGCGTTCTAATAGACGACAATACCGGCCGAATACGGGTGAAAAACGTCCTACTGGACAAGGATACCGACAAAGAGGTGGAGAAGAGCGTTCTAACAGACAAGGATACCGGCAGGGTACATTTGAAGAACGTCCTCAAGGACACAATCCGAAAGATTATTCATGGGATAACAAAGGACTGCCCAAAATTGAAGCAATTAAGGAAGCCGTGCAGGTGTTATCATCGTCGTTGATAGATTCACTATATGAGTATGTAATGTTCCTTGTTGAGAAGGAAAAGAAACATAAGACGTCTGACATCACAGATGAAGTAATACAAGATACAGATGAAATACAAGATACAGATGAAATACAAGCTACAGATGAAATACAAGCTACAGATGAAATACAAGCTACAGACAATGCAGATTAACTGTAAGCCTTCCTTTTTGAGACATTAGTGAAGACAGTATAAAAAATATTCAAAATTTAGAAAGAGTTTGCATAGTGCAGGTGTTGTGAAGAGTTGTGTGTTCATTGACAAATGATTTAAGGATAGGAGTTAATACTCAATGACAATGTCATTCACCTATTAGGCATAGGTACACATGGTGAAGTCAACTAAAGTATTGTTATATCCTCTTTAAAATTCATGGGGAAATTATAGCAGTTTTCAATTGAATTAAATATAAAAGAGGTGTAGAATAAAAGACAATAGTTTACTATATCAAAATCTTCATATGTGGAAATTGAAATTATAACAATTAAATATTATAATGTTTCAACAAATGCCAGACATAGTTGACAAGTTTAACCAAGAAGCTAGTCTCGTTATCTGCCAAGATGACACGCTGAGGGTTTCACAGGAGTTACCAGACAACACATTTGACTTAATTATTAGCTCTCCTCCTTATAATATTGGCAAAAATTATGAAACAAAAATCACTTTGGTAATTATGTAGAAAATAAGAAGGTATTTCCTCTTGATATATACATTTATCTACTATTAAAGAATAGGGGGCTTTTTTTACGCAATAGGATAATATGGCATTTTGAACATGGTTTACATGTCAACGCTATTCTTGCGATTTCTTAATATAAAGAATAGCGTTGCTATTACTTAAATGCTACGGCAGTAATTTTATAAGGGCAATGATAATACCTATCTGTGAAGCCCAAAAGATGAACATCCACCTCAGTAGCTCCGATTTAGATTTTTCCATCTCGCTACGTACTTTTTCTATCTCAACCTTACTTTCAGCTCTGCTTTTTTCTATCTCACCACGCAAGGATAACTCAACCTTGTCTATCTTGTTGTCAAGTTTTTCTATCTTGCTGTCAAGCTTGCTCTCTACTTTAAGAATATCTTCTTTGGTAGCAAGGCTACCGTGTCCTTTGTCAACAACCTCATCAAAGGCCTCTATAACAACCCTCGTGCCTTCTTCCCCTATTTTGTCCTTCAATGCGTTATATAGTTCTAAAGTCTTAGCCATAATCCTATTAT
This sequence comes from Candidatus Magnetomicrobium cryptolimnococcus, assembly GCA_018606805.1. GTDB lineage: Bacteria > Nitrospirota > Thermodesulfovibrionia > Thermodesulfovibrionales > Magnetobacteriaceae > Magnetomicrobium > Magnetomicrobium cryptolimnococcus. Next base: position 138,012 of record JAGYWI010000002.1, read on the forward strand.
ACAGGGTGCTTGGAATTTTAACAATACAAATAAAGAATAGTGAAAATTTGTGATAGCAACCAATACCGTTTGGCTTGTTTTTACAGAAATGCTGAAATACATAGAACAGCTACATTTTAACTATACCGGAATACAAATCAATTTTTATCCAGGACGAATATCCGAGTTTTGTAGGCAAAAATAACATAATTCCTTTTATTTTTAACGAGTTATGGTAAGGACTCAACCCCCTCCTCCCTCCCGATAGCACGTGAAAAAATCCTGTAAGGTTGATTTGCTAATTAAACGCATGTTATCATTGGATGATTGCTGAAATAAAAGAAGCTATAACTAAATTGTCATCAGAAGAATTTTCGCAACTAAAAGAATGGCTTAACAATCTTGATACTGAAAGGTGGGACAAGCAGTTTGAATAAGATGTAAAGCAAGGCAGGCTTGATGCCATTAGCAATGAAGCTGTTTCTGATTTTAAAAAAAGGCAGATGCACTCAGTTGTGAATCATTACGAACAAGTAGTATCTGACATATTAAGCGGGTTCAAGCCTGCAACGATTGACATAAAAACTCTCAAACGTTCAAAACAAGCAAGAAATGCTGTAAACGCAAGATGAAAGAAACAAAAAGAGGCTGGGTGCTAATATAAACGGCTGCGTATATACAAGGGCTGAATAAATAATACAACCCAAAAGTAAAAGAAGCAGCCCTAACTTTACATGCGGAAGTTGGAATGTAAGGTTAGGGCTTTTTTGTTAGGTATTCTTTCAGAAAATAGTCTTGGGATTCCATAGTCAAGCTGCAAGCAGGCTGCTTGCTATCTGCTTGCAAAATGCGAGCAGATTTGAAACTTATTGATACTATCTGATACCTATTGATACTTTGTAAGATGGCGTAGTATGTGGGAACTTAAGTGCGCCACGAAGGATTTGAACCTTCAGCCAACGGATTAAGAGTCCGCTGCTCTACCATTGAGCTAGTGGCGCAATTTTTATATTTTACTTGCTTTTAATATTCTTGTCAAGTATTTTTAGCACTAAACACTAAATTAGCAATGCTAATTTTTGAATAAAATTTATCCTTTATGTTTGTTATTAGCTTTCTTAGTTTTTTAGTTATTTTTTTTAATTGAAAATTAAGGTGTTTATCTGGTAGTATTCATGATGTCTATGATAGGAAAACAGGAAATAATAGTGAAACGTATAGCGGGTAAGTGTGTGGACTTACTGGTGGCTATTATGTTAATGAAGATAGCGTATGTTGTCGCTATAGCTTACTTATTGCTATGTGATGGGGTTTCCGGTGGTCGAGGTGTAGGTAAGAGGCTTTTAGGGTTATGCGTTGTTTCTTTAAAAGGTGGAGGTAGTTTCACATATGCTAGCTCTGTGTTTAGAAATACTACTGTGGCAGCTGCATTTATTTTATGGAGCATACCTATTTTTGGGGTATTTGTGAGTGTTTCAATTATCTTGTTAGAATTTGTTATAATGATAGGCAATGAAAAAAAGATGCGTATTGGAGATATGTTGGCAAGAACAAAGGTTCTGGGTGCCTGATTAAGGAAGGAGGGGTGTAGTGTTTAACAAGCTGATGGGCGTTTTTTCTAATGATCTTGCTATTGACTTGGGTACGGCAAATACGTTAGTTTACGCTAAAAATAAAGGGATTGTTTGTAATGAGCCATCTGTGGTTGTTATGCGTCAAGATAATAAGAAGGTGGTTGCGGTAGGGGCTGAGGCTAAGCGAATGCTTGGTAAAACCCCGGCTAATATAATAACGATAAGGCCTATGAAGGATGGGGTTATCGCTGATTTTGATGCAGCAGGGGAGATGCTTAAGTATTTTATTAAAAAAGCCCATAATCGGAAAAGCTTTGTATCCCCACGAGTAATAATCGGTGTACCGTCAAAAATAACCCTTGTTGAGCAGCGCGCAGTGAAAGAAGCCGCTGAGCAATCGGGGGCTCGTGAGGTATATCTTATAGAAGAGACTATGGCTGCAGCGGTTGGGGTTGGGCTACCTATAAATGAGCCTTATGGCAATATGATTGTGGATATTGGCGGTGGTACTACGGATGTGGCCGTTATTTCAATGGACGGCATTGTATACAGCAAAGCGGTTAAAGTTGGGGGCGATAAGATGGATGAAAAGATTATAGTGCACGTTAAGGAAAATTACAATTTTATGATAGGTGATAGAACCGCTGAACAGATAAAGATAGAAATAGGCTCAGCTTATGATACTGGCGAGGAGGAACGCATTATTGATGTAAATGGCAGGGACTTAATCTCAGGCATTCCTCGGACTGTTACTATCAGAGAGGGCGAAATTCGAGAAACACTCAAGGAAATAGTGGCAACCATAATAAGTTCAATAAAACAAGCCCTTGAAAACACACCTCCTGAACTAGCGGCAGATATTGTGGACTATGGTATAGTGCTGGCAGGCGGTGGGGCTCTTTTAAGGGGTATTGATTCTGTTATCAGGCAAGAAACTAAACTACCTGTCGTAGTACCAGAAGACCCACTAACTGCTGTTGTTATGGGCGTTGGTAAGATGCTTGAAGATTTCGAACTCTTGAAAAGGGTTGCCGTTAACCATTGAGATATTGTGAAAGTAAAAAAACAGGCTCTCTTTTTTATTTATATGTTTTTTATTATAGCACTTATGACCTACCAGAGCATTAAAGGCCCACTTAGGCCTTTGTTTTATACAACCTATCCTTTGCATTATATAAATGACACTATAAATGGATTATATAAGGCCGTGAAGGCACCGTTTGATGCTATGTTTGCCTTGCGCGATGAAAATGAAAAGCTAAAGGCAGAACTAAACGAGCTGAAGTTGAAGGAACAGTTGTTTAATGAAACTATTAAAGAAAATAAACGCCTTACGGATATTGTAGAATTTAGAGAAAAAGAGCTGATAGACCTAACCGTTAGCAAGGTAATCATGAAAAATCCAGATAGCTGGTCTCATATGCTAATTGTAGATAAGGGCTTATCATACGGTATACGAAAGGACATGGCTGTGCGAACTATTGAGGGGCTGCTTGGTAAGGTTAAAACAGTGGATAGGGATTACTCAACCATACTTTTAATAACAGATACCAGCTTTTCAGTAGCCGTGCGCCTACAAGATGGTAGGATTCAAGGGATTTTGATAGGTACGGGGATGGATATCTGCGAAGTTAAGTATATACCTTACGAGGAAGAAGTTAGTATTGGGCAAAAGGTGATAACCTCCGGTATTGATGGCCTATTTCCATCTGGAATACCAATCGGCGAGGTCGTCTCGGCAACTAAGGACCCCACCAGCCTTTTTCTTACGGTTAAAGTTAAGCTCTACGTAACCCCTGAGAAGGTAGAGGAAGTTATGATTTTAACGGATAGCCATGACTATATTCATTAAAATCCGCCATGTTTTAATATTAATCCTTGTATGTATGGGGTTTATCTTAATAGATGAGGTGGAGTTTTTTAATTTTAAGTTAAATGTTGTCATGTTATTTTTATACTATATGGGGCTAAATTATACACAATGGCAAGCCCTTATATGGGCGGCAGGGGTTGGCGTTGTTCTTGATAGTATATCGTTGAGATTAATAGGTCCAAATATGATAGCAAACGGCATGGTTATAGTGTCTGCCTATATAGTTAGAAACGGTATTTTTAATTTAACCCCTATGCTGCATTCCCTGTTTTGTTTCTTTACAACGGTGCTCTTTGGCTTAATTGTGTACACGTCTCTAACAATCTTTGATAGACAACCAGCAGATTTTAATGACGCATTTAAAGAAGTAATCTTTCAATCTCTAGTTAACGGTTTTGCAGCTTATATAGCCTTTCGATTTTTGATCAAAAAGGAAGAGGATGAATAGAGATTATTTTGAATTTTTTGCAAGAATTGTACTATATGTCATCTCAGGATTTTTTCTGGCTTTTGTTTTAAGGCTGTACCAACTACAAATATTAAAAGGTGAGGATTACCGTACAACATCCATATCAAACCGCGTGCGTATGTTTATGAAACCATCGCCAAGGGGTATCATATACGATAGAAACGGCGAAGCACTTGTTAAAAATAAACCATTTTTCTACGTTGAAATATTGGCTGGTTCCAAAGGGGTTGATACTGTTAGTCTTGCCAAACTGCTAGACATAGATGCCAAAAAAATAGCCGCACAATTAAAAAAAGAGGAAAAAAACACATTTAAACCAATTGTTCTAAAAGAAGGGCTCACCTTTGAAGAACTAGCTCGGATAGAAGCACGGCGGTCTGATTTTCCGGGACTTCGCATAGAGACAACAATAACGCGACAGTACGTATATAATAACGTGGGCTCACACGTCATAGGGTATCTGGGCAAACCAACACAAAAACAACTGGAACGAGTCGGCACTGCATTAATAACGCCGGAGATGTTCATAGGGCAGTGGGGGATTGAGTCCATGTATGATGAGACCTTGCGCGGATTAGTTGGTAAGGAGATAATCGAGGTGGATGCCCTTGGCCGACACCTTCAAGTGCTTGAATCGGTATCACCGGAAAAAGGCATGGATATACACCTGAGTATGGATATAAAGCTGCAAAAAATAGCGGAGGAATCTTTTAAAAAACAGAAAGGGGCACTCGTTGCCCTAAATCCCAAAAACGGGGAAATACTCGCACTTGCAAGCGTACCATCGTTTGATCCAAATGACTTTGTCATGGGTATCAATTCTGAAAAATGGGCTTTAATTAATCAAAGCAAAGACCACCCGCTACTAAACCGAGCACTACAAAGTGCCTATCCACCCGGCTCTATATTTAAAGTGCTGGTTTCGGTAGCCGGTATAGAAAAAGGTATTATTAATAGAAACTATGGTGTGCTATGTAACGGAGGCCTAACGTACGGGAATTGGCGCTTTGGTTGCTGGTCAGCACACGGCAATGTCTCCTTTCCTTTGGGCTTGATAGCGTCTTGTGATGTGTTTTACTACCTTGTCGGTAAGAGTTTAGGTATAGATACTATAGAAAAATACTCCCACGACTTTGGGCTTGGGGTTAAAACAGGTCTAAGTATCGCCGGTAATGACGAAAAAAAAGGGATTATACCCTCTTTAGCGTGGAAAAAGAAAACCCTCGGTAAACAGTGGTATCTAGGGGAAACTTTTATAGCGTCTATCGGTCAAGGCTATGTCTCTATAACACCAATACAGGCTGCCGTTATGACAATGCTTGTTGCAAACAATGGGCAAAAATATCCAATTACTGTACTAAAACAAGAAGGTAACGTAAAACCTTCTGAAAGGCTAAAGGTAAGAAGACAAACCTTTGAATGGGTTAAAAATGCTATGTATGGTGTGGTAAACGACCCTCGCGGTACGGGCAGAAGCGCTAGGTCAAGTATTGTGGCAATCGCTGGAAAGACTGGAACGGCACAGGTAGTAAAAGGCAAAATAAGCTCCTCACGGCTTAAATATGAAAACCGAGACCATGCTTGGTTTGTTGCATTTGCTCCGTTGAATGACCCGGAAATAGCAGTCGCCGTTATTGTAGAGCACGGCGGCCACGGTGGCAGCACGGCAGCGCCTATTGCTAAAAATGTCATCGAGGCATATATGAAAAGTAAAACACAATAATTATGATACAAATAAACAGAAAATACATTAAACACTTCGATTGGTATATTTTCTTAATTTTGCTTTCAATAAGTTTAATCGGGGTCTTTACTATCTATAGCGCAACACGTCCCATAATAACAAATGTTCAACAAAACTATTATACGAAACAGTTGTTGTGGATATGTATAGGTATGGTGGGCCTCATTGCTGTAGTTATATATGATTATGCCTGGCTTAGAAAATCTGCTTATGTGTTTTATATATTTGGAATAATATTACTGCTGCTTGTACTTTTAATAGGGAAAAAAGGCATGGGGGCCCAACGCTGGATTGACTTAAAGATAATCGTGTTTCAGCCCTCCGATCTATTTAAAATTGTGCTCATAGTAGCCCTTGCCAGATACTTATCAACAATACGGTATCAATTAACTAAAGGCTCATTTGCCATTGCCTTAGTGTTGTTTGGCTTTCTGCCCTTTGCACTAATAATAAAACAACCCCACCTTGGTACAGCACTAATAACCTTTTCTATTTTTGTGTTTTTAGCCCTATCTAAGGGAATAGAAAAAAAATTTTTAATAGGGTTGACCATATTCCTCGCAATAGTAGTGCCACTTGTAAGTAAAACCATGTGGAACGGTTTGAAAGAATATCAAAAAAACCGTATAGTGGCCTTTATAGACCCTGCAATAGACCCAAAAGGTATGGGCTACCAGATAGAACAGTCGAAGGTTACGGCTGGCTCAGGTATGATATTTGGCAAAGGCTATCTGCATGGTACACAAGGACCATTGAGATTTTTACCCGAAAAACACACGGACTTTATTTTCTCTGTGTTTGCCGAAGAATGGGGTTTTGTTGGTTGTACGATAATGTTTATTTTATATTTTATGTTGTTTATTCGTGGTATTGACACAGCCTTGAAGGCAAAAGATGAGTTTGGACGGTACGTGTCTATCGGAATAACCTTTATGCTTTTTATGTATTTTATAATAAACATAGGGATGGTACTTGGGATGATGCCGGTCGTTGGTGTACCTATACCGTTTATGAGCTACGGCGGTACATCAACAATAACAAATTTTCTGGCAGTAGGTATTTTAATAAACATAAGAATGAGACGTGTAGTAATGGTTTATTAAAAACAATAGAAGATAAAAGAAAAAGGAGAAAGACTCTGTCCCAATGCCATTAAGTTAAGGGAATTTGCATTATACCAAAACAAATTAGGTTTGCAAACCATTATTAAAAATGATAAGGAAACAAATACACAGTGAGGGCGCTGCCTTCACACCAGGGAGGTGTGCCTTCACACCAGGGAGGTGTGCCTTCACACCAGGGAGGTGTGCCTTCACACCCTTGAACCCCAAAAAAACACTATTTTCGTATAGGTATAAAAAACACCACTATTATTTTTTGCAAACCATTTTTATTTTAGTATATAATCATCTATATGATAGTTTTTGTTGTTTTAGTATCAATTTTAATATTCATCATCGGATACATTGGCTACGGTACGTTTATATTTAAACAAACCAATTTAGATGATTCGTGTGCTACGCCGGCGTGTGCGATTAATGACGGCGTTGATTACGTGCCAGCCAAGCCGTTTTTATTATTAGGACAACATTTTTCAGCAATAGCCGCAGCAGGACCGATAGTAGGACCAATACTGGCTGGCATTTGGTTTGGATGGCTGCCAGCGCTTCTTTGGATAATCGTTGGGGCTATTTTTATTGGTGGGGTACATGATTTTTTTAGCCTAACAGCATCACTAAAGCACAGGGCATCCTCTATTGGTGAGATTATCAAAGAAAATATGTCAAGTAGGTCGCATGTACTTTTTCTCATTTTTGTTTTTTTTGCCCTCGAGTACGTCATTATAGCCTTTACTGACATAACAGCCCAGACGTTTAAGTTTACGATGGATAACACCCCCTTTGGGCCTGGTGTTGCAGCGTCTTCCTGTTTATACCTTCTGGCTTCTGTCGTAATGGGCATCATGCTTTATAAATACAAATTTAATCTTGCTACACTAACTATAATCTTTTTACCAATTGTGTTGCTAATTATATGGATAGGCCCACGGTTGCCACAGCCGCTAATTACGTTACTATCCAGTGTCTCGGTAAAAAAGTGGGATACCATTTTGCTAATTTATTGTTACGTAGCATCAGTGATACCGGTTTGGCTACTGCTTCAGCCGCGTGGCTATCTTGGCGGATGGCTACTGTATTTGACCTTAATAGTCGGCTTGATAGGGGCGCTTTTTGGTGGCTTTAAAATAGAATACCCAGCATTTAACTTAGAAGGACTACAAAGTCTAACAAATGGTAAGTTAATGTTTCCTCTACTATTTATAACGGTTGCCTGTGGTGCGTGCTCCGGCTTTCACGCCATCGTTAGCTCAGGTACAACATCTAAGCAGTTGGACAAAGAATCAAGTGCACGTATCATCGGTTATGGCACAATGTTACTGGAAGGGGTTGTTGCCGTTTTAGCACTTGCCACTGTAATGATGCTGCCTAAGGGGGATGAGATGCTAAAAGGGGACCCTAATTTGATTTATGCAAACGGCATAGCCAAATACATTGGCCTTTTTGGTATTGGTTTTAAGGCAGCCTTTCCATTTGCATTACTGGCATTTTCCACATTTGTATACGATACACTTGATGTTTGCACGAGGTTAGCAAGATATGTACTTCAAGAGTTGTTAGGCTGGAAAAGTAAAAAAAGCGGCTATATAGCCACATTTATAACCCTCGCCTTACCATTTATGTTTTTAATGCTAACAAAGGAAAAGGGCTACATTTCCGCTTGGCCTATATTTGGCACAAGCAACCAGCTGCTTGCAAGTCTAACGCTACTGGCAATATCGGTATGGTTGATTAAAGGCGGCAAAAGGGCGTTTTATACAGTGCTGCCGATGCTTTTTATGTTGATTGTAACGACGTGGTCTTTGTTGCTGCAAATAATAGCATTTATTAAGGTTTTACCAGATGTCTTTGCAGGCGTGACGGTTAAGTCTGATATAGTCATATCAGGAGTTGTGGGCATAATACTTATGGCATCAAGTCTATTTTTTGTAAAGGAAGTCTTTGTAACATTAAAAAGTAGAAAATAGCAAAGGCCGTTTACTTTCCAATACATAGATTTTCTTATACGTTAGAAACATTTCTTCTAAAAAACAAGCATTATTACTTGACAGAATATATTTTTTTGTGTTAGAAAATAAATCTACCCGTAAATAAAAAAAAAGAAATTACGATAAGAGTGTTGAGGGCATACAAATGCCTGCAAAGTAAGTAACAGGTAAAAGGGGGCATATGAAAGAAAAGGACGTTTTTGAAGAAATTATTAATATAGGCAAAAAGCGTGGGACTTTGACCTATGATGAAATCAATGATGCTTTACCTTCAGAGTACTTTTCTCCGGATGAAATTGAAGACTTAATGGACCTACTGCAAGACATGGGGGTTAAGGTAGTAGACCAGGAACGGATTGCACCTATTGTTGAAGGTGAGGAAGAAGTTGAAGCATATGAAAAAACAGAAGATTTAGTACAGGCGTATTTTCATTCGATGGGGGATATTTCTATCCTAAGTAAGGATGAAGAGACGGAGTTAGCTAAAAGCCTTGAGGAAGGTAGAAACATTATCTACGAGGTAATAACATCGCTGCCTTTGTATAAAAAACTTGAATCAAGTCTTGATTACAATGACGATACACTGTTAGAAGAGGAAAGGGCTGAGGAGGCCATGAAACTGACAATAGAGCGAATCGAGGAATTAATCGAAAGTCTCAATCGTTATGAATCACGGCTTGAAGGAACTAACAACGTTGCCTCATTAAAGGGGCGGATAACATCAGAAAAGGTCAAGAAAGAGGCAGCTCCTGAGCCAAATCTAAAGAGTATAACCCAAGAGTACAAGCGCATAGAGCATGAAATAGGTATAAAGATTGGCGACCTTAGACAGCGTTGGGATAGGGTAGCTCGGGCAAAGGAGTTAGTTTCAAAGGCAAAAAATGAGCTTATAACTCGTAATTTAAGATTAGTTGTAAATATAGCCAAAAACTATGTAGGGCGTGGGCTGCCTCTTTTGGACCTTATCCAAGAAGGCAACATCGGTCTTATGAAGGCTGTTGATAAGTTCAAATACGAAAAGGGGTTTAAGTTCAGCACGTATGCAACATGGTGGATTCGTCAGGCAATAACAAGGGCTCTTATTGATCAGACGAAAACAATAAGGGTACCGGTACATATGATGGAATTCTATAATAGGGTTACCAAGATTTCGAGGGAAATTACTCAAATACTTGGGCGTGAACCGACCAACGAGGAGATAGCTCAAAGGCTGGACGTACCAATTAGAAAGGTGGAGGAAGTGTTCAGGGCAATACAAGACCCAATAGCATTGCAAACGCCGGTGGGGGATGAAGACACTGAGCTTGAGGACTTTATTGGCGATAAAAATACGCCCTCGCCTTTTGCAGATGCTGAAAAAAGCGAGGCTTCCGAGCATATACAAAAGGTGCTAAGAACGCTTTCAGAAAAGGAAGAAAAGGTTATACGGATGAGATTTGGTATTGGCGTTGATAGGGATCATACACTTGAGGAAGTTGGCCGTCATCTTTCTATTACAAGGGAACGGGTACGCCAGATAGAGGCTAAGGCTCTCAGAAAGCTTAAGCATCCAAGTAGATTAAAGGCTCTTAAGATATTAACAACATAAAGGTTATACCAAAATAAAAATGGTTTGCAAAACTTTATTTCAAAGAAAAAGAAGAAAGAATGAGGGCGCTGCCCTCATACTCCCGCCAAAGGTGCGGAGGCGCACCTCCCTGGGACTCGTCCCTTTGGAATCCCCTATCTGGAAACCTATACTTTACTCGTTATTTTTTGCAAACCTAATTTATTTGAGTATAAAAGATTTGAAAGGGAACGTTTTATAAAAAAATGTTTCCCTTTCAATTTGAACATATTTATAAAGGATTTAGACGATCGCCGATATTTACTTCAATTTTATTATTGATAACATAACCGGAGGCCGTGCCCTCTTGAACAGTCAGTAGCTTCACAAGGCCTATTTCCCTAACAGGCTTATTTTTAGTATAAATTCTATAAATCTGACCCGGCTTTAAACTACTTGTTCTACCTTTATTTACATAAACAATATCATAAAATGAGCTAAAAAGATTGACGTCTTTTATCGCTACAATAGAAGCATCTATTTTACTATCCATAATTTTATATTCATATAAAGGCAACTCAAAGTCATAGTACGGGAGCAGCAAACTATTGATTGGTATATATGTGTAAGATTTCTTAATAATAGCCTTTTTATATCCGTTTTCTTCATGCAAAACCTCACAGATACCTAACACCTCAATAAGCTTACCATAATAACCATCCTTATCTTTCACCTTTTTAGCTTCGTGTACTATATAGAATTTTTTATGCTGTGAATCTGTTTTAAGGTACACATAATCATTAATGCCAAAAACAAAACTATCATACAACCCAGCCGCTATTTTACCAATTGGCGCAAACGTATTATCAATATAACCACTTTTTAAAATTAAATTCTTCTCAAGCTCCCTTAACTTCTTTACATTAGTAGTTGGTAAATCCCCTATTTTGATTTCTTCTACTTCAATAACCTTAGGCTCTTCACCCATTATCTGCAATGAGTCTTCCGACTCTAATTGCTGAGCATCAGGCAAAACACGCCCCTTGACAGCGTCTAACTCCCCAAAAATGTCATCAGGTATATTTAAAACCTCCCCTTTATGCAAACTATTGGGAGATTTGATTTGCGGATTATAATCCCAAATATCCCTCCATTTAGAAGGGTCATTAAACAGTTTCCCAGCAATACTCCATAACGTATCGCCCTTTTCAACAGTATATATCCCAACCCCATCAGCTTCAGAAAACCCCACCGCCATTACACTCATTAAGACACCTAAACTTACGTATAAAATCGCCTGCCTCTTACGCATTATAACCCCTTAAGCAGATACATCCATTTATATTTATAATATTGACCACAGCCCCCACCCTCAAAACCCACTATTTTTTTAATAAAATAACTTGACTTCACACTATCATTCATTTTGCTATTCATTGAGTGCATCCTTAAAAGCCCTACCCGGCACAAACTTAGGAATATTCGATGCCGGTATCTTAATAATCTCACCAGTTCTCGGATTACGCCCCTCCCGTGCCTTTCTTGTTGATAACGAAAATGTACCAAATCCTATTAAGATAACCTTATCACCCTTTTTTACAGAATTAGTTATACTATTTATGAAAGAATCCACTACCCTTTGAGCATCTACCTTTGAAATATTCGCCTCTCTTGCCATTTGATCAATCAACTCTGTCTTTGTCATTAGTTGCTACCTCCATAATCAAATTTTTTTATTAACCATTTTATCTTATTCTTATTAACTATAGAAAATTATAAAGCCAATATATATAAGCAATGATAAAACAAAAAATAAATTAAATGCAATAAAAAATTATTTTGCTAATTCTTTTTAATATTTTATCTTGACATATAAATTCACGATAAGTTAAATATATCAATGGAAAAATTATTAATTATAACATTTGGTGATAGTTTAACAGTAGGCTTTCAATCTCCTACAATGAACACATGGTACACGGAAACTCCTTATGCCGGTTTCTTATCAGACATGTTAAACGGTAAAGCAGACATCCTTGTTAAGGGGATAAATGGAGAACTAACAGAGGAAATGGTTGAGCGTTTCGAGCGGGACGTGGTTTCTTTGAAACCACACTACGTAACAATACTTGGCGGCACCAATGACATCGGATGGGGAGTTAATGTAACTAAAATAATGCAAAACCTCTTTAAAATATATAAAACTGCAATAGACGCACACATTAAACCAGTGGCAATTACAGTACCATCACTAAGAGACTACGACCCATTAATTGCCCCAAGACAGCTTATAAATGACCTTATAAAGAAAAAATGCCATGAACTCGATATACCTGTCATAGACCTCTTTCGTGCTACAGCGGAAAAAGGCACTAATCGTCTCGCTATGCAATATTCTAACGATGGACTACATTTAAGCACGGCTGGATACAGATTAATTGCAGAGCTACTGTATAATGAAATTTTTTCTAAAATCTATTAAAAAAGCTCATTAAATGTGTTATATTATAATAAAAATAAGGAGGAGTTAGGAAAGTGGATATTAAATGGGATGAGAGCTTACGGACAGGGGTAGCAAAAATAGATGAGCAACATATGGGCATTATTGAAAGGATAAATGCCTTAATCAATCTTCCGGAAAATGAAAAGGAAACTGAGGTAGATAAGGTCTTGCGTTTTCTTGGCGGTTATGTTATAGAGCATTTTCAAACAGAAGAAAATATTATGATCAAATATAAATATCCAGACTACGATTCCCATAAGGCAGAGCACATGAGTTTTTTAAAAAATTATTCCCAACTTAAAAGGCTCTTTGAAAAGGAAGGGGCTACAGAGCTAATAATCCAAGCAACTCAAAATCAGGCGGTAGATTGGATAATTAACCATATTAAAAAAATAGATAAAAAAATGGCTGCCTTCTTAAAAGACAAAATAGCTTAATCGTTTTTTTCCTTCTTGCTCTATTATTATCTATTGTGGCTCTTTTATCAGTAGTAGCGATAATATAGATGATATAAAAGATGTGTTTATGGTGTTGTATCATATGCTTAAGAAGAAAACCACAGCAAAATCACAACACCATCGTCCATAATCTAATTATTTATAAAATAGCCAATCTGGCTAACTCTACAAAAGGCTGTGGATTTACACCTATAAATAAAACCATAAACACTACAATAATTAATAATAAACCATTTACATCCACCAATGACAACTTAACTTCCTCTATAGATTCATTCATAAACATAAACATAACTATCCTTAAATAATAGAAAGCAGATATAGCACTAAAGATAACAGCCACAACAGCCAGCCAGCCGTACCCGGCATTGACAACTGCCATAAATAGATAAAGCTTACCCATAAAACCAGCCGTCGGTGGTATCCCGGTTAAAGAAAACATTATTATAAGCATCAAAAACGCTGCCAACGGATTACTCTTACTTAATCCTCTATAATCATGGATACTGTCTCCTACCTTTGCTTGATTATTTAGCATTATTACTAAAATAAAAGCCCCTACATTCATAAACAAATATATCAACATATAATTCATCATAGCAGAAAGCCCCTCATTAGAAGCAGCAATGATACCTAAAAGTGCATACCCAGCATGCGCTATTGAAGAATAGGCTAACATTCTCTTTATATTCGTTTGAGCTAAAGCAACGATATTACCGACAGCCATTGTCAATATAGCTATAGGGATTAATAAATTAACCCAGCTACCTGATAAAGCAGGAAACACTATCATAAAAACCCTACCAAAAATAGCAAATGCAGCAGCCTTTGGACCTACCGACATAAACGCAGTAATACTTGTAGGCGCACCGTGGTATACATCCGGCGTCCACATATGAAACGGAGCTGCAGCAATCTTAAAACCAAACGAGGTTATAAAGAAAACCAACCCCAAAAGCAATAACTTATTATTTATAATCCCCTCTTTTGCAATATAAAGACCAATCTCCCTTATATCAAGTGAGCCAGTTATACCATATAGCAACGAAATCCCATACAATAATATGGCTGATGAAAAGGCGCCTAAGAGAAAATATTTAACAGCCGCCTCTGTTGATAACCCATCAGTTCGTATAATACCAGCCAACACATAAGTACTTAATGCCATAAGCTCTAATCCCAAATATAAAACTATTAGATTACCAGCCGATGCCATTATCATCATCCCTATAGTTGCAAACACTAATAATACATAATACTCACCATATAAAGAAGCCCTTTTTTTCAGATATTCTACTGAAATAATTGCAGCAAAAATCACATTTATCAAAAATATCATTTTAAAAAAGATACTATATGAATCAGCTACAAACATCCCCTTAAACGTAACACCTGTACAATAAAACACACTTATAATAACCAACAACGACCCTACAACCGTATATACTGCTATATATTCCTTCTGTTTTATAAACAAATCAATCACTAACAGTGATAAGACCAATATAGTCATTAAAATCTCAGGCACTACCGGTATTAAATCAGGAACCTGCATATATCCTCCATGTTTTGTACAAACATCATAAGTATTATTCGCTATCTATCATTCGATTGTGCATACATTCGATTGTGCATACATATATATACTTTAATTATATAATAGTTAAACTAGCGACTTTATATAAGCAAATATTTCAGTCGTACCTTTTAATGAATCAAACCCGTTACTTCCCACTCTTTTTTGCAGCTTATCAACCAAGTCATTAACAGTAGCATCCATAAAGCTTAGGAAACTATTTGGGAAAAAACCAATCCACAGCACTATTATTATTAGCGGTAGTAAAGTAACAATCTCCGTTGCATTTATGTCAACTAAGGCTGATATTTTTTCATTCTTACCCATAAAGAAAACACGTTGATACAACCACAACATATAAACCGCCCCAATGATTATACCAGTTGCTGCAATGACCCCAGCAAAGGTGCTTGCCTTAAAACCACCCAGAATCGAGAGAAACTCCCCAATAAAACCATTAGTTCCCGGCAAACCTATTGATGCTAATGTAAATATCAAGAAAAAGGCTGCATAAACTGGCATAACATTTGCTAACCCACCATAGTCACTAATTATCCTACTATGTGTCCTTTCATACACTATACCAATACAAAGAAATAAACCACCCGTTATAACACCGTGATTTATCATCTGCAATATACCGCCTTCTATACCATATGTGTTTAAAGAAAAAATCCCCAAAGTAACAAACCCCATATGGCTTACAGAACTATATGCAATCAGACGCTTTATATCCGTCTGTACTAGACAAATCAATCCACCGTAGACTATAGCAATAATGGACAACACCAACATAACAGGAGCCATCGCAATCGTAGCATCAGGGAAAAGGGATAGCGAAAAACGCAAAAACCCATAAGCCCCCATCTTTATTAAAATAGCAGCTAGAAAAACACTACCCGCCGTTGGTGCTTCAGTATGGGCATCTGGCAGCCACGTATGCACAATTATCATCGGCACTTTTACTGCAAAGGCTGCAAAAAACGCCCAAAATAACAGCAACTGCGTCCCATATGATAACTTCAAATTCATCAAATCAATTAAATTAAAGGTACTCCCTTCCCTATATAAAACCACAATACCAACCAACATTAATAAGCTTCCTACAAGCGTATACAGGAAAAACTTTATAGCTGAATAGATACGTCTTGGCCCACCCCACACTCCTATAATCAAAAACATCGGGATAAGCATAGCCTCCCACAAAAAATAAAACAACACAACATCTAAGGCACAAAAAACACCTATCATCAAACCTTCTGTTAACAAAAGGTTTATGTAATATTCCTTTACCCGATGCTTTATCGAATGCCATGATACAATCACACAAAGCACAGATATTAAAGCAGCCAATATCACCATCAGCACGCTTATACCATCTACCCCTACGTGATAGCTTATATTCCAATCCTTTATCCAGTCCACCTTTTCAACAAACTGCATACCTACATGTTTTTTATCAAAACAAAAATACACTGGCAAACACAAAAGGAACGTTATAATCGTTATAACTAAAGCCAAGAGCTTTATTATAAACTCTTTAGTCTTATTAGAAAAGAATATTAAAATTGCCCCTATAAGCGGAAAAATTATAAGAGATGTTAAAACCGGATACGATAATTTCATATCTACCTTCTTTTACAATTTTTATTTTAATTCCATATTTTAAACACTATCATTATCGTCAATACAAAAAACCCTAAAGCCATAGCCAAGGAATAATGACCAACAACACCTGTCTGCACCCTTCGTACCTTCATACTAAGCCACCCAATAGCAGCAGGTACACCATTGACGATACCCTCTATAATCCAACTATCAATAACCTTTTCAATAACATATTTTGTAAACCTTAAGATCGTCCTTTGCACCATATACTCATAGAGTTCATCCACATAGTATTTTCCATACAAAATATTGTAAATAGGCTTAAAGGTTTCCTTAGCGCTATTTGCTATATCAATCCTCTTAAGATAGATATAATATGCCCCATATATACCAAAACCTGCAACAATCACAGACAATAACATCACGATAAATTCCGCCAAATGCCCACCATGCCCCTCAGCATAACCAACCACTGGAGATAAAAACTCTGAAAACCACTCATTGCCACCTAAAATGACCGGTATACCCACATAACCAGCCAAAACAGAACCACCCGCAAGCACAACTAAAGGCATTGTCATATTTTGCGGTGATTCATGTAAATGCTTCTTCTCCTCTTTAGTACCTCTAAATGTGCCATGAAAGGTTAAAAATATTATCCTAAAGGTATAAAAAGCCGTAAGCATGGCCCCAACCGTACACAAAAACCAGACAAACTTTCCAGTAAACGTACCAGATGCAAAGGCCCTCCAAAGTATATCATCTTTACTGAAAAACCCAGCAAATCCGGGCACTCCAGCTATACTCAAAGAGGCAATAAGCATAGTCCAATAGGTATACGGCATATGCTCCTTCAAACCCCCCATTTTCTGGATATTCGTCTCACCCGACATTGCGTGCATAACACTGCCTGCACATAAAAAGAGTAACGCCTTAAAAAATGCGTGTGTATACAAATGGAAAATACCAGAGGCATATGCTCCCACTCCACACGCCACAAACATGTAACCCAACTGACTTATCGTTGAATAGGCGATTATGCGTTTTATATCATTTTGAACAAGGGCAATAGTAGCTGCAAATATTGCCGTTATACCACCAGTTAAGGCTACAACAGTCAAGGCTGTAGGGGATAAACTAAATATAGGATTTGCCCTTGCCACTAAAAAGACCCCAGCAGTAACCATGGTTGCAGCATGGATAAGCGCACTTACAGGTGTTGGACCTTCCATGGCATCCGGTAACCATGTATGTAGCGGTAATTGTGCGGATTTTCCAACAGCACCGCAAAAAAGCAGCAATGCAATTAACGTAGCCACATCCATATCCATCCCTAAAAAGCTAAACACCTGCCCCTTAATCAACTCCACATCTGAAAAAATCGGGACATAATGGAGCGTTCCGAAGGTTATAAACAATAAAATCACCCCTAAGCCAAACCCAAAATCACCAAACCTATTCACTATAAAAGCCTTCTTAGCAGCATCCGAGGCGGATTTCTTTTCATACCAAAAACCTATTAGAAAATACGAGCTTAACCCAACAGCCTCCCAACCAAAATACAATTGTAAAAAGTTGTTGGACATTACAAGCATTAACATTGAAAAAGTAAAGAGACTCAGATAAGCAAAAAATCTCGAGTACCGCTCATCTCCGTGCATATACCCTATTGAATATACATGAACCAGCAAACTCACCGTTGAAACAACTATTAACATCACAGCAGTCAACTCATCAATCAAAAACCCTATAGATACCTTAAAATCACCAGACTTAACCCACGTATATAAATCCTCATTTACTAAATTCCCAAAAAGCACATATATAAGTACAACAAAAGAAAAAAACAAAGACCCTGAAACCGCCACTATTGGAACCAAATGGGCTTTATCCTTTAATACCCTTTTGCCAAACAACATATTGAAAACAAACGATACAAGCGGTAAAAAAGGTATAAATAAATAACACTTTGGAATCATCTCTATAGCCCCTCTATCTTTATAATTACCATTTAAGCTCTTTCAGTCCATCTACAAATATGGTTTCCTTATTCCTAACCATCAATATCACTAACGCTAACCCTATAGCTGCCTCAGAGGCTGCAACCGCTATTATTAAAAACACCATTATATGCCCTGCCATATCACCTATATAATGGCTGTAGGCAACAAAACTGATGTTCACTGCATTGAGCATCAACTCTATAGAAATAAGCATCATAATAATATTCCTTCTACTTAAAAAACCAAACATGCCTATAAAAAATATTATTAAACTCAATACCACGTACCAATCTAAAGAAACCATCCCTAATCCCTTCTCTTTTGCTAAACGTTATTTTTATTTTATAGAAAAAAAATCAATCTTACTTTATCTCTTTTTTGGCTAAAACTATAGCCCCCACTATCGCTACTAACAAAATCAAGGACGCCACCTCAAAAGGAAACAAATACTCTACAAATAAGAGCTTTCCCACAGCCACCGTATGCCCGACTTTCTCTATATCACTAATCTTCACGTTACCAACATTAGCAAATCTATTCCCAAACACTGAGATAATTATCATTACAGCAGATAAAACTACAAAAATAGCACCTATCGGCCATGTAATAGCAAAACGAGACTTCCTTAGCTCCTCACGCAGATTTAAAAGCATAATCACAAACAAAAACAACACCATTATTGCCCCTGCATACACTATTATCTGAATTGCCGCTAAAAACTCTGCATTTAAGAATAAATACAAACCTGCTATATGAAAGAAAAGAATCAACATATACACGATACTGTGCATTATGTTTTTCCTTGTAATCACAATGAGTGCCAAACTTATCATTGTAACAGCAAAATATCCAAAAATAATCTGGTTAAGCATTAACTTTTCCCCTTAAAAGTTGCTTGACTTTCGTTTTCCCTAAAAAAGCTCGTCTTAGGTCCCCAAAAGCTCTCAAAGTATCTCTTCTTCTTTTCTTCGGTCATAAAATCATCCCAGTTCTTTAATAACCTATCTTTCGTATAAAAAAGCTCCTGTTTACTAAAGGCAGCATAATCATAGGTCTCTGTCAAGGCAATCGCCTGAAACGGACATGCCTCAACACAAAGAGAACAATATACGCATCTTAAAACCTCTATTTCATATCTTTCAACCACTTTTTCATGGTTATCCCCTTCACGGGTATAAATATATATGCACTTTGAAGGACACATGGCAGCACATAAACCACAACCTACGCACTTGGCATTACCAGTTTCAGGGTTTCGCACTAAGGCGTGAAGACCTCTAAAGCCCGGTTTTGCTTGTCTCTTTTCCTTTGGATAGCGCCTTGTTACTGGCTTTTTAAACATTGTTTTTAGCGTAAGTCTCATCCCTCTTACTATCTCTAAAAACAAAAATTTGGTCATCAAAGACTCCATTTCGTCTTTGTACAGCCTATCTCTCGTAACTATTTTTACGTATTCTTCCATTAATTTGTCCCTATATTATCAGTTTGGCGATGCCTGTGATTAAAATATTTAAAAGCGACAACGGAATCAATAACTTCCACCCAAGAGCCATCAATTGATCGTATCTAAATCTGGGCAACGTCGCCCTTATCCAATAGTAGAAAAATATACAAGCATAAAGTTTCAATATAAACCATACAACACCCGGCACTGCCCCTAAGAATGGAAATAGATAAAGGACATAGTATGGAACCGTCCAGCCACCAAGGAAACACAGCACAGCCAACGATGACATAATTATCATGCCAATATACTCAGCAGCCATAAACAATGCAAACCTAAAACCGCTATACTCTGCAAAATATCCAGCAACTAACTCACTTTCAGCCTCTGGTAAATCAAAAGGAGGCCTGTTTGTCTCCGCAACAGCAGATACAATAAACACAAAAAACCCCAGTATCTGCGGTATTGCGTAAAACCCAAATACAGAGCTTGACTGTGCCTCTACTATATCATTCAAATTAAAAGAACCTGCTAAAAGCATAACCCCAACAAGACTCAGCCCAAGGGAAACCTCATAACTAATCACCTGCGCTGCCGAACGCAAACCACCCAAAAAGGCATACTTGGAATTTGAAGCCCACCCCGCAAGCACTATCCCGTACGCACCAAGCGATGACATTGCCAATATAAATAGGATACCAAGGTTTATATTACTTATAATAAATCCATCAAAAAAGGGTATTACTGCAAGCGCCGACATAGCAGCCATTATACTTATAACAGGTGCAAGATAAAATACTGGCTTATCGGAGTTCAACGGTATAATGTCTTCTTTAAAAAAGGACTTTATACCATCAGCAACTGGCTGTAATATTCCAAGTGGTCCAACTTCTTTCGGTCCCATACGCATCTGCATACGCCCTATCACCTTTCTTTCAAAATACGTCGCATACGCTACATGAAACATCACAACACTTACCACTACTACAATCTTAATAACTATTATTGATATTTCCCACAATAATTCCATACAGTCCTAACTCTTTTTTGTTTTATTTTTAATATAAAATCAATAGCGCCCAAACGCTTAATCTTCCACACGTACAATGTCTACAATATTATTATTAGTTATAACCAGACTCCCCACCACTGCATCCACTTTGTATCCAACCACACCCATATAACCAACCCCTTCAAATATATTAGAAAGGTAAACCACGCCATCTTGCATATTCACATCAATTTGCGCAGAGGCATCTATCTCCCCTTTTTCCATTATAACTCTAACCTTGTCCCCTTCTTTAAAACCATACCTTAGCGCTAACGTTTTACTGATTTTAAAGTAAGGAGCACCATAAATGCTCAATAAGGCCTTCGACATGCCACTCATCGAACCGGAGTGAAACAGCGGTCTTTCAAGCATTAATACAGGGTTCGTAAGACCCATAAAACCATCTGAGCCTTTAGCTACATTTCCCAACACCTGCTCAAGCCCTTCAACCTTAAAGTCCCCCTCAAGCCCTCTTATAGGCTCTCCCATATAAGGCCATGTCAGCGCTTGCTCGTCTAACCCTACATAATCCACATCCCTATATAACGGAGACACTTTTCTAATCTCTTCCCAAACATCCTTGCTGCTTTCATAGCTTTTCTTCATCCCTAATTTCTTTGCCACTTCCGCAACTATCTTCCAATCATCCCAACACCCATCCATAGATAGTGCCTTCCTTAACCTCTGCAAGCTCCTACCTAAATTAATAAAGGTGCCATCTTTTTCAAGCCATGAATTGGCTGGAAACACCACATCTGCCATTTTCACCGTATCGTTAAGCGATATATCCTGTACTATCAAAAAATCTATCTTATTAAAGGCATCTTCTATGTGCTCTCTATCCGGATAATTAAACAATGGATTATCACCCATCACATATAATGCCTTCAGTTTACCATTCTTAGCAGCATCTATCATCTCATAAAGATTCATTCCGTGCTCTTCCGGCGTCTTGCTGCCTAACAGGTCTTGGAATTTATGCTCTATAATATCAAGTTCAATAGGCCTCCCCCCAGGTACCACATCCGGAGCACAACCCATATCTAAAAGCCCTTGATAATTAGCCTTTTCAGACAATAAAAAGATACGTCCATTTAAAACATAATTGATAACACCCAATAAAAATAGATTAAGCGAAGCACTACTCGTGTGCACCGCCTCCGGACCTATTACGACAACAGGAGATTTCATCTTTAAAATGTTGTCCACTGCCTTTGCAATATCAGCAACAGCGACCCCTACCCTTTCTATCGTTTCATCGTCAGGACTCATAAGTTTCTTTATCTTATTTTCTATATAGGCGTTCTCACCGCTTAGACCTTTCTTGTCTACAACACCCTTAACAATTGCCCTTAGCACCACCTCTTCACACCCTACAACTGGCTCCAACTTATAATCTACAAAACCCTTCAGACCGGCAGGCGCACCTATAACAATTACCTTAGCCCCCTTCCTTCTTGCAATTCTACACTGCACACCTAAAATCGGATTTATGGCTGTCGGATCACCACCAAAAACTATCACACCATCAGCATTAGCAATACCCGGTATCAGATTTGCCGTAACCCCCTGCCCAAACATCCTTTCAAGATACTTTTGCGCAGGTGCAAAGGCAAACCGTGCACTTGAATCCATGTTATTTGAACCTATCACATATCTTATGAGCTTTTGAAGCATATAGTTATCTTCATTCGTACATCTGCCCGAACCTATACCACCAATTGAAGCAACCCCATGCCTTTCTTTTATATCAGCCAAGCGGCGTGCCGCATAATCTATAGCAGTCTCCCAAGAGGCAGGCTCTAGTTCACCGCTATCTTTTCTTATCAAGGGAGTAGTAATCCTACCTTCACCACTTCTATAATCATAACCAAAACGCCCCCTCACACAGAGTATCCCATCATTTATACCGAGCCCGTGTTTTGGCATCGTACGTATAATATCTTTACCTCTCGTTTGGGCTATCAACGTACATCCAACAGCACAAAAACCACAAATAGTCTTGATTTCCTTCTCTACATACCAAGGCCTGTAGCTATGTCTGTGGAGTTTTGACATAATAGCCCCCACCGGACACACCGTAAGACAGTTCCCACAATACTCGCATTTATACTCACCACCAGTAAAGGGCTCAACAAAGGAATGGTTACCGCGACCTGTTACCG
This sequence comes from Candidatus Magnetomicrobium cryptolimnococcus, assembly GCA_018606805.1. GTDB lineage: Bacteria > Nitrospirota > Thermodesulfovibrionia > Thermodesulfovibrionales > Magnetobacteriaceae > Magnetomicrobium > Magnetomicrobium cryptolimnococcus. The sequence goes on from JAGYWI010000002.1 coordinate 161,111, forward strand.
TTATAGCAAAAGCCCCCTGCACACCATCACACATCCTTACGCATCGAGTACAAGTGATACACCTTTCCATGTTTCTTACGATTATCGGGTCTCGGAAACTTTCTGGATGTTTTCTCTTTCCCTCTAAAAACCTACCTTCATGAGCACCATATTGAGCCACTAAATCCTGAAGGTCGCACTCACCAGCTTTATCACAAACAGGACAATCCAGAGGATGATTTATTAACAAAAACTCTAACTGCGCCTTTCTTGCCTTCTTAACTTTCTCCGTTTGAGTTCTTACTACCATTCCATCCGTAACGTTTACCGTACATGAAGCCATCAATTTTGGAACACGCTCTATCTCCACCAAACACAACCTACACCCACCGAAAGGCTCAAGCTGCTTATCGTAACATAAGGTTGGAATCTTTATACCTGCCCTTTGTGCAGCCGCCAGTATGGTCATTGGCTTTTCAAGTGTGATTTCCTGTCCGTCTATGTTTACCTTAATCATTATTTACCTTAATTATTCCATTTTTACAAAAATTAGCATATCCTAATCAATAACCACCATCAATAACCAATCAAAACTACCCTAAATTATGAACGATATTAATATAATAATTTAACAACATTTTTTATATTTAATATGATAATCAATTTCATCTCTATAATTATTTACAAAGGCAAGCACCACCCCTGCTGCCCCATCACCTAAAGGACAAAACGTGGCACCTGATATATTATTTGCAACATCAATTAATGTATCCACATCTTCAGCCGTTGCCCTACCGCATTCTATCCTGCCAAGTATATTGCGCATCCATCCTGTACCCTCTCGACATGGCGTACATTTACCACAGGATTCATGCTCAAAAAACTTCATTGCCCTTTCATATACCTTAACAAGACAAACACTATCATCAAACACCATAACAGCACCGGAACCTAACTGACTTCCAGCTTTTGGCAAATTCACAAAATCCATCGCACAATCTATCTTATCCGGTGTTAAAATTGGCGTAGATAACCCCCCCGGTATTATACCCTTAAGCGTTCTACCGTCAACAAGACCACCGCAGTGCTCATAAACAATCTCTTTCAGAGTAGTCCCCATTGGCAATTCATATACACCCGGTCTTTTAACACAACCACTTACTGAAAAAAGCTTAGGTCCGGGACAAGCCGTATTCCCTATAGCTGCATAAGATTTAGGACCTATTTCTATGATTAACGGTATATTTGCAAAAGTTTCCACATTATTTACAATAGTTGGTCTTCCCCATAGACCGGCATTAACAGGGAAAGGTGGCTTTATCCTCGGCTGTCCCCTTCTACCTTCAAGGGATTCTATAAGCGCTGTCTCCTCACCACAAATATAGGCACCAGCACCTTGATAAACCGATAGGTTAAACTTAAAATGCCTTTTTAAGATGTCATCTCCCAAAAACCCCTTTTTATAAGCCTCATCTATTGCACTTTCAAGAATTACCTTTGCCTGTGGATACTCACCTCTTAAGTAAATATAGCCACGTGAGCACTGAAGTGCATAAGCTGCTATGACCATACCTTCAATTAGTAAATGGGGATTTTTCTCTAATATCGGACGATCTTTAAAAGTACCCGGCTCGCCTTCATCTGCATTACATACCAGATACTTAGGAAATTTCGGGTCCATTGATGCAAATTGCCATTTCATACCAGTTGGAAAACCCGCTCCGCCCCTACCGCGCAAACCAGACTCTTTCACATCATCTATAATATCGCGTGGGGTCATCTCCTTCACCGCAGACTTCAAGTTCTTGTAACCACCAACTCTCATATATTCAGTCAGCAATGCCGAATCTGGATTTTCTATGTTTTTAAGTAATACCTTTTTCACTTGATAGCCTTCATTAAATTACCATTCTAAATTTAAGTCTATTATACACACTTTATCATTAATATTTCAAATTAATATAAAAAAAACTCCCCTATAAAATCCCTATAAATAAACATCACAAAACAAAAAATTCAAAATAATTTTACAAACTAATTAACTTTTGTCGGTCAGCTTTTATTGGTATTTATCTAATATTTCAAAAATATTCTTCTCATTCAAATTATCATAATAATCTGCATCAACCAACATAGCCGGCGCCGTACCACACGCCCCTATACATTCCATTATGACCAAGGAAAAACGCCCATCAGAGGTCATACCACCTGGTTCAAGCTCATACCGTTCATTAAGTAAACTAAGCAGGCTCTCCGATCCCATAACCATACACACAACATTCGTACATAACTGAATCAGATGCCTACCCATCGGCTTATTTTTATACATGGCATAAAACGTAGCAGTACCCTTTATCTTTGCCTTAGATACGCCCGTATAATTAGATATATCTTCAATTGCCTCTGGGCTTATCCAGCCATACACTCCCTCAGCCTCATGTAGGGCTGGTATTACCGTTGACTCTATAGATGCGTATGACTTCTTTTCCCTTTCTATAAAGTCTCTTATAGTTTTAACATTATTATTTTCCATCTGAAAATCTATCTGTTTTTAGTAAACATATACGTTGTTAAATCCATATACTGTTTATTCATCGTCCTTATAATATCACACAAATGTATACCTATCTTCTTGTATACCTTGGCAAACATCATAGGGTCCTTTTCCAAAAGGGTCTCAAAACTCTCTCTCTTTATCTCTGCAACCACACAGTCCTTATCACTTATAGCGGTAGCATTATGATTGCTACCATCTATAAAAGACATCAACCCGAAGGTCTCTCCATCATTAACAGCAGCATAGGGCAACAAATCACCAAACTGGCTCGTCCTACAAATCCTCACCTTTCCACTTAAAAGGAAATATAAGGTTCCACCCTTTTCACCTTCATTGTATATAATGTCATCCTCTTTATAAGACTCTTTCATAAAGAAATCCTTCAACATTTCCCTTTCGGCTTCTTCTAAGTCTCCAAAGATGTCAAATCTTCTAAATACTTCGTCCATACAGACCCCTTCTTCTGTTTACGTTATCTATCACATTCACCTAAAACAACATCAATCGTACCTATATTTGCTATAACATCGGCAATCATACCACCTTCGCACAGTGCTGGCAAAGCCGACACATGAACAAAAGACGGCGACCTTATCCTCATCCTGTAAGGCTTACCAGTGCCATCACTTACCATATAAAAACCAAGCTCACCCTTTGGCACCTCCGTACAACAATACACCTCACCCTTTGGAGCTGTCATCGGCCCCTTCGTTATAAGCGTAAAGTGATGAATCAACGTCTCCATATTATCAAGTACCTTATCTTTTGGAGGCAACGTAAACTTCGGGGCATCCGGAGCAAGTATAGCACCCTTTGGCAGCTTCTCAATACACTGTCTTATAATCCTATTAGACTGCCTCAACTCTTCCATCCTACATAAATATCTATCGTAGACATCCCCATTAAGACCTATTGGCACATCAAATTCAACCAAGTCGTAGGCATCATAAGGATGCTTTTTTCTTATATCATAGTTTACACCACAACCACGAAGTGTCGCACCAGACAAAGACCAATTAATAGCCTCCTCTGCCGATATAACCCCAACACCTTTTGTGCGCATAAGCCATATTCTATTTTTATCTATCAAGGTTTCATACTCACCAACCTTTGAAGGAAATATATTCGTAAATTCATAAAGGCTATCAATAAACTCCTGCGAGACATCATTTCTAACACCACCAATCCTCGGATAACTCACCGTAAGCCTCGCACCACACAACGTTTCAAACAAATCCAGTATCCACTCCCTTTCCCTAAAGGCATACAAAAACACTGTCATAGCACCAAGGTCAAGGGCATGAGTACCAAGCCACAACAGATGGCTCGATATACGTGTCATTTCCGCTATCATCGTGCGTATATACTTAGCCCTAATCGGCGCTTCTATACCAAAAAGCTTCTCAACAGCAAGGCAATAACCAATATTATTTGTCATTGAAGATACGTAATCAAGCCTATCGGTCAAAGGCAACGCCTGTAAATACGTCATACCCTCCGCTAACTTCTCCGTCCCCCTATGTAAATAACCCACATAAGGTGTACACTTAATAACGGTCTCGCCCTCTACCTCAATCTTAAGCCTCAAAACCCCATGCGTTGAAGGGTGCTGCGGACCTAGATTCAGTACAAGCTCTCTTTCGTGTCTTTCCTTTATCTGTTCCATTCGTATTTTGCGTACTCCTCAGCCTTTTTTAAAACTTCCTTAAAACCACGCCACTCCTCTTGCGGACCTTCCGCTGGATAATCCTTTCTTAACGGATACCCTTCCCAATCTTCAGGCATTAGTATACGCCTTAAATCCGGATGGCTACTAAATACTATTCCAAACATATCGTAACATTCTCTTTCATGCCAATTAGCACCCTTCCATATGGTAGACACGCTATCTACATACAAATCATCATCGGAAACAGGCACCTTCAATCTAATCATACACTCATTCTTTATTGAATATATATGATAAATAACCTCATACCTTAGGCTCTTCCTACCAAGCCAATCCAACGCTGTAACATCCCTCAAAAAATCCATACTCAAAAAACTCGATTCCTTTAGGAACTTACATATGTTATAGATACTCTCTTTTTTTACTGTAACAGTAGTCTCATCACGAAAGTCCTCTATCGAAAGAACCTCCTCCGGAAAATATTCCCTTATCCTCTCTGCTACCGAATGGGGCTCCATCTCCAGCTCTCCTTCATCATCTTTTCCTGCAATTTAACAAAACCGCCCAATAAAGCCTCCGGTCTCGGCGGACATCCCGGTATATAAACATCCACTGGCAAAAAACTATCACACCCTTGAACCACACTATAAGACCTATACACATTCCCCGTACACGCACAACTACCCATCGCCATAACATACCTCGGCTCAGGCATCTGATCATATATCTTCCTCACCACCGGCGCCATCTTTTTAGTAACCGTTCCCGCTACAATCATACAATCAGCTTGCCTTGGCGACCCTCTAAATATAATGCCAAGCCTATCAAGGTCATAATGGCTCGACCCTGTCGTCATCATCTCTATGGCACAACATGCAAGCCCAAACGTTACCGGCCATATTGAAGAAGCCCGACCCCAGTTTATTAGTTTATCTACTGTAGCTATAATTGTACTCGCTCCGGGTATGACCTTTATACCCTCTTCTAGCTCCACTACCGATGGTAATTTATCAAGTATCAAACCTTAACCCCTCTCTCTCAAATAACTTCGCTAATCCCAAACAAAAGCCTCTTTACGCCATGCGTAAACATAGCCAATTACCAATATAAATATAAATAATACCATTTCAACAAAACCATACAATCCTATCATATCAAAAGCAACAGCCCACGGATATAAAAACACAGCTTCCACATCAAACACTACAAAGAGTATGGCTATAATGTAATACTTAACAGAGAATTTCTGACGTGGCTCACCCTCTGGCGCTATACCAGACTCATAGGGCGAAAGCTTCTCTGCATACGGCCGCCTTGGCCTTAAAAGCAAACCAAAAACAAGACTCCCTAGACCAAAGACAAATGAAAACCCTAAAAAAATTAGTATCGGTAGATAACCTACCGGTAGATATGTACCTGGCTCGTTTAACATGTTTTAATTAAAACCTAATTAGTCTAAAAATGTCAACCCAAAAAATGTAAAAAAAAGAAAAAAGAAAAAAAGAAAAAAATTTAAGGAAGGAGAGGCGTGGAGGAAAACCTTTTTTGACAAAAAGGTTCTTCCCCCACACCCCCTTTCCAAAAACTTTTGGCTTATTATCTCTTTAGTTATCTTCTACGTTTGCTATACTCTACAATAGCACATTTCGATTTGATAAGATACAATATCCCCTTTTGTCATTGATAGGAGCGCAAGCGACGAAGCAATCTCTATCTATAAAAGGCGGGATTGAGGGAAGTGCGCCTAGCACCCTTTTTGCCAAAAAAGGTTTTCCCCCGCTCTTTTATCCCCTTTATCCTTCAATCCCCAAGTAATGAGCCGGATTAGTGCTAATACAATTTTTTACTATATCAGAATTAAATCCAAGTTCAATTAAGCGGTTAGCGGCATCAGTAATAGACATAGCGCCGCCAAGCAGCACCTTTTCGGCATCAATGATAGCCTTTTCAGCCACAGACGTATTTGTAAACCTTATGGAATCTGATATTAAAATTATTCTATCAGCTGGTTTCACCATAAAAATCATTTCTATTGTTTTAATATCCAGATGAAAGGGGTCTGCAATAACCTCAATATACACATCCTCATCTAATATACCAAAGCCGGCAATGCCGGGCTGCCTGTGATGAAATCCGCGCATTGCATTAAATATATGGGTAATACCCTTTGCTCCTGCTTTAAAAGCATTATGAGCTTCCTCGTAGGTAGCATCTGAGTGCCCCATGTTAACGATAATTCCTTTTTCTGTTAGGGTTTCTATAATGTTAATAGCTCCGTCAAGTTCTGGTGCCATGGTTATTATTTTAATTATATTCTCATAACCATCTATAAGGCGTTTTACATTGTCCAAGGTTGGATTAATGAAAGCACCTTTATTTAAAGCGCCACAGCGGTTGGGATTTAAAAACGGTCCTTCTATGTGGACGCCGTAGATTTTAGCTTCTGTTAGCAACGATTCAGGTCTTTGCTCTTGTATGGTCATAGCCTTTTGTACTGGCTTTATATGTTCGCGCATTGTTTCTATGGTATCTGCATATATTGTGGGAAGAAACACCGAAACCCCAAAACTTTTATGAATTTCCGCAATTTTCAATATTTGTCTGTGTGAAGCTGTACATGTATCAAAACCACCTATTCCATGAGTATGTACATCTATTGTTTTCATATTTAGTATCTCCTTCGCATAATTATACTATAACAATTATGTTTTAGCATAATACATGTTTCAATTTTTATCCAAAATGTTTTATAATGTTAATAATGGGCATTGTTGGATGAAATTTATAAGACAATAGTTTCAATACAAAAATGAAAGACAAATTAAGTACATGCGAGGAGTTGTGGTGTGCAATAATAGATAACTCACCAGACTATATCTTTTTATTAGACCCTAATTTACACATTACATTTATAAATAGGGTTTTTGGCGGATTTGCTAAAGAAGAGCTTATGGGTGTGTACTTTCCTACCTGTGTTAATAAATCCTACAGGGCTAGGGTTATAGAGTGTTGTGGGTATGTTTTGCGCACTGGCGAGATGTCTAGTTATGAGGCTGAGTACAATATACCGGGTGACAGCACTATTATATTTGATGCGCGCCTTAGTGCCCTTACTAGTGAGGAAAAAATCATCTCCATAATTATTAATAACACGGATATAACAAAACGCAAGCGAATAGCAAAACGACTTCAGACATATGAAAAAATAGTATCAGTCTCAGGCGAGCATATATCACTAATTGATAAAAACTATGTCTATAATGTGGTCAATGATGTTTATTTAAAGGCACATAACAAAAGCAGGTCTGAAATAGAAGGGCATACTATAGCGCAAGTCTTTGGGGAAAAAACCTTTTGTGAAACACTAAAACATTACGTAGATAGATGCTTGAGTGGTGAAAACATAAATTATCAGGCATGGCTTAACTTCCATGGTATAGGAAGACGGTTTATGGATGTTTTTTATTATCCAGTATATGAAAATAATGGTGAAGTTGCAGCTATTGTAGTAAATGCTCGGGATGTAACAGAGCGTAAGTTAGCCGAAGAGGCATCGAAAGAAAGCGAAGAGCGCTTTCATCGGATATTTGAAGATGGACCGCTTGGGATTTATATTAACAGTTTGGACTATAGATTCATCAAGGTAAATGCCATGTTATGCAAAATGGTAGGCTACACGGAAGAAGAGTTGATAGCGCTTAGTTTTGCCCACATTACCCATCCGGAAGATGTTACTATCGAAATGGATATGATAGAGCAAGTTAAAAGAGGAAAACTGCCCTATTTACAGCTTGAGAAACGATATATAAAGAAAGATGGCTCTACCGTATGGGTAAATCTAACAGCCACTATTATAAAGGATAATACAGGAACCCCGCTATACTACTTGGCTATGAGTGAAGATATTAATAAGCGTAAAGAGGCTGAAATAAAGACTATGATGATGGCAAAATTTCCGGAGGAAAATCCAAATCCAGTCTTTCGGGTTTCACGACAATTTAACATCCTTTATACTAACAAGGCGTGTATAGCTTTGTTTAATAGTGAAACCTGTGTACGGGCACAATGCACCATTTATGACGTATTAACCGAGTATTTTAAATATGCTATTAATGAAGTGTTTAATACTGGCAACAGTAAGGATATAGATATGCAAATAGGTGATAGGACGTTTAGTTTTAGTATAGCGCCAGTATCAGATATTAACTGTGTGAATGTATATGGAAAAGATATTACAGAGATTGCTCAGGCTAAAAAGGCTCTACAGGAATCAGAAGAGCGCTATCGCTCTATATTTCAATCAAATGCCGATGCCTTTCTTGTCTTTGACAATGATGGCAAAATAATAGATGCCAATCACAAGGCCTGTGAGCTTTATGGCTATAGTTATAATGAAATAATACACACAACCGGCAAGGATATTGTAGAGTCAAAGGATTACCATATATTTGGCCAATTCAAAGAAATAGCAATTGGCCAGTGGTTTACAGCAGAGTATGTAAACATATGCAAAGATGGAACGCCTTTTAATGTGGAAGTACATGGTACAAGTTTTATGTTTGGTAATTCTAAATGTCTATTGTCCATAGTAAGGGATACTACGCAGCGTAAGCAAATGGAAATATTACTCAAACAGTCTCTTGAAGAAAAGAATATTCTTATTAAGGAAATCCACCATAGAGTAAAAAACAATATGCAGATAATTTCTAGTCTACTAGGGCTACAAGTAATGGCAGTTAAGGATGAAAAGTATAAAGAAATTCTTCAAGAAAGCCAAAGCAGAATTAAGACAATGGCCTTAGTACATGAAAAACTATATCAATCTGAAGACCTTATTAGGATTGACTTTAAGGACTATATTAGCAGCGTCTTAGTTGATCTAATTAACACCTTTGGTGAGCACACCCATCATATTAAAATAACCACAGATATTGAGTCTATCTTTATCGAAATTGATATTGCAATACCAGTAGCCCTTATCATAAACGAAATACTGACTAATTCTATAAAGCATGCCTTTCCAGATGATAGGCAGGGAGATATATCTATTTCAATCCATAACCTTAATTGTAATAATGATTATAATACTGAATTAATTATCAAAGATAATGGCATAGGGTTACCTCAAAATATCAATATGGACAATCTTAGCACACTAGGACTTAGTTTAGTTACAGCACTATCGCAGCAGTTAGACGCATATATTGATATAAAAAATGAAAACGGTACTTTATTTACAATGTGTTTTAATTGTAAATACTAAGATAACAAAAAAATTACATAATAATTAATTTTGACAAAATATTTATCCAAGCCCAAAAATTATAATCTTTTAATCGTTAAAATAGGTGTGTTATAATATTTTCATGAACAATCAAATAACAATAACACACAATGATACTAATACAGAAAAATCACTACATGACACTGATTTTTATAAATGGGCTCTTCATAACGCTAATCTGATAAGACAGGGCAGGTTTACAGATATAGATGTAGTAAATGTAGTAGAGGAATTAGAGAGTATGGGGAATAATAATAAGAAGGAGTTGGCAAGTAGATTATTGGTATTAATAATGCACTTACTTAAGTGGCAATATCAGCCAAAACGCCGCTCCAGAAGCTGGATTTCAACAATAAATACACAAAGAGCAGAAATTGAATTTTTGCTGGAATTTAGCCCGAGTTTAAAACATGATATAGAACTAATTATGGAAAAAGCTTACAAAAAAGCAAAAATATCATTTGAAAATGAAACAGACTTTGACAAAAAACATTTACCGGAGCTCTGTCCTTATACATTTGAGCAATTAATTGATTATGGTTTTAGACCGGAGTCATTTGCCGACAATAAAACACTACACCTTGAAAACAAATAAAGAGTGAGGATGCCGGCATCCTCACTATGTATTTGTTTTAGGAAAACATCTTTATACTTAGCCAACAATCCAGAAATTACCATCCCACAGTTTGTTAAACTCATATCTCATATAAATAGCAAGCCAAAGCTGCTCCATAGATGCAAAACCTTGTGGGTCATTATTATCAGTAAAACTATTTATCTTATTAATAACCTCAATTGGAGCATTTAAATTCATAAGCCTTTGAAATTGATCTTGACGTGGAAGCCATATGGATTTACTTCTTACAAAATCCCCCTGCATAACATCAATGAGTATCTTTTCATCAACAACACACACTGCCCCAGTTGTTGCCAATCCACCTTTTCTACCGTATGTGGTGCTTTTATCAAAGTAATAATCCCCTATAACTATATCCCACTTTTGTTGCAGTTGCTTTGCCTTTTCACACTTATTTACGTTTAAATCTGAAAAATCCATCTATATACCTCATTCTATAACACCTCATTAATAATACCCCTATAAGTATTGAACCTCTACAAAATTAAAAGGTGTCAAGGCATAATTCAAGATAAAAACTCCCTCCATCAATTGCATAGGGCACGATAACCACCTCACCTTTGGTTTTATGAATGACCACATGGTTTTTCCCAATGATTAACGACGGTGTTGCTAATTCAAATTGATAACCCTTTTCCGATAACACCCTCTTAGCGCCACCCGTAACGATATTGGTAATTTCCCCAACCACATCAACTACCTCATCAGTTACCTGTGCAAATTCCTCTGCAAGCATATTAGACGCTATTTTCAGTATGGCTTCATTCGTAAACGTTATAGCAAGCGAGCCTTTTTGTGTTAAACCGGTAAGTCCAATAATACCAGTTATATCGCCATAGGCCTTATTACCTTCTTTAATAACCGGTTCTCCTCGGTTGGCACTTGTAAATGCCATCGTTGACAGTACATTTTCAAATGACTCAAGAAATGGATTCAGCAAATCCGTATTCATCCGTAGCCCCCTCTCATTTTTATAAGCTTTTTTTATTTTGGATAGTATTATATAATATAACGCTCATGTGGTGCAAAAAGTCTACATATTTTTTGTTCTTTATCTTCCATTGCCGTTTATGTTATATTTGCAATCAACGTGGAGGGTATATACCTAAATAAAAATGGTTTGCAGGAATAATAATTGTGTTTTATCATACTCATCCAAAATAATGCTTTTGGGGTTCAAGGGGTGAAACCCCTTGGGCGGGATTCCAAAGGGACGAGTCCCTTTGGCGGGAGTGTGAGGGCAGCGCCCTCACTGTGTATTTGTTTCCTTATTATTTTTAATAATGGTTTGCAAATCTAATTTGTTTTGGTATAATAATGGAGGATATATATATGAGCTGCATTTTTTGTAAGATAGCAAATAAGGAAATACCGGCTAAAATCATCTATGAAGATGAGCATACGGTGGCATTTGAAGATTTAAATCCGCAAGCCCCTGTCCATGTGCTTATCATACCCAAAAAGCATATATCAACCCCCCTTGACATACATACAGAGGATAATGCACTTATTGGCCACATGTATCAAGTGGCAAATACAGTTGCCAAAGAAAAACAAATAGATAAGCGCGGGTTTCGTACTCTTATGAACTGCAACAAAGAGGCAGGGCAGAGTGTTTTTCACATACATTTGCATGTGCTTGGCGGCAGGGTTATGATGTGGCCTCCGGGATGAGCAGGCAGCTTTCTTTAGGGTTTTCGCCATGTCCAAACGATACCTATATTTTTTATGCTATGGCACAGCGGATAGTCTCAGATAGCGCTTTAGGGTTTTCCACTTGCATTGATGACGTTGAGGCTCTAAATAACATGGCAATAAAGGGCACGCTTGATATAACAAAGCTGTCGTTTCACGCATACGCTTATGTTGCGCGGGAGTACGAATTACTTGAAAGTGGCAGCGCACTTGGAAGGGGCTGTGGGCCTCTTTTAATTGCAAGAAAAGGAGCATATCTTAAGTCTTTAAAACATGCTAGGGTTGCAATTCCCGGTAAGTACACAACGGCCTTTTTCCTTTTGCAATTATATGAAGCCCTTGAGCACCCCTTTGATTTTACCTCCTCAGCCGTAATGCCTTTTCATCAGATAATGGCTGCCGTTAGTAACGGTACGGTTGATTGTGGGATTATAATACATGAAGGCAGGTTCACTTATCCGCTTTATGGCCTTATTGAAATAATTGACCTTGGGGCTTGGTGGGAAAGGCTTACCGGAAGGCTCATTCCACTTGGCGGCATTTTTGCTAAAAAAGCGCTTGGGGCAAGCATTATAGAAAAAACTACAGCGCTAATTATACGCTCACTTCAGTATGCTAAATATAATAAAGAGGAAACACTACGTTACGTTAAACAATCTGCTCAAGAGTTAAGCGACGAGGTTATTATGCAGCACATTGCCCTTTACGTTAATAATTACACGGAAAGGCTTGATGCAGAGGCAACGGCAGCCATTGAGACGTTTTTACACATGGGATACAAACATGGTATCTTTAAATAATTTCTTTGTCTTACTAATTGTACTTTTTACTGCAATTAACGTAGAAGCCGACACCTCACCTTATGATGACCTTAAAAACGGTTACACTATGCTTTCAAAAAAGGAGTACTTAAAGGCAAAGACATATCTTGATAGGTATTTAGCAAGAGATAAACTCTTAGCGGATTATGCCTTACTGTGGCGTGCCACTACTTATGAACATTTGAAAGAAACGGATAAAGCCCTTGCCGATATTGCTCAAATAAAAAACTATCCATCTACACCGTTAATAAAAAAAGCCCTTACACTTGAAATTAATATTTTAAATAAAACAGCCCCTCCGCTTGTAACCATTAAAGCTGCAGAGGGCTACCTTAAACGCTACCCAAGCGACGACAGCGTACGTTATATATACGCAACCTTGCTTGAAAAAACAGCTGCACAAAAGGCCAAGCGCGAATTTTTAAATATATATGTTGACGCTGGAACTTATTCTAAAGATGCCATCAATCATATAAATAAGGCCGCTTTAACACCGGATGAGCATCTAAAGCGCGCTGCAAACCTTACGAAACAGGCAAAGTACAAAGAAGCTGAAGACACACTAAAAGTCCTCCTAAGCCTTACAGATGAATCATATAAAAACACCATTTATAACGCACTTGGACAGTGCAAGTTTAATCAAAGGCAATATAAAGAGGCAGCCGAGTATTTTTCTAATTCTAAAAACCTATACATGAAGGCACGGGCGGAGTTTCGCTCAGGCAACTACGACGCCTTTGAATCTACGGTCGGGGCCCTTTTAAATGAAAATAACCCAAAGGCATATGAACTACAGATGATTTATGGCATTCATAAAAGACGAAATGGGGACGTTAAAGGCGCACTTGAGGTTTTTAACACGCTTCAAGGTGTAACTGCCTTTAAAGAGGAGGCTACGTGGAACATCGGCTGGTCTTACTATTTAACAGGTAGACCAAAGGAGGCCTCTGAGTTTTTTAATGAGCTTTACAATAATTATGGTAAAACCAAGTACCTATATTGGACAATCCGCTCCCTTGAAGCCTCCAAAGGCAGTGCTTCACATTTATATGCGAAAATGACTGCGCTTAATGATTTTTATACCGTACTTTTTCATTTACAAAGGCAAATCCCTATACAAAAGCCAATCCCACCAAATGGTGCCACTAACACACCTGTAAACGTACTAATTAAGCGTTTAAGCGTACTTCTTGATTATAAATTAGAAAGCGCTTTCAGGCTTGAAGTGGCACAATTTACTAAAAATGCTAAAAAACTCAAACCAGCTGACATTATCGCAGGCTGCGAACTCCTATCGAAAGCCTCCCATCACCGCTATTCCATTGCCTTGGCTGAGGCAGCAGCAGGCAGTAATACGCCAGATTTAAACCGCTTCTTATACCCCTACGCTTTTAAACAGGAAGTCAATGCCGCTGCTAATAAGTTTTCCACCCTTAACCCATATTTAATACTTTCCATAATAAGACAGGAAAGCAGATTCCAAGAAGATGCCATCTCCAAAGCAGGCGCTAAGGGGCTTATGCAGTTAATGCCAGATACAGTTAAACGGGTAGCTAATAAAGCGGCGATTAATATTAAACATAGCGGTGATGTCTTTGCACCTAATAAAAATATCCTACTTGGCAGTAGCTTTTTGGATTTATTAATTAATAAATTTAACTGTATACCACATGCCATAGCTGCATATAACGCCGGCGAGGGTATTGTCAACAAGTGGCTTATTAAGGGTAGATACCTTAACGTAGATGAATTTATAGAAGATATACCTTATGATGAAACTAAAAATTATGTGGCTAAGGTAATGTTGTTTTACTCGTGGTATTTAAGGACTAATGGTTTTACTAAAGAACCGATTAATATAACCCATTGCCTAAGTTAAGAAAAAAAAAGAAAAAAAGAAAAAAAAAGAAAAAAAGAAAAAAAGAAAAAAAGAAAAAAAAGAAAAAAAGAAAAAAAGAAAAAAAGAAAAAAAAAGATTAGAGGATGCGGGGGAAAACCCTTTTGAAAAAGGGTTCTTCCCCCGCACCCCTTTTCCTAAAACTTTTGGCTTATAATATACTTCAATGCCGTTCGGCATAAATATTGTTCAAATAAAATTTCACAAATTTATAACACCTTTCGATTTGATAAGGACAAAGTGTAGATAATAAAAATAGGGCAGACACTCGAAAGGTCTGCCCCTACAATACCCGTATTTTTGTAGGGGCGAACCTTTCGCGTGTTCGCCCTTAATTTTTGTTACCTATTAAATCGAAATGCGCTAATGACAAATAGACTCAAAATAAATACACCGTGAAAGTGTTTTTAACTGTAACTATACCATTAGCATAATTAATGCCGAACGGTATTGAATATACTTAGTTATCCCTCTATACCTTTGCTACATTTTTAACACAATTTTTTTGACTTATAGCGCATTCCGATTTGATAAGAACACAAAAAACACATATTTTATAGGGGCAAACCCTCAATTTTCGTTATTAAATCGAAATGCGCTATAATAACCTTTTTTCTTCTTATTCTGGGATAAAAAAGAATTAAATTGAATCTGCGCCTGACAGGAGTCGAACCTGCGGCCTGAGGCTCCGGAGGCCTCCGCTCTATCCAGCTGAGCTACAGGCGCACTCTATAGAGGAACCAAAATAAAAAAAGGTGAACAAGGGGACTTGAACCCCCAGCCCCTGGAGCCACAGTCCAGTGCTCTAACCAATTGAGCTATGCTCACCATTTCTAAATAAATACATAACTAAAGATAAACTCTTTGTTATACTATCATATACAAAAGGTAAAGTCAATAAACAAAAAAAATAGACCAGCTTTTTCCCAATACCATTAAGTTAATGGCAATTGCACTAAAAATTAAGGTGGACTGATTTTCTTTCTGAATTGCTGGATACCTGTCTAATGATTTGTAAAATTTGTATGGATGTGATAGGATTTATAGAGATAGGTAGAAACTATACTGTAACTTATTGAATTGTAACCAATTGTAATATAAGGAGGCAATAAATGAAGGGTATACAGTACTTGATAGACGATAATGGCGAAAGAACAGCAGTTGTAATTGATCTTAAAAAACATGGCAAGGTATGGGAGGATTTTTACGACAACATCACAGCACATGAGCGTAAGGATGAGCATAGGGAATCCCTTGAAACAGTTAGAAAGCAGCTGATGCAAAAGGGAAAACTCATTGGGTGATTACTCAATCACCTTTGCACATTCAGCCAGTAAGGAACTTAAAGCATTTGATGAATCACTCATATCAACAATATTACATAAGATAGAAGGACTGACAAAAGAACCACACCCTAAAGGTTGCATAAAGATAAAGGGTATCAATCACTTCTGGCGTATCCGTATCGGAGACTACAGGGTTATCTATTCCATAGATGACCAGAATAAAATAGTTGATGTAATTGCTATAAGACACCGAAGTAAAGCATACAGATAGAAACAGTAGCTGCACTATTTTCGTATCTGAGGTAAATGGGGAAAAGAAAAAATGGAAACAACAAAAGATACCACTACGGTTAATTCATCTATTTTAGTAGTAGAAGATGAAGGAACAACGGCTCTTTATATAAAGCGAATACTGGAAGAGTTAGGATACCGTGTTGTAGCAACGGAGGTAAGCGGTTTGGCTGCTGTTGAACGGGCTAAAAAAGAGCTACCGGATTTGGTACTTATGGACATTAAGTTAAAAGGAAAAATGGATGGTGTAGAGGCAGCTTGTGAAATACATGACAAGTTGGATATACCAATAGTTTACCTAACTGCTCATTCGGATAAGGGGATGCTTGAGCGTGTTAAAATAACAGAACCGTTTGGCTATGTTGTTAAGCCTTTTGATACGAGGGAGCTTCATTCAAACATAGAGATTGCACTTTATCGGCATAGGGTTGAAAAAAAACTGAAAAGTTTAGCTCACTATGATACTTTAACTGGTTTACCAAATAGAACGCTTTTTTTTGAGCGGTTAAATCAATCTATTTTATATAGCCGACGTGATAATACGTCTTTTGCTTTGATGTTTCTGGATTTGGATGGCTTTAAGTATGTAAATGACACGATGGGGCACAGTATTGGCGATATACTTTTACAAGAGGTAGCTAAGCGATTAACAGAATGTGTGAGGGAGTCTGATACGGTTGCTCGTTTTGGGGGCGATGAGTTTGTTCTTATATTAAGAGACATAGCAAGGCCTGAGGATGCTGCATTTATAGCCAAGAAGATGATTATTACTATAGGTAAGCCTTTTCGTATAAGGGACTTTAATTGCTCCATTGGGGTTAGCATTGGTATAAGTGTATTTCCATATGATGGGAAAGAGGCTGATATTCTTCTTAAAAAGGCTGATTCTTCTATGTATAGGGTTAAAGAGCTTGGTAAAAATCATTTCCGTTTTTTTAGTGAGCCGGTATGTTCGTTATCAGGGCAATTATCGTCAATAGTAACAGTGGCTATAGATTTCATTAATAAGCAAGGTGGTAAGTGGAGTCATTCGGATTGGCTTGATTTTTTATTTACTGTTAATGCCGGTGGGGTTAGCATATCACCGCATTTGCAAACCTGTCTCGGTTTGTTGCTTGAATCGCTTAAGCAATTTTATAATAGTTTTTCGGAAGACCTCAGCGCTATAAATGTGGTTTGCAAAGAGTCTATATGTTTCATACAAACAAATAAGGGCTTGTGGCACCATGCGCAGTGGGAGGTATTTCTTCAAAATATTGAGCTTGAAGGTATTATTATAGATGAAAATACGAGATATTTGATCGGTAATATTTTAGAAGCTATTAAGACGGTTTATTTATTTTATTAAAAATAAGGAGTTGGATTTGGAAACTGTACTATACGATGATAAAGAACATAAATTTATACTTATTGGCTTTGCTGATTCAAAAGATGAAACCAGTATACCTTCAAACCAGTACTTAATAACAAACAATGGCGTATCTGCCCTAATAGACCCGGGTGGCTTTGGGCTTTTTCCGGTATTGGTATCAAGGGTGCTTAAATACACATCTATAGAAAACATAAAGGCTATAATACTGTCTCATCAGGACCCGGACGTAAGCGGTGGATTAAATATCTGGGAGGAAATCACTAAGGCTAATATTTACATATCAAAGCTCTGGACTCGTTTTATCCCTCATTACGAGATGAAAGCTGGTGCAAACATAATCCCCGTAGAAGATGACGGCTCTGTTATTAAGTTATCGGATACCTTTAACCTGCAAATCATACCAGCACATTTCCTCCACTCTCCCGGCCACATTAACGTGTACGACCCGGTATCAAGGGTACTTTGTACTGGCGACATAGGTGCTTCCATTTTGCCTTGCTCGCAAAATCACCTCTTTGTAGAGGACTTTGATGCCTTTTTACCTTGTATTGGAGGCTTTCATCAAAGATATATGAGTAGCAATAAAGCCTTAAGGCAGTGGATTAAGGAAATCGAACCGCTCGATATTCAAATGCTCGCGCCACAGCACGGTTATTTATACAAAGGCGCTGCTATTGAACGCTTTATTAAATGGTTGTATGAGTTAAAGTGCGGGGTAGACCTGCTATGAGTAATATCAGTTGGGACTTTGATTTATTAAGGCAGCAAATATCGAAAAATAACGGTAACCTATTAGAAAATCTCATGAGAGAAGCACTACTTGTTGATGGGATACTAACTTCTATTGATGAAATAACAACGGAGATGCTTAAAAAAGATGATATAAAAAATTATATTATAACGCTGAGGCAGCTTATAGGTATTTTTATTAAAATCATAAAAGAGCGTGTAGCGTTAAACACTCAACTGACGAAGGAGGGACTTTACGGCTCACTCATCATGATAGATTCCCTTGAGGTAAGCTCAATAGATGCTCAAACGCTTGAAAAACTAACTAAGGTGCTTATGAGCATACTGCTTTCGCGTGAGGATGTTATTAATTGGGAAAAGCGCGCTGAACGCATTATAGTTGAGCTTTGTAATATATATTCATTTAGCATATTTTTTAATGTATTTGAAAGCAGAAACTATCTAGAAGCCCACATATATTATCTTGTAAGTATGGAAGAGTCCAAAAGACATGAAATAGTTGAAGAGATAAAGCGGACTATCCTAAAATACTACCAAATTGACGATATTATACAAACCTTTCCGTTAAAAACCATAGAAATCAATCTGCACGGTAAGATACTTGAGGAAAACAAAAATCTCCTGCTAATAAAAACAAACGACTACCTGCTTGAAACCTCCGGCATGGGTGGAATTTTGGGTGTAGCCGTATTTGCCAGTGAACGCATAAGCCGCAAAGATAATGAGATTCTGGAGTCCATACTATCCATAATGACACTCGTAATAGGCTCATCCAAGGCACTATCAAAGGCGATAAAAGAGCTTGAATACTACGCCGGCCATGACCCGCTAACGGGGCTTTATAATAGGCGTATGTTTGAACACTTCCTACAATACGAAATAACGCGCGTTAAAAGAAAACAATATAAGTTTTCACTATTTCTACAAGACCTTGATGATTTTAAATATATAAACGATAGCTACGGCCACCCATTTGGCGACCTGTACTTAAAAGAGGTGTCGGAAACCCTTGTCAAGTCCCTACGGGATGGGGACGTTGTTGCTCGTTTAGGTGGAGATGAATTTGCCGTTATACTTAGTGAAACAGCGCTTAGTGATGCTAGAATCCTTGCTGAAAGGATTAAAAAGACCTTCGAAATAAAAAAAATAACCACACCGGATAATAAGATCATTCCAATAAAAGCCTCCATCGGATTAGTTGAATACCCAACGCACGGTACTTCCATGGAAGAGCTGCTTGTAGTCGTTGATGCTGCGCTTTATAAGGCAAAGGAGCTTGGCAAAAACAAGGTGTTCGTACCAACAGCAGATGAAATCAAAAGCTCGCTTAAAGCCCAAACCGCCAAGTTTAATATACTGCAAGAGGGTATTGATGATGACAGGTTTGAACCATTTTTTCAGCCAATAGTGGATGTTGCAAGTGGTGAGATACTCGCATATGAGGTTTTAGCACGCTTAAGGAGTAGAAACGGTGAGTTAATACCTGCCATTAATTTTATTAACATGGCGGAGCGCCTTGGTAAGATTTTTGATATAGATAGGCAGATAATAAAAAAGGCTTTTCAAAAAAAGGCTGCTACTGCTAACCCAAAACTATTTTTTGTAAATCTATCCGGTAAGGAAATCAAAGACATTTCCTTCATTAACTATATTATAGGTCTGGCATTAGAATATGAGATAAATACAGAGGAATTGGTCTTTGAGATAACCGAAAGAGAGGCCGTTGGCGATCTATCCAATATTCAAGAACTTACAAGCATTTTAAACCATCAGGGGATTCGTATCGCTATTGATGATTTTGGCAGTGGTTATTCATCTTTCTTCTATGTAAAATACATACCTGTGGATTTCGTTAAGATTGACGGTGAGTTTATCAGAGAGCTTGATAAAGGGGACATCAAAGACATCGCATTTGTTGAAAGCATACAAACACTTTGTAAAAAACTTGACATCAAAACCATTGCTGAGTATACGGAAAATCAAGGGCTTTTAAATATAATTAAGGAACTTGGTATTCAATATGCCCAAGGGTTTTATCTTGGTAGCCCAAAGGAAAGTTTTTTGTAAAGATTATAAGGCAAGATAGGCGTGGGGGAAAAACAGGGAGGTGTGCTGCCGCACCCTTAGGGAAGTGCGCCTCCGCACCCTTAGGGAAGTGCGCCTCCGCACCCTTAGGGAGGTGCGCCTCCGCACCCTTAGGGAAGTGCGCCTCCGCACCCTTAGGGAGGTGCGCCTCCGCACCCCTTTTGCCTAAAAGGGTTTTCCCCCGTTCTTTTCTTTCCTTTTTAATTTAATTAAATGTTACAATACCAGAAAATTCATGGAGGAATTTGATGACAATAACGGAAAAGATACTTGCTGCGCACACTGATGAGGCTAAGGTAGAAAGCGGCCAGTTGATAAATGCTAGGGTTGATTTGGTTTTGGCAAATGATATAACTGCGCCTATAGCTATTAAGGAATTTGAAAAAATAGCTGCCAAAAATGTATTTGACAAAGATAAAGTAGCGCTTATTCCGGATCATTTTGCCCCTCAGAAGGATATAAAGGCTGCTGAGCAGTGTAAAATGATGCGCGATTTTGCCTTACGGCAGGGGCTTAGTTTGTACTTTGAAGTTGGGCGCATGGGGGTTGAGCATGCCCTTTTGCCTGAGCAAGGGATAGTGTTACCGGGCGACCTTGTCATTGGTGCTGATAGCCACACCTGTACGTATGGAGCTCTTGGGGCTTTTTCAACAGGGGTTGGTTCTACTGATGCGGCTGCTACTATGGCTACTGGTCAGTGTTGGTTTAAAGTGCCTGAGAGTATGAAGTTTATCTATTATGGCAAATTAAACAAGTGGGTAGGCGGTAAGGACTTAATACTTCATACCATAGGTGATATAGGTGTGGATGGGGCTTTGTATCGTGCTATGGAGTTTGACGGGGAGGTCATTAGCAGTCTTGGGATGGCTGGGCGTCTTACTATGTGCAATATGGCAATAGAAGCTGGTGGGAAAAGTGGTATCATTGTGCCAGATGAAATAACTCGTCAGTATGTTACGGGTAGAGCAAAGAGGGCGTTTACTTTTTATACGTCAGATGCTGATGCCAAATATGTTGATGTTAGAGAGTATGATTGTTCTAAGATTGAGCCTACGGTTAGTTGTCCTCATTTACCGTCAAATACGCGAGCTGCCTCTAAACTTACGCATGTGACGGTTGATCAGGTGTTTATAGGTTCGTGTACAAACGGACGCATTGAGGACTTGCGTGAGGCTGCCAGTATTTTAAAGGATAAAAAGGTCAACTCCAATGTACGGATGATAGTTATTCCTGCAACGCAGGCGATTTATCTACAGGCTATGAAGGAGGGGTTGATTGAAATATTTATAGATGCGCAAGCTGTGGTGTCTACGCCTACGTGTGGGCCATGTCTTGGTGGTCATATGGGTATACTTGCAAAAGGGGAAAAGGCTATATCTACTTCTAATCGCAACTTTATTGGCCGCATGGGGCATACGGAAAGTGAGATATACCTGTCTAACCCGGCGGTGGCGGCGGCTTCGGCTGTGCTTGGGCGTATTGGGTTACCGGAGGAGATAGGGCTATGAGTGCTGAGGAGAGGTTAAAGGAATTGGGTATTATGCTACCTGAGTTGACCAAACCGATTGGTTTTTATGTACCGTGGGTTATAACGGGAGATTTGTTGTTTACAAGTGGAATACTGCCATTTGTGGATGGTAAGTTACAAAGGACAGGGCAAGTAGGTAATGGGGCTATCTCGGTTGAAGAGGCGGCTGAAGATGCCAAGATAGTAGCTTTAAATGCCCTTTCTATAGTGCGTGCTGCTGTGGGTAGTCTTGATATGGTAAGGCGATGTGTGAAGCTTGCAGGGTATGTGGCGTCTGTGTCGGGTTTTTTTGGTCAGCCGACAGTGCTTAATGCTGCCTCGGAGCTTTTACATGATATTTTTGGAAAAAACGGGGAACACTGTCGGGTTGCTATTGGCGCACGCTCACTTCCCCTAAATGCTACTGTTGAGATAGATTTTATTTTTGAGATAGATAGCTCTTATAAATCATTTTAGATTTTGGTAAGAACAAATGGCTAAACAGTTAGTATCAATAGTTGGAAGGCAAAATGTAGGTAAGTCTACACTTTTTAATCGTATTGTTAAAAGTAGGATGTCCATTGTTAAAGACGAGCCGGGGGTTACGCGTGATAGGATTTACGGTGAAGCTAAGTGGGATGGTAAGACATTTTCAGTAATGGACACAGGTGGTTTCATAAGTGGCGATGTGGATGCGCTTATAGGGCAGGTGAGAGACCATGCCCTTGTTGCCATTGATGAGGCTAGTCTCATTATATACGTGATGGACGGTAGGAGTGGGTTAACGCCAGCTGATAGGGAGCTTGCAGAGCTTATTCGGCAGTACAATAAGGACGTGCTGTGGGTTGTCAATAAGGTAGATGTGCCATCGAATGAGAAATTAATCTATGATTTTTACTCTTTAGGGGAAGATATTATACCGCTATCGGCAGAGCATGGCACTAATTTTGATACATTAATGGATGAGGTCGTACGACGCTTAGTAAGTGTTGAGGATAACGATAAAGACTTAGATTTACCGAAAATTGCCATTGTAGGTAGACCTAATGTGGGCAAGTCAACCCTTGTTAATTCACTGCTTGGTAAAGAGCGGATGATTGTCAGTGCCATTAGTGGTACTACAAGGGATACGGTGGATAGCGTTAGTGTGTATTATGGGAAAAGGTATTTGTTGATAGACACAGCTGGTATAAGAAGGAAACCGAAGGTAGAGGAGGGGGTTGAAAGCTATGCGGTAAGCCGTGCTATTAGGGCTATAGAGCGGGCAGATGTAGCGCTTTTGCTTATAGATGCTGAAGATGGTATTGTTGAGCAAGATAAAAAGATAGCACACTTGATACACTCTGCCTCGAAGGGCATGATAGTGCTTGTAAATAAATGGGATATTATTGAAGAGCACGAAAAGGCCTACAATGCTTTTATGGCTTCTTTTACACGGCAGCTATGGGCAGTTGCCAATTACGCTCAGGTTCTTACAGCGTCAGGGCTTACAAAAAAGCGTATTACGAAGATATTTCCCTTAATTGACGAAATACTTGCAGAGCGCAGTAAGCGTATAACTACTGGTGTTTTGAACAAGATAGTTGGTAGCATAAATGAAATTTTGCCTGTTTATAGGGGTAGACAGGTTAAGATATTTTATATGGCGCAGGTTGCAACAGAACCGCCAGCCTTTGCTGTATTTGCTAATTATCCAGAGGGGATTAAGGACAATCACCTTCGGTATATAGAAAAGACAATAAGACAGGAGTATCCCTTTAAAGGGACGCCTGTTAGGATTTATTTAAAAAGTAGAAACAAAGAAAAAGTCCGTGATTAAAATAATAGGGGTTTAAGTATGTCAAGGTTAAAGGTGTTGTTTCACGTAAATGAAGAGGAAAAGTGGAATACGGCACTTGCTAACGTAACGAATTTATTCAAAGACGTTGGGGATGGGGCGGCTGATGTGGTAGTGCTTGCTAATGGGCCATCTGTGAAGGCATATGTAGATAGCGGGAAGCTTAAGGTGATGGAGGAGTTAGCAAGAAAGGGTGCACTATTTCTAGCATGCCGTAATTCGTTAAAAAAGATGTGTGAGGAGCAGACAGGTGCTTGTGTAAATGAAAGCACACTGCCTGATTTTGTAAAGGTAGTACCTGCTGGTGTTACAGAGATAATTAAGAGGCAAATGGATGGCTTTGCTTATATTAAGCCTTAAGGCTATATATAGGTATTAAAAAAATAAGGGCGAACACATAGGTTCGCCCCTACACAATGTATTTATAGGGTCAGATACATCCTTAGGCTGCTTCGTTTATCTCAGCAATTTGGCCATTTAGCGTCCAAAAATCATATAGATAGCCTATTCCAAGAAGTCCACCTGTCAGTAAATAAACAATCCCAGTAATCCATTTTCCCATATAAAACCTGTGTGCGCCAAGTAATCCCAAATAGCTAAGCAGTATCCATGCAACCGTATAATTCACACTTCCTTCTGGATATTTCATATCTGCTTGCCTATCCATTGAAGGTATTAAAAATAGGTCTATTATCCAGCCAATTAAAAAAAGTCCTAAAGTAAGAAAATAAATAGTACCCGATACTGGTTTACCATAATAAAAACGATGTGAACCGGTAAAACCAAAAAACCAAAGTATATAACCGACAGTTTTACTGTGAGAGTTTTTTGCCATTTAACATCTCCTAATTAATTCTTTGACCAAAAATAGCTGAGCCTACTCTAACAATAGTAGCTCCTTCCTCGATAGCTATTTCAAAATCATCACTCATACCCATAGAGAGCTCTTTAAAGTGTTGATAACCCAGCTCATGTAGTGTATCCCGCAAAAAGCGTAGTTTACCGTAGACAGGCCTCATCAATTGAGACTCTGGAAGGTACTCAGGTATAGTCATAAGACCTTCAAATTGCAGGTTTTCAAATCCTGCCGTATCCTTTATAAGATTAAGAAGCTCTGATTCATCAATACCGTGTTTAGTGTCCTCTTTCGATAGTTTTACTTGTATGAGTGCTTTTTGCACTTTTTGTATCTTTTTGGCTTCTTTATCTATTAAAAGAGCTAACTCGTAAGAGTCCACCGTGTGTATAACGCTAAAAAGTTTAACGGCAGAGCGTACCTTATTTTTTTGTAGGTGGCCTATGAGATGCCAGCGTGTGTTTGTAAATGGGCACAGCTGGGTAAGGGTGGATATTTTGTTTGAAGCCTCTTGGACATAATTTTCCCCCAAATCCCGAAGCCCGCAATTGATTGCCTCATCAATTATTTGTGTGTTAACTTTTTTGGTTACAGCAAGGAGCGTTACTTCATCAGGCTGTCTGCCAGCCCGCATAGCGGCGTGCGAGAGTTTTCTATAAATATTTCCTATAGTGTTTGAAAGGGAGTTTTCTGCTTTTGGCATAATAAGAACACATTACCTTGGTAAGATAAAATAAAAATTATTGCCTAACTCTAGGGCCTCATAGCCCACGACCCCACCGTGTATTTGTACGGCATTTTTAATAAACGTTAAGCCATGTCCGGTACCTGGCCGATTTGCCGTATTTGTCCCGCGGTAGCCTTCTTCAAAGATTTTACCTCTTTCTTCCTGCTTAATGTGCTTGCCCGTTGAAAACACGTTATACTTTATACCATCTTTAGTATTGGCAAAATAGTTTTTTAGTACCTCAGTACCATATTCCACATATTTAAACCTTTTTTCCCCAGACACTACACTTGTTGTGTATTTAAGTGCATTTGAAAACAGATTGGCATACACTTGAGCGATGAGGCCAATATCAAGCACCTGTATGGTTTCTTCCTCCTGCTCACTGAGTCGGTCTCGTACTTCTATATCCATTTCCATAAACCTGTTTAAGAAGCGCTCCAGTTGTGGCTCTATGATGTCTTTTTTCATGTTACATTTTTTAGTGCGAAGCGTAAGGTGTCCTTTATCAAAGTGGCTTTTCCTTAAAAGTGTTTCAAGGAAAAGACTTGTGTTTTCGTAGTGTTTTTGAATGTTTTGAAGCTCATCGTAAAGCCCGTGGTTTACCTCTGTAAGCTCATCCATTATGCGTTCTATACAGATAGTGTCGCATGGGGCGTCTATATCGTGGTAAGCTTTAAACAGCCGTTCTATTTCAATATTTTTCATGATTTTACCATTTAAACGGCGCAAAAACAACTTAAATATCATATTTGGCACTATTATGTTGTGCTCTATATCAGCAACTAAGGATTTTATGAAATTTATATGCTCAATATTCTTTACAGCTAACGTACGGTTATGGATATTAAACCCAACGCGATTGGCATACTTTTCAAAAAACAGGATGTCATTACTTGTAAAATCATTATATGGATAGATTTCCAATATGCCTAATATATTCATGTTATTCACAGTACCTTCACCGTTACTATGAATCCTTTTGCCCTTTATCGGTAAAACAAGGCTTTCTTTTGTATTATATGGCTGCTCATTTAAATAAATGTAAGCTGGTATGTTAAATTTATTTAAAATATCGTTATTATTTTCTGTAGATGCCAACATAGCCAATTGTTTTGTCTTAAGGTCAATCAAGTATAGCCTTGCATCAAGGGCAAAAAACGCCTTCACTACAGCTACACATAGGTTATAAAGGTCTTCTATGTTGTCATATTCTTGAGCAAGGTCGAAAAACGCCTTTAACGCATTTCCCTGATCTTTAGTGAAATCATACGTCTTATAGTTTAATTTTTTATTTTCTATGTGGTCGTATATAGTGTTTATATTTAACATTTTTTTCTAATTATTAAAAAGCAATTTATTGTAACAGGAATTATTCCTTCTGTCAATCAATTACTAAAATAATTTTTGTATTTTATTTTTTTATAACTTGCCATAGGGACTGATTTTTTGTATAATAGATTTATGATTGGGCGATATGAGCTAAACGAGGAAGATTGTATATTAATAATCCTTGATATTCAAGAGAAATTGGCAGCAGCGGTGCTTGACAAAGAAAGTGTAATAGAAAATGCCTTGCATCTTATAGAGCTTTGTAAGTTACATAATATCCCAATTATAGTAACGGAGCAGTACCCAAAGGGTATCGGACATACGGTAGCAGAATTAGCACAGTCATTAGCACAATCACCAGCACAATCACCAGCACAATCACCAGCACAATCAATTGAAGGGTTTAATAGTGTAAATATTGTGGAGAAGCTGACGTTTAGTTGTTGCGGCGCGCCCTCTTTTGCAGAGCAGTTAAAAGTGATAGACAGGAAGAAGGTGATTATTTGTGGAATAGAAGCTCATATTTGTGTTTTACAGACGACAATTGATTTGCTTAAAAATGGTTATACGGTGCATATAGTAAAAGATGGGGTATCGTCGCGTATGAGGGAAAACAAAGAGGTAGCCTTAAATTATATGCAGCAAGCTGGCGCCATTATAACGACAACGGAGACGGTTTTATTTCAGATTTTAAAAAAAGCAGGGACGGATAAATTTAAAATAATATCAAAGAGAGTTAAATAAATATTAATTATGGAAAAAAAGGACATGATAGAAGGCCTAAATGCTTTAAAGAGGAAGCTTTTTTACGATATGATGGAGTTATCTGGCAGGGTGTTTATAATCGTGAAGTTTTCTGAAGATGTATACATAGGCAAGCGGGGGTTTTTGCAAGAAGAAAAGGAAAACGGACTTATGTTAGTATTTAATAGTCAAATGAAGTTTACTTGGGAAGAGGACATCTTAAGTGCAACCCTGTCTATGGCAAATGTGCCAACCAAATGTGTGATTCCGGCTAATAATATTGTTGTCATATATTGTCCAGAACTTCAAGCGCAGTTTGTAGTAAATTATAACGAGGAAGAAAAACATGGCATGCACAGTGCTAGACCATTAAAAGGTGAAGTGGTGGAAGGTGTAATGGATGACGCAGATAGTGTAGAGATTGACAATGTTGTGGAAGTGGACTTTACTAATAAAAAACGACAAAAGTAGTTCTATATATAAAAGACGTATTGAAATAATAATAATAAAAGTTTACACTCTTACCAAATGAAAATAGGGCTTAAGGGGTGAAGACCATCTGGGTAAGCCCACATAAGTGGTAGCTCGTATGTTGGTGTCAAAGATGGTAACACTAATTCTGTTATTACCTACAACAATAGTTAATAAACGTGGTCGTTTTTGATATATTTATGTTTATAGAAAAAGATTATGCTGTAATTGTAATAGGCGGAGGGCATGCCGGTTGTGAGGCAGCGCTTGCCTGTGCGCGGATGGGTCTTCATACGTGTCTTTTTACAATGAATATTGATACGATAGGCCAGATGTCCTGTAACCCTGCAATCGGGGGGTTGGCAAAGGGACATATTGTGCGCGAGATAGATGCCCTTGGAGGCCAAATGGCAAAGACAGCTGATACCTCCGGCATACAGTTTCGACTATTAAACCGTTCAAAAGGACCGTCGGTTTGGTCGCTACGTTCACAAAACGACCGCTTACTTTATAAAACTCAAATGAGACGCACACTTGAAAATACCGAAAACCTTTTCATTAGACAGGCGGTCGTTGAAGATATATCCGTAGATGAAAGGACAAATGCTGTCAACGGCGTTAGGACCTCAACTGGGGTTTTTTATGGTGCTAAGGCAGTAGTTATAACTACTGGGACTTTTTTAAAGGGTTTAATCCACATAGGGCTTGATAGCTTTAGTGCTGGCAGGGCTGGGGAGTTTCCGTCCACAGCGCTTTCGGAGTCTTTAAAGACCTTGGGGTTTCAGCTTGGACGCTTTAAAACAGGGACACCACCAAGGATTGATGCAAGAACTATAGATTTTACAAAGACACAACGGCAAGATGGAGATATGCCGCCTGTGCCTTTTTCATTTTCGACAAAGGCTATAACTAATCCGCAGTTACCATGTTTTATAACCTATACAAATAGTGAAACCCACAGTTGCATACTGTCAGCTTTAGACCGTTCTCCGCTTTATAGTGGCAAGATACAGGGTATAGGTCCCCGCTATTGTCCATCAATAGAGGATAAGGTGGTCAGATTTAGCGAAAAACCACGTCATCAGGTGTTTTTAGAGCCGGAGGGACTGAGTACCTGTGAGTACTATGTTAACGGAATATCTACAAGTCTTCCATATGATGTGCAGGTGCGTATGGTTAGAACGATAGAGGGACTTGAAGATGCCCAGATAATGCGTCCGGGGTATGCCATAGAGTATGATTATATAAACCCGTTGCAGTTAATGCACACGCTGGAGTCAAAAGGCGTTAGAGGGCTATACTTTGCCGGTCAAATAAATGGTACCTCCGGTTATGAAGAGGCAGCAGGGCAAGGGCTTATGGCCGGTATGAATGCTGCTTTAAAAATCCAGGGCAAAGAGCCTTTGGTATTGAAAAGGCATGAGGCATATATTGGAGTTATGATAGATGACCTTGTAACGCTTGGTACAAATGAACCGTACCGGATGTTTACCTCCCGGGCAGAGTTTCGACTGCTTCTTAGAAATGATAACGCCGAGCTGCGTTTGAAGGAGCTTGGCTACAAGACTGGTCTTGTCGGTTACGAGGAATATAAGGAGTTTTTAAGGAAAAAAGACTCACTTGATAATGAACTTCAACGGTTAAAGATGCAAGCCGTGCGTGGGGAAGAGATTAATGCAGCGCTTGAGGCAATAGGAACTGGGTTGGTTACTGGGTCAACTACGCTTTGGCAGTTGATAAAGCGGCCTGAAATTGATTATACCTTCATTGAAAAGTATTCGCCACCTACTTATGAACTTGACAGTGAAATAAAACAACTAGTTGAAACCGTTATAAAATACGAAGGATACATAAAACAGCAGGAAGGACTTGTGGAACGAATGAAACGCCTTGAAAGTAGACTAATCCCAGAGGATTTTGATTATAAAAACGTAAGCGGTATATCCCGTGAAATAGCATATAAGCTTGAGCAGGTAAGACCAAGAGATATTGGCCAAGCAGCACGTATACCGGGGGTTACACCAGCGGCTATTTCTCTAATTCTTATACTAATTGAAAAGAAAAAACGACCAAACCCTATTCGAAATCTTGCCAGTGAAAATCTTGCCAGTGAAAATCTTACCAGTGAAAATCTTACCAGTGAAAATCTTACCAGTGAAAATCTTACCAGTGAAAATCTTACCAGTGAAAATCTTACCAGTGAAAATCTTACCAGTGAAAATCTTACCAGTGAAAATCTTAATTGATGGGCTTGATGCCCTTGGCGTAGAACATGATGCACATACAGTGCACTGCTTCATGGTCTATTTAGATGAACTTAAAAAGTGGAATAAAGTACATAACCTTACTGCCATAACAGATGATGCGGGGATAGTTACAAAACACTTCCTTGACTCACTTTTGTATTTAAAGGTAATTGAGCCTGATGTACACTTTATAGCGGATGTAGGCAGCGGCGCCGGTTTTCCCGGTCTACCGTTAGCAATAGTCAAGCCACAGTTTAATGTGTACTTGATAGAGCCAAAAGGCAAGAAGGCGGCGTTTTTAAAACATATGCGCCGCTTGTTAGGATTGACAAACGTTACTGTAATAAATAAGCCCGTGCAACAACTGTCCGAGTATTCATTGTTTTTCCATGTGGCAGTGGTAAGGGCATTATTTACGGTTGAGGAATTTATAAAACTCCTTACACCTTATATGAAAAGTGGCGGTATGCTTATTTTAAGCAAAAGCAGCCCTATGAATTATGCCGTTGAAGGTATAACAATTACTGAGGCAATAATTCCTCAAACAGATATTAAAAGGTTTTTGATTTCTAAAATCATACAATTTCCCTTAGCTTAATGGCACTGCCCCTACGCATCTATTTGTAGGGGCGAACCTAGTCAAGCCCTTGCTTTGCTTGCAATAATAATACATAATTATTTGTCAACCAAAAAAAAATTAGCTCAGCGAATACAATTTAACTAAAATTTTCTTCGTTTGAATCTATAACTTTGTAATTTTATTCATAAGCTTATCTATTGTTTTTGATAGGAATTCGTTATCCTTTAGTTTTCGTTCCACTTGATTGCACGAGTAGATAACGGTAGAGTGGTCTTTGCCAAATTGTAAGCCAATTTCTTCAAAAGATAGGCTGGTTAATCTTTTTAAAATATACATTGCCAATTGTCTTGGTAGAAGCACGTCTTTTGTTCTTTTTGTGGAACTTATATCGTTTATGCCAATTCCAAAATGCTGGCAGATTACGTGTAAAATGCTTTCAATGTCAACCACATCAGGTTTTATCATGATAAGGTCTTTTAGAAGTTTCTTGGTTATTTCAAGGTCTATGGAGTTACCTGTAAAGTTAGCATGTGCGCTTAATTTTAGTAATGAACCTTCAAGCTCTCGAATATTAGAGCCAAGGGATGATGCCAAAAAGTAAACCACATCGTCTGATAATTCGATGTTTTCAAGTTCTGCTTTTTTTTGTAGAATTGATACTTTAGTTTCCATAGATGGCGGTAGCACTTCAGCCAAGAAACCAAGCTTAAAGCATCTTTTTAGGCTTTCGGTTATATTGCCAAGAGATTCTGGCGGTTTGTCGCTGGTTAGGACTATTTGTTTTTTCCGCTCGTAAAAGTAGTGGAAGATATTTATAAATACCTCTTGAGTTTGTTCACTATTTGATATGAAGTGTACGTCGTCAATCAAAAACATGCTTAGAGCATTATATTTATTTTCAAGTGTTTTGAGTGTTTTCTGTCTTATTGAGTGTATGACATCGTCTGTAAAGATTTCACAAGATATAAACATAACGTCCACTATTGCATTAGCATTAACGTACTCGTTTGCTATGGAGCCAAGTATATGTGTCTTTCCAAGGCCAACCCCTCCATGTATTAATAGTGGATTATAAAGAGTTCCTGGATTTTTGCACACCCCTTTTGCTGCTTCATAGGCTTTTTTGTTACTTTCCCCTACAACGAAATTGGAAAAGGTATACTTAGGATTGAAAACCGTACTGTGAACCCCAGCATATTGCGGTAGATCGCCACTGACAGCGCCTTTACCATTTAGCTTATAATCTTTTAATTTTTCAGCTTTCAAGATACCCCTCATACTTGTAATACTTTAGTTAGAATTTAATAAATTACTAATAAATTACTAACAAGTTATCAACAATTGTTAATAACTTGTTAAAACGTCTTTAATAAAGGTAAAGACAAACCAATCCCCCCATTTAATAAATCAAAAAAACAAAAATCAAACCCCCGTTAAACCAAGTACTGTGGTATGAAACGCTAAAACTATGCCTCTTGTAAATTATTGCATAAAATTATTGTGTAACTATTTTCACAGTTGTTTTCAAAACTGTAAGAGCAAACTGCACTACTCAAATTATGTCCCCACCAAACATAGTGGATTATAGCATAAGGATTTAAAATAGTAAAATTAAATTTTTATTAAATAAACAGTGTAGTTTGGTGTAAAAGACAGAAAACATAGATGTTTTTGGCATATAAGCAGGTTTTTTTCTATAAAATAGCCTATTTTAGCTAAAAATAGCCTATAAACGTGTATGCGGTTAACTGTATAGAGAGATATTTTTAATAATACCTGCATGGATAAAGGATAGATAGAAAATTAATCATATATACAGGCAATAGTGTTTTTTGACATTTTTACTACTTAAAAGGAGAAATAATGTTTAGGGAAATGTTTACATTAATTATGTGTTGTTTTTGCAATATTTGTGGTATATTTGATACAATAGTTAAGACAGTAAAACTATAAGTAATATTAAGTACTCTATATTTATAGCGCATTGCGATTTGATTGGTTTTTTGCTTCGAATAAGTCTTTTTTTGCTTTTTGCGACACAGCCTCATTGCGAGGAGCGCAAGCGACAAAGTAGGGGCTGAACTATTACAATAACCGCTATTTGTGTTAGTGCACAAACAGTAACTTAACATACTGTCTAAATTTATCGGTCCATTATACTTGCTATCTGCTCGCATTTTGCAAGCAGTTTTGAAACTTCTTGACACCTAATAATACTTTATGATACTATCTAAACAGTTGTATTTTAAATGTTTTAAGTAACGCCGGAGTGGCGGAATTGGTAGACGCAAGGGACTTAAAATCCCTCGGGTCTTAGACTCGTGCCGGTTCAAGTCCGGCCTCCGGCATTACCCGCTTGGTTGTGATTTTATAATTTTAATTGAAACTTTGAATAAACAAAGTAAAGCGCTTATAATTTACACGGGTGGTACTTTCGGTATGGTTGGTAGTGCCGAGGGTAAACGCAAATCTTTTTTATCTCCTGCCAATTGGGGGGATATTGAAAAGCATTTAGAGCCGCTTCTGAAAGACCGGCGTTTTAACATAGAGATTGTTGAGCATGATATTATTGATTCATCTAATGTAAAGATAAGCCACTGGATAGACCTATCGCAGGAAATAGAGAAAAATTACAGGCAGTTTAGCGGATTTATTATTATTCATGGGACAGATACGATGGCATATACAGCAAGTGCCTTATCTTTTTTACTTGAAAATATATCTAAGCCAGTCATACTAACTGGCTCTCAATTGCCGTTATCAACTGTGCGCACTGATGCTATACAAAATCTTGCAGGGGCTCTCATGCTTACCTTACATAACAATTTTCAAACCCCTATAATTCCAGAAGTGTGCATCTTTTTTAACAACATTTTATTTAGAGGGAATCGCACAAGAAAGGTTAGTGCCTATGATTTTCACGCCTTCAGCTCACCAAATTACCCTACAATTGGCTCATTTAGCAAACACTTTGAGCTTAACCAACGATACGCACGTCTAAAGACATCAAATAAAGTTATTTTACATGAAACTATGGATAGCAACGTACTTATGTGCGAGGTGTATCCCGGTATGCCCATTGCTTTTTTAAGAAGTATATTTGCAATAGAGAGGCTTAAAGGTGTAATTTTAAAAACCTACGGCGCTGGTAATACGCCCTCGGATGATGATTTTTTAATGCTAATAGATGAAGCTGTAAACCAAACAGGACTGGTTATTTGCAATGTTACCCAATGTATGAGAGGTTCTGTTGATATGCAGGTGTATGGCACAGGTAGTGAGTTGCAAAAAACAGGTGTTATCTGTGGTTTTGATATGACCCCGGAGGCTGCTTTTACTAAAATGCAGTTTTTATTTGGTTGTGGATACGATAAAGTTACAGTTGAAAGCCTTATGCAAAAAAATCTCAGGGGAGAATTAACTGAACAATCATAAGCTATATTGATATCAATGCCATTAAGTTAAGAAATTTGAGTTAGAGTATAGCAAACGTAGAAGGATAACTAAAGAGATAACAAGCCAAAAGTTTTAGGAAAAGGGGTGTGGGGGAATAACCCTTTTATTTAAAAGGGTTTTCCCCCACGCCTCTAATCTTTTTTTTTCTTCTTTTTCTTTTTCTTCTTCTTTTTTTTCTTTTCTTTTTTTTTCTTTTTTTATTCCTTCTTTTTTACTAAAAGAGGCAAGCCGCTTACCATAAAATACACCTCATCGCTTACACTTGCTACTTGTTGATTGAGTATACCGGCGTTATCTCTAAATAGTCTAGCAAGTGCGTTATCTGGTACGATACCCATACCTACTTCATTTGACACTACATACAAATTGGTTTGTTTTTTTATATTAGTGATTGTACTAATAAGATGTGCAAATTCTTTTTCTAATATATCTTTTTTGTCCATCATCATAAGATTAGAAAGCCAGAGTGTTAGGCAGTCCACGACAATGATGTCGTACAGGGTAGCTGCATTTGATATGGCATGGCTTAAAAGTATGGGTTCTTCTATAGTATCGAAGTGGGTACTACGCTCTTTTTTATGTTTTTCAATGCGTAGTTCCATTTCCCGGTCTAGGGCTTGAGCTGTTGCTATGTACGCATGTTTTGTACCATTTTCCATAGCCTGAGTTACAGCAAAGCTACTTTTCCCGCTTCTTGAGCCGCCGGTTATAAAAGTAGCCTTCAAATTTTAACCCTCCATGAGGTCTTACCCGGTTTATCTTCAAGCAGTATGCCACTGACTTCAAGGGTTTTTCTTATTGAATCTGCCGTTACGAAGTCCTTTTCTACTCTAGCCTTTTGGCGTTTGGCTATGAAGTCTTCTATTTGGTTAATGGTTAGAGGCAATTTTTTAGTAGCCATGAGCGAGTGGTTCCACTGCGGGACGGTTTTTTGAAAAATATTTAAAACGTTGCACACTTCCTGTAAAACGGTCATAGAGCGTTGTACAAGGTCGCTGGCTTGTTGGCCTCTTGGTTTTTGATCAAGGTAGCGGTTGATTTCTCTTATCAATTCAAAGACTGCTCCGATAGCTATAGCTGTGTTAAAATCGTCATTCATAGCGTCAACAAACTGCGTAGGCAATGTGGCTATCGTATCGGTAAGTTTTTTATCATCGTAGTGTTTTTTCCCATCTGGCTGGTCTAACCGTAAAAACTCTTCAACTCGTTCAAGTGTACTATAATATCTGTCAACGGAGGCTTCGCTTTGTTCAAGTTGCTGCCGTGAAAACTCTAATGGGCTTCGGTAGTGGGAGCTTAAGAGAAAGACCCGCAGGACTTCTGGGTCAAATTCCTGTAGGATTTCTCGTATAGTAAAAAAATTACCGAGGGATTTAGACATTTTTTCCTTATCTATGGTGATAAATCCGTTATGCACCCAATAATTAACAAATGGTTTGCCCGTGTATGCCTCAGACTGGGCTAATTCGTTTTCGTGGTGTGGAAATACCAAATCGGCGCCGCCGCCATGAATATCAAAAGTTTCCCCTAAGTATTTCATAGACATGGCAGTACATTCGATATGCCAACCTGGCCGGCCGTAGCCCCATGGGCTTTCCCACATAGGCTCGCCTTCTTTGGAGCTTTTCCACAGGGCAAAATCAAGTGGGCTTTTTTTTCTGTCATCTACTTCAACGCGTGCCCCTGACTCTAGGTCTTCTATAACCTTTTTTGATAGTTTGCCGTATTCTTTAAAACGCTCCACCTCAAAAAACACATCACCATTTATGTTATAGGCATAGCCCTTTTCTATCAAGCCTTTAATTATATCTATTATTTCCGCTATATGTTCAGTTGCCTTTGGTTCAACTGTAGCCCTATCAACACCAAGCATATCCATATCACGGTAATACTCATCTATGTACTTTGCACTTACCTCATCCCAGGCAATGGCTTCCTCTTTAGCCCGTTTTATTATCTTATCGTCAATATCAGTAAAGTTTCTGATAAAATCCACATGATAGCCGGCGTAGCTCAGATACCGCTTAATAGTGTCAAAGACAATAGCGCTTCGGGCGTGTCCTACGTGGCAAAGGTCATACACAGTAACGCCACAAGCGTAAATACCGACCCTGCCGTTTCTTATAGGTATAAAATCCTCCTTTTTGCCGGATAAGGTATTAAATATCTTCATCTTATTATTTCCCTTGTCTTTATCCATTTTTTTTTCAAGCGTTCCCACTCGTGTTTCTATCTCTTTAAGTTTTTGCTCGATAGGGTCTACCTTACGTACTCGTTCCTCGGTGTCATAAAAGCCCATTTCGCTGATTCTCCACACCTTGCGCTTGACAACCTTGCCGGGGACTCCAACGACAATGCAGTTATCCGGTACTGACTCAAGCACGACGGCATTTGCACCTATCTTAACGTAATCGCCTATGTTTATAGGTCCAAGTATCTTAGCGCCTGCACCAACGGTTACAAAGTTACCAAGTGTCGGGTGTCGCTTGCCCTTGTCCTTTCCAGTGCCGCCAAGGGTTACGCCCTGATAAAGGACACAGCCCTCGCCCACTTCTGACGTTTCACCGATGACAACGCCCATGCCGTGGTCTATGAAAAATCCGCCTCCAATAACAGCCCCCGGATGGATTTCTATGCCAGTGAAAAACCGCACTATATGAGAAAGGAAGCGGCTTAGTATAGGCATATTGTGTTTGCGCACTCTGTGCAGTATACGATAACATAGAATTGCCTGAAACCCCGGATAGCTTATAAAAGGCTCAATAGCGGCTCTAAGTGCTGGGTCGTTTCTAATTATTGCCTTGTAGTCTTTCTTTATTTCTTCAATTAATTGCATCTATTTTAGAGTTATTGTAATGTCTCACCTTAAAAGCCCACGTGGTCTTGCCCATAGATTATAAGCAGTAAAATCAATAATCCATAGATTTATTAAGAAGCACTCGGGATTTACAAGAAGTACTTGCAACATAAATAAAACATAAGCAGATTATTCAACAATCTGCCCCTTCATGGCATCTGGCGAATAGACACAAATAGTATCCTGAGTGCCACTGCTTGGATAAAACATACAGCGATAGGAGGCTATTTTGCCATAATTTAGGCGAATATGCTCCCATCCACTAGTGTAAAAATTGCATTCATCATTAAAACAAATATACAAATACGGCTCACACCATCCAAGCCCCTCGCCTATATTAAAAGGCGGTGGCAGTGTTTTGGCCATTTTCTTACCACAATAAGGACATACAGGTGCTTCTTCTAATTTCATTGAAAAACCTCCATTAATTAATATCGTCAAACTTACACACCAAGGTGCGGCAGCACACCTCCCTGCCTCTATGATTTATTTTCACTCTTAAAGTCTTCATCTTCATCATCAAGATATTTTCCATAAGGTGCGGAGGCACACCTCTCGCCGCTTATGTTCCTTACAATGACAAAATTGCTATCTAACACTACTCATTCAGGCACTACTCATTCAGGACTCTCTTATTTAAATCCACCCTTCCATTATAATATATAATATGTAGCACAAAATGCAAAAAATTGTAAAAAAAAATATGCTAACACCTAATGAGCAGTTTAATTCATTTACTAATTTTTTACTAATTCAAATTAGTAAAAAATCATTAAATATCAATAACTTGATATTATAATAGGTGTTTTAAACGAGGTTTTTAACCTTGTTTTGTACTTGTAAATTAGTAATTAATCGCGTTCTATGACATGGTGGCCATTTTGTTTTGTACTATCAGTTAGTACCCAAACGGTACGTCTATCGGAACCTTTATTTATTATTATCTGTTTCTTAGTTTTCATAACGTTTGAAAGCTATAATGGACAAACACAGCTCTTTGAGTAGCTTTAATAGTTCTTGTTCTGTCATAATACTATCTCATAAGCATAGGGGTTTCTTATTTAGTTAAAAAATAGTATAATAAAGAAGCAAAAAAGTCAAGAATATGCAAAAATCAAAACTCTCAGGTGTAAAATATGAAAAAAATAGCCCTATGTATGTTGTTTTTAGTTTTATCGGCAAATGCTGCCTTTGGGTACATCCTTTTAAGTGGTAAGTGGAAAGATAAAACAGCACTGTTCTACGTCGGATACGACAGTGGTACCTACGATAGTGCCTTTAAAGAGGCACTGGATTCTTGGAATAATCTATCTGCTTTCAAATATACATACGTAAGCGAATACGCAGACCCATGCACGCAGGACTATATAAACGGCTTTGCATTAAGCGATACACATTGTTCGCAGCCGTGGGATAGTGCGACCCTTGCAGTAACCAGAACGTGGTATAACAAAAATGAAATGATAGAAGCCGATATTATCGTAAATACCGGCATAGACTGGGCAGTTTTTTACGGTCCAGGCAACCGCATAGCCTACGACTTCCGACGTGTCGTTGCCCACGAATTAGGCCATGCCCTTGGCATTGACCACTCAGACACTACCAATGCACTTATGTACTACCGCTACCAAGACGAGGTGTACACACAACAAGAAGACGATATTAACGCTCTTACAGCACTATATGGGAGCTCTAATGCAACCACATGCTCCTACTCGATTTCTTCAACAAGCACACACTTTGACTACTACGGCGGCACTGGCAGCGTCAATGTTTACGCAAATGACCAATCATGTCAATGGTCTGCCAACACAAGCAACGCTTGGCTTGCCCTCGGTAGCCAAACTTCAACAACAGGTAATGGCAGTATTTCATACTATGTATCAACCAATAACACCTCTGCACAAAGAACAGGCTATATTAATATAGCAGATTTAACATTTATAGTTACACAGGACAATAGCACAACCTCAGCTACCAAATCCCCAGTCTACAGATTTTATAACGAAGTAAACGCAACCCACTTCTACACTATATCAGAAACAGAATACTCAGACATTACGGCAACCCTCCCACACTATAAATACGAGGGCATTAGCTTCTATGCTTATACAAAAAAGGAAAACAACACCTCTGCCGTGTATCGGTTTTACAATACAAAAACAAGCGCTCACTTCTACACTATATCAAAAGACGAAAAAACTACTATTGTTAATAACATGCCAGATTACACCTACGAAGGGGTTTCCTTTTACGCATTTAAGTCATACACGACCGGTACTTACCCAGTTTATCGGTTTTATAACATAGACACCAATACTCATTTTTACACAATTTCAAACATAGAAAAAGAAAATATAATAAAAACCCTCCCACGATACATGTATGAGGGCATTGCATACTACACCTTTACGTCCCAATAAGGGAAAATATATTAAAAATGTATTTGAGTATAAATAAAAATTAAAGGGGCAGGTATGAATTATAATCTACTTGAAAAAAAGTGGATACCAGTTCTTAAAACTGATGGGACATTTTGCTGTATAGGCATTAAGGAAGCCTTTACACAAGCTACCAGTATTAGACAAATAGCAGCTAATAACCCCATGGATCGCGCTGCAATTCTAAGATTCCTGCTTGCACTGCTTTATTGGTGTAAGGGAAATCCACCGGAAGACAAAACTAACAGTGCATTTTTTACTTCAGACTGCTTTACAAAACTCGATAACAATAAAGAATACTTTAACCTTCTTGGTGATGGGAAACGGTTTTATCAATACAAGAAAACAAGTAACGGAAAAACTGCCAATTATCTTATTCAGGAAATCCCAACAGGTAATAATTTTTGGCATTTCAGACACTCAATAGATAAAAAAGATGGTCTTTGCCTTGCATGCTGCGCCATGGGCTTGCTACGGCTGCCAATGTTTGCTACATCAGGAGGACAAGGCACATCTCCTGAACAAAGCAAATCTCCTGGTATTAATGGGAAACCACCGGTGTATGTTATATCAATCGGTGCTACTCTTGCAGAAACTTTAAAATTACTATGGAATAAAGAGTATGTGTTGGGAACACCATCTTGGGAAAAACCTGACTTACAACTTCCCCAAAACAGTGGTATAGTTGGCCTTCTAACTGGATTAACATGGCTGCCCCGTCGTGTATGGCTTATTGAACCTGATAGGTGCAGAAAAGCTTCTTGTATTGCATGTGGACGCTCAGCACACCTAATCCGTCACTGTGAATTTGAAGGTCTTGGAAGCATAAAGGATAATAAAAAGGATAATAATTGGCAATGGAAGGATCCACATGTCATATGTAACAGGAAGGAAAGAGTAAAAGTAATAACTAAAGGTGATTTTGATACTCATATTATTGCAAAACAGTGGAGAGACATTACCGATGGAATTTTATATAAAAAAAAAACAAGGTCATTTATTGGTAGTAAACTTTGCTACAAGACAAGATAAATATCTCGAGGCAACTGGTATGGAGTATAGAATCCCTTCCAATTGTACTCAAGAACTATGGACAGAATCAATTGAAAAAACAGTATCTAATAGCAAAACAGTATCTAAACAGGTAAAGTCTGCCATTCGTACTATTACTCCCCATATTGAACATAGAGTTTCTGAAAATGTAAACAACCTGCTGATCAATAGTACGAATAAGTTGGAGCAGGTTTTATTAGTTGAGTATCAAACTATGATGAAAATGCTTGCAAAATCATTATCACCTGGTTTTACAACCAAAGCCGTTGAACGACAGAAACAAATTGCTAATATAACTAAACATAAGATAGATAAAGCTGAAAAGAAAGACGTAAAAAAGGGTAAGGGTAAATGACACCAACGCAACAGTACATTGAAATTCTAACGCGCCTAAAAGATGGTGAGCTTACGCTATTTCGCAAACATGCGGGAGATAGGCTTGATGAAAGGGTAACTGGTTTTGACCTGTTTACAGGTATATGGTGGCCGCTAAGACAGAAAAATGCAGGTGCACCGCGTCGCGAAGTGGCATGGTTAATAGCGAAACTATATGCTGCTTCTAAGATTCAACCAAGTAACAATGACAATGAAACCCTTGCTTGCCAATTGAGAAAATGCTGTCCTAAAAGTGAGCCTGATAAAACACGTTTTAGACAACGGGTTGATCAAATGTTAGTCCTATCAATTGATAAGATTGAACATTTTCTTAGGTGGGCTCTTACCACAATTGCGTTAAATGGCTATAGCCTTGACTGGGTAAAACTAACAGATGATCTTTCAATTTGGGAACGTGAATCTACCCGGTACAAGTGGGCAGAACAATTTTTAAATAACAACGAAGGATAAGAATTATGCTAATAGAAATTCATGTAATCCAAAACCACAGTCCGGCTAATTTGAACCGGGATGACTTAGGAGCACCCAAGACTTGCTGGTTTGGTGGAGTGCTACGCTGCCGTATTTCTAGCCAATGTATCAAGCGGAGTATACGTAAAAGTAAACAGTTTGCAACATTACTTGGTGGAATTAGAACCAGACGTTTAGCCCGTTTAATTGCAAAAAAAGCAGGATGCAGGGAAACAGATGTAAGCAAGATTCTCAACAAATGTGGGATTGGAGATGGTAAAGCGAAGAAGCAGAAAAATAATAGTGAAGAAATAGAAGAAGATATCACTTCTGGTGATAGTAAAGCGCTTATTTACACAACTAATGAAGCAATTAATAAAATAGCCGAATTATTGAAAGACAAGCCCAAATCATCATCAGACAATAATATTACAAAAGATATTGCTAAAATAATTACTGAAGAGACTGCTGTTCCAGATATGGCACTGTCGGGGCGTATGTTAGAACCTAAAAAGAGCGATAACATATGGAATAAAACAACAACTGTAGAAGCAGCTCTTCAGGTTGCCCATGCTATATCTACTCATGAGGCACGGCCTGAAGTGGATTACTATGTAGCCACTGACGATATTTTAGGCAATGATGCTGGCGCAGCTTTTTTTGGATGAGGCAATGTTTTCATCAGCGTGTTTCTATAAATACTTCTCAGTAAACTGGGAAACCCTTGTTTGTAATCTAAAAGGCCATGGAGAACTGGCAGCACACACCATTGGCGCATTTATATGTGCCGCAGCATTAGTTAATCCTGCTGGCAAACAAAACAGCTTTGCAGCCCATAATCTCCCTGACGGAATATTGGTTGAAATTCGAGACACTCCAATTAACTATGCCAATGCCTTTGCTAAGCCTGTATCCATAGATAAACGAGACATTGTTTCACAAAGCATTGCACAGTTGAGTCAGTATATTTATGATCTGGATGAAGGCTACTACAAGCCTGAAAAGAGGTTTTGGTTTTCACCTAACCTTCGTTATACTTTATTAGCAGAAAAAGATATTGCAAAAATAGATATTAAGTCTCTTGATGATTTAATCTCTAAAGTGATTGCTGGGATTGGCTATAAATGGGAAGAGGTGCAAAAAGTTATTATAAATACGGAACAGGAAGAGGTGGAGACAGTATAGATGGTTGCCAATACCCTTTTTCTTTGCTTAGAAGGACCTTTGCAGGCTTGGGGTAATCAACAGTCAAAATTCGTTATACGACGGACAGCTGAAGCACCGACCAAATCTGGTGTAATCGGTATGCTCTGTGCGGCACTTGGGGTTTCTCGCATTGAAGCTCCAAAGATGTGGCTTCCGACGCTATGTGACCTGAACATGGGTGTCCGTATTGATAAGCCTGGCATACGCTGGTGGGATTACCACACGGTTGGTGCCGGTATGAAGATGCGCACTGCCGAAGATGGTATTAAATATGGTGCTATGCTCACCCAGCGTGAGTACCTATGCGATGCTTCTTTTCTTGTTGCACTGCAAGGCGAAGAATCTCTAATTGACGAGTTGTTCATAGCAATGGCAAAGCCAAAATGGACGCTTTACCTTGGGCGCAAAGCCTGCCCTCCATCTCGTCCAATCT
This sequence comes from Candidatus Magnetomicrobium cryptolimnococcus, assembly GCA_018606805.1. Classification (GTDB taxonomy): domain Bacteria; phylum Nitrospirota; class Thermodesulfovibrionia; order Thermodesulfovibrionales; family Magnetobacteriaceae; genus Magnetomicrobium; species Magnetomicrobium cryptolimnococcus. The sequence continues at coordinate 204,026 of JAGYWI010000002.1, forward strand.
TGGAATATCCACCGGACAATTTTGCAGATTTGTTATCTGCACTTAAATCTATTCCATGGCGTAAGCGTCTAAAAGATGACGAAGAACCCCAAATATTGGATTGCCTGCTTGACTGGCAACCAACGACAGAAAACGCTCCTGATGATGCGCTTATATGGTATGACGTACCATTAACATTTGCTCCTCCCTATCATATGCCGCGGTTCGTAATTAAAGAGAAACTGAATGTTGGTGTAAATGGTGATATAAAAGTTGCAGATAAGCCTGTGCAAAACGACCCATCACCTCCAAAGCGTATACGGGCAGATTATAGTAATACAGAATACAAAAAACGACGTAAAGAAAGGCTTGAGCAAGACAGTCACCTGTGTATCTTTTGTAAATCTCCTGCAACAACTGTCCAGCATATAACATACCGCCGTGCTGGGGGCAATGAAAGTATGGATGATTTACGTGCCCTGTGTCGGCTATGCCACGATGCTGTAACTATGATAGAATACGGTGAAGGTATGGGGATGGATCGCATAAACCCTGAAAATATGCAATGGCGAGATAAAATCATTCAAAAACGAAAAGAGATAATCAAATTCCGTTCTATAGAAACCCGCAGACGGCATCTTAGTGCTGAGGAGGTGGAATAAATATGTACCTGTCTTGTCTTTTAATAGACGGGGGAGAACATCCGGATAGACCGCGTCCAGGACGGTTATGGATAAGAAACCACTACCGTGTTCACCAGCGCCTTTGTATGGCATTTCCATCAGCATCTAAAATATCTGATGATGCATACTTTCTCAAACCATTTAATCCGTATGATTTTGGAAAAGACCAAGTGCACATATCCCGAGAAGAAGGTTGTGGTTTTCTTTTTCGCATTGATTTCAGACATGTAGGGCGTCCAATTATTATAGTCCAGTCAGGTATAGAACCTAATTGGGAATATGCCTTTAAAAATGCTGATTATCTTCTGGCAGCATGTCCTGAGGTAAAGCCATTTAATCCTTGTTTCACAAATGGACAAACCCTTAGATTTCGTCTTATAGCAAATCCAACACGAAAGATTGACACAAAAAGCGGCCAAGACGGACTCAGACGACATGGAAGGCGTGTTCCAGTACGAAACGACAAGCTCTATGCCTGGCTTGCCTGCCGGGCTGTAACATCCGGCTTTTCATTTAATGAGGACTCTATTAAAATACAGCCTGGTTATGTTTATGTAAACAAAGCGCAAGATGATAAAGGGCTGCGTCTGCGCTCTGTTAGGTACGACGGGATACTAAATGTTACGGATACTAATAATTTCCGTAATGTGCTTATACGTGGCATTGGAGCTGGCAAAGCCTTTGGTTTTGGGCTTCTTTCTGTTTTACCCATAACTCAATCACACAATGAGATATAACATGAAAGTTCAAGACCTACATATCTTGCCAAAGTTCAGCGACGGGTGGAGCTATTTGTACGTCGAGCATTGCCGTATAGATAAGGAAGACCATGCTATTGCTATTCATGATGCTAATGGCAAAGTACCTATTCCCTGTGCCAACCTTGCTATGCTTATGTTGGGTCCTGGTGTTTCCATTACCCATGCAGCAATCTCAGTGTTGGCAGAGCATGGGTGTCTTGTCGTCTGGTGTGGATATGATGTTGCAGATATTTATAAGACAGAACTCACAATTCCAACGGCATTCCGCATAACTGCCGAAGGAGAAAACGATTTAGAACGCCGTGTTCGTCTGGCTTGCCGCGATATGTTTGTTGCAATTAGACTATTAAAAAGAATTATTCCGGATATTCAGACGGCATTAATGCTGCATGGACGAGGAACATCCGATAAAACTGAACTGTTTGATCAAGATGCTGCTGCTCCAGGGTCATTGTGGGACTTAGAGAAGGGAAAAGTGGAAGGAGGGTACATTCATCCAATAGAAGCAAATGAAGAGGAGACCAACCGTGGTAGTTCTGATTCTTGAGAGCGTACCAACTGGTTTACGAGGTGAGTTAACAAGATGGTTACTAGAACCAAAAGCCGGAGTGTTTGTGGGACGGGTCTCGGCAATGGTTCGAGACCAATTATGGGAGAAGGCATGCAGCCAAGCTAAAAAAGGAGGCTGTGTTATGATTTACGCAAGCAATAATGAACAGGGATTCAAAATAAAAACTTGGGGAAAAACAGATCGTAAAGTTGAAGACTTCGAGGGGCTTTTGCTTGTTAGAATACCATGAAATCATATTTTTTTCAGTATTGTCCCCACGCACGTGGGGGTGAACCGCCATGAAAATTAGAGCAAGAAAATAGCTTCTTATTGTCCCCACGCACGTGGGGGTGAACCGCGTGGATAACAATTAAGGGTCGTCCTGTAGCAATTGTCCCCACGCACGTGGGGGTGAACCGTAGCTGTCTATCTTGGAATTAAGCCTACGACAATTGTCCCCACGCACGTGGGGGTGAACCGTTTATATGTGGGGTAAAAAAAATGACGATGACATTGTCCCCACGCACGTGGGGGTGAACCGTTATAGCGGATGTTGGCTAACAAAAATATAAGCAATTAAAATAAATATTATAAATCAATTGGTTATGTAACTAAAATGATTGTGGTAGTGGACAAAAACTATTTAAGCGGCTTTTTTAGGCTTAGGTAATTGTATGTTTAATACAGAAAGTATGTCATTTGCTACAGGAGAAGGAGTAAGGATTATAGGAATTGCTAACTTTTCATATGTCAAAGTTGCCTCTTGAATCATATCTAATTCGTTTACTATCTCATCAACAAGCGAGGGTATGGTGGACCCCTTTGTCAAGACAATTTTTAATATCTTTTTGTTACTCCTCTTTTGTCATTTTTTTAGTTAAAGCCGTTCAAATACGCGTCTATTGCTATTTTTGCCTTCAATGCTGCCGTTAAGCTTTCTCTCATTATCTATGTATTAACCTCCTTATTTTTCTTCTCTCTTCCTTCCCTCCTGTAACTTAACATACTGTCTAAATTTATGGGTCCATTATAAAAAGTATTTGACAATTTAGTTTAAATAAATTATAATTGGTTTTTAATCATAATTGTGAAAGGTGTTAAGGATGAAAACGAAGTTTTATAAAAAAGATGACGCTGATAGAAAATGGTATGTGGTTGATGCGGAAGGGAAAATATTGGGAAGGCTTGCCAGTCAGATAGCTTCATATCTAAGGGGAAAGCATAAGCCGATATTTACTCCTAATACTGATACTGGGGATTTCATCATTGTACTTAATGCAGGGAAGATTCAAGTAACTGGTAAAAAGCTTACTGATAAGGTATACTATCATCATTCTGGGTATATTGGTGGCATTAAGTCGAGGTTATTTAAGGAACGTTTTGAAAATGAACCGGAAAAGATAATAAGAGATGCCGTTTGGGGTATGTTGCCAAAGAACAGATTAGGTCGCTCTATTATTAAAAAGCTCAAGGTGTATAAAGGCGCGGAGCACCCGCACAGCGCTCAGCAACCTGAAGGCATTAACCTGTAAAGCAAGGAGTTATTGTTAATGGCTGAGATTAGATATTCTGCTACTGGTAAAAGGAAGACATCAATAGCGCGAGTGTTTTTACAAAAAGGTGAAGGCGCTATCACTATTAATGGTCGGGCAGCGGACGATTATTTTGGACGTGAAACGCTTATGATGATGCTAAAGTATCCTCTTGAGATAACGGGGATGATTGGCAAATACAATGTTTTTGTTAATGTTAGGGGTGGCGGGCTTGCAGGTCAAGCTGGCGCGGTTCGTCATGGGATTACGCTAGCCCTTATTGATTCGGATTCGGATTTAAGACCTAAGTTGAAAAAGGAAGGACTCATCACAAGAGATGCTAGGGTTAAGGAAAGGAAAAAGTACGGACAAAAAGGGGCAAGAAAGCGCTTCCAGTTTTCAAAGAGATAATTTTTGTTTTATATTGGAATTGACTTATTATTATGTATAACGTAGCTGTTTGTGGCGCAAGTGGATATACGGGCAGTGAACTTTTACGATTATTAACGAATCATCCATTTGTAAAAGTTACTGCCGTAACATCGGAAAAGAGCGCTGGTGGGTATATAACGGATATGTTTCCGTTTTTGTGCCATTATGAAGGCTTAAAGTACGAGCCGCTAGTGAAAGAAGACCTGCATAAGAAGGCAGATATTTTCTTTATGGCACTACCCCACGGGGCTTCTCAAGAGGCAGTTGCTTATTTTCATAAGAAGGGCAAGAAGGTGCTTGACCTGTCTGCTGATTATAGGCTGAAAAATCCCGATGTTTACGAAAAATGGTATGGTGTTAAGCATAATTACGTGGATTATTTGAAAGATGCTGTCTATGGGCTTCCTGAGCTTTATAGAAAGGATATTGCGCTTACCGATTTAGTGGCAGTTCCCGGGTGTTATCCGACAGCATCGCTGCTTGGCCTTTATCCAGCCTTGTACTACAACTTAATAGAAAAAGACAACATAATAATAGATGCTAAGTCAGGGACCTCTGGTGCTGGCAGAAAGGCAGATTATGCCCTTTCCTTTAGTGAAACCTTTGGTAGCTTTCGGGCTTACAGCGTTGCTAGCCATCGCCACACTCCTGAGATAGAACAGATACTTTCATTCATATCATCTTCGGACATTAAAGTATCCTTTACGCCTCATCTTTTGCCTGTAAGTAGAGGGATACTTTGTACCATATATGCAACATTGAAAGAAAAGAAATCGGTGGCTGAGTTAGTAGATACCTACATAGTTGCATACGGCAATGAGCCTTTCGTACGGGTGCTTAAGAAGGGAAGGCTGCCTGATATTAAGCGTGTTGGTCTTACTAATTATTGTGATATAGCCCTTTCGGTTGATGAAAGGACAAATCGGTTGATAATTATAACGGCTATAGATAATCTAATGAAAGGTGCATCAGGCCAAGCCGTACAAAATATGAATATAATGCTCTCCCTTGATGAAACAACAGCCCTTAAAAGCGTACCCATATTTCCATAGCAGTCTTGTCTATAAATTTTTGCTTTCATAACACATTAAACAAAGTACGTTGGCAAATACTATAAACATACATAGAAGGCTTTTTTTAAGGCTTGTTATGGCTTGGATTGCGCTATCAATCATAATAGGCACGATTATCTATTTTGTTGAAATGGAGTATGTGGATAAATTTGTAATGGGTCTTGCTATGGATGAGTCAAAAATGCTGATAAGTGGTAGGCTTGATACAATCAAAAGAGGCAGTCCTTCAGAGCATGAGCTATTAAAAGAGGAATTAAAAAAATATGGGCATTTCGCTATTATGGAAATATATAATGCTAAACAAAAACAGATAATAGAGGTAAAGACCCCAAATGCTGGCGACATTGAAGAATATATTGATAATAACCTTAAGGAAAAACATATTTTATCAGCAGAGATAAACTATAATAGATTTTATTTTAAAGATAAACTGTACTTGCAGGTGTTCACGCCTTTAAAAGAATCCACCGGTGGTATCGCCGGGTATTTTGAAGGCATATATGAAGTTGATGATAATACGATGTTAAATATAAAAAAACGCATCTATGGCTCAATCTTGTTAGTGGTTACATTAGTGTTTACAACAACCGGGATACTTTATCCATTAATAATTGGGCTTCATAAAAGTCTGATAAGCCGCTCAAGGGATTTGTTAAGGGCAAATATCGGTATGCTCAAAGTCCTTGGAAGTGCAATAGCAAAGAGAGATAGTGATACTAACTCACACAATTATAGGGTAACAATCTACTCAGTGGAAATTGCCCAAGCCTATAGGCTCTCAAAGGGTGATATTAGAGACTTGATAGTAGGGTCTTTTTTACACGATGTTGGGAAGATTGGGATTTCAGACAACATACTGCTTAAAAATGGTAAATTGACCGATGAAGAGTTTGATATTATGAAAATGCACGTCCGCCATGGTGTTGATATAGTGAAGGCTTACAGAGGGCTCGGTGGTGCTATAAATATAGTGAAGTACCACCATGAAAAGTATGATGGCAGTGGGTACTTAACCGGTTTAGTTGGTGAGGCTATTCCACTAGATGCACGCATTTTTACAATAGCCGATGTCTTTGATGCCCTGACCTCTAAGCGCCCCTATAAAGAGCCTTTTTCTTTTGAAACAGCTATGTCTATAATGAAAGAAGGAGATGGTAGACACTTTGACACACACGTTATGCGTACTTTTGAAGGGATTGCAAAGGAACTTTATGAAAGAATTAGCAAGATGGATGAAAAGACACTTGATAAAACCCTTGATGACATTATAAAAAAATACTTTGAAATGTAATTATTACCCATAAACGGAAATGGTACGGCACTAAAAGAGAGCCGTTTTCTTGACTTTCTTTGAAGGCAGCGCACTTTCCACATAAAAAAGGTGTGCTCACTGCACCTATTTTGCCTAAAAGGGTTTCACACACACAAATTTTTATCTTTTATCCTTACTACAAATCTTTAAAGCTTTTTTTATGTTAAAATACATTTAAAATAGGGAGGTTATAAATGAAAAGACTATTTACACTTATCTTTTCTATATGTTTATTTGTAAATCTGCCTGCTGTGGCTTCTGCTATAATGCTTGGTTTAAGTACAGAGGATATGACTATGGAGGCTCAGATAGTCATCATAGGCACTGCACAACAGGTAGAGCCTAAATGGACAGTTAATCAAGGAGCGATATATACGGAGGTGCAAGTCAATGTGGAAGAAGTTATTAAAGGCAAGTTAGATACTGATACTGTGGTTGTTACGTATCTTGGTGGGGAGATTGGTGATTTAGGTTTTAGAGTATCGGATACACCCACGATAGAAAAAGGTGAAAACATTCTTTTATTTCTCAAGCCTGATACTAATAACCAAAATGTTAGAAGTACAACTATAAAAAATACCTTTCAGATAGTTGGTAGTGCTCAAGGTAAGTACTCCATTGATAATCGCAAGATGGCCAGCAAGCGGGGGTTTGATTTAATTGCTGAAGATGACAGCAAGGTTGATAGAGACATCCCATTAAACGAATTGATAGAAAAAATCAAGGCAACTGATGGGGGTACACAATAATGAGACCTTGGGGTATTTTTTTAACGGTGATGTTGTTAGTTGCAGTATTATTGAATGATTCCTATTCCTATACTTTATCAGGACAAAAATGGTCAAACTCCTCTGCCACCTTTTATGTTGGTTATGATAGCGGCCAATACGATGATGCCTTCATTGAAGCGTTACAGTCTTGGAATAGTTTATCCAAATTTGCCTATTTATATACTAAATCAAGTGCTGATTCTTGTACGCAGGATTATAAAAATGGCTATGGCTTTTCCTCTACTTATTGTGGTACGCAGTGGAGTAGTGGAACACTTGCTACAAGTGCTTGGTATTATAATCCATCAACTAATGCAATATTAGAATCTGATATAACGTTTAACTCAAACGTAACATGGAGTATCTTTAATGGTATCGGCAGTGGCTCTACTGATTTTAGGCGCGTTGCTGTACATGAGCTTGGGCACTCACTTGGACTTGAGCACTCTGCCACTAAGGCTGCCGTCATGTATCCAACTTATCAGGCAACTATAGAGGTTCCGCAAACAGATGATATTAACGGTTTAGTGGCAATGTATGGAGCTAGTGCTTCAACACCCACACCAACTCCTACAGTAACACCGACTCCTACTCTGACACCAACACCTACGCCTACGCCTACTTCAACTCCTTCTACCACTATAGATGGAGACATCAACGGAGATGGCAAGGCTGACTTGGTTGGGGTGGCAAGTACGGGGCAGGTGTGGTATTCTACAAATCTGACGACGTGGACGGCACTTAGTGCTTGGCTTTCACAAGTGGCAAAGGGGGATTTAAGTGGCGATGGTAGAGCCGATTTGGTTGGTATAGCAAGTACAGGGCAGGTGTGGTATTCTACAAATCTGACGACGTGGACGGCGCTTAATGCTTGGCTTTCGCAAGTTACGACAGGGGATATTAATGGCGATGGTAGGGCGGATTTGATTGGGGTAGCAAGTACAGGGCAGGTGTGGTATTCTACAAATCTGACGACGTGGACGGCGCTTAATGCTTGGATATCGCAGGTTACTACAGGGGATGTTAGTGGCGACGGTAAGGCGGATTTGATTGGGGTAGCAAGTACAGGGCAGGTGTGGTATTCTACAAATCTGACGACGTGGACGGCGCTTAATGCTTGGGTATCGCAGGTAGCAGCAGGGGATGTTAGTGGCGACGGTAAGGCGGATTTGATTGGCATTACAAGTACAGGGCAGGTGTGGTATTCAACAAATCTGACAACGTGGACGGCGCTTAATGCTTGGCTTTCACAGGTTACGACAGGGGATTTAACTGGCGATGGTAGGGCGGATTTGATTGGGCTAGCAAGTACAGGGCAGGTGTGGTATTCGACGAATCTGACAACGTGGACAGCGCTTAATGCTTGGCTTTTGCAGGTAGATTAATTTAGTATATAGTGGTGTGCTCAAAATGACAAGATAGTGTCAATTTTTTTTGTCATTTTGAGTATACAAAAAACCTAACAATTTGCTACAATTGGATATGGATATTTTAGAACGGATTTTACTAATAATATTAATTTTTGTAGCCTTTGCACTAAGCCATTCAATTTTGGTTAGTAACAGGGCAAAAAGGTACGCTATTAAGCATTTTGGTGAGGGGATTATTAGAGGATTTTATAGGTTTACATTTACTATAATTAGTGTAGTTTCAATAGCGATAGCCATGTATTTCATAAAAGGATTGCCTGATTCTGATGTTATGAGGCTTCCTCTATTAATAAAGATTGGTTTTTTTGCACTGCAATTTATAGGCATTATATTTATAATTTTACCTTTTAAACACATAGATATAATGGAATTTATAGGATTTAAGCAACTTTTTAAATATATTAAAACAGGAAAGGTTAATGGAGATGTAGAGGGCATCAGTACCTACAAATTAATAACAACTGGTATATACGGCATTGTACGCCACCCGCTTTATACGGGCAGCATCCTTGTAATAACATTTAACACCAATATTACGGTAAATCTTTTTGTCTTTGCAGTGCTTTGTGATGTATATTTCATAATAGGTACATTCATTGAAGAAAAGCGATTACAAAAATACTATGGCAATGAATATACTAATTACATGAAAAAAGTGCCACGGTTTATCCCCGCTCACTTGCCAAAGGGGCAAACCGGATAGTTGCACTGCGGACAAGAAAGACAAAGCCCACCATGCCCCATTTCAGCAAGCTCGTTTCTTCCTAAACGCTCACCTGCAAGAACCCTTGGCAGCACTAAATCAAAGATGGTTATTCGTTTATACATTCCACACGCAGGCACTCCAAGAATTGGTATCGTACTATTATCATCAGTGTGTAAATAGGCAATTAAAAACATCGAACCGGGTAACACTGGAGCACCATAGCACATGTCCTCAACATTGAGACTCCTTACAGCAAACCGTGTAACATCGTCTGGGTCAACTGACAGTCCTCCTGTTAATATAAGCATCTGTGCACCAGCTACAAGTAAGTCTTGGATTTTAGAGCTAATAAATTCAACATTATCAGGACAGTAGAATGTGCCAATGATTTCACAACCAAAGGCAGTCACCTTTTGCGTCATTATGGGTGCAAACTCGTCCTTAATCCGTCCGTGATACACCTCATTGCCAGTGATAATTAACCCTACTTTAAGCTGTTGTAAGGTAAGGACTTGTAAGATTTTTCCAACACTATTTGAAACGTTGACGGCCTTTGCTATAATATTTTTCTTAACAACCAGTGGTATAGCCCGAGTGCCAGCCACTACTTGGTCTTTTTTAACTAACGTGTTATTGTGTAGGGTTGCGCACATAACTTCCCCGTATTCATTAAAGCGTTTGAGGGCTTCGTAGTTTACTTTTAAAAGTCCATCTTTTTTAGCAATAAGGTTTATCTTCCCCTCTTTTGGTTCACCTTCAAGACCAACCCCATTACCAGCAAGGGCTAATGCCATAGCATAGGCTGCATCGTTTTCGTGCATTTCATCTTCTTGAATGTCTAAAACAAAGATATGTTCTTTGCCAAGCTGCTTTAAATGTTCCACGTCGGCATCTTGTATAATATGCCCTTTTTTAAAAGCCCTACCTTTAAACTCATCTTTCCTTACTTCTGTAATGTCATGCGCCAGCGCCATTCCAACAGCCTTATCCACTGGCAATATTCGATAACCTGATATATTATTGTTTATCATACAAACCCTCATTTTTATTTTTTATAATCATTTCAATATCTTATAAATGCAGTTGTTTTTTAAACTTTATTAAATAATGACCCGGAGATGTTTCATAGTTTTTTAAAAGCAATAACTTATCTTTATCCGGGAAATTAGCCTCCGACGTTAACTCAACGGTAAGGTCTACATGGTTAAAATCCGCTTCACCCTTTACACGGACAAAAATCCCCTCCCCATAAGCCGTCAAAGATGTTATATTAATACCTTTAAAACCGACTACCGATAGAGCACCCCGAACGCCTTTAAAATACTTTAATGGTAAATATGTACTACCCTTAAAATAATCCTCATACATAAAAGGCTCTATGGTAAATTTCAAATTCCCTGTATTTTTTGAATATTCAAATACACCATTTAAAACCCCTTCACCATTTATCCCAACCTTTTTAAGATAGCCTATCTGGTTTAGATTTATTTGATTAAAAGCAAGATAAATATTGTCTTTTGGTACTATTGTGGAAAAAACATTTCCACCGGCTAAGTCCCCATTTAAGTATACTTTTACATTGCCAAAAATAAGCTCACTTGGTTTAACGCTAGCCTTAAGCCTTTCTATTACCAAGAGTTTTTCCTTATCTTTATACAAAGATATAATTTCAAAATCCATATAAAAGAAGACACCTTTATTTAACCTTGCAAACTCCATTCTATACGGTAGAGGTAAAAGCGATTTCAACTGAGCTTCTATAAATTTTTCCGGAATAGCTATATACCAAAGGCCAAACAGCAATAAAACAACACCTATAACTAACGAAGAAATAACATAAAAGACTTTTGTAATCATTTCCTTTCAGGCTTACTATTAAAACTACTTATTATCCAACTCAAAACGTTTACATTCGGTCTTTAACTTTTCATTTTCAAGCCTAAGCTTATAGTTTTCCGTCATCAGATGAACCATTAAAGAGGATGTCTTTCTTAATCTCTCAGCAAGGGTAAATAGAATAATCCGAAAATCCTCCGATGTCTTATTGATTTCCTCCTCAAGAAAATCCTTATCAATAAGCCCTAACTGTACATCCCCAATTGCCACAGCAGAAGCCGAGCGCGGCTGTCTGTCAAGAAAACTCATCTCACCAAAGTAATCCCCCTTACCTAAAACAGCTACACGCACCTTCCCGCTATCTACCTTTCTAGTGATTTCCACCTTACCTTCTAAAATAACGTAAGTACCCTCTCCATAGCCACCTTCTTTAATTATAACCTGACCATCTTTATAAGTTTCTTTTATAGCAATTCGCCTCATAATTTATAATTATATAATTTTTAAATATAAAACTACAACGGGTGTATAACAAATATACAAATAATTTTTGTAAATGATTACTCGATGTTCAAGTTTTTCTTCTTGATTTTTTTACAAACTACTGAAATGCAATACAGACCTGATATTTCAGTATTACAAAGAACATAGGGCAGACACATAGGTCTGCCCCTACGCATCTATTTGTAGGGGCGAACCTATGTGAGGAGGTGTGCTGCCGCAATGCCATTAAGTTAAGAAAGATTATAAGCCAAAAGTTTTAGGACAGGACGTGTAGGCACGCCTCCCTGGGGTGCGGGGTTTGGGAGTGGCCTACGCACCTTTTTGTCAAAAAAGGTTTTCCCCCGCTCCTCTATTTTTTTTCTTTTTTTTTCTTTTTTTCTTTTTTTCTTTTTTTTCTTTTTTTCTTTTTTTCTTTTTTTTCTTTTTTTCTTTTTTTCTTTTTTTATTATTATTTACATATCAATTCGCGTTACTACACCGCGCAATTTATCCGATGGCAGGGAATAAAACTGCACAAATGATGGTGTTAATCGTTTGATAATTGCAAAGATTTTCCATATAAAATTTCTAGTACTAATATCTTCTACGCCGTAGAAGATAGTTTTTTCGCTTATACCGTGTTGGGTTAAGATTTTTTCTACGTCTATAACTTCCATATATCCTATTTCAATATAAAACGCCCTAAGCCCTTGGGCTACTTCCTCTGCGCTCCACCCTTTAACGCCAAAGGGGTTATCGCTTACATTTATTGATACCACCATATTATCTTCATATATGATATTTGCCTTTAGTATTGTACTTGCTATGTAGGGTGGTATTACGCTAATGTCTCTTGCAAAAAATAGTACAGTTCCTTTTATCTTACACGAGTTTTTGTACACTTCTTCGTATAGTGGTATGAATTTTTTTAACGGGAGGGGTTTTAGGTGTTTATAGAGTCGTTTTTGGCCTGAGACGTAAATCATAATCGTAGTAAATGGTATTATTGATATGATAATAGACCAGTAACCACCGTGCGGTATTTTAAATGTATTTGCTAGAAAGAAGACTATATCTACTAAAAATACAAAAAATGAAATCAAGGAGTAAAAATATTTTTTTCTTAGAAAAAAAATCCATGTCATAAAAAAACCGGTCAACGACATGGTGCCAGTAACGGCAAGTCCATATGCTGCTGCTAAGCGGCTAGATTCTTTAAACTCATTCATAATAAATAGCACTGACAGAAGGAGAAACCAATTGACAAAGCCTATGTATATTTGTGAGCGCAATTTTTCAGAGGTATAGTCCACCTTAAACATTGGCATCACACGAGTTGTTATTCCCTGATAGACTATAGAAAACATCCCACTTATCATAGCCTGTGAGGCTATAATAGTTGCCATAATGCTTAAAATCAAAAACGGTACATACAGGAATTTCACATTATTAAAAACCATTTCAAATAGAACGTTTTTAACCTCCGGGTGTTTTATTGCATAAGCGCCTTGACCAAAGTAGTTTATTAAAAGTGCAAACATTACGAAATACCATGCCTTTATTATGGGTTTTCTGCCTAGGTGTCCCATATCGGCATAAAGGGCTTCACCGCCTGTGGCGCAAAGTGTTACCTCCGACAAAATAAAAAAACCGCTTATACCATTTTCAAGAAGAAATCGTATGCCATAATATGGGTTTACTGCTTTAAGTACTTGTGGCATTTCGTAAAGACACACTATTCCAAGTAAAGAAAGTGAGAAAAACCATATAATCATAATAGGTCCAAATGCACTTGCAACCTTTTCAGTGCCCTTTTTTTGGAAGGAAAACAGTGCTACGGCTATAATGCCTGCCACTATTATAAGTGTCTCTGTGTCAAGAGTTTCCCAGCCGGGTATTAGACGAGCACCTTCCACGGCACTTAATATGCTTATAGCTGGGGTGATGACGCCATCACCTATTAATAGGGATATGCCAATTATTGAAAGCATGGATACTATTTTCGCCTTTTTAGTATTTTTCAATAAAGGAGTGAGGATTTCTTTTAGCACGACGGTGCCGCCTTCGCCTTTTTTGCCCAAGCTCATGGCAAGCCAGGCATATTCTATTGTTACAAGCACTACTAGTGTCCAAAAAATCAGGGATAACACACCGGTTATGTTTTCTTCTGTGGGCTTTACAAGAAGCACTATTATTGTTAGTGTGTATATGGGACTTGTCCCTATATCTCCAAAGACAAGCCCTAAGGATTTAACAACACTTTGCCAATTTGACTGTTTTTCTTCCATAAATAGTTTTTTTTTAATACAATTAAAAAAACCCCCTTTTAAACAAAACATAGTCTTACAGTTAAAACTGTATATAGTGCCTAACTACAAACATGTGCCTCTGCCAGTGTTTTCCCAACCCCTATATGTACCTTAAGTGGTACGCTACAAGGATACACCTTTTCCATTATATTAGCAACCACTGGTATAGTAGTGTTTAGCTCACTATCGGGGGTTTCAAGTATGAGTTCATCGTGTATTTGTAAAAGCATTGCTGTATTTAGGTGTTGTTTTTTAATCCCTAAATGTACATTAATTATGGCATACCGCATTATATCGGCGGCTGAACCTTGTATCGTATAGCTAATTGCAAGCTGTTGGCCGAGCGTTTTAGTGTCTTTGTTTTTTGCTTCAAACTCATTGACAGATAGTTTTCTACCAAGTATAGTTAAAGCGTATCCTTTTTGTTTAGTTTTTTTGATAGTTTCATTTATGAAATCCTTTACCTTTTCATATTTTTTAAAAAAGGCATTTATATACACTTTAGCCTCAGATTGGGAAATATGCCAAGTCTCAGAAAGACCAAAAGCGGACATACCACAAATAATACTGGAATTAATCCCACGTGCTATGCGTTTCATGTCATCTGTTACTTTGGCTTTTTCATTAAGCCCAAAAATAGTCCTTGCTATTTCACTATTTACGTCAAGCCCTTCGGTAAATATAGCGATAAGGTATGGGTCTTTGCTTAAATGAGCAAGGAGTCTTAGTTCAATGTGCGGGTATGTGGCACACAGTAATGAGCAGCCGTTGGTTGTAGTAAATGCTGCGCTGATACGCTCTAACCATGAGCAGCCGGCTGGTATGCTCTGCATAAGCGTAGATATAATTTGCGTAGTTACGGTACTGGTTTGATTAAACATTATATGTAGCCTATCAGTTTTTTTGTTTACAGATGAAAGCAGCAGGTCAAGGCCTGCGGCTTTAAGTTTAGTAAGCGTGTTATACTCAAGGACTTCGGCAGGCAGCGGGTGGAGGGGGCAGAGGGCTTTAAGGGCGACATTATCTGTTGAGGAGGTGCTTTTGACTTTCTTTGGCAGCGTAAGGGCTAGCTTTTCAAAAAGTATACTGCTAAGTTCATTTGAGGCATTTATGTTAAATTTAATGCCTGCCATAAAGTAAATCCGTTTTTCAATGTCAATTATCTGGTTATTTAGTTCTTTAGATATTTGTTCAAGAGCCTCCATATTAACACATATGCCCCGTACCTCCATATCCGAAAGAATATCGAAAAGCGGTACTTCGTAGCATTCATATATTGCCAAAAGACCTGCCGCTTGAAGTTTCGCATGTAGCACACACTTTAGCCTTCTTAAAAGTGTGCAGTTTACATATTTAGTGTTTATGCCTAGATACTTTATAGACAGCTCTTCAAAAGTAGGGAGTTTTTCATTTGGATTTAGAAGTTGCGCTCCTATTAATGTATCAAAAACCTGTAAATTGTTTATATCTATGATGTTGTTTTCTTTTATAGTCTTAAGAATGTTTTTAAAATCATATGTAATAAGTGCCCTGTTAGTTTCAATAATAGCTTTTAAAATTAAAAAATCTGCCTCATCGTTTAAATCTATAAAAAACTCCTCCGCATCATTAAAAGAAAAACACGCGCGCCTATCTGTAAGTATAAGTGCTATATCTGCGTCTTTTTCTTTCATTAGGAGGGTGTTTAAGTTTTCAAGGTTGTTTATTTGTTGAGTGTTTTTAGGCTTGTTATTATTAGGCTGATTTTCTTTTGGAATAAGCGCCATAAATGAGTTAAGCTCATAGCGTGTAAATAATACCTTAAGAGTATCCCAATTTGGAGCTATTGTATTTAATATAAGTTCGTTATAATCCACATAAATAGGTAAATCCGTATCAATAGTTACAAGCTGCCGACTTAAGCGTATGTTTTCTATGCTATCAACAATAAGTGTACGCAGCCGTTGTTTAGCGATTTTTTCAGGATGTAAAAGTATGTCATCAAGGCTTGCAAATTCTGTTAAAAGGTGCAAAGCGCTTTTTCCCCCAACCCCTTTAGCCCCCGGTATGTTATCAGCAGCGTCCCCAGTGAGTGCCATAAGCTCCGTCAATCTGTCTGGCTTTAGTTGAAATCGTTTAAAAACATATGCCTCGTCGTAGACAAGGTTTTTAACCGGGTCAAATACCTTGATTTGAGGTGTAACCACTTGCAGGAGGTCCTTATCAGATGTAACGATGAAGACCTCATCGCCTTTTTTTGCAGCCGTCTTGGCTATGGTTGCAAGAATATCGTCAGCCTCATAACCGGGTGCTGCTATGTATTTGAAATGAAATGCCTCCATTATTTCCTTAATAGGTTCTATTTGGCATAACATATTATCATCCGGTGGTTTGCGTGTAGCCTTGTACTTGGGGTACAGGGCATGTTTTTTTGTAGGCCCCTTTGAATCAAAAACGATGCAAAAGGCCTCCGGTTTTTGTAGGCGGATGATTTTTAAGATAAAATGTATAAACCCATGGATAGCATTTGTTGGAAAGCCGTCGGTCGTGCGTAACCCAGTAACAGCGTGGTATGCCCTGTAAATAAAAGCCGTGCCGTCTATTAAATATAGAATCATACAAAATAATTAAACACATTTAATTGACAAAAAGTAAATAATATTTTACATTAAATAAATAAATAAAGTAAGCGAGGAATTTTTTTTATTTAGGAGGGCCAATGCAGTGTGTAGTTGAGGATATATCTCAGACAAAAAAACGATTAACGATAGAGGCTACATCAGAAGAGCTGGAATCGGAAATTAGAAAGGCTTTGAATGAGCTAAGGGGGAAAACCAATATAGCTGGTTTTAGGCCGGGTAAGGCACCTATTTCGTTAGTGGAAAAAAAGTATGGCAAAAATGTTGAGTCGGAAGTCATCGGCAGGCTTGTCCCGGAGTATTACTATAAGGCGGTACAACAGAATAATCTGACCCCGTTAACTAATCCGGATTTTGAACATAGGGATATTGATAGAAAAACAGGCGTTAAGATGGTTTGCGTTGTAGAGGTAAGGCCAGAGGTTGAGGGGCTTGAGTATGAAGGAATACCGGTTAAGGAAATAAAGGAAGAGGTCAAGGATGAAGACGTAGAGGCTCAAATTAAACGGCTGCAAGTAAGTAAGTCTCAATACGAGCCAGTGGAGCGGCCTGTACAGCTTGAAGACCTTGTGGTTGCCGATATTGACGTAGAATCAGAAGAGCTATCGTTTCCATCACAGTTTATAAAGATTGGCTCTAATAAGTATCCGGAAGCCCTAAATGATGCTCTTTTAAATAGAAACAAAGATGAGGTGGTGGAAGTTAGCGTGGCCTTTGGGGAAGATTTTGGACATGAAAAACTTAAAGGTAAAACGGTTAACGTTAAGGCGGCAATAAAGGATGTAAAGACGTTAGTTGAACCTGCACTTGATGATGAGTTTGCCAAAGACTTGGGTTACAATACTCTAACAGAGCTTACTGAAGATATAAGGAAAAATCTTATAATAATAAAAGAAGCTCAGGCTGTCAAAACCCAACAAGGGGAAATAATAAAGTACCTTGTTGAGAAATATGATTTTCCCTTGCCTGAAACAACTCTAGCTACGGAGCTAACCACTATTATAAGAGAAGCTAAATTTCATAACGAAAAATACAAGGATACACCGGAAGAAGAACTGAAAGAGATATTCAAGGAAGATGCTATCAAAAGCGTAAAAGCCAAGGTGATTTTGGACATAATCGGCGAAAAAGAAAAGATAGAGGTGACTGAAAAAGAGATGCAACAACGGATAGTGGAGCTTGCCAACTCCATGTCCATATCACTAGATGCCATGATGCAATATTACAGGGCAAATGAATCTTCCTTGGAACAAACACGGTATACGTTATTTAGGGAAAAGGTAGCTGATTTGATTTATAAAAAGGCAAAAATAGAAAAAGAGGGTGAGTAAATATGGTTTTCATACCCATGGTAATAGAGCAGACAGGCAGAACTGAGCGGGCATACGACATATATTCGCGGCTTTTGAAGGACCGTATTATTTTTTTAGGTACGGCTATAGATGATAATGTTGCAAATAGCATAATAGCGCAGATGCTCTTTTTGCAAACGGAAGACCCAGATAAAGATATACATTTGTACGTGAATTCACCAGGTGG
Organism: Candidatus Magnetomicrobium cryptolimnococcus; assembly: GCA_018606805.1. Taxonomy (GTDB): domain Bacteria; phylum Nitrospirota; class Thermodesulfovibrionia; order Thermodesulfovibrionales; family Magnetobacteriaceae; genus Magnetomicrobium; species Magnetomicrobium cryptolimnococcus. The sequence continues at coordinate 222,039 of JAGYWI010000002.1, forward strand.
TATAGTATCCTCCGGCATGGCAATATACGATACAATGCAGTATGTGAAACCGGACGTGGCTACTTATTGTATAGGGCAGGCTGCCAGTATGGGGGCTCTCCTGCTTGCCTCAGGAGCTAAGGGCAAACGCTTTGCCCTACCTCATGCTAGAATTATGATACACCAGCCAATGGGGGGCTTTTCAGGGCAGGCAACTGATGTTGAAATACATGCCAGAGAGATACTTAAGATGAAGGACAATTTAAACGGTATTTTTGCTTATCACACAGGCCAACCTTTTGAGAAGGTACAGCGGGATACGGAGCGCGACTTCTTCATGTCCTCAGAGGAGGCTAAGGCGTATGGTATCATAGATGATGTTATTACTATGAAAAAGGATACGGATAGCGCAGATAAGGGAAAATAACCAGGAGAGGTATTAATGGCAAGAAAAAAAGATGATCAGTTGAAGTGCTCTTTTTGTGGAAAAAGCCAAACGGAAGTCAAAAAGCTAATAGCCGGACCTTCTGTATATATATGCGATGAGTGCGTAGACCTCTGCAATGACATCATAGCAGAGGACTTTAAAATGAATACTACTACTAAGGATAGTACGGGTGTACCAACACCTGCTGTTATCCATGCCTTTCTTAATGACTATGTAATAGGCCAAGAAAGGGCTAAAAAGATAATCTCTGTGGCTGTACATAATCACTATAAGAGAATATCTAACCAGAATAACTCAGAGATAGAGCTCCAAAAAAGTAACATAATACTCATAGGACCGACAGGCACTGGTAAAACACTCTTAGCCCAAACACTGGCAAGATTTCTGGATGTACCATTTACCATAGCAGATGCCACCACTTTGACGGAGGCTGGGTACGTCGGCGAAGATGTTGAAAATATCCTACTAAAACTCCTTCAAAACGCCAACTACGATATCGAACGCGCTCAAAAAGGGATAGTCTACATTGATGAAATTGATAAAATCAGTAGAAAAGCCGACAACCCATCAATAACAAGAGACGTCTCCGGCGAAGGCGTTCAACAAGCTCTATTAAAGATAGTGGAAGGCACCATAGCAAACATACCGCCTCAGGGCGGAAGAAAGCACCCACACCAAGAGTACGTCCCTATGGATACTACTAATATACTGTTTATATGTGGTGGGGCATTCAACGGCCTTGAAGAGCTAATAGCACAGCGTATAGGTAGAAAAACTGTGGGCTTTGGCGCAGAGTTATTTAGCACTAATAGGAAGGAATCTGTGCTTGGTAGCATAACGCCGGAGGACTTGATTAAGTATGGGCTGATACCGGAGTTAGTTGGAAGGCTACCGGTTATAGCAACCCTTGAAGACCTAAGCGAAGATGCACTTGTTAAAATTCTAGTAGAACCCAAAAATGCCTTGATAAAACAGTATGAAAAACTCCTTTCATTTGATGACGTAAGACTGAATTTCACGGAAAGTGCCCTATCAGCAATAGCTAAAAAGGCTATCTCCAGAAAGGCAGGCGCTCGCGGCTTGAGGGCTATCATGGAGGAGATTATGCTGGATGTCATGTATGAGATTCCATCACAAAAAGGTATTAAAGAGTGCATAATAAACGGCGAAGTTATAACCAATAACGAAAAACCACGATTAATATACGAACAGAAAAAGGAATCTGCTTAAATTAAAAGAAAAAAGATAGAGGAACGGGGGAAAACCCTTTTGCCTAAAAGGGTTTCCCCTTGCTCTTTCTTTTCTTTATATTTTCTTTTTTTGTAATAGTTCAGCCTCCACGTTGTCATTGCAAGCGTAGCGAAGGTGCGTAGGCGCACTCCCGTAAAGGTGCGTAGGCGCACTCCCGTAAAGGTGCGTAGGCGCACTCCCGTAAAGTGTGGAGGCACACCTCCCTGCCATCTCTCTCCATAAAAGGCGGGATTGAGGGAGGTGCGCCTCCGCACCCTTCGTAGCTCACGCTCCTCGCAATGACGAGACAGGGGGGCTGAACATCACCTTTTTCTTTCTATTTTAAGGGATATTAAACGGTATTGTTTCACTACCTCGTAATAACTCAAGTAGATGTATAGCGTGGCATTTTTCAAGTAAGAAACTATGTTTTTTGGTTATATTAAGAGCCTTTTTCAATAGTTTATAGCTATTTTGTGTATCAGCAGACAAATATGCAAGTTGGCAAAGTCCTAAAAAGCCATAGGCTTGACCACGGACATCATTTGTTTTCAGAAAAAAAGCCATACTGTCATTAAAATATTTAGAAGCAGCGTCTAATTTGCCTAATAAAAGACACAACATACCGTAGCTCCACAGTGTATATGCTGAACTAACAATATCGCCAATGATGTTATAGTGATAAAGGGCTTTTTTAAAATACTGTGCAGCGCTTTCATACTGAGCAGTCATTCTGTATGCGTTACCAATTCCACAAAATGAATAAGCTAAACCAAAACGGTCTACCTCACCGCGGTGCGGAAGCGCACCTCCCTTTGAAAAAACAGCGTTAGCACATTTGTAGTAATCAAGGGATTGACGGTAATTGCCCGCTACCCTTGAAGCACCGCCAAGACCGCAAAGACAATAAGCCTCGGCGTTCCTATCCTTTTGAGATTTAAACAATATAGCACTTTCTTTAAAAGTCTCAAGACAAGCCTTAATATCGCCTTTTACCCTCAAAGTGCCAGCCTCAGCCCATAGGGTAAAGGCGTAACCGTGGTTATCGCCAACAGACAAATAGTATTGCTTAACGTCTCTTATGTGTAAAAAAGCCTCCCTCCATAGTCCAAGCGCCCTACGCGCAAGCGCTAGCCCTAAACGTGCGTCATTGTAGCTTTGCACTAAGGCAAGCCGTTTGGCTGTGTCAATGGCCTCTGTATAAGTTTTCGAAGCTCCGACAAAATCCCCGGTCATACGTTTAGTATCAGCAATGGCTATTAGGCAGCTTAGCCTGCCTCTTGTATCTTTTTCAAGACGATTAAGGGCCCACTCATATTCCGTTAAAGCCTCACAATACAAAGACCTCTGCCTAAGTACCTCAGCGCGTTGCAGACGCTTATTAACCCCTAACACTAAATGGATGCCCTTACAGCATTGATTGTCTGCTTATAATCTTTAGACTTGTAAAAAGCCGACCCCATAACAAGTATTTGAGCCCCGGCATCAACAACCGCCTTAGCGTTATCAGGTTTAATGCCGCCATCTACCTCAATTATAGTATTAAGCCCCCTGTCTCTCACTAACTGAGCAGCGCGCCTAACTTTATCAATTGAACGCGGTATAAATGCCTGTCCTCCAAAGCCGGGATTCACTGACATTATCAAAAGTAAATCGGCATCCGCCACTATCTCGTCAATAGCACTAAGTGAAGTGGCTGGGTTTAGCGAAACGCCTGCCTTTGCGCCAAGCTCTTTTATCTTTTGCACTGTACTGTGCACATGTCCGGTAGCTTCCACATGGATAGTCAATATGTCAGCCCCGGCATTTATAAAATCAGGTACATACCTGTATGGGTCTTCTATCATCAAGTGTACGTCTAACGGCAAGTCGGTTATTTTTTTAATTTGTTCAATAACAAAAACCCCTATTGTTATGTTTGGTACAAAGATACCATCCATTACATCTACGTGCAGATAATCGGCTCCGGCTTCTTTTGTTAATTGCAACTCCAAAGCCAAGTTCATAAAATCAGCCGAAAGTATAGATGGAGCTATTTTAATTATTTGCATATAATATGCCTCCTTAAAAAAGAAAAAGATGAAAAGGGCTATAGTACCTTTATCTTGACATATTTGGTGTTTCAAGAAAAACCCTGACAGTTTCTCCTTCAGCAATCTTAGTACCCGGCATTGGGCTTTGAGAACCAATAACAGAGCCGCTGCCGTGCACTTCTAATTTAATCCCCCCTCTATCTGTAAGCTGTTTAGCCGTATCCACGTTAAGTCCTTTAAGTTCGGGGGTAATACCAGCCGAATCATAAGCCCCCATGCTTACAAGGATAGTCAAGTCCTTACCGCCGCTTTCATCCGGTGCTGGACGCTGAGAAATAACAATGCCGGCTCCTATTGTATTAGAGTGGACGTTTATTATCTTTCCAACAGAAACCCTGCTGCCTGAAGCTACATTAGAGGCTTTCTGTCTTGCCTCTTCAAGGTTAAGCCCTCTAAAATCAGGCATATACTGCACGCGCGGTCCTTTACTCATATAAACCGAAATAGTACGTCCTTCTTTTATCTTACTACCCGGTGGTTTATCCTGCAAAAGTATATATCCTTCCGGTATCTTAGAGTGGTAGTCCTCGCCTTCTATTTTCAAATAAAGCTTCAGAGAGCTTAACAAACTGTTAGCATCAATTAAGCTTTTCCCTTTTAAATCCGGCACGCTTATAGCTTTGCTTTCAGTAAACATCTGAAAAGTAAAATACATTGATACCGCTGCTATTATAATAAATATGGTAAAAAAGAAGGTTATCTTAACCAGAAATTTTATCATAGAGTAAGCCCTGCATAGAAAAAGCCGTCCATATCGTGAACATGCGGATAGGTGCGTATGAAACCATCTTTAGTTATAAATGGAGTTAAATCTATAGCATAAGCCTCTTTAATGATTGGGGCAAGGTTTATTATACGAAAAACCTGCCTTAGTTTAAGAAAGCCATAGATGACCTCTTCTCCTTCTTCCGGTTCAGTTGAACATACACTGTATAGAAGAGTCCCCCCTTTTTTTAAGTACTGGGACAAATTGACAAGCATATTCAATTGAGTTTCCTTAAAGCTAAGGAGCTCTCTAGTCTTTCTTTTATACTTGACATCCGGATTTCTCCTAATAGTACCAATAGATGAACACGGTGCATCAAGCAGTATTTTATCAAACAGCTGTTTAAAAACCACTTGCGCACTGTCAGCAACAACTGGCTTAATGGAATGTAACTTAAAATTATTAATGTTGTCCAGAAATTTTTTAAACCGTTCAATGCGTAAATCACAAGCGACTATTAAGCCGCTATCATCAGAAAGCCTAGCCATGTGAGTAGCCTTTATGCCGGGTGCTGAACAGGCATCAAGCATGCGCTGCCCCTTTTGTGGATTTATTAAAAACCCTGCTAATTGAGCCCCCTCATCCTGCACGGCTATACTTCCTTTTAGTGTAGTTAACTTACTATAAGGCACATGGTCTTCTAAAATAATGGAATTTGGCAGATACTGCGACTGTCTGTATTTTATATCAAGTCTGTTAAGCTCTTTAGCTGTATTAGCTGTGGAATTTACCCTTAATGCCATAGGAGGCTGCGTATTGTTTTTCATACAAAGAGCCTCTGCCCCACTATAGCCAAAACGTTTATGCCATCTCTTAATAAGCCACATTGGTGTAGACGTTCTTATTGAAAGACTTGATAGTGTTTCATCCATTGGCAAGGCAATGGTAGTTTTACTTCGTAAAACGCTCCTTAAAACAGCATTAACCAAAGACGGCTTACCGTGGTAAGACTTCTCGATTTCAACCGCCTCGTACACAGCAGCCCTGTCGGCTGTAGCCATATACATTATCTGATAAACCGCTAATCTTAAATTATATAAAGTCTTAGCGCCAAGAGCTAACGGATTTTTTAAAAACCTACCAAACATCCAATCAAGGGCACTCCGTTGTCTCAATACACCGTAGACTAACTCCATCAAAAAAGCCCTGTCGCGGGTATCAATCCGCTCTACCCGTTCCATTGCATGCTTGGGGAGCGCTATATCCCTTTCTATATCTATTAGACAGTTAAGGGCACTTAGGCGAACATTTTTACCTGACAACGACACACAGTTATTATACACTATTATTTTTAATAATGCCTTGCAAATCTAATTTATTTGGGTATTATAGTGTTGAGTAGTTTTAAATTATCAGTTAGAAGTAATAAACCAAAAATAATGAGTATACTTGCGCTTATTTTCATTATTTTATTCATATGACGGTATAGTTTTTGTGATTGGCTCAAAAAAGCACTAAATGCAACTGATGACAACAAAAAAGGTAGGGCAAGACCAAGTGAGTACACAAAAAGCAATTTAAGACCGTACGCTGAGGAATTGGCTGTGGTTGCGTATAATAATATTGTGCCAAGTATTGGGCCAATACATGGTGTCCATCCTATAGCAAAAGTTAATCCTACTAAAAAAGTGCCAACGTACCCGGCCGGTTTACCTTGTAAGTAAAAGCGTTTTTCTTTCAGTAAGAAATCAAGATTAATTAATCCGGAGACAAAAAGTCCAAAGATAATTATCAGAATAGCGCCACCTATTCTTATTTCTCTGTGATATGCCTTAAAAAACCCACCCAAAACAGAAGAAGAAGCCCCAAGACTCATAAACACTACCGTAAAGCCGCATATAAAGACAATAGAGTGGGTTATTGTTAAAAAGCGTATTCGTCTTTTGTCAACGCCTTCTTTTAGATTTTCAAAGGATACGCCTGTTATAAAAGACAGATAAGAGGGGAAAAGTGGTAAAACGCATGGTGAGGCAAAAGATAAGATGCCTGCCAAAAAAGCTAATGGAAATGATACGTCTTGCATATGTTAGTCCTTTACGGTTTTTTTATTGGTGAGTTCTTTAGTTGCATATCATAGTGGTTGAGCACAGTCGCTTTCAAGTCCTTTTAGCTTTTCAATTGCATGTGGTATTACGTCAATAACTGCCAAGAGGTTTTCTTTAGCTGCTTTTGGGCTACCCGGTAGGTTAATTATCAAACACTGTCCCTTAGCTCCGGCTACGGCGCGTGAAAGACATGCTTGTTTTGTTATATTGTATCCGCTAAATCTCATTAGCTCCGGTATGCCGGGTATCTCCATTTCTATAACTTCCTTTGTAGCTTCAGGTGTAACATCCCGTGGCGAAAGTCCAGTACCTCCTGTTGTTAATATTAAGTCAACTTTATTTGAAAGCTGTAATAGTTGTTCTTTAATTTCTTGTTTTTCATCAGGCACAATATTATAATAAGCCACTTCCCAACCGGCCTTTTTTATAATATCGCAAACAACCGGTCCACTTTCATCCTTGCGTTTGCCTGCTGCCCCCTTGTCGCTTATAGTGATGACTGCAACGTTCACTTGTGTGGTATTTGGCTATAATTATTTATTGTGCTCAATGACTTCAACCCTATCGCCAATAGTTAATTGTCCGCCCCGTATTACCTTTACAAAAATCCCCTCATGCGGCATAATGCAAGAACCGATATTGGCTGAAACTGCGCACCCTTGCCTGCACTCCTTGCCAATTTGAGTTACCTCCACTTCTACGTCCTTGCCCAAAAGCATCCTTGTGCCAATAGGTAGGCTTACAAGCTCAACGCCTTCCGTTGTGATGTTTTCAGCAAAGTCCCCCCAATCAAGGTCAAACCCCTGTTCCTTCATCTTCATTATGCTTTCCGCTGCCAGCATACTAACCTGCCGATGCCACTGACTAGAGGCGTGGGCGTCCCCCTCTATGCCGTAATTTTCTACAAGCGATACCCTTTTAGCGGGATTTTTCTTTACACCTTTTTCTTTACTAATATTTAATGATATAATTTTTCCCATCATAGGTACAGTATAGCACAATTTTTAAAGAAAAACATACTTATAGTATTTTTATGTTATAATCTATGGAAAAATGGAATTCCTATTTTCATCATAATTACTTAAGCAAAGTTAAGGTGAATAAATGTTAAAAAAATCTTTAATATTAATATCTCTTATAGCGTTGTTCTTGCTTGTTAGAAACAGCTATGGAGATACGTTAAGTCCTTTGAAACCGTTAAGGGACGAGACGGTCGGGTTCTTTAAACCGGTAAAATTAGAAGTCGTTAGTGTAAAAGACAAAAACGTAACCATACGTTTTGTAGAAGGTGTCAAGCTTGTTGTTGGCATGAGACTTGATGTTTTTAGGGAGGGGCAGACGTTTTATCACCCTGTAACGAACGAACCGTTAGGCAACTTTGAAAAGCCTGTTGGCATTTTGGAGGTAGTTGAAATTAGTAGCAATACTATATCTGGCACTATGTTGACAGGAGTAGCGCTAACGGGTGATAGGGCACGGATAAGTAAATCCAAGATAAAGGCGTTATTTTATCAAGATAAGTCCGTTAACTGGCATTTGGGAGATAGCTATTTCCGACTTTTAAAGGATGCTCAGCGTTTTGAACTCATTGACACATCTATCATCACTGATAGTATGGAGACAGTGCGTCAGGAGGCCAGTGCTCATGGTGCTCAGATAATTGTTTTTATTGATGGACAGCAATCAGAAACAGGTATACTCTTTAGAGAGCGAGTATTTTGGGTTGATGATGGGAAGGAGATTTTTTCTAAGTCCATAGATATCCCTAATGAGTATATCGCTAAACTGGTTGAGGCAGCTCCATTTGCTGTTACTGTGGAAAATGAACCGATCCTTACGTTTAAGCTATCGTCGGGGTTTTCTTTAGTTGCGGTAGCTGATTTGAATGGAGACGGTAAAGAGGAGATTATACTTTCTCTGGAAGGGGTCATTAAAGTATTTGACCCGGGGGCTGATTTGGCTTTTCTTTACGATATAGATGAGCTCCGCAACTATGAGCATATTTATATTAATTGCGTGGATATTAATAAAAATGGCAAAGATGAGCTGGTTGTTTCTGTAATAGGCGAGCGTGATGCTGTACAGTCGTATATTTATGAATTAGCTGGGGAGAAATTCAATTTATTGTGGAAAACGGATGGCTTTTTAAGAACTTATACAGATAGTATTTTGTATCAAAAATTTTCAAAGCGTGAAGGCTACAAAGGGCAGATATATGAGCTTTCGTGGGTTGATGGGTTTAAGCCTTCAACACCGATAGATGTACCTGAAAACATAAACATATACGATTTTATCCAAACCGATGTGTACGGACTTGGTGCATACACGTTGGCGTACGATAAAAATAATAATTTAAATGTTTATGATAAGAGTAAAAAGGTCATTTGGCAAACCGAGAAAAGACTTGGCGGTTATGCGAAGGAATTTGAGCGCCAGCCTCATAATATTATGGTTGATGCCGGTACGTGGCATATAAACGATAAGATATATAATTGGCACAACAATCTGGTAGTAGTGGACAGGGTGCCCTTTACTAATATGGTAACAACGCTTGGTTTTAAAGAGTCTAAGCTTTATGCCTTACGTTGGAACGGTGTGGCTATGGAAAAGGATTTAGTTATTGATAAAATTTCCGGCAATCTTTTAGATTATGCTATATACAAAGATAAGGCATATGTGTTGAGTAGACCACCTCTAGGGGTTGACATTAAATATATTGTAAAGGGTAAAAATCCAGTGTTAACTTATTTGTCTGTATATGCCATTAATCCGTAATGTATAGTAAAATAAGAGTGGTACTTTACATATATTTATTCATGCGTGTTAGTTGAGCGGGAGGGGGGTTCTTTGAGGAAGTCAGGATTACCTGGACATGTTGGCATAATTATGGATGGTAACGGCAGGTGGGCAAACATAAGGGGATTGCCAAGGGTAGAAGGACACAGACAGGGGGTTCACAGAAGTAAAGATATTATAGATGCTGCAAATAAAGCAGGCCTTGAAGCCCTGACGCTTTATGCCTTTTCAATAGAAAACTGGCGAAGGCCAGACCTTGAGGTCTACACACTGATGCAGTTGCTTGATATGTACTTGCGCACGGAGATAGATTTTTTATTTGAAAATGGGATAACGTTTCGTGTTATTGGCAATAGACAGCGGCTTTCGGTTGGGCTTAATTTCTTGATAGAAAAGGCTGAGGAGCTTACAAGCCAAAACCGTGGCATGTACCTAAATTTAGCCATAAGCTATGGTGGAAGAGACGAAATCCTAAGAACCATAAGAAAGATGGCTCTTGAAGGCTACGATATGACGAAAATCGAAGAGCATGACTTTGCAGTTAATCTGGATACGGGGCAGCGCGACACGGTAGACCTAATTATTAGAACTGGTGGGGAACAACGCTTGAGTAATTTTTTAATATGGCAAGCAGCATATGCTGAATTTTACTATACAGATACCTTATGGCCGGATTTTACACGGGAGGAATTTTACATGGCCATTCACAATTATAATCAAAGGGAAAGACGCTTTGGAACATCAGCAGAAAAGGTATCTTTCTAATAATATGAAGCGAATAATCTCGGCATTGTTTTTGCTGCCTACGCTATATATTTATATAATGTATTTGCCGCCAGTTTATTTTCTCATTATAATATGTATTGTTGCATTTATCACACAAGTGGAATTTTTATCCATGTATAACTCTAACTTTATATCAAAATATGCCTTCTCATTGTTTACACTTGGCTTTCTATACACTACTTACAGTTATAATAGTAGTATATTGATACACCTATTTGTCTTGGCATTCATAGTCATTCTAATATTAAGATTATTTGTTAAACGTAAGACGGAAAATGCCCTATACGACATAGCCCCGCTTTGGGCTGGGTTTTTCTATATAACGGTGCTAATTTCCTTTTTGATTAAATTAAGGGCAATAGCCCCGGAGGTGGTTATTTATCTGCTTGCCGTCATTTGGGGGGCGGATTCTTTTGCCTTGTATGTTGGAAAGGCTATTGGTAAGCGTAAGCTTTATGAAGAGGTAAGCCCTAATAAGACATTAGCCGGTGCCTTTGGTGCTATTGTAGGTGGCATAATTGTTTCTATGTTGGTAGGGGTTTATTTTCAGTTTCCAGTTGATATTATAAAATTGTTTTTCACTGGTATAATATTAGCGTTAACCGGAATAGTGGGCGATTTGGTTGAATCCATGTTTAAACGGGATGCTAATGTGAAAGACTCCGGCTCGTTTATACCTGGGCATGGTGGTTTACTTGATAAGATAGATGGCACGTTATTTGCTGCCCCTGTACTTTATTATATGATAAAGTTTTTTCAAATTTTTTGATTTTTATTAATTATTAGGGAAATAGTATGAAAAATATAGCAATACTTGGCTCTACTGGCTCAATAGGCAAAAGCGCTCTATCCTTGATAGAAGCCAATGCAGACAGTTACAACGTGGTGGCCATCAGCGCTAATCGAAATGAAGATTTAATAAAACAACAGATACTGAAATTCAAACCCAACGTTGTAGCAATGGCAAACGCTGACTCAGCACAGGCGTTAAACAGTTGGCTTAAGGAGCAAAAGAAAACCAATGGGCTTGACACTGAAGTGCTTGCTGGCGCTAACGGTGTTTGCGCTGTAGCTTCCTATGAAAAAGCGGATTTTGTCCTTTCTGCAATAGTTGGAGCCTCTGGGCTTGAACCAACGCTTGCTGCCATAAGGGCTAAAAAGACAATAGGCCTTGCTAATAAAGAAACTCTGGTTATGGCCGGCCCACTTGTTTTAAATGAGGCAGCTAAACACAATGTTAGCCTACTGCCTGTGGATAGTGAGCATAGCGCTATATTTCAGTGCCTTGAGGGCAGACGAAAGGAAGATGTGCGTCGTTTAGTGTTAACAGCCTCAGGTGGTCCTTTTTTTGGTAAAACTAAGGAAGACCTAGTCTTAGTAACTGCCGCCGATGCCCTGAAACATCCAAACTGGTCAATGGGCAGTAAAATCACCGTAGACTCTGCTACTTTAATGAATAAAGGGCTTGAAGTTATAGAGGCGCATTATTTATTTGATTTTACAACCGACCAAATAGATGTTATTGTACACCCACAAAGCATAATACACTCGATGATAGAGTTAAAAGACGGAGCCCTGATGGCACAACTATCTGTGCCGGATATGAAAGGACCAATAGGCTACGCACTGTCTTATCCAAGACGCATTGATGGCGCCATGAATTGCTGCCGCCTTGAAGATATAGGCGCACTCACCTTTTACCCGCCCGATAAGGACACATTTCCGTGTCTAAGGTACGCCTACGATGCCCTTAATGAGGGAGGCACTATGCCTACGGTTTTAAATGGCGCAAACGAAGAGGTGGTTGCTTTGTTTTTAAAGGGAATTGTTAATTTTTTACAGATTCCTGCTATTATAGGTTATGTGATGGAAAAACACAAAAATACGCCTGCCGATAATCTGGCAACCATATTTGCTGCCGATAAGTGGGCAAGGCAGGCTGTTAACGATAAGGTTAAAGGGGAGAGTAAATGACGGTTGTTTATGCAATTTTGTTGCTTGGCATATTAATATTTGTCCATGAGCTTGGACATTTCTTATTTGCTAAGCTAATGGGGATTAAGGTACTGAAGTTTTCAATAGGTTTTGGACCAAAGCTTATAAGTAAGCAGCTTGGAGAGACTGAGTATATTTTGGCGGCAGTGCCGCTTGGTGGATATGTAAAGATGCTTGGTGATGATTCCGGTGAGGAAGTATCAGAGGAGGATAAAGCAAGGTCTTATTCTCATCAACCGGTGTATAAAAGGGCTTTTGTAATTGTAGCTGGTTCTCTTTTTAATATACTATTTGCAGCTCTTATCTTTGCGGGGTTTTTTATACATGGCATACCGAGATACTTTTCTACAATTGGTGAGGTTATGAATGATATGCCAGCTAAAACGGCCGGCATGTTGAAAGGAGATAAGGTTACCTCGATAGATGGTGTGGCTATTAAGTATTGGGATGAGATGACAGAAATTATTTATAGCAGCCCGGAGAAGGTGCTTTCTATAGTAGTGCAGCGTGATGGTATAAGTAAGCAGATTTCCATAAAACCTAAAAAGGATAAATCAAAAAATGCCTACGGTGAAGATATTGATATAGGGCTTATTGGAGTAAAACCGAGTGAGCATTTTGAAGTCATAAAATATGGATTTTTTAAATCTATGTATTTAGGGGCTGAAAAGACCGCTGAAGTAATTTGGATGTCCCTTGTTGGGCTTTATAAAATGATATTTACAAAAAGTGTTACGACCGACGACTTAGGCGGACCTATCTTCATAGTCCAACTTGCTAAAAAACAAGCGGCTTCCGGGTTTGCTAATTTCGTTACCTTTATGGCTATAATTAGTATAAACCTCGGAGTTTTTAACATGTTTCCAATCCCGGTACTTGATGGCGGACATATGATGTTTCTTACAATTGAAGGCATAAGAAGAAAACCACTTAATGATAAGATTATCATAACTGCCCACAAAATAGGTCTTTCGCTCTTACTACTTTTAGCGGCGTTTGTATTTTATAACGATATTGTGCGTATCGTATACAATAAGGAACTGCCCTGATTATGGAAGATACTATTGAAGTAAAAATTTACTATGAAGACACCGACTGTGGCGGTGTTGTATACTACGGCAAGTACCTTACTTACCTTGAGTGGGCAAGAACCCATTATCTTGAAAAAAGGCAAATTAGCATAAGTAAACTGATGGAGGAGGGCATCTTTTTTGTCGTTATTCACGTAGATATAAATTATCGTAAACCTGTAAAATACGGCGAAATGCTTACCGTTACTACTGATATTGGTGCAATTACAAAGACAACGATAACGTTTCAACACAGTATATTCAATAAAAAAGAAAATGCCCTTGTTGCTATTTCTTCTGTTCAGCTAGCATGTGTAAAGGGCAACTCAATGAGACCTGTAAGACTTAAAGAGGAAATAACGGAAGCCCTCAAGAAATAAACATTTTGAAAGGACATGTAGGCACGCCTGCCTGGGGTACAGGGTTGGGGAGTGCCCCTACGCCCCCTTTTATAGAAAAGGGTTTTCCCCCGCTTTTCTATTTCCTTAACTTAATACCCTGTGGGGAGTCCAGCCCCCTTTTATTCTATCTTTCTAAAATGATATAATGATAACTGCATTTAGATTTGATTTCAAGTAGTAAAAAGGGAGTAAGATATTATGGAGAGAAAAAACGGCAAAGTAAATAGACTAAACTTTGGCATAAAAATAATCTTAGCAATAGCGCTAAGTTTTATAGTTACGTACTTATTTAATTATTATGTTGTAAAAGGGGAGATAGAAAAAAACTCATTAAAGGCTTTAACGGAAAAGGCAAGGGCTATAACGCTTGAGGCGGAAAATGCAAGGATGTATGTTGCAAAGCTAAGGGCTAGTGGGGCTTTTGATGAAGAGAGCATGTTAAGGGAATTACAAGAAAAATTAAAGGCTACTACAGATACTGAAGAAGTGCTTGCAAAGGTAAGGGATACGAAGTACTATTGGACGATTCCGGTTGTTGCCGGTTGGACAGTGGGTATGACGAATGCTGAGGAAGCAGGCTATAAGTTTAGGGTTGTAAGGATAGGGGCTAGAAATAGGGAAAATGAAGCAACAGATGTGGAACGGAAGATGTTAAATGAAATAGATAGGCTTAATTTAGATGATTATACTATGGTTGATGAAAAGATTAACTCGCTACGGTATATGCGTGCTATATATTTAAGAGGGGAGTGTATGGTTTGTCATGGTAGTGCCAAGGACTATCCGCAGGGTAATGGTTATGACCCTACAGGTATTAAGATGGAAAACTGGAAAACTGGAGAGCGTAGGGGGGCTTTTGAGATTATAGCAGACCTGACGCCAATGCAAAAAAGCATAAATTATACGCTAAAAAAGATGCTCTTTCAGGGCACTTTCATAATGGCAATAGCTATGATAATAGTCTATTATTTGGTGAAAAAATTGGCTATTATGCCAATAAGAAATATAAGGACTGTTATCGGGCGTGTGGCAAGCGGGGACCTTAATGTTAAGGCTAAGGTTGAAAGCTCAGATGATATAGGCATGCTTGCTATGAGTCTTAATCAGATGGTTTTATCCTTTAATAATATGATAACTCAAATATTTGATTCATCACAAAAGGTAGTATCCTCGGCTAATATTTTAAACGCAAGTTCATCAAAGACGGTAGAGGGTGTTAACCATCAGGTGGAGCAGGCCTCACAAATAGCAACGGCTGCTGAGGAGATGAGTCAGACGGTTACTAATATTGCCAAAAACACCTCAACGGTTAAGGATACATCAAATGACGCTATGAAAATAGCGGAAAAGGGTAAAGAGATAGCCGATGGTGCTATTAAGACAATTAATCAGGTGTTTTTGTCAACGAAGGAGTTAGCCCAGTTGGTGCAAAATCTAAATAGTCGGGTGCTTGAAATTGGCGATATTGTTACTGTTATAAATGAAATAGCAGACCAGACTAATTTGTTGGCGCTAAATGCTGCTATTGAAGCTGCAAGGGCTGGCGAGCAGGGCAGGGGGTTTGCCGTAGTTGCCGATGAGGTAAGGCAGCTTGCTGAGCGTACGATTAAATCTACGTCTGAAATTTCTAGTAAGATACATGCCGTACAACTTGAATCGGATAAGACCAATCAATCCATGGAGCATGCCTCCAATGAGGTTACGAAGGCTACTGAGTACATTAAAAATGTTGGTGGCTCATTAGAGAGTATTTTTAATGCTGTTCGGCAGGTAAGAGACGACATATCACAGATTGCTACTGCCGTTGACCAGCAATCAACAGTGTCTGAAGATGTGGCAAATAATATAGAAAAGACACTTAATATCGCTAATGACATTAAGAAAATGTCTACAGACGTTATGACTGAGGTGGAAATCCTTGCACAAACGGCAGAGGAACTCCGTAGATCAACCTCCGGCTTTACTATTGAAAACGGCATTTTGTCATCGCCACAGGATAAAAAGCGCAAATTAGTATAATAATGTAACCAAAAGAAATATGGTTTATAAATCTTTATATCAAAGAAAAGGACTAAATAGTGAGGGCGCTGCCCTCATACTCCCGCCAAAGGTGCGTAGGCGCACCTCCCTGGGACTAGTCCCTTTGGAATCCCATATCTGGAAATCCATACTTTACTCATTATTTTTTGCAAACCTAATTTATTTGAGCATAAATATAAGACGGATGATAATGAGTAATTGATTTATTCAATAAATTTTACAAATGCTATAAAATTGCTGTAAAAAGTTCAAAGCATCGCTTGACAACATATTGCATTTATGATAGAGTATATATACTCTCCTTTACTTCACACCTCCTCGGACGACAGGCCATGTCCCCCTGCATGGCCTGTATTATAACCATCCACTTGCTATAATTAATCGGCTGTTATTTAAGAAAACTTAATTGTTTTTTATGCCAGCGATACAAAAGTATATAGCGTATTTCGATTTGATAAAAACACCTGAACAAAGAAACCAACCCCCTGTCTTGTCATTTGGAGTAGCATAAGCGACGAAGTGTGCTGGCGCACCTTTTACGGGAGTGCGCCTACGCACCTTACGGGAGTGCGCCTACGCACCTTTTACGGGAGTGCGCCTACGCACCTTTTGTCTAAAAGGTTTTTTCCCCGTTTATCTCTTCCCTAAGAAAAGACTTGCTCATCGCGTATAAAGCATTATAAACGCATATTAAAAAAAAATTATTTGATAAATCTATTAAGAGTAAAGTGCTAAAAATTCTTATTTTTTAATAATTTAAGTTGAAACAATGAAAGTAAAATGTTACATATTACAGGATTTTATACATTAAAAAACACTTGACATATTCATAGTATACATTTATAATTACACAATCAAACACCCATAACAGATTTCCAAAGTCAAATATAATCAAAACCTTATGAGGAGGGGCTATGAAATTCAACAGGATTATCTTGTCTGTTTTGGTGATGCTTGTATTTTTAGTAATTATCAGTCCTGTAATAGCAAGAGCTAAAAATCTTTTAGTAGCATCATGGTACGGACCAGGGTTTAATGGTAAACTCAGTGCTTCAGGTGAAAAATTTGATATGTACTCAATGACGGCAGCTCATAAGTTGTTGCCATTTGGTACGATGGTGAGGGTTACTAATATTGAAAACGGCAAATCTGTTAAAGTAAAAATAAATGACAGAGGGCCGTATAAGAAGGGCAGGGCGCTAGACCTTTCCTACAAGGCCGCTAAGGAAATAGACCTTATAAAAGACGGTTTCGGGAAGGTTAAAGTGGAGCTTGTTATTAGGGATAAGTTTAAAACAAAGTACATTGATATGATAGATGTACGACATTATCCGGAAAGGATAACCGATATATTGTTTGAGCATAAAACCAGTGCTGAGGAAGTTAAAGACGTGCTCGGTGCTTTTTATGACGGTGTGGACATTGAAAACGGCACAAGTGGTTATAAAGTGGTTATAAATAAATATAAAGATAATAACGAACAGCTTATAACGGCTAACGTCAAAAGTACTGTTGCAAAGAAAAATACAATCAACGCATACGCTAAAAATAGTATAAACAGAAGCAACGATGTGGTTTTTCTATATAGAAAAGCTAAGACTGCTACAAAATAATCGGTTTATAATATTAATAAAATATATGATGGGTATTATATTATACGAATGCCGGAATAGTAACAGCAGCATTGATTATCCATGTCGTTAATAAACAGTCTGTGTTGGCCGTCTTGAAAGGCTATCTTGACAAAACAAAAGCCGCCGGCCAGCGCAGAGTTCTTTTCCTCGATAACCTCTCCCGTTCCCCAGCCTTTGTTGTTTAGATGCTTCACACGGTCGCCAAGTTTTAAGTACAATCGTTTGCTCATCTTTTATTTTATAAAAAAAACTTTTTTTTGTAAACAGTTACTTTTCAAACTGGATAGTATTAGATATGAGTTTTTTTTATTATTGTAAATAATATATACTAACAGTAGTGTGTGTGATGGTTATTTTATGTTATACCAAAATAAAAATGGTTTGCAAAAAATAATAGCAGTATTTTTTATTATGTCTCATGAAATAGTGTTTTTGGGGTTCAAGGGGCGTAGCCCCTTGGGCGGGATTCCAAAGGGACGAGTCCCTTTGGCGGGAGTGTGAGGGCAGCGCCCTCATTCTGTATTTGTTTCCTTATTATTTTTAATGATGCCTTGCAAACCTAATTTGTTTGGGTATAAAGAGGATTTATTAGTGCCTATTTATTCTTATTGTATGCTTATAAACCATGAAGATTAAAACTAAATATTATTTAAGCTTAAGTGTTGTTTGTGCATTTTTAACAAGCCTTCTTTTGTTAGTTACTTATTCATACATACAAATTAAAACCGTATTTATCAAAGACAATATTTCAGCAATGCTGCTTCATGAACTTGCTAAGCAGCAAAGAGTGGTTTTTTATGTAATTTTAACTGTATTACTCCTATTGATAGTGATATTCCTCCCATCGTTGTTTTATGTTGGCAGATACGTTTTGCAATCAATATCAACCTTACAAATGTGTATGCAAAAAATAGCTAATGGTGATTTAACTTATAAAAGTAGTATCTATACAAGAGATGAAATCGGTCAGCTATTCATATCTTTTGATACAATGGTTGACCAACTGCACTCATTAACTGCCTCTAAAAATGCCCTGTACCGTGAAATCTGTGAAAGAAGACGTATGGAGGAGGAACTAAGAAAATACCAGTCTAATCTTGAGCTGTTAATAAAAGAAGGAGATATGGAACTTTCAAAAAAAACAGAGGCCTTCAACTGGCAAGCAAGGGTTAATAAGGCTATGGCAGAGCTGTCAAAATTGCTTTTAGAAAATATGCCAATAGAAGACATCTCGGAGCTGGTTTTAAAATATGCAATGGAGCTTACCGACAGTCAATACGGTTTTGCAGGCTACATTGACCCGCACACGGGGTTTTTCGTGTGCCCTACTTTTACTGAGGATATCGGGATAGATTGCAACATGAAAGATAAGGCCTTTGTTTTTAAGGAATTTAAAGGTCTATGGGGTTGGGTTTTAAACAGTAAACAAACGATTCTAACAAACAATGCTAAAGAGGATTGGCGCTCCTGCGGTGTGCCTGAAGGACACATACAAATAGAGCGCTTTTTGTCAGCACCTGCTTTGTGGGTTGATAAACCGCTTGGGCAAGTAGCAGTTGCCAACTCAAAAGCATACTATACTAATCAGGATGTGGCTATTGTTGAAGGTATAGCTGCCTTATATGCCCTTAAAATAGACCATATACAAAAAGACGAAGAACTGGAAAACTACAGACAAGGGCTTGAGCAAATGGTTAAAGAGCGTACTACACAATTAACTGAAATAAACGAAAAACTCACCGTAGAGATAAACGAGCGCAAACAAGCCCAGAAGGCACTTACTGAAAGTGAAAAAAAGTACCGTAGTCTTTTTGAAACAATAGGGGAAGGTATTGTTTTTATAGACCTATACGGTAAAATTGAACAAGCCAATAAGGCCTTTCTTAACATGTTTGACTACACCTTTGAGGAACTACAAAAAACAGACATGAATAGGCTAACCCCCGTTGAATGGATAGAAGTGGAAAGGCAGGTGGTTGAAAATAAAATCAAAAAGGAAGGGCACTCAGGCGTATACGAAAAGGAGGGGATACGCAAAAATGGTGTGCGTTTTCCGCTACGTGTACGCTCGTGGCTTGTCTGGGATGAAAACGGCGACCCGGCGCGACTGATGAGCCTTGTTGAAGACCTAACAGAGCGCAAAGAGGCTGAGCGCTCCATTAAACAATTTATGGCCACCCTTGATCAGACCCTTGATTGCGTCTTTATATTTAACCCTGCAAACCTACTATTTTTTTACGTAAATAAGGGAGCTACCGAACAAACCGGCTTCGTACGTGAAGAACTCCTTAAGATGACCCCTGTTGACATCATGCCGGAATTTACTAAAGAGAGCTTTAGACAATTAATAGCAGCCTTAATGGATAACTCATCCGATTCAACATCAAATAAATTTAGGACATTTTATAAACATAAAAACGGCATGCTAATACCCGTTGAAGTACTGCTTCAGTACATATGCTCGCCTATACACTCAAACCGCTTTGTGGCTATCGTACGGGACATCTCCGAGCGCGTACAAATAGAGCATACGCTAAAGGAAAAAACCAATCAACTAGAAGAAATAAATAAACACTTAGAACAAACCATCAAAGATGAAATAAACAGGCGCAGGCAACAAGAACAGCTCCTAATACAACAATCCAAGATGGCAGCCATGGGAGAAATGATTGGTGCCATTGCTCATCAATGGCGCCAGCCACTAAATATAATAAGCGCTCTCTTAATAGATATTAAAAGTGCCGGCGAACACTCGGAACTTGATAGCATATATCTTAATAACTCCATTACCCAAATCATGGAACAAATGAAATATATGTCCCGCACTATTGATGATTTTAAACACTTCTTTAAGCCATCAAAGGAAAAAACCTTGTTTTATATTAAAGAAGGCATACAAAGCGTATTTAAACTAATAGACCATCAAATAAAAAATAGAAATATTGAAATAGAACTCAAATGCAATGAACCGTCTGCTTTGGTTGTTTTAGGCTATCCAAATGAATTTAAACAGGTAATTATTAATCTAATTAATAACGCAGCTGATGCTATTTCCAAAATATCAAAAAATTATGTAGAGATGTATTATGGTAAAATTACCATAGAACTAAGCAAAAATGACCGTAACGCCATTATACTAATAAGTGATAACGGTGGCGGAATATCGGAGTATGCCTTTGAGAAGATATTTGAGCCATATTTTACAACAAAACAAGAAGAGCACGGCTCCGGTATCGGACTATATATGTCTAAGATTATAATAGAGAAAAGTATGAATGGACACCTGTATGCCAAAAATATTGAAAATGGAGCACTCTTTGTAATAGAACTACAGTTATTTGAGGAAAACGATTTCCGTTTGGGGGGCGTTGGATAAAGAAGCGAAAAAGGGAGGTGTGCCTCCGCACCCTTCGTCGCTTGCGCTCCTCGCAATGACGAGGCATGGGGGATGAACTATTACGATAATGGTAATTCGGATGGATAATTTACCTTTAATTGCTAAACAATGGTTTCTTCTGGGGTTTCTTCTGGGGTTTCTTCTGGGGTTTCTTCTGGGGTTTCTTCTGGCCAAAAATCGTAATCACTTAATTGCTTAAAGGTGTATGGACAGATTGCGGGTAAAATATCTTTGCTAATTTTAGTTTGTTTTTCAAATTCAAACTTAGCATCTTCAAAGGCATCATTGATAATAATTTCTATATTATATTTTAGGCTTGGGCTAAATTTAAGTACGATTTTAATTTCTCTTCTTTGAGTATATACAGTTTTGCTCCAACTCCTCGAACGTTTTTTATATTGATACTGCCACTTAAGTAGATGTGTTATCAATACTGATAAACGACTAAACAATTCTCTTTTATAACTTCTACTCATACCCTCTATTTCCTCTGCTATGTTTTCAACGTCTATCTCTGCAAATCTACCTTGTCTTAACAGTTCAGCATTATACAAACCCCATTGATAAAAATCACGCTCATACAATGATTCCTCTGGGGTTGTGTTGGTTATATGTGTTATGGTATTTGGATTGTCCATGAGATATTATAGCATATAGATGAGCTTTTAAGCCTGCTTTGATATAAAGTTATACTCAATAGATATAACTAACAGTGTATACGGTCTAATAGACCTCATCATGAGTCCCGATATTTAACAGGTGTATAGTGTCTTCAGTAATCTTAAATATAAACCTTAGTTCATGTGTCAATAAACAAGCGTATTTACCTTTAAGATTACCGTTTAGCAAACGAGCACTTTATTTATTAGACCTTATGGTCTACATTTAGATTGGAAAGTAATTTTTGAAGCTGGGAAGGCGGAAACTATTGAAATATTTCTGAATTTTTCAACTGCTGATATGAACAGAAATGTGTTATGGCGTATACCCAAGGATATGAATGATCCACAAATAGAAAGAATGAATAGATTTTGGGGAGATAGCTCATGGAAAGATGCTGCATATAAACCTTCAAGGCAATTAAATCTTTTTAGTAATACAAAAGTCCATTATAGTTCGCCTCTCCGTAATGGATGTGTAGAGGTAGCCCTGTAACGACTACCCTCTAAATCATCTTTGAATTTATTGAATACAACCCATTAGGACTACCAAAATAAAAATGTCATACACACTACTTATAGTAACAGCTCAACTACTTGTTACAATATATAATCATGGGAGTACTCCTCTTCCTCTTCTTCTGCCTGTTCTTCTTCTTTTGATCTGAGATGTTTGAGGAGTTTAATGCCCAAAGGTGTAATACTGTAGCCTTTTCTATTATTACTAGTAACAAGCTGCAGGGCTTTCAGCTTACGCATAAAAACCTTAACCCTTTCAGGTGGTATTTCTAAATTTGTCTCAAGCTCTTTCGTTTGTATGAAGGCATTTTTTTTAAGTATTTGCAAGGTTTTTCGTATACAAGGGGTATTACTTTTTTGTTCAAGTACTATCAACTGCTCTTTTATGTTAAATATCTCTGAATCTTTAACATTGCCCATAGCCTTTTTATAGTTTTCTATATCTTCCCCTATATACTCAAATTCAATACGTACTACCCTGTCATTCTCAAAATCAATATCCACATCACTCATATCAACGAGTTCACAGACAAAGTCATCCACTGAAGCAAATCCACAACGTCTAGCATCCTCGGCTGTTATACTGCTTACTTTTCTGAAATCAACATCAAGGATTCTTAGAAGGCCAAGATTGTGAGCTCTATAGATTTTCCCTCTTAACACCCTTAGAGTATCCCAAAATCGAAATGCTAGCGTTATTTTACCTTCTTTTATGCTTTCATGGTATTTTTTATCAAAACCTAGCATAACCTATCTAAAGTATAACATATTTAGTAATCCAAATTCAATATTATAAACGTTTTAAAAATAATAATTAGCGGCTTTTGTACAATTAAATGCAAAAAACGGAAAACCAACCTTTCCTTAGAGACTCACAACATAAAATACGGTCAGTTAGACACAAAAATAGTAACATTATTAACGGCTTCTTTTGATGGATAGTATATTATTTGGACAAGTATTTCATAAAGGCAACTTGTTTAGGCATAAGGCTGCAATTAGCCGATAATGGTATTTGCCTTTTTAAGCCACAAATTTGAGAATTTATGCTTTAGTGTATCGTAGGCATTTGCAGCAGAGTCATCATTTTCAAATACACCAAAAATGGCAGAACCACTTCCAGTTAGCATTGCCAATAATGCACCATTGGCTTTTAAAATATCTTGTAAGTATCCTATCTGTGGATATTCGCTTGAAATGGCATCAGATATATCGTTTTTCATTAAAATAGCAAGCATATCAAAATCACGTTCATCTATTGCCTTTAAGAATTTTTCAATAAATAGCTGTCGCCCTCCTGCTATTCTATCCAAATCCGTATAGGTTTTGATTTTACTATAAGCCAGTGCTGTTGAAATAGAAAATTCAGGTTTTATCAAGACTAAGCTGTAGCTGGTTTTACCTAAAAGAGGTGTCACAAATTCCCCCCGTCCTTCAATTAAAGAAAACGAGGATTTTAGAAAAAACGGGACATCAGAGCCCAAATGCGCTGATATACGGTAAAGCTCCTCTTTACTAAGGTTAGTGTTCCAAAGGTTATTTAGACCAATTAACGTATAAGCACCATCGGCGCTGCCACCACCAAGCCCTGCTCCCATTGGAATTTCCTTCTTTAAAACTATCTTTGCACCAAGGGAAGTACCGGTTGTTTGTTTTAAAAGCTGGGCAGCTTTGTAGGCAATATTTAACTCCGTTGGTATATTGTCTTTACAGATAAGCTCAACACTATCTGCCAATGAAAGCTCAACACTATCGTATAGGGTTATCTTACTCATAGCTGAAAAAATACTATGATACCCATCCGCTCGTTTACCAAGCACATAAATGAACCAATTAATTTTAGCAGGGGCTTTTAGTAATAACATAATATATCTTATCTTTAAGGAAGCAGCTCCTTTATCCGCTTTGTAACTCTATCAACAAGCCCTTTTTCATCCTTATAATACTTAATAGCCTTTTTAAATGCCTCAAGCGCCTTATCTTTCATATTAAGTTTAAGGTAGGTTTCACCTAAGTGTTCATAAAGTACGGCATCTTCTTCAACAAGCTCTGTGGCACGCAGTAGTTCACGTAACGCATCGTTATACATACCTCTCCTGAAATAAACCCACCCCAGGCTATCTATAATGTAACCACTATCTGGTTTTTCGTTCATAGCACGTATAATTAGCGAGTAAGCCTCATCAAGATTAATGCCCTTTTCCGTATAACTATAGCCCAGATAATTGAGGGCATCTGCATTTTTAGGGTTTACCTCAATGACTTTCTTTAAATACTTAACCATAGTATCAAAATCATCTTGTTTTTCGCTGATGACTGCAAGATTAAACAATATCTCATCACTTTTAGGGTACTTATTAAGCCCAGTTAGTAGAATTGTCTTAGCCTCTGCGTATTTGTTCATTTCCATATACGTAAGCGCAGGGTATACAAAGTACTCCGCCTTACTCTTATCAAAAGCCAAGAGCTCCTCATAATATTTCGAGGCGTTTACAAAATCCTCAATCTGTGAGTACAAAAATCCAAGCCGCAAAAACGCATTTACATGGTGAGGGTCTATTTTTATTACATCTTTCAACTCATCTATAGCCTTATCCATTTTATTAATAGCCTCATATGCTAACGATAGATAATACCTTGCTGCAACGTGAGTAGAAGAGGCACTTTTTACAAGCATAAACTCATCAATAGCCTTTAAATACTCCTCTTTTTCCATATACAGTAAGCCTATACGTATATGCACATCAACATTATCCGGTATATCTTTACTAATATGCACAAGCTCGTCAAGCGCCTTATCCAAGTCCTTATCTTGAATATATATGTTCGTTATCCTATCGCGCACCTTAACATTATGTGGATTAAGCTCAAGTGCCTTTCTGTAATATTCAAGAGCCTTTTCGTTGTTATTTCTAAGTTCCTCAATTAATCCAAGGTAGCTATGTACGTATTCAAAATCCGGGTTGATTGAAAGCGTCTTATTAAAATACTCCTCTGCTTGGTTTAAATTGCGCTTCTCCAGATATATCAATCCTGTGTAGTAATTAGCCATCATATTGTCCGGGGATTTTGAAAGTAAAATTGCAAGCGCCTTTAGTGCATTATCATGGTCTTTCATTGTAAGGTAAAGTGCCCCTAAAAACACATAAGATTCCGTAGTCTCCGGGTCCAGCTCTATTATCTTTTCATATATCTTAGCCGCTTTCTTTAGTTCGCTTTTGGAATTATAAAGTTCACCTAATAATTTTAGCGATGGTAGATAATTTGAATTATCTTTAAGTATCTGCTCGTTAATTGCAATAGCCTTTTCTACACTACCAAGCCTCAGATGGATATAAGACACTTGCACCTTTAAATACGGCGAATCCGGGTCGTTTTTAATTGCCTCATTATAGTTTACTAAGGCATCATCCCAGCGGTTTTCAAGTTCAGCCAAGACCGCCAACATGTAATAATAGTGAGACTCCCCAAGATTTGCGCTATAAGCAGTACCTGTTGCTAATATCAACATTAAATATAGCGCAAATACAGCTATCAGTGGTTTTACAATTTTCATAGTCCAAGACCTATTCATCATAATAATCTTCATAATAGTTATACTCTTTTTACAATTCATAATTTTAATAGATTTCAAAACCTATTTATTATAGCTAAAAAGATTGTGCTCCAGAAATTCGTTTTACATATATTAAGGTAGCTTCCTTGGTAATCGTACTTAACTGGCGGTCTAATAATTGCGGACACGACCCTTCTTTGAAGCCTTCTTTGAACCATGAACCGCAGAAGTCATATCTTTAAACTCTAAAGAAAAAACGCTACAACATATATATTTTTCTATAGACAAACTCAGCATTCTTAATAGCCTAAACTAAGTATTAGTATAACACAAACAAAAAAATTTTTCATTACAAGAAAAGTATAGAGTTTTTTATTTGTTTAAAAACTCTTTTAACACACTATTTAGTAATGCCTCCAAATCGCGCTCAGTTATCATATTTTTTTCTATTATTGGTAAGAGTGTTCCTTCCGTTGAGTCTATCAAGTTATAGTATTCTTCAAACAGCAAATCAACCCCTGTATAAACCTCCCCTAGTGTATTTTCAAGACTACCACTAATGTGCCCAGTTAAATCTTTTTTAGCCTCATCCAATTTTTTTATAAAACCGTTAATAATTCTTTTCCTTTTAAATAAAATAACACTGCCGGCAAAAAGCATTCCTATAGAGGTTATAATCCCCCCTGTAATATCAATAAGCGCTATGTGCGTTGCTGCCATAATGATAGCCCCAAGCGCTGCTATTGTACCGGCTTGAAGTATCTCTTCCGAAAATTCCGTTATCTTTTTGTCCACTATGAGGTTGTCCGTAACCTCAAGTAAATCCGATACACGCTGAAGTGCTTCACGACACTGCCTATCTATACTGCCAGTATCTTGAAGTTTTATCCTGTAATCAATTTCAGTCTTTAATCCATTAACTAGTCCTTCCAAGGAGGTTTCAAATGTATGTAATCCATCACTTATTTCCTTATTAATACCATCAGTTAAAGAGTTAAAAAAAACATCTTGCAGGCTTTTAATCCAGACTTCCATAGAAAGCTCTTTTTTATAAAGCTTACCAATGGATTTAGAAAAAATATTTATAATATTTAAACCATCACCGAACTCTTTAGTTATGTCCTCAGCTAAGTCATCATAAATGCTGGCTATTTTATCAACTATCTGATTAATATCTGCCTCATGCGTCTGCTTAAAATTTAATATATCCCGTTGAATTTTTTTCTTTAACTCAATATCTTTATTAAGAGATAGCTGCTGCTCAATAAACTTATTCTTAATCCGTCTCGTAAAAACCATAGCAGATTTAATAGCTGACTCCAATTTAGCACCATAGTGCCTGCCTCCAGACACCGTGGCCTTTATGAAATCCCTAAATTCTTTAAAGCCACTTTTTTCAACACCATTTAGCTCATCTTTAGCAGAGGTGATAAATACAGCCGGCTCTTTTATATTTCTTGCAATGGCAAGCTGCTTTACTTCCTTACAGTTGACAACTATCTCATTATACGAGGCCCTATCCGCCTGCTGTAAAACAAAGACAATATTTCGCTCCCACTTGTCCTTAATTACATCAAGGAGCTCCCACGCTGATTGTGTGTACGGATTAACAGCAGAAAATACGAATATTATCAAATCCGCTTGCGGTATATACCTTTCTGTTATTTCATCATGCCCCTTTATTATTGTGTTCGTACCAGGCGTATCCACTATACATAACTTTTCAAGGATGTCAAACGGATAATAAATACGCTCAACTGTATCAGAAACCTTCTGTCGTGTTTCTACCTTTGCATACGCAATCTCCAGTATATGATCTGTACATGGATCAGGCGATACCTTTGTTATTTCCTGATTCAATAAGGCATTTATAAAACTGCTTTTACCCGCCTTTACTTCACCAACAACTACAAATAAAAACGGCGTATTCATATTCTTAATTAACTTAAGTATGCCCCTTTGTTCCTCCTCACACTTGCTACACTCTTTAGCCGACAATAGCAGATTTGTTAGTAAGTCTATCAGCGTAGACCTAAATTGCTCATATTTTTGATTGATTACATCTGCCATAATTAGTTATGTTAGTCTAATATATTTATTTTTAAATATCAACATTTATAAAAGATAGAATAAAATGGACAAGGACGCTCTTGCAGTGCCATTAGGTTATACCTTAATAAAAAAGGTTTGCAAAAAAAAATCGCTATATTTTTTGTTATACTTAATGTTTATCCTTGTAATCGAGAAAGGAATATGCTATTATTAGATTTGTAAATTCACACGCTACTGAATTGTTTATAAAAAAAACCGGTCCTTAGCGGGTTTCATCGGAAGGGCTACTTAAAATGGCTAATTGTAGCGGAGGAATAAAAACCGGTAGGAGGAGTATTTGTAGATGGTTGTATCAATGAAAGAGCTGTTGGAGTCTGGTGTACATTTTGGTCATCAGGTAAAGCGTTGGAATCCAAAGATGAAGAAGTTCATTTTTGGTGAGCGTAATGGTATTTATATAATTGATTTACAAAAGACAGTAAAAGGTATAGAGGAGGCGTTTAATTTTGTGAAAGAAGTAGCTGCTATGGGTCAGGAGGTGTTGTTTGTTGGCACAAAAAAACAGGCACAGGATGCAGTGGCAGAGGAAGCTGAGCGGTCTGGGGCTTTTTATATAAACCAGAGGTGGCTTGGTGGTATGCTGACAAATTTTTCCACTATTAAAAAAAGCATTGAAAAACTTAAGAAGATTGAAGGCATGAAGGATGATGGCACGTACGAGGTATTGCCCAAAAAAGAGGTTGCTGCTTTAGAGAAAGAGCGTTCGAAGCTACAAAAGAATCTTGGTGGTATAAAGGAAATGAAGGCATTGCCGGGTGTTGTTTTTATAATAGACCCACGTCGTGAAAACATTGCCGTAAAGGAAGCGCGAAAACTGTTTTTACCAATAGTAGCAATTGTGGATACTAATTGCGACCCGGATGAAATTGATTATGTAATACCTGGTAATGATGATGCTATAAGGGCAATTAAGCTATTAACGGGCAAAATGGCTGATGCCATCGTGGAAGGTAGAGCGATACTAGCGAAGGAGGCTGATCAGGTAAGCCAAGATGCCCAAATTGAGGAAAAGGCTAAGATTGATGACAAAGTTGTACAACTTGGTGATGAGGGGGTGGCGTAATGGCTATTTCTGCTAGTATGGTAAAGGATTTGCGGGAAAAAACTGGGGCTGGTATGATGGACTGTAAGAAAGCGCTTGCAGATGCTGATGGGGATTTTGAAAAGGCCGTGGATGTTCTTAGGAAAAAAGGGCTTGCCAGTGCCGCTAAAAAATCTTCAAGAAAGGCCTCTGAGGGGCTTATCTATTCTTACATACACATGGATAAACTTGGTGTTATGATAGAGTTAAACTGTGAAACTGATTTTGTAGCCCGCACAGACAAGTTTAGGGAGTTGGCTAAAGATATTGCTATGCACACGGCTGCTGCTAATCCTGCTTACCTTGATGTAGATGAAATACCGGCTCAAGTTATTGAGAGGGAAAAGGAAATTTACAGAGAACAAGTAAAAGGAAAACCTGCAAATGTGATAGATAAAATCCTTGAAGGTAAGCTTGAGAAATTTTATAGTGAAAGTTGCCTTTTAAGGCAGGTTTTTGTAAAAGACCCTGAACAGAAATTGACAATAAAGGACATTATTACAGAAAAGGTAGCAACGCTTGGGGAAAACATTGTCATACGCCGTTTTGTAAGGTTTCAGCTTGGGGAAAAGCAAGAACAAACCGAACAGGCAGAATAATAGGGGCGTTGTTATTTTAAATTGAAAAAATGATGGTAAATGCAAAATACGAAAGAGTACTCATTAAGTTAAGTGGTGAGGCCCTTATGGGTGAGCAGGGCTATGGTATATCTGCCGCGATGTTGCACTTTGTGGCCTCAGAAATTAAATTAGTAGTGGAGCTTGGCGTACAGGTGGCCATAGTAAATGGCGGTGGTAACATATTTAGAGGGGTTAAATCAACAGTTGAAGGGCTTGATAGGGCTACGGCTGATTACATGGGGATGCTTGCTACTGTAATAAATGCCTTAGCCTTACAAAATGCGCTGGAACAAAAAGACGTGCCAACTAGGGTGCAATCAGCAATAGAGATGCGAGAACTAGCAGAGCCATATATAAGAAGAAAGGCTATAAGGCATCTTGAAAAAAACCGTGTGGTTATATTTGCAGCTGGCACAGGCAATCCTTATTTTACAACAGATACGGCAGCATCGCTTAGAGCTATGGAAATTGACGCTAACGTTATAATTAAGGCTACAAAGGTTGATGGCATATATTCAGAAGATCCAATAAAAAATCCCTATGCTATTAAGTTTGAGCAAATATCTTATCTTGATGTTATAAAGAAGGGCCTTTCTGTGATGGACTCTACCTCTATTACCTTATGTATGGATAACAAACTTCCAATTATGATATTTAATCTGAAAAAACCCGGTAATTTAAAAAAGGCTATATTAGGAGAGAGGATCGGTTCTATTATCACAGATTAAATAATAAAAACCGGAGGCTTATAAAATTATGGATAAGGAGTTTAAAAAGAAACTAACCTATAATATGGACTTAGCAATAGAGCGTTTAAAAAAGGATATTACATCAATTCGTACAGGCAGAGCCAGTCTGTCTATACTTGATGGGGTTCATATTGATTATTATGGTAAGCCAACACCAATAAATCAGGTGGCTGTTTTATCTGTGCCGGATTCTCAAACAATTACTATTGCGCCTTGGGAAAATAGGCTTATTTCTGATATAGAGAAGGCTATTTTAAAGTCCGATCTCGGTCTTAACCCGTCAAACGATGGAAAGGCTGTCAGGCTATCTATTCCACCATTAACGGAAGAACGAAGAAAACAGCTTGTTAAGGTGCTTAAGAAAAAGGGTGAAGAGTCAAAGGTTGATGTAAGGAATATCCGAAGAGATTTTAATGAGCAAATCAAAAATATCGAAAAAGAAGGGCATATCAGTCAAGATGAGACAAAGCGCGGTCAGGCGGAAATCCAAAAAATTACTGACTCTTATATCAAGATGGTAGATGATGTTTTGAGCCACAAGGAAAAAGAGATAATGGAGGTATAACTAAGCAATGCAATCTAATTTTATGCTAAAAGTGGAAGATGCTAAACTACCAGATATCCAAAAGGCCCTAAAGAGTGCTGGTGTTAA
Source organism: Candidatus Magnetomicrobium cryptolimnococcus (assembly GCA_018606805.1). Classification (GTDB taxonomy): domain Bacteria; phylum Nitrospirota; class Thermodesulfovibrionia; order Thermodesulfovibrionales; family Magnetobacteriaceae; genus Magnetomicrobium; species Magnetomicrobium cryptolimnococcus. The sequence continues at coordinate 252,667 of JAGYWI010000002.1, forward strand.
AGTAAAGAGCATTGTTGAGATATATAAAGAAGGGGATAACAAAGGCGTTTCAGAAGAAACCCCTAATACTTAGTAATATACCTTTTCAAGAAACAATCCTTTTGCCGGAGCTGTAGGGCCTGCAGTTTTCCGGTCTTTACTTTTTAGTATACTATCTATCTGATGAGGTAAGATTTTGTACTTACCTACTTCAACTAAGGTGCCAACTATGTTTCTTACCATATGCCGCAGAAATCCATTTGCCTCTATCGTTATTTTTATAAAATTACCTGTTAAATTGGTAAACATAAAATTAATACTATTTAATTGTTCAATATCAACAATAAAGACCTCCCGCACACTCTCTTTTATGTCGCTATTGGCTGCTGAAAAAGCCTTAAAATCATGTATCCCTATTATGCGTCTGGAGGCTTCAACTATTTTTTCCATATCAAGTGTTTTTTTGATTTGCCATAAATACCTATCAAGTAAAGCACTTTCTATGTGATCATTTTTTATAATATAAAAATATCGTTTTTTTTGGGCATTATATCTCGGATGAAAATCAAGTGGCACAGCGTAGGCATCAAGTATCCTTATATCTCTTGGTAGTATAGCGTTTAATGCCCTCATAAACACTTGCGGGGAATGCACACTAATAGTACTAAATGTAGCACTTTGACAAAGCGCATGTACCCCTGTATCAGTTCTACCTGAGGAGATTACGCTTATATCCTCCCCACAGATTCTAACGAGTGCACTTTCCAATGCCCCTTGGATAGTTACCGTATCAGGCTGGCGTTGCCAACCCTTATAATTAGTCCCATCGTATTGAATGGTTAAACATATTTTATTCATAAAATGCCATTAAGTTAAGGAAAAAGAGGAGTGGGGGAAAACCTTTTTTGACAAAAAGGTTCTTCCCCCACACCCCCTTTCCTAAAACTTTTAGCTTGTTATCTCTTTAGTTATACTTCTACCTTTGCTATACTCTAACTAAAAATTCCTTAACTTATTATCTTTCACTACATTTCTATACCAAATATATAGCAATTAATTTATTCATATATTCATCTTTAGTATAAAACATATTAACCAATTCTTTCCCATTTTGTCCAAGTTTGTCTCGTAGTGTATTATCCTCTAATAATAATTTGATTTTAAAAGCCATGTCTGTAATATTACCTTGTTTTACGATAAAACCGTTGATGCCATCTTTAAGCCATTGGGCAATTCCCCCGCAGTCAAAACCAACCACTGGCACTCCAAATGCCATCGCCTCGATTCCAACCATACAAAATGATTCCGGTATCATTGAAGGCACTACGACTACATAGGCTTTGCTGTAGTGTGCGCATAGATTTTCGTAAGATAGCCAGCCAGTAAACTCTACTCTATCCGAAAGACCGTACATTTTTATAAGACTAATGGTATTATTTTGTTCACTTCCATCACCTACAATATTAGCCAGCCAACTTAGGTTATCTATTTGTTTTAAGACTTCAATAAACTGTATAATCCCTTTACTTTTGTCAAGTCTTCCGACGTAGAGAATTATCTTATTTAAAGCTTTTTTGTTCGCTGGTAATTGTTTTTCTGTATATAATGGTAACAGTGTTATATTTTTTTTATTAAATCCATTTCTGATAAGCTCCTTGTACATATATGTGCTTGACACTATTAATCTATTAACGGATTTTGTAACAAACATTTCCGCTGCTACTACAATAAACTTGCGCAAGTTGGCTAAAATATTGTTTTTTATTATATAGCAGATTTTGGTATATTTAAATACAATTTTTAAATTTAATCTAAATATGCGGTTTAAAAGTTTTAGGAAAGGGGGTGCAGGGGGAATAACCCTTTTGCCTAAAAGGGTTTTCCCCCTGCAAACGTCTTTGATTAAATCGAAATCCGCTATAAAAGGATAGCATTTCTGTATAAAACAACTAATGCCTATAGGATATGGGCATAACATGCTGGTTTTTAAAACCTTCCAATTACAATATGCTGGACAAAACAGGCGTGTATCGTGTACGGTTTTAACGGTAGGCCAGTGTTTAACGATGTATTTTAAAACAATAGGGCTTACGAAATTTTGTGTATTATGTATGTGTATAATGTCTGGTTTTTCTGAGTGTAAAATCTTTTTAAATTCTTTAAAAACCCTACAAGCGCTTCTAATACCATATGATGGTTCTATTTGGTAGTTTTTAATGTTTATTATAGTTGAGTAAGCCCTTGACCTTGAGGAAATAACTATTACTTCATGTCCATTTTCCTTTAGGTAGGTACAAATATCTAGTAGATTTTTTTCAGTTCCACCAAAAACAGGAAAATGCTCATTTATGTGAACAACTTTCAATTAATACCTGTCAAGGTCTCCGTAAGTTAAGTGCCAATTTTTGTGGTCTTGCAGATAGCTTTCTTCCTGAATATCCTGATAAAATGGAAAAAATACGACCGGAAAGGGTTTAAAAGCCTCATGCTCTATAAACTTAGCCTCTTTTATAACCGTTATCATAGGGTCATCTTTCATTAGGGCAAAGAGTACGTAGTCAACATCGTGTTTTAACATGTATTTAAGTACTCCGGCAATTAGTGCGCTTGGATTTTCACTATATACAAGATCGTTTATATAACCAGCGGTGGCGTCATCTGTATTTACTATTTTACAAACGGCAAAGCCTGTAAGGGTTTTATTTTTTTCACAAACTATAATTTGGTTTTGTGGGTTTTTATACCGCCAGTTTAGATACTCTTCCTTACGTACTGCCCATATACCGTAATTATGTTTTATTTTAGCCCATAGGTTATCAACTCTATTATCAAACGAATCTATTAATTTAATTGTTGCCTTAGTGCTGTATATATTAATTTGTACAAGAAAAAACAATTGGCTTATCTTATGGATTAGCTGTAGCACTATTTGTGGTATACTTTTAAATCGCCTTTTAATCATAGTTTTTATACTTAATCTTCTAAAAAAAGGTATCATCGTGGCAATATCTTTGTAGCCAAGCATCCGCTTGCCAACCATATATGCCTTTTCATTTGGAAAACCGAAACCAAAATAACTATATTTTTTAGTAATCTCAACATTATGCTTAAAGAGATTTTTAAATACACTAACACTTACCTTACTATCAGGTGCTATCATGGAATCTACAGGCGAGGGCACTTTTACCACCTTTTCACCTATTTGCAGCTCAACTGCCACACTTGCATAATGGCCAATAATTTCCCCATTACGCACAGCTAAGGATATCCAATCCCCCGGTTCTTTTACTGCTGGATTTTCAACAAACTTCCACTTCCACTCATCAATGCTTCTTTCCTCTTTAAAAACCTTACAAAAGAGGTTATTGATCTTCTCTTCATCTCCTTTTTTGTACTGTCTTATGTCTATATGGTCATTTACCATATGGCAACCTCCGTTAATCTCTTATACTCTTTGGACGTACATACGATGAAAACCTCAGCCCAGCCACCTCTGCCTGAAATGGCTGCGTAGTATTTATTAAGCCCTAAAAATACCTCACAGAGGTCTATGTTTTCCATCTGTGATATATGTGCCCTTACGGCTTCCTTTTTGATTTCTATGTATGGCGTTATGTCTACAGAGCAATTAAACACTGTGAGGGGATTCCATATGCCAAAGGTGTAACACAGCATTGCTGGTAAAGTATTGACAGCAGAAAGAAAAATCCTGTTAGTTAGCCTGTGGTCGTTGTGGCTATCCATAAAAAAAGGTAAAAATATTGCCTCTGGTTTAAATGTTTTTAATATTTCAGTTAAGCGTGCAACATTTGCACTATTAAAGGCAAGTTCCCCGTCTTTATTGTTTAGAAAAAGGACGTTCTTAATCCCTACGATAGATGCTGCTTGTCTAGCCTCTTGCTGTCTTATACAAACCAGCTTATCTTCTTGTATCGTTGTACTGCCGCGTCTGCCATCTGTCATATAAACTGACATGATTTGAGCCCCCCTTAGGTGATACATATGCAGCAGCCCCGCACAGCCTAATATATCATCATCCGGGTGGGGCGATAACACAAGCACGCGCCTTTGTGTAAAATCATCGTGCGTAGATAGCCTTAATGTATTAAAAACATCCACGTACTCTCTCATATGTTTGGGCAGTATTTTTTTATAGGTATATCTTAATATAGCCCTTAGCATTAGTTTATGATAAGTAGCCAAGATTTCTTAGATTCTCTTCAACCTCTTTTCTTTCTTCTTCATCAAAAGAGCCATTTGCGGCTTTTTGAACTTGCCCGCTATCTTCTTCTTTATAGTAAGATGGTTTATGCTTTGCTAAAAACCCATATTCAATAGCATCTTTGATAATAACCCCGTCCATATCGTCTGGTATGGGTACACCCATTAAGTATAAAATGGTTGGTGCTATGTCCATTATGCTATGTTTGGTTAGGTTAACGCCAGTTTTAGTGTGTGTGCTGCGCATCATAAAAATACCATTCATACGGTGTGTCGCTGGTGAGGGGTCTTCTGGTGTTTCAAAAAGTTCATCGCCAAAAATGTCAACCCTATAGGCATATTCAATATTTGACGTTAGTGCAATGATATCCGGCGCATCTTCTAAATATGGCCCGTGGTAAATCTCCTCTTTTTTATAAACTGCTTCCATTACCTTTTTATTTGTAAGTGGGTCAACCAAATCACGGAGCTTATTTACAATTGACGTACAAATGGCATTGTAATCCTCCGGTTTAACACACCCGTTTGGTTGTTTACCCTTTAAGTTTATCCGTATAACGCCGTCAGTCCATGTCAAGTTGGCATATGCTGATGTCTTTTGCCAATCTATGAAATTGCTCGGATGTCTTTGTTTTGGTACTATGTATGGTAGATTTTTTCTTTTAATAAAATCAGGCAGCAGGGAATTTATAAATGGTAAGCCAACTCGTTCCATAAGCGTTTCAATTGGTTTTTTGCGTATTTCAACCGTCTGTTTTTTAAAAGAGACATTGGTTTTTAGTGTAAGGAAACCTTCCTGCTTTAACCATCTATTTATGTAGAAAAAGCGTTTTAATGGTCCACAACCGTGGTCAGACATAACTATTAAGGTGCCACCAATGCCTATTAGCTTTAATATTTCTTGTAAGTAGCTATCAAGTTTTTCATAAAACTGGAAGATAATATTGCCATATTTTTTAGCTTCATGTGGATGCCTCTTAGCATAGTCTTCATCTAAGTATTTAAATGCTGCATGCTGAATAAAATCACTACCGCGAAGTACTACCATGAAAAAGTTAATGGGATTTAGTTTTTTAATCAAATATCTAACAGCCTTCATACGCATTTCTGTATAATCGTACAGGTGCTGGAGGGCATTAAGTGTGCCCTCTGAGGCGTGTTTACGTAACTCATTATCAATCATGTATGGACCAATTTGTGCAATTAACTCTGTATGCAAATCCGGTGGAAAGGTAAAAATACTTTCCTTTGATGGTACCGGCATACCTGAAATCATACACCCGTTTACCTGCTGTGGTGGATAGGTCAGAGGAATATCAACGAGTGCTATCTTTTTATCTTTATCAAAGTAATCCCATATTTTTTTTGCCTTAATCGAATGGCTTGTAACGAAGCTTGTTTCGTAGGAGTCTAACATCGTCTCAAAAAAACCATAAACGCCATGTTTGCCGGGGTTTTTACCAGTCATAAAAGAAGACCAAGCAGGCGGAGTTACTGGTAGTACTGTTGATTCAAGCTCTCCCCATACGCCTGTTGACATCATCATTGAAAACGCCGGCAATTTACCAGCCTCAACCATTGGTTTTATAATATCAAGTGTAGCGCCATCAAGGCCAAGTACAAAAAAATTAACAAATGCCACTTTATCGTACCTCTAATGCCTTTAATTGAATACTTTTTTCACTATAAAGCGTACCATCAAGGCTATCTAAAAGCCGTACGGTTACAAATCCGCCGCCTTGTGTAAGCTCTAACGGTAGCATGTGGTGGCTTTCCACAGTTTTTTCAGCACTAATTGTAACTTCATTATTATTAGCTATTGAAATATCCCTACCGGCTGAGTCTTTGGCAAATACCTTTAAATCCGTCTTATAATCAGTTAATGCACTATTTATTAGCTTAATGGTTAAATTAGCACTGCCACTATCATTAATCTCAACTTGCGGATAGGGTTCTCCAACTGCCACTACGGTGTGCTCTATGGATATATACATTGTACCGTCATTATCAATGGCGGATGCGGTATTTAACATGCCGCCATTTAGTGTCCATCTGATAATCCCTTTTTGGTTAAATGAATACAGCTTATCTGTAATAGAGGCTACATAAACATTGCCCTCACTATCAACAACAGGGGCTGCCTCAATAGGTCCGTTTGTTTTATATCGCCAAACGACGTCTCCCTTACTGTTAAGGGCATATATGTGCTTATCCCACGAGCCAACATAGATTATGTCTTCCTCTTCATTTGTCCATATGGCAGCCGATGCCCTTATATCATCTGAGGTTTTAAAAGTCCATTTTATAGCGCCACTTGGTGATAAGGCATAAAAAATCCCCTCCCTTGACCCTATATAAATGGTTCCATCAGAGCCTATAGCAGGTGTCGTTCTTATGCCGCCATCAAGCTTAAGTTTCCATTTGAGTTTGCCATCCGTATGCAGGGCGTACACGTGGTTATCGTATGAGCCTATGTATATGGTTTTACCATCAGCAGAAAGTGCTGGTGATGAGGCACTAATAGCGCCAATGGCGGTTTTCCATTGAAGGCTGCCATCTGGGTTTAGGGCGTATAGGTGTTTATCCTGTGCGCCAAAGTAGATAATACCCTCCTTATCAATAACAGGTGATGAGTTTATGCGCCCATCGGTTCTATAGAACCATTTAAGCCTTCCCGTTGGTGTTAAGGCATAGATATTATGATCGCTTGATGGTAGGTATATAGTGCCATCTAATGCTATAGCGGGGGAGTTTCTGTTCATATCCCAAGTTTTAAACTTCCAAAGGAGCTTGCCGTTTCTTGATAACGTGTAAAAAGAACCATTATCGCCACTAACGTATATGTTACCATCAATGCCGATAACCGGAGAGGCTTCTATAAGGCCGTCAATGGGGAATCGCCACTTGATGATAGCCCGCTTTGGTCCTTTAAACGGGCTTGCGCCAGTTCGCCTTGAGTTGGTTCTGTATAAAGGGTGTGGGGTTTGGCCAACGCCTGCCGGATTTGTTAACTCTAACGGCTGTTCAAGGGGGTTTTCTTTTTGTATCTGTTGAGTTTGATAACAGCGATTTAGACATATATTACAGATTTTTTGCTTTATTTCAGCCTTATAAATGTAATAAAGCACAATTAAGCCAATTATAATAACACTAAAAACAAGACATCTTTTAAATTTTTTAACCATATCTTTGAACCTAACCTAAATATCCCAGTTGTTTTAAATGTTCCTCAACAGCGTTTTTGTCTATTTCGTTGAAATCCTCGCCTTCAACGTATTCAATAATCCCGTTTTGTTGATTTGTAAACCTTGCTGGTGTTGAGTTTGTATATTCATGGGTAATCGCCTCCGTAAGGATGCGGCCATCTATGTCTTGCGTTATGGGGTCTTGCGTTACGGGGTCTTGCGGTATGGGTTCATTTAATAAATATAGTGCTGTTGGCGTTATATCCTCTATCTTAGGGTCATTTATGGGTCCATTTGGTATTATGTTTGGACCTTTTATTATACAGATGCCCTTTGGAAAGCTTGTGTGGTGGCCTGTTAATCTGTCTTTTGTGTTTAATGTGCGAAAGATTTCAGGATATAGACAATCCTTTCTTATAGAGTATCGTGGGTTTTTAAAAAATATAGCTAAATCCGGTGCTTCATCCACATACGGGCCACTATATAGCTCATGTTTTTCAAGCACTTTATCAATGAGCTGTTTACCGCTTATATCCTTTTGGCTATAAAGTGCGCTTTTTAATTCCTCAACTACACGTTTATATCCATTACCAGTGGTTACTATACCAAGAGGCTCTCTGCCTTTGAGATTTATATTTATAGCATAGGACGTTGCATAGGCCTTAGTGTTTTGCCAGTCTATAAGCTCCGAGTTTGGTTTTACTTCCTTAAATAAAAACGGTAGGGTTTTGATTTTTATGCTTTTAGGTAATTTATCAGCAATAAAGTCAGAGCCAAGTTTTTCAAATACCCGGCTAATTGTAACTTCTTTTTTCTTTATTGTAAATTGCAAGCCCTTTTTTAATTTTAAAAACCCATTATCCATAAGCCACTTGTTTGCATAAAAAATATGATGTAAAGGTCCAAATCCGTGGTCAGAGACAAGGAAAAAGGTTGTATTGCCGTCATCTAATGCCTTAAAAATCCTACCAAGTGCGTTATCAACCGATTTATAGCCATCAAATACGGCATTTTTGTACTTTTTGGCAAGTGTCGGTTCATATGACGGATGCCCGTGGTCCATAAAACACCACAAATGGTGCTGTAAGGCATCTATTGGCAGCATAAACATACTAAAATCATACCGATTTTTACTATGCAGATAAATAACAATATCAGTGAGTTTTTCTATAATTAAATTGGAGGTGTTTATTGTTGTATCCAAAAAAGCCTCAAGACTACCTTCAATACGTGAGGTGTGCATTTCCATAAATTGCCTTCTTTGGCGTAAAACCGAGCCTAAGTCAATCTCCTTAACTAACTCTGCAAAGAGCCCTTCTGGATATGTTTTAAGCTTATCTGGCTCAATTAACCGAACCGGGGACACCATAACGCCATTGACCTTAACCGGCGGATATGTAAGAGGCATAGCCGTAACCATCACGGTTTTATTTCTTTCACTAAGGATATTCCATATAAGCTTAGTCTTTATATCGCGAGACGTTAACACAGCCCCTTCATCGTAAGAGGTATGTGAGTTAGCTCTAAAATCAAAAAGCCCAAGTTTCCCCGGATTTTTACCACTTGCACAAACAGGCCAAGCCGGTATCGTATGCGGCGGATAGGTTGACATCATACGTCCCCATACACCGCCGCTCATTATTTTAGAGAAGTTTGGCAACTCCCCCTTTTCAAGCATTGGCAGTATAATGTCAAAAGTAGCGCCATCTATGGCAATTATTATAATTTTACCTAAATTCATAGTGGTTTGAGTTATAATATTTACTATAACTTATCGTTGCTATTTAATCAACTACTGAATCGCTGATGAATCTAACGAACATAAATAAAATACTATCAATACACCATATGCTTGCAATGGGCGAGGTAGTACTTCTATCGGCAGCATTTAATGTTATTAAGGAAAACTTGCCTGATTCATCAATAACGGTGATAGCCGGCAAGTACGCCAGCCAATTTTTAAAATCAGTCCCCAACGTTGACAGGGTCTTGCCCATAGAGCGGTTTGGGATTTTTCTAACAAAGGTATCGCGCCTTAAGAGACTTCTATATAAGCCGCTCATTAGTCCCTTAATAGCCTCTTTTGTAAAAAGAAATGCCTTTGATTGCGTGTTTATTAGAAATGACGAAAGGCTACCATATACTACTCAGATACGTCACGGTGTCAAGAATGGGTTAAGTGGTGAGCTAATTTTTTTGAAACCATTATTAGAAAAATACATGAGTAGCCAAAGACATGTGGTTGAGGGGTATTTTGATATACTAAGAGGGCTTGGTTTTACTATAAATAATACCACTACACCAAAACTCTTAATAAGCGCAGAAGCTACGAAAAAGGCTAAAGAATTTATTAAAGGACAAAAAATAGTTGGCATTTGCCCAACAAGTAATCTGAAAATTAAGGGTTGGGATGCTAAAAACACTGCTAAGTTGTGCGATACACTTTCACAAAACTATGCAGTGCTTATATTTTCTACAGATAAAACATATGTTCAACTTGTCTCCAGTTTTACAAAATCCAAACCAACGATTATAGGGTATATGGACTTTGATGTCTTAGTAGCCTTAATAGCTGAGTGTTCGTTATTTATAAGCGTAGATACCGGTCCGATGCACGTTGCTGCTGCTGTTGGAGTGCCTACGGTTGGACTTTTTGGACCAACGTCAGGTGTTATGTTTGGCCCCCTTGGAGCAAACTCTACGGTAATTCAAAAAAATAAAATCTGTTCTTATTATAATCCTGATAATTTTTTTAGTAGTTTCCAGCCTTGCTATTTACAGGATAACTGTCTGTTGCGTGGTACTACTTGTGTGGACTTAATTACAGTTGATGATGTTTTAGAAAAGATAACGTTGTTGAGTTAAGAAGAACGATTTTTTAAAGATAAGAGAGAAACTTTGACAAATTATACCAAAAGAAATATGGTTTGCAAAACTTTATATCAAAGAAAAGGACTAAAGAATGAGGGCGCTGCCCTCATTCTCCCGCCAAAGGGACTAGTCCCTTTGGAATCCCATGTATGGACATCCATACTTTACTCGTTATTTCTTTGCAAACCTAATTTCTTTGAGTATATATTTGCAAAACATTATTTTAAAAAATATTTTAAAAATTTGTTATAATATTTTTATATAACATTATATTGTTGGTTATATTGAAATTATAAAAGTATGCATCGCATATAAGAGTATAAATACTATCACAGAAAGTAATCATTATGAATGGCATTGATAAATTAGATATTGAAGAAAGAGTAAAGGACTGGAAAGAGCGTCTCAACAATTTGTATTTACTTGTTGAAAAAACGTTATCTGGCAAAAAGAATATTATATGCAAGAAAAATAGGTCTACAATTATGTATGAAGAATTAATGCGTAAATATAATGTTAACTCTGAAAATATCCCAATTCTTGATATTTACAAAGATAAAATAATTATTGCTATATTTGAGCCAATAGGTTTATGGGTGATAGGCGCAAATGGAAGGGTTGATATCCTTACTGAATCTGGAGCTTATATTGTTGTAGATATTGCAGAAAAAGGAAAAGAACCTAAATGGCAAGTTTTTACACCAAAAAATAGGAGATATAGTAAGGAACTAGATTCATCATTCATTACGGAACTTGTAACCTGAATATGAATATTTTCGAAGAATTGGAGATTCAATATAATGAGATTGATAACCAATATTCTTCCGAAGAATTTAAAGCAGTGCAGCGTGGTTGGGTACAAAAAGAAAAAAAATACAAGCGCAAAAGAGAAATAAATGATCAAGCGTATTTTATATTTATGTTCTCGCGTTTGGAAGATAGAATAAGGGTAGAAAGTGCTAAACTAATAAAGAAAAAAAAGAGCACAATTAAGTCTTGGAGGCAAAAAGCATCTTGGGAAATATTGCCTAGTAAACCAGACGCAGACTTATATTTTAAAAAAAGGTTAGCTCTATTGACCCAAAAAGATGGCAGAGACTTCAATAGGGTTTCCGAATATTATAAAGAACGAAATTCAATTGCACATGGCGGAAGTTTTATTAAGCAGATTAGCATGCCAATTGTTATAGGAGACCTAAAGAGACTTTATAAAATTTTAAAAACATGATTTATACCTTAGCACCTTATGAAAAGGAGAGCTGGGTTGGGGAGTGCGCCTATGCATGCCATTAAGTTAAGGCATTTTTAGTTTAAGCTTAGTCTTTATATAGCGAGACGTTAACACAGCCCCTTCATCGTAAGAGACATGTGAGTTAGCTCTAAAATCAAAAAGCCCAAGTTTCCCCGGATTTTTACCACTTGCACAAACAGGCCAAGCCGGTATCGTACAATCTCTCTCAATAGTATATCAGTCCATCATGCCTACAAGTCAATGACATTGGGTGCAAATATTGTAATTTTTATATTAATATTGTAGTATATTTAAAGAAAGTCATTCTTTAAAAAGTTATTTAAATCGTGTGGGGAGTATAACATCAAAGAGGCTGATTTTGCTACTATTTACGATCTTATTTCTGGACTGAATATTGTAAGAATAAGATTTGACCTTGAGGTGACAGGGCGGCTGTACTTTGGCAATGACGAAAAAAAGGGGGACAGGTGGCGTGGTGCCCTTGGCAGGAGATTAATAGCCCTTTCGTGCGCTTATGGGTTAAGCGAGCCGCAGTGCAGATTATGTGATGTATCTAAGGATTGTTTTTTTTATGGCTATTTTTTTGTGAACAAACCCCACCCCTACGTTATACGGCCGGTTTTAGACAAAAAAGAGGTTTATTTAAAGGGTGAGGCATTTTATCTTGATTTTATATTAATAGGTGAGGCAGCACAGCAGATAGAAAAATTTGTTTATGTTATTACAGATTTAAGTGTTACCAGTATAGACGGTGGCAGAGGAATGTTTGATATTAAAAACATTACTGCGCTTAATGTTAATGATATGGGTGCATGGCAATTAGGTGAATATAAGACGTTGGTTATAGAGCTTGAAACGCCTATAAAACTAAAAGATGATGCCAATGGGTTATATTTTTCGGAGTTTACATTTTATATTTTTTTTAAGCATCTAATAAAAAGATTGCTAAATCTTACTAATCTATATGGCGGTTTTGTATCTGTTAATAAAGATGCAATAGAGAAAGAAAAGAAAGCCTTGTTAGAAATTGCAAACCAAATTGAGATGAAATCTGTAACTACATGGAAGGATTACGAAAGATATTCGTCAAGACAGAAAAAACATCAAAAGATTGGAGGCCATCAGGGCACTCTTTATTTAAAAGGAGACTTAGTAAGGTTATATCCATTTTTAAAATTAGGCGAGCTAGTCGGTGTGGGTCAAAATACTACAAGCGGTTTTGGTAGATATAAAATTTCAGGTAGTCCTGAATAGATAGTGTTAGATAACAAATTTGCCATTGCAAGGAGCGTAAGCGACGAAGGGTGTGTCGGCGCACCTCCCTTAATCCCGCCTTTTATAGAGATTGCAGAGGTGTGCCTACACACCTTCGCTACGCTTGCAATGACAGAGTTGGGGCTGAACTATTACTAATTTTTAAGCTTTCTCATAGGGAGGAAGTAATGGGGCTTTTTGAGGATATATGCTCTTTTAGAAATCTATGTGATGCCTTTGATAAGGTTGAAGAAAATGCAGGGGCTCCGGGAATTGATAATATAACTATTGAAGAGTTCTCGGTTAGTCTTAATAGCAGACTTACATCATTAAGGAACTCTCTCCTTGACAAAACTTACCGCTCTTTACCGCTGCGTAAAATAGGTATAAAAAAATCCGATGGAACGCTTAGAAAACTCCTTATTCCCACAGTAAGAGACAGAGTAGTGCAAACCGCTGCATGTTTTGTGCTTACTCCACTTTTGGATAAAGAGTTTATGGAACAGGGCTCTGTATTAAGAAAAGAAGATGAGCGGATAGTTATAACAAAGGGTGAGCAGGTAATTAAAGAAATTCCAGCTATAAAAATAGACCAGATATTACTTTTTGGGAGCATACAGGTAACCACTCAGGCAATGAAGTATTGCCTTGAGCAAGATATTCCTATAATAATACTTTCAAGTACTGGAAAATACTATGGAGCTGTGGAGTCATTCAATTATGTTAACCCAGTACTCCATGCCAAACAGTTTGAGCTTTCAGGCAGCGAAGGTTTTTCGTTAACCGTTGGTAAAGCCATCGTAAGAGCCAAATTGCTTAATTCCAAAATACTTATGCAAAAATATGATAGAAATAGAAATGAACCTATACTTGGTACAACTATAAACACTATTAATTCAGTACTAAATAAACTATCTAGCGTGGAAACCATAGCTGAGCTTATGGGTATGGAGGGGGCAGGTTCTGCAGCTTATTTTTCTGTCTTAAGGGCTTTAGTAGGCAGTGAGTGGGGTTTTAACGCGAGAAAAAAACAACCGCCTACTGATCCGGTAAATAGTATGCTAAGCTACGGATATACCCTGCTCTTTTATAATTTTTACGCATTAGTGCGGTCTCACGGACTGCATCCTTATGCAGGTTTTTTACACGGTATAAGACACGGACATCCCGCGTTGGTTTCCGATCTTGTCGAGGAATTTAGGGCTCCTGTTGTTGATGCTGTGGTGCTTAATATTATTTCAAGAAACGCTCTAAGTCTTGATGATTTTGATATATCAGACAGTGATGGCTTTCCTTGTCTTTTAAAGAGCAATGCAAGGAAGGTTTTTATAAAGGCATTTGAAAGTAAAATGAACAGTCTGATTTTACATAAAACATCTGGAATTCGCACAGACTACAGGCGATGTATGGATTTACAGGTTCAAATGCTTAAAAGATTAATCGAAGGAACGTTACAGGAATATAAACCATTTACGATTAAATAAAAATGACATATATAATATCTTACGACATATCGGATGACAACATTAGACTTGGAGTTGGAAAACTTTTGGAAGGTTTTGGGTTGAGGGTCCAAAAAAGTGTTTTCGAATGTAGGATATCAGACACATACTTTGCTGAGATAAGAAAAACAATTGCAGGTATGATAGATAAAGAAACAGACAACGTAAGATACTACAGACTTTGCCGTAAATGTGAGACAGAAGCTGAATTTTATGGAGAGGCTGTTGTTGAGGATGATTGTGGTTTCTTTATAGTTTAGTAATATAGCGAATTTTGATTTAATGGGTAATAAAAACTAAGGGCTTGCCCCTAGTGGTAGTCCTGAATGGGTAGTGTCGTAATCAAATTGAAATGTGCTATAGTTTTGGGGGTGGCTTGTAAATGTTGACAGTCATAACTTACGATATAACAGATGATAGGTGCAGAGAAAAATTATCAAATGAACTTGAAAATTTTGGACTGCGGGTGCAAAGGAGCGTTTTTGAGTGTTTTTTGACAGAAAGCCTCCTTATAGAGGTAAAAGAAAGGGTAATGTCCATAATAGATGTAGAGCAAGATAGTGTTAGATTTTATACTCTTTGTAAAACAGATGAAGAATATATTAAATGTGATGGCAATTGTGTAATACACCGGAATGAAGATTATTTTATGGTTTAGTGATAATTTTTGTTGCATAATTATTATAGGTTTGTGTATAATTTTAAGAAAAATAAGTCTTTCTGTAGCGCATGAGATTTTGTGAGTTAAAGTAAAGGATTATGTTGTTTGATGTAACGATGGAATATATAAGGTATTTGTGGCACTGGAGTTTATGTGTTATAAAATTGAAAGATAAAGGTAGTGTTAGCGGTTTTTAATCAATACCGTTCGGCATAAATATTGTTTAAATAAAATTTCACAAATTTATAACACCTTTCGATTTGATAAGGACAAAGTGTAGATAATAAAAATAGGGCAGACACATAGGTCTGCCCCTACAATACCCGTATTTTTGTAGGGGCGAACCTATGTGTTCGCCCTATTTTTGTTACCTATTAAATCGAAATGCGCTAATGACAAATAGACTCAAAATAAATACACCGTGAAAGTGTTTTTAACTGTAACTATACCATCAGCATAATTAATGCCGAACGGTATTGGTTTTTAATAGAAGAATTGTAAAAAATATACATATAAACTTGATTTTTGTTATACTAATAGTAGAAAGAGGACAGAGGTTTCCTATGCGGTCCAAAGGTGATTTTTTGCACCGTTAATGTTCTTTAACAACTATGTATAACGCTCTATTTGCCAGTAATGTCATGTGGTATTTTTAAGTGTAGTGTGTCAAGTATCCCAGTGCAAAGTACAAGGGCAGAGGAGCGTTTAACCATGTCGTTATATCGAATAATGGCATGTTGGGCAATCCTGACCACTTTGCACCAATATGGAACGTTATTTTAAGAATAACTTACATTATTTGTCCGATTTATGAATATTTCTCTCCACTTGGAACGCCAACTTTTAATTGCGACACAGTCTTAATGACGAGACAGGGGGCTGGACTATTACGACGATAGAAGTTTTAGGAAGTGCGTAGGCGCACTCCCGTAAGGGGTGCGGGGGGATAACAGGGAGGTGCGCCTCCGCACCCTTTTTATCTAAAAGGGGTTTCCCCCCGTTTTTTTTCTTTCCTTAACTTATCATTTCTGTTTGTCTATCCATGCACTTATTAACCTAATTAACATATCAAAATCCACAGGTTTTGTAATATACTCATCAGCTCCTGCTGCTATACATTTCTGCCTATCATCTTTCATAGCCTTTGCCGTTAACGCTATTATCGGTATATGCCGTATATGTTCATCCCGTCGAATGTTTTTAATTGCCTCGTAACCGTCCATAACAGGCATCATTATATCCATCAAAATCAAATCTACATTTGGATTTTCCTTTAAAAGCTCAATAGCCTTTTCACCGTTTAAGGCTATGAGCGTTTCAGCACCAAACTCTTCAAGTGTTGCAGACATCACAAATATATTTTTCGAATCATCATCAACAATAACGATACGTTTACCGTCAAGAATTCGCTCCTTATAGAGTGCTTTCTGTGAGTCTTTTTGTTGAAGTTTATCTAGTTTATGCAAAAAAAGCCCGATTTCTTCTTTAAGACGCAAATAGGAATTAGCGCTCTTTGCTATTATGCTATTTGAATATCTCTCTACTTGCCCTTGCTCTTCTAAGGTTAACTGCCTAGCCGTATATATTACAACTGGAATTTCCAGTTGTTCATCGCTGATAAATTTACAAATCTCAAGGCCACTGCCGTCTTCCAGCTGAAGGTCTACGACGACGGCATCGTAAATCCCACGTTTAATCTCCTCCTTTGCCTCCGCAACAGTGGCAACCCCCTTAATATTTACATAATCCTCATCCAAAAACTCCTCAAGGGCATCTCTTTGGTGCTCGTTATCCTCAATAATTAACAAGTCCTTTGGATATTTTTCTGAAAAACTATCCAGTCTTTTAATGACGTCTTTAATATCTTCATGTGTAACAGGTTTTTTAGTAAACCCAATAGCCCCAAGCTTTTGAAATGCAATATCCCTCTCCCACCCAGAAAGTATATTTACCGGTATATGCTGTGTATTAATATTTGCCTTTAAACTTTTTAATAGCTCAATGCCATCCATATCGGGCAGCCCCAAATCAAGGACAATCCCCGTTGGTAGATATTTAACAGCAAGCTCAAGCCCCTCTTTCCCTAAATTAGTAGCCAAGACCTTAAACCCATACTCACGTATTTCATCACAAAGCATATCCAAAAACACAAGGTCATCTTCAATTACAAGTATCACACGGTCGCCGTTTGCCACGTTATTTCTGTCATCAGTTATGTTTAGGCTTACGTTTTCAGTATTGATATTATGTTCCAGTTCTACCTTTGACGGTTCTACATCAAAGGCGATATTTTCCGTCTTCTTTTCCTTTTTTATATGAATATTATCAAAAATTTGCTTACCTAAAATTATCGAAGATGGTAGCAAGAGTGTAAACTCACTGCCCTTACCAACTTCACTTGAGACCAGAATTCTACCCTTTAAAAGCCGCACAAATTCCTTGCTTATTGAAAGCCCAAGGCCAGTGCCCCCGTGCGTTCTACTTATAGAGCCGTCCACTTGGTGAAATGCCTCAAATATAATTGAAAGCTTATCTTCAGGAATACCTGCACCAGTATCAATAACAGCCATTTGCACTGGCAAGTCCTTATCCTTACTTGGCGATATTTCAAAAGACACAGTCCCTTTTTCTGTAAATTTGAAGGCATTTGAAAGCAAATTGCGAATAACCTGAGAGAGTTTTTCCTCATCGGTTGCAATTGTAACATTTAGGTTATCAGCAACAACAAATTGAAGTCCCTTTTCATTAGCCATGTCTTGAAACATTTCTTTTAAATTATTAGCAAAATCTGTTGTTGAAAAGCTTGTTATATTTAAAGATATTTTACCAGCCTCTACTTTAGATAAGTCAAGGATGTCATTAATCAATCGCAAAAGCTCGTTACCGGAGGCATGTATAACATCTAATTTTTTAACATCATCGGGGCTAAAGTTGTTATTTTTATTTTGACTTAAAAGTTTAGAAAGTAATATTATCGAATTAAGCGGAGTCCGCAGTTCATGAGACATATTAGCCAGAAACTCGGACTTATACTTATTGCTTAGCTCAAGTTCCTGAGCCTTTCTATTAAGTTCAGCACGGGTTGCTATTAAGGATTTATTGCGCTCTTTTAGCTCCTCAGTTTGAGCCTCAAGTTCTTGCTGCTGCTGCTCCATTTGCACGTTTGCCTCTTCAAGTTCCTGTGAACTCCTTCTAAGTTCTTCTCCTACCCTTTCAGATTCCTCTAAAAGTACCCGCACCTTTTCTGCCTGTAGTACAGTAAATAAAAAACTAGCAAAAATATTGCTTGCCGCCGCCAAAAACTCCATCTTTATCTTAGTGTACACCTCATGACTTCCAAGCTCCACAACGCCGTACATTTCTCCCTCGTATAACAATGGAAATGTGTAGGTATTTAGTGGCGGCTCATTCGTTGTGCCAGTAGCTATAATAGCCTGTGCCCTTTTAATATTTTTTAAAAGAATAGGTGTACTTTGAAGTGCCACCTGACCAACAACCCCTTCACCAATCTTAAACTTGCTGGCAAGGTCCTCTCTTTCCACAAAGGCGTACGATGAGTACTGAGTAAGGTCGCCTGTTTCACTTCTATACAGGTAGAAAGCCCCCAAAGCAGACTGCGTATACGATGCAATGTACTGCAACGCCTTATAGCCTAACACCTCAACCGTTTGATTGCCAGTAAGCACATTATTAAGACCATTAAGGCCATCTTTAAGCCAATTTTGTGTCTCATTTTGTAAAGAACTATCACGCAGCCTATTAGTCATCATAATCAAAGCTGTACCCAGCTCATCCTTATCACTTCTTGAGGCAACAACTACGTTAAAGTCCCCAGCCGCTATAGCATTTGCCTGCTTTACCACATCACGCAAGACCATAACCATTTGATAGAGGGCTTGTCCCAACATATCCTTTTCACCCTTAATCTCGTACTCATGGGAAAAATCCCCCTTTGAGATTTTTTGAGCAACCGTAGCAACCTCACGCAGATTTAAAATCATTTGAGTTATAGCCTGCCCTAAAAAATCGTTACTTCCCTTTATATCAACACTCTTTGTTAGGTCTCCCCTGGCAACTGCATATATAACAGAGGTTATATCCTGCAAAGACAGCATCATACTTTTAAGTGCATTGCCTAAGAGGTCTCGCTCAGACTGTACGGTAACCTCATTAGTAAAGTCCCTCAAGGCAACAGCATTTGCCTGCTCAATCGTCAATTGTATGTTACTTATTAACCGATTGGTGGATTCAATCATATCACCAACTTCATCCTTTGCCGAATACTCATATTCTTCATCAAGGATTTCGCCCCTTGCCATATGCCTTAAATGCCTTGTAACAAACAATAGCGGCGGTATCATGCCTCCTATAAATATTTTTATAACTAAGCCTACTGCAAGCAATACTGCCAATAAAATAATGATAAATGCGTACTTAAAGTTGTGCAGTTTTCGCATGACATCACTTTCATATTGTTGTGAAAATACTATCCAGTAATAGTTTTTATCATTTAAGATAGGATAAAATCTAATAAAACTTGTTATTAAGCCATCACCTAAATAAGTACCAGATTCTTCTGTTTTCATCAGTTTAAATATTTCCGGAAAATCTCTTGCAAAAGAAGCATCCCCATTTAACTGTGAGGCCCATAACTTGCTCTCATTATGATGGTAAAGATAATCCCCTTCCATATTAATCATATGCAAATGATTAACTGCATAACTATTTGTAGCATTTTTTTGTATCTCTTTACTTTCCATAACACTTAAAACTTTATCAGCTAAGACATCAAATACCAAAATCCCCTTCTTCACACTATTTTTATCAATGATTGGGATAGCATATCTAACTACAGGTATCACCGGTCTTACAATCTTCCCTTTTTCCGTATACAACTGTATATCTGATACTGAGACAATCCCTTTTTTCGACATCATAGCATTAGATAAAAAGGTATCAGTAAGGTAGTTAATATCATCTGGATTTAAATCAATAAAAACCTCATCTTTATTATGATCATAGATAACCCGTACCTTTATATATCCATCTTGACTAATGAAAAGCAGATTATGAAATTTCTTTTTTGAAACTAATATATCATAAAATATCCGAACAGTTTCTCTTAACCATCTATCTTTAAAGGATTTTTCACCAACATCTTCCCAACTAAGATAACGCTCAAAACTCATTAACTCAGAAAGAAACACCAAATCCTGCGGCACACTTCCTAAGTATCTGCTTATTTCAATAGAAAGCATCTTAACTTCATTTATAGCTAAATCAAGGGACTTTTCTCTGTAAGCATCCGTAGCACTTCTAAACCCGTAATAACCAATAACAGACATTGACAAAAACACGATGATAAATAAAAGCATCCCTAACTTAAATTTAATACTGGTATTTTGAAAATTCCATATAAATAACTTATTCAATAAAAACACCTCTCTTTAACTTTTCAATAAAAACCAAAACTACTGTAAGGATTTGATTAACTGTAAACGTTTAATACACCAGCCTAAAATTTGCTGAGCATCTCCGGGTACCTTATTTTCATAATACTTTGCAGAAGGTGTCATAGAGTTTACTAAGCCAAGACTGGCTTTAACCGTTTGAAGCTCAGCTACAACCATCAAAGTCATCTCAAAGACATCCTTTGGATTTATAGACTCGCGTGCCTTAAAGGCATAAAAATCCGTTGTCTCTACACCAGCCATACCTTGTATTGTTTGCACAACTTTCATTAGTTCATAAGCTGTTGCAAAGGTATCCCTTGGTAAGGCATCCTTATTTTTCTTGGGCGGTATCGTATTATCAATTATGTTTAATTTGTCCAGTATAGTAGTAACATCTTCTAATATACGCATACCTTCAGAAAAAACATTAGCAGGCGTAAACTGCTCACCGTTTAGTAAATCCATTCTGGCAGAAATTACATCAAGCGTAGTGAAGATATCATTAGGAGTTTTCATAGAAAAATCGTCCTTTTGGTTAAAAGCAGTAGTTTCCGTTATACCAAGCCTTCTTTTTATAAACTTAAGTTCCATTAGTATCCGCTCAACTTGTTCATACACAAATATCATATCAATCGCCTTAGCTGGCTGCCAAGAAGATACTGAAATAATGGGTATATTTAGCTTTTCTCGCAAAATGTTAATTTTAATTAATACCTCATAGGTCTTTTGCCATATATGATGGGGTTTAAAGGCAACATTTCTTTCAACCGGTTTAACATCCTGCACAACATTTAGATGCCTTTCTATACTACTTAGCTCATAGCCAATCTCTATACAACACCTGTAAACATGTACCCCATCCATTTCCACATCATGATAGCTATAGCCAGACTCTAAAGGTAATAACAAAATACCTATTATGAAAAAAAACATATATTTTTTCATGACATTAAATCATCCCCTTAGTTTTATAACAAATACTTGCCAACTGCGCATAAATCTTTTTTTTTGACACTATTCATGGCAATCTTTTCTTTTTGTACCAAATCTATTATAATAGTCTTATTGATAGTATTATAATGGTTTTTTGAAACTAAAAAAAAGGATATATTATTGTTTATTAAATTAAATCACGCCTATGCACTAATGATTAGCCAATCATGCCTTTAATTGAACATATATTTAATATTCTTTGCATTGACGACAATGAAAACAATCTTTACACGTTAGAATCTATATTAGCTAATACAGAGGATAAATGCAACATATACAAAGCAACCAGTGCCAAAGAAGGGCTTGAAGTGCTACTAAACGTACAAATAGACTTAATATTGCTGGATGTACAAATGCCTGAAGTAGACGGCTTTGAAACAGCAAGGCTTATTAAGTCTAATAAGAGAACAAAACATATACCAATTATATTTTTAACGGCAATATTCAAGGCTGAAGAGTTTTTGCAAAAAGGTTATAAGATAGGCGCTATTGAATATATAACAAAACCGATAGATGACAACCAATTTTTAAATAAACTAAATCTCTACCTTAAACTGCTTACAAAGGAAAAAGAGCTAAGGACAGTAAATAATCTTTTAACCAAAAACATCTACGCCCTAAATGAAAAAACACTCTACCTTGACAAGATACTGTCTTCCACCTCAAATATTGCAATCGTAGGTACTGATATAGATTTTAAAATTAAATATTTTAATCCAATGGCTGAGGTATTTTCAGGCCTTACAGCAAGTGGTGCGGTGGGGAATAATCTTATCACATTTTTAGAAAAAGAAAATGTAAATATTGAAAGATTCAAGCAAAATGTTTATAACAATAACGATTATAATGTTTTAATTAAAAAAAACTGGGCTGGTAAACTTAGATACCTCGATATTAAAATCGTAAAGATTAAAGAAGATAGCAGCAACATAGCAGGTTATTTAATCATAGCTCAGGATACTACCTTACAAAAAGAATATGAAGAGGCGCTTATAAGAGACATCGCTGAAAAAGAGGACATGCAAAAACAACTGCAAAACTCTTTAGAAGAAAAAGAACTTTTACTTAGTGAAATACACCACCGGGTAAAAAACAACATGCAAATAATCTGTAGCCTTTTAAACCTCCAACTTGATTCTATTGATGATATACACTATAAAAACATGCTTAAAGAAAGTCAACATAGGATAAAATCAATGGCATTGGTTCATGAGAAATTGTATCAGTCAGAAAACCTCAGCGACATTGATTTTACAGACTATATAAGACAACTAATTAATGACCTATTTAATTCTTACTGTATACGCAGAAACAAAGTCCGCTTGCAAACAAACCTTAAGCCAGTAAGCTTAAGCATAGATTCAGCCATACCATGCGGCCTTATAGTAAACGAGATTATATCAAATACTATAAAACATGCCTTTCCTGATGATAGAACAGGAATAGTTGATATAACCCTAAATACCACGGAAGATGGCTCCATAAATCTAATAATAAAAGACAACGGTGTTGGTTTCCCTGAAAACGTTAGCCTTGAAACCTCCGAAACACTAGGACTACAACTTATACACTCACTGGCAACTATCCAACTGCAAGGACACATTGACATCTATCAACAGGGTGGTATCACTTATAGCTTGACTTTCAAGGATATTTAGTAATTAATATAGCTCATTTCGATTTGATAAAAACACTGGAACATTAAGAAGCCAACCCCATGTCTTGTCATTGAGGCTGTGTCGCAATTAAGATTCAACAAAATAATTTTAAACCTCCCTCCACTTTGCACCAATATGGAACGTTATTTTAAGAATAACTTACATTATTTGTCCGATTTATGAATATTTCCCTCCACTTTGAACACCAACTTTTAATTGCGACACAGCCTCATTGCAAGCGTAGCGAAGGTGCGGAGGCGCACCTCCCTGCAATCTCTCTTTGGTAAAAAACGAGATTGTTTCGTCGTTACACTCCTCGCAATGACAAATGAACACAAAATAATGCCTCTAAGAGTATTTTAACTCTCACTACACCCTACAGCATAAGTAATGCCGAACGGTATTGATATTAAACAAAAAAAAACAAGTGGCATTTTGGTATATAAAATTAACTTTATTTAATTTTACACACCCAAAATTGCTGTTAGTTGTAATCTGGTAGCATAAAAATTCCAATCATTTTTAATCTTGGAATATTGGTTTACAACATTTAGTATCATAAGTACTTGTAATATAATAATATTGTTTAAATGAATGCCTCCCTACAAATTTAATAAATACATTTTATATGACTTGTATTGTAATTTTTATTTATAGAAAAAAAATAATAATTATTTACTTATACAATAATTATATAACTAAACGAGGTATATATTATTGACATCCAAAGTAATATCAATTACAATATTGTTATATATTTGTAATATTTCTAAATGCTTTTTATATTTCGATGAGAGTTTTATTAATGGGGAGGTAGAGGACATGAAAAGATTAATAAAAGGCAATAGGTGTTTATCGAAAAAGGCAATAGAAAGGAAAATCAAGATGGCAGCTGGTGAATTTTGGTTAATGAGGAGGTGGATGATAATATCATGTGCATTATATAGTCCAGTTACAACAGGAGAAATAGCACAAATCTTTGGTGTTGCGCAACAAACTGTAAATAATTTATTAAGCGCTTATAAGCGTTATGGCGTAAAGGCAATAGAGACAAACGGAAAGGGACAAAGACAAAGGGCGATTATGAGCTTGGCTGAGGAAAAGGAGTTTATTACACAGATGAAACGAAAAGTAAATGCTGGGTGGATTGTAACAACTAACGAGGTGCATTTGGAGTTAGAAAGACGCTTAGGTACTACAGTTCATAAAAGCACTGTCTATCGAATGTTAAGAAGAAATAACTGGGAAACTGTAATATACAAGCCCTTACCACCGTCTTGAGAGTGGTTACTATTGTTAAGAGAATTTGTTTAAATCCCTTTCCGAGATAAAACAAAATACTGTATAATCAATGTCATTAACTTAAGGGTTTATAGCACATTTCGATTTAATAGATAACAAACTTAAGGGCGAACACGCGAAAGGTTCGCCCATACAAAAACACGTGTACCGTAGTGGCAGACCTTTCGAGTGTCTGCCCTATGTTTTAGTGTTCTTATCAAATCAAAATGTGCTATATTATGACTCAAGGGGATTTTTAAATGCCTATCATTGCAAGCTGAAAACGAGTAATCTCTCAATGGTTAGAGGATGAATCCGTTAAGTTAATGACATTGACTGTATAATTAATTATGCGGTTTGTAGATATCAAAGGCGATATAGCCTTTAAGAAGGTCTTTGATGATGAAAACAAGAAGGAGCGCAGGAGAGAAACATATTATCCGATGGGTCGTTATTGATAAAATTTACTGATTTTTGGTAATTAACCCATAGACCTATTTTTCGAAAAGTATCCCATAAATCCTTTATTTCTTTTGCGTATTTATCTTTAATTCGTATAAATTTATCTCGACTCAGAACTTCTTGGTATTCTTTCATAATCTCTTCTGTTAGACACAAAAATACCTTTTGCTTAAGAGCTAAATTTAGAATAAGTCCCGGCAAGCTATATTGTTTAAGAAAAGCTGACACTAAAACATTGGTGTCAATTACCACTTTTAGCATAAAGATTAGTTTTTATTATTTTTTTCTTTCCGATAAGTCTGTATTTCTTCATCAATGTCTTCTCCTGTCATTTGCTCTAAGCCCAATGTTTTAGCGCCAGTTTGAATTTTAACCAAAAGTTCATCTTCTCCAACTATATTTCTCAAATAGTCTTCAACGCTTAAAATAATCAGCTTAGGCTTGCCTCTACGACTCACCAAATAACGGATATTTTTCTTTTCTGTCTCTTTCATTATGGCACCTAAATGGGTTCTAAAAGAAAGAGCGTCAATTATTTTAGTCATATATTTCTTAGTTTCCAAAAGCAGACTCCTTTTAACCAATTACTTAACTAATTGGCTTAATAATACATTATCATTATAAAGATAAGAAAGTCAAATAGTCTTTAGAGATACAGTTTTATTCAAAATGGCCCAAACTATTTATAGCAAAATAAAAATAGTTTGCAATAAATAATGGCTGTATTTTTTATTATACCTCATGAAAATGGTGTTTTGGGGTTCAAGTTTGTTTGGGTATAATATGCACCTATATGTTGAGTTTACGCATTAGCAACGGGCGGCTCTTCTTCTGCGAATTTCATAGAGATTATCTTTGAAACCCCCAGCACTTCGCTTGATACCCCATATAAGTGGTTAGCTATCTCCATAGTGCTTCGTTTGTGTGTTATTACGATAAACTGCGTATTGTTAGCAAGTCTTTTAAGCATAGATGAAAACCGTACGGAGTTTGCCTCATCTAAGGCAGCATCTGCCTCATCTAAGATACAGAGCGGAGTCGGTTTTATTAGAAACCCTGCAAATATCAACGATATTGCCGATAGCGTCTTTTCGCCACCTGAGAGCAGATTGATATTTTGAAGCCGTTTACCCGGTGGCTGCACCACTATGTCTATGCCAGCTTCTAAAATATTTGTTGAATCTGTTAGGATTAAGTCAGCCGTGCCACCTTCAAAAAAGAATGTGAAGGTTTCCTTGAACTTCTCCTTTAGCGTGTTAAAAGAATCCCAGAGCTTTTTTCTAGTTGTCGTGTTTATTTTGTTTATAGCCTCTTCAAGCTCTGCAATGGATTGTAATAAATCGTTTTGTTGTGTTGTCAAGAAATCAAACCTGCCCTTTACCTCATCATATTCTTCTATGCTTTGCAGGTTTACAGAGCCAATGGTTTTTAGTTTTTGCTTAAGCTCATCCACTTGGTTTTCCTCCCCCTCGGAAGGAGTCTCCGCTTCTACCTCTTCAATGTTAGTCTCGTAGTTTTCCGTTACATAGGTTACAATGTTAGCTACCTTTAGTTTTAGCTCAGCTCGGCGTATTTCCATATCCTTAGTTTTAACATTAATATCGTCTATCTCATGCCTTGTGTGGCTTATGGAGTGCTCTATTTCTTGTATTTCTATCATGTGGGTGTTAATCTTTTCCTTTTCATTAGCCACCTCCTCTTTTATTTGTGCAAGCTTTACGGAAAGCCCTTGTACTTCTTCTTTCTGATGCTCTACAGTGGTTTTAAGACCTTGGATTTTAGCTTCAAGACTTATCACCTCATCGGTTGTTGAGCCTAAACGTTTTTCAACAGATTCGATACGTTTTCTAGTGGAAAGCCTTTCCTTTTCCAAAGACCTCAGTGTTTCATTGGTACGGGTATGTTCCATCTGCTTTTCATGTAAGCTTGAGCGGGTTTTTTCAAGAAGAAGCTTATTTTGCGCCGTCTGCTCCCTTAGCCTTTCTATCTGCTGGTTCAACTCCTGTTTTTTGGCACCAGTTGTGTCTAACTCTATCTTTTTATTTTCATGTTTAGTGGTTAAAACACCAAGCTCCTTTTCGTTTTCCCCCTTTTCGGTTTCTATGTACTTTACCTTTCGCCTAAGCCGCTCACCTTCGGCTGCGTGTTTTTTCACTTCTTCCCGTAGCGCCATTACTTCTTTATCTAAATTTATAATAAACCTATCGTTTTCTTTTATGCTGTCTGCTATGTGCTTTCGTTCCTCACTTACCTTAGTAAACGATACCTCAAGCCCTTGCAGTTTTTCAGCGTTAGTCGTAATGTCTTCTTTAAGTGTGCGTATCTGCCTTGTGTGTTTTAAAAGCTCACCGGCCTTACCTATAATAACAGCACCGGATGGTTCAACAATGACACCATCTTTGGTTGCAAACATATAACTACAATTATCAGTGCCATTTTGCCTTAAATTAAATGCCGTATCTATGTCATCAACAATATAAATACCACTAAGAAGCGCCCTTGCAAGTGCGCTATACTCGGTATCAGTTTGCACAATATCCAAGGCGCTAAGCGCCCCATGCGGTGAAGTCCCACGACTACCATTATCAACGCTACACCCTGAAAGCTCCACTGCCATAAAGGCGCGTTTTTGCCCCTTTTTTTCTTGGACAAAGCTCACTGCCTTTTTAATTTCCTCTTTATCGGATACTATAAAGCCACTTAATTTAACCGACAAAGCACTTTCAACCGCCACTTCATACTCAGCAGGCACGTTTAATACATGCGGTAACGGTGAAACAATGTTTACAACCCTTTCCATCTCCTCGATACGCAGTGCATTTGACGTTATCTCTTCAAGCGAACTTAGCCGTGCACGATTTGACGCAAGTGCTTCCCTTACAGTTTGGATGTCCTTACGCATCTGCTCTATGGTCTTTTCACATATCTCCAGCTGCCCAGCAAGCACCTCCCGACTCTCCCTGCTTTTTTTTAAGGTGTTTTCCTTTTGTATTACCTTTGCTTGCGTATCTTCCTGCTTTTGCGTGTGAAACGAGGCATCCCGATTAGCCCGCTCAAGGTCGTCTACCGCTGCTGCTATCTTTTTTCTAAGCCCCTGCATCATGTTTGATATATTGTTAATCTCGTTTGATAGATTAGTGTATCTTTCAGATACCTTAAAAAGCTCCCCATGTCTTTCCTTAACTTCCGATTCCACACGGTTGAAATCCGCTTCAATATTACCGGTTTGCCCCTTAAGCGCTGCTATTACTTCTTCCATGCTTGCAAGACTTTTCTTAAGTTCCACCTCATGGGCTTCTATTTCATTTATACGAATAAGCGCCCCTTTGCCCTCATTATCATAATCAACACGTAAAGAACTCAAATTGTCTATACGCTTTGCCATGTTTTGCTGCTCATTGTCCCAAACGGCAATCTCTTTTTCTTTTTTAGATATATCCCGCTCAAAGGCCTGCTGAGTCTCTATTAGTTTATCAAGAGCGGCCTTTTGTGCTAAAAGAGAAGTTGCCCTTTCCTCCTTTTCATCTTCAAGGCGCATAAGCCCTTCCTTCAGCCTCTCAAGGTCTATGCCATAATTTTTAATGTGTTCCTCTGCCTCATGTAAACTGGCCACTAAAACACTATAATCCCGCTTGGCTATCTTTAGCTCCGTTAAACGTAGCACTTGTGATAGTTCTTTATATTTAAGCGCCTTCTTTACTTGCCTCTCCAGTGAATTAAGTGAGCGCTTGACCTCTTCTGTTAAATCATTAACACGCGTAAGATTGCCAGCGGCAAGGTCTAATTTGGCCTGAGCCTCAGCCTTTTTTACTTTGTACTTCATAACCCCCGCCACCTCTTCAATCAGGAATCGCCGCTCAAGTGGCTTGGCTTCAAGTATTTCACTAATTCTCCCTTGCTCTATAAAGGAATAACTCTTAACCTCCATCCCAGTATCAAGGAAAATGTCCCGAATATCCTTTAAACGGCTCTTTTTATTGTTAATCAAGTACTCACTCTCTCCGGAACGAAAGAGTCGCCGACTTACCGTGCAAATATCATCCTTGCGCGACCCCCTACTGCCATTTCCATTTGCCTCAGCCGCCTGATTCTTTAAATCAGACATGTATAACGTTACCTCAGCCATGCCCTTTGGTTTTTTTTGTGATGAGCCATTGAAAATGATTTCTTCCATCTTGTCCCCACGCAAATTCTTAGCACTTTGCTCACCAAGAACCCACCGGAAGGCATCAAATATGTTGCTCTTACCACTACCATTTGGACCTACTATGCACGTAATCCCATGGTGCGTTAAAATAGGGGTTTTATCTGAAAAAGACTTGAAACCGTTTAACTCAATTTTCTCAATCTTCATTTGAGACAAATATTATAGAAGATAAAGTAGAAAAAAAGAATAAAAAAATTGACAAGATTGAAAAAAAGGAAAGGCAAGAGCGGGGGGAAACCCTTTTAGGCAAAAAAGGGGTTCCCCCGCTCTTCTAATTTTTTTTCTTTATGTTTTTGTAAGTATTTCCTTTGCCTCATTTAGGAATTCATAGCCGGTATCGTAGTCGCCGTTATCGCAGTAGATCATACCGATATTTTCTAAGGCTTTAGCTTGTGCCTGTTGATTTCCAAGTTCTTTGTGTAATGCTGCTACTTTTTTATGATATTCTATTGCCAAGTCAAGGTTACCCTGTTCTGTATATATTTGGATGATATTGTCAATATCTTGGACTTGGGCGGCTTTGTTGCCGATTTCTTCATTAATTACGAGGGCTTCCTTATAGTATTGCAGTGCTTTATTGTAGTCTGTTTTGTTCGAGTAAATGATGCCTAGGTTTCCAAGATGGTTAGCTTGACCTTGCTTATTGTCTAGTTCTTTATATAAAGAAAGGGCATTATTTATATATGAAAGGGCAGAGTCTGGTTCATTTTTTTCAAGATATATAATACCGATATTTCCTAAATCGAGTGACTGGGCTTGTTTATCGCCTATTTCTTTATGTAAGTTAAGGGCAGCGTTGAAATGTTGTAAGGCTAAGTCAAATTCCCCTGTTTCCAGATGTACGATTCCTATATTTCCGAGGTCTTGGGCTTGGCCGGTTTTATTTGCCAGTTCCTTATCAAGAGACAAGGCTCGTTTATGATAATTAAGTGATAGTTTAAAGTCTCCCTTATTGAAGTATATAATACCGATATGGCCAGCCAGATTTGCTTGCGCTACCTTATTATCTAATTCCTTATTTAGTGATAGTGCTTTAGTTAAGTATTTTAGTGCTAAATCCAACTCTCCATTATCCGCATAAATATTACCAAGGCCTGTTATTGCGATAGCGGCGCTTTCTCTATCGTCTTTTTCTTTAAATAGTTTAAAGGCGTTTTTATAGCATTTTATGGCATCTCCACTTCTTGTCATATAGTAAAAGCTATTACCAAGGGCAAGATATGTGGAAGGAACTTCAACAATTTTAATTGAGCGCTTAAAGTGTGCAAGTGCTGTTTTATATTCATTATTATAATATGCGAGTTCTCCACCTTCGTATTCTGAAAGAGCCTCGTCTGTCATTTTTATAAAATCAATTTGTAAGCCCTCAAGTTGTAAGCCTTCAAGTGGTTGAGCGGCGTATTTAAGCATTTCGGTTTCTATTTCGATTCTTATCTTTTCTTTTGGTGGAATTGGTAGTTTGGTTGGAACGATAGACTGGTCAGTTATTTCTTCCCTTTCTTCCTCTTCCTCACTTATAAGTGCTTCCTCTTCTTCTTCGACTGCCTTTCTTAGTTCCTGTTCAATGGCCGAGTAATCGATATAATCGCTAGGCTCAGTGGTGGACGGTTGTGCTTGTTCATCGTCCGTGGGGGTTTGCTCTGGTTGTCCTTCTGGTGGTTGCTCTTCTATGGTTTTTCTTGGGGTTTTTCTTGGGGTTTTTCTTGGGGTTTTTCTTGGTCGTTTGTTTAGGATTTTAAATATTTTTCCTGCAATTCCAACAAATAATATAATTATTCCAACAATAAACGTTTTGTTTGACATAAAATGTTTTAAGCTCAAGGAACTAGCTGTGCTACCTTGTAACAATTCCACAACGCTATAAGCTGTTATTAATATGCCGGTTATAATAAATATCAAATCAATCATAAACGGTTACCTCCTAAGGCAGATAGTTTAATACAGATGGTGGAATTTAGCAATATGTGCATTTTATGATAGTTTATATTTGAAGATATGAAGTGTATGGGTATACCAAAAAAAGTAAGGGCAAACACATAGGTTTGCTCTTATATAGACGTACAGGGGTAGTCCGCTACTCTTCTTTGTACAAAAATTCTAAGACAATCTCTATCACCTTACTTACTGTTTTAAAGCGAATTTCTTCCCTGTTGCCAGTAAAATTAAATTTATACGTATGAGCGGTACCGTCGGAGGTGATAAGTGTAGAAAAGACAAGTCCTACCGGTTTATCCGGTGTACCGCCTGCTGGACCGGCTATGCCTGTAACCGATATTGCATAGCTTGGGTTTAGTTGCTTTTTCCATATACCAAAAGCCATTTCCTCTGCCGTATGGGAGCTTACAGCACCATAATTTTTAATGGTATCGGGGCATACGGATAACAAATTTTCTTTAATAGTATTACTGTAAGCTATCACACCGCCTGTGTACATGCTGGAGCTACCGGGTATGGAGGTTATGAGTGCACCTACAAGGCCACCTGTACAGGATTCAGCCGTACAGATGGATACTCCCTTGTTGGTAGCTATATGTACCAGACGTTTGGCTATTTTGTATAGTTCTTCAACTTTGGGTTTATCAATATCCAAAAACATTGTTAAATAGTCTTATATCCTGGGCAGCCATCAAAACCCTTACATCCTACCTCTCTTAACTGACACTCCTTATTTATACATATTGTTTTGACTACCGTTTGGCCTTTTGTTGCGTTTTTTGCTCGTATGCTTTTTCTATCTATGTGCTTTTGTTCCATATTTATCTAAAATGCTAAATATTTGGTTGGTTTTCCAAAAACCATTTATACGTACTTGTAAGCCCTTCTTTTAAACCAATTACTGGTTGCCAGCCAAGGGCGGTTAGTTTGCTAACATCAAGGAGTTTCCTTGGATGTCCGTCTGGTTTACTGCTATCCCAAATAATATCTCCAGTAAAGCCCACAACGTCAGCTACTGATTCTGCCAGTTCTTTTATTGTTATATCAAAGCCGCTACCTACGTTAATTATTTCATTTTGGTCATAGTTATTAATAAGAAACACGCAGGCATTTGCCATATCATCTACGTGTAAAAACTCCCGCCGTGGTTTACCTGTTCCCCACAGTATGACAGATTCTTTTTTTATCTTAGCACTGTGGAATTTGCTTATAAGGGCTGGAATAACGTGTGAGTTTCGAAGGTCAAAGTTATCGTATGGGCCATAGAGATTGGTTGGCATTATGGATATGAAGTTTGTTTTATACTGTCTATTATATGATTGACAGGTTTTAATGCCGGCAATCTTAGCTAAGGCATACGGTTCATTTGTTGGTTCTAGTTCACCTGAAAGAAGATATTCCTCCTTCATAGGTTGGGTGGCAAACTTAGGATAAATACAAGAGCTCCCAAGAAACAGCAATTTATCCACCCCATAAAGATACGCGTTATGTATCACATTTGCTTGTATCATCAGGTTTATATAAATAAAATCAGCCGGATATGTATTATTTGCCAAAATCCCGCCAACCTTTGCAGCAGCAACAAATACATACTGAGGGGTTTCTTTTTCAAAGAATTGTTTGACACTACCTTGGTTTGTCAAGTCAAGTTCTTCGTGTGTCCTTATAATTATATTAGTGTAACCTTCACCTTGAAGCCTACGTACAATAGCGCTCCCCACAAGCCCCCTGTGGCCTGCAACATATATTTTGGCATCTTTATTCATCTTCAATATTTTCTCAGCCACTCAAACCCCTTTTGTTTTATTACTTCCTTACCTTTGCCTATGGGGATTAGCCCTTCAAGTTCCATATCAGCATCCACCATTATCATAACAAGCTCATCAAACGATACCTTAGCATCCCAGTCAAGTCTGGACTTTGCATACGACGGGTCTGCCAGTAGAAAATCCACTTCTGTAGGGCGCATATACCGTTTGTCTATCTCCACAATGCTTGCGCCTTGTTTAATGATATGAGACAGATTTTCTTTGTGTGAACGCACGATGGCCTTCCTTTCAGTATCCTTACCTTGCCACTCAATCTCAATGCCTACATAACTTAAGGCTGCTTCCAAAAAATTCGATACGCTATAACTCCTGCCAGTACCAATGACAAAGTCATCAGGGCTATCCTGTTGAAGAATCAGCCACTGACAATAGACATACTCAGGTGCATAGCCCCAGTCTCGTTTGGAGCTGAGATTGCCAAGAAACAGTTTATCTTGTTTGCCAGCCATTATCCTTGCAATAGCCCGTGTAATTTTCCTTGTTACAAATGTTTCACCCCTTCTTGGTGATTCATGATTAAAAAGCATACCGTTTGATACAAAAAGGTTGTACCCTTCTCTGTAATTAATAGCCATCCAATAGGCATACACCTTGCTTACAGCATACGGACTTCTTGGATAGAAGGGGGTTTTTTCATTTTGAGGCGGAGGGGTTTGCCCAAACATTTCAGAAGAGGAGGCTTGATAAAACCGTGTTTTGATACCGCTTTTCCTTACTGCCTCTAAAAGCCTTGTAGTGCCAAGCCCTGTAATGTTGCCGGTGTATTCGGGACTATCGAAACTAACGCGTACGTGGCTTTGTGCGCCAAGGTGGTAAATTTCATCAGGCGATATGCTGTAGATTAAGGTGGTTAGGCTGCCGGCATCTGAAAGGTCGCTATAATGCAAAAAAAGCCGTGTATCCGGTTCGTGCGGGTCGGTATATAGATGCTCTATCCGATGCGTGTTGAATGTACTTGCACGACGTATGAGGCCGTGTACTTCATAGTTTTTATGTAGGAGTAACTCTGCTAGGTACGAACCATCCTGGCCCGTTATACCTGTTATTAAAGCACGTTTTCTATTCATAATGTATTATATTATACTGATTTACGTGGATTTATTAAATAATTTTTTATACTAAGGGTTTTCCCACGCCAATTTCTTTCCTTATGTCTTTTTTGTCTTTATCTTTTTGCAGTTATCCTGAAAAAAAGCAATTCCTCGATAGCCTCTAAAAGTGGTGGAAAGGTTGTTTTGTCAACAGCTGATATATTTATAGCGCCATACCGTATGGCAAGATAATCGGCTGTTTCTGCCGGTATCTTATCACACTTATTAAACACTAGCAGAACGGGTTTTTCGTGAAGGTTAAGTTCACGCAATATTAAGTCAACGGCTGTCATGTGTTTTTCTAAGTGAGGGCTTGCAATATCCACAATGTGTAATAATAAGTCGGCATCTTCCAGCTCTTCAAGTGTGGATTTAAAGGCAGCAACAAGGTCTTTTGGCAGGTCTCGGATAAAGCCAACCGTATCGGTTATGATAACCTCTCTTTCTCGTGGGAAACGCAGGCGCCTGCTTGTGGTATCCAGTGTTGCAAACATTTTATCTTCAACAAATGTAGAGCTCTTTGTTAGTGCGTTTAAAAGTGTAGATTTGCCGGCGTTTGTGTAGCCAATGATGGAGACTGTTGGAATGCCGTAGGCTATACGTTTTTGTTTACGCTGCAGACGTGCCTTTTGGAGTTTCTCTAGTTCCTTTTCAAGGAGATTTATACGTTGACGTGAGCGGCGTCTATCAACTTCAAGTTTAGTTTCTCCTGGACCTCTACCACCAATGCCACCCATAAGTCTAGACATAGCCGTACCCTTACCGGTGAGTCGCGGTAGCATATATTTTAACTGTGCAAGCTCTACCTTAACCTTACCGTCTCGTGAGTGGGCACGCCTAGCAAATATATCCAATATAAGCTGTGAGCGATCTATGACCTTCATTTCCGTTATATCTGTTATGGCTTTCACCTGTGATGGTGTTAGGTCTTGATCAAAGACCAAAAGGGTAGCACCCTTTGCAAGGGCATCTATGATGACTTCTTTGAGCCTACCAATACCAAGCAGGTATTGAGGGTTGACGGTGCGTGGTCTTTGTATAATTTTATCAAGGACTTCAATATTACTTGATTGAGCAAGCTCGGTAAGTTCATACATGGACTCTTCAAGCATAAATTTCGATTGTGTAGACACGCTTACGAGGATTGCCCGTTCGTATCCTTCATCAAGAGTAGTGCCTGCTGCCCGTTGCATTTCCTCTTCAAGGGCATTTATGTGGGATTTAAAATCCATGTCAAAGTCGTGGAAGCTGCCACTCCACATATCATACGTGGAGTCACTGCCAGTTGGCATTAAGCAAGCCGCATGGATTATATCACCACCGCTACCATGTAGGGCGTCTGCTGCTATTATGTAGTCAAGGCGCAAAAGCGCCAAATCCGTTAGGTCATCCATAGTCAGCTCTTCACCTTTTAGGTGGGTATGGATAAGACGCAGTCCTCTTAAGGGTTTTCTACCGAGTGGATACTTTGTTAAATCCGGTATGTTTATTCTTTCGGCATCACCAACGATGACATGGGTTATAGTGCCGTCTCGCGCTATAAGGATACCGATTTGCCTTTTGATTGTCCTTGATGTATCGCACAAAAAACGCACTACCTCAAGCGTTACTACTTTTTGCACAGGGATATGCCTTCTATAAATTCTCTCTATATCGTAAATAGCCTTCCGATTAAGGCCTGATGTATTTCCAAAGATAGAAGCTATAGCTAAATCCCCCTTTAATATATTATAGTATAAAGCGAGTTATTTTGTTGTAAAAATATATATTTTAGCATGTGAAGGTTAAGATTATGTCAGCAGATGAACTCCTTACCATAAAAGGGGCAAGTGCTTGGGCTACAAAACATTTAGGCAAAACTGTAACTGATTCAAACATAGCATATCTAATTCAGTACGGGCTAATAAAGAAATTTGGCCAAAATGGTACAACTATGGTTTCTAAGCATGAACTTATCAGCTACTACAAATCGTATAGCGTACGCAGAGAGGTTTCGTGGAAAAACCAACTGGGCTCGGATTTAAACTGGGCATTATCGTTTGAGCAGTATAAGGAATCCGAAACTACAAAACACGTTCATCGTCTTCATCCATATAAGGGCAAATTCATCCCACAGCTTGTTGAATATTTCCTTGACAGCCACACCGATAACTTTAAAAAGGCGGTGTATTTTAAAAAAGGTGATATTATCTTAGACCCATTTTGTGGCAGCGGCACAACAATGGTACAATGCTCAGAACTTGGTATGCACTGTGTTGGCATTGACATTTCAGCGTTTAACGCCATGATTGGCAACTGCAAAGTTGATAGATACAATTTCTCAGACCTGCAAGCCGAAATTACTAGAATAACTACGGCACTTAAGCGGTTTCTTTCAAACTCACGTACCATTGAATTTGACGAAAAATTATTAAGGGCTCTGGCTGATTTTAATAATAAATATTTCCCGGTACCGGATTATAAATATAAACTTAAACGTGGTGAGATAGATGAGGCCAAATATGGTAGAGAAAAAGCGCAGGAATTTCACCCTATTTACAATAAACTTATTGCAGATTATAAAATCAAGTTAAAACAAGATACCTCCGAGACTTTTCTTGATAAATGGTACTTACAGCATATACGGCAGGAAATACAATTTGTCTTTAATGAAATCCAAAAGATAAAAACTGCTGAAACTAAAACCATTATGAGGATTATTTTAAGCAGAACGATTCGCTCTTGTAGAGCCACAACGCATGCTGATTTAGCAACACTGCTTGAACCGGTTACGGAGGCCTACTATTGTGCAAAACATGGCAAAATCTGTAAGCCGATTTTTTCCATTCTTAAATGGTGGAATACCTACACAAAAGACACGCTAAAACGCCTTAGGCTGTTTGATAAATTAAAAACCGATACATTTCAAGTGTGCCTAACAGGGGATGGTAGAACTATTGATATTATTGGTGAGCTTCAAAAACTAAATCAAGACTTTGCTCAATTAGTTTCTAAAAAGAAAATCAAGGGGATTTTATCAAGTCCACCGTATGTTGGTTTAATTAATTACCACGAACAGCATGCCTACGCTTATGCTCTTTTTGGCTTTGAAAGAAAGGATGAATTAGAAATAGGCTCACTGTACAAAGGGCTAAGCAAAGAGGCTAAGCAGGCTTATATTCAAGGGATTACTGACGTTATAAATAATTGTAAGCGGTTTTTGGCGGATGACTATGATGTGTTTTTGGTAGCAAACGATAAATACAATATATATCCCATTATTGCAGAAAATGCAGGTATGACAATTGTGAATAAATATAAACGGCCGGTATTAAATCGCACTGAAAAAGATAAAACGGCGTATTCGGAAAGCATTTTTCATTTAAAGAGGAAAGAATGTCCCTATCTCAAGAACAAATGAATGGTATTGAACATGTTTTGCGTAACAGTTTAAGAAATAAGCTACGAAACTATAAGCCAGAACCAGCATCAATGCCATTTCACACAAGGCTACTTGGCAAAGACAGGATGGCTCTCTTTTCTTTTGTACACTCGCTAAATACTAATTTTGGTACAAGTATTTTTGAACCTGTTGCCTTAGCCCTTGCATCCACTGGTTTTGTAAGTGCTACATCGCAACAAATATCTGGGACACAAATTTCATCAAAGGCATACGAGGTTATACAAGGGATTATGAATGATTTAACAATAGCTAAATCATCGCCAAATAAACCACAGGAGATTAATGCCATCAGGGCAGTTTGCAGACAGGGAGAAATGAAAACCGTTAAACTAACGAAAGTGGATATTAAACTTATTGATGATAATGGAACGGTCTTCTTTTTTGATCTAAAAACAGCAAAACCAAACGCTGGTGCTTTTAAGGAATTTAAGCGTACACTTTTGGAATGGATTGCAGCAGCGCTTGCTATAAACCCTACGGCAGACGTTCAATCATTTATTGCAATTCCTTATAATCCCTATGAACCGCAACCTTATACCCGCTGGACAATACGAGGTATGTTGGACATTGATAACGAACTAAAAGTGGCAAATGAATTTTGGGATTTCCTTGGCGGTATAGGTACATATCAAGACCTGCTTAATATATTTGAAAAAATTGGCATTGAGTTGCGACAAGAAATTGATGACTATTTTGCAAAGTATAATTAACTGTTACTGTGTTATAATAAGAGATGAATTTATTAATAGATAAGAATGAATTGAAAGACTTAATAGGTGAAGTAGTACGACAAGAGTTATTAAAATTTGCAATTAATTTTGTTCCATATGTTTCAGATGAAGAAATGAAAGATATTGCAAAGTGTTGTAGTGGTGAGGATTTTACCGAAGATAACTTTATAAATATAACAGAATGGCTTGGACGTTAGAGTGCAAAAGGGATGTTTTAAAGTTTCTTGGTAAACAAGATAATGTAATACAATATACTATTAGAAGCCTGTTAAATCTATTACTTGACAACCTTAAGAGTGGGATAGTGCCTTTTAATATTATGGACATTAAAAATCTCAAAGGTAAAATGAATGGTTTTATGAGATTGCGTGTAGGTAACATAAGGATAATATTTAAAATTGATATAGAATTGTCTAAAGTAAAAGTGTATGCAATAAACTATAGAGGTGATGTTTATAAACATTAATGGGAGCATTTGGTTTCTTTCAATATATCGTATTAAATCTCGCCGCTTCACACTATTACATTGCCAAGGTCTTCTTTTATTATCTCTTTCCCTGAAATATCCTTTTCAGCGATTTGACGATTAGATTCCAAAACCAACTGAACTGCTTCCACCAAATTTTTTTTTGCTTCTTCCAGTGTTGCCCCTTGGGTATTAGCCCCTGGAAGTTCTTCTACGTATCCAATGTAACCATACGGGGATTTCTGAAAGACTGCTGTTAGTTTTTCACGCATTCAATGTCCTCTTTTAGTGGCTTTAATAAATTCTTAGAATTTTTCTCCCACTAAACAATATTTTTTTAATTATAGAACCTCAATGTCATAATCATATTAAGAGGTTTTTCAATATTGTTTATTATAACCTTTAACTATTTAATAATTGAAGAAATATTTTAGCTCTTTCTCAATGTTTTTTAACATGAATGAACTATTATGTGTTTTCTTTTTTTCCCTTCAATCTTTAATATGTGTTAAAATAAAAAGATTGTGAATATGTCAATAACTAAACATAAGGTTTTAATAAGGGGCGTCAATTGGCTTGGTGATGCGGTTATGACAACCCCAGCCATAAGGGCATGGGGGAAGGCAAAGAGAGAATCTTCCGTAGCATTGCTTGCAAATGGACAAGTGCTACAGTTATTTAAGCATGACCCGCATGTAGAGTCATTTATTGAATATAATAATTTTCATAAAACGCCTATCGGTAAGCTAAAACTAATATCTAAGCTTAGGGGGGAGCAATTTGTAGAGGCTTTGCTTTTACAAAATGCCTTTGATGCTGCCTTAATAACATTTTTGGCTGGTATAAAGAGCAGGATTGGCTACAATCGAGATGGAAGGGGTGTTTTACTTACGAAATCTGTGCCAGTTGATAAGAACATTCTCAAATTGCACCAAATTGATTACTTTCTTAACCTTATAAGAGCCATTGGAATTACACCAACAACTACCATGCCGTGGCTTTATCTTTTAATGGATGAACGGCTTAGTGCAAGAAGTGAGCTTGATGGGCTAAAAAGACCGGTTATTGGGATTAACCCCGGAGCTGCCTTTGGGCCTGCTAAGAGGTGGAAGGAGGAGGGCTTTGCGTGCTTAATAAAAAAAATTGTTGCTAATCTTGGTGGCAGCGTTGTTATCTTTGGTGCATCTGATGATAAGCCTATTGTGGATAGCATAACAAGTTTATTACCTGTACACATAGTAAACGAGTCAGGGGTCTTTGCTAATTTTTGTGGCAAGACAACAGTAAGGCAGTTGTGTGCGCTTATCAGTGAGTGCGATGCCTTAGTTACGAATGACTCAGGTCCAATGCACGTTGCATATGCCGTAGGGACTCCGGTGGTTGCCATCTTTGGCTCAACCGAGCCAGCCTTAACCAGTCCACCTACTGCGCCAAAATACGAGGAGACTGGCTTTTTAAAGGTAATTTGTAGACATAAAACCAAATGCTCACCATGTTTTGAGCGGGTTTGCAGATATAACCATTATAAATGTCTTACAGACTTAAGCGATGATTACGTGTATGAGGCCCTTTGTAGCATAATCCCACAAACGAAAGCTATATTTTTTGACAGAGACGGTACCCTTTGCCACGACGCCCATTATCTGAACTGTTTTGACAATTTTAAGGTATTTCCACAAATTGGTTGTCTAAAAGAATTAAAAGATAGCGGCTATAAGCTAATAGGTATTACAAATCAATCAGGTATAGCACGTGGGATTGTTGATGAGTGGTTTGTTAATGATGTAAATAAGATATTTATAGATAAATATGGGTTTGATGGCTTTTATTACTGTCCACATTTGTCATCGGAAAACTGTGCATGTAGAAAACCCTCGCCCGGTCTTTTGTATAAGGCAAGGGCAGAGTTTGGCATTAACCTAAAGGCATCGTATTTTGTCGGTGATAAAGATAGCGATATTCTAAGCGCCAGCGCTGTTGGTGCAAAGCCGGTGTTTTTTAAATCTGCACAATATGAGCAATCAGTAAATGATGTACCACTTATTAGTTGTCTAACACAACTACGTGAGCTTTTGTAAGATACAATTATAAGGGATGATTAAAAAAACACTTCCTCTTTTCTTTTTAAAAATGGGAGTCTATCATAAAAGTAACAGGGCCATCGTTTACAAGCTCAACTTGCATATTTGCAGCAAAGATACCGGTTTTAGTTTCTATTCCTTCACGTTTGATACCGTCTATAAAGAGTCGGTAATATTCCGCTGCTACTTCTGGCGTACAAGCTTCATCGAATGATGGGCGGTTGCCTTTTCGGCAATCTGAGGCTAATGTAAATTGAGATACTATTAAAGCTGCAAAACCTTTATCTTTAACTGATAGGTTCATTTTTCCTGCATTATCTTCAAATATACGTAGGTTGGACACCTTTTTTACTAAATAATCTATATCCTTTGAACTATCTCCCTTTACTACACAAAGAAAAACGACAATTCCATCTCCGATTACAGCTATAATGTTATTGTCAACTGTAACATTTGCCCGTTTAACCCTTTGGATGAGAGCCTTCATTTATTTTATATCCTAACAGCGTTATTGTCTCTTTTATATCATCTTGTGTAACTACTGATTCATCAAAATCAATGGAGGCCACGCCAACCTCGACGGTTAGTCCCCTGATACCATTTAATTTCTCAATAGCCTTCTTTACTCTAGTTACGCAGTGCATGCAGCTCATACCGTCTATATGTATTGTTATATTTGCCATGGATTTCTACACCTCTTGTAATTTTGTCTTGTTAAGGAAGGGAAATACTACTTACTTGCTTTTATTCGTCATGCTCTTTTTGGGTAGTTTTATGTTTTTCTAACATCTCTTTCACTTTATTATGGTACGAGGTAACGGCCTCTTTTGTTTTTTCGTTAACTTGGCCATCGCTTTCAAGCAGGGCAAACACTTCTGTAGCTTCGTTGTCTATACTTCTAATCAGTTCATCGTTAACGATGTGCATTTTTTCAACCTTTTCGACAAGCTCGTTAACATTTCCTACAAAGTCTCTCAATAGGAAGACGTCTTTTTGTCTTAGAAACAAGCGCCGCTTATAGTCCCCTGAAAGTATATGTCCCATATCTTCAATCAAACGATTAAATGGGCTAAACGCCTTATAAAAGAGAAATGCCACCAATAGTACAGCAACAAACCCATAACATAAAAAAACAA
The DNA here is from genome assembly GCA_018606805.1 of Candidatus Magnetomicrobium cryptolimnococcus. Taxonomy (GTDB): domain Bacteria; phylum Nitrospirota; class Thermodesulfovibrionia; order Thermodesulfovibrionales; family Magnetobacteriaceae; genus Magnetomicrobium; species Magnetomicrobium cryptolimnococcus. Next base: position 294,357 of record JAGYWI010000002.1, read on the forward strand.
TGAAAAAAGATACCACGCTAATACCGGTAACGGATGCATTTTTACTGTCAAGGGCATTTCCAGCAAGCGCAGTAGCCTTTTCATCCCCTGAGCTTGCTCCTAATATATAAGCAAACACTATCGAAATACTTAAAACGGCTATTATAGCTCCGATAGCAACTATACTAAATCGCTCCGTTAGAAAAGGTCTTTTATATTTTACAGCCTCTTTATGCGCTTCACCGTTAGACATGTTTAATCTTAACATTAATTAATATTATTTTCAAGTTATTTATACTATAATTAAACTAATAAAAAAAGTATTTACAAAATAACACAGAATGTATAACACGATACAGACAATAGTAAAAAACAAAATGTAATATGAACTATCACAGCAAATGAAGGGTTCTTAGAACCTATTATTAAATACACGGGGGTATTACTTCTATGGATAAAGAGTCTAATGTATCAGAAAAAAGCCGTACAATAGCACTGTTGCTAGCATTTTTTTTAGGATGGTCGGGGGCACACCGTTTTTATGTAAATAAGCCAATAACAGGTGCTATCATGTTATTTACGATGGGTGGCTTTGGTCTTTGGTATTTTATAGACCTAGTATTAATTTCAGCTGGTGTTTTAACCGATAAAGATGGGTTGCCGTTAACTAAATGGTAAAGTAATGAAGATTATCTGTAAGGAGGCGCTTTGGAATATTGCCGCCTCTTTACAGATATGGATTTTTATACAAGTAGGTGATATATGTATTATTTAGGATGGATGATTGTAATAGTGATTTATATGTTGTGGAAAAGAGATATTCGAAAGGCTCACGAAGCTATTAAGGCTCTTAAGGAATCGTTGCAAAGCGAAAGAGGAGAGATAGAGAGTCTCAGAAAAAAATATGAGCACTTGATAAAAAGTCAGCCAAATAAGTTCATATCTAATAAATAATAATAATGAAAAAGTTACTGCTTAAGAATATCTCTGATTTTTTGTAAAAATAATGTTGGGTGAAAGGGTTTGGAAATATAGTTAATTTCACCATTAAGTATGCCCCGATGATGAATAATGTCGTAGGTATAGCCACTGGTGAAGAGTATTTTCAGCCCATTTTTTAACTTGGATAATTCATCCGCTACGTGTTTGCCGTCAAGCCCCGGCATAACTACATCTATAATGGCTAAATCAATAGAGTCCATAAACATAGCAAACTGCGAAACGGCATGATGACCGTCTTTTGCCTCTACGACATTGTATCCAGCATCTTTTAAAACATTAGAAACGGCTAAACGTAACCGCTCATCATCCTCGGCTACTAAAATAGTTTCCACACCGCGTTCATATATGTTTTGTGGTATAAGCAAAAGATTATCCGGGGCTTCCTCACTTAATGGGAGGTATATGTTAAAATTAGTACCGACTCCTAATTCAGAATATAGATTTATAAAACCATTGTGCTGTTTAATGATACCATAAGCAGTAGCAAGTCCGAGGCCAGTACCTTTACCGACTTCTTTGGTTGTGAAAAATGGTTCAAACACTTTATCCTTAACCTCTCTAGGCATGCCATGCCCTGTATCACTAACTGAAATCATGGCGTACTTACCAATAGAGCCGTATTTATGGCTTTTAATAAACCCCTCATCCATAAAAATACAATCCACGCTGATTAACAAAGTGCCACCATCCGGCATAGCATCGCGAGCGTTAGTTGCAAGGTTTATTAAAACCATTTCTATCTGTGTCCTATCAGCTTTTACTATGATGCTATCGGCAGTACAGTGGGTTTGCAGCTCTATATGTTCGCCAATTATCCTATTAAGAAATTTACCTATATTGTTAATTAAATGAACAATATCTATTGGTTTTGGGTCTATAATTTGTTTTCTACTAAAAGCCAAAAGACTCTTGGTTAAATTAGACGCCCTATCAAGGGAGGCCATTATCTGCTCTACATAGTTAACGGCTGTGCTGTTACCAACGATGTATTTTTGTAGTAAAAAAATGTAATTACTAATAGCCGACAGTATATTATTGAAATCATGTGCAACCCCGCCAGCAAGCTTTCCAATAGCCTCCATCTTTTGCGATTGATACAACTGAAACTCTAACTGCTTACGCTCAGTGATGTCTTCACCAGAGCTTAATATATCCGTAATATTACCCCACTCATCCCTCAAGACAGTATTGTGCCACGAAATATACTTTAGCTTACCGTCTCTAACTACAACAGAGTTTTCGTAGTATTCATAATCGGTGATCTTGTCAGCTAAAATAGCATGAAAAACAGACTTAACGGTACTCCTATTATCATTAGGCAAAAACATATCAAACCAGTTTTGTCCAACAATCTCATCTTCATTAAAACCTAAAATATCGCAGCCCTTCTTATTAATAAGCTTAACCTTCTCATCCTTACCAATAAGCACAAAGATGACCCCCGATATGTTTAAATATTTCTGAAACTTATCCCGCTCAGCTTCAAGCATAAGCTGTGCGTACTTTCGCTCCGTAATATCACTAACCAAGCCATCATATGCTATAACCTCGCGGTTTTCGTTAAACCTCGGTATCGGTTTATTAGACACCCAACGAATGCTGCCATTTTTGTGTATTATCCTATGCTCAATAGCAGGTATGGAAATCCCCAGCAGTACCTTATTCGACTGCTCAAGAACATACTGCCGGTCATCTTCGTATATCATCGTATACCATAAATACGGGTATATATCATACTCATAGTAGGTATATCCAGTAATTGCCAGACACCCCGGTCCATGCACTGTTGACACCACCTTGCCATCACTGACGTATACGGTGTATACGTAGTCCGTAACAGTCTCTATCAGCTTTTTATAACGCTCCTCACTTTCTTTTAAGGCCTCATCTTTAACAAGGTCTGAAATGTCCATCATGCTTATTAATAAAGTAGTGATATTATTATAATTTTCCGGAAATAATACGTTATACAGTAACTTAATTTCCTTACCGGCTATTGTTTTATTAAAGACAACTTTTTTAAAGAATTTTTTATTGCCAAAAAACGCTATAACAGCTTCTTTAAAATCATTAAAAGATTTTTCAGTAAATATATTTATTAAAGGACCAAGTATCTGCCCTTTATCAGTAGCTTCAAATATTTTCAGAGCCTCATCATTAACGTTAGAGATATATATAACTTCGGCAAGATACCTAATATAATCCGGATTTTGGTTAAAGAAATAGGCTAACTCAGAAACCCCAGTGCCCTTAAGACGCAAAACCTCTTTTATGGCATCACGCACGTACACTTCCATAATGGCTGTATTTTGATAAATATTACCATACAGCATATCTTTCTTTGTAATCTCAGCTTCAAGCTGCGTACGCCTAAAACTCTCAGCCCCAAGTTTATCATTTAAAATCCGTATATTTTCATCATAGTAAACAGAGCATTTTTGCAGTGCTGCCAAATGTTGCGAAATAGTATCTTGTGCCTTAATGCGCGCTATCGCCCAAGACGTCTCCCTGCTTATACCCACAAGATACAAAAACTCCACCTGTCTTTCCATTAACCGTCGCTCTTTATGCGTACCAGCAAAGAAAGCCCCTATAACCTTGCTATCAGCTAAAACAGGCATAAGCACAAAGGAAACAAAACCGGTTGCATTCCATAACTGTGGCCACTGACGCTCCACATCCCAGCAAATATACGGCTCCTTATTAATAAAAACACCACAATAAGGCTCTTTTTCTATATAAATGTTGTTAAACGCAGTTAAAAACCCCTCCTCAACCCCAGCATGACAACAACACTCAGCCCTACCACTTATACTATCAACCAAATAAAACCCACAACTATTGTAACTGGTATGCTCGGCTATTAAATGCACCATACTATTTAGAAAAACTTGTACATTATCCGTTCCATCAGCCAACGACGCTATCTTACTAACTATCTCTTCAATTTTAATAAAAGCCCTAAACTCCTCATCCTTTTTACGTCGTTCCGTTATATCATTAAAAATAAGAGCCACATGCCCTTTCTGCGGACAATATACAAATAACTCATAAACACTCTTAAGTGCACTATAAGTAGCCTCCAAATTAAGCGGCTTGCCAACTAAAAGCACCCGCTCAAAGTACTCTACCCATGGTTTAAGCCCATCAGGCATAACCTCTGTAAATGGTTTATTAATAAGCCAAAGGCTTTCTAAGTGAAGAAGGTCTAAAGCCTTAGCATTAATTGCAGCAATACGATACTCTTTACAGTTATCAACCACTTCGCACAATATATAACCACTTAGCATATTGTTTAAAAGCATGTCATATTGCATTTCCTTTTTTCTAAGGGCATTTTCCATCTCTTTTCTATCACTTATATCACAAACAGTACCACAAACCCTAAGTGGAGCACCACTTTCATCCCGTCTTACCACACTGCCCTTAGATATAAACCACTTCCACACCCCATCCTTAGTCATTAAACGATATTCAAACTCATATGACGGCGTAAGCCCCTTAAGATTATCATCAAGGCTTTTTAGCGCTGAGCCTCTATCTTCCGGATGCAGAAGTCTTTCCCAAGCACTTAACGTCATTTCAAATTCAGCTGGAGTAAAACCAAGCATTTTTATAAAATTATGGCTATAATAAACCGTACCAGTGGTAATATCCCAATCGCCAAAGCCCTCACCACTGGCTTCAAGGACGTTTTCCAAGCGTTCAGATTGCTCTTGCAGAGCCTTATCAGCCCGCTTACGCTCAATGGCAGCTGAAAAAATATCCCCAACTAACCGTAAAAGGCTTATATCCCCTTCATTACAAACATTAAGCGAGGTTTCAACGTTAAAACCAAAAAAGCCTATAAATTCATTATTAAGGATAAGCGGTATCGCCAAAAGAGACTTAATCCCTAATGCCGTCCATATGGCCTTTTCATCAGCAGCCTCTGCTTTAAGCTCATCCATAACAGGTACATATAAATGTTCAAAATTGCCCAGCCTTTGCATTATCCACCTGTAACGCCTTAAAGCAGTACCGACAAGTATTCCTTGTCGTGGTTTGACGTGGTTACTATGCCATTCATATTCCTTATTTATAACAAAATCGCTCCCCTCGACTAAATATAAATAACATCTATCAACACCAAGAAATAATCCAACTTCTTTTAATGCACTAAATATATGTTTATCAACCTCTCCAACGTGCGCCCTTATAAACGACGAGGAAATATCCGCAACAAGCCCCTCCATTGTAAGCCTGCGGTTAAGAGCCTCTTCTTGATTTTTTCTACTTAACTCTAACTCTTTCAGTTTAGCTAAACCGCTGCGCAGCGTAGATAGCTCGTCTGTATAGTCTTTGTTATAGTTATCGTTTTTTGTTTCTTTCAATGATTTACTCGTTAAAATTTATATAAGCGACTTAATTATCATACTAAATTCATGACAAAAATACAACATAATGGATAGAAGAAAAGAACGGGGAAGAACCCTTTTAGATAAAAGGTGCGTAGGCGCACTCCCGTAAGGGGTGCGGGGGAATAACAGGGAGGTGCGCCTCCGCACCCCTTTTGCCTAAAAGGGTTTTCCCCCGCTCTTCTATCTTTTTTCTCCTTTTCTGTTCTTTTTCTTTTTCCAAAGCAAATGTTACAATTTATTAGCATGAGAGATGAAGAGTACAAATCCTATGGGGACCTAACTTCATTAAATAAAAGCAGAGACCTGTTCAATACGATAGGCAAGGAAACGCTTGAAAGGATAGCGAGAAGTTATCTTGATTTACTTGAAACATCATCGGCAATCTATGAAGTTGATGGTAGTTATGCTACAGCGTTGTTTTCGTCCGGTTATTGTAGATTTCTGGATAGTGCCTCAAGGGGTTTGTGTAATACTGATGATAACGAGGAAGCTATAAATTCTGGTAAATGGTTATGTCATGAATCGTGTTGGACGGATGCTTCAAAAATTGCAGTTCAAACCGGTGCGCTCTATGATTTAAGTCCCTGCAATGGTGGTATAAATATATATGCAGTGCCGATAAAGGTATCAGGAAAGGTTATTGGCTCATTAAATTGCGGCTATGGAAGTCCTCCAACGGATGAGGCAATAATTGATGAGTTAGTTAAAAAATATAATGTTAATAAAGAAAAGCTCACGGAGCTGGCAAGGCAATACCTAGTTAGACCGGCATACGTTATTGAAGCGATGAAAAGACATATGCAATTAGCGGCAGAGCTAATTGGTGAGATATATGAGCGTAAAAAGTTAGAAGAAAAAATATTAGAAAAAGAAGAGCAGTTAAGGACAGCATTTGATTTCAGTACAATGGGTATAGCCATAATATCACCGACAAGGGGGTTACTTAACGCTAATGATAGACTTTGTAAGATGTTTGGGTATACACGTGAAGAGCTTATTAAAATGACATTAGCAGACATTACTTATATAGATGACCTATACAGGGATTTAGCCCTATTTAATCAAGTGCTTAAAGGTGTAACGGATGGCTATAGGTTGGAGAAACGTTTTATACGTAAAGGTGGAACCGTTATGGATACTACCTTGTGGATAAACTGTAGGCGAGACGATAGAGGTGATGTTAAGTATTGTGTTGCGTTATTGGAGGATATTTCTAAGCGTAAGATGTTAGAAGAGGAGATACGATTATCAAATGAAATACTTAATCACATATCCGAGGGGGTTTTTCTTATTAGGGCAGCAGATGGGACTATCGTGTATACGAATCCGCGATTTGATGAGATGTTTAATTATAGTCACGGTGAGTTATTAGGTAAGCATGTTTCTATTGTAAATGCCCCAACCAATATTGACCCACAGGAGACAGCCCGACGGATTATACTATCTATAGAAGAAAACGGTATGTGGCAGGGGGAAATCCTTAATATTAAAAAAACCGGTGAAACATTTTGGTCTTATGCCTCTGTATCAACATTTGAACATACAAGGTATGATACCGTATGGGTTGCTGTTCATATGGACATTACTGAACGTAAGCGTATAAACGATGAGTTAAAACAACTGACTGATAATCTAAAAATAAGGATAATAGAGGAAGTCAAAAAAAACAGATTAAAAGACCAGTTAATGTATGAACAATCGCGTCATATAGCAATGGGGGAATTGTTAGTAAATATAGCTCATCAGTGGAGGCAGCCATTAACTACAATTGGGCTACTTGTTCAGGATATTAAAGATGCCTATGTGCACAACGAATTAGATTTGAAATATTTGGATAACAGTATAAAGGTGATTATGATTGAACTGACTGGGTTGTCTTCTACGATAGATAGTTTCAAAAATTTTTATTTTGATAAACATGAGCGAACACATATTAATATTGCAGTTGAAATAAATAAGGCATTAGCGCTTTTGGGGGGATATTTTAAAGAAAGTGGCATAGTGCTTGAAAGTGAATTAGATGAAAACAATATGACTTACGCCTTTCCTAATGAAATATCTCAGGTCATTCTAAATATATTAAATAACACAAAAGATGTCTTTGAAGCTCGACGCATCCCTAATGGAAGTATTAAAATAAAAAGCTATAAAGACCCTGGCACTGGCAAAACAATAATAATAGTGGCAGATAATGGCGGTGGAGTACGTAAGGATATTATAGGGCACATATTTGACCCATACTTTACAACTAAGCATAGGTCAAGAGGCACCGGACTTGGACTTTATATATCAAAATTAATAATAGAAAATCATATGAATGGCACTATAAGCATAAAAAATACAGATGATGGTTGTGAAGTTAGGATAGAGTTGTGATATAATCACTTCTGCTTAGTTATTTTGTAATAGTTCAGACCCCTGCCTCGTCATTGAGGCTGTGTCGCAAAAGGAGCAATAAAACAAAAAGCATTATAGCTCAAAAAAATAGGGGAAAAGTTAAAAGATAATTTTAAAATACAAAAGTTATGTACGAACATTTATGTGGCTAAGCGGTGGCTTAAAGCCAGACCATAAGACATTATCAGAATTTAGAAGAAAAAAACAAAAGTGCCTTGAAAAAAGTACTAAAGCAATGCGCTCAGTTATGTATAAAACTTGATTTGATAGAAGGTAATACACTATTTGTAGATGGTAGCAAGATAAGGAACTGTTAAGTGTAGTACTTAGAAATAGTATACTATGGAAACATAACAATGATATTAGTAAGTTTAACAGGAAACAAATAAACAAATTTGTCTTATTTTAAATGCCTATGGTTGATTCTTTGCTTCGAATAAGTCTTTTTTGCTTTTTGCGACACAGCCTCAATGACAAGGCATGGGGGCTGAACTATTAGCGGTTCTTTTATTTTCACTGTCCTTCATGTTATTGTTAATTTTGTAAACACCCTGTATAATAAGGTTATGGCTAAGACATTAGAACTATATAAAGCATTGAAGGACAAAATCGGGGAAGAAGGCACAAGGGTTATAATAGAAGCCATTGATGAGGTTGCAGAGAAGGGGCATGCTAACCTTGCTACAAAAGAAGATATTGCAATAGTTAGAACAGAGATGGAAAAATCCAAATCGGAGCTACTCAGATGGATGTTTATCTTTTGGGCTTCACAGATAGGTATTATCATTGCCCTTATAAAATTACTGCCGTAGCTTTCAAGGGTAGTCCTAAAGATGTAGTGGTTATATAGATACCTCATAACCTAAAGAATCATTATAGTTATGTATAAAATACCATATTGATCTAATATGATTTACAATTTTCTTTGAAAAAGAAAGTGTCTTTCTTACCAAATAGTTTGTTTTCCCACTTTCTTTACCAACAGAACGGTGTTTTTTGAAAGGAATAATTTCACCATAGCCAGCCTTCTGTTTATCGGCTATATCTTTATAAATTCTCTTTGGCATAAACACTCCTTAATTAATTAAATAACACTGTTACATTATAACACAGTAACGATGTTATTTATATACTAAAATCATTATGAATGTTATTTAGAGAATATGCTAAAATAACCTTATGAACACACAAACATTTGTAAGAGAAATAGAACAGCTAATTCCTCCTATTCCCTTAGAGAGCGATTTTGACCTTACTGAAATAATCAACGGAGTTGAAATAATGTCCCCCAGCCCTTTTAGTAGACATCAAAAGATTATAACTAACTTATCTTATATAATAATTTCATATATAAGAAAAAATAAATTAGGCGAACTATTTATCTCACCCCTCGATGTTATCCTTGAGAAAAATCTAAACCGCTTACAGCCTGATTTACTATTCATTAAAAAAGAAAATACAGCTATAGTGCAAGATTGGGTAAGGGGCGTTCCTGATATGGTATGTGAGATTGTGTCTAAAGGTTCTTACCGTAAAGATACCGAAACAAAAAGGGATATATACGAACGATACAAAGTCCCCGAATTCTGGATTGTCATACCTGAACTTGAAATAATAAAGATACTCACTCTTAAAGATGATAAGTACACTGTCTTTTCATACGCTGAAATAGAAGGCGTTGTTACCTCAAAAGTAATAGAAGGGCTTCAAGTTGATATAAAAAGTGTGTTTGAAGACAATACCGTTCGGCATGAATTTTAAAAATATTGTATAATAAAATTATAATATATGAAAGGGGGGTTTGTAATGAAAAAAGGAAAGAACAGTTTTTGAAGAAATTATAGAACCAGTTACACAATTAATAAAGGAAGAAGCAGAAAACATTAAAGATGATTTTACAACATATAAGCTTTGTTTTTACAATTTTACAATTAATATACTATATGCAATATTAAATAACATAAAGAGTATTATCTTGCTTATAACAGACATAAAGACTTCAATATTAGCAAGAGAGTTAGGTTTAGTTGATGCGTCTAAATCTATGTATTCTGATGCTTTTCTCCGATATAAACCCTCTATATATAGAAATGTTTTTTCTAATCAAAAGACACCGTTCTGTTGGTAAAGAAAGTGGGAAAACAAACTATATTGAAAGATTGAATTGTACTTTAAGGCAAAGAATTTCACGCTTGGTAAGAAAGACACTTTCTTTTTCAAAGAAAATTGTAAATCATATTGGATCAATATGGTATTTTATACATAACTATAATGATTCTTTAGGTTATGAGGTATCTATATAACCACTACATTTTTAGGACTACCCTTTCAAGTATATACTTACTTTATACTTAATACTTTATTATTATTCAGGCAGAAAGTCATAATCACTCAGTTGCTCAAATGTGTATGGACACTCGATAGGCAAAATGTTTTTACTAATACTTGTCTCTTTTTGAAATGATACACTTGAATTTTTAAATTCTTCATTAACGATTACCTCTATACCATATTTAAGACTTGGACTATCTTTTAGTAAACGGTTAATCTCTCTCCTTTGAGTATTTATTGTTTTAATCCAGCTTGTTGAACGTTTATTCTGTTGATACTGCCATTTAAGTAAATTTGTTATTAATCTTTCTAATCTACTTGCCAGCTCTCTTTTGTCCCTCCTGCTTATACTCTCTAATTCCTCTGCTATGTTCTCTATATCTATTTCGCTAAGTCTACCTTGTTTTAACAGTTCAGCATTATACAAACCCCATTGATAAAAATCACGCTCATACAATGATTGCTCTGTGGTTGTGTTGGTTATTTGCATTGTAGTGTTTTGATTGTCCATAAACTATTGTACCACAACGTATATTATTTGCCTAAATTTTTTAAGAATTTTTTTTTATATTATTAAAATAGTGAAAGCTTATAGTCCTTTCTAATTTTTTCTTCTATATTTTTCTTTTCCTTTACTATTTCTAAAACCGAAAAGATAATGTACAATGGATTTTATCCTAACAATTAGGGAGGTGTTTTTTATATGCAAAGATTTAGAAGCATTAAATTCAAGTTTATGTATTTAATAACGGCGTTATTACTTATTGTTACCGGTTTTGTTATATTCAAAGACATAAGCAGCATGAAGGAATTACTTTACAACGAAAATAAATTGTTAATAGAGCGCTTTGATGTCAATCTCAAAAAAGATATGGAAGAAAAGGTTGATATTCTTGGCCTTTCCATGGACATGCTCTTGCATAATCCTGAGATAATCAAGACATTTGCAAACAGGCAACGTGAACCTTTGGCAAATCTTACTGTTAAATATTATAATGAAATCTTACATGCTAAGTATGGTATTAAGTATTTTCATTTCCATTTGCCACCGGCTATCAGCTTTTTACGTGTTAATAATCCTAACAAATACGGCGATGACCTATCGCAAAGCCGAAACATGGTTGTCAACGCAAATAAGGACAGGGTTGCTCAAAAGGGTATAGAAGTTGGCAAAAGTGGTCTTGGGCTTAGGGTTATAGAGCCGGTATTTTATGAAGGGGTACATATTGGCAGTATCGAGTTAGGGATAGAATTAGAAGATGTTTTAAAAATCATTAAGCAAGAAACTGGTAGTGAATATGCTTTAGGTATCTTTTCTGACATTTATCAAACATTTAATAAAAACACACAAGATAGTATTATAAATAAAGGCACTGTTTTTTTTGATTTTTCTGAAACACATGTAAAGGGCATTATGAATAAATTTTTTGAAACAGATAGGGGCAGTTTGGTTAAAATAGACGATAAATATTTTATTGGGAGTTTTTTTGACATAAAGGATTATTCGGATAAGGTTATTGGTAAAATTCTTGTCATTAAAAACGTTACCTATGGTGTTAATGTTATGAGGAATAACATTATATTAAAAATCGTATTATATATAGCAGGGGTTTTGGCAATCATAATAGCCATTTTTGTTGTTACTAATAGACTAATAATACGTCCGCTTGGTGTGGCCATTAATTATACTCAAATGATAGGGGATGGCAACTTGGATATAGTCATAGAGTCAGACAGGAATGATGAGATAGGGTTTTTATTTACATCATTAAATAATATGATTATACAAATGACCTCTGTAATAAAAAAGGCTAAAACTGTAGCAGATGCTGTTGCCCATTCAAGCCATAACCTTAACTTAGCATCTTCTGATATGTATGGCGGTATTGGTAATCAGGCAGACAAGGCATCACAAATAGCAACGGCAGCTACACAGATGGAGCAAACTACTAAGGAAATAGCTAAAAATACCTCCTCGATAGCCTCCTTTGCCGCAAACACGTTAAATCTTGCAAGGGAGGGGGAAAGTATAGTAAAAAAGAGCGTACAAGAAGTAAAGAGCATAGAAACCTCCGTATCAGCACTATCTAGCATGATAACAGTGCTTGGCGAAAAATCCAAACAAATAGGTGCCATAGTAAACTCCATATACGAAATAGCAGACCAGACCAATCTATTAGCCCTAAATGCCGCCATTGAATCAGCCAGAGCCGGTGAGCTGGGGCGGGGCTTTGCAGTGGTTGCCGATGAGGTGCGTAAACTTGCTGAAAAAACCACTAAGGCTACTGCTGATATAGGCGTTATGATACAGTCCATTCAAAGTGAAACAAGTAAAGCTGTAACATCTATGGATGACAGCCTTGAAAAGGTGTCGGCTGGGGTTACGCTTACTGCCAATGCCGGCAAATCCCTTACTAAAATAGTTAGCAGTGTTACTGAGCTGCAAGTAAGAGTAGAGGAGGTTGCATCCTCAACAGAGGAGATGATTAACGTAACCACACAGGTTGGCAACGACATAGATATAATTGCCTCCATTTCCACTGATAACAAAGAGCATGCTGACCACTTAGCTAAATCTTCCAAAACACTTGAAGAGCTTTCATTAGAGTTAATGGATGTTATTAATCGCTTTCAAGTAAATGATACGCTTTATATACCTAAATAAAAATGCTTTGCAATAATAATATACCAAAAAATAAGGGCTTGCCCCTACAGGAAAAAAGTAAAGAATTTATAGTCATAGAACTCTTGAGAAAAGGAGTAATATCGCAAGGTAAAGCCTCAGAGTTATTAGAAATAAATAGGTATGACTTTCTTAACTTGATGACAAAATATAATATACCAGCAATAGATATGACTGATAAGGAACTGGAACAAGAGCTCAATCAAGATATTTTTAAAGAAGAAATAAGTTGACTTTATATAGAATATAATAAATTTTTCCATAATTTATCTTGGTATAAACGGGGAATAAGTGATAACACTATGAACATTGACGCTATTAGACAAATTGGCAAAGATTTACTTAAAATGGTACCAAAGTACCGTTTTGCAGATAACGCTATGCACAGTATACAGGTAGGGGCAGCTGGGGATAAGACCTTTCCCATGGATAAGGCAGCCGAGGATATAATTTTAGCTCATCTTAAAGCCTTAAATGAACCCATGATGATAGTTTCTGAGGAGATTGGCTTTGTTAAACTTCATGGTGGGGGGCGCATTACCGTATTGGTAGACCCGATAGATGGCAGTAAGAATGCTGTTACGGGGCTGCCTTTTTTTTGTACAACAATGGCGGTTTTGGATGGTAACAAAATCGGTGATGTTTTTTTAGCATATACGATAAACTTAATAAGTGGTGATGAGTTTTGGGCAAAAAAGGGCGAAGGGGCATATCTAAATGGAAGGCTTATAAATACGAAAAAAGGCTCTAACATTGACTCTCTGTACTATGAAGTTAGAAATCCGTCAAAGGAAATCCCTATGCTTACAGAGCTATTTGCTAAGGCAACACGCACTCGGTGTTACGGAGCGATGGCCTTGGCTTTAGCGCACATGGCAGCTGGAGCCGCTGGCGTTTTTGTTAGTCCATCTAAATCAAGACCTTTTGATTTTGCAGGAGGTGTTTTACTTGTAAAGGAGGCTGGCGGCATTGTCTCAGACATTAATGGTAATTCCATTGATGACGTAGAGGCTGGGATTAAGCATGCCACTACTATTTTGGCCTCAGCAAACACGGAGATTCACGAAAGGGCTTTAAAACATCTAAGGGAGGAGGCGCTTTTCAAGCACAGTGCCTTTAAATGGGAAGGCGGACTTATTAGGGCTATAGGGGAGCCGGATTATGTGGAGTTTTCAGAACTGTGCGGCGTAGATGATGCTATAATTAAACTAAAGCAAAACACGGAGCAGTTGCTTTCGGGGCTGCCGGCTAACAATGTGCTTTTATGGGGACCAAGAGGCACGGGCAAATCCTCTTGTGTAAAGGCACTACTGAGCTGCTACCAAGCAAGGGGACTCAAAATGATAGAAGCAGCCAGAGACGATTTAGTAAACGTAAGTGCGCTTTTAAATCTTTTAAGGGGGAGGACTCAGAAATTCATCATTTTCTGTGATGATCTATCCTTTGATAGGGAAGAAACCGAGTATCGGCACTTAAAGTCTATACTTGAGGGTGGATTAGAGCGAAGACCTGCAAACGTCTTACTCTATGCAACGTCAAACAGACGTCATTTAATGCCAGAACTTATTTCAGACAATATGCCCGTTAGGGATGCAAACGGTGAACTTCACCCCTGCGACTCTCTTGAAGAGAGGGTCTCACTTAGCGACCGCTTTGGCTTAAAGGTGGGTTTTAGTAAGTTTGATAAAAATACATATTTAGACATAGTTAACAATTATATTAAAAAACGAGGCATAAAAATACCTGACGATGAGCTTATAGGCAGGGCTATGGAGTGGTCAATTCGTCAGGGTGGCTACACTGGCAGGGCTGCCAGACAATTTGTTGATAATCTTGAAGGACTGCTTGCACTTCAAAAAGGGAGGAAATGAAGATGACAATGCAACAATATTTTCACGAAACAGTTGAAAAGTATAAAGAAAAAATCGCCTTTAACTATTACGGTAACGACGAGAAATGGCAAGCGTTGACATACCTTGACCTATACGAGCTGGTACAGGGTATGGCATCCAAACTCAGGCACATGAAGGTTGTAAAGGGCGACAAGGTGGCAATATGTGCCGAAAATCACCCACACTGGTGTGCGGCGTATCTTGCTATTATTATGCGGGGGGCTATTTGTGTGCCCATAGATAGCGAATTGGGAATACAAGAGATAGAAAACATCGTCAAAAGCGCTGGTGCTAAAATAATTTTTATGAGCACTTCAATAGCCCCAAAACTTGAAACACTCTCTGTACAAACGATAAGCCTGCCCTTTACGCTTGAAAAGAAACACTGCCCAGTTTACGAAGTCATCGAATTGGAAGAAACCGACATAGCATCAATAATCTATACCTCCGGCACAACCGGTACACCTAAAGGAGTTGTGCTTACGCACAGGAATTTTTGCTCAGACGCCGAGGCCGTCATTGAAACCGGCCTCCTTAAAAGTACCGACAGGGTTTTATCTATATTGCCACTACACCATACCTACCCTTTTATGTGCACCTTTGTAGTACCCATTGTCTTTGGCGGCGGTACGGTTACCTATCCAAAGAGCCTTAAATCACCTGACCTTGTTGATGCCATAAAGACAAAGGGAGTAACTGTACTAATAGGAGTGCCGCGGGTGCTTGAGATGCTATTAAATGGCATAGAAAAAAAGCTTGAAACACTTCCAAAGCCAGTGTATCCAATGATTAACGGAATAAGGGCTCTTAGTGGCAAACTCAAAACGGCAACCGGTGGGTTTAATCTTGGCTATGCCATATTTCAAAACACGATACACAGTGCCTTTGGCACGCAGTTTCGATTTATGGCCTCTGGTGGGGCTAAGCTTAACCCAACTGTTATGATGAAACTTGAAGCGCTTGGCTTTACCGTCATTGAAGGCTACGGGTTAACTGAAACCTCTCCAGTTTTAACCTTTAATCGTGAAAATAAACGAAAAGCTGGCTCTTGCGGCAAGCCTTTAAATGGTGTAGACATTAAAATTGCAGCCGAGGGCGAAATCATTGTAAAAGGTCCAATGGTCATGAGCGGTTATTACAATATGCCGGAAGAAACCGAAAAGGTACTAAAAGATGGTTGGTTTTATACAGGCGACGTTGGACATATAGATAAGGATGGGTATTTGTACATTACCGGACGCCTTAAGGAAGTAATCGTTTTAAGCTCAGGTAAAAACGTTTACCCTGAAGACCTTGAAAAAAAATACGCCGCTATACCGTTAATCGAGGATATATGTATTTATGGCAGCGGTGATGCCAAAATTACCCTCCAAGCGTTAATAGTGCCGAATTTCGACTATGCCAAACAGATGAAAATAGCAAACATACACGAGGCTTTAAAATGGGACATCTACGAAGTATCCCAAACCCTGCCATCTTACATGCGTATACAAGGCTTTACGCTAACAAAAGAAGCACTGCCCAAAACCCGTCTTGGCAAGATTCAGCGCTTTCGCATACATAAAAAAATAGCCGCAGAGCTTGCGGCAGAAAAACCAACTAAGACACAAAAAGATTTAAATGGGGAAAACGCCTCCAATGGCATACTTTTAAAGGTAAAGGATACGTTAAAAACCATAGGCGACATCGAACGAGAAATATACAGCACCGATAACATAGAGATAGACCTTGGCTTTGACTCTCTAAAAAGAATAGAAATGCTGAGTGCCCTTGAGGAAAGTTTTAAGCTAAAACTACCGGAAACCTTTGGCTTAGATATTCAAACAGTAGGTGAGCTTGCAACGGCTATTGCCAACCATAAAGACAGCGCCAAAGCCTCTGACTACGAAAAGACAACACAAACGGGCTTTGCCGAAATCATTAGTCGCCCACCAAGTCCCAAAGAGTTGCAACTAAGCGGCATTGGCAATAGCGGTGTTAAAACCATAATAAAAACCCTAGCAACGCCAATGTTAAGCGCAGCCTTTACAAGGCTATTTAATGGCAGCGTTAAGGGCATTGAAAACCTCCCCAAAACCCCCTACATACTGTGTCCCAACCACGTAAGCTATATAGATGCCCCTGTAGTGTGGGCAGCCATGCCACAATCAATAAGGGAGATTCTATATTTTCAAGGCTCAAGGGAGTTTTTCCATAACCGTTCACTTGGCTGGTTTGCAAAGGCAGCTAACGTGATTTTAATAGACCCGGATGCCTATTTAAAAGGAGCACTGAGCATATCAGCACATTTACTAAGGCAGAGCAAGGCACTTTGCATATTCCCGGAAGGCGGCAGAAGCGACGGCAATATCCAGACATTTAAAAGGGGCATTGGCGTGCTTTCTTATCATTGCAATGTACCGCTTGTGCCAGTTTATCTTAAAGGTACAGCAGAGACTATGCCAAGGGGACAGGTCTTGCCAAAGTTATCAGATATTGTTGTATTAATAGGTAACCCTATAGTACCTCAAGATGTTGCAAGTACAGTAAGCGATGTCTATCAGGCTATTGCTGATAAGGTAAGGGATGAGGTCTTAAGACTAAAAATGCAATGAAAAAGAAGAGTGGTGGAAAACCCTTTTAGATAAAATGGGTGCGGAGGTGCGCCTCCGCACCCATTACGGGAGTGCGCCTCCGCACCTTTGGCGGGAGTGCGCCTCCGCACCTTTGGCGGGAGTGTGAGGGCAGCGCCTTCACTGTATATTTGTTTTTTTAATAAGGAGTTTCATAAACAGTTACAAATTTTAAATACAGACAAATTCTTGACATTATATATCAAATTGATATATCATAAAGAAAATCATGAATGTCTCAGTAGCTCAATGGGGAGGGCGATTGAATGACATATCTGTGGTCTTTCTATTTAGAATCGTGGAGGTGCTTAATAATGTTATTTGTCAATTGCGCATAATATTTATTATCTATTTAGATAGAAGAAATGATAAAGGCTTTTATAATAGGGAAAAAGATTAGCCGTAAGCTATTTATTTGTTTCTTGTCTTTTTCTTTATTTGCATGGGGTATTGGTTATTTTGCAATTACTATATGTGGAAAAGCCCTTGAAGAGTCTATTATAGCCCACCATTTGGACCTTGATAGGAAGTATATAGAGTTAATTGAGCATCATATGATGGATAGGGTTGCGGGTTTTATGGATTTTACTGAGGACCCGGATATACAGCAAATCATTGATGAGTCTAATGTTACATTTGATAATTTGAATGACGTTAGCAGCTACATAGAAAATATAGATAAACAGTGGCAGCAAGCCCCGGAAAATGTGATAACCCCTATTATGGATGAGCTTATTAATAATCACCTTTCAAGTATACTAAAATGGCAACAAAGGCAAGCCAAGATTCGTTATGGTTACGATATATACAGTGAGGTGCTTGTAACGAATAAATATGGTGCTATTGTTGCTCAGACGAGTAAGACGAATGATTATAAACAAAGTGATGAGCAGTGGTGGCAGATAGCAAAAAAACAAGGGATATATATTGGCAAGGCTGGTTTTGACGATTGTTATAGAGTATACTCTATAGTAGTAGGTATAGCAATTAAGGATAATAAGAATAATTTTATTGGCGTAATAAAAGTAATTATAGGCTTGGATACCATCCAAAGTATGTTACATGAAATGAAGGGGGATATTTCACATAAGGAATATACCAAGTGGCGGTTTGGGATTTTAGAAAATGATGGAAAAGTAATATATGCCTCAGATAAATTAAATGTATTGCCTAATAAGCTAAAGCAGGCGTTTTTAAATAATGCTATCTCATTTATAAATGATGATAAGAAATGGGGTAAGGTATTAGCAACATATGTAACACATAAGGAAAAATATAGAACTGTGATTAAGCCTTTTGGTTGGCTATTAATTAGTGAACATAGTACGGATGAGATATACGTACAGGTAAATAGGCTTGAGGAAGGTATCTTACTTGTTCTTGTTATTTTAACAATACTATCATTTATCCTTAGCTATTATTTATCGAATATAATATCAAAGCCTTTATCCTTATTGACTGAAGCAGTTAATAAATTTAGTGATAACAATTTAGATGTTGACATACCTGCAATAGGCTCAGAAGATGAAATCGGTCAACTGTCTAAGGCCTTCAGGGGTATGTCTGAGAAATTAAAAAGTAGCTTTAATAGACTATCGGAAGTCAACAAAAAATTAGAAAATAATACAGAAGAAATAAAAAAGAGTTATGATTTACAAAATATAATAAGTTCGATACTAAAGCTATCTTTTAAGGAGATAGACATTAAAGAGTTTTTAGATATAGCATTAGACAACATTTTTTCACTTGTTTGGTTTACGGCAGGCTCTGTTGGGTGCATATTTTTGTATGATGAAAAAACAGGTACTTTACGGATGACGGCAAGAAAAAACTTTCCGAAGGAACTCCTTGAGCCTTGTAAGGAGGTACAGGTAGGCAAGTGTCTATGTGGGCTAGCAGCGTCAAGAAAGGAATTGATATATAAAGACTGCATAGATAAAGACCACGAGATAACATATGAAAATATACCTGAGCATGGGCATTATTGTGTGCCAATCATGTCAAAGGAAAAGGTTTTAGGGGTTATTAACGTAGTTGGGGCAATTCATAAGAAAGATGAAATGGACAAGCGGTTATTGTTAATGGTAGCAGATACTATAGCTACGGTAATAGAGCGGAAGAGGTCGGATGAAAAAGTTGAGTACATGGCAAACTATGATGAGCTAACGGGGATACCCAATAGGGCGTTATTGTTTGATAGATTAAATCAAAGCATACAACATTCAAAGCGCTTTAATGATAAAACGGCTGTTTTATACTTTGATTTAGACCACTTTAAAGGCATCAATGATACATATGGGCATGATGCTGGGGATGTTGTGTTAAAGAAGGTATCTAAACGGTTACTGCGGTGCATAAGGGATATAGATACTGTATCGCGCTTAGGTGGGGATGAGTTTGTTGTAGTAACTAGGGGATTTAAAACTACGGATGAGTTGAATGAATTGTGCGTTAGGATTATTAAAGAAATAGCTAGGCCTATAGAGTATAAAGGGAAGGCGTTTTCTATTAATACTAGTATTGGAATTAGTGTGTACCCGAATGATGGTGATAATGGTCAGTTGCTGCTAAAAAAGGCTGATACGGCAATGTACAATGCAAAGGCATCTGACGGTAGTGTGTTCTTATTTTATAATGATAGTATGGATAAGCATATAAAGGAACGAGATAAATTAGAGGAAGATATACGTTATGCCTTAGAAAGTAATCAATTTGTGCTGCATTATCAACCCCAGATAGACCTGAAGACAAATAAAGTAATAGGAGCAGAGGCTTTAATACGTTGGCAGCATCCCATATTTGGCATGATATATCCGGACAAATTTATCTCAATAGCGGAAGAAACAGGGATTATCGTGGAAATTGGTAACTGGGTAATCAAAACTGCATGTACGCAGAGTATGCTTTGGAAAAAAGAAGGGGTAGCACTATTAACTATGGCTGTTAACGTTGCCTCTAATCAGTTTCAAAGGTATGATTTCGTTGATAATGTCTCACAAATATTATTAGAGACAAAGACAGACCCTCGCCTTTTAGAATTAGAAATAACTGAGCGCATCTCTATTAAAGATATAGAAACAACAATAGATGTTTTGCACAGGTTTAATAGTATTGGTATAAAGGTTTCGATAGATGACTTTGGTACAGGTTACTCATCGTTAAGCTATCTGAAACGTCTACCATTTAATAAGATAAAAATAGACAGGTCTTTTATAATGGATATACAGCATAGTCAAGACGCATTGACAATTGTAAAGACTATAATAGATATGTCGCATAACCTTAAAATGCCTGTCATAGCAGAAGGCATTGAAACCACTGAACAGTTGGAACTCCTTAAGGCATTAAACTGTGATGAAGCCCAAGGTTATCTCTTTAGTAAACCTGTTACAAGTGATGATTTCATCAAGTTTGTCAAGGATAGGATATAAGGTATTTTCAAATATCTGTAATGCAATTTTGGGCTTGACAGTAATGGGTATAATCTGTTATAAAATAAAGCAAGTGGGGCTGTAGCTCAGTTGGGAGAGCGCTTGAATGGCATTCAAGAGGTGGTCGGTTCGATCCCGATCAGCTCCACCATCTGAATCAGCAAGTAGATGTTTATCTTATCAATTGCGGAATTTAAAAGTGTCTTTATAGTGATTGGTATCTTAGTTTTTTATCAGATTTTTTCCATCTGAATTAGATTTGGCAGAAGAAAATGCGTTTATATTAAATTATTTAAAGAAATGGAAAGAGAATATATAATATCAGGGAAGGCAAATTAAATAGGTTATAATGAGCCTATATAGTCAAAAGTATCCCATGTCTAAAACATTGTGCTCATTAGGAGTATCATTATCGAGAAGTTCCCTTATATGTGATAAAAATCTTTCAAATGATTCAAGTCTGAATGGATTGTTTTCTATATAACTAACATATTCATTCCTTTTCTCTTTTCTGTGTTTGCTTAACGCGTAATATTGTCTTATATTAGAGTTTAATCGTTTAGCTTTTCTCAAAAGAATTACCTCATCAATATCAGTAGCTGTAGTACTCAATGGTGTCATATCTAACCACTCAATTAAAAGAAAATACTTAGCGCCTGAAACAGCAGTTTTAATGTCATGAGCTGTTGTACATGCCTCTTGAAACATTGTCTTGTCCAAATTTGTTTTGCACTCAGCTGCTACATACGCAATATACGTATTTTGAATAGCAGAATCTGAAGGAGGAAAATCGGGAGAATGTGAAGTTTTGAGATAAAGCCTTCTTGAAATAGCAAAATCCTGATTTTTTGTTCTTATAGATAAACCACCTCCTTGTGTTCTTAATTTAAGTGTTGAAACAAAGTATGCTGAAGAAAATGTTGACATTGGACCAATGGTTATATCTATGCTATTAATTTGTGGAATAAGAATATCATTAATAAGAAAGGGAAGGAACTCTTCAATAATTGTGTTATCGAGTTTTAATTGCCCTTTTTGACGATAAAGAAAATCTTGCTCTGAATCAAATATCAAGCATATATCAATATAGTTTTTATACTGATTGAGATTATCTACCAAGCCTTGAAGCAGCTTTCCTACATTCTTTTCGTCCATACTCAAAGACAAACAACGGTTTCTCCATTGTTTATACATAGTTATTGCATTGTCAATGCGCTCTTTATCATAATTGGGCAACTTATCATTTTCAAATAGTGCTTTTAATTTTTCATAATGTGGAGTTGGATATTCCATGAATTTAATCCTCCTTATGGTTATTATATATTGGCGACGGTTCTACTGTCTCTGCTTTGTTTATAGCAGTTTTAATTAACTTGATTTCTTTATGAGGTGAATAAGTCAAGGCATTATATAATATTTCTTTTCCTATATGCCTTGCCTTGCTAATGACAGCAGAATCTGTATAAACTGAGGGGTCTATGACAAAGTGCAATATATCTTCAAAGATATTCTGACCGAATTGATTCATAAAAACCCTTTCTTGTCTTTTTGTAAGAATAAAATTTGCAATTTGTGTTCCTATTTCAGCGATAATTTTACCATTGTAAAAAGGTGTACCATTTACACTTGATACACGTCCCACTACAAATATCATATGTCCATCATGTTTTATGAGCCTCCTTAATTCAACAAAAGTTAATGCCATATCAATACAATATTGAATAACCGTAAAAAATCTATTCCCTCTATATTTCCTATTCGAACCAAACTCTGATTTAGCTACACTCAGAACATCCCATCCAAGCGCCTCCACGGAATGTCTATAGTTTTGGTGATAATTAAACACATTTATATATGGCGGAGAAGTTACTACAAAATCAATTGAATTATCTACAATTGGAATGCGTCTTGCGTCAGAATTATAAACATCTAATTTTAAACGACTGTATGGCAAGTCTACTATTGTTTGTCTAATTTTATAAAAAACTGCCATTAGAATATTTGGAGTTATTTTGTTATTATGAAAATTAAGTAAAACTATTAAAGCTTCGAGGATTATTTTTTGGTAACTATTTAATAAATGAATAGAATTAATTAACTGTAATTTTATACTATTATCCAAATCATCTACTGTCATTTCTGCTTTCATAAAATGATTATTATATATTTTTTCAACGATTTCTTTGATTATTTTTATAAGCTCATTTCTTTGTAATGGATGTAAATTAATAAAAATATATATTTTTGACAAAATAAATGCTGATGGGTTAATTTCAGTTCCATATGCCTCAAACTGTAACAGACCAGCTTCGTATAACACTGTTCCACTACCAAGAAAAGGGTCTAAAATAATGTATCCTTTCTTCGCATAATTAGAAATAAGAGTTTCGATAAGTTGAGGAGAAAACTGCCCCCTCCACGAAAATATATTCCTTCGCTCTTTCTTTGCTATATTAAGATGCTCTTGCTTAATCTCTTTCCTGTCAAGAGGGACTGTCTCAAATATATCTGTAGTCATAAACCAACAATTTCAAAGTTTTTAGAAAAGGGGGGAACAGGGAGGTGCGCCTTCGCACCCTTTTTGCCTAAAAAGGTTTTCCCCCACGCCTCTATCTTTTTTTCTTTTCTTTTTTTCCCTTACCTTTTATAACTACAAAAGGGTTCCTCGGCCATATAATCACCGCTCATACAGTAAGCTCGTGCCCTACAGCCGCCGCATACTTTTAAAAATTCGCAGCTCCCACATTTACCTTTATAGCTTTTAAAATCCCGCATATCAAGTAGTAGTTTAGAGCCTTCCCAGATTTCCTTAAAAGATTGCTGGCGTATATTACCAGCGGACATGTGGAAATAGCTGCAGGGTTGAATGTTCCCATCTACGTCTATGAGGCAAATCATTTGCCCAGCAATACAGCCCTTTGCACCACCTGTGGAAAACTTAAGAGAGCGGCTTTGCAGTTTCTCAGGGCGCTGGCGCACTATTCGGTAGTAATGCGGGGCACATGTGGGTCGTACAAGCATGCTGCTTTCCTGTAATTCCATATCGTAGTGCCAGTTAAGTATATCCTCATAGTCTTTTGTCGGGATAAGTTCGTCGCTAATATCTTGGCCTCTGCCTGTTGGTACTATCATAAACATGTACCAAGCGGTAGCACCAAGGGACTTAGCCAGTGTGTAGACATTTGGGATGTCGCTTTGATTTCGTTTTGTAAAAGAAGAGTTAAAGATAAATTCTATGGAGTAGGCTCTAAATAGTTTGGCGGCGTTAATTGTACCGTCAAAGGCCCCTTGTTGACTTCTAAAATTATCGTGTATGTTTGCAGTTGAGCCATCGAGGCTTAGGGATACTATTTTGATGTTAGAGTCTTTTATTTTATTACAAATGTCCTCAGTAACGAGTGTACCGTTTGTAGCAAGACACATGCGAAGCCCTTTGCTTGTACCGTAGGAGGCTATTTGAAAGACGTCTTCACGTAGGAGGGGTTCGCCGCCGGAAAGCACAATAACGGGGTTGGCGTAGCTTGCTATGTCGTCAATTACTCTTATAGCCTCGTCAAATGAAAAGTCCGGGTGCTCATTAACTATCATCTCGGATGAGGAGCGGCAATGTATGCACTTGAGATTACAGCGCCTGGTAACCTCCCAGGCTATCCATTTTGGTTGAAAATCCATTAAATTAACCCCTTTTTTATATATTATAGTATATAACTAAATATAAATGGTTTGCAAGAATAATAATAGTTGTATTTTTTATTACGCAGATAATGCTATTACATTTGCAAAAGCTCATCATAAGTTATTATTTTTATTGCAAGGGCTTTTGCTTTATCATACTTTGAGCCGGGATTTATGCCAGCTACTACAAAATTAGTTTTTTGGGATATACTACTTGTTATATGTCCACCTTTTTGTTCGATATAATGCTCCACAGTAGCGCGCTGGACAGGAAGTGTACCTGTTACTACAAACGTTAAGCCTTCAAAGGGGTTTTTTGAGGGGTTTTTTGAGGGGTTTTTTGATTGTACAGCTTCTTGTTTATAATCCGGGTTGCTTATAGTGATGCCTAATGATAGTAGTGTGTTTAGTGTTGTAAGGTTTTTATCATCACTAAAAAATTGTGCTATAGAGTTAGCGATTTTTTCACCAAGTTGTTTTATCTCGATAAGCCTTTGGGGTGTTATATGGTATAGTTCTTCAAGGGTTTGAAACTTTACGCTAATTAGCTTAGTCACATACTCACCGGCATGGCGTATGCCAAGTGCGTAGAGAAAGCGAGTAAGTGTAATGTCTTTACTTTTTTGGATAGCATTTAGGAGGTTTAATGCCGATTTTTTGCCAAGACCCGGTAGCCCCTGAACTGTTTGTATATCAAGGGAGAAAATACCCGCAAAATCATGAATAAGCCCCTTACGTAGAAAAAGCTCTATAACCTTTTCGCCAAGCCCATCAATATTAAATGCTTGACGACTGGCAAAATGTATTAGGCGTTGATGTAGTTGTGCTGGGCAGTTTAAGCCAATACACCTAAAGGCTGCCTCTCCTTCATCTTGTATAACCCTTGCCCCGCAAGCTGGACATTTTTCAGGTACAAGAAACTCCATAGTGTTATCAATACGTTTTTCCGGTAAAACACGAATCACACGCGGTATAACATCTCCAGCCCGCTCAACCTCCACGCTATCGCCTATGCGTATGTCCTTTCGCCTAATGTCCTCCCAGTTATGTAGCGTTGACCGTGCCACAGTAACACCTGCTATCTTAACAGGCTCAAGTATGGCAACCGGCGTTAGCGTACCGGTTCTACCAACGCTTATTGTTATATCTTTGATAACGGTTACAGCCTTATGGGCTTTAAACTTATATGCAATAGCCCATCTCGGTCCCCTTGTTTTATATCCAAGCTGGTCTCTTTGCGTAAAATCATTCACTTTTATGACAACCCCATCGGTTTCAAATGGTAGCGTGTCTCTTAGTCTGCCTATTTCCATTATGTGCAAAATGGCATCTTCTATGCTTGGCACTACCTTAAACATAGTTGGTATAGGAAACCCCATACTATGCAGCCATGTTATAAGTTCATCTTGTGTAGCAAACCCCGCTCCTTGTAAATACCCAACGCCATAGAAAACCGCCTTCAGATTCCTTGATGCCGTCATCCTTGAATCAAGCTGCCTAACAGAACCTGCTGCGGCATTTCTTGGATTTGCAAAGGTTGGAAGCTGCTCGTGGAGTCTTTCTTCATTTAACAAACGAAAAGCCTCTATTTCTATATATATTTCCCCCCTTATATCTATTTCCTGTGTATCTTGAAATGTAAAGGGTATATCCCTTATTGTTCTGATATTTGATGAAACCTCCTCACCCGTGTACCCATCTCCCCTTGTTGCACCTTTTATGAACAAACCATTTTTATACGTTAGCTCAATAGCAAGCCCATCGTATTTCGGTTCAACCGTATACGTTACTTCTGTGGTAGTTGCGAGGAGCTTTTTAATGCGTTTATCAAACTCCCGTACTTCATCAAAAGAAAAGGTATCATCCAGTGAGAGCATAGGCTGACGGTGAGCGGATTTTGCAAATTTTTCAAGTGGTGCGCCACCTACCCGCAGTGTCGGTGAGGAGGGGTGCACGTAGCCATGAAGCTCTTCAAGGTGTTTTAGCTGCCTAAATAGTTTATCATACGTTTCATCTGAGACTTTTGGGCTATCCAACACGTGATAGCTGTAGTTATAATCATTTAACTGGCGAACAAGTGCTTCTATTTCATTAATAATGTCGTCATTTAATGTGTTGTTATTCATAAGTAGTATGATATTAACACGAAAATATAGATAAGTATAAAAAAAAGAGGAAGAATTTTTGAAATTGCTTCAATGACAAACTTAATTTCTTATTAATTTATCGCTACCTGTTCAGAACTACCAACTAACTTTAGGTCAAAATACATAAGTCTTGTATCCTCAGTCTCGTTTTCTTCAGTCAGAAAATTAAATCCATTTTTTCTATAAAAGCCAACGGCATCCCTATAAGCATCAACAATAATAAATCGGCAACCAGTTTTATTCTTGTTAATAAAAAACACCTTTATATAATCCATTATCTCGGTTCCTACCTTCTTATTGTGGAAATCTTTGTTTACCGCAAAACGCCCAACCTTCACAGCTGGATAACTCCGGTAGCCCCGTTTCCTTAGTGGAATATATTGCAATACTATTTTCTTAAATCTATTTTTAGATTTGACATCTTGAATACGAATACTATCATTAAGAACACTAAAATACGCCTTTGTGTAATCTTGTCCTTCATAAAGATACGTTATAGCCAGCAACTGTTTTGAGTGCTCTATAGCATCCTGAAAAAGAAACTCATTCAAGTCATCATTACCACAATCAAACGACTTTATTCGATGATTAGCAGATAACTTTATAAGTGTCAGATAATCGTTCAAAAATCAGCCTGTTTTTGAATTTTATTATAATTTGCCATCAATTTCTCGTACTCTGATTGTGGCATTTTCTGTTTTTCAACATTAGATAACCTCTCACAAAAACGCTTTGCATCTTTACCACGCAATATTGGAGTTTCCTTTATCGGCTTTGCCATATGCAGTACCCCTCTCATTTATTTAATAAACATATTTTAGTTAAAATTATTATACCATAATTAGTAGAAAAAGTAACATAAAATTTATGGTATCATTAATATACTAATATAATAACTGCACAAAATAAAAAACTATTAGAGACTAAAAAAACATGTATGTATTTATAAATGGTAAGATACTACCTATTGAGCAAGCCGCGGTTTCTGTAATGGACCACGGGTTATTGTACGGCGATGGGGTGTTTGAAACAATGAGGGTGTATGCAGGTCGGGTTTTTAAAATTGAAGAACACTTAAAGAGATTACGAATGGGTACATCTGCTATTGAATTAAATATACCTTATAGTAACGAAGAACTTACAGGGCATATCTATAACACGATAGAGACAAATGGGCTTTTGGATGCAACCGTACGAGTAACCGTAACGAGGGGGGCTGGGCCTTTGACTTTAGATATTCGGCTTTTAACAAATCCGACGGTGTTTATTCTTGTGCAACCCTTTATTGGTTATCCGCCGGAGTACTATAGCGATGGCATAAAGGTTATGGTCTCAACAGTACAACGAAACGCTAAAGATGCCCTAAATCCGGCTATTAAAAGTTTAAATTTTTTAAATAACATTATGGCAAAAACCGAGTCAATCAAAAATAACGTTGGTGAAGCTCTTATGCTCAATAACGAAGGATTCCTAACCGAGTGCACGGTGTCCAATATTTTTTTTATAAATAATAAAGGGCTACTATGCACACCAGCAGTGCACTGTGGTATACTTAACGGCATTACAAGGGAGTTTATCATTACATTAGCAAAACAAAACGGTATACCGGTAGAAGAAGGTAGATACACGGTGGCTGATATTTATGAAGCACAAGAGGTGTTTTTAACAAATACGGTTATGGAGCTTTTGCCCGTTAGCTCAATAGATGCTATAAGGTACAAGCAAGGCGTTATTACTTATAAGCTAATGAATGCCTATAAAGATGAAATCAAGCGATTTAAAGGTGAAATAATATGAAGACAAATTATAATACACGTAGTCTATTTGTAATATTAATAAGTATGCTGGTTTTTGCATTTATTATAAAGGTGGAAAGAGCGCTTGCAGGTGAAACTATAGAGGAAGATAAACGAATAGTTGGTGGCACAATCTCCTCATCGGGGAGTTGGCCATGGCAGGCAGCACTTGTAACAAAGGGCAGTGCAAATGACTTTGATGGGCAATTTTGTGGTGGCTCACTTATTAACTCCAAGTGGGTGCTAACGGCTGCACATTGCATTACAGATGATAGTGGCAATATAATGGCATCATCTACAATAAGGGTGGTACTTGGAAAGGTTCAATTAAGTAGTAGCGGCGGTGAGCGGATAAAGGTTTTAAGTATAATAAAACACCCAAGCTACAGTGCCGAAGATAATACTAACGATATAGCACTTATTCAGCTTATGCAAACCTCAAGCCAAACCCCGGTATCCATAGCAAGCACAAATGACGCCTCCTTATATGCAGCCAGCAAAAGCGCTACTGTTACTGGCTGGGGGCTTACAAGTGAGGGTGGTTCGGCATCTGACGACCTTAGAGAAGTAACCGTACCCATTGTATCCAGTAGCACGTGCTCATCGGCATACACAAGTGAAGGCGTTACCATATTGGATACCATGCTATGTGCTGGCCAAACAGGTAAGGACACATGTAATGGCGATAGCGGTGGACCGCTTGTTGTACAAAACGCCTCAGCCAACGGCTATATACTTGCAGGCATCACGAGCTTTGGCTCAAGCTCTGGCTGTGCTGCTGCTGGCAAGTACGGCGTTTACACCAATGTTGCCTCATTCTACGATTGGATTAATCAGCAAATGGCTATAGCTATACCAACATTTTCATTGTGGAGTTTTTCAAGCCTATTAATAGGACAACTATTTATCCTTATTTATTATCTAAAATCAACATATATAAATAATAAAAGATAGTTTTATTTCCTAATAGTCTGGATATGAAACTCCGGTGGAGACATAATGGCCTTCTTAACAGCACATTGGTCAGCCACCCTAATTATGGCGTCAAGGTATTTTTCTGGGAAATCTTTTGGCACGTTTATATCAATATTAACCCGTGCAAATCTTGTTTTACCAGGCCCATCGCTGACAAACTCATTCCTTTGGGTAAGCGTAATGTTTTCTGTTGGGATATTATTTTTTTGACAAAAACTAAGCACATATATACCGGCACAAGTCCCAATTGAAGACAAAAAATACATAAATGGCTCAGGCGCACTTGAATCTCCACCGGCCTTTACTGATTGGTCTGTTGGTATTGTAAATTCGCCATACTGGGCATTAACCCTTTTACCACCGGGAAAGGTTATATTTATTTCCATGTTTTCCTCCTTATAAAAAACGTGTATCGTAGGGGCAGACTATGAGGCTCCCCTTATTTTTTTACCTACCAAGATAAGCCAAGAGCGCATTAGCCACAGTCAACGGGTGCACGGGACAGCCGGGTATATAAAGGTCTACCTTCATAGTTGACAGTAAATGACGATTTATGGCTGGTGAATCCACAAAAAGTCCGCCACTTAAGGCACAAGCACCGGCTAATATCAAGATTTTGGGTTCTGGTATTGCTCGTATGGTTTCTTCAAATGCGTAAGCCATGTTTTCTGAAACAGGACCAGTCAACACCACACCGTCTGCATGTCTTGGCGAGGCCACAAAATCTATACCAAAACGTCCTATATCAAAATTAACGTTTGATAGTGCATTTAACTCCAACTCGCATCCATTACACCCACCAGCTGATACCGAGCGCAGTTTTAATGAACGCCGAAAAATATGTCTTATCTTTTTATCCACCTCTATAATGGGTTTATTGTTTTTGGCACTAATAATGAGTGTCTCTGGATTAGTCGCTGAGATTTGTACATTATTTGTAAAATGAATCTTCTTACTTGGACATGCAAGCTCGCACTCAGGGCAAAACAGACACTTCTTCATGTCTATACTCACTGGCTCTAAAGTAATTGCCCCAGTTGGGCAACTATCCACACAAGCACTACATTCACTCTTACAGGGCTCTTCACTTACTACAGGAAGTCCTCTGTGTCTTGGGAAAGGGAGGGCTTTTTTTATATCCTTTATTGACTGAAACCCTTGGTTTATTCTTACATTAATCAGGTCATGCATTGAGTTTAGCTCCTATAAATCAAAACCGCAGTAAGATAGATCAAAGCTTTTATTGCAAAGTGGAAAATCTGAAATCCCGTTGTCCCTAACAGCAAGCGCCAGTCCCATCCAATTATTAAAAGAAGGGTCCTTCACCTTATACTGTAAAACGCTTGATTGGTTGCCTGTTATAACCATGTGGGAGATTTCCCCACGCCAGCCTTCTACGACACTTACAGCAAGGTGGTTGGACTTAACAGTGCCCGGCTTTACATAAAGCTCATTTCGTTTCACCTCAGTTCCAAGCCATCTTCTTATTAATCTCATTGACTGGTCTATCTCAAGTACGCGTATCTTAGCCCTTGCAAACACATCACCACCGTCAAGCACATGAGGCTTTAACCGTTCATTTGCATATATAGAAATAGGATGACTTATTCTGGAGTCAACAGAAAGGCCTGACATTTTAGCCATTATACCAACAAGCCCTATAGCCTTAGCTGTTTCTTTGGAAACCGTCCCCGTGTGCTCAAGCCGTGAAAGTACGCTTGGCATATTAAAAAACAACTCATTTATCTTTTCTATATCCCTATAAAGGACATCTAAGACGTCAACTATTTCTAAGTTTAAGGCTGTATCTATATCAAAAAGCACCCCGCCGGGACGTATAAGCCCGCGACCAAACCGAGAGCCACAAATCTTCAACATGGTATTTATGACGGCCGTTCGAAGCCGCCCATAAACAGAAGCCCCCGGCAGATAACCAATATCCATAGCTATACCGCCAAGACCTACAAGGTGCATAGCTATCCGCTCAAGCTCAAGCGCTATTGCACGTATGGCCTGTACCCTATTTGTTACCTCCGTATCCGTCAGCAATTCCGCTAAAATGGCATAAGCCCACGCATGACCAATGACGGTATCCCCTGCTATAGATTCACTTAAATGAGACTTATTTAAAATACTGCCAGTTTTAAAAAGCCCCTCAACGCCCCTATGCTGGTAGCCAAGCTGTATTTCAAGGTGCCATACCTGCTCCCCGTAACACAAAAACCGAAAAGACCCCGGCTCTATAATCCCAGCATGCACCGGACCTACTGCCACTTCGTGCATCCTAATCCCTTCAGATTGCAAGTACGGATATTCATTAAAATTCCCCAAATCCCCCACTCTGTCGTGTTCATAACGCACACCCTTAGGCCACGGATGCCCTAACGGGATTATACCGGCTTGCTCGTAAAGCTCACGCTCAAATAAGTGCATTATAGGCGCCTGCGGGGTTAACGAATCATAACAATCATCCGCTGTAAACACTACTTGTGATAGGAGTAAAGAATTTTCTACATCATCTGCTAGCACGATAGTTACAGTAACTTTTCTATTATCATGGGTTTTGCGCCCTGCAAAATGTAATGGCCTTACCCCTTCATTTTTTATAAGATCAACTACCTCTTCAAGCATTTCAGGCACAGTTAAGACTGGAATGTCCTTTAGTGGTACAATAGCCGGATTTTTTACCTTCAACCACTTATACATTAAACCCCTCCTTTGCCTAATAACAGTGCCGCTGCATTATAAAGGAG
This sequence comes from Candidatus Magnetomicrobium cryptolimnococcus, assembly GCA_018606805.1. Classification (GTDB taxonomy): domain Bacteria; phylum Nitrospirota; class Thermodesulfovibrionia; order Thermodesulfovibrionales; family Magnetobacteriaceae; genus Magnetomicrobium; species Magnetomicrobium cryptolimnococcus. The sequence goes on from JAGYWI010000002.1 coordinate 326,430, forward strand.
GTTATTCAACCACTGCGGTATATATAAGCCAAGACATAAGAGCAATCCTAGAAAAAACCACTGTGGCAGTAGCGTCGTCATATGTTCCTTTTCTACTGTGTGCCCTTCTGCGTCCTTTTCACTTAAAAAGGCCATCTGTATAGCTGCCTTTAATAGTCCGTAAGAAATCACCGTAACTAATAAAATAAACACTACCATAGTTACCCACCTACCATTTACAATCATCTGCTCAAGTATAAGAAACTTACTAATAAAGGTGCCAAACGGTGGAAAACCAAGAAGCGCTATCGTACCTATCATAATAAGCCACGCAGTTGATGGTAAAGACCTGTAAGCGCCGTGTATGTTTTTTATATTGATTGTCTTATAGGCGTGAAAAATATTCCCTGCATTAAGAAACATTAAATGTTTTGCTAATGAGTGGCATATGGCATGGAGCATAGCCGCATATATGGCAAAACCACCAAGCCCTATACCTGTTGCTAAAATACCAACATGTTCTATACTTGAATAGGCTAGCTTTCTTTTATAGTTAACTATCCGATATACATAAACCGAGCTTAAGAAAATCGAAAAAAGCCCAAGCACTAAAAAAAGTGTTCGGGCAAACTGTCCCATATCGGTATTTACAATTATCTGATAATAACGCAGGATTGCCAAAAAGGCACAGTTAAGCAAGGCACCTGAAAAAAGAGCCGATGCCGGCGATGGGGCTTGCGAATGGGCATCCGGTAGCCACGTGTGCATTGGCGCTAAGCCCATCTTCGTACCGTATCCAATTAATGCAAACACAAAGGCTATAGTCAGCCAAAGCGGTGAGAGGCTATTTGCATTTTTTATAAGCATATCCACATTTAGTCCTATACCTTTAATACTTCTTGAGGCCTCAAGCATTAAAATAACCGCTATAAAGGCAAGCGCTATCCCTATAGAGCAAATAAACAGGTACTTCCACACTGCTTCCAAGGACTCTTTTGTCTTATAATGATATATAAGTGTAGCACTAGCAAGCGTTGTAGCCTCTATAAACACCCATATAAGCCCCAGATTACGACTTACAATAACCCCAGTCATCGCCGCCAAAAAAAGCAGCAATGCCGGCACATACAATACATTATAGTGGCCTGATTCGTGCATTTGTCGGATAAAATCAATGCTATATACCGCTGTTGCCAAAAACAGCACTGATAGTATTAACAAAAAAACAAAGCTTAAACTATCTATACCAAACATTACACCTTCAGTCGGTACAGTTTTTTGTGAAAGCAGCATTGTAAGCGTTAAATGTATTACTGCACAAACTACTAATACTATCCTATCAGTTCTAAAATACCGAAAAAAAAATGAATAACCAGCAAATAAAGCCGGAATCACTATCAATATAAATTCAATGCCCATCATCGTTAGTCAGTTAACCTCGTCAGTTCGGAAATATCAGCACTATCAAATGTTGATTGTATGCGGTTTATAAATATCCCCATAAGAAATAGCCCGATAAACACATCAAGCAATACGCCCATTTCTACAATTATAGGAACATCGGTGGCAAGTGCCAAAGAAAGTAAAAATATCCCATTTTCAAGCACAAGATAGCCCATTACATGGGTTATTAGTTTTTTTCGTGAAATCATTATAAAAAGCCCTATTATTACTGCTGAAATAGATACGCCCATTGTTAAAACATCTATGTTACTGTCCTGGCCAACATTTTTCATAATTGCTGCAACAGTAAAAGACCCTATCACTATCAATATCGCCACTATAACTGATATGAAATTATCTATATATGCCTCAACTTCTCTGTTGATACCCAAATCTTTTATTATAAAAAATATAAATAGTGGAATAATCGTTGCCTTAACTATCAATGTTTCAAAGGCAATAAATACGGAATGAAAAAATCCAAGAGTTTCGGCATGGCTAATTGCTGAAAAAAACAATAATACGCCCTGCACAGATAAGATTTTAACGTATGCCCCAAGCCGACTTGTCCCCAATATATATGTCAATGAAGCTCCAAATATAACCACTGCAACGTCATTTAATAACATAACACTCCTTGATTTTAGATGCAGCCATTTTATTGTTTATGTCCAAGAAGCAAAATAGCAAGAACGATTAACGCTATTGATGATGCCCCAAGGACAAACTGCGGTACATGAGTCATCCTAAGCCGTGCCATCACTGACTCAATGGAACCTATGGTTATTGCTACTAATAACATTAAAAATAAATACAGCATAACTGCCGACCACATATATAGTGCTGCTGGTAAAATTAGTGCAACAATGAGCGTACCTAACATACCGATTTTAAGAGCCGATGCCCATTGTATAAACGCAAGGTCTATACCACTATTGTCAAGCACCATGACCTCATGTATCATCGTAAGCTCCAAGTGTGTTGTCGGATCATCAACAGGCAATCTGCTTGCTTCAACTAAAATCATAATGAGAAACACTATATTACCACAAACAGCAGCCACAAGAAGCTCTGAATGTGCCCACAGTCTAATAAGTTCAGCTATGGAAACCCCGGCATCATTTATTTTAATATTTTGAAGTAACCCCGGAATTAAAGAAAATATCTGCGAAAACGACGTATACCCAGTCAGCATAGCCATAGCCCCCATTATTATAAAAAAAGCCGGCTCTATCAATGCTGAAAATGTAACCTCACGGCTTGCCCCCATACCTTCAAAACTGCTTCCTGTGTCAAGCGCCCCAAGTACCGTAAAAAACCTGCCAAGCGCTAATATATATGCAAAAAAAACAAAATCCCCATTAAAATATATTAATGATTCCTTGCCAGCTACAGGTACGACTAATCCCGCACACAACGACGCTACTAAGTTAATCGAGGGCGCTACTCTAAAAATAGGAGAAGTTGTCTCACTTATAACTTGGGATTTGTGAAATAACCTGCATATATCATAAATCGGCTGTAATATAGAAGCCCCCTGCCGTCCCCCCCAAAGAGCCTTTACCTTATTTATAAGGCCGGGCATCAATAGCGCTACAACTATCATTAAGACATACCGTACAGCTGCATCCATCATAGCCCTAATCTCCACATCGCAGCAATAGCCATAGCCACAATCGTTAACAATATGTACAACAGGTAATGCCCCGTATAGCCACTTTGTATCCACGAAAATCTGTCAAGTAGCCATCTAAAGGCATGCCATAATTTATCAATAAATAAGCGCTCAATTAAATCCCCTGCCTTTACCGAATATGAAAGCGCCTTTACAGGAAAAAGCCCATTAGGCTTTTTAATATTATTATCCATACTTAAAACAGGCTTTGAAAGCCTAGTTAGCGGTTCAGAAAAAGATGCCCCTGTATATTGCATTTTATTACTTACAGCACCATAGCCACAACCCCACGTCGCTGCTTTTTGTATCTTCTTATTTTTTAAAACTAAAAATTTAATAAACAGCACTAATGCCAACATAAATATAAAAATAAGAAACACCCCGGACACCATAGTTGCCGTTTCCAGATTATGCTCATAATAAGGCACACCCATAGATTTTAGCGGGCCTCTAAGCATAATAGTTACCCCATGCGGACAAAGACCTATAAAAAGACACATTAACGACAATACCAGCATCGGAAACGTCATCCAAGCGTTACTTTCACTTTTGAATACTATTTTATTATTACGCGGCTCGCCAAGAAAGACAGTGCCAAACGTCTTTGTAAAGGCAGCAAGGGCTAACGCCCCAGTTAACGCTAACATAGCCAACGTCAGCACACTAACCCCCATAAGCAAACCAGCAGCCTTTTGACTTGTTATAATAAAAAAACTATTATAAATCAGAAATTTACTTATAAAACCATTAAATGGCGGAAGCCCTACAATAGCCAAAGAACCAACCAAAAACAAATACGCCGTCATAGGCATTTTCTTGATAACCCCACCAAGCTTATCCATATCAGTTGTGTATACCTGCGTATACACTGAGTTAATACCAAAAAAGAGCAATCCTTTGAAAATTGCATGATTTAACACATGAAAGAGCGCACCAGCAAAACCAAAAAAAGCCATCTCCGGCAAATCATAAGCCAACCCCAACATACCAGCAGCAATAGCAATCCCTATGATACCTGCATTTTCCACACTACTGAAACTTAAAACCTTTTTAACATCATTATGCGAAATAGCCGTCAAAATCCCAAAAACAGCCGACCCCACCGATATAGCTAGAATAACATACCCACTCCATACCTCAGGCCTTCCCGAAAGCCCCACAATTCGAAGCAAACAGTAAACCCCTACAGCCTTCATAACCCCTGCCATAAGCGCTGCCGTTCCACCCGGAGCAGCCGGATACGCATACGGTAACCACGTATGAAACGGTATTAGACCTATCTTAAATGCAAACCCTATGAAAAACAAGAAAAACACCACCTGCGCTAAAACGCCCCCTGCCTTCATAACCCGCTCTATACCTTCAAAATCAAAAGTACCACCCTCAATGCCCGCTATTAAAAACGCTACTATTAAAAAAAACGCCCCTACGTGCATTGCGATAATGTACTTAATAGCAACCTCTCTCATATCCTCTGCATTATGGTGAAAAGACATAACAAAAAATGAGCTAATAGACATTATCTCCCATAAAATCAAAAATGCTATTGCATTGCGCACAGACACAACTAATATCATGGAAACTATAAGTATATTAAAAAAGAAAAAATGCTTGCCACATGACATGCCCTTATTATAAAAATGAAGAAAATAACCATGAGAATATAACATTGCAATAAAAGCCAAAACTATTATAAGCATAATAAAAAACGCCGAAAGACCATCAACCTCAATTCTTACAATACCAATGGGCATTGACATATTTAAAATGTCCGTTATGGTTTTATCTGTCATCAAAGGGATTTTAATGAAAGAAAATATGAAAAATGCTGCAAATGCACCAAAAACAATCGAAAAAAGACCAGCCATCTTTTCACTTTTTTCAAATATAAGCGATAATATACCACCAATCATCAACATCAATACACCAACATATAAACTACACATCTGCCTAAATAAAAACCTCCAAAAAGAAAATTACAATATACAATATATATAGATAAAAATAAATGTCAAGTTTAAAAAAAAAAAAAGAAAAAAGAAAAAAAAAAAAAAGAAAAAAGAAAAAAAAGAAAAAAAAGAAAGATAGAGGATGCGGGGGAAAACTTTTTAGGCAAAAAGTTTTCCCCCGCACCCCTTTTCAAAAACTTTTGTCTCGCAGGCTATTACAGCTATCAAATGCTACAATTTGTAACATATTCTTTTGCAAAACAAGTAATAATAATGTAAAATAAAGGATACGCTTTGTATACTCAAGTAAATTAGGTTTGCAAAAAAATAACGAGTAAAATATGGATTTCCAAATATGGGATTCCAAAAGGGACAAGTCCCAGGGAGGGTGTGTAGGCACACCTCCCTGTGCGCCTACGCATCTTTGGCGGGAGTGTGAGGGCAGAACCCTCGCTGTGTATTTGTTTCTTTATCATTTTTAATTTTCTGACTTGCTGGCTTTTAATCTTTCTCTGTTTTAGGGTACAATATAGTACTATGAATTTAATAAACGTAATAGGTGCGGGAGCGTGGGGTAGTGCTTTAGCCAATTTGCTTGCTAGCAAAGGCTATAATGTAACATTATGGGTTTATGAGCAACAGGTTATACAGGAAATAGAAACCACTGGTATGAACAGTGTTTATCTGCCGGGTATTTCGTTATCTAAAGGGATAGCTGTAACTAATGATTTAGCCTTGGCAGTTAAAGATACACGCTACATATTACTAGTGGTGCCAACACAATACGTACGGACAATATTAAAGCAAATAAGCAAATACATTAATAGCGAAACTGTCATAATAACAGCCATCAAGGGCATAGAACAGGCAACACTAAAGACGGCTTCGGCAATTATAGAGGAGTTTTTACCAAATAAGATAGCTGTATTATCCGGTCCTAGTTTTGCTAAAGAGGTGGCTTTTAAAAAACCGACAGCCATAACCCTTGCAATTAAAGATTTGGCGGAAGGGGCGTATCTTCAAGACATTTTTAACACAGATTATTTCAGGGTTTACACGCATACAGATACGATCGGTACGGAACTTGGAGGAGCTCTTAAAAACGTCATAGCAATAGCCGCCGGTATTGCTGATGGTCTTCAACTTGGACTAAACGCCCGGGCTGCACTTATAACCCGTGGGCTTTCTGAAATTGTACGGCTTGGGGTTAAGCTTGGGGCTGATTTTCGAACATTTTCGGGGCTAAGCGGTCTTGGAGACCTTGTCCTTACCTGTACCGGTGAGCTTTCAAGAAATTACACCGTTGGTGTTAAACTCGGTCAAGGGTTTGACCTGCAAACAATACTTGCCCATATGAATGCCGTATGTGAAGGGATTAAAACCTCGGCTTCGGCCTATGAGCTATCCAAAAAACATGGCGTTGAAATGCCCATTGTTGAGCAAGTTTATAAGGTAATACATGAGAACACAAGCCCAGCACTTGCCGTGCAAACGCTTATGGCAAGGCAGTTGAAAACAGAGTTTTGGATTTAAACATTGTTTAAATATTAATGGACAAACAGCTTATACAATCGTTATTAGAGCAGGTGAAGGCAGGACATACCACTGTGGAGGAAGCCCTTGTCCGCTTTAGGCATCTACCCTTTGAAGATATGGACTTTGCAAAGGTAGACCACCACAGGCAACTAAGAAATGGCATTATGGAGGTAGTCTATGGGGAATCGAAACAACCCGATGAGGTTATCGCCATAGCAAGGCACATTTATGATAAAAATAAGAAGGTGCTTATCACAAGAGTATCAGAAGATATTTACAAAGCCCTCTCCATAGAAGGTTCTACATACCACACGGCCTCGCGTATCATAGAGGCAGGCGCTGCGGATATTAAAAATGGGAGTGTTTTAGTCGTATGTGCCGGGACATCTGACATACCGGTAGCGGAAGAGGCTGCCATTACGGCTGCTTTTTTTGGCTCTGCCACAAAGACTATTTATGACATAGGGGTTGCTGGCCTTCATCGGCTCTTTAAACACATACACTTTTTCGATGAGGCACGCGTTATCGTCGTTGTTGCAGGCATGGAAGGAGCGCTACCTTCTGTTATTGGCGGCTTAACCGATAAACCTTTAATAGCAGTGCCCACTTCTGTTGGCTATGGGGCAAGCCTACATGGATTAACAGCACTATTTGCCATGCTTAACTCCTGTGTACCGGGGATCGCCGTTATGAACATAAATAATGGCTTTGGAGCTGGTTGCCTTGCACACAAAATTAACATGATAGGGTTATCTTAAATAGTATAATGACAAATGACAAAACTGAACCCAAACAGGAAAAACGGCAAAAACGCCTTACCTTAGACCTTGTATTAAAGTTTCTTTATAAAAGAGGATTGATCAATCAAAGCCAATACCAATATATAAAGGCAAACAGTGAGGCACAAACAAGACAGTTAATAAAACACCAAGAAAACACCTATTCAAAACGCGTGGGGCAGCCGGAGGTTTTGGTGTCGCCTGCTGAGCTAATTGCTTCACTAAATATAGAAAAAGAGGGGGTTGAGGGCAAATATATAACAGAAGATGAAATTACGCAGCTGATAGCCGAAGAACTTAAAATCCCATATATAAAAATAGACCCCTTAAAACTTAAGTTAGATACTGTAACGTCATACATACCACGCCCCTTTGCCCTAAGGCACCTGATAGTGCCACTTGATGAAAAAGACGGGGTTATTACTATAGCAGTAGCAGACCCGTTTAATCTAGAAGCGGCTAATAGCGCAGCAGTGGCAAAGAAAATTAAAACAACAGTGGTGCTTAGCTCAAAAGGGGATATTTTAAAGATAATTCGTGAGTTTTTTGGCTTTAGAGCCTCCATAGCAGCAGCCCAACGGGAGATGTCCCCTATCCTTGAACTTGGCAATCTTGAACAATACGTAAAACTCCGTGGACACAGCGAAATAGAGGCAAACGACCAGCATATAATAAATGCCGTTGATTACTTGTTGCAATATGCCTTTGATCAACGGGCTAGCGACATTCACGTGGAACCAAAACGTGAGATGTCACACGTGCGCTTTCGCATAGATGGCGTTATACACTACATATATTCGATGCCAAAACCCGTACATGCCCCGGTAGCTTCTAGAATAAAGATGCTCTCACGCATGGATATAGCTGAAAAGCGCCGACCACAAGACGGACGCATAAAGACCCACCATAAGGGCAAGGAGCTTGAATTACGCGTTTCAACACTCCCCGTAGCCTTTGGTGAAAAGATTGTTATTAGAATATTTGATCCGGATATTTTGATGCAAAATCTGGATGAAATCGGCTTTTATGAGCGTGAACTACAGCTTTATAATGCGTTTATAAATAGACCAAACGGCATTATCCTTGTAACTGGCCCAACTGGCAGCGGTAAAACCACAACCCTATATTCTACACTAAAAATACTTGCGACCCCCGAAGTCAACGTAATAACAATAGAAGACCCCATTGAAATGGTCGTCGAGGACCTAAACCAAGTTGGCGTTCAATCAGCCGTTGGCGTTACATTTTCAAATATACTGCGCACAATTTTACGCCAAGACCCAGACATAATCATGGTTGGAGAAATCAGAGACAAAGAAACCGCCGAAAACGCCGTTCAATCAGCCCTAACCGGCCATCTCGTCCTCTCCACACTGCATACAAACGATGCCCCTTCTTCTATTATAAGGCTACTAGACCTAGGCGTACCCGCTTTTTTAATATCCTCAACACTTATCGGCATAATAGCCCAACGCCTTATGCGCAAAATCTGCCAATACTGTAAAACCGAAAAACTCCTTACAAAAGAAGAAATCCTATACCTGCAACTCGATAATACTCAAACATACACAGTGTCCTACGGCGAGGGCTGTAACGAATGCCGCGGTACCGGATATAAAGGCAGAACTGGGATTTTCGAGGTTATGGAAATCACCGAAAAAGTCAAAAACCTACTTAATGAAAAAGCAGACTTAATATCCATACAAAAAATCGCTAAAGAAGATGGCATTGTTACACTTAGACAGGCTGCTATTAAAAAAATGCTCGATGGCATTACTACTTATGAGGAAGTTGTCGCTATTACATAAGGGAAAAAAAGAAAAAGATAGAGGATGCGTGGGGAAAAACAGGGAGATGCGCCTTCACACCCTTTTTTTGGCAAAATTGGTATAATAATACTGTGAGGATTAAAAAATGTCAAAAAAATACGACAAGGTCATTAAAGAGCTATTAAAAGATACGGTAGAGGCTTTGCTTGAAAAGATTACTGGTGTGGATATAAAGAAGGCTGAGTTATTGGAACCCAAGATGCAAATTACAGATGAACGGGAAGCTGATTTTATCCTAAAGGCGGAGCTAAAAGACAGCAGCCAAGAGATTTATCACATAGAATTTCAAGGGTGTGTAGGCACACCTCCCTTCAACAAACGACAACAACATGGGGTATCGGGAACTGCGCTACTGGGTTTATCTACGGCAGGTTTATAAACTGCCTGTTAAACAATATGTGGTATATATCGGCAAGTGCGTAGGCGCACTCCCGTAAAAAGCCTTTAAAGATGAAAAGTACCCTTGAAGAAGATAATATAACTTACAGCTACACAATACCGTTCGGCATAAATATTGTTTAAATAAAATTTCACAAATTTATAACACCTTTCGATTTGATAAGGACAAAGTGTAGATAATAAAAATAGGGCAGACACTCGAAAGGTCTGCCCCTACAATACCAGTATTTTTGTAGGGGCGAACCTATGTGTTCGCCCTTAATTTTTGTTACCTATTAAATCGAAATGCGCTAATGACAAATAGACTCAAAATAAATACACCATGAAAGTGTTTTTAACTGTAACTATACCATTAGCATAATTAATGCCGAACGGTATTGTACAGCTACACAATAATAGACATGAAAACTGTTGATTGTGAGAAGTTTTTGTACGCAGATAGACCAGAGGAGGTCATCATTTCTATATTGTGTGATTACAAGGGTAGAGATGTTAAAATGTTTATAAGGGAGATACTTGAAAGGATAAGGTGCGGGGGCGCACTCCCGTTAAAGGAATTAGTAAAAGAGGAAACACTCCAAAGTAAGTACATAAGACAATTGGAGATATTGTCTAATTTACGGGATTTACAAAATTATATAATGGACCCATAAATTTAGACAGTATGTTAAGTTACAGGAGGAAGGGAAGAGAGAAGAAAAATAAGGAGGTTAATACATAGATAATGAGAGAAAGCTTAACGGCAGCATTGAAGGCAAAAATAGCAATAGAAGCATTAAAGGAGGAGAAAACAACAGCAGAATTAGCAAGTAAGTATGAGGTGCATCCTACTCAGATAAGGAAGTGGCGTAGTGTCTACAAGATGAAGCCAGCAGGTTATTTGAAAGGAAGGGTGATAAAAGTAAAGATGATAATCAAAAGCTTATAGAGGAACTGTACAGGCAGATAGGGCAACAGAAAGTTGAGCTAGACTGGTTGAAAAAAAAATCTGGGACTAACAGTTAAGGAAAAGAAATTGCTCATAGAAAAGGGAAATAAAGAAATATCAGTGATGAGACAGGCAGAATTATTAGGGTTATCAAGGGCTGCCATATATTATAAGCCTGTAGTAGATACCTATGAATTAGAGCTTATGAGACTGATAGATGAGCAATATACAATAACACCGTTTTATGGTTCAAGAAAGATGACGGAGGTATTAAGAGAGAAAAATCATACAGTAAATAGAAAAAGAGTACAAGGGTTGATGAGAAAGATGGGTATAGAGGCTATATATCCAA
>JAGYWI010000029.1 GCA_018606805.1 Candidatus Magnetomicrobium cryptolimnococcus
AGGGGCAGACCTTTCGAGTGTCTGCCCTATTTTTATTATCTACACTTTGTCCTTATCAAATCGAAAGGTGTTATAAATTTGTGAAATTTTATTTAAACAATATTTATGCCGAACGGTATTGAGAATTATAGAAAAGTTTCCTCCTCAAAAACCTATTTTATTTTAGTATAATTAAGAGTAAGGAGGTTACAGATGGACATCGTGGGGTTTTTATCAAGGTTTGATATGTTTGCTAAATTAAATCCAAAGACGCTTAAGCTGGCTTTTTCTAATGCCAAGATGGAGAGATTTAGTGATTCTAATATAATTATAAAAAAAGGGGACAGGATTAATTACATTGGGGTTATTATGCAAGGACGGGTTAATTTTAGCCATAAGCTTCATGATGGTTCCGTCAATATTGTTAGCACTATTAAAAAAGGTGGCATATTTGGTGAGCTTTCTATGGTTAGGGGGGAATTAGCGGCGTATGACTTTGTTGCTGAAGGGGATTGCGTCATTATTAAGATTTCACGTGAGGATTTGGCACATGCCTTAGTTGAGGATAGGGAGCTTGTGCATAAAATGGCAGCAACCATTAACATACGGCTCAGGATGGACACATTTTTAAACGCACAGGAAAGTATGGCAGACCCTTATGACCTCAACTTTACGTCAGTTACTGAGCCAGTCAAGGTGCTTGTTGTCAATGCTGGGAGTTCATCACTTAAATATTCACTTTTTGATATACCAAAAAAAGGTGCTCTAGTTGAAGGATTGATTGAAAAAATCGGTTCAGATGAGGCTATTCATAAAATCAAGACACTAAGTGGCAGTTATGAAGAGGCGGTTAAGGTAAAAAATATAAAAGAGGCTTTTTATAGTCTGGAGTCCATATTAACAAATCCAAAGACCGGGTGTATTCATTTATTTGATGAAATCAAGATAACAGCCCACCGTGTTGTTCATGGTGGTAACAATTTTTCCTCCTCCGTAGTTATAAATCCAGCCGTTATAGAGGCTATTAAAGAGTGTATACCGTTAGCGCCTTTACATAATCCGCACAATTTAGCAGGCATAGAGATGATGGTTAAGCGCCTGCCAAATGCCGTACATGTGGCAGCCTTTGACACGGCTTACCACCAGTCTATGCCTGAAAAGGCTTTTTTATACGGTTTGCCTGTAAACCTATATAAAACCAAACAGATAAGGCGCTATGGGTTTCATGGGACTAATCACAATTTTGTTTGCCTACAAGCAGCGAGTTTCCTTAAAAAATCTTTTGGTGAGCTAAAGCTAATTTCCTGCCATTTGGGAAATGGTACCTCCATCTGTGCTACAGAAAAGGGCAGGTGTGTAGACACAAGTATGGGTATGACACCACTAGCAGGGCTTATTATGGGCACACGTTGTGGCGATATAGACCCGGGCATTATACCTTATCTTATGGAGACAAACGGTTATACTGCGGCAGAGGTTGACAGGATATTAAACAAAGAAAGTGGTCTTAAAGGCTTAAGTGGGTTTAGTAACGATATGAGAGAAATTATAGAAAGTGCTGAAAATGGCAACATGGATGCTGAAATGGCTATCACAATTTTTTGTTACCGGGTGAAAAAATACATAGGGGCGTACATTGCCGCGCTTGGTTATATAGATGCGTTAATATTCACGGGCGGTATTGGCGAGCACTCACAGGAAATTAGGGGGCGCATTTGTCAGGGACTTGACACCTTTGGTATCACGATAGATGATGGCTTAAATAAGACAACGAGGGCAAGGCGTGGTGAGCCACAAAACATAGCCGCTGTCAACGAGAAAACCGCCATCTTGGTAATAGCCGCTGATGAGGAGCGGATGATTGCAAGGGAGGCTTTACATGCAATAAAACGGAAAGGCACACCGTCGCTTCAAGCAGTTTACAAAAAAACTGCTATACCTGTAACGATAATGCCGCTTTTAGTTACCTTTACGGAGGAAGACTTTAAGATACTCTTTGGTGCTCACAGGCACTTAACCTTAAGGCAGCCGATTCTACACACCGAGTATTTCTTATGCGAGGAAACCGTTAATATAGTAGGCCCAGCTGGCACCGTTAAACACGTGCACATAGCAGGTCCCTTTACCGCTGTTTCACAGTTTGTGCTAACAAAAGACCATGAATTTACACTTGGCATAGAGGCCCCGACCAGAGAGTTTTTGGATGTATCCGATGCCCCCGGCATTACCCCCGGTATTACAGTTGAAGGGTTGACTGGCAGTCGCCATTTTGAGCGAGGGCTTATGCTTATGAAACGCCACATAGTGATGTCTCCAGAATATGCCCTTATGCTTAGCCTTAAAGACAGAGATGTGGTGCGTGTACGGTTTAGCGCTACCAATCAGGACTTAAATGGTGTGCTTATAAAAGTAGTAGTTGGTGCTCAAATCCGTATGCTTATTAATGATTATGATGGTAGTCTTTATGGCATTAACGGTAGCTCTGTGGCTTATATACAAAATATAGAGTACAGGATGTACAACTGAACCTTAATAATTTAGAAGATATTTTAAGTTTATTAAGAAAGATTCCATGGCAACGCTTTAACATTAAAATGGTTTACGTAGTGGGCGGTACGGTACGCGATATACTACTTAAGCGTAAGGTAACGGATGTGGATGTTGCAATGGTGGTAAATCCCTTCGATGTAGCAAGGCACTTTGCTTATATGATAGAAGGCAGCTTTGTACCTTTGCACGATGTGTTACCAACGGCAAGGGTGGTTAAGCGTGTTGGTGGGCAGTACTATAACTTTGACTTTACAACGCTTCGTGCTGACACCATAGAAGATGACCTTAAGGGGCGGGATTTTACTATTAATGCTATGGCAATACCGCTTCTGGATAAAGGCGCACAGGTTTTCGATATAATGGGTAGCCGCAAAGACCTACGTGCTGGGATTATCCGTGTGGTTGATGAAAAAAACCTATTAGATGACCCGCTTCGCCTGCTGCGCGCTTTTCGGTTTTCCGCAAGACTTAGGTTTAATATAGAAAACGGTACGCTTCAAGCAATAAAGACATTTAAGTCGCACATTCAATCAGTGTCAGCAGAGAGGGTGTTTTATGAGCTTAAAGAGATGTTTAATGAGCCTACCGTGTATGGGGCTTTTAAGGAAATGGCTGAAAGTGGATTATTTTTGGAGCTCTTTCCTCAGTTAAAAAATACCATAACCAATAAGGATATGGTAAATCTACTTTTGGCATTTGCAGCACTGGAAGATTTATTAAAAGCCCCAGAAAAGACATTTTCTTTTTATGAAAAAATAGTTAAATACTTAAGCTATGAAAAATACACCGTAGGGCTTATCAAGCTAGCCTTTTTGCTGTTTTATAAAAGCCCGCAAGATATAGATAGTTTTTTAGAAGGCCTTCAAAACAGCCTTAAAACCTCAAAAAAAGAACAACTGTTTTTTCGCCTTATTTGCTTAAATAAGCAGGAGTTTCCAAGACTAATCGAAAACGTAGAAGATAAAGTGGAGTTGGTTAAATTTCTGGAAAAAACAGGTGATGCCATTTATGCTATAATAGTGATAGTTGTGGCTGAGATGACCACGAGCGGGCAGCTAAGAGGAGGGATTGCCAGAGACATTGCTATAAACATTGCCAGCTGGATTGATTTTTACGAAAACACGTATAAACCATTAACTACAAAGGAAAGCTTAATAACGGGTGCTGACTTAATAAACGTGTTTGCTTTAGAGCCTTCAATACTTTTTGGTAAGATACTTAATCATATCCGTCAAAAAACCTTAGCAGGCATACTAACATCTAAAAAGCAAGCATTACGTGAGGTTGAAATATTTATTAATGAAAACCAATGACTGAAATTTTAAATATTACGGTTGTATTATTAGTCTTTGTATTACTTATACGCCGCAAGTGTAATGTTGGTTATGTGCTATTAATAGCCTCAGCAATGCTATTTGCCCTTTACAAGACGCCGATTGTGCAAATATGGCAAACTGCTTGGAAAACTATGATAACGCCCGTTACGTTTGAGTTAGTAATAACCCTTACATTTATCCGGATGATTGAGATGATTTTAAGGAAGGAAAATGCCCTCCAAGAGATGATGAACACAGTAAAGGCAATGCTTAAAAAAAGAAAATACGTGCTTATGTTGATACCGTTTATAGTGGGTATGCTGCCATCAATAGGGGGTGCATACTTTTCCTGCCCATTAGTAGAAGAGGCAGCTACAAACACTACTATTGACAAAAACAAAAGGGCATTTATTAATTACTGGTTTAGGCATCCATGGGAGCTATTTTCCCCGGTGTATCCCGGTGTGATTTTAGCCTCCGCCATAACAGGCATCGGCATGAAAACCTTCATGCTAATGAACGCAGTATATGGGCTAGCGATGTTAGTGTTTGGCTTATTGGCTGGTATGAACGGTATTGCAGGTAATTATGCAGTTGACAAAAAACCCACTTTAAAAGATACTATAAATTTTTTACCAATTGTATTATTATTTTGTTTTGTCATATTTTTTGGCATCAGCCTATCATACTCAATAGTGCTCGTCGTTATAGGAATGCTGCTGTTTTATAGGTATAATCTTAAAAAGGTAATAGCCGTACTCAAATACGGTCTTGCACCAGATGTAATTATATTAATAGTAGGTGTTATGTTTTTTAAGGAAACCCTTGTTTCAACCAACCTTGTAACAAATCTAAATAATTATTTTATTGTTAGCAACACCCCTGTCATATCTATCGTAATGCTGCTGCCATTTGTAGCAGGGCTATTGACAGGCCTTTCAGTTGGGTTTGTCAGTATATCATTTCCACTACTTTTACACCTTCCGGGTATGGACGCATATTCTTACTCATTGGCATTTGCTGCTGGGTTTACAGGCGTGCTTTTATCGCCAGTACACATTTGCCTTGTGCTTACAAGACAGTATTTTAATGCTGATTTCTACCAAATGTATAAAAAAACCATCCCACTTTCGTTATTAATACTGATAACAGCACTGGGTGAGTATATGTTATTTAAATAGAACTCGATGAGCAAGTTTTTTTTAAGTTTACAAAGTAGTGATGAAATATCAGGTCTTTATTGCGTTTTAGCAGTTTATAAAAAATCAAAGGGATAACTAAAGAAATTGCAGGCCAAAACTTTTAGGAAGTGCGTAGGCGCACTCCCGTAAGGTGCGTAGGCGCACTCCCGTAAGGTGCGTAGGCGCACTCCCGTAAAGGGTACGGGGGAATAACAGGGAGGTGTGCTGCCGCACCCCTTTTTCTTGAAAAGGGTTTTCCCCCGTGCCTCTATCTTTTTTCTTTTATCTTTAAAATATTAACTACTTCACCGTATGCACGTTCGATAGTACCGGCATTTTTCTTATATATATTATTTGCCCTTTTCCCCATTTCTTGTTGTCGGTGTTCATCTGTAAGTAGTGCTTTTATTACTGTATAAAATTCATTACTTGTCTTTACCATAATAGCAGCGTCGGCTTTTAAAAACTCTTCAACCATCGGAAAATTAAACATATACGGACCGCATATTATTGGTTTTTGCCAGTAAGCGGGTTCAAGTAGATTTTGTCCACCTTTTGGTATAAAGCTGCCGCCTATTATACAAATCTCGCCAAGTCCGTAAACATTTGCTAGTTCCCCCACGCTATCAAGTACGACCACCTTTACATCATATAACTCCATACCGATGTTACTTGCCCTTTCATATTTTATGTGTTTTGCCTCTATAAGCTTACAAACAGCATCAAAGCGCTCTGGGTGTCTTGGTGCTATTATCAAAAGCATATCCGGTATTTCTTCCATAAGTTTTATGTAATTATCTATTATAAATCCCTCTTCGCCTTCATGTGTGCTGCCTGCAATGATTATCCGTTTACCTGTAACAGCCCATGCCCATTTGGGCATAGTGCCGGAGGGTTTTATATCGTATTTTAAGTTGCCAATAGCCTTTGTTTTTTGTTGTGATGCGCCAAGTTGCACTATTTTATTTACGTAGGTTTCATCTTGCATGGCAAAGACTTCTATATTTTTAAGGACTTGCTCCATAAAAAATTTGATTGTTCTGTAGCCTTTAAATGATTTATCCGAGATGCGCCCATTTAAAAGTAAAACTGGAATTGAGTTTTTTTTCATAGTAGCAAGCGTGGCTGGCCACAGCTCTGTTTCCATTACTATAAAAATATCCGGCCTAAATGCCCAAATCCCCCTTTGCACTGCAAAAGGGGTGTCAAATGGTGCATACACAACCGTAACGCCGAGTCCATCGGTGCGCCTTTTGGCTATCTCCTGCCCTGTATCCGTTACGGTTGAGATAACTATGTTGGCTGTTATTTCTTGGCGAAGTTTTCTGACAAGTGGAATGATTGCTATGGTTTCACCTACGGATACGGCATGTATCCATAGAGTTGGTTCACTGGCGTGTTTTGGCTTTTTTGAATAAAAGCCTGTCCGTTCATATAGCCATCGCCGCCGGTTACACTTTGGCCTTTTAAAGTACTCCTTTGGAAAAAATAAAATCAGTAAAATAAGGTATATAATATTATAGATTTTAAGCATATTCTATCCTCTTAAGTAAATCTTCCCTGAGTGTTTTGTCAAATAAAAGCTCCAGGTGGTTTAACGGATAACTGAGGTGCTCATCGGCATAGGTAAGGCGTGCACTTTTAAGGCTGACAAGACCGTCGCCCTTTTCATTTAGAAGTTCTTCCGGTAAGAGCCTATCAATAATCTTATTCTTTAGAAGTTTCTCCGGTAGAAGTTTCTCCAGTAGAAGTTTCTCTGGCACATCAATAATGGCGCAGGTGCTTGTGCCTGAAACGGATATAGCCTTAAAGACACCGGGTTTTTCACTTTTAAGGCTATTTATAAGCTGTGAGTGTGGTAATAGCTCACTGAGGGCCTCACATTCAAGCAAAGCCATAGTCTTTCTTAGTGCATCTGCCAAAGAGCCTTTCTTGGCATCATCAAAAAACGGTCTAAATAAAGTAGTAACCTTGGCGGTCTTTTTGGCTAAGCGCGCCATGTGTGAGCCGCTGTGTGGAGAGCCTAAAGTTATAAGTAATCTAATATCTGCGGGGTTTTGTTCAACATACTTGCGGGCAACGATGCCGCCTCTACTGTGCCCTATGAAAATCAAACCGCCATCACCTTTTTTTCTTTCAATTAGTGAGCAAAGCTCATCAAGCGCCTCCTGTAGCGGGCCTGCCGGCCTTCGTTGACTCCACAATAAACACGGATAGCCCCTTTCTAAAAGCTCGTGATACAGGGTCTTAAGTGGGTAGTTTAAAAATCGTTTTGAAAGAAACACCTTGATTTGAATATTGCCTGCCAACACTCGTACGGACTCCGGTGCTATCCAAATGTTTTTATTCATACCCACTCCGTGTATAAATATACAAAGCGGTAAGTTAGGCTTGCCATCTGTAAAGGTTACATCAATGAGTTTTGACATCTATTTATGAATCCCAAAGCTCTATCTCCCCGGTTTTAAGTGGGGTGTCTTTAAATTTGCCTTCCCTTTGTAGCTCGTCATAAGAACACACCATGTTTCTACCTGTGCTTTTGCCATAATAAAGAGCCCTATCCGCCTTTTCAAGCAGTGTGGTTGGCAGGTCCTCTTGATTCATTATGATAAACCCAATAGTAACGGTTACTTGTTTAACTTGTGGAAAGGTGTATTTTTCAACCGCTTGGCGAAACCTCTCAAGTACCTTCATGGAATATTCCGCAGTGATTTCTCCCAAAACGGTAACAAATTCCTCCCCTCCGTAGCGAAACAAAAAATCACTAAACCTGAAGCTCTTTTTCATAAGCTGCGCAAACATAAGTAACACTTCATCGCCAATAAGATGGCCGTAGTTGTCGTTTATATGTTTAAAGTGGTCTATATCAAGAATGGCTATACATGCTTGAGCTATCTTATCCGTACTGCGATTAAAGGGCGAGCGGTAAAATAGTAATATCTGGTTTATTATGGAGTCTAACGTTTGACGATTAAGAAGCCCTGTTAGCGTGTCTCGTTCCTTTTTTATAATAAGTGTTGCAAGGTTTTCAAATATATGACTAAACCCCGCAATAAAGCTGTCCTCCTCTGTTGTTTGAGAGCTGTAATCAACTACAATGAAACCCATCAATCGGTCATTATAGTTTATAGGATAGACCCTGCGCTTGACATTATCCGGAACACTTAACACCTTCATAACTACTTGTTTACTTAAAAAACATTCCCTTATGCAATCAACACTGTCTATTTTAATTCTATTTTTATTAGAATCAAGGGGGTTTACTATTACACAATCATCAATATCAATCAACTCAACATCATTACTATTGTAACAGCTATGTATTTCGTAAAATTTTACCGATTTAGCGGACGTTTTCTGCCGTAATATATTTATAAAACAATTAACAAGCGAAAACATGCTGTCTTGTTTGGTCAGCTCTATGATTGGCTCATAAATGTCCCCTATATTATACATCATTAACCATCTCCTCTTAACGCTCTTTATAACAAAAGAAATTAGGTTTACATACCATTTATAAAAAATGATTAAAAAACAAACACATAGTGAGGGAGCTGCCCTAACATTCCCGCCAAAGGTGTGTCCTCATGCCCTTGAATTCCCAAAAAAATATTTTGCATGAGTAATAATAAAAATACAACTATTATTTTTCAATACCGTTTGGCGTAAATATTGCTCAAACAAAATTTTTACCAATTGGTAATAATTGTACCCCTAATTTGTCATTAAAGCTGTGTCGCAAAAAGCAAAAAAGACTTATTCGAAGCAAAAAACCAACTATAGGCATTTAAAATAAAACAATTTATTTATTTAATTCCTATTAAACTTACTAATATCATTATTATATTTCCATAGTATACTATTTTCTAAGTACTACACTTAACAGTTCTTATGTGTTAATCTTTTATAATGTATTAACTCCCATTATGTTTATCATCCTTAATATATTAAAACAGGTTGCCAATAACGTGGGGGCTGAACTATTACAAATCTTATTAATTTAAGCCATCTTCAGTTCATCATACTCCGCGCATATCTTTGCTTCTAATTTTTAAAACTTGATGACTATACGTGTAAACATTTATAATAAAAATATATTAATAATAGGAGGACATGATTAATGAGGGTTGTAACTACAAGGTTTGACGCTGTGGAGGTGGATGATGATAAGATTATCACGTTTCCACTAGGTATGGCTGGTTTTGAGGACTTAAAGAGGTATTTTTTATTGGCGCACAAGGACCCTATCAAATGGTTACAAGCTGTAGATGACCCGGACGTTGCTTTTATTATAACGGAGCCTTTTGGTTTATTTCCTGATTATTCTTTTAATGTACATACTAGTGTAGAGGAGTTTCTTGAGGTTAAGTCGGTTGATGATATTTTAGTGTTTGTTATTTTGTCGGTCAATGAAGGAAAGTTGACCGCTAATTTACGAGCTCCTATTGTTATAAACTTTAAAAACATGAGGGCTGCTCAGGTGTTGCTTGAAGACGATAGGGTACCTGTCAGGTTTTACATAAACATACCTGCCAAGTAGATAACTATGACGAGGGGGGTGAAGTATGGAAATTACAAGTATTAATTATAGTAGTACATATTTGAGTAAACAACAAGGGGAGAATGTTGTTTCGGTAAAAAAAGACACTGAAGCGGATAACAATACTGCGGATAACAATAAGGAAGAGGAGATAATTGTAGAGGTACAAAGGTTAAAGGTGCGTGAACAAGAAGTAATAGCCCATGAAAATGCCCACCGTTCAGTAGGTGGCCAGTATGCGGGGGCTATACAGTATGAATACACAAAAGGACCGGACGGCCGTTCTTATATAACCGGAGGGGAAGTTTCCATAGATGTCTCTAAGGAAAAGGACCCGGACGATACTGTAGCTAAGATGCAGCAAGTAAGAAGGGCTGCCCTTGCACCAGCCAATCCATCGGCTCAAGACTACTCCGTTGCATCAAAGGCGACACAGATAGAACAACAAGCTAAAATCGAAAGGGTGCAGGTTGATGATTCAACGGGAGATTCAAAAGAAGTACCCGCAGAAGTATCCGAGGACACTGAACAAATAGAAAATCAGGACACAGATACTAAAGAGTCAAAAACAGCAAGACAGTATTTTTCAGCTATTGCTTTTAAGGCGTATTCATTTTTTTTCAGTGGGGGACATCAACAGCAGCAAATTATCTCTATCTATGTTTGATAGAGTTAACGCTAAATAAACGGGGAGAACGCTTGTATGAATAAAGTTATAGTTATGTTAATGATAGTAGCGTGTATTGTGATATTTTTTGTAAGTTCCTATGCCGAGGAAAACTCGTTGTGTACGCCATTAACAGATGAAACGTGTTTAAATGCCTCTTACGACCGTGCAACAAACACCTTTCTTATTCCATGTTTAACGATTGATGATGGCTATTACGTAGCCGACTTTACTGTTGAAGGGGTAAATCCGTTAAAGCTTACCTTTGATGACTATCAATCAATAGAAAAGCCTGAAAACACTGGGCATTGTGCAAACCTTGATAATGCTGGTACTATGACCATACCATCCGACGTAACCATATCAAATGGTATGCGTTATAGCACAGCGTTAATATTTAAGGTTTTATCTTATGATCCATTAATACTGCAAGAAAGTAAAGCAAAATAAATATGACTTTTTAGTAAATATTTTGTTATTCTACTGCAATTATGATAAAGGATGGATATGTTTTACAATAAGCTATTATCAGAAGCGAAGGGCAACCTCAAAAAGGCATTGGAGTTTATATCTGAACACCATTTGCCGCCGACTCCGCCTTGCTATATGGTTATTTATGAGTATGTCGCTGGTAAGAATAAGCATATAGCTGAGGAAATAGATAACTTTATAAGTGAAAACAACAGGGTTGATATTGTATTTATAAATGCGCTTTATGATAATTTTTATACTTGTAGTAACGTTGAGTCAATGAATGAGTTCTATGTGGAAATTGAAAAGATATTAATGGCAGTCCTTACGCAAACGGAGTTAACAGGAAATGGGATAACAGACTATAATCAAACGCTTCAAGCGCATCTTTTGAACCTAAAAAGAAAACATAACTCTGAAACTATAGGGAGAATCGTAATGGAGCTTATTCAATCTACGGAGGTTGCAAGGCAATCAATGGTAGAGCTGCAAAGCTGTCTTGATAGTGTTAAAGAAGAGGCCAAAACCCTAAGAGAACAAATTGAAAAAATAAAAAAAGAAGCTGCAACAGACCTATTGACGGGGCTTTTAAACCGACGCTCTTTTGATGCGGAGCTTGCGGAGTTTATAGAAGAAAGCTGCAATAGCGGTGTGGAGCTGTCGGTTTTGATGATAGATATAGATTATTTTAAACAAATAAATGATACTTATGGGCATCTCATTGGTGATGAGGTGCTGCAGTTTCTTGGCAAAAACATTAAAAAGTGCATACGTGGTACGGATATAGCCGGCCGTTACGGTGGTGAGGAGTTTTCCATTATTTTGCCAAATACGCCTTTGTGTGGGGCTAGACAAGTAGCTGAAACAATAAGAAAAACTGTTAAAAAAATACGCTTAGTTAAAAAAAGGACTAATGAGTATCTACCCTCTATTACAATTTCTGTCGGGGTTACTATGTATAGAAAAAATGAAACGAAAGAGGATTTTCTTGACAGGGCTGATAGCGCACTTTATAAATCCAAACAACACGGCCGAAACCGCACTACTGTAGAGTAGTAGACTTTCACTAACGTTATTTCAAGTACCCCTCTATTAATAAATCGTCCCCGACATGTTGTACCTGTAAATTCTTCACATAAAATGGATCGGCTATCGTTTTAAAAGATTTACCACCCACAGGTACATATGAATCTACCCCGCCAACAATCTTAGGCGCTATAAAAAACATAACCTTATCAACGATTTCTTCTTCTATGACGTGCCCAGAAAGAGACGTCCCACCTTCTACCAGCACGGAAGTTATCTGTCTTTTACCAAGTTCTTGCATCAACCACTTTAAATCAAGCTGTTTGTCATAGAAAATCACATCTATATCTTTAGAAGGAAAACTATTAAATTGTCTACCTTGCTTATTCTTTACTACCAAGATGGTCGGCGGCGGCGTTTTTAGCACATTATAGTTTGCTGTAATTTCAAACTCCGGGTCTATTATAACTCGTATGGGACTTTTAAGCCCTTCAATACTTGTAGTAAGTTGTGGCCTTGCAGTAAGTTGTGGATTATCCGCCTTAACAGTTCCAACAGCAGTTAATATGGCATCTACCTCACCGCGTATACGATGAACAAGCTCTCTAGCCTTTTGGCCAGTTATCCATTTAGAGTGTCCATCCGGTGTTGCAATCTTCCCATCCAGCGTCATTGCTACTTTTAAAATCACAAATGGAGTCTTTGTTCTTATGTACTTGACGTAGGTTTCATTTAAAAGGTGAGCTGCCTGCCCTTCAACGCCGCACTCTACAGTAATGCCGGCATCTTTAAGCATAGCAATCCCCCGCCCACTTACTAATGGGTTAGGGTCCTCCATAGCAACAATAACCTCTTTAACCTTTGCTGCCACAATAGCATCCGTACATGGAGGCGTACGTTTTGGTTTATGACAACAAGGTTCGAGATTAACAAAAAGCGTAGCCCCTTTAGCAAGTGCCCCCGCTTGATTTAAAACAAGCGCTTCAGCATGTGGTGTACCGGGTTTTTTGTGGTAGTCCTCTGCTATGACTTTGCCGTCTTTATATAATAAAGCCCCTACCATTGGGTTAGGGCTTGTGTAACCGCTTGCTCGTTTTGCAAGTTCAAGACACCGCCTCATTAAAGCTGTCTTGTCCATTATCCTTCTGCCTTCCTGCCTTACCTTTATAGTTAATATTATACTACAAAAATTGTATATTATACCAAAAGAAAATTGGTTTGCAAAAAAATAACAAGTAAAGTATGGATTTCCATACATGGGATTCCAAAGGACAAGTCCCAGAGAGGGTGTGTAGGCACACCTCCCTGTGCGCCTCCGCACCTTACGGGAGTGCGCCTACGCACCTTTGGCGGGAGTATGAGGGCAGCGCCCTCACTCTTTAGTTCTTTTCTTTGGTATAAAGTTTTGCAAACCTAATTTGTTTGGGTATAAAACAGCTAAAACTCGATGAGTCAAGTTTTTTTCTTCTTTTTGATCTTTTCTTTATAACTATTGACAAGATTCAAGCTGGTTTGATATTTTATTAGTTACCAAATTATTTAAAGAGGGTTGTTTTTTGCCGGATAAAGTTATATTGAAGGTAATTGCTGGTAAGTTAAAGGGCAATGAGTACGTTTTTGATGAACGTACGACGTGCTTAATAGGAAGGGCTCATGATTGTAATCCGCGGTTACCGGATGATGAGGCACATCGTGTAATATCAAGACACCATTGTCTTGTAGACATAAACCCGCCGCAGTTACGCATTAGGGACCTTGGTAGTTTAAATGGTACGTATGTAAATGGTGAAAAGATAGGTCAGCGTGAGCGTTCTAAGACACCAAAAGAGGTAGACCGTAGTGAATCGCCGGAGTATGACCTGAAAGATAGCGATGAGATAAAATTAGGCAAGACTATTTTAAAGGTTGTTATACATAAGGCGGTATATTGTTCAAGTTGTGAAAAGGAAATCCTGTTTGAAGAGCTTGAGGATTCTATAATTGCGGAGGATTTGTACCGTTGCAGTGATTGCCGCAAAAATGTATTAACGGAGTTATATGTTCCGCAGCCTAATAAAGAGATAAAGTGTTCTAATTGTGGGCGGGATGTTACTGATGAAATAGGGCAGGCAAGGCAGGGCGATTATGTTTGTAAAGATTGCAGGAGCGACCCTATAAAGATAGCTCAATCGCTTGTAGAACAAGAAGGGCCGTTAATTAAAGGCTACTCCATAATAAAAGAATTAGGCAAAGGTGGAATGGGCGCTGTTTACCTTGCTGTTAATAATAAAACACATGAAAGCGTGGCACTTAAGATGATGCTTGCAGAGGTGGCTGTCAATGAGCATTCGCGCAACATGTTTTTAAGAGAAGTCAAGTTTACGAGTTATCTAAAGCATCCTAATGTAGTGCAACTTTTAGATTATGGCAACACCGGTGGCACTTTTTATTTTACGCTTGAGTACTGTGACGGTGGCAGTGTTGATAAATTAATGGCTACACGTGGTGGCAAGTTAAGTGTACAAGAGGCCACTACTGTCATTTTACAAGCCCTTGAGGGGCTGCACTATGCGCATACGGTAGACATTCCGGATGTGGAATTACAAGATGGCTCGGTTATCGCTGTAAAAGGGGTTGTGCATCGAGATATAAAACCGTCTAACTTATTTTTATCCGGTAGTAATAATACAGTAAAGATAGCGGATTTCGGTTTAGGCAAGGCTTTTGATGCAGCCGGCATGAGTGGTTATACGCGTACAGGGCTTGCAGCCGGCACACCGGTTTTTATGCCGCGCCAACAGGTCATTAATTTTAAATATGCCAGGCCGGAAATTGATGTATGGTCAATGATGGCTACATTTTACTATTTACTAACAGGGCGCTTTCCCCGCGATTTTCCAAAGGGTAAGGACCCGTGGTGGGTTGTCTTGCAAACACAGGCGGTTTCCATAAGGAAGAGGGATGCCTCTATTCCTGATAAGTTGGCTCAGGTTATAGATGAAAGCCTGATAGACCAGCCGTCCATAAAATATAAATCAGCCGCTCAAGTGAAGAGCCTAATAGAGGAGGTTATATGACTAAAAATCTAACCTGTTATGGGCATACGGATAAGGGGCGGGTTCGTAAAAAAAATGAGGATAACCTACTTTTAGATATAGACGGGGGGATTTTTATAGTCTCAGACGGTATGGGCGGGCACGCTGCCGGGGAATTGGCATCACAGTTAGTTGTTGAGCGCTTACCGGAGCTTTTAAAGCAGCGCCTAAAGGGTACCCTTAATATAAGTTCTCCTTCTACAATAAAACACATAGAAAACGCTGTAAATGAGTTAAACGAATACGTAAATGATTATGCACGCTCAAAGCCCGGCCTAAGCGGCATGGGCGCTACTATTGTCATGATGTTGGTTAATGGTCAAGACTCTATAATCTCTCATCTTGGTGATAGCAGGGCTTATTTATTTCGTGATGGGCGCATTAGGCTTTTAACAAAGGACCACTCGTTGATACAAGCACTCCTTGATACCGGTGAGATAACGCCAAAAGATGTACCGCAGCACCCGGCACGTGGTAAGATTACGCGCTGTATAGGAATGCCGGGGGAAATAACACCGGAGTCGCAGCCTCTACGCCTCAAACAAGGAGACCGCATAATACTTTGTAGTGATGGGCTAACTGGGATGCTACCGGATAGGTACATAGCCAAATGCCTTGAAGAGTATGTAGACCAAGCTAAGCTTGTAAAACTACTAATAGATGCTGCAAATAACGCCGGCGGCGTTGACAATATAACCGTATTGAGCGTTGATTACTGTATAAATAAAAACTGCGATGCTATTATGGAGGAAAGCTCCTCAACCGATACGGTGGAGTTTGACAATCATGTAAGCGTCATGAAAGATATAGCAGAACCAGTCGCCTTTGTCATTGACATGGATAGTAAACCATCTAAGTTTTGTCTACCCATAACCTATCCGTACTTTTCAATAGGGCGTGAACCAAATAGTCATTTGTGCCTCTATGACGATACAACGGTATCAAGGAACCATTGCGTAATCCGCGTTGAGGAGGTCTCAGGGCATAAGGAGCTTATGGTAGAGGACCTGCAAAGTAGAAACGGCACTTATCTAAACGGTAAACGCTTACAAGGGCAGGCAAAACTGCCAGTGCCGTCGTGGCTTGTCGTTGGTAAGACAAGGCTTTCCATAATCCCGTCAGCGTCGGATTTCAATCAGGAGGCCTTTATTGAAGATGCCTATACAAGTGAAGGCAGTATATTAATCCCACCAAGTGAGTTTTTTAAAGAGCGCTCGGAGGCTCTTTTAGTAGTAGACCTTGTGGGCTCCACTAAAATAGTACAAAAACACGGCGATACTAAATTCGTTAAAATAGTGTCTGCCATTGGCCAGATGCTTGAAAAAGAATTACAAAAAGAAACACAACCGTTTTTAAAATGTACCGGCGATGGCTTTTTTGCAACCTTCAGTAACGCCAATGCTGCTATAAAGGCCGGTATTAAATTAGCCCCTATACTTGTCCGACACTTTACCATACCAATACAACTATCCGTAGCCCTGCACGTAGGCCCCGTACGCTTAACACAAGATGGCGAGCGCACCGGTAGAAATGCCCATGCAGTTTTTTCTGTTGAAGACCTGCGCCATAAAAACGAAAAGATAAGCGCACTATTAACCAAGCCGGGTAAATTAGACTTAATATTAATGACGGAGGACTTTTGGCAAACCCTTGACCCTGCCTACCAGATGATGACTAAACCTATTGGTGCATATCCGTTGAAGGGGCGCGAAAGCGACACTACAATATATATGTGGAAAGGCAAAAATTAAAAGGAAGCTGCGCCTATGTCAATAACAGTTTTTTGCCCCTTCTGCGGCACACCGTACAAAGTTACGCCTAAACACGAGGGGAAACTCGCCAAGTGCAGTAAGTGCGGTGATATGTTTGACATACGCAATTTGCCAACAACAACAGCCAAGCTAAAAACCTCTACATTTGCCATAACAACAGCTGCTATGGAAAACAGCATGTTCGAGGACTGGAACGTTGGTGATGTCATACTGGAGCTATACGAAGTAACAGAGCTACTTGGTGAAGGCGGCATGGGCAAGGTGTATAAGGTACACCACAGGGGCTGGAATGTGGATTTGGCTGTTAAGTGCCCAAAAGTAGAAGAACTTCTCAAGTCCGGCGGCCCCCAAAACTTCGTAAAAGAAGCGGAAACTTGGGTTAACCTCGGCCTCCACCCACACATAGTTAGTTGTTACTATGTCCGGGAAATTGGCGGTATACCACGGGTTTTTGCCGAATATATAGACAGTGGCAGTATGTACGACTGGATACTCAATGGAAAACTTACTGAGCTATCAACCATAATTGACGTAGCCATACAGTTTTGCTGGGGACTCCACTATGCTCATATGCGCGGTCTTGTCCATCAAGACGTAAAACCTGCAAATGTAATGATAACAGCCGGCGGAGTAGCCAAGGTTACAGATTTTGGCTTAGCTAACGTCATGGGGGTCTCTGGTGTTGAAATAATATCAAGAAATGGCACACTCCAAGAAATACAAGTAAAATCCGGGGCGATGACCCCAGCGTTTTGCTCACCAGAGCAGGCCAATCGAGAAAACATTACACATAAATCGGACATCTGGTCTTGGGCAGTTTCAATACTAACGGTGTTTACCGGTGAGGTTACGTGGCCTTCAGGCACTGTTGCTGGTGAATCCCTTGAGTGGTACATAGAAGACGGACCACACCAAAGCGATATACCACAGATGCCAACTAAACTTGTGGATTTACTGCGCGAGTGCTTCCAGCATGAGCCGGAAAAACGCCCTACCGATATGGTTCAAATAGTGGAAAGACTCAAGTTAATATATAAAGATGTTACCGGCCTTGAATATAAACGGCTAGCGCCAGAGGTAAGCCGTGAAACGGCTGATAATTTAAATAATCGCGCTTTATCATACATAGACCTTGGCAGACAGGAAGAAGCTGAGAAACTTTTAAAAGAAAGCATTAAAATCCAGCCACACCACCCCGAAGCCGTATACAACTATGGACTGTTGCGCTGGCGTAATGCTAAAATAAACGACGACGTCCTCGTACGTGAACTAAATGAAATGGAAAAATCACACAAAACGCAATGGCCAGCCGTATTTTTGCCCGGCCTCGTTCACCTAGAACGCGCAGACTGTATTAACGCTTTAAAGGTGTTTGACAACATACCAAGTGATTTTTTCAAGTTTGAAGAATTTATAGATGCCAGACGTTTTGCTAAAATCAATTTAAATAACTCACGCAAACTCATTAAAACATTCACAAACCACTTAGGCCACATTACAAGCGTGTGTGCTATAAATAAAGACGGCACTACTATACTGTCCGGTGGCACCGACAACACCGTCAAACTGTGGAATGCCTCTAACGATGAATGCGTAAGAACCTTCACCGGCCACGAGGATATAGTTACAGCCGTATGTTTTTCAAGTAACGGTAAATACGGTCTATCTGCAAGCATGGATAAAACTATTCGCATGTGGGACATATCAACCGGCTACTGCATATATATATTTCAAGGACACGGCGACGGTGTAACCTCACTTTCCGTTGACACAGACGGCCAAAGCCCTGTCTCCGGCAGTATTGACGGTACGGTTAAAATCTGGGATATATCCACAAACCACTACAGACGCTCATTTATAGGACCAAATCTAAAAGTGCTCTCCGTGTGCATCACACCGGATGGCAAACTCATTATAGTGGGAGGGGCTGATAGCTCCATAAGGTTCTTTGATAGCGACACGCTACGTACGGTGCTCATACTCCGGGGACACAGCGGTGCTGTCAACTCCCTGTCAATAGATGGCAGCGGTAAATATCTGCTATCCGGTAGCACTGATAAAACAGTCATACTATGGGACATCGAAGGAAGAACCGCCCTGCGTACCTTCCTAGGCCACGGTGAAGCAGTATCATCAGTTAGTTTAAGCAAAAACGGCATGGTGGCCATATCCGGCAGCTACGACCACACAGTTAAACTATGGGATGTAACAAACGCCCGCTGCCTGTGTACACTGGAAGGACATCACGGCCGCGTCCTTTGTGTTAACGTACTGGCAGATGGCAGCAAAGCCGTATCAGGTGCCGCAGATGGCATCATACACCTTTGGCAACTTGACATCGGCTACATGTACTACCAAGCCCCCGCTATGCTATCAAAGGTTGTCAAAAGCGAAACCGTCATCACAGCAATGGTTAAATACGAAAAGTCCATAGCACTCGCTAAAGAGGCTATACTATCCAATAACATATTAGAAGCAGCCAACCTCGTTAAAACAGCCCGCACTCAAACTGGCTACAGTAGAGGCTCAGAGGCTATAGACATATGGACAGAACTATATAAACAGGTACCACACATCGGGTTTAACGGGGCATGGGAGGCCGTAACCTTAAATGAACACAATAGCGCCGTAACATCAGTTAGCGTAGATTTCAGTAATCGCTACATAGCCTCCGGTAGCACAGATAGGTCTGTTATAATATGGGATATAGAAAAAAAACGGCCAATAAAAAGCTTTGCAGGCCATGGTGGCGCCGTCAACTCAGTGTACATAACAGGAGACGGTAAATCCGTACTATCAGCAAGCACCGACGGTACTATTAAACTGTGGGACCTAACAACCGGTAAAAGCATAAGAACACTAAGAGGCCACGTAGGCGCCGTGCATAGCGCATGCATCACAAGAAACGGCATGATAGCCGTATCAGGTGGAGAGGATAACACCGTGCGCGTTTGGGATGTGTTAGCTAATCGCCTACTTAGAAGCTTTGCAGGCCACGACGGAGAAGTGTGGTCAGTGTCCCTTAGCGAAGACACACGATACGCCGTTTCAGCAAGTAATGATAAAACAATAAAGTTGTGGGAAATGACCACAGTGAGCTTTCTCGGTCTATTAAATGAAATGAAGGGACACGGCGAAAGCGTCAATAGCGTGGTCTTTAATATAGACGGCCAATTCGTACTGTCCGGCAGCACAGATAAAACCATAAAATTGTGGCAACCCCACACCGGTAAATGTATTCGTACATTTACAGGCCACGACGACGCCGTAACATCCGTGTGCTTTAGCTGCGACTCCAAATACGCCATGTCCGGCAGCTTAGACAGTACAGTAAAGCTGTGGGATATACAAACAGGAGAATGCCTGCGCACATTTACAGGCCATATGATGGGCATACGACACGTAGTCATGAGCGCCTACGGTAAATACGCCATATCATCAGGCGACGATAATACAATAAAAGTGTGGGTATTCGATTGGGAACTAGAACAACGCACCATGGCTAATTGGGATGAACGCGTTAGACCCCTTTTAGACACCTTTTTAACCCAGCATACACCATACGTACAAGGGAGTCTCGCTAGAAAAGGAAAACCAGAGTGGACTAAATCCGATTTTAATAAGTTGATGGATATGCTCTGCTGTGCCGGCTACGGCTGGCTAAACGCTGAAAAAGTGCGCTCTGAGTTAAAAGATATGGCAAGAATCAGAGTGCTTAAAATGAAGAAATAAAGAAATAAAGAGAAAAAATAAGAAAAAAAGAAAGAGAGAAAAAATAAGAAAAAAAGAAAGAGAGAAAAAATAAGAAAAAAAGAAAGAGAGAAAAAATAAGAAAAAGGATTTTTAAGGGGGCGAGCTCTGCTCTCCCCCTTAACAACCCCCTCTCGCAATGGGTCGAATGACCCCTTGACCCCTTACGTGCTTAGTGGGTAGGGTATCTTAATCACTGTACTATCATAACAACTAAAGCGTCTATTGGGGAAAGCGCGCGGCCTTAAGAAAGCCAAAAAGACGGCTTTCTTATACGGCCGTGCCATTTCCCCATAGACGCTTTGGTGCTATCAGGGGGAGTAAAAAACTCCCCCTGAGAAAAGACCCCCTCTGACTCTTTTTTTTGCTGGTGCGTAAACGCACCAGGGGAAGGTTCTTACATTAGGAGTTTACATTACCCCTTGTCTTATTGGCATCACATTCCCAGAATACTCGTTTATTGCATTTTGCACAAATATTGTAATCAAGTTCTTTCATAATATGTTCTATGGCTGTTTCTTTGTCCCTAAAGATATGATTACTGCCAATTAGGTGCATCAAGCCGCTTTTATAAAGAATGTTCATTAATTTCCATTTAATCCCATGTAAGTAAATATCCCCGCCGCCCTTACGCCAATCTTCTATTAGATGTTGCAGCGATTCAACACCGGTAACATCTATATGGTTAACGCTTGAAAAAACCAGCAAAAGTTTTTTTTGCGTAGGCACTAACGAATGGAATAGCGCTATTTGTTCTTCCACGTATGTCATTGCGGCAAAATATAAATCCCCATCTACCCGCACAATGCCAAACTGCGGGCATAGCTGCTCAACAGATTTAACTGTAACGAAATGTCTTGAAGGTCCCTCAGGTACACGCGGCAGCACGCTTGGATTGGATGTTTTATTCAGATATATACCGACAGACAATAGCGCACCAACATATATAGCAAACTCAAGCTCAAGAAACAGCGTGGACAAAAATGTGATAATTAAAATAAATGCCTCCGTAACTGACATCTTAAATATGGTAGCAATGTGATGAAAATCAACAAGATTATATGCTACTACTAAAATAACAGCTGCCATTGATGCAATGGGAAGATATGCCGCATATGGGGCTACAAATAAAATTATAAGGAAAAGCCATATGGAGGCACAAATGCCTGCAGCTTGAGTTTTAGCGCCAGCTCGGTAGTTAACACCGGTTCTTGTAAAAGAGCCGGAGGAGGCATAAGACGAAAAAAACGAACCTATTATATTAGAAAGCCCCTGACCAATAAACTCTTGATTACCGTTTATGCGTTGCCCTGATTGTAGTGCAACTGAGCGCGCTATGGAAACAGCCTCCATAAGCCCCATCATGGCAATAGCAAGTGCAGGGGTTGTTAGTAATTTAATGGACTCTAAGCTAAAGGCAGGTACTGTTACAGGTGGTATTGGAGATGGAAGAGCCCCCACTACCTTAACACCTTCATTGTGCCACCCCATAAGGACAGTTAAAATCCCGCCAATTAGCATACCAAAGAGCATATTTGGCCACGTTGGCTTGACTTTTCTAACAAAAATAACCACAAACAAGGTAACACTGCTTACTATTAGTACCCGATAGTTAAACGCCGGCATATGTTTTATTAATAATGCGATATTGTCTACAAACTGTGAGGCATTTTTAAAATCTAGGCCAAAGGCATGTTTTAACTGACTTACAGCTATTAAGACAGCGGCCCCTGCTGTAAAGCCAATGACTACAGAGTGGGAAACAAAATTATAAGGCCTCCCATGCGTGCAACCCCCATAACAAATTGCAAGACACCAACAAGGAGTGTTAGTTCAAATACAAGCTTAATATATTCTGGGCTACCCGGCTGTGCTAAGCCACCGATTGAGGCAAAAATCACCAAAGATATGGCCGTCGTAGGGCCACTTATCAAGTGCCTTGATGAACCAAAAAGTGCTGCTATTATAGCTGGCACTATCGCTGTGTAAAGACCGTACTGTGGCGGAAGTCCTGCTATCATAGCAAATGCAACCCCCTGCGGTAACACTACAATTGCACCAGTAAGCCCTGCAAAGAGATCGCTTTTCCATGTTTTTTTGACCTGCGGTATCCATGCAACAAATGGAAATATCAAATTTAACCACCTTTTAATTAATAATGGTGTGCCATAACCTGCGTTTAAAGAAACAGTACTGTTTCCCATAAATAAAAACCTCCTTATAAGTGGTGATTTTTTTTAGTCTGAATTTTTATATAGCCAGTGTTATACCCTTACAAATAAAACAGGACACTGAGCATTGGAGACAATCTTATCCAGTGGATTACCCTTTAATAAGTTATCAAACCATCCCATAAATTTTTTAGTTTTTTTAACACCAAGTACTACGAGGTCGCATTTTTCTTCATCAATAGTCTCAAGTATTTTTTCATATATCTTGCCATACTCTATCCGAGTCTTTACAAAATAATTTTCCCTGTCAGCCACCTCGTTTATGTTATTGAATTCTTTTTGGCTATTTGAACTTAAAACGTCCTCAATGTTCCTGATACCTACTAAATTGATATTCCCATCATACTCAGGCAGCACCTTCAATACAGTAACGTAACACCTCTCATCCCGTGCAATTGCAATTCCCTCACGTAATACATCATTTGAATCTTCTACCACTACTAATACCTTCTTAATCTTTTTCATAATAGACACCTCCTTCGCCCATTGTTTGTAACAAATATACCTTAATCAAGAACAATGCCAAATATAACCCCTTGATTTATAAGTAATATTTTAGACTAAAAACAGAATGTGTTTAGATATTAAACAAAAGGGCTAAACAGGTGTTTGTAATAGTTCAGTCTCTACTTATAGGCATTTCTGGTGCGTTTACGCACCAGATAAAGAAAAGAGTCAGAGGGGGTCTTTTCTCAGGGGGAGGCTTCATGCTCCCCCTGATTACACTAAAGCGTCTTTTATGGCCGCGCGCTTTCCTCAATAGACGCTTTAGTTGTTATGTAAGTACAGATGTGGGCATAATCCCAATACCACTAAGTTGATGTAGCAATAGTATAGAGGAATAACTAAAGAGGTTGCAGGCTAAAAATTTTAGGAAAGGGGGTGCGGGGGTGGGGAGTGCGCCTACGCACCTTTTGTCTAAAAGGGTTTTCCCCCGAAAATCTTTTTCTTTAAATCTTTAACTATGATAACTACAAGAGGCATTTGGATTTGGTGTACCATCAAGACATTCCTCTAGCTTATTTAAAAGTGTTTTAAACATCACACAACAAGGTGTTGGCGGCAGGTGCTCTTCTTTTATAAAAGTACCGATACCATTTATAAAATTCCCTATATCATCAACAGCATCACATAAAATGTTATCTACTTTTTCTGTAACTCCGTCAACTAGATACCCTACATTTTCTATGTAATCATCAACATTACTTTCAACATTACTATAGTTGCTGACATCTACACTTAACAAATTCCCAAAGCAGCGCCCACAAAAACTTGCAAGCTCTTTTATATCTTTACTAAAAAAAGAGGTATCTTCCATTTAATATACGCTCAATCCTCTATTTAACTTACCACTTTGAAATCCTTCAATATCCAAGGTTATGTACAAAAATCCAACATCCTTAAGCCCGTCTACAATCCTTTGTCTTGTGTTAGGCTCAATGACCTTAGATATTTCTGTAAGCTCTACTTCTATTTTGGCAGTTGTTGCATACTTTCTTACCCGCAACTGATTAAATCCTAATTCCCTTAGTAACCTTTCAGCGCTTTCTATCATTTTTAAATCCCCAACCGTTATTCTTTCACCGTATGGAATTCTCGTTGATAAACATGAAAAGGATGGTCTATTCCACGTGCTTAGTCCCTTTAGTTTTGATAGTAAACGGATTTCATCTTTATTAATATCCAGCTCCTCAAGCGGACTAATCACATTATAAATCTTGTTGGCTTTAATGCCCGGCCGGTAGTCTTGTTTATCGCTTTCGTTTGTTCCATCAACTATGTGCGCATAGCCCTCGTTTTTAGCAATAGCGCTTAACATTTGCCACCGCTTACGTTTACAGTAAAAGCAACGCTCTATAGTGTTTGCTAAATAGTCCTCATCTTCAAATTCCGTTGACTGAATGATACGGTGTGCAATATATAGTTGAGCGATTTGTTCTTTTGCCCTGTTAAGTTCTTCTACAGGCATGGAGGGGGAATACGCAGTTATTACTAAAAACTCCACACCTGCCGCCTTAAGTGCATATAACAAAAACGTGCTATCCACACCACCGGAATAAGCAAGCACCGTTTTCCCTAATGTGCGTAGGCGTTTTAAAAGTTTTTCGTACTTACTGTCTAATAGGTCTTGATACCCATTCACTTAAATAACCGTAACATCAAAATTTTCCCTGTGCATACGGGAATCTGCCTTTACGATTATCTCTATGCCAAATGTAACTTCAAATTCCTCAAGCCCTGCCCGTTGTTCATCAGATAGAAAATCCGCAACCACCGGGTGTGCTGCTATAATAACCTTTGAGCCTTTATGAAAACCTACCTTTTTAAGGCGTCTAAATATCTCGTAACTGACCGTCTTGGAGGATTTGACAAACCCCTTACCCTCGCAAAGCGGACAACTTTCACAAAGCGTGCGTTCGAGGCTTTCACGGATACGTTTCCTTGTCATTTGAATAAGCCCAAGCTCCGATACGTTGAATATGGTGGTCTTTGCCCTATCTTTTTTCATTGATTCAACAAAGGCGTTATACAATTTATCGCGATTTTCGGTCATTTCCATATCAATAAAGTCTATTATGATAATACCACCAAGGTTTCTTAAGCGTATCTGATAGGCTATTTCCTTGACTGCCTCAAGGTTGGTTTTTAATATTGTATCTTCCAAGTCCTCTTTGCCCACATACTTACCAGTGTTTACATCTATGACGGTCATAGCCTCCGTCTGGTCTATTACGATATATCCACCGGATTTAAGCCACACCTTTCTGTCAAGACCTTTATATATGTCAAGCTCTATACTGTAATATTCAAAGATAGGCTCACGCCGCTCGTACAGTTCTAGTTTATTGAGGAGTTTAGGAAAGAAGCTCTTTACGAAATCTTGTATGTTTTCAAACTCTTCTTTAGAGTCTATGATAAGTCCATCAACGTTATGGTTTAAAAGGTCGCGCACACTTCTAAAGATAAGGTCTAGATCGCTATAAAGCAGGGATGGGGCTGAGACCTTTTCCTTTTTCTTTTGGATATTGTCCCAAAGAAGCAGCAAAAAGTCCATATCTGTCTTAAGTTCGGTTGCCGTTGCGCTTTCACTGGCTGTTCTTATGATAAGGCCATACCCCTTTGGCTTTATCTCTTCAACTATGGCCTTTAAACGCTGTCGCTCCTCAACGTTGACAATACGGCGGGAAATCCCCACGTGGTCTATTGTTGGCATTAATACGAGGTTTC
The DNA here is from genome assembly GCA_018606805.1 of Candidatus Magnetomicrobium cryptolimnococcus. Taxonomy (GTDB): domain Bacteria; phylum Nitrospirota; class Thermodesulfovibrionia; order Thermodesulfovibrionales; family Magnetobacteriaceae; genus Magnetomicrobium; species Magnetomicrobium cryptolimnococcus. Next base: position 25,786 of record JAGYWI010000029.1, read on the forward strand.
TACCCGGTATCGTTATGTATGAAGTACACCGAGCGCCTTTTGTACCGATAGGGTCCTTTGATACCTGCACGAGCACTTCTTGCCCTTCCTGCAAAAGCTCGTTTATCAACATATCGTGTCTAGCACGCCTTGTTGGTATGTCAAAGCCCTCATCCTCATCTTCAAGGAAGTCTGTAAATGCCTCTACCTCTGTCCTTATATCAGCAACATATAAAAAAGCAGCCTTTTCAAGTCCTATATCAACAAAAGCCGATTGCATACCCGGCAGTATTTTGACTACTTTGCCCTTATATATATTGCCAACTAAGCTAACCTCCTTTTTCCTCTCCACGTAGAACTCTACAAGCTGTCCTCCTTCTAGTAAACCAACGCGTACTTCATCTAAGGTTACATTTATTATTATTTCGTTTGTCATTATTATATTTTTGTCCAGCTTATATGTTTTGTCTAACTTATGTTTTGTCTAACTTATGTTTTGTCTATTTTATTTTTTTCAGGGGGACTTGTTCTTAAGGCATACACCTTCATCATCTCATCAGGCTCTACCAACTTTCCACTAATATATCCAAACTGCGCATTTCTTTTTATATCAAGCTCCCATATCTCCCGCTTTGTCAAAGCCATAACTATCGCCGAGATTTTAACACCGCGCTCAGCACTATCCTTTAAAAGCAAAAATAATCTATTATCTATTATATCATATTCTATTAAATTTTGTTTTATCCATAGGTTTTCCGGTAACTCTAAATTAGCCACTATCCCCTCTGGCGTAATATCTGCACTAAGTACAATTTCGTACCGATAGGCACAAACAAAGGAGTTAATGGACACCATATCTTTTGGAATAAAAAATAGCCCTTTTACTTCAATACCAGCTGGCATATGGTCTGCTATCTTTTGCTTAAATTCATTAACGTTAAAAGGTGGCAAAACCTCCATATCAAGATACTCCTTCTCCCCAGCAACACCAACACTAAGTGCTGCTCCAAAGGCCACATTCGGTGTTGGGTGATAGCCCTTTGAATAGACTAACGGGACTTCAGCCCTTCTTAACGCCTTTTGTATGGTTGACATCAGTTCTAGATGTGAGAGGTATCTTAGCTTACCTAATTTAGTAAAAACCATGCGCACCCGCACATAAGAAAACGGCCTTTGGTCTACTTGTGAAGGGGTAGAGGTAGATACATAACGTTTTTGCTGCTGCTGTTTATTATTAGCGTCCACAAATCTGGTAGGGCAGTCAAGACCACAGTTAAGACAGCCGTTTTTGCAATCAGCAGTCTTTTCACCACCTTGCAGTGCCTTAACATATTCACTGTACAAAAACTCTTTGCGTACACCTGTAGTTATGTTATCCCATGGAAGCGGTTCTTCATATTTATATGTTTTAGTGGCATAGGATTGGCAGTCAATACCGGTTTTATCCATAGCAGCTTGCCACTTATTGTAGTCAAACATATCAGTCCAAGCATCAAGACGAGCCCCTAACTGCCAAGCCGTCTCAACTAAAGCGCTCACAGAGCTATCAGCCCGACTTAACATTGCCTCTAAGATAGTGTTTTCAATGCTATAGCCTTTAAAGTTAAGTCCTTTTTTTTTCAGATTATTCCTTAAGTACTGAAGCTTACGCCTCATCTCATCTGCTGCTATTTGTCCACACCACTGAAACGGCGTATGTGGCTTTGGTACAAACGTGGACACTCCAACGTTTATATTCATATGACGCTTGCCATGCTTGCTTGCTATCCTAAAAGCCCTTTTAACCATAGTAGGTATGCCCTCAACATCCTCGTCAAGCTCACCGGGTAGCCCAATCATAAAGTATAGCTTAAGCGCCGTCCAACCAGCCTTAAATACGGCTTCAACGGTTCTATCGTAGTCTTCCTCGCTAAAATCCTTATTTATAATAAATCGCAGACGTTCTGTTGCCGCCTCCGGCGCTATTGTAAAACCAGTCTTACGCACGGCCTTGACTTCCCCGATGAGCTCATCCGTAAGTGCGCTCACACGTAACGACGGCAGCGATATGGTTATATGTTTTCCGTAAAAAGCCTTATTAAAAAGCCTTGATAAGTAAAGCAGCTCTGAGTAATCACCAACGCTTAATGAGGTAAACGATACCTCGTCGTAACCAGTGTTTGCGATGGAATCCCTCGCTATTTGCAATATGCGCTCTGGCTTACGCTGCCGCACTGGCCGATATATAATGCCAGCTTGACAAAACCGACAGCCACAGGTACAACCTCTGGAGATTTCTATATTGATTCTATCGTGTACAGCCTCCGTATAGGGTACTACTGGCTTTACCGGATAGGGACAATCATTCAGGTTTGCAACAATGCGTTTTTTGATAAGCCCTTGGTCATTAAATCCGGGCACTAATAGGCCATCAATGTGAGCCAGTTCTTTTAAAAGCCCCGCCTTCTTGCCATCACCTTCAACTTTATACTTGCACACCACATCCAGTATCTCCCCCAAAGCCTCTTCGCCATCACCAACCAACATGGCATCAAAAAACGGCTTCATAGCTGATGGATTCACCGTACACGGACCGCCCGCTATAACAATAGGCCACTGCGTGCTTAGGCGTTCATTAGCCCTAACGGCTATGCCACCTAAATGTAGCATATCAAGCACCGTTGTGTAGCAAAGCTCATACTGAAGCGTAAAGCCAACTACATCGAAATCCCTTAAAGCCCTGCCACTTTCAAGCGAGGCTAACAGGATATTATGAGCCTTCTGATATTCATATAGGTCGCTCCACGGCGCAAAGACCCGCTCGGCACTTGCAAATGGAAGGCTATTTACAATATCATACAGTATCTTCAAGCCCAAATGAGACATGCCTATTTCGTAAACATCAGGAAAGCATAAGGCTACACGCACAACAGCGCTTTTATGGATGCTATTTACCTCTGTGTTAATGTATCTGCCAGGTCTTTTAAATATTGATAGATTCACGCATATGATAATAGCAGTTTACATGTCTATTAAGCAAGAACTTTCATTTTTGTCAGCGATTCAGAAAGAAGATTTTATTGATAATGATAAAACATTTATGAGCATACCTATAGCCTTTCAGCTATGGACCAACGAGCTGTATGTTTTACAATACCAGAATTTTAAGCTATATTGACGTTTCCCTCCTTATTCTTTCTGTCAAAAGGTTAGCCCTAATTACATAATAATGGAGTAGGGTATCTCCAGTATTTTTATCCAAAACGAATCTGCATTTTACACTTTAATAATAATGCTAACTCTTCCATATTTAATGTCTTTCTCAATTCACCCAGTATAATTTCCCAGATATGTTTTATACTTGTCTTGATTGATACCATAGACTTTAATAATGAACCTAACTCAAATAATTGATTTATTAGATGAGCAATTTGCATACATTGATAATAATTTTTTGTTGCTTGCATAGAAACACGACTATACTTATGTTCTAACCCATAACCAAGATTTTTCTGTGTATTAAATCCTTCGTTTTCTATTTTCCAACGCATTCTTCCAGCATTTACAAGTCTTAATATATTTTTTATATCAATATTAAAATTGCTTATATAAGTAAATCTACTCTCTTTATTTTCTATTTTTTCTAAACATTCACACCAATCTATCTCAAATCCATTGTAGTTTATTGCATTTATCCATTTGTAATTTCTGTAAACATCGTGTCCCTTAATATATAATTTATCATTATAGCTATTTTCCTGTTGGAGTTCTTTTAATCCATTCACTTCATCCCATACTGATGGTAAATTCCCATCTCGAAATGTAATTATAAATTTCCAGTCTTTTTCTTTACATATATTGAAAAAAGTTTGATTTGCATACAATCCATCGCAAATTATACACATCCTCATTCTATGATAATGCTTTTTTAATCTATCTGACAAACGCTTGAATGCCTTAAGTTCACAATCTTGTTTATTATACTCTTTATCTTTATTCTCTATCCATTCTGTCAAAAGTGAAATACAAAATCCTCTTCCATCTACTAATTTCGCTTCTAAAACATTGTGAAAATAGATAATTTGTCCATTCTTAGTTATACGATGTAAACAACTATTACAATGACTTTCTTTTACTATCATTTCACATGTACCATCAACAATAATTTTATAATATCCAGAAAATAGTAAATCTTTATCTAAAATCTTTTTCCTTATTAATGCCTTCACTAAACCTATTTTTAATATTTCAAGTTCTTCATTGTCAATTATCAACATGACTTTATTTACTGTATCCATATGAGGCAGATTTACTTTGAAGATTTTCTTATAGTTGTTTCTAAACTCATCATCTTCTCGTTCATTATTCATGGCATTACGAGACTCTTTTTTAAAAATAAACATTGTTATTCCTGCCATTATCAACTCACATAGCTCATAATTATGTTTCTTTCTACATTCTTTTATTGTAACCGTTCACCCCCCTTATTTCAGAAGAATATAGTATAATATCCGAGACGTATGGGAAGGCTAACAAAAAAAGATTTGGCTCAGATGAATGAAGCATATTTTGAGTCGTTGGACCATGA
>JAGYWI010000076.1 GCA_018606805.1 Candidatus Magnetomicrobium cryptolimnococcus
TGTGTAACTGGTTCTATAATTTCTTCAAAAACTGTTCTTTCCTTTTTTCATTACAAACCTCCCTTTCATATATTATAATTTTATTATACAATATTTTTAAAATTCATGCCGAACGGTATTGATCGTTTACTTGTTTATAATTATTTTATAAATTTTTTTGCCCTTGTTTTTTTATCTAATTTATTATAATCTACTTTATTACTTACGATTTAAAAATGTAGCTTTGTTACTTTTTTAACAACTTTTCTTTCTTCGAACGTAAACTCAATGTCATTAACTTAAGAAAATAACGAAATAGATTTAAAAAAGGAGATGAATAGTATATACTAAAAACTATGAAATATTAAAAATAATACAAAAAATTATGAAAATAATCACACATGGCATGGAATTGGCACTTCAATAAGTATGCTACTTTAATTGGAAAAATAAAAGAATTTTTTTTCAGATGATTTCGCTAATCAGCATAAAGTTGAAGAAAATGATTTTATTAGAAAGAGGAAATTACCATTTAGTCATTTAATACTTTTTACAGTAAATCTCATAAAAGGTTATTTTCAAATGAGCTTAATGGTTTATTCAAGATACTGAAGAATAAACAGATATGTGTAAGAGAGGTATCATAAAGTATAAAAAATAAAGTACGGTGGACCCCTTTGTCAAGACAATTTTTAATATCTTTTTGTTACTCCTACTTTGTCATTTTTTTAGTTAAGCCAATTCAAATACACATCTATTGGTTTCTTGTATCCAAGAGCTTGGTGATGCCTTTTGTTGTTATATAATTCCACATAGTTAGTAATGCCATTTTTGGCATCTTTGACGCTCTGGTAATCCTTTATATACACCTCCTCATACTTTAATGACCTCTATTTCAGTAAATATGTTATCCATACAGCACCCCTTGCCATCCATACTTATTTAGATACCATATTTCTCTAATTCTGACGTAAAAGTATCACTTGTAAACTGTGAACCTTAAATTTCTGGTTTACCTATAATAAAATCATTGTCTAACACTTTCATACAAAAATCTACTTCTAAACTGGTTGACAATTTCCATGACACTATATATCTACTATACCTATCCATTATAAAGCCTTATGTATGTTATATCTGTCCCCAATACTTGATTGCTTTTGTTATATCCAAACCTCTTAGTAGATATGAATATTTTTTATGTTCTGAGTTCATTTTACTTAATCGTGGCTTTGGATATATAGTGTCTGAACGAAAAGTAAAAAAGCCTTACAATAAAAGCTAAAAAGGCAAATAAAGTAAAATGAAGAAATTTTTGGTTTAACAACCAACGAGAGTGCTTTACGATAGGATGGTATGGTAAAACGGATGTTGGCTAACAAAATATAAGCAATTAAAATAAATATTATAAATCAATTGGTTATGTAACTAAAATGATTGTGGTAGTGGGCAAAAACTATTTAAGCGGCTTTTTTAGGCTTAGGTAATTGTATGTTTAATACAGAAAGTATGTCATTTGCTACAGGAGAAGGAGTAAGGATTATAGGAATTGCTAACTTTTCA
>JAGYWI010000030.1 GCA_018606805.1 Candidatus Magnetomicrobium cryptolimnococcus
CAATTCTTCTATTAAAAACCGCTAACACTACCTTTATCTTTCAATTTTATAACACATAAACTCCAGCTTTATCCATTTTAGCATACATTTTTGTACTCTATCCCACCCCTCCATCCTCTCGGTTTTCATTTCCGAGAAATCTCAGGTAGGCTAAAAACAAAATGTCGAGGCAATGTCTCGTCGCCACGCTCGCAGGTTTCAATTCCTTATAGGTAGGCTAAAAACTAATAGAAATGAACATGTAGATGTAAATATTTTTGAGTTTCAATTCCTTATAGGTAGGCTAAAAACGTTAAGGAATACTTCCTAACGGCACAGGACATCTCAGGTTTCAATTCCTTATAGGTAGGCTAAAAACATTTGTTTATTATATTGTTTGGGATTGTCTATTTTTGTTTCAATTCCTTATAGGTAGGCTAAAAACTTAGAGGCGGCATTGCTCAAGTGGGCTTCCAAGCGTGTTTCAATTCCTTATAGGTAGGCTAAAAACCTATAGGTCAAGCAGCTAAAACTACTCTATTCGCGAGTTTCAATTCCTTATAGGTAGGCTAAAAACAAAAATTAATTGACAGATTAGAAAGTTTGAAAAAATGTTTCAATTCCTTATAGGTAGGCTAAAAACTTTAGAATGGAGGCCAGATAAAAATTACCAGTTTAAGTTTCAATTCCTTATAGGTAGGCTAAAAACTAAATTTTTGTACTTCACAACCACTATTGTGGAAATGTTTCAATTCCTTATAGGTAGGCTAAAAACGAGTAGAAATCATTGTAGATGGTGTTATAAGCTCATGTTTCAATTCCTTATAGGTAGGCTAAAAACTATTAAAAAAATCTGCAAAATCACGCGGATTATTCTGTTTCAATTCCTTATAGGTAGGCTAAAAACCCTGTCGGAATCTTTCGCATCTTCACACTTGGTTTGTTTCAATTCCTTATAGGTAGGCTAAAAACATTTACACATTAATGATAAAAGGAGATATTTCTAAGTTTCAATTCCTTATAGGTAGGCTAAAAACTTGAAAAACTTGTGCCTATTATATCACCTCCTTCTATGTTTCAATTCCTTATAGGTAGGCTAAAAACACAGACGGTTTATACCGTAGCATTGCAGAGCGCTTATGTTTCAATTCCTTATAGGTAGGCTAAAAACTATCAATGATTTTAGCGTCTAAAAATTCTTTATTATGTTTCAATTCCTTATAGGTAGGCTAAAAACATAATAGATTATTACTTTATCGGGCAATTTAATTTATGTTTCAATTCCTTATAGGTAGGCTAAAAACCTAAAGCTATTGCAGTAGATGTAAAAGGGATTAAAAAGTTTCAATTCCTTATAGGTAGGCTAAAAACTTTTAAGTTCTATAGCTGGTATAAAATGGAATATAAAGTTTCAATTCCTTATAGGTAGGCTAAAAACATTTACACATTAATGATAAAAGGAGATATTTCTAAGTTTCAATTCCTTATAGGTAGGCTAAAAACTAAAACTAATCATGGTGGAGATTTATGATAGAGCAAAGTTTCAATTCCTTATAGGTAGGCTAAAAACTACAGCTAAAAAAGTCAATGTCAGGTGGCTTGATGTGTTTCAATTCCTTATAGGTAGGCTAAAAACGGACTACCTGTCCCCAACAGTGGGTGGATAATGTAAGTTTCAATTCCTTATAGGTAGGCTAAAAACTCAAAGGCTGGGTATGTAAACTCAGACGAGGATAACAGTTTCAATTCCTTATAGGTAGGCTAAAAACAGGGAAACTTTGATGTAGTAGATGGGTTACAAAGGTGTTTCAATTCCTTATAGGTAGGCTAAAAACACATCTAATATGGAACGTAAAATGAAATTTTTTGTATGTTTCAATTCCTTATAGGTAGGCTAAAAACAAATCAGGGTGCAGTAAAACATAAATAGCCCAAAAAGTTTCAATTCCTTATAGGTAGGCTAAAAACCATATTTTGATTCCAATATACTATGCCTTTTGCTGTGTTTCAATTCCTTATAGGTAGGCTAAAAACTCCAAATTAGAAAAAATAGATAAAATGTGGAGAGTAATGTTTCAATTCCTTATAGGTAGGCTAAAAACTAAATATTATAATGTGAACTTTTTGGGGCATTCACAGTTTCAATTCCTTATAGGTAGGCTAAAAACGAAGAAGAATAATTATTCTTCTTCTACCTAAACCCGCGTTTCAATTCCTTATAGGTAGGCTAAAAACACGGCAATAAAGCACTATTAGTAGTGCTAATTTAAAGTTTCAATTCCTTATAGGTAGGCTAAAAACAATAGTTAAAGAGTACTTGCAAAAAGGGTTTAATTTGTTTCAATTCCTTATAGGTAGGCTAAAAACTAGAAGAAGAAACATTACACAATTATAAGCCAATAGGTTTCAATTCCTTATAGGTAGGCTAAAAACGGGTGATAAATGGGTAGACCAATGGCATATATTCGAGTTTCAATTCCTTATAGGTAGGCTAAAAACGTTACGGGAAATGGTACACATATACATTTGTTTTTTGTTTCAATTCCTTATAGGTAGGCTAAAAACTGATTTTTACATGGAAGCAAAACGGGGAAGATATGTCGTTTCAATTCCTTATAGGTAGGCTAAAAACGCACACTGACGAAGTAGAACAGCTCTCTGAGAGCATGTTTCAATTCCTTATAGGTAGGCTAAAAACTGAGTGAAGAGACTAAAAACAGGGCAATTAAAAACTGTTTCAATTCCTTATAGGTAGGCTAAAAACCCATTTATGCCTTATAAAATAACACTTTTTATCAAAGAGCGTTTAACTACTGAAACTATTATAAACTACAATCATTTGATTTGCAAGAAAAATTTTTGCGTCGGTCTCCCGTGTTTTTTACGCTATTGGAGGGCGACTAATTATCATATTGTTCTTCTTCCCTTTTCTGTTATACTAATTCACTTCAAAAAGGGCGCGGTACATCTTCAGTGCTGTTTCCATAAAATTACTGGTATCGGCAACAGATATGCTGATAGGCACATTGGTTTTACTGTCATAGTAAATGAGTTTTAATGATTGCATCAACTCGATAGCATCTTTGACTTTTTGTGGGCTTGTTTGAAGTGTGTTAGAGACGGCCTTGACAAATTCTATATAGCGGATTTTATCAACCCCGTGGCTTGCTATTAGGTTTATCATCTCGCATATAGTTAAAAAAGTATCTGGCGGTTTATTTATCAGCATAGTAGTCTTTTGAAGTCTTTCCACTATCCCTTTTAAAGTGGTAGCTATAAATTTAGGTGATTGGTTTATATAATCGTCAAAAACCTTCTTTTTAACCTCTATAAGCTCTGAAAATTCCAAAGCTATAGCAGATGCTGTCCTTCTATGGTCTTCTAACAAAAGCGCCATCTCACCGAATGTTGTTACAGGCTCAAGCTTATGAAGAACTACCTTTTTGTTGTTCACCTTCACAGAGATTTCAACTTGCCCGTGCTTCAAAATATAAGCAACTGTCCCTACTTGACCTTCTTCAAATATTGTTTCATTCCGTGAATACTGTTTTAAGTTAAAATCAGGCATATTTTATTATAATTGTTTTAACAGATTTAGCTACACTTTATTATTATACTTGTATAAGCATTAAAAATCAATAATCTGGAAATTCTGCCTCAAAAACCTGCATTTCTGCCCCGATAACCTTTCTGGGAGGCTGTGGTTTAACGCCTCTACCGATAACTGTAGCATAACCACTTTTTACAGTTAACGGCATACCGCCTTTCAGTGAGCTAACTGTATCAACATGACCTTCCTTTACAATAATCTCTGTGTCGTTGCCATTAATAGCCATATAGAATACGCTATCCTTATTAACAACTATAGTTGACGGGGTTTTGGTCATTATTTTAAGAGAGGTCATTTTTTTTCCTTCTTTTGCAAGGGAGATAATCTGTGCTTTTCCATTAACCATTTCAACAGCAAGATTATTATCAGTGTCGGTCGTAAATTTTAGCCTTGAGTTTTCACCAAGTTTGATTATTGTCCCTCTGTCAAGGATTATATGTGCTTTAGAGCTCGTCTTTACCCTAACCAAATCGCCCGGAAATAAAACAATACCTTCCTTTGCACCTATTGCTGGTAATTGTTCACCCCTTAAAACATCCACATAACCTGTAACATACATAAAACTGCCTACGGACTCAGATACATACACGGCTGGATTTGGTAGGTAGTGTGGTTTCGTGGCTTCCTTTGGCTTTTCAGTGTTAGAGTTCTTCTTATCCTTAGACACCTTTGCATCAGAGACCTTTTCTTTAGTTTTAGTATCTTCTTTTAACTTGGCACTATTACTTACGCTAACTACCACCCTAAAGGGATTTTTTAGTGTGTATATACCATAATTGTCAACCTCTGGGCTTAATTCCAGTACTATTCTAATAACGCCGGCGGTGGGATAGCCAGTTCTTACTTTCAGCAATCTTTTGTCATTTACCGGCACACTTATCGGTGTATATTTGGCTTTATTTGGCATGTTTAAATCCAAATATATCCTTAACGGGTTATTGACAATATCATAACGATAATCAATGACACTGCCGGGCTCTATGAAGATTTGCGTGTCATTTTCACCTGTTTTGTATCTTACAATTGGATAGTCTTCACAAAAGACAACTGTAATCAAGTGCAGATAGAAGATAATCGTTGTTACCACTGTTTTTACAATACACTTTGTCATAATCAAACATTGCTATTATATCATGAAAAAAAACAAAAAGTACTATTCATTGTTTTGATATTATTATGAATTATATGTTAATTTAATTATTATGAATAATATAACGGATAAAATGGGTGTTTTTTCTGCAAGGATGATAAAAGAGCTTATAGCGGCAGGCAATATAAAAGCACAAGAGGTAATACAAGAAGAGCACATACAGCCAGCAAGTCTTGACCTTAGACTCGGTAACATGGCATACCAAATAAAGGCTAGCTTTTTGCCCGGCGGTTATTCAAGTATTTTAGATAAGATAGAGGCCTTAGACCTCCTCATTGATACCATAGACCTAACAAGACCAAACATTTTGCAAAAGGGCTGCGTGTACGTGGTACCGCTTTTAGAGCAGCTATCACTTCCAGCAAACGTCTCAGCCAGGGCAAATCCACGCAGTACCTCCGGAAGACTTGATGTCTTTGTACGCCTTTTAACCGATTTTGGCACTGTATATGAAGACGTCCCACAAGGGTATGAGGGGCAACTCTACGTTGAAATAGTGCCGCGCACATTTAGTGTTTTAATGTCTAAGGGAAGCCGACTAAACCAACTTCGTTTCATATATGGTAAACCGTTAACGTCAGATACAGAGCTTACAACACTGCACAATAAAGAAACTATCGTATGTTTTGCCGATAGGTTGCCCTGTGAAGCCAAAATAGGGGATGGTCTATTGCTTACAGTTAACCTGCAAGGATACAAAGGACAAGGTGGAGTTATTGGTTACAAGGCGAAAAGAGATGCACCAATACTTGATTTCAATAAAGTAAACCATTATGATTCAGCGGGCTTTTGGGAAACTGTGTACTGTCCTGAAAAAAGAGGACTTGTCCTAAACCCAAACGACCTGTACATACTGACATCAAAGGAAAACGTGCGCGTACCGCCTGCATATGCAGCCGAGATGGTTGCCTTTGAACCATCAATGGGCGAGTTTCGAGTCCACTATGCGGGGTTTTTTGATCCCGGTTTTGGTTATGGCAATAATAATGAGGTGGATGGTACTCCGGCTGTCCTTGAAGTTAGGGCGCACGATGCTCCATTTATTATAGAAGATGGACAGTTAATAGCTCGACTTTTATACTTTCCGCTTGTAGAACCAGCTACTAAGATTTATGGTACTTCTATTGGGTCTTCATATCAATTTCAAAAACTTACGCTTAGCAAACAGTTTAAAAAACTATAGAGCACTTTTGAAACACTGTATAGTCGGTGAGCAAGTTTTTTTGTATACCTGAATTGTAAGCTCTATGTGTAGTGCTCTTATCAAATCGAAATGCGCTACAAAAAAGACGTGAGAGAAAAAACTCTTTTATTAAAAAGAGTTTCCTCCACATCCTTTGATCTTTATCAGTAACTAAAGAGTGAAAAGTCCAAGTATGTTTGATGCCTGACTGTTTGCTTGCGCCATTACTGAAATATTGACGTTTTCAAGTAGCAGGTTTTTAGTCAACTGAGCAGTTGCACTTGCATAGTCAGTGTCAATTAACCTTGATTGGGTTTCTTTTGAGGATAGCAGGTTATTTTCAATGCTGTTTATGGCTGATGAAAATCTATTGGAAATAGAGCCAAGGTTTGCCTTTTCAGAAGATACTTGGTTAAGTGCGTTATCAATTATATCTATAGTATTTGCGATATTGCCAGAAGAAAGCGAGTTAGCACCTCCGCCTTGAATACTTGCAACGTTATTTGTTGAATCAGTCCCTAGGCTATCAATATTTAAATTGCCTATATTAATTGTTATACCACTATCACCAGCATTAGAGCCTGTTTGTATGTTTACTGAAAAATCACCGCTAAAGAGCTGTTGACCATTAAAACGAGTCTGCTCAGCAACCCTGCTTATTTCAGAAACAAGCGTATCTACTTCCACTTGCATATTGCTAATATCTTCACTGCTGTATACACCGCTATCTGCTGCTAGTGAGATTTCCCTTATGCGTTGTAGATTTTCCGTTATACTGTCTAAAGCGGCGCTACCGGTTTCTGTAATGGAAATGCCGTCGTTAGAGTTCCGAATGGAAACCGTGGACGAGTTAATCTCCTTTGTCATTTGGCTACTAATAGCAAGTACGGCAGCATTATCTGCCGCAGAGTTAATCTTGTAGCCTGCGGCAAGCTGCTCCATAATCTTCGTTCTTTGCGTTTCAATTTCACTTACATTGGAAGCCAAATAACTCGTATCTATAATTGCCATAACACACCCCCTTCAAACGTAACCATATATTTACTATCTATTTACTATTGTTTTTCCTCTTGCTAAAAACACCTCTTCCAAATCAACGGTAATCACACAATAGGAAATAAACGGTTACCTTAAACTTATATTAATACCTCTCTTTTTGTTTTCTCCTAAACAGACTAATCCCTTATTACCATTAGTATAGCACAAATAGTTTTAAACAACAAGTATATATTCCCATTAAAAGTATTTTCACCTCCCCAGCCGCTATCATACCACCCTACGGCGTGATTAACTCTTTTTACACTCATAGCTTGTTTTTTTTAAAGCGGAAACGCAATTATAAACGTAGCTCCTTCGTTTTCTTTGCTTTGGACTTCTATCTTGCCGTCGTATTGCACTATAATTTTATATGCTATTGTCAATCCAATCCCTATACCTAAACCAACTGGTTTGGTTGTGAAAAATGGCTCAAATATACGATTCTGGATACTGCGCGGTATGCCTTTTCCATTATCTGCTATAGAAATGATAACATTATCTTCTAACTGTTTCGTTTCAATTGTTATAGTAACGTCTTTTTCCTTGGAATCTATCGCATTTAAGAGAATATTCATAATCATTTGACAAAAAAGCCCGGGTTTTACCTTCAACATTGTGGGCTGGCTATATTTTTTGACAATTTGTACACCTTTTTCTTCTAGTTTTTTGTGAAGAACCCCTATTGTTTTATCTATCTCTGCATTTATATCGTTAATAATGTCGGACGTATCGTCTATGTGAGAAAAATCCTTTAGATTAGACACTATATGTTTTATACGCTCAGCTCCTTCTTTACTTTGGCTAATTAGTGCATGTATATCTTCTAATATAAAATCCATCTTCAGCTTTTTATACATTACCTTTGCTTCATCAAAAGAGCCATCCTTATATAAATCAAATATCTGTTTTATCTTTCCGATATACTTTTCAAACGTATTTAGATTACTGTAGATAAATGCCATTGGGTTATTTATCTCATGCGCAATACCTGCTGCTAATTGTCCGATAGAGGCCATTTTTTCTTGTTGTAGCACTACGGCGTATGCCTTTTTTAACTTTTCAGTCCGTTGCTCAAGCACCTTTTTTAGTTGTCTAGTTAACTCTTTATATTTTTTTTCCGATATAGATAATTTCTTATTGATTTCAGTGAGTTCTTCATAAGATTGCTTTATTGCCGATGTATGTATTTCCGTAGTAAGCAATCTCTTAATAGTACTCTTTATTAAAATATTTATAACAGTTAGGCTTAGATGTTTAATAAATGCAAAAATCTCAGGGCTTATTAATTTCGATACGTTTATAAAGAAAAACCCTATCGGTTCACCTTCATGGGTGATTTCCGCTAAGTGCCATTCATTATTTTGAGGTTGCGGCTCTTTTTTAGCTTTGTCTATAAGCGAAGGTAAGGCTTTTAAATATGATTCACTTCCCTGCGCCCATAGAACCTTATATTTTTCATCCGTTATAGCAACAACATTGACTCCTTGTATAAATATCGCCTTCAATAAGGCTGTTACGTCCCCGGGGGTTAATATCTCGTAAAGTTTTTTTTCAGAACCAACGATAAAGATTATTTGTTCTGTCTCGTCGCCCATAAAATGCTACCCCTATAATTTTATTGTTTTAGTCTAAGGTCTAAAACTTTCCTACCGTCAGTTTGCTAATGAACATTTCCTTTGTAACCTTATGCTTTGTTTGTAGTTGGTAGCGACTATTAATGCTGTCATACGTCATTTCAAGAAGGCTTTTATATGTCTCTATTACCCCCTTGCCATGTAAGGCACAGGCCATAAATGTTGGAATATTGGTTTTATCCCACATCGAGTGTATTTCCGCCTCAGAAACAATATCCTTCAAATCCCGCTTATTAAACTGTATAACTAGTGGCACTTTTTCTATGTCAATACCAAGTACGGAGAGGTTTTTTTCGAGGTTTTCAAAACTAACCGCATTATTGTGAGCCTCTTTGATTTGCGAGTCTGCTATAAAGGCAATCCCATCAGCCCTTGTTAGTACTGCCTTTCTGGTTGCATCATGCTTAACATGGCCTGGTACTGTATAAACTTTAACCTTTATCTTGGTTCCAGTTGGAGTTACGAAATAAAATGGGAGGAGATCAAAAAATATGGTTCTATCATCTTTCGTATCAAGCATCATCAAATCCCCCCTGCCTTTCACATCTATCATCTCATGTAGATTAAGCAAATTAGTTGTCTTGCCTGATAAAGCCGGCCCGTAGTACACGAGCTTTAACACCATTTTTTGTTCTGCTTCGTCGTATTCAATCATAACATTCAATTACACTTCTTTAACAACCAAAACCCCTCTTTTGGGAGGGTCTATTATGTATACTCGTTTTATACTGTTAATATTAATTTGTGTTAACACCTTTCCTTTGGCTAACAGCAAAACCCCGGAGCCACTTCTAAGCTCATCCGCTAATACCATGCCCGTTTCCAGCTCATCCGGTTGATACTCATAAAACGGTATACTCTTAACACTCTCACCATCTACAACAAATTTTATTATGTCGCGTTTCTTTTCTACAAGTTTTTCTATCTCTACGTATGTTTTTGATAAACTAGCGTATAGCCTCTTGACAGGCTCTTCAAATAATGGGTATAAGCTTGGGTCAAACCGCTGGCCAAGTTCTTCTTTCATATCATAAAGGGATAAGCCCACCGCTTGTGGTGCCTTGATTTTCTTTATAGACCTATCAATGAAATCCGCCATGCTTATAATCCTTGCACCTATTGGGATATCTTGGCCTTTTAACCTATCAGGAAAACCCTTACCATTATAAAATTCATGATGATGTCTTATAATAAGCCCAACCTTCCGCAAATCTTCTATCGGGTCTATAATTAACTGTCCTCTTATTGGATGATGTTTGTATTGTTCAAATTCCTCAGCATTTAGCTCTTCTGGCGGTTTAGAAAGAAGCTGATCAGGCGCTATCAGTTTTCCTATATCATGAAGCAGGGCTGCTACGTTTATAACAGCTACCTCTTCTATGGATAAACCGAGGTCTTTGGCTACTTGGTGGGATAGGTTAGCAACATTTCTTGAATGACTAATCTGCTCCTTGTTACGATACCCAAGCAGGTCTGATAAGGTCTTAATAAGGGCATTAAAATTCTCCCCAAGCCGCCTATTAGAAATCGTTAGCTCTTTATTGGTTTTTTGAATATCTGCCGTTTGCTTTTTAACCCGCTCTTCTAATAGGGCGCTCCACTGCTCAAGCTCTTCCTTTTGCTTTCTTGTAAGTTCTGCCAGATATTTGTTTCTTTTTACTAAGTTGTACCTATCATTACACTCTCGTACGGCTAAAACTAAATCATCATCGTTCCACGGCTTTGTTATATATCTATTTGCCCCGCCTTTATTTATAGCCTTTATGGCGTCATTTATATCTGAATAACCTGTAAGCATAATCCGTATGGAATTGGGCGATAACTCTATTGTTTTTTCTAAGAAGGTGGCGCCATCCATCTCAGGCATCCTTTGATCTGAAATTATTACAGACACTTCATTTTTATTTAGAATATTAAGGCCATCTTTACCTGAAGATGCTGTCAGCACTTCATAATCTTCATCTACAAATACCCGTTTTAAACTCTTTAAGACATTATCCTCATCGTCTACAAAAAGTATCCTATTTGGTATTTCAGGTTTTATTATATTAGCCATTATAATCCTTCCTTTATAATCCTTAACTTATCCTCACCTAAGTTCTTATATTATCTTAACACATAATAGGTAACTCTGTCTATTAAGTGTTAAACTAAATAGTACTTTTATACTCTATAGGTACAACAATCCATATTTTAGCTAAATTATACATCTTCTAAATCTATTTGTAATATAATTCTTGATTGCTTATCAGAACATCTTGTATATAAACCCCTGATTTTACCATTGCGTTTTACCGTAGTCGAATTACCAATAGGGTCTTGTATTTTTATACTTCGTTCAACAAACTCATTTAAATCATTAAGAAGTGCCTTGTCTGACACTGCAAAGAAGTCCTTTATATAATTTGAATCAGAGTTTATGCTTATAGCAATGCCCTCACAATTTTCATAAATAGACAGCGATTTAAGCTCTGCTTGTTTGTTACTTAGTTGTTGAATAAGTATTTTGTTTTTTTTATAAAGATCATACCGTTCAATAGCATTAAATATGGTAACCTTTAACTCATCATCATTCCATGGCTTGGGTATAAACTTATATATCTCACCATCATTTATTGCTGAAATAACGGCAGTTGTGTCTGCATATCCAGATAAGACAATCCTAACAGTATCAGGCCAAAACTTACAGACTTCTTTTAAAAAAGTAACGCCATTCATACCTAACATACGATAATCGGAAATAACTATTTGCACATTTTCTTCTTCCTTCAGTACCTCTAAACCTTCCTCTCCGGAGGAGGCTAACAATATCGTATAATCATCATCAAGAAACAGCCTTTGTAAGGCGTTAAGGACGTTTTTTTCGTCATCTACAAATAATATTTTAATTTCTTCCTGCGTCAAAACTTCTTTCATTTTTGCCTACGCTCTCTTGGTAAAGATACAGTAAATGTTGTTCCTTTTTGTAATTCACTTTCAACTTGTATAATACCATTATGTTTTTTTATAATGTCAAACGCTATACTCAATCCAAGTCCTGTCCCTTTTTCTACATCTTTTGTTGTAAAGAAAGGCTCAAAGATTTTATCTTTTATCTCTTCTGACATGCCACTACCGTTATCCTTTATTGATACCAACACATTATTATTAGCTTCCCATGTCTTTATCTCGATTTCGCCACGTTCCTTTATAGCATGTGCTGCATTTACAAGTATATTTATAAATACCTGACTCAATTGCTGCGGATAACACTTAAGCGGTGCTATAGCAGCATACTCTTTTTGTACAGTACACTTATATTTTAACTCATTCCATATAATATTTAGTGCACTATCAATCAGTTCACCTATATTGGCCTCTATATACTCTGCCCTATCTATACGAGAGAAACTCTTAAGGTCCATCACTATCTTTTTGACCCTATCAGCCCCATCCAGCGACTCTTCTATTAAGTGTTTCATATCATTGACAACGTAGTCAACCTTTAATTTCTTTCTTTGAGCGTTTATTGAATCTATAGCCTCTTTAGCATCTATATTTTTTAAAATCTCCGTCTGTATCTCTATGAAACCGACAATCTTATCCACATATTTACCCAACGTCTTTATATTACTTGATATGAAACCCATCGGATTATTAATCTCATGCGCAACCCCTGCTGCAAGCTGTCCAATAGATGCCATTTTTTCAGATTGCAACAGCATCTTTTCTGTGTTTTTGCGCTCAGAAATATCGCGTATTAATGCCGTAAATAATCGTTTATAATTAAAACTAACCTCACTTAGGGCTATATCTATTGGAAAAATAACACCAGATTTCTTTAATCCAATCAGCTCTATATTACTTCCAATCACTCTACTTCTGCCTGATTGAATATATCTTTGTATATAACCATCATGCGCACTTTTATATGGCTCTGGCATTAACATATTTACAGAATGACCAAGTAATTCATTAGTATTGTATCCAAATATAACTTCACATGCCTTATTACATGCTTTAATGATTCCCTCTTCATTTATCGTAATGATTGCCTCCGTAGCAGTATCTATAATGGCATGTAATTGGTCTTCACTTTCCTTTAAAGCCTCCTCAGCCTTCTTATGGTCTATCATACCTGCTAATATACTTGCCACATTTTCTATAAATTCCATCTCTCTATGTGAGCTCTTATGAGTCTCTGGTACATATAACATCAAAACACCCAATAGTATATCTTTTGTTATTATTGGAATACTATAATGCAAATGAGGGGAAGTATCATCACATATTCTTGCATTTTGTGTATATTCTGCACAAGAACTCAGTATAATAGAACGGGTTGATATTGCCAAACCACAAAGGCACTCATCTATGGAGACTTTATTACACATCTCTATCACTAAGGGAGATAAATTTTTATGCACTTTTAGCTCAAGTGTGTTTGTCTGGGGGTCTATCAGAAAAATACCGCCTTTTACCTCTATTTTTATCCATTTAATGGAGAGTATCTCATCAAGAGCCTGCTTTAATTGTTCTTCTAATGAGATATTATATAAGGCAATGTGTAACAAGGAGTTTAAGGTCTGCCGAAACTGCGTAAATACTATAAAGTCTTCTTCTTCGTTTTTACGTTTTGTAATATCATTTAGTATAGCAGTAAATATTGGAGCCTCCCCCTTACTCCATAGACTAATAAACATTTCAACAATAAGCTCTCTCCCATCCTTTCTTATGGCAGTAACTTCAACAGTTTTACCTATTAGCTTTGCCTCTCCTGTAACACTGAAGTGCTTCATAGCATGTGAATAAGGCATATGCGATTCCTGTGGCATTATTATAGTTATTTGCTTACCTATAACCTCATCATAGCTGTAACCAAACATCAATTCAGCCGCCTTATTCCACAAAATAATATTGCCTTGAGCGTTTATAGAGATAATAGCCTCTTTAGCATTTTGCACTATAGAACTAAAAAAATCCTCCTGTGCCTGCAATGATTCAATAACAAATCGTTTTTCTATTTCTTCTTGATTGTCCACAACGATATCCCCTAATGTATAAAATTAAAGATTTTTAAACAACCTTACCTCTCCCCTTTAAAGCGCCACAATAAGGACAACTCCCCCAGCTTACCTCAAGCGGAATTTTGCAATTGTGACAGATATTTTCTTTAATTATACCACAATAAGGACAATATAAAAATCTTATGTCAATAAATTTTTTACAATTTACACATTCTTTTTCATATCTTGTAGGCGGACCTATTACTCTAAGCAGTTCTTCAAGTGTTGTAATATGCTCTTTAACCTTTCTTAAACCATGTCCCATTAAAGTAACCATGCCACCAGCCTTTGCTAAATTTCTTAATTCCGACTCACGATAATCTGTATGTATAATATGCCTAAACTCATCATTCATTAGAAATATCTCAAAAATGCCTGTCCTGCCTAAATACCCACTATTATTACACTTTGAACAGCCTCTACCTACGGCAACTTTTTCCAGCGTAGTATCTTGGATATTTAATAGTTCCATCAAAGCGCTATCAGGTGGTGCAACCGTCTTACAATACTTACAAACCGCCCTTATAAGCCTTTGAGATATTATTCCTTCTAAAGCAGAGGCTATCAGATATGGCTTAACACCTATATCCATTAACCGCGTAATTGAGGTTATGCTATCATTAGTGTGCAGGGTTGTTAAAACCATATGACCTGTAAGCCCTGCCTTAAATGCTACGTCGGCTGTCTCAAAATCTCTTATCTCACCCACAAGGATAATGTCCGGGTCCTGCCTTAAAGAAGAGCGCAGTATAGAGGCAAACGATAACCCCATCTTCTCTTTTACGTATACTTGATTAACGTCTTCTATAAAGTATTCAACGGGGTCTTCTATAGTTTCAAAATTCCTATACGGTTGTAACATATGCTGTAGAATCGAATAGAGCGTTGTTGTCTTGCCACCACCTGTAGGTCCAGTTGTAATTAATAGACCTTGTGGCTTATTTATAATTAGGTTTAGTCGCTTAAGATCACTATCATCCATGCCAAGCTCTATAAGCTTCTTAACAGAAGCCCCTTTATCAAGTACCCGCATAACAATTTTTTCACCATTTATCGTAGGCATTGTAGAAACGCGTACATCAACAATCCTTGTGCCGGCCTTTATACTAATGCGACCGTCTTGGGGCCGTCGGCGCTCGGCTATGTCCATTTTAGCAAGGATTTTTATTCTTGAAACGGTTGGCGGATGAAGGTTTAAGGGCAGTTTAATTTTAGAATAAAGCATACCATCAATCCTATACCGAACAACGGCGTATTTGAGCTTTGGCTCTATATGCACATCACTTGCCTGATAGCGTAGGGCTTCCATTATAATAGTATTTACTATTCTTACGATAGGCGGTATGTCAAATTCCGTAATGAGTTCTTCTATACTATCCGTTTCTTGTTCATCTATAATAATATCTATATCTTCTATAGGTCCAAAATCAATATCATCAAAGTCCTGTAAATATGCGTCTTTTGTTTTGCCATCACCATAAATGCTCTTAAGCTGATTTACAATATCCGAGGATTTGGCAATAACAGTAAGTACCTTAAAACCTGTTAAAAATGAAATATTATCTATCTTTATGTAGTCGGAGGGGTCTACCATTGCAAGTGTTAAAACGTTATTTTCAAGTTTAATTGGCATTATCCTATTATTTTCACAAATATCTTGAGGAATCAGGCGTGCTACTATTGGATTTATAGAAAACTCCTTAAGGTCTACATAGTTTAGCTTGTAATATTTCTCCATACTACTAGCAATCTTAGACTCCGTAGCAAAGCCAAGACGTACAATAGCATCAGCTATGAACTCATTAGTAAGTTTCTCATTTAATGCCCTATCAAGCTGCTCATTAGTAATAACGTATAATTTAACAAGCACTTTTCCTAAAATGCCGCGGTATTGATTAAAAACCTTAGAATAATCCTTGATTTTTTCCTGTTGCTTTTTAGTGATTTGTTTAAGCTCTTTGTTTTCATGTATTAAGACATATTGCTGCAAAGCCAAGGCTACTGTAAGACGCAAATCTTCATCATTCCACGGTTTTATTATAAACTTGTATACGGCCCCTTCATTAACAGCCCCACTGATAGCCTCAACATCAGCATGCCCGGTAAGCATAATCCGTATGGTGTCAGGCCATCGTTCTTTGACCTTTCTAAGAAACTCCGAGCCCAGCATGTTAGGCATCCGATGATCAGAAATAACCAAATGCACCGGATGAGTTTCCATAATTGCCATAGCATCTTCACCGGCTAAGGCAGTGAGGATTTCGTAGTTTTCTTCAAAAAAAATCCGCTCTAACGCCTTTAAAACATTAGCCTCATCATCAACAAATAAAAGCGTAAAGCTATAAATCTTGTTCTCAGGTACCGGCTCATCAGGCTTACTTACTTCTTTTTCAACCTCATCGCCCTTAAAAGCCAAAAAACGCTTAGCAAATTTTGACATTTTTCAATATCTCTATCTCTTTAAAAAAGGTAGTCATCTAGGTTTTTAACAGCCTCACGGGCTATCTTTTTAGCCGGAATCCCATCATTTGAAAATATAAGTACTGCCTCATTACCCATAAGCCTTATAAGATTACCCTCAATGTAATACTGGTCCTTATCGGGAAACACAAGAAGCCCCGCTAATGCCACAATACTACCACCCACTTCCACCTTTGCTGCTATTGATGAGATGTCAACAATCTTAAAAGCCCTATTTATCATATGCAGTTGTGGCTTTAAATTTTGTGGATACTTAAGCCTCACAGCCTTTCTCTTTTCAGACATACAAACATCATGGTATTGAGACAAACCCTGTACGTCGTTTGCTATCTTTTTTATAAGTTCATCAGGGACGTC
Source organism: Candidatus Magnetomicrobium cryptolimnococcus (assembly GCA_018606805.1). GTDB lineage: Bacteria > Nitrospirota > Thermodesulfovibrionia > Thermodesulfovibrionales > Magnetobacteriaceae > Magnetomicrobium > Magnetomicrobium cryptolimnococcus. Next base: position 16,478 of record JAGYWI010000030.1, read on the forward strand.
TTTTGATAAATCTATAACTATAGACTTGTCATCCGCACGTAAAATGTTTCCCTTAAAATCAAATAACTCGCCCCCTGTAAACTCAATCCGATACTCAGAACTAACAAATGCACTCTCATCAACATCAAACCTTATGGCATCCGTTGACATGTCCAAAACCCTATAACGCTTCCCTTCTATTATAAAATACGAATCCTCATCACTACTGTTTACCCTAAGAGATTTCCTTTTTTCTTTTATCTTTGTCTGGTATACATTCATCATCTAAACCCCTCCTTATAAATAGAATAGGATATTAAAGGCATACGTGTCAATCCACTAAGAAATCAGCTGCAACTAAGCCGCTGAACTTTGCCACCACATTTTGTAAAACAATAACGTTTTTGCACATCTCCTCTATATCAGCAGACTCCTCACTTGTGTGGGGTTTATAATAACCAGCCGAAATGTTTATGGCTTTAATCCCATTAGCATTAAATATATTGGCATCCGAGCCACCTCCAGATAAAATAAAGGAAGGCTCTATGCCATTTAATTGAAAAGCCTTCCATAAAATTTTAACAAAAGGCTCAGACTCCCTCAACTTAAATCCATTATACTGTCTCGTACTTTCTATGCTTAAATCAACCTGCTGCCGCTTTGAAATATCTTTTGCGATAGTGAAAATCGTATTTTTAAGTAAATCAAGCTTAGCGGCATCATGACTTCTAATTTCCCCATGCAACATAGCCTCTTGCGGTACAATATTGGTAGCCCCGCCACCAGCAACCCTTCCAATATTTGCAGTAGTATCAGCATCAATTCTCCCATCCGGTATACCAATGATAATGTGGGCTATAGCCTTAATAGCACTAATGCCCTTTTCCGGCTCAATTCCAGCATGCGCCGCCTTCCCCCTTACAGACATTATGTACTCATCATGCGTAGGAGCACCTGTTATAATGCTGCCGGCCTTACCGTTACTATCTATGATGATTACATGCCGACTGTTAATTTTTGTAAAATCAAGCCCTTTCGCACCTACAAGAAACCGCTCCTCACCAGATGTGAAAACCACCTCTAAATCACCATGCTCAACCCCTCCATAATACAAAATAGCAAATAATTCAAGGATTTGAGCAATGCCACTTTTGTCATCAGCACCAAGTATGGTGGTACCGGACGTTTTAACTATCCCGTCTGACACAATAGGGCAAATCCCCTCAGTAGACTCCACTGTATCCATATGAGCACAAAAAAGTAATGGTGGCGCTGTTTTAATGGCTCCCACCCTCTTACCTATCACATTTATAGATTTGCCATAATCTTGTAACTCCACATCTAACCCATATTGCTGCAATTTATGAACAAGAAAACCAGCTATTTCTTGTTCTTTAAAGGAAGGAGAATTTATCATAAGTAATTCATGAAATGTCCTTTCAAGGCGGCCTTTATTTATATTAATCATAATTTATCCTCTTAAATTTAATAAATTTCTTATATTTTAACATATTTTTAAGGAAACAAATACAGACTGAGGGCACTGCCATCACTCTGTATTTGTTTCCTTATTATTTATTCTTAATGATGCCTTGCAAACCTAATTTGTTTGGGTATATAATATGTCCTATGACAAACATAAAAAGGTAGAAAAGGACTTTGAAAGTTTTTCTTATAGGGCTTGATTGTGCAGCCCCAGAGCTTATATTTGATAAGTGGAAGACGCACCTTCCTAATATATCGCAGTTAATGGATAGTGGGATTTATGGCAGATTAAAAAGTACGATACCGCCTATAACGGTTCCTGCATGGACAGCTATGTTTACAAGCAAGGACCCCGGTGAGCTTGGCATTTATGGTTTTAGGAATAGAAGGGATTTTTCGTATGAAGAGCTGTTTTTTGCTAATTCTAAACATGTAAAGGAAAAAACCTTATGGAATTATCTATCAATTAATAGAAAGACCTCTATCTTAATAAATATCCCACAAACCTTTCCACCCAAACCGTTAAGAGGGGTTATGGTAGGGTGTTTTTTAACACCAAACAAGGACGTACCTTTTACATACCCTGAATGTGTTAAGCAGGAGCTTGATGATATAGCTGATGGCAATTATATAATAGACGTTAAGGATTTTCGCACTACGCACAAAGAAAAACTGCTTGCCCAAATATATGAAATGACCCAGAAACGATTTAAGGTTATTAAGAATTTTTTATTAAAGAAAGAGTGGGATTTTTTTGCCTTTGTTGAAATGGGCACTGATAGGATACATCATGGGTTTTGGCGTTTTATGGATGAAACGCACAGGCTGTATGAAAAGGGAAATCCATTTGAAGATGCAATCTTTCAATATTATAAATATATAGATAGCGAAATAGGAGAGGTTTTTCGGTTATTGCCAAAAGATACGTATGTGCTTGTAGTTTCTGACCATGGTGCTCGGACTATGCTTGGTGGTATTTGCATTAACGAGTGGCTTTTAAAAGAGGGATACCTGACATTAAAGGAAGTGCCAACAAAACAATCGGCGTTAGAGCCTTCTATGGTAGATTGGACAAAGACGTATGCTTGGGCAGAGGGTGGTTATTATGGAAGGGTTTTTCTTAACGTTGAAAAAAGAGAGCCTCAGGGGATAATTAAACCGGAAAGTTATGAACAGTTTCGAGATAAGATAAAGCAAGGCATTGAATCCATCGGGGATGAACACGGAAAAGCTATAGGTACGACGGTGTTTAAACCTGAGGAGATTTATAATAAACGCAATGGCATAGTGCCGGACCTCATTGTTTATTTTGGTAATCTAGCGTGGCGTTCGGCTGGTAGTGTTGGAGCAGGCGCTATACACATATTTGAAAATGACACAGGACCGGATGATGCCAACCACGCACAAGAAGGAATTTTTATTATGTCGCAAAAGGGGCATATATATAAAAACCCGGGTATTAGACAAAATCTGGAGATATACGATGTTACACCAACTATTTTAAATATTTTTGATATTAATGTACCAACAGATATGATAGGTAAGGTTATACAATAGCTTCCTACATGCGTAGGAATAGGGCAAGTAATTAAAACGTTGTGGGTAACGAAAAGCATGTAATCAGTCTTTGGTAATGGGGTTAAGTAGGGGAGGTGTCTTGTTTGTAGCGTGGCCTGTATAGTTAAGTACCATAATCTGGCATAGCATAACTGGCATAACTGGCATAAATAGATGGGGGGTCATGGCACTCTACCAACTGTTCCCATTATACAGCGCCCACTTCGGGAGTGATAATAAATGGAAAAGGGTTTTGTCATATGGCTTACGGGATTTTATTGTGAGGGCAAAGGGCTTTTAGCCAAGGCAGTAGAGGAGGCGTTGCTTGAAAGAGGGCTTAAAGTGGAGCTTGTAAATGAATGTATGCTGAGAGAAGGGTTTTGTGAAAATATGCAAACGACTACTATTGATGCTGTTAGTTTAGATAAAAAGGCGGCATTTATAGCTGGACTTCTTTTAAGAAACGGGATTGTTACTGTAGTGGAGTTACTGTCGCCGGATAAATTGCTAAGGGATAGTATGAGAAAACAGATAAGAGACTTTATAGAGGTGTATGTTAGATGCCCAGCTGATTTAGTAGGGGATAAGGTCGCTAATTATGAAGTACCAGAAAAGCCGGAAGTAATCATAGATACTCAAACGGAGGATGCCCAGGTTGGTACAAGAAAGATAATAAAAACCCTCGAGGCTTTACACTACGTGATGGTTGTTGATTATAACGATTATTCTGATGATGAAGCAGATGAAATTAAGAACCGACTTGAAAGTCTAGGTTATCTGTAATAATTATACCAAAACAATGGGGAGAATGCTTAGTGCTTAGTTTTCTGAGAAAAAAAACTAAAAGCAATAAAAAGGCTATTGTCATCGGTCTTGATGGTGTACCATATACGCTCCTTATGGAATATATAAAAAGAGGCATAATGCCGGCATTTGCAAGCCTTTTAGAAAAGGGGCAACTTATACAGATGAAATCCACGGTGCCGGAGGTGTCGTCGGTGGCTTGGAGTAGTTTTATGACGGGGAAAAATCCGGGTGAACACGGAATCTTTGGCTTTATGGGTATAAACCCTGAAAGCTACGAGTATACCTTTCCAAATTTTAATGCCCTAAAGATACGTCCCCTGTGGGAGCGCCAAGACATACGGACGGTTGCCTTGAATATACCGCAAACCTATCCAGCAAGGGACATAAACGGTGTCATGGTAAGTGGGTTTGTTGCTTTAGACCTAAAAAAGGCTGTTACACCTGCTAGCGTATATGATTACCTAAAGGGCATTGACTATAAACTTGATGTAAATGCTGCTACTGCAAAGGATAATCCTCAATTGTTTTTTACAGAGCTATTTAATACCTTTGAAAAACGCATTACTGCTATTAAACATTTATATCACAATGAGGACTGGCAGTTGTTTATTGGTACGATAACGGAAACAGATAGGTTGCACCACTATTTTTATAACAATGCTTATGGCGGTGAATATTATGAAATCTTCACCGATTTTTATGTTAAATTGGACACCTTTATAGGGGAAATGGCGGAATTGGCTATAAGCGATGGCACCGTGTTTGCAACCATGTCTGATCACGGTTTTACTGATATAAAATCAGAGGTTTATATCAACAGATGGCTTATAGAAGAGGGATATTTAAGCCTTGATTTTGTAGATGGAGGGCTAAAGGGGATAAACGAAAGGACTAAGGCATTTTGCTTAGACCCATCAAGGATATATCTACATTTGAAAGATAGATATAAAAAAGGCACTATAGATAGTGCCGAGACTGAAACCTTGAGAAATGAGCTAAAGGCAAAGGCCTATTTGATAAATTTTAATGGTAGTAAGGTTATAGAGAGGGTCTTTTTAAAGGAGGAAATTTTCAAAGGCCCATACGCTAATGAAGGACCAGAGCTATACCTGCTTCCAAAGTATGGGTTTGACTTAAAAGGGCAAGTTAACAAAAAAGATGTGTTTGGCACCTCCCCACTAAAGGGTATGCACACTTACGATGATGCACATTTTTACTGCACTACACCAATAGATATGGGTAAGGAGGATTTTTCAATAGTAGAGGTTATTGAAGTGATAAGGGCATCTATGGGGTAAGAAAAATAAAAGATATAAGGATAAAAACATGGACATGAAAATAGTATATATAATATAGCAGATTTCGATTTGATAAGATACAATATCCCCCCTTTTTGTCATTGCGAGGAGCGCAAGCTACGAGACAAGGGGGCTGAACTATTACGTTTTTTTATTTTTTGTTCAACTCTTTAAGTCTATTCTTAAGGTGTGTATACCGCAGTTGTTGTTTATCGTTTTTAATAGCAAGGTAGAGCGCTCGTTTTGTGCCAACTAGGACGACAAGTTTTTTACCGCGGGTTATGCCTGTGTACAGTAGGTTTCTCTGAAGCATGATATAGTGTTGTGTGTGTATTGGCATAACTATAGCAGGAAACTCACTACCTTGGGCTTTATGCACAGAAATAGCATAAGCAAGTGTTAACTCATCTAAGTCATTGTAATCGTAAACAACGTGTCTTTTGTCAAAATCAACGGTTAGTTCTTGAAGCTCATTGTTTATCCGAATGATTCTGCCGATGTCGCCGTTAAATACATCTTTATCGTAATTATTAACCAGTTGCATTACTTTATCAAATACCTTAAAAACCCTACCACCACGCTCAAGGGTTTCCTTTGAGGTATTCATTGCTTGCTGGAGTGCCTGATTCATACTACTAATACCAATAGTGCCGCGGTTCATCGCCGTCAATACTTGAATATCCTTAAATGGTTCTAACTTAAAGCGCTCGGGTATGCGTGTGGTGCAAAGTTCTACTATTTTTTTAACTATATTTTCTGGCTCTTCAATCTCAAAGAAGTAAAAATCTGCGGCTTCTTTATTGTCCTTGGTGTGAAGGCACACCTCCCTAATTAGTATAGGAAACTCCCCATGATTGATTTTATGGGCATTAACAATTATAAGACTGTTTTTTGACTGTCTAAATATCTCCGTAAGCTTCACTAATGGAAAGCGTTCGGAGTTAATAATATCCCGTAGGACAAAACCAGCGCCCACAGGTGGTAGTTGATCAACGTCGCCAACAAGTATTAAAGTTGCGGCAGCAGGCACTGATTTAAGAAAGTGGTGCATCAATATGGTATCAACCATAGAGCATTCATCAACGATGACGAGGTCTGTTTCAAGCTTATTTTTATCGTTTTTCTTAAACCCACCATCTTTAAAACTATAGTCAAGCAACCGATGGATGGTTTTAGCCTCAAGGCCGGTGGTCTCAGAAAGTCGTTTAGCGGCTCTACCGGTTGGGGCAGTTAGGAGTATTCTTTGGCCAAGCTGTTTGTATATCTTTATAATAGAGTTTAAAATAGTGGTTTTACCTGTGCCTGGGCCTCCGGTTATTATAAGTATTTTTTTATCAAAAGACTGCCTAACGGCTTCTTCTTGCATGGGGTGAAGTTTTATATTTAGTTCCTTTTGTACCCATAAAAGCGCCTTTACGTGGTCAAAGTTGCGCAGGGTCTTTGACCTTGTATATAAATCCATCAGGTTTTCAGTTATAGAGGTTTCGCACACATAATACTTTGTAAGATACACAGCCTTATTATTAATTAAAACCTCATCATCTGTGCTTATGTCTTCAATAGTAATCTTTTTTTCATATGCAATGGTGCCAAAGGCCTTAACGATTTGTTCACGGCTCATACCAAGGACATCCATGCACTTGGCTATGAGTGGTTCATAGGGATAGTACACGTGTCCTTCGTCGGCAAGCTGATGTAGCACGTATAAGATGCCTGCCTCGGCTCTGAGCTCTGAGCCTTCGTCAAAGCCAAGCGTACGGGCGATTTTGTCAGCTGTGAGAAACCCTATGCCGTAGATGTCTGTTGCCAAGCGGTAGGGGTTTAATTGTACGGTTTTAATGGAGTCTTTACCGTACTGTTTGTATATTTTAATGGCGTAGGTGGTGCTAACACCGTAGCCATGAAGAAACAGCATGATGTCTTTTATGTCGCGCTGTTGGGCCCACGCTGTTTGAATCATCGAAAGGCGTTTTGTACCGATACCATCTACCTCTGAAAGACGCTCTATTGAGTTTTCTATTATATTTAGAGTGTCAGCTCCAAATTTCTCAACAAGGCGTTTTGCAAAGACATGCCCGATACCCTTAATAAGTCCAGAGCCTAAATATCGCTCAATCCCCTTAACTGTGGCTGGCACTACTGTTTCGTATGTACTAACCTGAAACTGTTGACCGTACTTGGCATGATTTACCCAAGAGCCCATAAGTTTAAGCACCTCACCGGCTGTTACCCCTATGAGAGTACCTACCACTGTTATTAACGTAGGATTGCCGTTTGCCTTTAACTTTAATACTGTGTACGAGTTTTCTTCGTTATGATATGTAACGCGCTCTACCTGTCCTCGCAGCTCAACGTCGGATTTGGATTGCGTTTTTGATAGTAAAACCATATTTCTATTATATATAAAAAAATGTCAAAAAAAATTGGATTTAATAGTCAATAATTTTTCTTTTATCCACCTTAGAAAAGATTAACGAATATCTGCAAGTACATATATAAAATTGTAGCTACTTATGTGTTGACTTTATAAGTATTGTTGTCTATTATAGTCAATGATGAACAATAAAAAAAATAAGTTTTACGAAATAGTAAATTCGATAAAACCTGTAGATGGGATTTATAAAAAAAGGGCAAAAGAACATCTTGATAGTTTAACAAAGCCAGAGGGTAGTCTTGGATTCCTTGAAGAAATAGCAACGTCGCTGGCAGCTATCTATAAAAAAACACAGCATCTTGAGATAGGGAAGAAGGCGGTTTTTGTCTTTGCCTGCGATCATGGCGTGGTGGCTGAAGGGGTTTCGCGCTTTCCGTCTGAGGTTACAAGGCAGATGGTTTTTAATTTCCTAAATGGTGGAGCAGGTATAAATGTACTTGCTCGTCATGCTGGTGCAGATGTTTTTGTCGTGGATATTGGGGTTAATTATGAGTTTGATAATATAGGTGGACTTATAAACAAAAAGGTGTTTTATGCCACTAAAAACATAACGAAAGAACAGGCAATGTCCAAAGAGGAAACCCTTAGCTGTCTTTACTGTGGTATTGACTTAGCAAATCAATATGCCAATAAAGGGTACACGCTCTTTGCTACCGGGGATATGGGCATTGGTAATACAACGCCATCGGCTGCTATTACGGCCTTACTTACAAAAACCAGTGTTTTTGACTCCACTGGTCGCGGAACTGGCATTGATGATAAGGCTTTTTGTAAGAAAGTCGCACTCATAATAGATGCTATTGAGTTAAATAAGCCGGTTGTTGATGACCCATTTGATGTGCTTATGAAGGTTGGGGGAGGGGAGATTGCTGCAATAGCAGGTCTTTGCATCGGTGGTGCTATAAACGGTATACCGGTGTTAGTTGATGGATTTATCTCCTCGGCAGGGGCTCTTGTTGCGTGGGCGCTTAATCCAGCTATTAAAGATTATTTACTGTTTTCCCATAAATCTAACGAAACTGGCCATAAGGCTATATTAGAGTGCATTGGGGTGCGCCCTATACTTGACCTTGGCCTACGTCTTGGCGAGGGAACTGGGGCAGCTCTTGCAATGCCTATTATAGATGCAGCAATAAAGGTATATAATGATATGGCCACATTTGAAGGTGCAGGGGTATCTAAGAGCGAGACTTAAGTGCAGTATAACACATGAAAGGGTTTTTGATTGCCATACAGTTTTTGACAATTATACCGGTACCATCGGCACTCTTTAGCTATGTTTGTGGTTACGGATATGATGATGCCAGATACAGTGATGCAGATGTTGGCGTAAGTAGCGCTTATTTTCCATTAGTTGGCTGTTTTATTGGTCTTTTATTGGCGGCTTTAGCTTTTACTTTAGAAGTGTTTTTTCCCATCCAACTTACTGCTGTTTTGGTGCTTGCTGCTAAGGCATTAATAACAGGCGGTCTACACCTTGATGGTTTAAGCGATACGGTGGATGCCATAAGTTGTCGGCGGGATAGGGCGGCTAAGCTTCAGATAATGAAAGGTGGGGCGGCTGGGCCTGCCGGTGTTACAGCATTAGTATTGATTCTATTAATGCAATATATATGTATACAACAGGTGGTTACCCACAGTATGTTAATGATAGTTTTGGCACCTGTTATTGGACGCTATGCAGCAGTGTTTGCCCTCTATATTGGTAAAAGCGCTAAAAACTCCGGACTTGGTAGGACTTTTATAGAAAATACCAACAGGAGAGAATTTCTTATAGCTACTTTTTTTACTATTATAATATCCATCGTTGTGTCGGTATTTAGTGCAAACCTAATTATATTTCTAATAACTTACATATTCGTAATAGCTGCTGTCAAGACTTTTCAAATGCAATTTGGTGGCTTAACAGGGGATAGCATTGGCACAATAATTGAGTGTACAGAAACCTTAGTGTTACTCATAACTGTATTACTTGTACACCAATAAATAAAACATATTAAGAAGGTATAATTATGGATAAAACAACGGTATTTTTATATCGCCACGGTGAAACAGCAGACGGTAACGCCAAAAGATACAAGGGGCATACTGAAGTACCACTTTCTAAGCGTGGAGAAAGACAGTTTGAAGAGGCAGCAAAACATTTGCAAAAATTGATAGCTGAATATGACAAAGAGGAAGATACAGCCATTGGCTTAACTAAGGTTTATAGTTCAGACCTTGGTCGCGCTATAAGAAGCGCTGAACTATTAGGAACACCTTTTGGACTATCACCAACGCCAATACCGGAGCTTAGAGAACGTAACTTTGGCAGGTGGGAGGGCTTAACATTTGATGAAGTACAAAGCCAATATCCAGATGCCTTTGATGATTGGTCTAAGGACCCTCTTAAATTTAGCCCGATAGGTGGTGAAAGTACTGAGGATGTCGGTAAACGGGCAATACCACCTTTTTATGAACTAATCAAAAGACATAGAGGACAACGTATCGCTATCGTTGCCCATGGCGGGATAAATCGCATCATCATCTGTAATTTACTAGGTATACCACTTTCTAATATATTTAAAATAGAACAGGATTTTGGCTGTATGAATATATTTTTCATGTATGATAATTTCCCATTTTTAAAAACGCTTAACTATTGTACTTAAAAGAAAAGAACGGGGGGAAATCCTTTTTTCGAGAAAAAGGTGCGTAGGCGCACACCCGTTAAGGTTATTAAAGAGCTGTTAAAAGATACAGTAGCAGCTTTGCTTGAAAAGATTACAGGTGTGGATATAAGCAAGGCGGAGTTAATAGAGCCGAAGATGCAAATTAGGGAGGTGCGCCTACGCATCACGGATGAACGGGAAGCCGATTTTATCTTAAAGGCGCAACTTAAAGATGGCAGCCAAGAGATTTACCACATAGAATTTCAAGGGTGTGTAGGCACACCTCCCTTCTACAAACGACAACAACATGGGGTATCGGGAACTGCGCTACTGGGTTTATCTACGGCAGGTTTATAAACTGCCTGTTAAGCAATATGTGGTTTATATAGGCAAGGAGCCTTTAAAGATGAAAAGTAACATTGATGAAGATAACACAACCCACAGCTACACCATAATAGACATGAGAACCGTTGATTGCGAGAAGTTTTTATATGCAGATAGACCAGAGGAGGTCATTATTTCTATATTGTGCGATTATAAGGGTAGAGATGTTCGAATGTTTATAAGGGAGATACTTGAGAGGATAAGGGAATTAGTAAAAGAAGAAACACTCCAGAGTAAATATATAAGACAATTGGAGATATTGTCTAATTTACGAGATTTACAAGATTACGTAAGTGAGGAGGTAGATAAAATGGCTTTTACATTTGATTTAACAAAAGATTATAGGTTTCGACAAGGCAGAGAGGAAGGCATGGCAAAAGGAATAGAAAAGGGTAGAGAACAAGGTAGAGAGGAAGGTAGAGAACAAGGCATGGCAAAAGGAATAGAACAAGGCATGGCAAAAGGAATAGAACAAGGCAGAGAAGAAGGACTAAAAGAGGGTCTTGAATTTGCGTTGAAATTAAAGTTTGGATTTGATAGTTTAGAATTAATTGAAAAAATCAAGGCTATCAAAGACATACAACAATTAGAAAATATAAAGGATATTATAAAAAATACAAATACGGTAGCTGAATTTATTCAAAAGATTACAAGAGATTAAATAATTGCTGATTAAAAATGCCAATAGAATACGATACCGATTATTAAAGAGTTTTTCAGGGTTTGAAACCAAAGGTTTGTCCGAATAGTAAATGAGAGATGTTAAATCTCCCATTTACTAGCGTTATTAATTATTTAAAAATGTGAAAGTGCTCCGGGTATCCTTAGTCCAGTTTTTCATATAAACCGAATAGGAAATCTCACCAGTACTTGTTAAGCCGATAAGATCAGTTTTACCGTCTTTGTTTACATCTGTAGCGGATGTTGGCTATCAATTTAATAGTTATTTTAAGATAATCTTTTAAAAACATAGACTTATGTTAATTTTTGCCTAAAAATAGTAGCCACTATGTATCTTGACTATTCAACTGTTAAAACGTCTAGTGGTAAAAAGCACACGAGGATTTTATTGCGTGAATCG
>JAGYWI010000031.1 GCA_018606805.1 Candidatus Magnetomicrobium cryptolimnococcus
ATAGGAAGGGGGGTGCGGGGGAAGAACCTTTTTGCCTAAAGGGGTTTTCCCCCGCATCCTCTATCTTTTCTTTTTTCTTTTTTTTTTCTTTTTTTTTCTTTTTTTTTCTTTTTTTTTCTTTTTTTTTCTTTCTTGACAACTTGTCTTCATATTTTCTACAATTTCATAAAAACAACGAGGGAGCGCTTTAGTAGAATGCCTAGCCGATATGAAGATGTGCCGGATGATGTTGCTAAGTTTGTAAGGGAAACAATAGATAAGTTTTTTTCTGAGCTTATAAATGTTAAGTTAAAAGTACTCTTTGATACGCGAAAGCGTATGAGTAAGGGTAAACCGGTGATTGGGCGGATACAAAAAACAAATGATTTAACGCGTCATTTAACTAAAAACGACGTATACGATAATGAGGGGTATGATTACATAATTTATTTAGATAAATTGATATTTACAAATATTGACGAAAAGGACAAGGAGCGCTTAATTCGGCGGCAGTTGCGCCACATATTTGTTGACCCGGAAAACCCTAAAAATCCTTATAAGTTACTTAGCTTTGATGTTGAGGATTTTTATGCTGAGCTTGAACTCAACAAAGACGATATAAGGTGGGCGGAACGGGTTATGGAAGTTGCCCTTGCCCTTTATGATGAAGATAAAGAAAATAGTCAAGATGCTTTTTAATTAAAACAAATTGAAATTCCTAAGTAATTATAAAATAATAGAACAACTCCACGAGTGTGATAACATAGGCACTTATCGTGCGACACGTCTTAGCGATGAATCGCAGGTACTTCTGAAGATTGCAGGGCAAAAGGGTACCTCTGATTTTCATAGAGAATATGATATATTACGTGTGCTTGATATAGAAGGTATAATAAAACCAATTAGCATTGAGGGGACTCATAATCCAGTTATTGTATATGAAGATTTAGGGTATATAACCCTTCGTTTGCTGCTTTCAAGGCGGCAGCTATCCATAGATGACTTTTTTCAATTGGCACAAAGCCTGCTCAATACTGTAGAGTTATTGCATAGAAATGGCATTATTCATAGCGGTATTAAAGCTGAAAATATTTTTATATTAGAAAATGGCAATTTAAGTGCAGTTTTAGGGGGCTTTGAGAACTTTATAACATTTGAAGATATTGAAAGACATCAGATGTTCCCTTATGTAGAGCAGGTGAGTTTAGAAAGGGATATTCCTAAAGATCACAGAATAGACATTTATGCACTTGGTGTGCTTTTTTATGAAATGTTGACTGGCAAAATAGTTGTTAATAATGCTCCGGTCAGTACTCCGCCATCGCATTTTAGGCCAGATATTGCAAATAAACTGGACGGTATCATAATAAAAATGCTAAGCCAAAAGCTTGCCGATAACTATCAAATGGTGCAGCACGTCAAAGATGCACTAATGGGGTGTCAAGGAGGTGGCGTTATCTATGACACAGACAATCAAGAGCTGCGGTATGAGAGCCTTAAGTATCAAAAACTCTATGGCCGCACTAAAGAAATAGCATTGCTGATTGATGGCTTCTTACGTGCTCATGCTGGTAACTCCGACTACTGCATATTAAAAGGTGCACAGGGTATAGGAAAGCGCACACTGGTACACGAATTTGTAAAGACCTTATCGGATAAGACTCCTGTTGGTATTGTTAACGTTGATTTTGCTAAAAAACACGCAGTCTTTAAACCCTATGGTGGCTTTTTTCAAGCGTTAACAGAACTTACTATAAAAATAGTGGCAAATAAGTGTAATGATGCAGCGTTTTGGCAAGAGTGCTATCGTTTTCTTGGAAGTAATATGATGTTGATTATAGAATTATTGCCGCCATTAAAGGATATGCAAATCCACCTTACAACAAGTAAAAGTAGTGAGGCTACGACAATATTTTCTCATATACACGGAAGACACCGCTTATATATGGCGGTGGGGGATTTTCTGAGTTTTCTGTCAATGCACTTTAAACCACTATTGATATTTCTTGATGGAGTGGAAAATATAGACCGGGATTTTTGTAGATTTATAGAGTTTTTTATCTTACATAAAAAAACAGAGTTTTTTATGTTTATCCTTTTATACACTGAAAAAGACGATGTAGGAGTGTCAGAGCAGTTAAAAGAGATTTTACACAGTGTAAGACAAGAGGGTAAAAACATAACAGAAATACTAATTCAGCCGCTAGATACTAACCATATAGGAGAGCTTTTAGCTGACACACTGCACACTACCATTGATAGAGTATCTACGTTGGCGTTTTTTCTTGAACAAATCAGTGGCGGCAATCCCTCACATTTGCATGCTTTACTGGGGTTTTTGCATGAGGAAGGGATTTTTCAATTTGACTATAATAGTGGTACTTGGGATTGGGACATTAAAAAACTCAAAAATAATGATATTACAACAGACATAAAGGATATTATTACTTCGAAACTTAACGGTACACCTGGTAAATCCATGGAGTTGTTGGCCTATGCCCTTGCCATAGAAGAACCTTTTACGCAGCAAACACTTATACGTTTAAGTCAAAGCACGGAAAAAGACGTAACCACCTTTATTGGCAATGCCATTTTTCGTGAACTATTAGTGGAAGAAAAGGGATGTCTATCAGCCTCTAAAACACTCTTAACGGAAGATAGCACCCTACCAAGATATGTCTTTTTTAATAAAATAGTAAAAGACACGCTTCATATGTATATGCCTCATAGCTTAATAAAAGAAGCACATGCTAATATAGCCCGTAATATAATTAATACACACATATTTAATGCCCTTTATCATTTAACAGAAGCTGGCGACATGGTTGAATATACATACTACTTAAATGCCGGCAAGGAAGCAAATAAACTATATGCTTCAAATCTATCATTACGTCTTCTTGATGAAGGGTTAACTATACTTAAAAAAAATCTCTCAAACACAGCAAGCGAGTTAAAATCTACAGCTCTTACAGCTCTTATAGAGGCATCATTTATGGCAAATGAATCCCAACTTATGGATGGGTTTATAAGTGAAACAAAGGGTGTACGTTTTAATATTGACGATGCTATTAAAAATATTGAAATAAAAATTTTAAGTCTTATTGGTAAAGAAAGCGATTTTGAGATATTTCAACTTACCTTACAATTATTAAAGATTTTGAGGATAAACCCACCTACTATATCAAATAAATATATATTAAAATTCAATAAACAGATACCGAGGCTGTTTATGCCAGTAAAAAGCCTCAAGTATCTATCTAATCTTCAGTCACTAAAGAAACCATACGTTGAAGATGCGCTACGGGCAATACAAAATATTCACAGTAGCTACGGTCAACTGTTTTCAGACTCATCCATACACATAATACTAAGTGAACTTGCTGTATCAATAAAATATGGAACTTGCAGCCTATCAGTGCTTTCGTATGTAAAATATGCCTGTCTGCTGTGCAATGTGTTTGAGCAAGTTGATGATGGCTATGAGTATGGTACGTTTAGCCTTGAACTTTCTAAGGGTATTGATGTGGTAAATGTGCGGGTTTATTATTTTTACTATACATTTATCTTTCACCACAAAGAATCAGTTAAAAACTCCATACAAAATCTAAAATATGGATATGAAAAAGGTTTACAAGTAGGAGATTTCGAATACTCCATGCTGTGTGCCCTCACGCTGTGTGCCCATTACTTTTGTCTTGGCATGGATTTTGCAAGCTTAGAAAGTCTATGTCGTGAGTTTGCTATTAGGGCTAGTTGTTTACACTCTATACACATTTCTCAAATGTTTGAACTCCATGCAGACACTTGCTTAAAACTCATTGGAGATAATAATAGTGATAATGTTCACGTTATTAAAGAGGAAAAATCAACCAAAAAGGTTGTAACTGTAATGTATTTGCATAGGGCTGTGGTTAACTATATTTATGGGGAAATAGAAAGGGCGCTAAACTACGTATTTCTAGCAGAAAATACACCTCAGTGTGTAACCGGCACAGTGTATGAATTTTTACTATATTATTACTCCTCTCTTATAATGATAGCCTCTTATAATGGCGCACCAAAAAAGCGCCAACAGGAATTTTCTACACGGCTCATAGCGCTTCAAAAAATCATGTACAGATGGGTATTGCACGCCCCCTCAAACTATGAACATAAGTATAACCTCGTATTGGCTGAGTACATGAAAGTTGTTAAAAAATCAGACGACATAGCCACACTATACGAACAAGCCGTTGAAAAAGCTAAAGAAGAGGGCTTTATTTTTGATGAAGCACTTGCCTCCGAACTTTGTGCCAAGTATGCCCTTTCGCTTGGACGTAATAAGGTAGCAGTAATGTATCTTGAAAATGCCTTGAAATGTTATAGACAATGCAAGGGGATAATAAAGGCTAAAAATCTGGAAGAAAAATATGCTGATTTATTAGCTCCATTTATAGCAAGTGAAAATGAAAATACAACAAATACGTTACAAGTAGAAATAACACCTTTACAAGTAGAACAAGAAGAGATAACAGATTTAGCTAATAAATTGTTTGCCCAAACACACACTGTAAATGTCTATAAAAACATTCTATCACTTACACTTGAATACTCAGGGGCAAGTCGCGCTATCTTATTTGTAGATAATCACGGCCGTCTACTGGAAGAAGTGGAAGGTTCATTTAGCGGTAGTGTAAAGGAACTAGGGGAGACCTTTGAAGATACTGGGTGCTATCCATATAATTTTATAAAAAACATAGCTGGTGCTAAAGATGACATCTTGATTAATAACGAAAGCGGACTGGAGAGCATGGATGATTATCAGTATTTTAAGGCAAATAACGTTAAATCTCTTTTATGTCTGTCGATTTTAAAGGAAGAAAGGCTTAAAGGCATATTGTATTTAGAAAGCAGCAATGTGGAAGGTTTATTTACACAACAAAAACTCCGTAAATTAAAAACGCTCTCAACACTTGCCGCTATAGCAATAGAAAACCTTACCATATATACTGATCTAACTAAAAAATTATCTAAGGTTATTGAAAATTTTGATACTATCCACAAGGAATTAGAGCAATCACAAAAACACCTCATAGAGGTGAAAAGGCTTTCAGATGTAAGTAGTATATCACTACATATATTTCAAGAACTCTTAGGTCCACTTAAATCAAGTCTTGTGTATAATAGCCAAATATCTGAAATCTTGACTAAAATGGATAATACGCATCTTACAGAATTAAATAATAAACTATTAATAAACCTAGCCTATAATCAAGAAATGATAAGATGTTTGTCTACCATCGGGGATGACCTTAAAAACTATAATAAAAGGTTATTTAATATTCATAGCTATGTTGAAGACCTATTACTATTACTAAGTCCCATAATAAAGAAAACTCCCCATACAATTACAGCCACTTGCGACAATAGCATAGAAATAGAAGGCTATCCAGGAGCTTATGCCCTTATCCTTATACGCTTGATAATGAATTCTTTAAATTACTCATTTACAAAAGAACAAAAGGGAAAAATCTTTATCGAAGCCTTTAACACCCTTGATGGTCTAACACTACTTTATAGAGATAACGGTTTAGGAATAAACAAGGATATACTTGATGAAGTGTTCGATCCTGTTAGAAAGATTACAACAGATGTTGGGTTTGATTTCTATATAGTAAAGAATACTGTGCAAGAAGTACTGTCTGGAGAACTTAGGTATCAAAGCTCTGAAGAAGGCGGTGTAGCATTTGTTATAAGTATCCCAAGGTAAATGAAAAAGTAGATATGCTAGAGGGAAGTACACAGTTCCAATGCCATTAAGTTAAGGGAAATTGCATAAGCTGATTTGTTTTGGTATAAAAGGGTTCCCCTTGTACCTCTTTTTCCTTAGCTTAATGGCATTGAGACAGAGTTTTTCCAATTTTCTTGTGGCAAAAAAATTATATTTAATGAAGGTTCAGATAAGAGCCTATTAACATACGAATTTATTATATTTGTACTACTGCTTTGTTTGTTTACTATAAGTAAATCATGCTGTTTTGCCTCATTAATAACTTCAGAAGCCCACTCTCCCTCTTTCATTACCGTGTTAATATTAGTTATATCTAAAGCCAATAAAGTTTGCCTTACCCTTTCTAATACTTTTGCACCATTTGTATAGACAAAATCTTTCATTTCCTTAATACTAGCACTATTATTCATTTTTAAAACATCAGCGATATAACCATATCTAAGAAATTCATCTTCAACGTTTGGATATACAACAATAATTGTAAATGAAGCCTCCATCATTTTCCTTAAAAAAGCTATAGATTTTAATGCAATATCATATTTTTCATATTCAATTGCTATTAAAATTTTTCTTGCACAAAAATCTGCATTTGTTACTAAAACCGGTATTTTAGAATTTAAAATAATAGTTTTAACTATACTATTACTAAAAATTAATTCTCTTCCATGCCCTATAACAAGCATCTTATAAATACCATTTTCATAAATAAAATTGGCAATTTCATCAGTTGGTATACCAGCAGACGTTACACAGTCAATACTTATACCAATTTGTACACCTATATCTATGGCCTTAGTTATTACGGTATTACTGAACGTGTCGCGCTCTTTCTCTATTTTTTCTGTTATCTTAGGCCACCGTGTAAGCTCCGGACAATACATACAAGAGTTATCCACGTATAGGGCATCTACGTAAACCCTAATAGCCATTGCTATACGGCAGGCACTTTTTAAGGCATTAAATGCGTACTCCGAGCCACTTATGGCTACCAGAATTTTCACTTATCAGTAGTACCTTTTTCTTTGGTCGGATTTATATTTAGTTCTTTGAGCTTTTGCTGCAAATTCTGTCTGTGCACATCAAGCACTCTGGCAGCCTTCGAGATATTTCCCTCGCATTGATTAAGCACTGAAATAATGTAGTTACGCTCAAATTCGTACTTAGCCATACGTAGTGGTTTTAGCTCATACCTTTGTTCATTCACATTGTGTTTACCAACAAGATTAGTAATTTGCGAAGGTAGCTCTTCAATAGTAATCTCATTTTTTTGAGCAAACACTAAAGAATATTCTATAGCGTTTTCAAGTTCTCGCACATTGCCCGGATAATCATACTGAATAAGAGCCTTCATAGCATCAGCACTAAAGCTGAAGTTACCTTTTTGCGTATTTTTGTTTAGATGTTTTTTAAGGAAATGTAGTGCAAGAAGTGGAATATCTTCTTTACGTTGTCTTAAAGGGGGTACGTAAATAGATATAACGTTTAGCCTATAAAAAAGGTCTGCCCTAAAAGTACCATCTTCAATAGCCTTCTGAAGATTTCGGTTTGTTGCCGCAAGAACCCTTATATCTATTTTAGTGGGCACAGGTGTTCCAACCTTATAAAACTCCCCCTCCTGAAGCACTCTAAGTAGTTTTACTTGAAAACCAGGAGTGGTTTCACCAATTTCATCTAAAAAGAGAGTCCCGCCAGCTGCTGCTTCTAATATACCAGTTTTGTCTTTCAAAGCGCCGGTAAATGCCCCTTTGACATAACCAAAAAGCTCCGATTCCACAAGGTCCTTTGCAATAGCGCCACAATTTACAGCAATAAACGGGTTTTCTTTTCTTGATGAATTGTAATGTATAGCCCTTGCCACTAGCTCTTTGCCAGTGCCTGAATCCCCTGTAATAATAACACTACTGTCGCTTTGAGCAGCATATCTAACTACCTTAAAGATATCCTTCATTTTAGTGCTTTCACCAACAATATTATCTAATTCAAAGAGATGATTAACAGCCTGTCTTAAGTGTGCCACTTCCTTAGTTAGCAAGACCTTTTCAAACGCCCGTTTAGCTATAATCCTTATTTTATCTGGCGACAGTGGTTTGGTTAGATAGTCATATGCCCCCCGCCTTATAGCCTCAACGGCTGTTTCTATGCTTGCAAAACCTGTTATAACAATCACCTGAGGTGTGGGAATACGCTTGTTTACTGTTGTTATTATCTCAAGCCCATTCATATCAGGTAGTTTCAAATCCACAAATACAATATCAAAGTCCTTCTCATAAATAGCCTTTTCACCATCTGCACCAGTATTTACAGACATCACGCGGCAGCCTTCCTTTGAAAGTATAATTTCAATTGCTGCACA
This sequence comes from Candidatus Magnetomicrobium cryptolimnococcus, assembly GCA_018606805.1. Classification (GTDB taxonomy): domain Bacteria; phylum Nitrospirota; class Thermodesulfovibrionia; order Thermodesulfovibrionales; family Magnetobacteriaceae; genus Magnetomicrobium; species Magnetomicrobium cryptolimnococcus. The sequence goes on from JAGYWI010000031.1 coordinate 8,106, forward strand.
AATCCCCTTTTCATCGTCTATTATAAGTCCACTTAACATGTGTAACTCGGAAACACAATTAAAGGTAACTTGACAGTAAAAGTAGTACCATGGCCTTCTCCTGTTTGAACAGAAATAGAGCCCATATGCTTTTCTATAATCTTCTTCGTAATAGAAAGTCCAAGCCCATGCCCTCCCTCTTCCTTTCTTGTTGAAAAAAATGGTTCAAATATATGAGGCAGTATTTCTTTACTAATACCATCTCCTTCATCCTTTACGCTGATTTCTATCATATTTTCATGAGTTTTCCCTAATATATAAACGGTACCTAATAGTGGACTATGAATATATGCATTTGTCAGGATATTTACAAATGCCTGTTGAATCAACACAGGGTCCAAAAGAACGGCATCAGGCATATCATTTAGATGTATGTTAAAATCTACATTCTTTTCATCACCAGCATTTAGAGATATTTCACCACTCATACGATTTACTATTTCAACAGTCTCATATATGAGCTGTTTTATATTAACCTTGTGTACCTTTAGGTTTTCTTTTCTTGCAAAGTCTACAATATTATTAAGAATGTTGTGACACCTGTTATTGTCGTTGAGCATTAAATGAATAAGTTGTTTTCTTGGGTCCTCCACAGGTATGTCCTCATCAAGGACAAGCAAAAGGGATGTAACCGAAGAAAGCGGATTATTCATTTCATGGGCTATTTCGCCAGCCAAAAGCCGTATGGCAGCATCTTTTTTCATTTCTATTAGGCTACTTTGCTTTATAAGTATCTCATTATTTAATTTTTCAAGTTCATTAATCTTGTTTTTTGACTCCTCAGTTATAGCTTTAAGTTTCATAACAGCACGGTTATATTCTTGTATAAAATTGTAAAATTCATACGTACCATCTACTACAGCAACGGATGAAAAGGTATCATTCGTTGACAAGTCTTTAAATGACATCTCTATCTTCCTTAACGTCTTTACAATGTTTCCAGCAACGAAGTAACCTGTAACTATAATGATAAATATCAAAAACCCAATAGACAACAAAAAATACATTTTAAAGCGATTCAATAGATTTGCTATATCGCTTCTTTCTTTAGTTAAAACATCAACAATTGTGCGTTCAATATTTCTAGCATAACCCCTCAAACGGCTAAGCACTGCGCTTTCTGATTCTATAGTATTTATTAGTTCTTTAAAAGTTTCCATATAAGCCCTTATAACATACTCAAGACGAGGCTCTCCCTCTGCAACCTGTTTTGACATCTCATGCACATTTGCAATCGAAAAATTGTCCTTATAAATAATATAATTTTTCTCGTGCCTCCTAAGCTCAAGCACTAAAGACTTGTTAATAGATTCACTGATAAGTTGTCTTCCAAGTGGTCTCATTTCATCTATAAGCTTAGATTTGCGTTTAATATTTTTTATAACCTTCTCCATGTCGCTATTATAACTTTCTATTATTTGTAAGAGATGATTGTAATTGGACAAATTAATTTCAGAAAGGACCTCTTGTTTTGCAGTATCAAGGCGTGATTTAAATTCAGCAAAATATTTATTAAAAATTAACAGATTCTCCTCATCAGAAAACAACATAATGTTTTTTTCATAACGTCTCACTTCAAGAAATGTTATGTTTATATCATCAATAGCCTCAATGATTCCTATTTTATTTGTGATAATATGGAGATTGTTAAGTTCACGCAACATAACAACCAAAACACCAGCAACCGGAAATAAAATCAAAACTATGATTTTATGCCATAATCGCCATCTCATAAGTTATATTGTATACCTAAACCAGACAGATTTACAAAATATTTTGTAGAGGGCAAATATAAAACTCACTGAGCAAGTTTTTTTAAGTTGACAAATAATCATGTGTTGTCATTGCAAGTAAGGAGGAGTAACAAAAAGATATAAAAAATTGTCTTGATAATGTATCCACACTAGGTGTCCACTTTGCTATAAAAGCAAAAGATATTCGACAATTAGATAACGAATATTTAATTATTTCTACCTTTATATCTTTCATCTATCCCTTCAAGTATCCCACCGTCAACGACATTAACAACCCCTTCTATTATAATATTATCTCCTTCCTGCAAACCTGATAGTACTTCAACGTAGTCATCGTATCTCTTTCCTATCTTTATAATCGTGTACTTAACAATGCCCTTATCTGCAACAATGTAAACCCCTGTAATCTGATGTTTTTCTATAATAGCCTTTGCTGGTGCAAGTAAGATATCCCTTTTTTTAAGCGGTACAGACACTAAAGTACGAAGGCCACCTCTGATACCCTGCTTGTTTATTTCTATTTTTGTAGGAAATGTATGGCTGACAGGGTCTACTTTGGGAATTATCTCTGTAATAATGCCTGTTGTGTTAATCCTGTCAATAGAGTCAACAGCAATGTTAACCTCAAGCCCTTTATATATCTGTGTAAAGAGCTTTGCATCAAGATTCATGTTTACATAATAATTACCTGGTTTTTCTATTTCTATAAGCGGCATATCTGGCTCTACACTTATGCCAATATAAGCAGAATTTTTACTAATAATACCGTCAAATGGCGCTATAAGCTTTGTATACCCAACATGTAGGAGGGCTTCTTTTTGGGCAGCCTTTGCACTTTCAATAGCCGACTGTGCCCGCCTAAAGTCAAGTTCTGTTTCATTCATTTTTATTAGAGCATTATCATATACATCATGTGTTATTCTCTTTTTGTCAAATAAGTTTTTAATGCGCTTGTACATTTTCTCAGCCTTTGCTTTGTTTTCCTTTGCTGTTTCAACATTAGCTGCTGCTTTTTCATATGTATGCTCAGATTCTTTTAGATTTTCTAAAAACTCAGTATCATCTATTTGTATTAGTAATTGCCCCTTGTCAACCTTATCGCCTTCCTTAACGTAAACAGCTTTGATGTGCCCCATTATTTTAGTTGTTATAACGGCAGTATTTTGTGCCATTACTGTTGCACTTGTTTCATAGTATTCATCAACAAGACTTCTTGTTACCACTTGGACTTTTACACCCTTAACAACAGGATATTTAATTATCCTATTATTTGGCTCTGTTTTTTCATCTTTGCAACCAAGTACAAAGACAGCAATTAATATTAAAAAAAATATCTTTTTCATATACTTAAACATTTAAATATTATAACAGGTTTCAAGGTGTGGTGTAATTAAGGGAGGTGTGTTTCCACACCTTCCTCATAAACCTATTATTTTTGTATCAAACAACCACATTAACATTTGTGCCGGTTCCCTCTGGATTAGGAGTGCCAGCGTTATTTATCAGTTGAACAACCATTTGTCCTTGCATTTCTGCAATATCAAGTCCCTTTTTCATCACACTTATATTCTTTTCAAAAGAAAGTTGCCCCTGTACAAAATTAGAAATAGCAGCTATGTCATCCGCCATAACCTTAACCCCTCCTTTTTTAAGATAAAAAACACATATTTGTATCGGTATTTTAGGAATAACAATTAAGTAAATATTTTATCCAAGTATTTTTTTTGTAAGGGCAAGCAATTGTTCCGATTTAAATGGTTTAACTATCCATGCGGTAGCGCCAGCTTGTCTGCACTCGATTTTTACACATTGTCTGCTTTCAGTTGTAACAACGATGATTGGTGTAAATCTGTATTTTTCAATAGTACGTGTTCGCTTTATAAGAGAAATACCGTCAATACACGGCATGATTAGGTCAAAAATAAACAAGTTATAATTTGTCCCGTTTAGTTTTTGTATGGCGTCGTAACCATCAACAGCCTCTGTAATATCATACCCGGCTGATTTTAATATAAACCTGATATAACATCTCATACTTTTAGAATCATCTACTATTAATATTCTCTTTCTTTGCATAAACAAAGTACTTCCATCTCTTCTTATAAATTATAGTTATATATTTATTATAACATTGATAATATGTTTTTTGAAAAAATGATTTAAAAAAAGATAGTTTTTTTGTATGATTATAAGATACTCCTTATCTTTAAGGGGTATTCAACAAAAACTCAAGGAGCGAAATGTAACCGGCTAAGGAGTTACTGGGTTGACTATAAAGAGATTTATTATTAAAAGAATAGCAGTGATGTTTGTATTGTATGCATTGTTTACGTCTGCGATTATGTTTTACTATTTTAACGACCTTGTAGATATAAGTGTAATGGAAAAGTCGTTGGTTATGTCGGAGTCGGTGAAGGCTGGGTTAACGGCACATATGAAAAACATGACGATGGATAAGGTGAACTATTTTGTAAACGAGATAGAGCATATGAAAGGGATAAGGCGTATATGGATAAATAGGGTGGATGATATTGGGATTGGACAGGTAATTAGTCTAGAAAAAGACTCTGTGGAAAGAAAAGTGCTTAAAACCAAGCAGCCTCAGTTTATCAAGCGTAATGTTAATGATACTGAAGAGTATAGGGTGTCGGTACCGTATATAGCAACAAATAGTGGTAGTTTAAAATGTTTGGAATGTCATAAGGTACCAGAAGGGACCGTGCTTGGTATACTTAACATTGAAGTGGATGTAACAAAGTTTATGGTAAGCAATTTTAAAATGTTATATTTAACGCTATTTGTATTTATTTTATTTGTAGTGTTATCAAGCCTATTGTTGATAATAGCCCTAAAAAAGGGAATAGCTCGGCCCTTAAAGATACTTATAGATAAGTTTTCAGCTTATATAAAAGAATACAGAACAATAGAGGAAAGCGAGTTTGCGTTAATTGAGTTTCAACATATGACAAAGAAAATGAATGAAATAATTATAGAAATAAAAGAAAGAGACGAGGACATACAGCGAATAAACGCTTTTTTAGAAAGTAAGGTAAACGAAAGAACACGCGAAATTGAAAAAATGGCAACTACTGATGAATTAACAGGCCTTTATAATAGAAACAAATTAAATAAACACTTACAAGACGGCAAGGATGCAAATAATGCAGTGCTCTTAGTTAATGTAGATGATTTTTCCCAGATAAATAATGTGTATGGTATGAGAATAGGGGACCTTTTGCTAAAAGAAGTAGGAAATGTAATAGAAACAGTAACAGCCAAACACATAAAACGAGGGCGTGCCAACTGTTATCGGTTTTCGGCAGATGAATTTGTTATTGTTATATTAAATCCATCGGAAACGGAGGCTGTTGAGCTTGCAACAGTGTTAAAAGAGTATGTGAATAAGAACCATTTGTCTATTGTTGAAGAACGGTTGGATTTCAAAATAAGCTTTACCATTGGTATAGCATATGGGCGAGATGAGACAATAGTAAGATTAGCCAATATAGCCTTTGTAGAGGCCAGAGAGTTTGGTAAAAACCGCATTCAAGTGTATAATCCTAATGCCTCAGTAGAAAATCGCTACGCTAACAATATCCATTGGGCAAATGTGTTGAAGAAGGCTATCGAGGATGATAATCTTATCCCATATTTTCAACCCATAGTGAATAATAAAAGTGCCAAGATTGAAAAATTTGAATGTCTTGTTAGAATGATTGATGGTAACGGTGAGGTAATCTCGCCCGCTAGATTCCTTGAGCCTGCCAAACGTACTGGAACTGCTACGGTTATTACTAAAATTATGATAGAAAAGAGCTTTGCATATTTTAAAGATAAGCCGTTTGAGTTTTCCATTAATATAACAGATAGTGACTTTAAAGAAGGACTTTTAAGCCAGTACCTGATAAGCAAGGCAAAGGAGTACGGTGTGCCGCACAATCAAGTGGTTATTGAGATGCTTGAAAGTATCAGTATGCGGGGGAATTCCTACGCTGTGGAACAGGTCAACGAGCTTTGTAACTTGGGCTTTAAGATTGCAATAGATGATTTTGGGGCAGATTACTCGAATTTTTCGCGCCTCCTTGAGCTTAAGGTAGATTATATAAAAATAGATGGTCTATTTATAAAAAATATACATAAAGACCCCAATAGTTTTAAAATAGTGAAATCCATAAAAGATTTCTCTGATAGTGTTAATGCTAAAGTAATCGCAGAATTTGTTCACTCAAGGGAAGTACAGGATAAGGTTGTTGAACTTGGTATAGAGTATTCACAGGGATATTTTTTCTCACCGCCTGTTATAGACATATGGGAGGTAGTTAATAATTTTGATATAAAACTACTCCAGCATTAAAATAAATTGTAATATTACTAAATTAGGAGGTGCTTATGAAAAGGTGGTTAGTTGTTTTTTTAGTGCTATTGCTATCTTCGTGTAGTGATAAACCAAACATGGAAAGACAGGCAAAAACACTAAATGTACTTGCAACGACAAGCATAGTGGGTGATTTAGTTAAAAGTGTGGGTGGTGAGGCTGTAAATGTTACAGTGTTAATGGGCGCTGGCGTTGACCCACATTTATATAAGGCAAGTGCAGGAGATATAAACCGCATGTATGAGGCTTCCTTGATTTTCTACAGCGGTTTGCACCTTGAAGGGAAGATGGCTGATGTTTTAGAAAAACTATCAAGCCGTGTAAAAACCTATGCTGTTACTGATGGTATAGATAAGAAGGTATTATTAAGACCTGCTGAGTTTGAAGGTAATTACGATCCACATGTGTGGTTTGATGTCAAATTGTGGGCCGGAACTGTTGAGTACGTTTCAAATGTGCTATGTGAGATAGACCCGGTAAATGCCACACTTTATAAGAAAAATGCTACCTTGTATGTAGAAAGGCTTAATACACTTGATGAATATGTAAAGACTAAGACTAAAGAGCTGCCAACTGAGCGCAGGGTTTTGATAACGGCTCACGATGCCTTTAATTACTTTGGTAAAGCTTATGGGTACGAGGTAAAGGGGCTACAGGGGATAAGCACAGTTGCAGAGGCCGGAACGGCTGATGTTCAGGGGCTTGCTGATTTTATAACGGAAAGAAAAATTCCCGCTATCTTTGTTGAAACATCAGTGCCAACTAGATTTGTTGAGGCTTTGCAGGAAGCTGTAAAGGCAAGGGGGTTTGGAGTAAAAATCGGTGGTAGTCTCTATTCCGACGCCCTTGGCACACCAGGCTCAACTGCTGATACCTATGAGACAATGATACGCCACAACATAGATACGATAGTAAAGGCACTATCCCATGGTAACTGAGACTAATACCCACGTAAGCGCAATCAAGATAGAAGACCTAACGGTAGCGTACCGCGATAAACCTGTTTTATGGGATGTTGATTTAGACGTGCCAGCAGGTGTGTTAATGGCAGTATCCGGACCAAATGGAGCTGGCAAAACTACCCTCATTAAATCCATACTAGGGCTTATAAAACCAGTGGCTGGTCAAGTACAGGTCTTTGGTATGTCCTATAGACAAAACCGTAAAACAGTTGCCTATGTGCCACAAAAAAGCAGTGTAGATTGGGACTTTCCAACTGACGTATTAGACGTGGTGCTTATGGGACGGTACGGACATCTTGGGTGGATAAAAAGACCGGGCAAGAAAGATAAAGACCTTGCCAAAGAGGCATTAGATAAAGTGGGCATGCTGCACCTAAGCTATAGACAAATAAATCAGCTATCCGGTGGCCAAAAGCAGCGAGTATTCTTAGCGCGTGCACTTGTGCAAGATGCCATGGTGTACCTAATGGATGAACCCTTTCAAGGCATTGATGCTGTTACAGAGCGCACTATTATTGGACTACTAAAGGAGCTACGGAGCTTAGGGAAAACCGTACTTGTGGTACATCACGATTTGCAGACAGTAAAGGAGTACTTTGACCGCATAGCGCTTTTAAATATTCGCTTAATTGTGGCAGGTGCTGTGGATGATATTTTTACAGATGAAAATCTTAAAAAAACGTATGGTGGTCTTAAGACTTTTTAGTTATAATATATTTTTATGTTAGGAGAAATTTTTAGCGATTATACGCTGCGCACGGTTTCGATAGGTTCTGCGGTTGTTGGAGCGTGCGGGGCAGTCATCGGCTCTTTTGCTGTACTTAGAAGACAGAGCCTTGTAGGCGATGCCCTTACCCATTCGGCGCTTCCGGGCATTGTATTGGCATTTATTGTAACTGGTAGTAAGGACATCTCTGTTTTACTCACAGGAGCCTTTATTTCAGCATTTATTGGTGCAGCCTTTATGAGATTTATAATAAAAAATACACAAATAAAAGAAGATACCTCACTTGGCATTGTGCTATCTGTGTTTTTTGGTTTAGGAATAGTGCTCCTAACCTATGTCCAGAAACAACCGGATGCTACCCAAGCAGGCCTTGAGACTTTTCTATTTGGTCAGGCGGCAACTATAATGCAAAGAGACGTGGTGTTTATGTCTGTGGTTATGCTGGTTATACTTGGAGTGGTGTTTACCTTTTGGAAGGAGTTTAAGCTTTTGGTGTTTGATGCAGAGTATGGGCAAAGCAGCGGGTTTAATATGCGGTATATGGATATACTGTTAACAGTGCTTATGGTGTTAGCCATAGTACTTGGGTTACAAACGGTGGGGGTTGTGCTTATGAGTGCAATGGTTGTAGCACCTGCGGCGTCGGCTAGGCAGTGGACTGATAAAATGGGCATTATGGTATTGCTATCTGCTGTTTTTGGTGCTTTTTCAGCAGTTATAGGGGCAGTAGTAAGTAGCCTTTATACAAAACTGCCAACAGGTCCGGTCATCGTAGTAGTACTTAGCAGTGTGGTGTTTGTTTCATTGGTGTTATCACCACGTCGAGGGATTTTTTGGCAATTGGTTAAGTATGAAAAAAATAAACGGGCATTACGACTTGAAGCAACACTTGCGGCACTCCGTGAGTTGAGTATGCAGCATGAGGACAAGTGCCATGGCCATGAGGAGTGCGTTTTAAGAGTTATGAAATCAGAGGGAGCACCTTTAGGAAAAACACTTAGGCTTCTTAGTCAAAAAGGCTGGGCGACAGAAGTTACACGTGGTAAGTGGGCAATAACAGAGGAGGGACTTAAAGAGGCTGATAAATTTTTGCATTTAATTAAGGATAACAACCAATGACAACACCACAAGTTGAGGTCTTACTTATTGCAGTAATGGTAGCCGCTTGCTGTTCCCTGCCAGGGGTATTTTTAGTTCTCCGTGGCGAGGCTATGGCAACTGATGCTATTAGCCATTCAATACTGTTTGGTATCGTTATTGCCTTTTTAATTGTAAAGGATATAAGCTCTCCGTTTTTATTAGTTGGAGCAGCACTAACTGGTGTGTTGATGGTGGCTATTGTTGAAATTATAACAAATACAAAACTTGTACGAGAGGATGCCTCAATCGGATTAGTCTTTCCATTTCTTTTTAGTGTTGGTGTGATACTCATTGCTAAAAAAATAGGTAACGTACACATAGATACAGATGCCGTATTGTTGGGTGAAATAGCTTTTGCTCCATTTGATAGGTTAGTTATATACGGATATGATTTAGGCCCTAAAGCCCTTTATGTTCTAAGTGGCATATTTATTTTAAATGTTTTATTTATTACAATATTTTATAAAGAATTAAAATTATCAACCTTCGACCCCGGTCTATCAACTACCCTTGGATTTCCATCAAAGGTGATTCATTATTGTTTGATGGCAATAGCATCACTTACGGCAGTGGGGGCATTTGATGCTGTAGGTGTGGTACTTGTCGTAGCCCTTATGATAGTGCCAGCTGCAGCGAGCTATCTTTTGGTTGAAAAACTTTACTTAATGATTGTTGTCAGTCTTATTATTGCCCTTGTATCCTCAGTTAGCGGATTTTTTATTGCTACACAAATGGATATATCTATAGCAGGGACAATATCAGTAACAGCTGGATTATGTTTTGTAGGCATATTTTTCTTTGCTCCAAGGCGTGGTATTATTTTTCTTATTGCAAAAAAAACCAGGCAAAAACTTGATTTTGCCCATTTAATGCTCCTTGTGCATATTTCAAATCATGAAAAGCTACAAGAAAGATATAATGAAAATAATGTAAGAGAGATTTATAAGCATCTTAACTGGGAACGTATATATACGTCAACAGTAATACATATGGCAATAAATCGCGGTACCGTTGTTGATAATAAGGGGGTACTGAGCCTTAGCAATAAAGGAAAACAACACGTCATCGAAACTATAATGAAATAAAGAAAAGAAAAAGGGATTTTTAAGTGGGCGAGCTCTGCTCTCACCCTTAACAACCCCCTCTCGCAAGGATGCGAAGGCGCACCTCCCTGGGTCGAAGTGACCTCTTGACCCCCTAATCTCAAGCTATTTACTCGATGTTCAAGTTTTTTCTTCTTGATTATTGAGTGGATATGGTGTTGCACAGTGGTAGCATACCTTGTGCGCTTGCGCACAAGTAAAAAAAGAGTTAGAGGGGGTCTTCTCTCAGGGGGAGAGTTTTTTTCTCCCCCTGATTACACCAAAGCGTTTATGTGGAAATGGCGCGGCCGTATAAGAAAGCCGTTTTCTTGGCTTTCTTATACGGCCGCGCGCTTTCCACAATAGACGTTTTAGTTTTTATGAAAGCACAGAGGTACGGATAAATAAAGAGATAACAGTCTAAAAGTTTTAGGAAGTGCGTAGGCGCACTCCCGTAAGGGGTGTGGGGGAAGAACCTTTTTGTCAAAAAAGGTTTTCCCCCGCTCTTCTATCTTTTGTCTTCTATCTTTTTTTTTATCTTTTAATATGCCTTACGGCATCAATGTTTATATATATCCATTTAGTGTTAACATCTTTTCCTAAAAGCACTCTATTGTTTTCGATTTTTAAAATGTCGAAGTCAGATATTTTAGTACCTTCTGCAACGACGGTACCGTTTATTAGGGCAAGGTTTGTTTTGTCGCTGATGATAATTCCGTTAATGTTGAGTTTTTCAGCTTCAGCTAATGGGTCTTGTGGAACTACCACTGTTTTTTTTGGTTCTTCGGGTCTTGTAATAATTTTTTCATGTACTTCTGGTTTTTTGTCTTCTTCTTTTTTTAGTTTTAGAGGGTCTTTCAGATTTGATGGTATGCGTTTACGGCTAGCAGAAAGGAGTATTTCAACTGTTTTTTCACTATTTTGCACCATATCTTCACTAAATGTGTATTGTGAAATAGTTGTTTCATCTGGTGAAAGCATTTCGTTAAAAACAATTTTATCGGACACAAAAACAAAATATATTAATATTATTGCATATGGTAGCCCTATTGCTGTTATATATTTATTGTACACTTTGGTTATCTTCTATGGGTGGAAAGATGAGAGTGCCGGACATCTTACATGGCACCTTGCTATTTAATACTATATCAAAATGCTCTTCTATAAAATATGGAAATTTCATAGCCTCAAGAAACAATGTAAAATTAACTAGTTCTTTATAGTTTTGGCATTTAAACTCTATAGTTATATGGAGTTCGTGTCCTTTTTCATTTTTTTGTATGTTATCAAAATTAACGGTTGTTATTGCTGAGTAGTTTTTAATATTTTCGATAAATGCGAGCATCTTGGCTTTAGGTTCTATGTTTTTAATATCTTTTGGTAGTAATGAGTTTAATGAGCCCATGACGGTATCGTATTTTTTAATTTCGTCTTGAGATAAAATAATTTTATTTCTATTGACTTTAATGAGCTTTTCATTAAGTCCTATTAACGCTTCATTGTATTTATCTACAATCATATATGTAATAACTATAAACGAAAATATTATTGAATATATAATATTGAATATAAATTGTTTTTTTAGAATTTGTTCATACATTATTGTGTTTGGTTTTCCGTAGGATTAATGTTAGTTATTATAAACTCTATGCTAAATGCCTTGCTTGATAGGTTAAAGTTAGTGAGTATGTCTTTAACAGTTTGAATAGCAGTGATGGTTTTTTCTAAAGTTTCCACAGCTGTTTGGGCAACAGGGAGGCTCAGTAATTTAGCTGAGCCGGTAATTTTAATTTTAGAACTGGTTGTAGCTGCTATGGTTTCATCATCGTTATCTACTTTTATAGTTTCCCACGAGATATTGTCAATTATAAGACCGTTTAGGAGTGTCTCCATATCAGAAAGTGTAATTAGGAAATCGCTGACATGAGGGGTAGTGTTGTGGGTTTTGATAAATTCAAGAAGTTTCTTTTTTTGGTCAAAAGCTCCCATTCGTTCGGTTATAGCTGTAACAACATTTTGTAGCGCTGCGCTTTGACTTCGCACAAGGGTGATGCTGGTTTTGTGTTCGGATATTGAAGTAAGATTTTTTATTATAAACAAAGATAAGATAATGCTTATAATAATAAATGCTATTGATGAGTATTTAAAATAATTATAAAACGCGATAATATGATTATATTCCTTTGTAAGGAAGTTCAGGTGTAAGCGCGTTTTGTCTTTTGTAGGAGCGTACTTTCTTTTAAGAAAATAGTGTATTGCTGTAATTGGAAAAAAGTTATTGTCAAAGAGTTCCTTGTCTATTTTTAAAAAACTGCTGAAATTATACGAAGCTATCGGTATAAGTGGGAAGTTTTGTACATAGAAATCTCTTGACATAGCGCCAAAGAGTAATATAAATTGAGGGTTTATGCGCAGATTTTGTCTACAATAGTTAATTGTCATATTAAGGTTTTGGATGTCAAAATCTGTAGTTGCTGTACTGATGCCTAATACTTGGGACTGACGACTGAAGAATATGCTTTTGTGTCTTACAAGGATAGTGTTTTTGTTATTAACAATATCAAATGCGCACAGGTACGGTTCGTGAATGTCTGGTAGGAGCGACAGTGGTAGTAATGAGGCTGGATATATTGATAATATGATTTTGCCGTATTCATTGAATCTATTAATGATTTTGTTAATTTCTGTATGTTTTATAGTAAAAACAGCAAACTCTTTATATCTTTTATTGCCTTCTATTTTATTGTCTATAAAAAATTCCACAAATGAAAACTCTTTAATATCCGGATATTGTTTTCTTATCTCGTTAGCTATGAGTGCGTGGTTATACTTGTCTTCTGCTGGTGGTATGTTTACAATATCTTGCAGTATCTCATCAAAATCGTAAATAATAATATAGCGTTTTGTCTTATCTTTTTGTAAATAATTATCTAACTCATTGCCGTTTATCTTTTGTGATTGAATAACGTTGAAGGATTTTCCTTTCTTAACGGCGTATATGATTTTGACGTCTTCTTTTTCTATACTTATAGCAGCTATTTTCATTATCAATATATTAAAAGTACTTCTATAAAAAATATCTAAAGCTAACTTACGATTTTAACAGCTAATAATAACATATTCTAAAAAAGATATGCTAAAAGGTCAAACTTTTTTGGTATTTTTTTATATAAAAGTGAAATTACTTGTTGACAAATACATATTTAGTAGATTAATTTATATAAAAATTTTATACAGGAGGGTTTTTATGACCAAAAAAGTAGGAAGGCGTATTTTGCTGATTGTAGCTATACTCGTTCCTCTGATGCTCCTACTTGGTTGTGCCGGTAAAGAGTGGGCACCAAAGCATGCAATATGGTATTATCACCCTGAATTGCCGGCAGCGGATAGGGCGGTGGAGGAGGCGCGTAAAGCAGGTAAAAACACCGAGTGTCCAGCCGAGTTTGATATGGTTAGGAAGATGTTGGAACAGTCTTATGTGCTCTACAAGGAATGTAAAACTAAGGAGGCTATTGATTTAGCCAAAGAAACAGAAGCAAAGGCTAAAGCATTGTGTCCAAAGGAAGACCCTTGTAAGGTGCTTAAAGAGTGTATGGGTGAAGCACCTGCTATGAAAGAGGCTACTTTTACTATTGATAGTGCTCATTTTGATTTTGACAAGTCCTCCCTCAACACGTCTTCAAAGGCAAAGACACAAAAGAATATGGATGAGCTCCAGAAGGCTATTAGTTTCATTAAGGCTCACCAAGGTGCTACCGTTGTTATTGAAGGCCATACTGATAGTGTTGGCTCTCAAAGGTATAATCTTGGGCTTTCCATGAGACGGGCAAATGCTGTAAAACAGTATTTGGTTAAAGAAGGTGGTATAGACCCAGCAGCAATACAAACTAAGGGGCTTGGCGAAGTTAGACCTGTTGCTTCTAATAAGACAGATGAAGGGCGGGCTAAAAACAGAAGAGCCGAAATTCATGTATTTTATCAGTAAACGATAACAAGTTTGGTTTTTTAAGGAAACATTTTTATTTATATTATCGAAATAAAAGGAGATGGTGGTTTCTTGGAGTATACCACATCTCCTTTTTCGATATTGTGTGGGTTGTCTTGTTGAACTTGGAATGGAAAAGTTGCTTTACTTATTTGGAGCATTTTTTTTATAATGGGGATGCTTATTAATATTTTAAGTATATAATGGAAAGACGATTGATTATTATATGAGAAAAAGGATTCAAGTTAAAGAGTTAAAGATTGGTATGTTTGTTGATGGCTTTGAAAAGTCATGGATAAGTACTCCTTTTATTAAACATCACTTTATCATTAAAGAACATAAGCAGATAAATAAAATAGAAAATGCTGGCATTCAGTATGTATACATAGATACGGATAAAGGGTTAGATATTGGTGTGGAATCTAATCGTAGTTTAAATTTAGAGTCGAAGGGCAGTTTTGCATATGAAGAAAGACAATCTGTTTTAGAAACTTTAGCTATTAATAAGGTTACGGTTTTTGAAGGTTATGTTAAGGAAAAAGATAACTATTTGCAGATAGATCAAAACTCGCTTATAGAAGGGAGTTTTATTGATTTTTCTATATATTTAAAAAACGATATGCAAATTAATGAGTATATAAAATATGAAAACTTGGAAATTGAAATAACGGAAGCACTTAAGCATGTAAAAGGTGAAATACTAATAAGAAAAGAGGATATGGTTAAATATAAAAAATACTTGGGAAATATATTATACCATATACCACCGCATTTGTCGTATCAGCAAATAAAAAGTGCTATAATTAAGGAAAACGCTAAAATAGCTGTATCAGAATTGCTGGAAAATCCGGAAAAAAATGAGCGGGTTGAAGAATGTAAAACGGCTGTTGAGGAAATTATTGCTGACATTATCAATAATAAAGGTGTATTAACACACCTTCTAACAATAAATAAATACGACTACTATACTTATACCCACTCGGTTAATACTTGTATCTATTCGATAGGATTGGCTATGGATATTGGTATTAGGGATGTTAGAGACCTCTTTACCATTGGAATAGGCACTCTTTTACACGATATTGGTAAAAGCACTATACCGTCTGAAATATTAAATAAGCCAGTAGACCGTCTAAGTGAATTTGAGGTTAACATACTCAAACAACATGTAAAAGAGGGATTTAAGCTTATCAAGATGTTTAAAGGCATACCGGAGGAAAGTTACTATCCGCTTTTGCAGCATCATGAGAAACTCTCAGGTACTGGTTATCCCTTTGGTATTAGGGAAGGACAAATTCACATCTATGGCAAAATTACTGCTTTGGTCAACCTCTATGATACCTTTACAACCTCGCGACCCGGTTTTAAAGCAGTTACACCTTTTGAAGCACTTTCTGTTATTCGTACGCTTAAGGAGGATTATGATATGGATATTTTTAAACATTTTATAACTTTACTTGGAAAGTCTAATTAGATATGGTAAATAAAATATGAAAAGTAAATATAAGAGATATTGGCCGCTTTATAGTAAGTATGCGTTTTATCTTCAGCTGGTTGCGCTGTTGTTTGCTTTATATTTCTTGCTTGCAAACTTTGGGACTGTTCATTTTCTAATTGTTGCCTTTGCAATGGTTGTTATATTTATAGGGGCAGTGCTAGCCTATATTGCCAATAAAAATATGGACATTTCTTTGAAAGAACTTATTAAAGAGGAAAAGTCTATTTTTGAGGGACATTTTGATATTACGATAGACTGTGGTGTTGGAAATAATATCATATGTATAGAGCATTTATTCGAACAAATGAGGAATGGTTACCATAGACATATGAACTCAGTGGAAGGGCAGCTTAGTCAGCTACAAGAAACCAATGAAGAAATCCTTGGCGAGATGATAGAGCTTAAGCGTTCTGAAAAGAAATTGGTTTATGTAGTGGAATTTATAAAGCTAATAACAATGTTGTCAACCACGTTTATAACGTTGCCATCTGATGAGCTAGATGATTGGATAAAACATGCGCTTCGTGAGATAAGTAATTTTCTTGGTGTTGATAGAGGCTATATTCTGCTTTTTTCAAAAGATATGGATGAAGTAGAGGAAGTGTACGAGTGGTGTGTGGTGGGGGTGGAAGCCGGAAAGGCTAATATGAAAAAAATGCCTCTAACAGAAATCCAATGGCTTATAGAACAGTTAAACCGCCTTGAAACCGTGCATGTGCCGGATTTAGAGGAACTTCCTCCTGAAGCTCAAGAGGAACAGAGACTGTTTGCCGGCCAGCTTGTTAAATCATTCATTGCCGTGCCTATGCTTATGGGCGGTAAGTTAAACGGATTAATTGGTTTTGATGCCGTTAATGACTATCATATGTGGGCTAATGACGTAATGTCTCTTTTACGGCTTGCATCGGAAATCTTTGCCAATACCTTTGAAAGAAGAAGGGTTGAACGGATTGTCCATGAAAGCTGGAAAAAGGTACAAGATATTATAGATAATGCTCAGGCTGTTATTTATCTAAAAGACCCAGATGGGTGCTACATGATGGTTAACCGCCATTATGCAAGTTTTTTTCCTAATGAAGAAGGTGGTATCATAGGGAAAACTGATTATGATATTTTGCCAAAAGATACTGCTATTGTCTTTCATGCCAATGATATGAAGGTGTTGCAATCAGGTGTGCCATTTGAGTTTGAAGAAACAGTTTTAAGGGCTGGCAGTGAGCGTACATATGTTTCTGTTAAGTTTCCGCTTTTTAATAATCAGGGGCATGTCTATGCCCTTTGCTGTATTTCCACTGATATAACAGATAGGAAAAGGGCTGAAGAGGAACTTGAAAATTATCGAGTACGCTTAGAAGAACTTGTAAAACAGCGTACAAGCGAATTTACCTTAGCTAACGAAACACTAATGCGGGAAATAGCCGACAGAAAATCCGCAGAGGCAGACCTTATCAGGGCTAAAGAGGCGGCTGAGTCCGCAAGTAAGGCCAAAAGCCAGTTTCTTGCCAACATTAGCCATGAGCTGCGTACTCCGATGAACGGTATTATCGGTATGACGGAGCTGGCATTAGACACTATTTTAACGCCTGAGCAGCGCGAGTATCTTGAAATGGTTAAATATTCAGCAGACTCTCTTCTTACGTTGCTAAATAGTGTCTTAGACTTTTCAAAAATAGAGGCAGGTAAGGTTACACTTGATGAAATTAATTTTAATTTGCGTAACACTATTGAAAACACTGTCGAAAGTATGGCTGTACAGGCTTATAAGAAAAAATTGGATATTTTATACCATATTAGGCCTGACGTGGAGCAGCAATTGTACGGGGATGCCGGTAGGTTACGGCAGGTTTTAATTAATCTTATTGGAAATGCCATAAAATTTACCGAAGAGGGAGAAATCGCTATACGTGTCTCTCCTGCTACTTTAACTGAAAAAGAATTGGCAAATAAAACCCCTGACTCACACTATATCCATTTTTCAGTGTCAGATACAGGCATTGGAATTTCATCAGATAAAATAGACTTAATCTTTGAAAGTTTTACACAAATTGATGGCTCGACCACAAGGAAATATGGCGGCACTGGTCTTGGATTAGCTATTACAAAACAAATAGTGGAGATGATGGGAGGCTCTGTTTGGGTTGAAAGTATTGAAGGGAAGGGAAGCACTTTTCATTTTACGGTTAAACTACAGAATATGCAAAAAGAAGATAAAGAGGCGTTAGCTACTGAACGCGTTGAATTTAGAGGACTTAGGGTTATTGTTGGTAGTAGCAGCTCTATGTATAGGCAGATAATAAAGGATATCCTTTTGCCGCGAAATGTTATTTTGAAAGATGAAACCGATGGACTTACCTTGTATCGTGAACTTATAAGGGCAAGGGAAAGTGGCACTCCTTATGAGCTTGCAATTATAGACCTAAACACAAAAGGGATTAACGGGTTTGAGCTTGGACAAATGATTAAATCCGATAGCCAAATTACGGATACGAAGATAATTATTTATGTTTCCGCCGGGCTTAAAGGCGACGTTGCTAAATGCAAGGAGGTTGGGATTTCTGCTTATCTTGTAAAACCTGTTAAGGAATCAACTCTGATAGATACCATATCGTTAACACTATCAAGGGGAGGCACTAAAAAAGACGCCATAATTACACGCCATACAGTTAGGGAATTAAGAAAAGGACAAAAGGTTTTGCTCGTTGAGGATAATATTGTAAATCAAAAACTGGCTGTAAGACTCCTTGAAAAACGCGGTTATTCTGTATTTATTGCCACTAACGGAAAAGAGGCAATAGCTGCCCTTGAAAAATATGATTTTGACCTTGTGCTTATGGATGTCCAAATGCCTATTATGGATGGCTTGGAAGCTACAAGGATAATTAGAAGCTCTAATGATGAACGTATAAATACAAAAGTGCCCATTATAGCAATGACTGCTCATGCTATAAAAGGAGATAAGGAAAAGTGCCTTGAAGCTGGCATGGATGACTATGTTTCAAAACCACTAGATACAAATAAACTCTTTGCTGTTTTAGATAAATATATTAATGTTAAAAAGGAAACGCCTCAAGTAACTCAAGAGGTAGGTAAGACCATTGAGTTTCAGGTGGTTGATATGAATGAGCTTATGGAACGTGTCGGTGGTGATAAGCCCATTATATTAGAAGTATGGAGGGCTTTTTTGGAAGATGCACCTGTGCGTATGCAGGTTTTAAAGGATGCTATTACGTCCAACCTTGTGCAAGAGGCAGAAAGAGAAGCACATACTCTCAAAGGTATGGCTGCAAATATTGGTGCTCCAATACTAAAACAAGAAGCTATGAAAATGGAGCTTGCTACTAAAAAAGTTGATTTAACAGATGCTAATTTAATGTATGAAAGCCTGCATTATGAATATATGCGCGTTATAGATGAACTTGAAAGGTTTATTTCAACGGAATTTTAGAAAAACACAAGAAAAGAAGAAGACAAAGATAGAAGAAAAAAGGGGGGGAAGGACAGCGTCCCTATGCCATTAAGTTAAGGAAATAGAAGAGCGGGGGAAAACCCTTTTAGATAAAAGGTGTGCCTTCACACCCTTGAACGCCAAAAACAACATTTACATGAGATATAATAAAAAATACTGCTATTATTTTACAATACCGTTCGGCATTAATTATGCTGATGGTATAGTTACAGTTAAAAACACTTTCACGGTGTATTTATTTTGAGTCTATTTGTCATTAGCGCATTTCGATTTAATAGGTAACAAAAATTA
>JAGYWI010000032.1:0-15646 GCA_018606805.1 Candidatus Magnetomicrobium cryptolimnococcus
TTAAGATTTCCCTCTTATTTTCATTACCAAACACCTTTTTAAAGGCTATATCACTTTTGACATCTACAAAGCGCATATTTAATTTTACCTTATCTCGTCTCTTTTTGCAAATAATTGACATCGTAGATAATGATATATTATAGCACATTTCGATTTGATAAAATACAAAGTGTAGATAATAAAAAGGGGGCAGACACTCGAAAGGTCTGCCCTACGATGCCTGTATTTTTGTAGGGGCGAACCTATTAAGGTAGAAAATCATAATCACTCAACTGTTTAAAACTATTTCACTAAGTCTACCTTGTCTTAATAGTTCAGCGTTATACAAACCCCATTGATAAAAATCACGCTCATACAATGATTGCTCTGTGCTTGTATTACTATCTATTATAGTTGATTGATTGTCCACGAGATGTTATACCATGATGTCTATTATCTTGCCTATTTTTTTATGAGGGCAGTACCCTTATTCTTTAGTCCTTTTCTTTGGTATAAAGTTTTACAAACCATATTTCTTTTGGTATAAAATATTAATAACTGCCAACACCTGTTTTTTACAATGATTTATATCTTGTGAGTTATCTATAAGAAAATGAGCCCTCCTTTGTTTTATCTCATCAGGGAGTTGGGCGTACAGTCTTTTACTGATTTCTTCTTCCAAAAACCCTTTTTTTGCACTTAATCGCTCATACACAAGCTCTTTGCGGCTAGTTACCGTAACGATTTTATCTACAATTTTGTCGTAATTGCCCTCAAAAAGAAGTGGTATCTCGGCAACTACAAGTTGATTTTGATGCGCTTTATGATATGCTATAATTTTCTCAATAACGGCTGGATGCAAAATCCCCTCAAGCCTAGCACGTAAGCTACCATCATTAAAGACAAGTGCCGCTATCTTTTTTTTATCCAAATGCCCATAATCATCAAGCACATTGCCAAGTAACGACACTACCTGTTGTTTTATCTCTTGGTGCTCAAGGAGCTCCTTTACTATCCTATCAGCACTGATTGTAAGCACACCATAGTCTTTGAATATCTCAAGGACGGTTGATTTACCAGCCCCAAAACTTCCTGTAAGTCCAATAAGCATAAGAGTCTACCTTCAGCTAAAAATAAAGATATATGAGTAAGGACACTGTCCTCTTTACCCCATCCATCCAATAGGCACAACTGTTACTGTAACATTACTGACTACCTGTTCTCTAAACAATTGCTTTTGCACGTTTTCATCGTCGGAGGGTACAAAGAGCGCTATAGTTACAGAGTCTTTATTTAATTGCTGCGCATATCGAGCCGCTTGTGCTACATTATTTTCTATAGCCGAGGCATTTGTAAAGCTCTTTACCTCTATGATGCCTTCTAATTGTCCGCATTTTAGGTGTATATCTACCTTGCCGTTTCCAGTTGGGAACTCTGGACTAACAATACATTTATGTCCAACCGTGTTTTGCAGCCACGCATAGAGATGAAAATGCCCAACCGCCTCCGTGGTGTGAAGGCACACCTCCCTATAATTCAAATCGGCTCGCCTTGGCTGGTCCTTCCACGGGTTAAGCCCCTTTGCCTTTAGTCTCAGTAAATAATCCCTATATCTTTGTAAAAGGGCTGTCAGATTCAATCGCTCAGCTTCAAACACACCTTCAAGTGTGTCTAATATTTCAAGCGCCGGTATCGGGAATCTATCACCTACTATATCGCTTGTTAGCGCTCCATACAACCTTTCTTGCACAAACGGAGATGAAAAGCGGCATACTGATATTATGTTTCCAGAGGTGTCTGTGGACATCTCATCAGAGATTATACCATTCATATAGAGATAGTTACACCAATCTTCAGCCATATTAAAGTGTTATTCCACTCTACCTTTAAAGCCCTATAATAAACACCCTTAAATAGTGTGGTATCTATCGTAGTATCTATCCCCGTATTATATTTTTCTGTAATTAGCTCCCCAAACCAGCACACAAGCCCCGGCTGCCCACTTGTTGACTTGTAGACCTTTTCAATCACCTTTGGTTCAATGACCTGTCCGCTTTCATTCATATATTGCTGAAAAAGGTCAAACACCTCGTCTTTACTAAAATTAGGTATGTGCATTGACCGCTGCACGTTAAATGGCGAGCCCCTGTCGCTATCTATGCCAAGCACTGCCCGTACGCCAATGAGCGATAGACCGTGCAGCAAGTACGAATCTCTGTCAAGATACATTTCACGGAATATATTGACTAATTTGTCAATAAGTTTTGGTTGTAACTTATCAAACTCATCAATAAACAATATTACCGGTCGGTCAAATATACCATTTCCCTTATAAAATAAATTAATCCAGCTTTTCCAGTCTTTTATTTCTTCTATTTTTATTTTAAAGGTTCTCCAAATTAGATCAGACACCCAGCCAAGAAAATCTTCCTCAACCCTATCATCATTTATTATAGTACCCTGCATTGACATGGTACCAACAATAAACCGTTCACCATATCTTGCATGTATTGCATCTTTTACCTGTCTCATAAGCCAAGTCTTACCAGTCTGTCTTGGCGCCCAGATAGTAAAATAATGACCTCCTGTCTCCGGATTACCTACGATATGCCCTAAGCATTCCTCTACCATCCCCATTCTATTAACGCAGAAATGCTCTTTGGCATCTACCGGTCCATATGAAGAAAATCGTCTCATAATTTAAAACCTTCCTTCAAATACTTTTAAATATTATACCATATTGATTTTTTATTAGTGAATTTAATAAAGTAAAAAAGCGTATGCAAAAAGGGCTTTTAATTATTTACACGGGCAATGGCAAAGGTAAAACTACTGCTGCCCTTGGTCTTGTCTTACGGGCGCGTGGCCATGGTATGCGGGTATGTGTAGTACAGTTTATCAAAGGAAAGTGGCAGTACGGAGAGATAGAGGGGCTTTCATTACTTGGGGAATTAGTTGAGCTACACATCTTCGGAAAAGGTTTTACTTGGCTTTCAAAGGATATGGAAAAGGACAAAGAGGCGGCACGCTATGCCTTTGATTTTGCCAAAGAGGCTGTTTGCTCAGGTAAGTACGATATGGTGGTTATGGATGAGTTTACTTACTTAATTAATTATAAAATTATTGATGAAAAAGATGCTGTTGAGTTTTTAGTAAATCGGCCTAAAGACGTGCATGTTGTCATAACTGGTCGCGGGGCATCTAACGCACTTATTGAGATAGCAGACCTTGTAACACAGATGCAGGATATAAAACATCCTTATACTATCGGCATTAAGGCACAAAAAGGGATTGAGTTTTAGGGCTTTGTATGTTTTTAGATAGATATATATTATTATATCTTTAGTTTTTTTATTTGTAATTATAATTGTCTTGATATTATAATTATCAGGTTTTATTATAAGAGTTAAACTATATGAGTAAAAAGAAGGCTTTAATAATAGGCGCTGGAGTGGCAGGGCTTACGGCGGCTTATGAGTTAGTTCATAAGAGCGATATTGTCCCTATCATATTTGAAATGTCAGATTACTTGGGCGGCATATCTAGGACCGTTAATTATAAGGGCAATAGGATTGATATTGGCGGGCATCGGTTTTTTTCTAAATCAGATATGATTATGAAGTGGTGGTTGAATGTTATGCCGTTACAGGGGACTCCTTCTGAGGACGATACTATTTTAAAAAGAAATCTCCCTCTTTCTAAAGCTGCAAATGCGCCAGACCCTAAAACAAATGACAAGGTTATGCTTATACGAAAGAGAATATCGCGTATATATTTTTTGCGCAAATTCTTTGATTATCCGATAAAACTAAATAAAAACACATTTTTACACTTAGGCGTAATACGCTTATTAAAAATGGCACTAAGTTATATTTACATAAAATTCTTACCGATAAAAGAGGAAAATAGCCTTGAGGATTTCTTTATAAATCGTTTTGGTAAAACCTTGTATCTCACATTTTTTAAAGACTATACCCAAAAGGTATGGGGAGTACCCTGCAAAAATATAAAACCGGATTGGGGAGCTCAGCGGGTTAAAGACCTGTCAATAACGAAGGCTATCAAACATGCTATTAAACACGCCTTCATAAAAGACGTATCTATAGAGCAAAAGGGTGTGTCAACCTCTCTGATTGGTCAGTTCATGTACCCAAAGTACGGACCTGGACACTTTTGGGAGGAAGTTGCCCGTATTGTTGAAAGCAAGGGGGCTCAAATATTTTTAAATCACAAGGTCGTTGCAATTAAAACGTCTAACGGTAATTCTAACGGTAATATTGATGGGATTTTAGTGCAAAATGTACTTACCGGTGAAATCATACCTTATGAATGTGACTTTTTATTATCTTCCATGCCTGTTAAAGAGCTTATTAATGCCTTTAACCCGTTAGCACCAAGCGAGGTATGCGAGGTGGCAGAGGGGCTTAGGTACAGGGATTTTATCACGGTGGGACTTTTAGTGCAACGCTTAAAGGTAAAAAATGATACAGCTATTTCAACTATTAATAGCATAATTCCGGATAACTGGATATACGTGCAAGAGGCAGATGTTAAGCTTGGGAGGATTCAGGTGTTTAATAACTGGAGTCCCTATATGGTTTCAGATGATAAGTGCGTGTGGCTTGGGCTTGAGTATTTTTGTAACGAAGGCGATGAGCTTTGGCAAAAGACAGACGATGAGCTTTCACGGTTTGCAATTGATGAGATGCTTAAAATTGGCTTTATTGATAAAGAAGATGTATTAGATACTGTGGTTATTAGAATGCTTAAGACCTATCCGGCTTATTTTGGCTCCTACGAGCACTTTAACGTAATACGCACATTTACGGATTCATTTAAGAACCTATTTCTAATAGGGCGAAACGGTATGCACAGATATAACAATATGGACCATTCCATGTTGTCTGCTATGATTGCTGTTGATAATATAATTAATAATATTCACACCAAAGACAATGTTTGGAATATTAATGTGGAAAAGGACTATTATGAGCAAAAATAGGAGGGCTGCCCCCTTGATTCGCCCCCTGCGTAAATGAGAAATAGTACTATAATAATTTTTAATAAAAATGGTGTGTCCTTAGTGGATGTAGCTATATCGGTGATTATTGTGGGTATTATGATAGTATTAATCTTGAAAGGTTATGCTATAGTTGAATATACTCGTGAACAGGACTTGTACAGTAAGGTTATTAAGATAAAGACAGCTATTTTATTGTTTTACTCTAAAAACGGCAGGCTGCCCGGTGATGGCTGCAAAGATAATCCTATAAATGGGGTATCTACAGTGTGTAGTACAGATATAATGTTACTTAATGGGGTTTTAGAAACCCCAAAAGAGCAAAAAGCCTTTTGGAGTGAATTAATCAGAAATAATTTTATTACTAAACGTGATACTATGAATAATTTAAATAAAACACCTTTTTTAGTAACCTCCTTTTGGTCTAAACAGACTAATCAACCATCAATCTATATTGAAACCGCACCTACTGCTGCACGAGCTATTTGTAGATTAGATAAAAAATACGATGACGGTATTTCTAAAAACCTTTCAGGAGTGCAAATATTTACTGCTAATGGGAATGAATATTATAAAGGCACTGTATGCGAAAATCTGCAAAATGATATAATAGGGAGATTTATTGTTTATTAGTTAGGGTTTTCCCCCGCCATCTTTTATCTTTTCTAAAAAAGAGGAGCGTATTTGTTAAAAGATAAATTAAATGCAATGTTATCATCTAATGTACCGGGACGAAATATAGCCTACTATATTTCAAGGCACATGGATAAACAGATAGTAAAAGCCTTGCCTGCGGATTTCAATAAATCCGAGTTTGCCATTTATGCTATTGGCGGTTATGGCAGAAAGGAGATGTCTCCATATTCAGATGTAGATATAATGCTGCTTGCAAAGGATAGACTGGATACCTCATATATGGAAAAGGTGTATTACAGCCTTATAGATTCCGGGTTGGAGATAAGCCATTCATTTAGAACGATTGATGAGTGTATACATGAAGCCAAAAAGGACGTTAAGACAAGGACGTCTATGCTTGATAGCCGTTTTATTGCAGGAAGTACAGCACTTGATGCACTTTTTCAAAAACAGGTATACCCAGCACTTTCGTACCACAAGAAAGGTTCTCAGGCGCTTTTTCGGGAGATGATGGAGGAGCTTAAAAACAGATATAAAAAATACGGTAGCTCTCCTTTTCTTTTAGAGCCGGACTTAAAATATTCAAAAGGTGGGCTTCGCGACGTACATGATGCCCTTTGGGTGGCAAGGGTTTTTCTTAATGTTATAGAGTTTGAGCAGCTCCATAGCCTTATTGGCGCTGAATCATTTAAAAGTTTATGCAAGGCTCATGATTTCATTTTATCTATGCGTATAGCCCTGCATATTGTAACAGGGCGCGACAATAATACCCTATCCTTTGAGCATCAAGAAGGTGTTGCACGGCTGCTTGGTATTAGGGCATCAAGGAAGTTTCAAGCCTCCGAGCGACTTCTGCGACGGTATTATATCAGGGCACGGGCGGTTGCAGATATTAACGATTATATAAGAAGCACTGCTGCTAAGGGGTTTATTAATATTAAAAGTAATTTTGCTGTTTTTAAGATTAATAACATATTTTCTATTTCAAGAAATAAGTTAATGATAAATAATTTGGCTTTTATTAAAAAAGACCCTGTGCAAATCCTTGAGGCGTACCTTTTATATGCCAAAAAGGGAAAGGTCTTTACAAGGTTTTTGCGTGAACATATAAGTAAAAATCTGCTACTAATAAACAAAACCTTTCGGTCTGATAAGAGGGCTGTTAGGGTTTTTTTAGAAATCTTGCAAAGCGAACGGGTGTATCTTACTTTAAAGATGATGCAAAAAGACGGCGTTTTAGACAGATTTATACCGGAGTTTGGAGCGCTCCGTTTCCTTGTTGTACACGAGCCGTACCATATTTATACGGTAGATGAGCACACGCTGCTAACTATTAAGGCACTTGAGGCGTTAAGTCGGCCTTATAATAATACAGAAGGAGCTGGTTTTGCCAATATTTTTAGAAATTTTAAAGATAAGTACCTCCTGTATCTATCACTTTTATTTCATGATATAGGGAAATCACAGGGGAGGCTTCACACAACGGCTGGCTATAAGGCTCTATTTACCATATTTGAGCGTCTACAGCTTGAGCACTCAAAACGCGCTACCGTTGAGTTTCTTGTCCAAAATCATATCCTAATATATGGCATTGCACTTAATAAAGATACGGAGGACTATGAGACCATTGCACAGTTTATTGATACCGTTAACGATGAGTACTTGCTTGATGCCCTGCTTTTAGTAACCTACGGCGATATGTGCGCAGTAAACCCTGAGTTTCTTACCTCGTGGAAGCGTAACCTATTATTATCTCTTTATAATATTTCCAAAAAATATATTAAGGGCATAAAGGAAACACCAAATGAGTACATTCAAACGCTTATTAGTAAAAGTACAAATAGCAGCGAGGGGTTTCAAGCATTTTTAAAGTTTATGCCAGAGCGTTATTTTTTAACTAGTACTATACACGATATAGGGTATGATTTTACGCTTTTTACTGAGTATAAAGAAAAGGGGTTTTCCTTTGGTGTTAAAAAAAAGCGGGATAATACCGATGAGATAACTATAATAGCCGCTGATAGACCGGGGCTACTTTCGGATATTTTGGGGGTTTTTTCGCTAAGACGGCTTAACATAATTTCGCTTAGAACCTTTAACAGTACGGAGGGGTTTATTGTGGATAGGGTGGTTGTTTCCAATTATAGGCAGATGTGGTGGGAGGGGATGGATGAACTTTTAAAGGAAGAAACTGCTGATATTATCCAAGGTAGACGGGAAATTCGCCTGCCACAGCGTAAGTACATTATAAATAGCAGGTTTTCTCCTTTTATTAATATGGATAATGAGTCATCGGCTTTTTATATTTTAATTGAGACCTTTTCACAAGATAGGATTGGCCTTTTACGGGATATAACAGGGGTGTTTTCTAACGAGGGCTTCAATATAGCAATGGCTAGGGTTAACACGGAATCAGATGTGGCCATGGATGTGTTTTATATAAATAAAACAATAGATAACAGTAGTCTTTTAAAGCTTGTCAGAGTGATTGCCGAACTCTGGGAAGTCCTTCAATGAAAATAAAGGTTAATATAAAGATTAAAAAAAGCTGTAAGATTTTTTTTTTAGTTTTAATAATAGCCTTTATATTAATTAAAAATTTTTACTTAAATGACTTTCTACTAAATAAAATAAAACAAGAGTTGCAAACCCTTTTTGGTCAAAACGTCAAGCTTGCCCGTGTGTACGTATCCATAATTCCTCTAAAGGTAACACTCTATAACCTTGAAATCAGGGATAAGCATAACAAAAAATTAGCAGGTTTTGATAGCCTTGATGTTCACGTGGAGCTTTTTTCATTATTAATGAAACATATTGTTATAGAAGGGCTTACTGTACAAAAACCGTTTGTCTATACAGAAAAAAAACAGCTTGAAGCACTTATGGGGAGAAAACACGGTAGTAGTACGCTTTCTTTTGATATAAAAGAGGTTTTCGTAACAGATGGAGCTTTTACCTTTGTTGATGGCAAAAACTCATATAGTGTTGCCATGAAGGAGTTTAAAGGACATTGGGTGAGGGATTTTACCGACCTTGTGTTAAGCTTTGAAGGGATTATTATTGGCTATGATGGGGAGAAACACATCATAAAAGATAATAAACTAAATGTGCAAGTGCTTACTGTGAGTGTTTTAAAAGATGAGCAGACAGGTAAGTATATACTTCGGGATTTGATTTACCGATCAGATGGTCTTAAGGTGGATGTTAGCGGTGAACTTAATAAAAAAGACCTATCGGGTAGTTTTAAACCATTAGTAGAGCTTAAGATGGACTATTTAAAGGAGATGTTTTCATTAAAAGGTCCAGGTGGCGGCAACATTACAATTGATGGGGACATTGCTATACATGGTAAAGATGTCCGACCTGAGCTTTCGATAAAAGGGGATTTTTATATAGAGACCTTGCTTGAACTTTTAGATGTAGATGAGCCTATAAGCGGATATGTTAATTTAGCCGCCAAGACCTACGGAGCTATTAATGCGCTACAGGCAAAAGGGGCTGTTACGTTGACAAACGGTAGTTTATATGATGTGGCGGTGGATAAGCTAAATGCCGGTGTGGCTTTTGAAGAGCGGCAGTTAAAATTTTTAGATGTTAAGGCAAGGTTATATAATGGTGCTAGCAACGCCTCGGCTTACATTACCCTCTATGGGGGAAAACACCTGGAGTTATACGTGGATGTTTATGATGTGGATAGTGCTGGGGTTTTTAAGGTTATTGAATGGGACCCTAATATATCTCCTGGTAAGATAACTGGCTCGCTCATTTCAAAGGGGGAGAAGTTTAACCCTAATATCATCTTTATTTATAAAAAAAATAAGACACTACCTGTTAATACTGAAAAAGAAGATTTCCTTAAACGTATAAATATTGCAACTGGTAAGGTATATTTAAAGAAAAAGGTCTTAACGGCTGATACTTTAACAATTAAATCCGAGCTGTCCGAAATAACCACAAATGGCACTATTGATTTAAATCAAAAGACAATAGATGTCTCCGCTAAACTTAAGACGGACGACACCGGGGACTTTACAATGCCATACACTGATGAGTTTAAGTCCAAGGGGGTTTTTGATATTACAGTAAAAGGGGCACTGAAAAGGCCGGTTATTAATGGCAAGGTGGTATTAGAAAAAGGGGTATTATTTAATGTTGATTTTTCACGGTTAAGTGGTGATGTTTTCTATGACGTAGACGCATTTTCATTTAAAAAAGGACAAGCTATTCTCTATAGCGGTCAGCTGGCTATTGAAGCTGGGCTTACATTTAGAGATGCTCAAAAACTGCTCCACTTTAATAAGCCAACGCTAAACCTCTCTGTGGATGTGAAGGGAGTTAGCGTAAAGGAGTTGCTTAGTGGTGCTCTTAACATAAAACAAGATATTAGTGGTTTTATATATAGCCAGACCTTTAAGGTTACAGGCGGGCTTGATAGTTTAGAGTATGGAGGGCACGTGGCTATTAAAAACTTTAAAGCCTATGGGATTGATTTAGCAGAAATAGAGTCGGACGTTAAACTTTCAGGAAAGCTCCTTGAGCTTCCTTTAGTTAAGACAAAAAATGGTAGCTCAACCCTTTCATTTGAGTTAGCTGCGGAAAACCGTGGGAAGTCGTGGGCAGAGAAAAACAATATCTTTTATAATATAAACTCCAAGGACTGCAAAATTGCACTTAAAGATACACCATTAAAAGTGCATGTTAGTGGCTCAGATATGGCGTGTGCCTTTGCTGGTAAGGGAAATCTATTAAAGCCGGAACTCTCGTTTGATGCCAAAGCGCAAGGGCTAAGTGCACAGGGCGTAGACATTGGTGCTGCAAGCGTTAAAGGCACTGTTGATAGCCAAGGGGTTAAAATCACCGGTAATTTTCTAAATGGCAACGTATTGGCAGATGCAGGCCTTGCCTTTAGTAAAAAAATACCGTGGCATGCTGATGTTAAAATCAGTAAGGGGGAGTATGGCTTTTTGATTAACAAGTTTATTAAAAACGCAAAAAAAAATACTAAAATGGATACTAAACTAAAGCTTGCCGGCTCGGTTGCATTAAGTGGCGATGTCGGCAGCTTTAAAGGCAAGTTTTCACTGACAGGGCTTGACATTTCTGCGTATGGCCACCAACTTTCAAATAGCGGAGAAATTCGTTTTAATATACTAAACAGGGATGTCTCCATAGAGTCGTTTGCCTTAAAAGAAGGACCAAATAAATTGACTGCCAGTGGCGGCTTATCAATAGCTAAGAGTTTTGATTTACACATGGAAGGCGGTATCAGTTTAAAGACACTAAAGTTTTTGTCAGATAAAATCACATTAATAAATGGCGATGGTAGGGTGCTTTTAAAAATAGACGGTAGCTGGGATAAACCAGACGTATATGGCGATATGGAAATAACTAATGGTAGCTTGGGGCTACGGAATTTTGACCATTTTTTTAATACAATAAATGGATATGCCTTCTTTGATAGTGATAAAATAGTGCTTGCACGTTTAAACGGATTAATTGGCGGCGGTAACTTTGCAGCCAAAGGTACGACATATCTAAATGGACTTAACGTTAAGCGCTTTTTCTTTGAAAGTAAAGTAAAAGGAGTTCCCTTTAAAATGGAAAATGGACTTAAACTGCAAGTTGGCGGGGACATTAACTATAAAGGGGATAGTGTTATGCAAGTACTCACAGGCTCTGTAGATATTGAAAGTGCTAGTTATAACAAGGACTTCTACATCATGGACGTTGTCCTTGGTAAAAAAAGCCAAGCCAGAGATAAAGACCTCGGGTTTTTTGAAAAGACCATATTAAATGTTACTTTAAAAGGTGATAAAAACATAACTATAAAAAATAATATAGCGCGGTCAAATTTAAAAATAGACCTAACCGTACGTGGGACGGTGTTAACGCCGATGCTGTATGGTAGGGTGGAAACAGATAGCGGCAAGGTGTTTGTTAACGATAATGAGTTTGATATTACTGAGGCAAGCGCTCTATTTACTGGTAATATTGACCACATTCCATACGTTAATGTGCTTGCAAAGACTAAGAAAAAGGGCTATACGATTAATTTACTGGTAGATGGCCGCATTGATGCCCTAAATTTAGCTATGTCGTCTAATCCGCCACTTAAGGATGAGGAGATTTTAAGTATGCTTTCAACTGGCTCTGGCACTTCTGGCGCTACATCGTTTATAGCCGGTAAGTATGAGCGTATGATCTCCGACCGGATAAAAGACCTAACCGGTCTTGATGAAGTAAACGTGTCTGCGGCTTCTTCTGAAAGTGAGGGGCGCACTGCTACTGCTATATCACCAAAGGTAACTCTAAAAAAGGAGTTAATACCGGATAAACTTATCTTAACATTGATAACAACAGGTACGTCTTCTGAGGATTTGATTAAAGTTGAATATCTAATTAATAAAAATTTCTCTGTTCAAGGTGTTGGTGATAAAACAAAAGGAGTTGGTGGGGATTTTAAGCTTAGGTTTGAGTTTAATTAACTAAAATGCAAAAAATAAAAACAAAGATATACCAATGGCTATTGTCTGCAGACCATTTTCTACAAATATGTTATCTATTGGTTTATATCTTGTTGATTATATCCTTAACCGCTGGCTCTGTGTATGCCTCTACTGTTAAGATTGCAAATATTTCAGTGAAGGGGCTGAGAAGTATTTCAGAAAGTGAGTTATTGTATATGTTTGAGATAAAAGAAGGAGAGGTTTTAGATGATAAGAAGATTAATAATGGTATTAAGACTGCTTTTTTAAAGGGAACTTTTGATGACATCCAAGTGTATAAAAATGCGTTAAGTGGTGGGGATGTGCAGATAGTTATTGTGGTTAAAGAAAGACCTTTTATTGATAAAATAGAAGTAGACGTTGATGGTGAAATAAGTAAAAGTGATATAAAAGGGCTTTTTCAGATGAAGGTGGGGAGTATTTTTAGCAAAGAATTATTAGAAAACGCTGTTGAATTATTAAAAGAGGGGCTTAAAGGTAAAGGGTACCCGTACGCCCAAGTCCGGCCAGTGTATGAAATTGAGCCAAAAACAGGTAAGGTTTTTTTGAAGCTCAGCGTGTTTGGAGGGACTCCTTTTATAATAAGAAAATTTATTTTAAACGGTTCTGATGATTATATAAAAAAACGATTTAATATTAAAGTTGGAGATGTCTACAACGAGAGCTTTGTTAAAAGTGAAATAGAACGCGTTTTAAAATATTTAAAAAAGAAAGGATTTTATGCTGGTTTGGATGGTACATATTCATATGATGTAGGTACAGGTACATTAACAATCAATAGTGGTAATAGAAATAAGCTAAAAGTAGTCTTTAATAACAATAAGGCTTATGCAGATAGTGAACTAAAAGATGAAATGCCGTTTATTGCAGGTCAACAATCTGATGATATTATTATTGAAGAGGGGATTTTGTATATAAAATCCAAATATTACCAGAAGGGATATATAAACGTTGAGGTTAAGGGGATTGTAAAAAAAGGCAGCAATGTAGATGAATTTATCTTTGATATTACGCAAGGGGATAAGTACGTAGTTTCCGACATATCTATAGATGGGGCTAGTGATGACGAGGAGGAAGTAAGGAGACATATTAAGTACAAAAAAGATGAGCCATATAATCCGGATATTTTAGATACTGAAAAAGACTCTGTTAATAATTATTTTTTTAATAGGGGTTACCCAGATGCCGTTACAGCGGTGTTTAAACCTACAATAGATGATAGCACAAAAAAGGTCAAAATAGATATTAATGTGAAAAAGGGTCAAAGATATATAATAAAATTGATTGAAGTTAAGGGAAATAAGAGTTTTTCTGAAAAGGAGGTGCTACAAACGATAAATATTGCAAAAGATACCCCTTTTACAGAAGAGACACTGTTAAATGCCAGGCACAGGGTGTCTTATCTTTATCAACACAATGGCATAATGGCTGATATATCCTTAAATAAAAAGGCAAATGGCTCAAATTCAACATCTATCACGCTGGTTGTTAATATAGTAGAAAATAGGAAATTTTTCTTTGGTAAAACTATAGTTAAGGGCAATAAACGGACAAAGTGGGAGGTCTTTAAGAGGGTCTTTAAGTATAAAACTGGAGAGCCATTTAATATTGTGATGGTTTTTGATGCAATAAGGCAGTTATACCAAACGGGGCTTTTTAAACATATAAACTGGGATATTTATAATGCTGAGGGGAATGTTAAAGATGTTTTGCTTACGGTTGAGGAGGTAAAGGCTGGAGCTATTGAGTACGGCTTAGGCTATGGTACGGATGATGGGTTTAGGGGCTCTGTAGAAGGTAGCTATATTAATCTTTTTGGGCGAAATGTGGTCTTAGAAACAAAAGGACAAGCTAGTGAATCAGGCCAGAAAATATCTTTAAGTTATAAAGAGCCTTGGTTTTTAGGTGAACATTATCCATTTACAACAACATTGTTTTTTGAAAATCGGCGGGAAAAAAATACTGAAACCGGTGATACTAAATATAAAATAAAAAAATATTCTGCGGTTTCTATGGTAGAAAAACAACTAACAGAAAACGTAACGGGCTATTTATCCTATGATTTTAGTTTAGTAAGCACCTACGACGTGCACCCAGATGTCATACTGTCGCGGGAAGATACTGGTACGTTGGCTATATCAAGTATAGTGCCAGCCTTTATATTTGACACAAGAAATGACCCGTTTTCACCAACAGAAGGGTTTTATAACGGATTAAATATGAAGTTAGCTAGCAGTGTACTTTTATCAGAGACAGATTTTTTAAAATTATCCGGCCACATAAACTACTACAAAGGGGTTACTAAGAATTTAACTATAGCGCTATCACTAAAAAGTGGCTTGGCAGAGGGTTGGAATGAAACGAGAGAGATACCGCTTGTTGAGCGTTTTTTTCTTGGCGGTAGCACCACGATTAGGGGATATAAAAAAGATAACCTTGGTCCTAAGGGGCAAGACAATAACCCAACAGGTGGTAACGCCTTTTTAATGGGAAACATCGAGCTTAGAACGAAGGTTTACGGGGACCTCGGCATTGTTAATTTCCTTGATAGTGGTAACGTTTGGCAAAAAATTGATGAAATTGAGCCAACTAATCTTAAGTACACAGCAGGGATGGGGATTCGTTATAAAACCCCCTTTGGACCAATTAGATTTGATTACGGTTATAAATTAAACAAAGAAGAAGGAGAAAGCCCTGATGAATACCATATAAGTATCGGGCAGGCTTTTTAAAATAATGGGGAAAAATAAAGCGTTCTTTATTTTGTTAGTAATGGTGCTATTCATAGTTGAGGTCAACGGGGATGAGCTTATCAACAAAGTGGTAGCTTTTGTTGATAATGAAGCAATTACGTTGGCAGATTTAAAGGAAAAATACGAAAAAACACTCAAAGTGGTACCAGATACAACACTAAGACAGGTGGCAGAGACTATGGTTAACCGTCTGCTCTTAAAACAAGAAGGCGTACGCTTGAAAATAGTTGGCGATAGCGATGATGAAATTATAAATAAGTACATTGATATGTCCATAAGAGCTGATATTGTAGTTAACTATGAAGAAGTAGAAGCCTTTTTTAATAAAAATAGGGCTAATTTTGCAGATATTGAGCTTGATAGTGTGCGTGAAGATATTGAAAAACTATTAATAGAGGAAGAAGTCAATAAAAGACTACAGGCAAAGGTGGAAGAATTAAAGAAAAGGACGTATGTTGAGATTCATAAATTAGATGCACCTTAAAAAAGTTAAGGAAAGAGATGCGTGGGGGAAAACCTTTTTTGGCAAAAATAGTGCGTAGGCACACCCTTGAACCCCAAAAACACCATTTTCATGAGGTATAATAAAAAATACAGTTATTATTTTTTACAAACCATTTTTATTTTGGTATAAATGGTAATCAAAAACTTAGAACTCTTTTGGTACAAACTTATCATCATTAAGAAATTTAACCGTATCTCCGCTTTGAGCAATAACAAAGAGGCCATTTTTATAAGCAAACCTATCAACC
>JAGYWI010000032.1:16154-24694 GCA_018606805.1 Candidatus Magnetomicrobium cryptolimnococcus
TGTCCGTTTCTTTAAACTGCCTGTCCGTTTCTTTAAACTGCCTGTCCGTTTCTTTAAATTGCTTATTCGTTTCTTTAAATAGTTTGGATAATTGTTCATCAGTTTCTTTGAATCGTCTTGATAGTTGCTCATCAGTTTCTTTGGACTTTATAGACGTGTCTTTCAGAATATACCGTATCTCTTCAAAACCTTTCATTAGTTCATCAAATGTCATCATTTCCTACTACCCTCCTTTTTATCCCGCTAATTGCCTCATCTACTGCCTCTTTTACTTGTTGGTTTTCTTCCTTTTGCATACATTAGTTGTTCAGGACTACCCTTTGTTAAATGGTAATCAAAAACTTAGAACTCTTTTGGTACAAACTTATCATCATTAAGAAATTTAACCGTATCTCCGCTTTGAGCAATAACAAAGAGGCCATTTTTATAAGCAAACCTATCAACCCCACTTTCTATAACTATACCAGCAACAGCACCCACAATCTTTTTATCGCGATAGGCTGGAAAGGCTGGTTTAAATTTATCAAGTCTTTCAATGTGCTCTTTTACATCATCCACCTTTAAAGTACTTTTAACTTCTATTAATACCACATATTCACCATTGGCAGCTAATATATCTATCTCCATTTCAAAGCCCTTTTTACGACTTTTAACGCTCTGCGCTATCTGGGTTACCTCTATCCCTCTTTCTTTAAATAATCTCTCCGTTGCCGGCAATACTAATCCAACAACAAAATTCCCCCATTTGCCTGTTAAATTATTTACTGCCATAGTCGTTTGGTCTACTATTTTCTGTGTTCTGTCAAATCCTTCTTTTAGCTTTTCTTCAAATGATCTAAGCGATTCCTTAATTTGTCTGTCTGTTTCTTTAGACTGTTCAGCTCTTTCCTTGGACATCTCCTCAAATTTTTTGTCCGTTTCTTTAAACTGCCTGTCCGTTTCTTTAAATAGTTTTGATAGTTGTTCATCCGTTTCTTTGGACTTTATAGACGTGTCTTTCAGAATATACCGTATCTCTTCAAAACCTTTCATTAGTTCATCAAATGTCATCATTTCCTACTACCCTCCTTTTTATCTCGCTAATTGCCTCATCTACTGCCTCTTTTACTTGTTGGTTTTCTTCCTTTTGCATACATTTTTCAAGCACTGGTACATGTTTCATATTACCAGCCATCTCCAAGCAATAAATAGCATCGGCCCTAACTAACGGGTTTTCGTCATCTAAAAGTTGCAAAAGCTCATCTGCTAGCTCATCAACAAACCGAAGCCCCAGTGCTGTAGCCTCCTCCACAAGCGCTACCGCACCTATTCTCACCCGTATTCGTTCATCCCTAAGGAGATGTTTAATCACCTTATAGGCATCCTCTTCATACTTGAGCATGTCTATAATGTTTTCAAGAAAGCCATGCTCCATATGCTCTGCCACCATCTCCTCAAAACTCTGCTGAGTGTTGTTATTATTTTTGTACATAAATGGTTTGCGCTATAGTTTTTATCTCGTCAAGCATCTTTTGCCTGTCAGCATCGCTTATATAGGGTACTGCAAAGAAATACTTATGCCCTATAACTTCCATCGAGCAAAACGTGAATATGCCATCATCAGATGTCTGATTAAGACTTCTAAGCATACCGGTTTCATTATACATATCAGAGGACCCGCCTGTTGTGCTAATTAAGAAAACCTTTTTACCGTTTAAAAGCCCTTTTGCTTGACCGCCATCTACGGTGTAAGCAAAGCCAAAGGAAAACACCCTATCAATGTATCCTTTTAACATAGCCGGTAGCCCTGTCCACCACACTGGATATATAAACGTTATAATGTCAGCCCATTTTATATATCCTTGCTCCATTGCAACATCTGGTGCAATAGAGCCACTTTTTATGAGCACAAAATCCTCCCCTTTTAGTACTGGGTCAAAACCGATTTCGTATAGATTCCGCACCTGCACGTCCTCGCCATTTGCTGTAAGTTCGCTGACCAGACTTTCCATGATTGCATGGTTAAAGCTCTTTGGATTTGGATGTGTATACACTATTAGTTGGCGCATATTCCCCCCTTTTATTATGTTATAATATAATTATTATAATAGATTAAATGGAAATTTACAAATGAAAGTAACGGTACTGACAGATAACTACGTAGGGGTGTCAAAGGGGCTAATGGCTGAGCATGGCTTTTGCGTTCATATTGATATGGGTGCAACTCAGGTGCTCTTTGATACAGGTCAAAGCGGCATAGTTGTTGAAAATGCCAAGACACTGCAAATAGACCTTGCTCGGATTGAAAAGATAGTTTTATCGCATGGGCACTACGATCACACGGGCGGCCTTGAGGCTGTGCTTAAGGCTATTGGGCGACCGGTTGACATATTTGCTCATCCTTCTATCCTTGAGAAAAAGTATGTTTTCAATAAAACGTCAGGGCAGTACTTTTATATAGGAGTACCCTTTGATATTGAGCAACTTGTAAGTTCATACAATGTCTCATTTAATTTTCAAAGGGGATTTTTTAAAATCATAGAGGGCTTATGGATGACAGGGGAGATACCGTTGACAAATAAAATTGAGCATACGGATGGGGAGCTTAAAGCAGAAGTAAATAACGTAATAGTAGAAGACGGTTTTTTGGATGACAACTCCATAGTTATAGAAAAAGCGGAGGGGCTATTCATTATTTTTGGTTGTGCCCACAGGGGGATGGTTAACGTAGCGGAGTACGTAAAAAAGCAGCTAAAAAAACCTATTCTTGGTATAATTGGAGGGACGCACCTTTTTAGGGCTAATGCGCAGCAAATAGCTTTTGTTCGGGATTTTTTGCATGTAAATAGGATAAAGCTTTTTGCCCCTTCTCACTGTACAGGGATAGAAAACATTATAGCATTTGAGCGGCAGTTCCCACAGATAAGCAAACCAGCTTTTGTTGGCGCGACTTTTGACATATAATATATATAGAGATAATTTTAAGGAAAAAACGGCTATGATTGGTGGGGAACTTGATGAAAAGATTAAGTACATAAAAAATAGACTTGCTTTTGTTGATAATATACGACGGCTATTAAAAGACAGGGTAGAGAGCAATATAACATCATTATTTGAAAGTAACCTTGACTTACAACAGAGGGTTTATAATAGAACGATGGAGCTGGATGAGGCAAATAAAAAATTACAAGAAGAAATAAGCGAGCGTAAACAAATAGAGGCTGCTCTTAGGGAGAGCGAAAACCGTTATAAACGCCTAGTAGATGCCATAACAGATTACATATACACGATGGAAATAAGCGATGGGAAGGTGGTAAAGACAACGCACAGTGCCGGGTGCTTGGCTGTAACTGGGTATACGGCACAAGAATATGGGGAAAACCCGGCCATATGGTATGGGATAGTGCACGATAGGGATTGCCGTAGGGTGATGGAGCACGTAGGGCGCGTTTTGACGGGGGAAAGCGTTGGACCCATTGAGTATAGAATCCTACACAAAGACGGTACGTTACGCTGGGTACGTAACACGATAGTGCCAAGATTCAATTCAAATGGGGAGCTTGTAGCGTGTGATGGACTTATTACGGACATTACCGAACGTAAATCAGCCGAGGAGGCTCTTAAAATATATAATACTGAGCTGGAACGTAGGGTAAAAGAAAGGGCGGCGGAGTTACTGCATGCCAAAAATTATCTGGAAAACGTGTTATCATCCATGTCCGATATACTAATAGTTGTGGATGCTGATGATACAATTAAGACAACAAATAATGCAGTTTTTAAACTACTTGGTTATAGCGAATCGGAATTGGAAGGAAAAAACATTACAGAAATCTTTGGCAACAGTATTGTCGAAAATATTCAAATAGCGCGGCAGTATGGTTATTCAAAAGATGTCTTTATGAACGTGTTGACCCAAAATATGGAAGAAATCCAGTTTCTAGTAAATATATCCCGCCTTGAAGTAAATAGTTATGAATCTATTATCGTGGGGCACGATATGCGCGAAATAAAGAAGCTTGAAGAAGAGGCTAAACATATACAATTAAAACTACTGGCTTCTTCCAAGATGGCAACGCTCGGAGAAATTGCTACTGGCATAGCGCATGAAATAAATCAACCACTTACATATATAAGCAGTTTCATTCAGGGAATTACTATGGATGCCAAGGCCGGCAACTTGGATGCAAATGAGCTGCTAAAAGAGGCTAAGGTATCGTTTAAACAAATTGAAAGAATCTCCGTAATAATAAAACACCTTTTAACCTTTGGCAGACGTAACGACATGGAAACTAAGGCTATAAATGTGGAAACCATATTTAATAACACTATGCTTTTAATGAGGGAAAGACTGCGTTTAAAAAACATTTCTCTTATTAAAAACATAGCACCAAATCTGCCAGGTATCTCAGGTAATGAAAATCAATTAGAACAGGTATTTATTAATATAATACAAAACGCAGTGGATGCCTTTATCTCGGATAACACCAAGTTTCCAGAAATCTGTGTAAACATG
Source organism: Candidatus Magnetomicrobium cryptolimnococcus (assembly GCA_018606805.1). Taxonomy (GTDB): domain Bacteria; phylum Nitrospirota; class Thermodesulfovibrionia; order Thermodesulfovibrionales; family Magnetobacteriaceae; genus Magnetomicrobium; species Magnetomicrobium cryptolimnococcus. Next base: position 20,650 of record JAGYWI010000032.1, read on the forward strand.
GGGGTTGCAAAAACTGATAATTACGTTTATATCGAATTTTTAGATAACGGACCGGGCATTGCTGAGGAAAATATAGAAAAAATCTTTGAACCATTTTTTACAACAAAAGAAGTAGGCAAAGGGACAGGACTTGGACTTTCTATAGCTTATGGTATTATTAGAGCACATAATGGTATAATATACTGCGAATCGGAACTTAAAGACGGCGCTAAATTTACGATAAAAATACCCATAGAGGAGTAAGGGGCAATGCCTTTGGATAAGATATTAATCCTGGAAGATGAACAGATAGTGATAAATGCCATACAAAAGCATTTAAAGACAGAAAATTACACAATCCTTACGGCTAATAATGGTGTGGAAGGCTTAAAAGTCTACTATGAAGAAAGACCGATTCTAATAATTCTTGATTTGAAAATGCCCGTCATGGACGGCATAGAGTTTTTGGAAGAAATAAATATAACCCCCTCATCACCGTGCTCTGTTATAGTGCTAACAGGCCACGGCAGCGATGAAGATATGGAGCGGTGCTTTGAACTTGGCGTATATGCCTTTTTACATAAACCGTTTAATGCTTATGAATTGAAGGGATTAGTGCGCCACTGCATAGCATTAAAACATGTAGAGCAAAACCTCAAAAAGGAAGTAGCCCAACGCACCAAAATGGAAGAGGAGCTTTGGAAATATCGTTATCTATTAGAAGATATAGTGGAAAAACGTACAGAAGAGCTTAAAGGTACAAACGATAAACTGCAAAAGGAAATAACTGAACGCAAAAACACAGAAGAAAAACTTAAAAAAACAATCAAAGAAAAGGATATGCTCCTTGTAGAGATTCACCATAGGGTTAAAAATAATCTGCAAATAATATCAAGCCTCATAGACCTGCAATCTAAGTACGTTACAGACGAGCAGACTAAGGCTATGTTTGTAGATAGCCAGGCACGGCTTAGAACTATGGCACTTATACATGAAAAACTATATCAATCGGAAGATATTATAAATGTAGACTTTCACCGTTATGTCAGAAGCTTATCGGACTATTTATATCACTCCTATTGTCTAAATAAATCTAATGTAAGTATGGACATTAATGTTGAAAGCGTGTTTTTAGACGTTGACACAGCAGTGCCATGTGGCATAATAATCAATGAGCTTGTAACTAACTCTCTAAAACATGCCTTTCCCCCTGATATGGAAGGCAAAATCTCTATAGAGATGAAAAGAAAGGGAGATGGTTACTATCATCTGAAAATATATGATAACGGTAAAGGTATGGGCGATGTTGATTTAAGACAAACAACATCTTTAGGACTCCGCCTTGTATATGCCTTAACAACAGAACAACTAAGAGGCTCTGTTTCTTTGGAAAAAGGCGAAGGAACAACCTTTGATATTTTGTTTAAGGATGCAAAACAAAATGGAGGGGAAAAAGATTAGTAAAAATGAAAAGAGTTGCGTGGGGAAACCATTTTAGACAAAAGGTGCGTAGGCGCACTCCCGTAAGGTGCGTAGGCGCACTCCCGTAAGGTGCGTAGGCGCACTCCCGTAAGGTGCGTAGGCGCACTCCCGTAAGGTGCGTAGTTCGCCTCTACTGAATGGATTTGTAGGAGTAGACCTTTCCGTGTCTGCCCTATATCCACTATCTACAATTTGTGTTTTTATCAAATCTAAATGCGCTATAATAGTCACCAAGACAAAAGTTTTAGGAAAGGGGGGTTTATTGAAATGGTATAAAAAATGGTTTGATTTACTAACGCTATCTCCTTTAGCTATACTGGTATTTTTACTAATAGGGGCAGAGTTTGTTAAAAATACCTTTGCCGCTGGTGCTGTTTACAAAGATATAGCACTCTACCGGTACTTTGTAATCCCCATGATTGGTTTGGTGTTTGCTTTAGTGGTGTTTTTAGGTATTTTAAGAAAAAACTGGACTTTACCTGAAAGCATACAGGTTTTTTTCAATAGGCACATATACACAATATTATTCATAGCTATAGTTGCTCATACAGCTTTCTACAGCACTATTTTAGTGTTAAGATATGTTACGTTTCACACAAGCGTTATAGAGCTTGGTTCTTATGACCATAAAATCTGGAATACGGCTCAATTACTTCCAAGTGTTGAGAGCCTTTTGGTAGCTTCAAAGGGGCATTTTCAACCTATACTGGTTTTTTATGCCTTTTGGTATAAACTATTTTGCAACTGCCCAGCTATTATCTTAATACTACAGGTGGTTACTGTTGTTTCGGCGGTGGTGCCTTTATCGTTGATAGCCAAAGAGCAGTTGGATAATAATAGGCTGTGGATAGGCTTATTAATCATGATATACTTGATGTTGCCTGCTACTGGTTTTAACAGTGTAGGAGACTTTCACCCAGACCATTTATATATACCAATGTCTTTGTGGGCTTATTATTTTGCTAAACGTGGTTGGTGTTTTTTAGCGTTGGCTGCAATTACGGTTGGCTCTCTTGCAAAAGAACCGCTGTTGCTTGGGGCTGCCTTTTTTGGGATTTATCTGGCTATAAACATGGGCAAACGTTGGATTGGATATATTAGCGCTGTTATTTTTTTTCTATTATTTATATTTGGCGTTTTTTATTTACAACCAAAACTTATAGCACATAACACGCTTGAGGTCTTTGGTTTTGACCACGTTTTAGGGATTTGGGAACATCCATTTACATTTATTGAAGGCGTTTTAAATGGCATAACTAAAAAGATGCTTTTTATTTGGTTTATGTTGTTTCCATTTATGTTTTTACCCTTATTTTCATTTAAGGAGCTAATCCCCACGATTCCGCTATTTATAATCCCCATAGTGTCGTCAAATCCAGACCATTCAAACATAGAAAGCCAATATACGGCAGGCCTTATTGGCGCTATCTTTGTAGCATTTATATTAGTACTAAGGGATGTACGTAATCGTTGGGGGGGAAGGCCTGTTTGGGCTTTACTCATTTTGAGTGTGTTACTTACAGGTACCTTGAATTTTGCAAAAAGCCCAGCCCCCTATTCCCTGTCTTTTTGGAATAAGACATGGTCAGTTGTGTGGACATACGATAATTATCTAAAAATGGCATACGATAAGGACATGCAGGATATGCTTAAGCTTGTGCCCTCTAACGCCCAAAAGGTAGTTGTTGCACAAAGTAACATTAACTACGGTAGCCTTGCCCATAGGTATAGGTTTTATCCGTTTCCGCAGCACTGGCAACGTGCTGACTACATATTATTTGACATGAATAAGCCGTACATGTATTATGATAAGGAAGATGCTACAAAATTTATACAAGAATTGGCTAATGTACAAAAAAGCAATGACTTTACACAGATATTTAACCGCTCAGGCTTGATGCTTTATGCAAGGCTTGATTTAGTTGATTGACTAATGCCATTAAGTTAAGGAAAGAAAAGAGCGGGGGAAAACCCTTTTTTATACAAAGTGGTGCGGCAGCACACCTCCCTGTTCTTCCCCTGCGCACCTTACGGGAGTGCGCCTACGCACTTCTTAAAACTTTTGGCCTGCAATCTCTTTAGTTATTCCTCTTATCTTTTACAACATTTTAATGCAAATTTCCTTTAAATGGGATTTTTGTACATCACAAGAATGATTTCATAATAAACGCTTAGCTGTTTAATATTAAATTTTTAATCTTGTGTAATATAATAGATTGTGATTTATCATTAAGGTAATATTTACTATATATTCTATAATCAAATATTAGATACATAGGGAGGACAAAGGGTATGCTGTATAACGGGGAAAGTGGATTTATAAAGGCTGTTTCGTTCGTTGTGTTATTTACATTATTGTATGCTGTGTTAATACCAGTTGATATAATACAGGCTGCTAATAGTGGTAAGGTATTAAATGAAAAGGTTCGGCAAAGTAAGGGGACTGATGATAGTGGTTATAGCAAGAAGCTGCGAAAGGCCCTTGATGATTTGGATGAGTTTTTGACAGATGTAGGCTCAGGCAATGAAACGACAAAAAACGAATTAGCGCATTTTAAAAATGATATAAAGACAATAGACAAGG
>JAGYWI010000033.1 GCA_018606805.1 Candidatus Magnetomicrobium cryptolimnococcus
ATGTTCTTTGACAACTATATATAACGCTCTACTATTTGCCAGTAATGTTATGTGGTATTTTTAAGTGGAGTGTGTCAAGTATCTCAGTGCAAAGTACAAGGGCAGAGGAGCGTTTAACCATATCGTTATATCGAATAATGGCATGTTGGGCAATACTGACTAAAGTTAAGCGTATTAAACCATAAAAAACATTTCGACAAGACCTATCAATATGATAACTGTCAGTAACGGAGTTAAGGCGTTCGTTAGCGCTGCGCAGATTCATAAGGGTTTTGAATTGTTTGCTGTTGCGCGGTATAGGTGGATAGAGTCTGAGGTCATTGTCTGCGTGAATATATACAAGAGGACCAAGTGTGCTATCAGGACAGCAGTCTTGGTGTTGTGGGCATTCATCTATATGAGCAACGTAAGTAGACTTACCGTTTCGATGGGTATTGCGTTTAATCGGACAACAGAATACGTGAAGTTGTCGTTGTGTGTTGTATTGGTGGTGTCGCATTTTAGCGCCAGCTGAGCATAGAGGAGTACCATCGGAATCAAGTAAAGTGTTAGGATTATCTGGAAGTTGACTAAAGGTGTTGTGTTTGCTGTTTTCAGAAAGAGGGATAAATTGGTAGTGGTAATAAATTGTCCATTGATAGAAGGAATAATACCTAAGAGCAGAAGGGCATCTTCTGTAAATTTAATAAAATCATCAGGGCGTGGTTGATTAGCAAGAGGTAGGAGTTTATCTACAAGTTGTTCCGACTTTTTTAAGAAATTGCACGGCTTTGTTATATACTAATAAAAATATAAATAAAGGTAATAGGTGGAAATGCTATTGCCGAGAGATATGAGGTTTCCGATACGATCCAAAGGTGGTTTTTTGCACCATTAATGTTCTTTGACAGCTATATATAGCACATTTTGATTAATATGTAACAAAAATTAAGGGCGAATATGCGAAGGCGCACAGGGAGGGTATGTAGGCATACCTCCCTGTGTGCCTACACACCAGGGAGGTGTGCCTACACACCCTCCCTCACATAGGTTTGCCCTTACAAAAATACGTGTATTGTAGGGGCAAACCTTTCGAGTGTCTGCCCTATGCTTATTATCTATAAATGATACAATTGGTATATATTGTTTTATAATAAAATTATATGTTATTAATATGTTTTTTCTAAGAGGGCAAATAAATATGAAATTAAAAGTGATAGTACATGAAGCAATTGAGGGTGGTTATTGGGCAGAAGTGCCAGCTATTCCTGGGTGTGTAACTCAAGGCGATTCCTTTGATGAGCTGCTATCTAATATCTATGAAGCTGTAGAAGGTTGTCTATCTGTGGAAGTTCAAAACATTGTTTTATCACAGAAGGATAAAATAATGGATATAGCAGTTTGAAACCCATAAGCGGCAAAAAATTTTGTAGACTTCTTGAAGAAATAGGTTGGCAATTAAAACGCATTGAAGGAAGTCATCATATTTATGGTAAAGAAGGCATAGTTACACGCATTTCAGTGCCAGTGCATGGGAATAAGCTTCTTAAAATTGGTTTGCAAAAACATCTTGTAAAAGTTGGTGAAATTGATGAAGCAAAATTATAAATATCGTAATAGTTCAGCCCCCCTGTCTCGTCAATGAGGCGGTGTCGCAATTAAGATTCAACAAAATAATTTTCAACTTCCCTACGCACCTTCGCTACGCTCGCAATTACAAAGTAGGGGCTGAACTATCTCCCTTAATTAACTTTTTCCCCAATCGTGTTTGCGTTTTTTGCCTTTATGTATATATTTTTCTGCTGATAGAGCTGCTATACAACCGTCGGCAGCGGCTATTACTACTTGCCTTACCTCCGTACAGGAAACATCACCAGCGGCAAACACTCCTTCTATGTTAGTTTCCATCATTTTATTAGTAAGTATACATTCCTCATCGCTTATATCTAAGGCAAAATTTAAAAAATCCACAATTGGCCGACTGCCATGTAAATAAACAAATACGCCATCCATGGGTAATTGCACCTTTTGTGCCGTATCTCGGTTTTCAAGTGTAACACCTTCTATAAACTCAGTACCTACTATTTCTAATATTTTATGGTGGAGTAGTAGGTTTATATTTTTTTGTTTAACAGTTAGTTCGAGTTCTTCGTTTGGTAATTTTTTGGAGGGCGTTATTAGGTAGACTTTATCGGTGAATCTAGTTAATAGTTCAGCTTCTTTAACAGCCTCCTCAGACTCCCCGATAACGCACACCGTCTTATTTTTATAAAAAGCTGCATCACATATGGCACAGTAGCTTACTCCTTTACCGAGTAGTTCCTTTTCGCCTTTAAGTGATGGTTTTCTGCCCATAGCCCCTGTTGCAATAATGACGGTTTTACCTTTATACACGTTATCTATAGTGTATACTTCCTTGATTTCCTCATCAAGTTTTACGCCTATAACTTGTGTTTCAACGTATTGAGCACCAAAATCCATTGCCTGTTTTCTGAAAATATCCAGAATTTCTTTGCCACTGATAGAATCTATGATGCCCGGATAGTTTTCTATTTTACTTGTAAAGGCGAGGGCTCCGGCCGTTTGTGATTTATCCAAGACAACGGTGCTTAGCCCTAAGCGTGCTGTATACTGGGCTGCCGATAATCCAGCAGGACCGCCTCCTACAATTATTACATCGTAGAGTGCTTCTTCCATTGCTTATCTCCTTAAATATTTTGTTGGTGGTTTGGAAGTAACTATTTATAATATTTAACAATATTATAGAAGGTATCTCGGGTAGCTGGCGTAAAGCCTGCCTTTTTAATAGTTGTTGTTATGTCGTGCTCTGATACGCGATAACAAACGCCGGCAGCCTTTACCACGTTTTCTTCAATCATGGTAGAGCCCATGTCGTTTGCGCCAAAGCGCAGGGCTACTTGTGCCATTTTAATACCTTGGGTTACCCATGATGCTTGGAGGTTTTGTATATTATCTAAAAAGACACGAGAAAGCGCCAAGACCCGCAGATATTCAACGCCTGTGGCTGGTTGCACATCATTTACAAGCTGGGTATTTTTTGGTTGAAAACTCCACGGTATAAAGGCGGTAAAGCCCCCGGTTCTATCCTGTAGGTCTCTTATAGAGCACAGGTGCTCTATTATATCCTCAGGGGTTTCAACCGTACCAAACATCATCGTAGCTGTCGTGCGCAGCCCGATGTTATGGGCTTCTTCCATAACCTCAAGCCACCTTTTAGAGTTGATTTTCTTAGGGCTTATCAACCGTCTGACCCTATCAGCAAGTATTTCAGCCCCCCCGCCTGGCATTGAACCAAGCCCAGCTTCTTTTAGTGCAAGTAGGGTTTGTTTTATGCTAATACCGGTTAACTCTGCCAAGTAATATATTTCAGGCGGGGAAAAGCCGTGTATATGTATATTAAATCTGTCCTTTATAAGTTTCAGCATATCCGTAATAAAGTCAAGTCCAAGGGCTGGATGGAGTCCACCTTGCAAGAGTATTTGGATAGCGCCAAGGGCGGTCGCCTCTTTGATTTTTTGCAAAAGTTCCTCTGCCGTTAATATATAAGCCTCTGGGGAGTTTTCTTCTTTATAAAATGCACAAAAGCGGCATCTATTTATACAAACATTCGTGTAGTTTATATTTCTATCTATTATAAATGTAACAACCCCTTGAGTGTGTATAGATTTACGAATGTTATCGGCCATTTGTCCAAGCTCAAGTAAAGGCATAGTTTTATATATATGTAGTGCATAGTCCGTAGTTATTCTTTTCATAATTATTAGTTTAGTCTTTGTAAAAACTATCCCTTTCAACTGCAATTTTATTGGTCTTTTCAATCATGTGCTTAAGTATACTCACTGGTAGTGCCTTGGCTGATACAGCACCGGCTGAGTGGCCTATTTTTTCATCAACAATAGTGCCATCTATATCATTAGCGCCAAATAATAGTGCTGTTTGTGAAATTTTCTCTCCAAGCATTACCCAGTATGCCTTTATATGATTAAAATTATCTAAGACAAGACGGCTAATAGCGATATTTTTTAAATCATCAATACCTGAGCCTGTATGCGTGTTTAGTTCAGTATTAGCCGGTTGAAAGGCAAGCGGAATAAACGCAAGAAACCCACCAGTTTTATCTTGCAGGTTACGAAGCATAAGCAGGTGTTCGGCTCTATCTTCAAAGCTTTCAATGTGGCCATAGAGCATAGAGGCATTTGACTTAATGCCGTGCAGGTGCGCTCTTTCGTGGACTTCAAGCCATCGCTTGCCGGAGATTTTTTCCGGACAGAGTCTTTGTCTCGTTTTAGGTGAGAAGATTTCAGCCCCACCTCCTGGCATCATATCAAGTCCATTATTTTTCAGTTTTAGTAAGACATCATCAAGACTAAGCCCGCTTATTGATGACATATAGTCCACCTCCACGGCCGTAAACGCCTTTATGTACACATACGGGTAAGTCTTTTTTATAGTGCTAATAAGCTCAAGGTAATACTCAAAAGGCCATTTCGGGTGCAAGCCCCCCACGATATGTAGCTCTTTATAAGGCAAGTGAGAATCGCTGCCTACGGCACCACTTAGCTGCCTAAGAATTGCCTCTATTGAAAGCTCATAGGCACCTTCTTCGTTTTCCGAGCGGCTAAAGGCACAAAACTTACACCGATTAACGCATATATTGGTTGGATTTATGTGCCGATTTACTGTATAGTATACCCTGTTTTTATTTAGTCTTGCGTTTATGCTTTCTGCTAATTGTCCTATGGAAAATATATCGTTGCAACCATAGAGGTATACTATGTCGTCTTTTTCAAGCCTGTGGCCTGAATTTAATTTATCTATTATTGCCTTCATATTATAGAATTTATAACAAAAACCCCTTTATGTTGGTAAAACATCATTGTTGTTAAACAAAAACGTATTGAAATCATATCCTTTTATAAAGGCTACAAATTCATCTACCAGATGATAGCAAAAGCCCTTTTTTCTGTATATTATTGAAAACGCTCTAGTAATCCGCTCGCCTTTAACATTTATAGCCTTTAAAGAGCCGTCTTGTAGCTCCTTTTTTATGGCAATTCTCGATTCAAAGGCAACTCCAATATCACGCTTAACCGCCTCCTTGATTGCCTCAATACTTTCAAGCATAAGAAAGACCTTCATATTTTGAATGCTTAAACCATACTTAACAAACAGCTTTTCTATTAACTGCCTTGACCCCGAGCCTTCCTCTCGCAAGATAATAGGCTCTTCTTGTAAACTAGCCACATCTATTTCTTCTTTATTACTCCAACCATGATTAGGCGATACTATTAAGTGTAACTCATCCTCTAGAAACTTATCTACGGTTATTTTCTGACTTTTAATATCCCCTTCCACGATGCCTAAGTCTATATTTGAAGAGTTCAGCAGGTCTGAGATTTTCTTAGTGCTACCCACGCGTAAATTAATTTTCACCTTATCACTATTTTCTTTTAAGAAATCTATGATGATTTTTGGCATCAAATAATTGCCTACCGTAGTGCTAGCCCCTACCTTTATGCTGCCTTTGAGCAGCCCCGTAAGTCTACATATACTTTTTTCGGTTTCTGCATATAAAGACAAAATCTCTCTTGCGTATTTGTATAGAATTTCCCCTGTAGCCGTAAGAGTAACGTTATTAGTTGTCCTGTCAAATAGCTTAGTACCGTAATAATCCTCTAAAACTTGTATTTGTGCACTAACGGCCGGCTGTGTTAAATGTATAATCTCCGACGCCCTTGAGAAACTTTTAACTTCCGCTACCGTACAAAACACCTTTAGCTTATAATCTTCCATTTAGTTACTCTCGTACCAACTTTTCTATTTTATTAATGTTAATTACAATTATAATAACATAAAAATTAATAAATTAATAAAAAAAACAAATAATGTAATAGTTCAGCCCCCACTTTGTCATTGAGGCTGAACTATTACCAAATATAATGTTGGGCAGGTTATAAGCCGAGTTCTGTACTAAAGGTGGCCATTTATCTGAAAACTTAGGATTACTCCAAGTTTTATGCGGTTAATACCCGTTTTGCCCGTGTTTTTTTAAAAGCCGTCAAAAACACTTTAGGCGGACAACCTATAAAAGGCAAAACCTATACAACCTTGCTCCGGATGGGGTTTACCGGTCTTCATGTCGCCATGAAAACCAGTGAGCTCTTACCTCACCGTTTCACCCTTACCTCGCTAACAGAAGGAGGCGGTTTATTTTCTGTGGCACTTTCCCTGGGGTTACCCCCGGTTGCCGTTAACAACCATCCTGCCCTATGGAGCTCGGACTTTCCTCTTCTAAAAACATCTACAATTACATGTTCTTAAAAGCGGCCACTTACCTGCCCAAAAGAAAAAATTTGTAGGGGCGAACACATAAGTTCGTCATTTGTAAGGGGCGAACACATAAGTTCGCCCTGCCTTACTTGTAAAACAACAGAGCATTTCAGAATAATTACCCGGATTGGTTAGCATAGTAGAGATAGCGCCCGCATTGTGGGCATTTGTATAACTTATCGTTTCTCATGACCTCTACGTACACTTGTGGCGGTATATTCATAAAACAACCGTAACATATTGAGTTATCAACTTTAGCAACAGCTATACCGTCCATGCGCTCTAACGTATTTAGGTAATCATCGTGGAGTTTGCCTTCAAGTAAGTTAGCTATTACTTGCCGTTTTTTTAATAATCCATCAAGCTCAATGTGTGCTTTCTTCACATCTTCGTTAATATGGGCAGTCTTTTGCTTAGCATTGCCTTCTTCTTTTTTGAAAACAGCATCCGCTAGCTTCAAGGCTTTTTCTCTTTCCTCGATTTTTTCCATTGCAGCGAGGATTTCATCTTCTATATGCACAACATCTGATTCAGCCTGCTCGATTTCTTTAATGTGGGTTTGATACTCTTTATTGGTTTTTATAGTTGATGAACGCGCCTTTAATTTGTCTATCCTTGAAGATGCATCTTCCAAGGCACTGTCGAGCTCCTTTTTGTATCTTTTAGTTTTATCGAGCTCTTCTTTTTTAGCATCATAGCCCTCTTTTGCTTTAACATATGACTCATCATGTATTGCTAGGGCATCGGGGCTTTTTTCGATTAACTCCTTGGCCTTAATAATCTGTGTATCAAGCGCCTGAATGTCTATAAGGAGGGTTAACTCTTTAAGCATATGACCTCCAACTTCACAGCCTCCTTTGATTACGGCCTAAAACAAAACCTAAACTATAAAAAAACAACATATCAGAATTAACATACCTCCTCAGTCTGTCATAACACTAACCATATTATTAAGGAAACTAAATGGGCCCACCAGGACTCGAACCTGGGACCAACCGGTTATGAGCCGGTAGCTCTACCAACTGAGCTATGGGCCCCCACTGTTTCCATACATCTTCCCAACTAACGCCCTAAATAACTGCTCTACGGTTTTTTTAGTATAAACCTATGACATACCCAAGGTCAAGGGAAAAATTATAATACTCTCAAAAAAAATCTAAAAAAAGCCACCAGTGAAAATTTCAACCAAAAAGTGTATACGGTTATGATACAATATTACTTATGAACATTCAAGTAGCTGAAAGCCCCCCAGTGCTTTTAGAACAAGATTTTGATTTAACAGAAATCATAAACGGTGAGGAAATCATGTCTCCAAGCCCATTTGGAAGCCATCAGAGAATTATAATGCGCCTAATAGAAAAGCTAGTGCTATTTTTAAACACTCATCCTATAGGTGAGTTGTGCGTATCACCATTTGACGTAATACTTGAAGAAAATGCTAATCGTGTGCAACCGGATTTGTTTTTTGTGAAAAAAGAAAACCGTAGTATCTTTCAAGAGTGGGTTCAAGGGGTGCCAGATATGGTGTGTGAAATTGTCTCTAAGGGGTCGCACAGCAAAGACACAATCACTAAAAAAATGATATACGAGCACTATAAAGTACCTGAGTACTGGATTGTTATACCGGAGCTTGAAGCCATTGAAGTATTAGTAATAGAAGATGATAGATATAGGCTTTTTTCCTGTGCTGAAGGTGAAGGGATAGTTAAATCAAAAACTATAGAAGGGTTTGAAGTTGATATAAAAGATGTTTTTGTAAAGTAAACTTGCAGTATTCATGCCGGTAGCATTATTCTTAATATTATTGTAAACTAATATGCCTTCTGATAATTATTATATAGTTGAATTTGTATGTGCCAATGAAAGCACTGATGGGTTGAGTAATTTTATGTTTGAGCATAACGCATCAGGTACGGAGGATACCGGAGCAGGGTTTAAGGCTTACTTTTCAGGGGATACCGCCATTGAAAACGTAGTAAGCGCACTTGAAACGTATAGGGCAAGCTTAAAAAATGCAGGGCTTGATTGGAATTTTACATATGAAATTCAAAATAAGCCAAATCAAGACTGGCTTCATGAGTGGAAAAAAGGGCTGCAACCACTACCTGTTGGTAATCAACTTATAGTGCTTGCCCCATGGCATGAATATGTCGGCAACAGGATTAAGATTATCATAGAACCAGCTATGGCATTTGGCACAGGCCACCATGCAACAACTATGATGTGTTTAGAAGGCATCGAGGCTCTCTCCCTAAAGATGACAAAAGGCAGCTTTCTCGATATAGGCACTGGTAGCGGAATACTAACAATATGTGCTGCAAAACTTGGCTTTTCCCCTATTTATGTTACTGAAATAGACCAAGTAGCAATTGATAATGCAGCAAAAAACTTTGCATTAAATAAAAACCATGACGTCAATATTCTTAACCCAGAACTTACTAATATAAAAGAGAGATTTTCATTAATTACCTGTAACTTAACCCTAAATGGCATTAAAGGACTCCTTGACAAGATACTTACCCTTAAGCATCCAGATGGCTACATAATACTGTCTGGCTTAATGACAGCCCAAGAAAGTGAAATAGCAGAATCATTAAAACAAAAAGGACTAAAAAACATCAAAATAATCAAACACAGTAGCTGGGCTTCAATTATAGCAATTTGACGATTTGTTTTGTCCACCTACTAAAAAAATCTTTCCCTAAATTTTTTAAGTTTAAGTCATTGCAAAAAATCTTACAGATATTGTAAAATATACACTGAGATAATTTGTAATGAAGGAGGCAATAAATGAACACTTTAAAGACATTTTTTCTGTTAACATTGCTGACAATACTGTTCGTATCTTTGGGTGCGCTCTTAGGTGGCAAGCAAGGGATGACTATCGCTTTAGTGATAGCCATAGGGATGAATTTCTTTTCCTATTGGTTTAGCGATAAAATAGTCTTAAGAATGTATGGCGCCAAAGAAGTATCTGAAGAGAATGCTCCGGAACTATTTTCTATGGTAAGGATGCTTGCTCAAAGGGCACAACTGCCAATGCCAAAGGTGTATATGATGGAGCAAGACCAACCAAACGCCTTTGCCACAGGTAGAAATCCCAACCATGCTGCCGTAGCCGTAACAACAGGTATTTTACGCATGCTTACACGTGAAGAGCTCTCAGGGGTTATTGGGCATGAATTGGCACACGTCAAAAACCGGGATATTCTAATTGGTACGATAGCCGCTACAATAGCTGGTGCTATAAGCTATCTGGGACATATGGCATTTTTCTTTGGTGGCAGCTCCGACGATGAAGAAGGCGGTGGCAATCCGATAGCCGGATTACTTATGATGATATTTGCACCCATTGCAGCACTGTTAGTACAGATGGCAATTTCACGCTCAAGGGAATACTTAGCCGATGAAAGCGGAGCTAAAATAGCCGGCAATCCACTATACCTTGCGGGTGCTTTAAAAAAACTCGCTTACGCTGCTGGCAAAATCCCTATGCACGGTGGAAATGAAGCAACATCCCACCTGTTTATAGTAAGCCCATTGTCCGGCGGCTCTATAGCAAATCTGTTTAGCACCCATCCACCAATTGAAGAACGTATCGGCCGTCTTGAAGCTAGCACAAGGCGACATTAAAATAAGTACCAACCCATAGTAGGGAGGGGTGTGTAGGCACACCTCCCTGGTGTGTAGGCACAACTCCCTGTGCGCCTTCGCATATTCGCACTTGTTTTCTTTTCAGACAACTATAATTAGACATTGACATCTTTGTATTGGTTTATGTAAAATATCGCAACCGAATTTGTTTTTTTCTGCCGACGTTTTATATCTAAGATTTAAACAAAATTAATTGTTCTTAATGGTTGGCTTTTTTTAAAGCATTCCTTGAGATGGTTGCAAATATCTATTAATAATGTTAGGAGGAAAGAGAAATGAAGAGGGTGATAGCTGTAGGTCTTGCAATGCTGATTAGTATTGTATTTCTTTCTGGCTCTTCTTATGCTCAACAGAGTAAGGATTTCTTTGGCGGCACCGTTGTTGGGGTGTATACACATGAGATGTGGAGAGGTATGAAGCTTAGTAAACGAACGGTAGTACAACCTTACATATATGCCACATACCATAACTTTACAGGAAAAGTGTGGGCTAATTACGACTCACATACTAGTAAGTTTAACCAAACAGATTTTGTATTTTTGTACTCACGCTCTTTTAATAAGTTAACGTTAACACCGGGATATGTTTATTATAGCTTTACTGGAGCCAACGACACACAGGAGTTTTTCCTATCTATGGCTTATGATATGTTCCTACAACCAAACTTTACATGGTATTATGACTTTAAAGAAGGTGATGGTTCATATCTGAATCTTACAATAGGACACACGTTTACCTTGCCACACAACTATGCTATTCACGTTGGAGCTCAGGCAGGTTATCTGTGGGATAATAAAAATATGGGTACTGAACGGGATGGCGGCGATTTAAGCGATCTATATAATGGCGAGGTGTACATGACAGCTAGTATCCCAATATGGAAGGAAATTTCCCTTGAACCAAAGATTGCTTATTCATTTCCTTTAAGCGATGAGGCACAAAGAGTATTTGAAAATATAATAGACGCTTATGATTTTGGTGGTGATAGTTTCGTGTATTATGGCGGTTTAGCCTTCAGGGTTAATTTCTAAGGTTGGATATGATCATCTCTGGTGCGTAAACGCACCAGCTAAAGAAAAGAGTCAGAGGGGGTCTTTTCTCAGTGATTAAGATACCCAACCCACTAAGCACTTAAGGGGTCAAGGGGTCATTCGACCAAGGGAGGTGCGCCTCCGCACCCTTGCAGGTAGGGGGTTTTAAAGGGGTAAGGACAGAGTCCTTACCCCTTTATTTATCAACAATCATACCATCGCTTATATACAGGATTTTTTTAGCATGTGCTGCCACTTGTGAATCGTGGGTTACGACTACTATGGTTTTTCCCCGCTCGTTTAATTCTTTAAGAATTGCCATGATGCCTTTTGATGTATTTGAATCAAGTTGGCCGGTAGGCTCATCGCAAATAATAAGCTCTGGATCGTTTATGAGCGCTCTGGCTATTGCCACCCGCTGTTGCTGACCGCCTGATAGCTGACGTGGGCGGAATTTAGCCCTTTCGTGCAGTCCTACTGTTTTTAATAGTTCAAGGGCTATTTCTTGTAAGTTGGTTTTTTCACGACTATTTTTACCGTGCCTATAAATGGTTGGCAGTAACACATTTTCAATAACTGTTGCATAGTGTAATAGATAGAACTGCTGGAAAACAAAACCGATTAGCTCATTACGGATTAGTGATAGTTCATCGTCGTTTAAGGCGGAGACATCTCGGCCGGCAAGAAAGTACTTACCACTTGTTGGTGTATCCAGACACCCTAGTATATTCATTAAAGTGCTTTTACCGGAGCCGGAAGCACCCATTACTGCTGTAAAGTCTCCGCCTTCTATCTTTAAATCTATACCACGAAGCACATCTATATAAATCTCATCAACTTGAAAACGCTTCGTAACCCCTTGCATAACACAAACTGACACCTTAATGCCCCTTATCCTTTTCCGCTTCCTTACGTTTGTCAATATCCACAGGCAGTATCAATTTGGTTGCAACGACATCGCCTTCTTTTAATCCAGTAATTATCTCAGTTAGTTCCTCACTGCGTACGCCTGTTTTAACCGTTATCTTTTGCACCCCACCGTCTGCCCCAGCCTTTAACACATACACTACTTGCTTACCTTCTTCAAACTTAACAGCGCCGTTTGGCACTGTTAGGACAGCCTGCCGCTTTTCCACTATAATGCTCACGTGTGTTGTCATCTCAGGGCGCAGCATTAGGGCGTCTTTTTTGTCTATATTTACAATTGCTATGTAATACACTATATTGTCTTTAACGATAGGCTGTGGGTTTATTCGGTCAACCACAGATATAAGTATTTTATCCGGATAGGTATCAACGCCGTATTCAACTTCAAGCCCTTTTTTAATCCGTCCAATATCTGTTTCATCAACATATATCCACATTTCAAGTAAATCTGGTACAAGTACAGTTACAAGGTTTGCTACCTGCAAGCCTGCTACGATGGTTTCCCCCTCTTGGGCAGTAACATCCGAAACGACACCATCTATTGCCGATATTATATCTGTATAAGAAAGCCGTACCTTAGCGCTATCTAAATTGCTCTGTGCCTGTAGCACCTCATCAATGGCAAGCCCCTCTTCCGTCTTATACTCTGCCTGTGTGCGTTTTAAAGCCTCATCAGCCTTTGCAACGTCGTGCATATCTTGCTTATACTGGGAGTTTTTCGACTCAAAATCGTTTTTTGAGACAAAGCCCTGCTTTAAAAGGGCATCATAGCGTTTCATCTCCGCCTGTGAAAACCTCTGTTTTTCAGAAGCAGAGCCTAAGTCGTTTTTAGCCTCACCTATTTTTCTTGGATAGGTTAAGCGGATTTTTTCTAATGCCGTTTTAGCCTTGTTTAATGCTGCCTCAAGCTCTTCCACTTGACTCTCTATTTCTCTACGGTCTATTTTAGCAATTAATTGTCCTTTTTTCACATTATCGCCTACTTGCACATACATTTTATCTATAACCCCTGTTGCCCGTGTGCCTATCTTTACCTGTGCCCCAACGCGTGGCTTTACTATACCGGTAACCACGATAACGTCGTTTAAGTCTGCACGTTTCACAGATGCTGTATCAAGTACTTCTATGGTGGGTTTTTTAGTAACATGTTTATAGGTAAAATATCCGCCGGTAGCCACCAGTATAATTATTCCTAATATAATAATCTTTTTTTTCATAAGCTAATCCTGACAATAAACATTATGGCACTGAGCCATCACATGCGCTATAACCTTTTTAATCGGTATACCTAGCTCTTTTGAAATCCGCTTGCAATCTTCATACTCTGGCGCCATATTTAAAATCACCCCTTTTTTTAAAGCAACCTTCACCCGCACCTTACCGTAAGCAGTGTCAATTAAATTTATCTGTCGGTCAAGCGTATTACGATACACCTCATAATATCGTAAGCCAATAGTGGTTGTGCTTAAAAATAGTCTATCAATAACCTGCTGTCTTTCTTTATTGAAGACGATAACGGTTATTTTGACAGCCGGACGGGATTTTTTCATAATAATCGGCGTTAAAAACACATCCAAAGCCCCATCCGCAAATAAATCCTCTATTAATGACTCATACATTTGTGGCGACATATCGTCAATATTGGTTTCAACAACACTAACCTTTTCAACCTCAAGGCTATTATCTAAGCCGTGTTTGCCAATAAAGATGCGTAGCACATTAGGAAATGCCTCTGGGTCTTGAAAACCAGCACCATAGCCGATGTGCTCAACCATCATATTCGGGATGGCGCTAAAACTGCCTACTATATTTTTTAATATACAAGCGCCAGTGGGGGTTGTCAGTTCCATATTGGCACCTGATGAGTAAACAGGCAATCCACATAGGAGCTCCGCAGTTGCAGGGGCTGGCACAGGCAGTATGCCGTGTGCTGTGTGTATAGTACCACCACCAACGTTTATTGGAGAGGCTGAGACTTGTTCTATTTTTAGATAATGTAAACACAGTAGTGCCCCAACAATATCTACAATACAATCAATAGCGCCAAGCTCATGCAGGTGGATTTCCTCAGTGCAAAGGCCATGCACCTTGGCCTCTGCTTCAAAAATACTCCGAAACATGCGTAAGGCTTGCGTTTTTATCGTTAAGTCAAGAGATGAGCCTTCTATCAGCTGGGAAATGTCCTTCCATGTCCGCACCTGAGCATAGGCTTGATTGACTGATACATTAAACTTTGCTGCCCTAAGATGCCCTCTAGTTACGCTATGTACGTTTAGCTCATACGAGGAGTTCGGCAAAAACGCCAGGCTATCAACCAAATAGCCAAGTGGCACTCCGGCATCTATTAGGGCACCAACTAACATATCGCCGCTGACACCGCTTGTACATTCTATATAAGCTATTTTAGCCATAAAGAAGAAAAAAACAGACCGTTTAAAATACTTAATCATTATACACTAAAACTTATAATTAAAGTTTTGCATTTTTTTATACCAAAGCAAATTAGGTTTGGTATATAATAAATATCAACATAAGTGTAGCTGGTGATTGACTTTAGTAGGAGGTTATTATTATATTAATATTAATTAATATATATGGTTTGAGGTAGGATATGTTTGAAAAATTTACCGAGCGAGGGAGAAAGATAATAATATATGCTAAAGAAGAGGCAGAAAACAGGCAAAATGATTATTTAGGAACAGAACATCTGCTGTTAGCATTGTTGAGGGATAAGGATGGTTTACCCGTAACGATATTAAGAAAAATGGGGCTCTCGACGGAGGATATAAGGGTAGAGGTAGAGCGGAATTTGCCAGCTGGCTCTAATTTATTGACCTTTGGTGAGATACCGTTTACGCCGAGGGCTAAGAAGGTTTTAGAGCTATCTGTGGAAGAGGCGAGGCTTTTGGGGCACAACTATATAGGCAGTGAGCATTTGCTACTGGGCATTATCCGTGAGGATGAGGGGATTGGCGGTAAAATCCTACGCAATCTTGGGGCTAATTTGCTTGGGGCAAGGCAACTGACTATTAACCTTTCCATACGTAATCAGAATTTTACAAAGACAAAGAAAAATGCCACTCCTGCTTTGAATGAATTTGGGCGAGATTTGACCACTATGGCGCAGGAGGGGACGTTAGACCCGGTTATCGGTCGAGAGGATGAGATAGAGCGCATACTGCAAGTGCTTGGGCGGCGGATTAAGAATAATCCGGTCATTATTGGAGAACCGGGGGTTGGAAAGACTGCTGTTGTTGAAGGGTTAGCTCAAAAAATAGTTAACGGGGATGTGCCGGAAACGCTTCTTGGTAAGCGGATAATATCGCTTGACCTTGGGGCGCTTATTGCCGGGACTAAGTATCGGGGACAGTTTGAGGAACGCCTGAAGATTGTTATGAAGGAGATAAAGCAGTCGGATAATGTTATACTTTTTATAGACGAACTACACACCTTAATAGGAGCTGGGGCGGCGGAAGGCTCGGTTGATGCCTCAAGCATGTTAAAGCCGGCGCTATCAAGGGGGGAGATTCAATGTATTGGAGCTACCACTTTAAATGAGTACAGGAAGTATATTGAAAAAGACGGAGCGCTTGAGCGCCGTTTTCAGCCTGTTCATGTACAACCACCATCGGTTGAAGACACCGTAAAGATACTCTTTGGTCTTAAAAACAAGTATGAAAGCCACCATGGGATTAAACTTACGGATGAGTCCATTGGTTGTGCGGCTAAATTATCAGATAGGTATATCTCCGATAGGTTTTTGCCGGATAAGGCGATAGACGTCATAGATGAAACCGGCTCTCGTATTAAACTAAAGAGATTCACCCCGCCAATTGAGCTTAAAGACATAGAAAAGGACCTCGAGAGGTTGTATAAAGAAAAAAATCTGTACATACGGTTAAATGACATAGAAAAGGCTGCTGCCATTAGGGGTGAGGAGGAAAAGCTTAAAAGGCTTTATGATTCCATACAAAAGAAGTGGCAGGAAAACTTAAGTAAAGAAGTGCCGGCAGTCATAGAGGACGATATAACGTATACGGTATCAAAAATGACAGGTATTCCACTTTATAAGATGGAAGACAAGGAGGCTGGGTTACTTTTAAACATGGAAGAGGAGCTGCATAAGCGTATAATTGCTCAGCAGGAGGCTGTAAGGACTGTAAGTAGGGCAATAAGGCGCTCACGGGCTGGTATGAAGAATCGAAAAAAGCCCATAGGGTCGTTTTTTTTCTTAGGACCAACTGGCGTTGGTAAGACCGAATTAGCTAAGGCCTTGGCAGATTTTCTCTTTAATGATGAAAACGCTCTCATAAAGGTTGACATGTCCGAGTATATGGAGCGTTTCAATGTATCTAAACTTACAGGAGCGCCGCCGGGATATGTTGGTTATGACGAGGGCGGGCAGTTGACTGAAAAGATTAGGAAAAAGCCCTATGCCGTTATACTTTTTGATGAAATAGAAAAGGCGCATCCGGATGTGTTTAACATACTACTACAGGTATTAGATGAAGGGGTGCTCACTGATAGTTTTGGCAGGCGGGTGGATTTTAAAAATACTGTTATAATAATGACATCAAACCTTGGCGCTAGAATTATAGAAAAGGCTACCCCGCTTGGGTTTCAACAAAATGATAAGTATGATTCCTATAATACGATGAAGGATAATGTCCTTGATGAGTTGAAGAAAACCTTTAATCCGGAGTTTTTAAATAGGGTGGACGATATAGTTGTGTTTCATCCATTGGATAAAGAGGATTTGTACGCCATACTGGAGCTTATCGTGGAAGATACGAATAAGCAGCTAATAGAGCAGGATATGGTTATTGAGTTAACAGATGAGGTAAAGGAATACATAATGCAAAAGTATTACCAGCCAGTCTACGGGGCAAGACCGATGAGGCGGGCGGTGCAAAAAGAGATAGAAGACATATTGTCTGAGGATATATTACGCGGTATGTTTAAAGATGCTCAGAAGATAAAGGTGATAATTCGAGACGGAGCTCCAGCCTTTGTTGTTGCTGAGGACTATGAGTTAATAACAGCTACGGCTGTTAATTGAAAAAGCCCAAAGCTGCCAAATAAAAAAGGGGGGGATTTTTAAAAGTGTCGCCCCCTTAAGCCAAGTATACACAGTAGAAATCATATTAACTATACTCAAATCTGCAATAAAGGGGATATTTATGAAAGGTAAAGCTATGGTATTAAGTGTGCTTTTATGTGCATCCTTTTTAGTATATATGCTATCATCCAGAAGTACTCAAGAGCAAGCCTCCGTTATAGAAGGTTTAGTTGTACCAAATATAATGCTAAAAGACAACGCTGGTAAAAACATTACTATCGAAAGTCTTAAGGGGACACCGCTATTTTTACATTTTTGGGCTTCTTGGTGTACCACCTGTGATGAAGAGATGCCCACGTTGCAAGCCCTACACGTTCAAAATAAGACAGGCACTACTATAAATATTATAACCGTACCTTATAGAGACAAAGAGGGCGAGGTTGCAAACTATATGAAAACAGGCCGCTATGACTTTCCAGTATTTTTTGATGAAAACAGTAATGCAGCTAAAACCATGGGCGTTACTGGTGTGCCTGAGACATATTTAATAGACAAAACCGGTACACTATTTAAGAAGATACTTGGACCAATTGATTGGGAATCAGCCCCTGCCAAGACGCTCATTAATGAATTAATTAAAAGGGGTTAAACGTCTTTGGGTAGACCAAAAGAGCCTGAAAAGGCTATTCTTTTTTTGGCTTTTCTTTATACAAATGATAGCTACTTTATGGAGGCTACGGAAGTACTATATAAAGAATTTGGTAAGCCGATACTTGATTCCGGGAAACAAAACTGGCCATATTACAGGTACTATGAAGAAGAGCTAGGGCTTGGAATAATGCGGCAGTTTCTTTTGTTTGAAAAACTAATAGACCCAGCCGATATTGTCCCTATTAAACATTATACAAATAGCATTGAAACCAGTATAGGGAGGGTGTGTAGGCACACCTCCCTGTGCGCCTACACACCAGGGAGGGATTTAAAACGTACGGTAAACATAGACCCCGGTTACATAACCCTTGCCAAGGTAGTGCTTGCCTCAACCAAAAACTATAGCCACAGGGTGTACCTACGTGATGGCATATATGGCGAGGTAACCTTATACTTTAAAGGTGGTACGTTTTATGGCCATGAGTTTACTTATCAGGACTACAAAGAGGTACAAACAGTAGATTTTCTTGTAAATGGCAGAAACGTACTTAAGAGATTAATTTATACTCAAATAAATTAGGTTTGCAAACCATTTTTATTTTAGTAGATCGTAGGGGCAGACCTATGTGTCTGCCTTATCTTTAGTGTTCTCATCGAATCGAAATGTGCTATATATGTATTTGTTTCCTTATTTTGTAGAGTTAAATTATCTCCGCCACCTTTATACAAGGTTCACCACTTACATTTCCAAGGTAGTAGATAACAAACAACCGATTGTCAATAATGCCAATATCTCCATATCCACCATCATAGGGGTTTCCGTCGTATGTGTCTATTGCATTACTTATTACATTGTTATCTACCACTGTGGATAGCATAACAGTGCTGCTCTTTTTATTTATAAGCCCACGATACAGTAACAGAGTTTTATCGTTATAATTAAAAGCCATTGGGGCATGGGCGTTTTCTACCAATTTTTTAGGCATTGACCACTTTTTTATAAGCTCAGTAGACGTACAATACCAAAGACCAAAGGGTGGATTATCTTGTCTTATGAACATTAAAAATTGTCTGCCATTGTGCACTATCGTGTTTTCATTTAAAATTATATCGGGCTGACACACCTCTTTAATATATGACAATAGATGGAAACCCTTAAAATCCTCTGTTGCAATAACCAACGGGCATGTCTTTTGTTGTCCACTTAGCACTCCATAAGCAGGAAATACTACCATACTATCAGCTCTAAATGCCTTGCCATAAAATACGAGCCACTCAACCCCCTTTACGCAAACCTCTATTCTCTGGCTAAACTCAGGACTCTCCGATACCGACATATAGGTTTCCCCTATTTTCCCTTTAACATAAGTCCTTGTGCATAACGTAAACATGGCGCTATCTACCTTAGATACAATAGCATCCAGCTCATTTGCACTTTCAAAAACGACTGTGCCACTTGCCAAGTCAGTTAAAGTCGGATAATCAAGGAACTGTTTCTTTTCAATAACCGTGCATATGACCTTACCGTACAGTCCATGTGGCTGGCTTTCATCTTTAACCCCCATGCGGTAAAATACATACACATTTTCATCCCATTCGGTAAAAGTAGGAAACGATGGATACAGGTTTTTGGCTTGTGGTATGAATATGCGTTTTGATAACACTACAATGTTTAACTATTCTACAAATTTCCAATCCATCGGTGTGCCCCTTTGTATATCGCACTTGGCCTTTTTCTTTAGTATATCCTTTAAATACCTCGGATGCAGGCCATAACCGGGCCGTATGGAGCGCACTTTTTTGGCCGTAAAGGGTTCTCCTGCCTTAATATCTTCTACTACAAAAATAGACCTTGCATGCTCTTTAGCTTTTTTGATTTTATGAGGGCTATTCAATATATAATCACCAAGTGCCATTTCAACGTTTCTCACTGATTCCACAAGCGCCTTTAGCTCCTTTGGCTCTAACGAAAATACGCTATCCGGGCCACCAAACCTGCGGTCTATTATGAAGTGTTTTTCTATTATTTGAGCACCAAGCGCTACTGCCGCTATGGCAACATCTATTCCCTTTGAGTGGTCTGATAATCCCACAACGGTATCAAATCTGTCTTTTAAAAGCTCTATCCCCTTTAAGTTAATCTCATCAAGAGGCGCTGGATACTTGCTTGTACACTTTAAAAGGGCAATATCCTTATTGCCAACACTAAGACATGTGTTTACGGCTTCCTCCACGTCTTCTTGCAAGGCAATACCTGTTGAGATTAAAACTGGCTTACCCCTTGCTGCCACACATCTAATAAGCGCAACATCGGTTATCTCGTAGGATGCAACTTTATAAGCTGGCACATCTAGCATTTCAAGAAACTCAACAGCCTTTTTATCAAATGGGGTTGAAAAAAATATAATCCCTTCCGACCTCGCCTTTGCACTCAGCTCTTCAAACCACCCCCACGGTGTATATGCCTCTTTGTATAGTTCGTATAAAGTCCGCCCATCCCAAATAGTGCCCTGCTTTATTTGAAAATACTCGTTTTGACAATCTATTGTAATGGTATCGGGCGTATATGTTTGGAATTTGACAGCATCAGCGCCCGCTTCCTTTGCCGCACATATGGTCTCTAACGCTAAATTCAAATCCTGCTTGTGATTGGCTGAAACCTCTGCAACTATAAAAGCCGGACACCCCTCACCTACTGTCCTTGTGCCTATATTAAACGTGCTCATTACTTACTATACTTAAAACATCGCTAAGAGTCTGTATCACATGAACACCCGCTATCTCAGGTGTAACTTTTTTTTCTCTATTAATGTAAATAGCCCCCATGCCAAGCTTAAGTGGTCCGTCAAAATCCTTCTGCGTATTATCCCCAACGTAATAGGCATGACTCGCCTCCACGTTTAATAACTCAAGCGCTATCTTAAAAGGCACGCTCGAGGGCTTCCAGCACTCTGGGCATATTTCATCCGTATACACTATTATATCAAAAAGCCCTTCTATATTTAATGCAGCCACCTTGTTTTTTTGCACTGATGCCATTCCATCCGTAATTAATCCTGTTAAAAACCCCATATCCTTTAAATGGCTTATCGTTGGTCTTGCATCATCGTATAATTCTATTTCCGGCTTACGGCAGCGATACAAATATACTAAAAGCTTGACAAGGTCATCTGAATAAATCCCCAGCTCTTTAAGCGCCACATCAAATATCTGTTTACGCCCCTTACTCATAAATCTTAGGTAAAACTTACTAAAAACATCGCCCTTATCAAGCCCATATCGTTTTGCTAAAAACCGAGCGCATACCCAAAACCCATTCGTAACAAACTTTCGTTCCGGATATAGTGTATCGTCTAAATCAAAAAAAACAGCCTTCATTTTTTTACCTTTCACTGATATTATACCATTATAATACTAAAGAAAGAAAATCTATTAGGAGGAAAAATTTTTGAGAAGCGATATAATAAAGAAAGGACTGGAAAGAGTACCCCACCGCACACTTTTGTATGCAACCGGTATACCGCGTTCGGAAATGGATAAACCCTTTATCGGAGTTGTTACAAGCTTTACGGATATAATACCGGGACACATCGGTATGCGCGACCTCGAACGCTTTATTGAAAAAGGAGTGCACACTGGCGGGGGCTATCCGTTTTTTTTCGGAGTCCCCGGTATTTGCGACGGTATCGCCATGGGACACTCAGGCATGCAGTATTCACTGCCCTCTAGAGAGCTTATTGCAGACATAGTAGAAACCGTAACAAGTGCCCACCAGTTTGACGGGCTTGTGCTTTTAACCAATTGCGATAAAATAACCCCCGGTATGCTCATGGCAGCCGGTAGACTCAATATCCCATCAATAGTGGTAACGGCAGGCCCTATGTATTCTGGCTACCTAAAAGGTAAACGCCTATCTTTAGTAAACGATACGTTTGAAGCCATGGGGAAATATAAAAAAGGACTCATCGATGACGACGAACTAAGCTCACTTGAGATGTGCGCTTGCCCAGGCGCTGGCTCCTGCCAAGGCATGTACACCGCTAACACCATGGCATGCGTTACAGAATCCCTCGGAATGAGTATACCATTTACGGCAACTGCCCTTGCCATCTCATCAGAAAAAAGACGCATTGCCTTTGAAAGCGGACGGCGTATAGTTGACCTTGTAAAGGAAAACATAACGCCAGCTACCATAATGACAAAAGATGCCTTTGAAAACGCTATCATGGTGGATATGGCACTTGGCGGCTCTACAAACACAGTCCTACACATAACCGCCATAGCACGCGAAGTCGGTGTTGAACTAGCCCTTGAAACCTTCGATAGACTAAGTAAAACTACACCACATATAGCAAACATGCTGCCAGGCGGTCAACACTACCTCGAAGACCTTCATAACTCCGGCGGCATCCCCGCTGTCCTCAAAAGACTCTCCCATATAATAAAGGATACGCAAACCGTCTGCGGTAAATCCACTAAGACCATAATAGAATCAGCCGTCATAGCCGATGACGACGTAATACGTCCAGTGGAAAAAGCCCACCATAAGGAAGGCGGTATCGCAATACTGCGAGGTAACCTCGCCCCCGGTGGCGCCGTTGTCAAACAGTCTGCTATAACGGAAAAAATGATGGTCTTTGAAGGCAGCGCACTAGTGTTTGATTGTGAAGAAGACGCCCTTAAAGCCATACTCGATGGTAAAGTTACCGCCGGTAACGTCGTCGTTATACGCTACGAAGGACCAAAGGGAGGCCCTGGTATGAGAGAAATGCTCCAATCAACCGCCACGATTGCCGGCATGGGACTTAATGACTCCGTAGCACTAATAACGGATGGGCGCTTCTCTGGCGGTACACGCGGCCCGTGCATCGGACACGTATCACCAGAGGCTATGGAAGGCGGCGTTATCGGTATTGTCAAAGACGGCGACCGTATACTCATAAATATACCAGATAGACGCCTCGATCTGCTCATTAGCGAGGACGAAATCAAACAAAGACAAAGCTTATGGAAACCACTACACAAGGAAATTAAAAAAGGCTACCTCAAACGTTACTCTAAACTTGTAACCTCCGCAGGCACCGGCGCTGTTATGAAGGAAGAATAAAGGAAAAAAAAAAGAAAAAAGAAAAGAAGAAAGGAAAAAAGAAAGAAAAAAAAAGAAAAAAAAAGAAAAGAAGAAAGGAAAAAAGAAAAGAAAAAGATAGAGGATGCGGGGGAAAACCTTTTTAGGCAAAAGGGGTGAGGCGCACTCCCAAACCCCCGCATCCTTTACGGGAGTGCGCCTACGCACCTTACGGGAGTGCGCCTACGCACTTCCTAAAACTTCTGTCTCGCTGGCTATTCATATTATTTCGCCTAAGAGAAGATATGTCAATTTTTAATTGCGACACAGTCTAATTGCAAGGAGCGTGAGCTACGACGCAATCTCTTTCTATATGATAAACAGGGAAAGAAGTGATTGAGGGAGGTGTGCGCTGCAAGCGCTTCTCATCGTTCCTTACGAATTCCTACGTAAGTATTCTTCTATATTTTCCATTGTGGTAGAGTTTTTAATCAAGTTTTTCAATATATATAACTCTTCTATTGTATCCATAAGTTTTACTTTATCTATGAGCGCAATTCCATCCAGCCCATATTTAAGCTCAAGTAATGCCTCAATACCCTCAATTAAGCCGTCTCGTTTGCCTTCAATTAAGCCTTCTTGTTTGCCTTTAATTAAACCTTCAATTAAACCTTCCTGTTTACCTTTTTTCTCACCTTGTTTTTCCCCTTCTGAGAAAGAATATTCTATTGCTCCCCTTGCGTCTTGTTCTTTCATAAGCCAATAGTCATATACGTCTAATTCCTCTTTGCTCCATATAATTTTATCTGCCATATCATAT
>JAGYWI010000077.1 GCA_018606805.1 Candidatus Magnetomicrobium cryptolimnococcus
TGAAAAGTTAGCAATTCCTATAATCCTTACTCCTTCTCCTGTAGCAAATGACATACTTTCTGTATTAAACATACAATTACCTAAGCCTAAAAAAGCCGCTTAAATAGTTTTTGCCCACTACAATAATTATTTTAGTTAGATAACCAATTGATTTATAATATTTATTTTAATTGCTTATATTTTTGTTAGCCAACATCCGTTGAAGAACTCAAACTGGAATCTTTACCACCGTATATCCCCTCATACATGCGTTTAATCTGGCCGCTGTCGGCTTTGTTATAGACATCCTGAGCTGATGTCCAGCCGTGTCCCTTTGCCCATGACCTAACCTTGTCTGCCATGTTTATTATGCCGTCGTAGGCTTCCTGCACTTTTCTTATTAGCAGAGGCTTCTTAGCCCTTCCTGCCTTGTAGTCTACGTACTGGGCAAATCTTGCGGCGTGGTATTCTCGTGAGTTTAGGTTTTCGTATTTAGTACCTCTCTTCTGCCAATCCTGCTCAAGGGCTTTTGTTAAGTCTTCATGGCCCATGTCATAAACAAGGTCTTCTATGTTATGGAACAACTCGTGGCTTATGTTACTTTTCCAATCAGGGCGTCCCATAGCTACTTCAATAAGCCCTGTGAGTTTACCTGTTTCCGTATCTGTCTGCCTTTGGGTTCTGCCAGCAATATTAAGTCTGCCGGAGGCAAGCTCTTCCGCAAGGGCTTCTTTTGTCATGCCGTAACCTTGAGCAGCTTGTTCTGTCGGCTCGATGGGGAGGCTTACGCCTTCCGCAGGCTCAAAACTATAGCTGCCCTCCGGCAGTCTTTCCGACAGCCACTGCCTTGCCTCTTCTATTTTCTGCTGTGTCAATGGGTCGTTTTCTGTCTGTTGATTATTTAGACCAGTATCTGCTACACTATTTCTAAGAAGGGGGTCTTCGCCCGAACCTATGGTAAGCTCTCCCTGGTCAAAATTTGGGGGGTATTTACTAGTAAGCGGGTCAGAAAGTCCAGATATGACGGAGTAGTGGTGAGCTCCCGAAGGCGTTCCTTCGGTATTACCTGTAGACATTCCTTTATACCAGACTCTATTACCAGGGAATAAATAATCTGCAGCAGGGATAAAAGCTGTTACCACGTTATAAAAATTATTCTCTTTTTTATCTTTTTCTTTTTTTAATTCTACTATAGCTAACTTAGAATTTCCGTTATGTTTCACAAGGGAATAACGACCCTTTGATACTTTCCAAATCTCATCAAAATCCGAGACAATATCTTTGACAAAGTCTACCTCACTTTTATACCCAGCCTTTTTTATCTCATTATTAAAGTGCTTGCTATTTATATCGGATGTTGGCTAACAATTTTATAGTTATTTTAAGATAATCATTTAAAAACATAGACTTATGTTAATTTTTGCCTAAAAACAGTAGCCACTATAATATTTTTTTATAACTATATAACTAC
>JAGYWI010000034.1 GCA_018606805.1 Candidatus Magnetomicrobium cryptolimnococcus
CCCTTAAAAATCCTTATGTATGTTATATCTGTCCCCCATACTTGATTGCTTTTTGTTATATCCAAACCTCTTAGTAGATACGGATATTTTTTGTGTTCTGGGTTCATTTTACTTAATTGTGATTTCGGATATATAGCCTCTATACCCATCTTTCTCATCAACCCTTTCAAATAACCTGCGGGCTTCATCTTGTAAGACACTACGCCACTTCCTTATCTGAGTAGGATGTACCTCATACTTACTTGCTAATTCTGCTGTTGTTTTCTCCTCCTTTAATGCTTCTATTGCTATTTTTGCCTTCAATGCTGCCGTTAAGCTTTCTCTCATTATCTATGTATTAACCTCCTTATTTTTCTTCTCTCTTACCTTCCTCCTGTAACTTAACATACTGTCTAAATTTATGGGTCCATTATATTACCACTACACATTCATGACCACCCAAAAAACTATCTATATGCCATCTCAATGAAGCCCTCCCAGTGCTTAATTGCCCTTTCGGCAATTTTGAGCTTCTTCTTTACTTTATCTTTAATCTTCTCATCTAAGGGCGGGATGATGCCAAAATTGATATTGCACGGTTGAAACCCTTCAGAAGGCGACTCAGTAAGGTAATTTATCAATGAGCCATGTGCCGTATTTATTGATGGTAGTATTTGAGGCAAGTTGTTTATCCTTCTAAAGACAAATATAGCAGCTATCAACCCCATAGCTGTTGATTCAAGGTAACCTTCAACGCCAGTAACCTGTCCTGCTAAAAAAATATTGGGTCTTGATTTAAGGGATAAATCCTTATTTAATACAGCCGGCGCATTTATAAATGTATTTCTATGGATACTGCCATAGCGTAAAAACTCAGCATGTTCAAGGCCGGGTATAAGAGTAAAAACGCGCCGTTGTTCTTGTATTTTAAGCCTTGTCTGAAAACCTACCATATTAAATGCCGTTTTATTTATATTTTCAGCCCTCAATTGCAAAACTGCATATGGTTTCGTAAGGCTCTCTATACCAACTGGCTTTAAAGGACCAAAGCACAGGGTATCATATCCACGTTTTGCCATAACCTCAATTGGCATACAGCCTTCAAAGTACCGCTCATCTTCAAACTGTCTGGCACTTACCTTATCCGCCTCAACTAAGGCGTGGTAAAACCTGTCGTACTCATCCCTGCTCATAGGACAATTAAGATAGTCCCCCCCACCCTTTCCATACCTATCAGCAAAAAAAGCCTTCCCATAATCTATTGTGCTGCCATCAATAATAGGTGCTATGGCATCGTAAAAATATAAATTCCCCGCTCCAGCACTTGCAACTAAAGCCTCAGACATAGCCGCTGAGGTGAGCGGACCAGTTGCTAGTATAGTTAGGGCATTTGTTTCTAAATTAGTTACTTCTTCACACTTAACGGTAATATTTTTTTCAGCCAAAATCCTCTGTGTTATAAATCTGGCAAAGCCAACGCGCTCAACAGCAAGTGCAACCCCCGCCGGCACACGATTAGCCCATGCCGCCTCCATAATTAAAGAACCCCCAAGCTCAAGCTCCCTTTTTAATAAACCGTGGGCATTCGTAATAGCCTCCGCCCTCAAGGAATTGGAACAAACCAACTCACCAAAAAGACCGCTCCTGTGAGCCTCTGTTAATTTTAGAGGACGCATTTCATAAAGTGTAACCCTCATACCGTGCCTCGCCAACTGATAAGACGCCTCAGCACCAGCCAATCCGCCACCTATAATGACTACGTCAGACATGTAGGAGGTGTACTTCACACCCTTGAACTCCAAAAAAACTACTTTGCATGAGTATGGTAGTCACCTTTGCCTTTGTTAATTCCATCTATATAATAATCTTGACAATAATCTTGTTTTTCTAATGGCACTGGTAAAGGCAGGTTCACCTTTTTTGCACTTTCTATCCATCCCTTCTTAGCGATTTGTATTTCTTTTAAAGCCTCCTCCATGGTTGCACCATAAGCTGAACAGTAAGGCAAATCAGGCGCAATGGCAATATAACATTCATCTTCCTCACTATAAAATATTTTTATTTGATATTTGTCTTCAACTATCATATTAGTCCTCTGTTTCTTTTAGTATCTTTAAAAACTGTCGCACCTGATACGGTTTTGCCTTTCCATTTTTATCAGATTGTAGATTTAAAACATATTTCGTACCTTTTAACAAATAATACTGATGGCTACCTTCACCATGTACATTAACAAATCCATATAGTTCGACTACTTTTGTTAACTCACAAAACCTAACATCTTTAAGATTATTTTTAATCTTTCTTAGTAATTTATCCCTTTTACTCATCTCTATAAATTATATATATGCATACTACCACAATTATATGTCGGATAGCAAAAAAAACAGATACATAACAATAACACTACTCTAATTCTCCCGCTAAAGATGCAAAGACCTCCCCTCTAGCTTATCCATCGCTTTATTATAAACAATATAATAAGCAAATTTCACTCTTAAATTCAGCATATTAATTCTATCCCTGAAATATTAAGCAGAAAATGATAAGCAAGTTAACCTCTCTATAAATAAAAATGAAAGGGGCTAAAAAAAAGGTTGAAAATCTATTAAAAACAATGATAGAATAAAAACCGTTATTTTATTATAAGAAAAAACAAGGAGAGGTGTCCGAGCGGCTTAAGGAGCACGACTGGAAATCGTGTGTGGGGTTTAAAAGCTTCACCGAGGGTTCAAATCCCTCCCTCTCCGCCATATACAGTGTTGCAATTGTCATAAAAGAGACAATAGAGTAAAACGGCTTTTTATTTAATGCAGTCGGGCATGGGGCCCTGCGCAATGGTTTAGCGTGAACCCCGTCAGGTCCGGAAGGAAGCAGCGGTAAGCGTTTTAAACCGTGTGCCGCAGCAAGTCTCTGGCCGGCTGCATTGAGTGAAAAGCCCTCTATTAGGGTTCTAACGAGGAGGAGTTGTTGGCCTATTTGGTTCTTGCCAGGAAGTGGCGTCCCCTTTTTTTTAAAGATATTATTGGTCAGGAAACTATTGCTAAGATACTCCAAAACGCTATCAAACAAAAACGGATAGCGCATGCCTATCTATTTTCAGGTCCGCGGGGCGTTGGAAAGACAACAACGGCAAGGATTTTGGCAAAGGCTCTTAATTGTGAAAAGGGGCCTGCCCCTGAGCCTTGCGGTGAATGTCCTTCATGTAAAGGTATAACGGCCGGGTCGTTTATGGATGTTATTGAAATAGATGGCGCTTCTAATAACAGTGTTGACAATATAAGGGACTTACGGGAAAAGGTCAAATATGCCCCATCTGTGGCTAAATATAAGATTTATATTATAGATGAGGCACACATGTTGACTCAATCGGCTTTTAATGCCCTACTTAAAACCTTGGAAGAACCCCCTCCAAACGTTGTCTTCATCCTTGCAACTACTTCTCCTAATAAGATAATCACAACGGTGCTTTCAAGATGTCAGCACCTGCCGTTTCGACGTGTATCGGCGGATACAATTAAAGATAGACTTGCTAAAATCTGTACTGAAGAGGGTTTTAGCGCCTCACCAGAGGCATTAAACATTATAGCAGAAACTGCCGATGGCTGCGTTAGAGACTCACAAACCCTTTTAGAACAAATAGCCTCTTTCACTACCACTATTACCGAGGAAGAGGTAAAGGCACTTCTTGGTCTTTCTGATAAGACCCATGTAATAAACACTGCTATTGCCATATTAAAAGCAGACAGGATGCCTATTATTAACACTATTAATGAGCTGTACGAATCCGGTGCGGATTTGAAACTCTTCCTAAATGATTTAATCAAAGCCGTACGAGACGCACTCATCTTAGCAGAAACTGACAAAGCCAACACAGATAACTCCACAATTAAAACTACTCAGCAAGATCAATTAGAAGTCCTCGCTTCCTTTGGTAGCGCCACACTGATAGCCACTTTAAATGAACTATTAAAAGCAGAAAACATGATAAGATTTTCCTCCTCAACTCGTATTGCTATTGAGATGTCTCTGCTTAAGATAACATATATAGGCACACTTAGACCACTTAATAAGCTTGTGGCAGACATAGAAGTATTGATTAATAGCGCACCTTTACAAAAGGTAATATCTGTACAAAGTGAACCGTTGGCAATTACTACTAAAAATGTACAACAGCCAATAGAGCCACAAATAATCCATGAAACAGTTTTAATAAATAATGCAATTTGTACAGTTGTACAAAACGCTGCCACAACGAAAGTACCACAAGCAATAGAAAAGACCAAAGAAATGGTTGATTCTTCTAATAAGGCAACCATTACCAAAAAGGTTATTAGTAATATAGAACAAACGATAGAGGCGGCATTAGAGAAAATCTCAGAAGAAAATCATATACTAGGCTCCAAGCTTGTCCTTGCCAGCCATTATATGGAAGATGATACGGTGCATTTTGTCTTTGAAGGTGGCAACGCTGTACATGTTCAAAGCGTTACGGAACACAAAAAATATTTAGAAAAGGTTATTAATGATGTTACCGGTAAGCCATACATAGTAAACATAAAGACAGTAAAGGCTAAGAAAAAGGCCACTAAAGATATGGATGATATAATCGAGGAATATGAGGCTAATCCTGTGGTAAAAGAAGCCCTTGATCTCTTTGGTGGCAAAATAGTTGAAGTAAAACCAGTAAAGAAAAAAAAGAAATAAAATCAAAGCCAATAGGAGGTAGATTATAGATGTCTAAGAAAATGATAGGTAACTTGATGAGAGAGGCTCAAAAGTTACAGGAAAAGATGGTTAAAATGCAGGAAGAGGCAAGCCAGAAAACAGCAGAGGCCTCTTCTGGCGGTGGCATGGTTACGGCGGTTGCAAATGGAACCGGACAGCTCGTTTCAATTAAAATAGATAAAGAGGTAGTTAACCCCGATGATATAGAAATGCTACAAGACCTAATAGTAGCTGCTTGCAATGAAGCAATTAAGCGGGCACAGGAGCACGTACAGGAAGAGATGTCGAAAATGACTGGCGGATTGCAAATACCCGGCATGCCGGATTTATCTAATTTGTTTGGGAGATAGTAGAGTCAAATGTCCCAGGATATTGTAGAGTCGCTGATAACTAACTTGATGAGACTGCCTGGTATTGGCCGTAAAACAGCCCAAAGGCTGGCATTTTTTATACTTGCCATGCCTGAGGCTGAGGCTAAGTCCATAGCAAATGCTATTATAGACGTAAAGGAAAAGGCTGGCTTTTGTAAGAACTGTTTTAATATCTCAGTTGGGGATCTATGTCCTATATGTAAAAGTACGGGGAGGGATAGGACGCGGATTTGTGTTGTTGAAGAGCCAGCTAATATTATTGTCATAGAGAAAACTAATTATTACAACGGTTTATATCATGTGCTATTAGGAGCACTATCGCCAATAGATGGAATAACACCGGAAAGACTTAAAATACATGAGTTAGTTGAGCGCGTCAGAAATGGTAATGTTGAGGAGGTTATTATAGCAACAAATCCAAACACAAAAGGCGAGATTACAGCCCAATACATAGCAAACCTCTTAAAACCCTTTAATACAAATGTTACACGGATTGCATACGGATTACCGATGGGTGGCGATATAGAATTTGCAGATGAAGTAACACTGAGCAAGTCCTTTGAAGGAAGAAGGGCATTTGTAGATAAATAAAGACACTACTTCCAGCTAAAATTTATCTTTACGATTTTTTGACAAATTTATAATTAGTAATACAATAGTGCTTGAAAAGGTATAGAGAAACTTTTTGCCTAAAGAGTTTCCAGCACAAGTCTTTTTATCCTTTATAGAATTTGACTAAAAACAAGTCATGTATGTAAAATAACATATGTTTTGTTTTTATAAAATACATTTTTGTAAAAAATAGTATTTAAAAACATCTCATAATAAAATAAGGAGGTACAAAAATATGGCCGATATTGGGATGGACCTTAATAGGTTTATATTGGAGGAAGAAAGGAAGTATCCAAATGCATCTGGTTCGCTATCCATAGCGCTAATGTCCGTTGAAACTGCAGCAAAGATGATAACCTCACATACAAGGATGGCAGGACTTGCTGATATTTTAGGGAAGGCTGATAAAATAAATATACAAGGGGAAGAGGTACAAAAACTTGATGAATTTGCCAATAAGGTTCTCATTAAAGTGCTATCTGATAGCGGACAGTTTTACGCCATAGCTAGCGAAGAGGAAGAGGAACCTATATACCCGGAAAAGGGCAAATACGGCAAATATATTATAGCCTTTGACCCACTGGATGGCTCTACAAATATTGAGGTAAATGTAAGTATAGGCACTATTTTTGCTGTATACAGAAGAATTACTGGAACCATAAATGATTTTCTTCAAAAAGGTGAAGACCTTATAGCAGCTGGCTATATCATATATGGGTCTTCCACGATGTTTATCTACACAACAGGCACAGGCTTAAATGGTTTTACCTTAGACCCATCGGCAGGTTTATTTCTCCTTTCTCACAATGATATGAAAATGCCACAAGAGGGCAAAATTTATTCTGTAAACGAATCTAACGCAGCTGGCTGGGATGAAAAAACCAAAAGGTACTTCGAAACATTAAAGACAAAGGGCTATACGGCTAGATTTATAGGTACGATGGTAGCAGACGTACACAGGACACTATTAAAAGGTGGGATTTTTGCATATCCAGCAGACCATAAAAGCAAACGTGGGAAGCTTCGTTTATTATACGAAGTACTGCCCATGTCTCTTTTAATGAAACAGGCAGGCGGATTGGCAACAGACGGTACACAGGATATTCTTACTGTAAAACCCTCTGAGCTGCATGAAAGGAGTCCAATATTTATGGGTAGCCAAAAAGAAATAGAATTGCTCTTAAATAACGGCCAGTAACCCTAACATTAATATAAGACAAGGGGTATTTTAGTATGGATTTGGATTTACAATCAATATCAGTCATATGGAATCTCTTCATATTGGTTGCTGCAACTGCTATGTTTGTTATTTTTGGTATAATCATTTATCGGGACAGAAAGAAAAATCCACAGATAAAAGACGGCTATAATAACATAAAGCAAAGGGCACTAAAAGAAAAGAGTCAACAAAAAAATAAATGACCGACCCTTTTTAAAAGGAGAGAGCAAGCTTCAATGCCATTAAATTAAGGAAAAATATGGCGGGGGAAAACCCTTTTTGAGAAAAAGGGGTGAGGCAGCACACCTCGCTAACTTAATGGCATTGGAGCAAGCTTTGCTACAGATAATAACGTATAGGGCAGACAAATAGGTCTGCCCCTAAGCATATATTTTGTAAAAAAATCAATGAGAAACAACTTGATTATCGAGTTATATCTAATCGTAGAAAGTTACCCCAATTTCTTAGCTTCCTCTATGGCCTTACTGTAATTTGGGTGTTCAGTTATTTCAGGCACTATTTCAAAGTACTTAACAACATCATCTTTATCAATAACAAGCACTGCACGCGTTAATAACCTCAGCTCCTTTATAACAAGACCATATGCAAGCCCAAAAGAAGCATCTTTGTGATCGGAAAGGGTCATGACCTTATTTATACCAGCAGAGTTACAAAATCTAGCAATAGCAAATGGCAGGTCCATACTTATGTTTATAACGGCAACATTATCACCCAACTTCGCAGCTTCTTCATTAAATCGTTTTAACTGCAAATCACACACCGGCGTATCAAGCGACGGCGTTACACTTATAACTTTAACCTTACCGGCACATTCTTTCAATGTAACCGGCTTTAGTTCGTTAGACAAAACAGTAAAATCCGGGGACTTATCGCCCACCTTTACCTCATTGCCTTGAAGGGTCAACCCATTACCTTGAAAGGTTATAACTCCTGTTTTTTCCATTACAAGCCTCCTTTTGTATATATTTTATTTACATTTGGTACAAAAGAGTTTAGCATATCGGAGTAATAATTATGTACTGTTTTGTAAAAAAATATATTATACATGAAGACTTTATTGCCTTTTAAAAAGCAAGTGGTGATTCGTTATAAAGTTAGTTATCGGAAAAAGATTAAAAATGTGCTTTAGCTATTGAAATAAATTCGTATAATATGTATAATCAATAAACAACACGAAGAGGATTTAATATGGTCGGACAATATCTCACAAATCTCAGAGAATCAGCTAATTTAACTATAGAGCAACTATCTCAAAAAACCAATGTACGTAGACAGTACATAATGGCACTTGAAAGTAATGCTTTTAATAAATTGCCAGCAGACATATATATTAAGGGATACATAAGGGCTTATATTTCGGCATTAGGCCTTAAACCGGATGAAGGGTTAAATCTCTATGAGGAGTACAAAAAACAATATCTATTAACAGATGTTTTTTTTGAGGAAGACATAGAAGATATAAAGAATATGCTAAATGGGCATTTAACCAAAAGGCACTCATATTTAAACTATGTCTTTACCTGTCTTATACTTTCAATAGCAGCAGTGCTTTTTATTTATAGTACAGATATATTTTCTACGGAACATAAAAACAGCGAAACCGAGGAACTGGCTGCTTTAAACAAAAAACAACATGCAATTAATAGTATTTACGGTCCGAGGGTTTTTGGTGAATTAATACTACAGTGTTCAGATTTTACTACATTTGGGCAGTATGGAAAGATAAATTTTAATCGTAACTCTACAGTTACTGATTTAGTAAAAGTAGAGCCAAACTATATGAGCCTGATCCCTTACGATTATTATGAAGAGACTATGGTTGCAAATAATACGAAGGATGTTAGCATTTATGACCTTAAATTATTATCAAGAAAGCACAAGGGGCTGGAAGCAGCAATACATGAGCAACATACATTAAAAATAAGTGCTGTTGCAAAAACATGGGTAACAGTACAAATTGACAAAAAAAATAATATAAATTTTCTGCTAAAAACAGGCGAATCAAGAACATTTGTGGCTGATGAACTAATAACTGTGCGTATAGGAAACGCTGGAGGCATTAAGTTAACATACAATGACGAGGAACTAGGCGTAATTGGCAGAAATGATGAAGAGGTAACCTTTTCAATCCATTAACATTAATTATATGATATAGCGGGTTTTGATTACATTATATCTAAATGAGAATGGTTTGCAAAAAAAAGACAAATAGGATGTGGTGGATAACCTCTTCTATAACCTCTTCTGTTAATAAGCCAAAAAAAACAAAGACACATACACCAGAAGCAGTCAATTTGGCACAGAAGGTGGGTATGCCTTCACATCTTAATGCTTAGCAATCCAAACTGTTTTGGGACAAGGAGTGCAGGATTGGAGTTTAACTACATAAAAAAAACAATATATATGAAATACCACTAAAGAGGAGAGATTGATGGATATTAATGGACAAATTGATGCTATTGTAAATTCTGCCCATGCGGACCCGTTTTCAGTATTAGGAGCTCATCCGATAACCCACGAAGGGAAAAAAGCTATAATCATCAGGGCATTTATACCCGCTGCAAAGGAACTGTATATTTTAAGACAAGATGGAACTAAAAAGATATACAAGGCAACCAAGATAAGACAAGAGGGGGTTTTTGAGTGTATCGCTGAAAAAACAGAAGCAATCTTCCCATACAAATTAAAAGTGGTTTATAACGACAACAACGCTTGTGAAATAGTAGACTCATATTGCTTTTTACCAGTATTATCAGATTTTGACCTCCACCTTATAAGCGAAGGTACACACTATAAAAAATATGAAAAATTAGGCGCCCACGTAATGAAGATAGGCGATGTGGAAGGCGTATTTTTTGCTGTATGGGCACCAAACGCTTTAAGAGTAAGCGTCATAGGGGATTTTAATAGTTGGGATGGCAGAACCCATCCTATGCGTTTAAGAGGACACTTCGGCGTATGGGAATTATTTATACCTGGTCTTAAAGCTGGGGATATTTATAAGTATGAAATTAAGGGGAGATATAAAGGCTTTATAGGTCAAAAAGTAGACCCTTATGCATTTTACTGTGAGGCAAGACCAAAAACAGCTTGTATTATACATGATATAAATACGTACAAGTGGAATGACGATACATGGGTTAAAGAACGGGAAAAGACCAACTGGTTAGAATCCCCTATGTCTATATATGAAGTGCACCTTGGCTCATGGCAAAGAGTACCGGAGGAAGGTAACCGATTTCTAACATATCGGGAATTAGCCGAACGTCTCATACCTCATGTACAAAACATCGGCTTTACACACATAGAGCTAATGCCAATAAATGAGCATCCGTTAGATGCCTCTTGGGGCTACCAGCCAGTAGGCTACTTTGCACCAACAAGCCGTTTTGGCAATCCAGATGATTTTATGTATTTCATAGATAAATGCCATCAAGCCGGCCTTGGTGTAATCATAGATTGGGTACCAGCACATTTTCCACGGGACTCGCACGGCTTAGCATACTTTGACGGTACATGCCTATACGAACACGCAGACCCAAGGAGGGGTGAACATAAGGACTGGGGAACTCTCATATTTAACTATGGAAGAAACGAGGTTATAAACTTCTTAATTTGCAGTGCCCTCTTTTGGATTGATAAATACCACATAGACGGTCTGCGCGTAGATGCAGTAGCATCTATGCTTTACCTTGACTATTCTAAGAAACACGGGGAATGGTTACCAAATCAATATGGCGGTAAAGAAAACCTCGAAGCAGTTGCCTTTTTGAAAAAATTTAATGAAGTTGTACATGGTTTTCACCCCGGCGTTGTTACTATAGCTGAGGAGTCAACATCATGGCCAATGGTTTCAAGACCAACGTATATCGGAGGCCTTGGCTTTAGTATGAAATGGAATATGGGGTGGATGCACGACATACTCCACTATTTCCAAAAAGAACCTGTGCATAGAAAATATCACCACAATAACTTAACATTTGCACTTTTGTATGCCTTTACTGAAAATTTTATAAATGTGTTCTCACACGACGAGGTAGTTTATCTAAAACGCTCCATGTTGGATAAAATGCCGGGCGATATATGGCAAAAATTTGCCAACCTACGTGCCCTCTATGCCTACATGTATGCCCAACCAGGAAAACAGCTTATGTTTATGGGCGGTGAATTTGGTCAATGGCGGGAGTGGAACTTTGACGGAAGCCTTGATTGGCATTTGCTTGACGATGAAAATAGCTACCATCAAAAGCTCGTCAAATATCTAAAGGATTTAAATATTTTATATAAATCATCACCATCACTTTATGAAATAGACTTTTCTTACGAAGGGTTCGAATGGGTAGACTTTGGCGACTACGAAAACAGTGTCGTATCGTTTTTGAGAAAAGCTAAAAATCCAGAAGATTTTATTGTGTGCGTATTTAATTTAACCCCAGTACCAAGAAAAAACTATAGGGTAGGAGTACCAAAAGAGGGCTTCTATAAAGAAGTACTTAATAGTGATGCCGATATGTATGGAGGTGGTAATCTTGGCAACTGGGGCGGATTTTATGCCGATAATGTTTGGTGGCAAGGACGACCATTTTCCCTATCACTACAGCTACCACCCCTTTCAGCAGTGTTTATGAAGCCATGGTCTAAAGAACAGGAAGAGGCATTGAAAGCCCAAGCGGAAACTAAAGTAGAAACTAAAGCGGAAGAGATAATTATTACGGTAGAACCACAAAAGAGCGTTGTAGTACAAGAAAATAAGTTTGAGGTAATGCCTGTTGAAGTTACTGCTGCTGTAGTTGTAGAAAAAACAGTTATTAAGGATGAACCAAAAAATAACAATAAAAATAAAGAGTAAACAATAAAAATAAAATATAAAAGATATGTGGTGGGAGAATAAGGAAACAAATACACAGTGAGGGCGCTGCCCTCACACTCCCGCCAAAGGTGCGGAGGCGCACCTCCCTAGTACTCGCCCTTTGGCCTACCGCACAAGGGGCTTTGCGCAGGGAGGTGTGTCTTCACACCCTTGAACCCCAAAGACACTATTTCATAACAGTATAATATATAAACCAAAATTTTAACAATGAACTATTGTAAAAAATGGTTAAACTATATTACACTATTTGTATGAAAAGTCCTTCAAATACTAACGGCACAAAAACACCAGTGATTATATATGTTTTATGGCATAAAGATTATGCTGAAGGCCAAATATATGCAAAGGAGATATATTCTACATTTACAAGAGACATTTCAGCTCCTCTTTCAAGAGGCATTGGTATACCTGTCTATTTTCGGTTTGAAGAATATGAAGATGGTAAACCAAAAGATATTGATGTTGAGTTAGCACAACATACAATAGTAATTATTTTTATAAATGCAAAGATTGTTAAAAGCGATAAATGGAAAGAGTATATAAACAATTTAAAAGAAAAGATGGATAGGGCTAACAACACTAAGAAAACGCATATAATATACCCAATTGCTATAAAAAAACATGCCTTAAATTTAGACATCCTTAACTGCCAAAATTTCATCAGGTTTTATGAATTCCCAGAAAGTACAAAAATAAAAAGGTTGATTAACTGTATAACCCATGAACTATGTCGCTTGATATATAACATAGAACCACTATACAATGAAGTAAAACAGCAGGCCATTAATTCAAAATCCAACCCACCACTTAAAATCTTTATTAGTCATGTCAAACAAGATGGTGAAGATTTAGCACTGAATATTAGAAATTATATAAATCAAAATACTTCTTTAAAAACTTTCTTTGATGCTAACGATATTGCAATCGGACATGACTTTGAGAAAATAATAAATGAAAATATTACTACTGATATTGTATTCTTAGTTATCCACTCTGACAAATACACCTCAAGCGAATGGTGTAAAACAGAAGTTATAACAGCAAAACGTAAAAATAGCCCAATCATTGTTATAAACATTTTTAAAAATGGGGAAGATAGAAGTTTTCCATACATGGCTAATGTGAGAAACTTTAGATTTAATACTTCATATGATGATATTGAAGATATTATATTTGTAACACTAAAAGAAACACTTAAGATTAAATATCAGAAAATGTATATTGAATACTTATTAAAACGGTTTAATATGGAGATAGACAATAACACTGTTTTATATTATCCTCCTGAAATACTCTCTTTTTTGTTCATAAAAAACTTAAACAATGGATACGTTATATATCCAGATCCACCACTTGGATTGAATGAATTAAAAATCATTTACGAATTTGACAATACATACAAGTTTATAACACCGTCTTTTTTACCATTAATAAAATAGAGATGATTAATAAGATGATAGATTTTAATAATAGGTTTTTGAATAATTTTAAGGTAGGAATTTCTATAGCAAAGAGTCAAGATTTACATAAACTTGGCTTTGACAGTATGCACCTATCAGATATTACGATAGAAATAGCAAGATATCTATTATCTTGTGGAGCAATAATTGTATACGGGGGCTACATTAAACATGCAGACCCTAATTTTGTTAATGTTTTATCTGATGTTATAAAATACTACAAAGAAAACTATGAAAAAACTAATAATAGGCTTATAAATTATGTGGCATATCCATTATATAATAACATTGACGAAGATGATGAGGCAGATTTAGAACAATATATACAATTTATAAGAGTGAGACCAGAAGAGCACAAAGAAAAATTCTATATTGATATGAAGGTAAGTCCAACAGAACACAATATCCATGAAAAATTTATTAATGCCGTATCACTCAGTTTTATGCGCGAAACCATGAACAAAGGCACACAAGCCAACATCATGTTAGGAGGTAAAACCAAAGGATACAGTGGTAAGTATCCAGGGCTTGTAGAAGAGGCATATTTAGCATTAACAGCTAAAAAACCTGTATACTTGATAGGAGCTTATGGAGGATGCGCTAACGTAATTATACAAGCACTAAAAGGACAACCCCCACTTGAACTGACTACAGAGGAGCAATGCAAAGATGAAAATTATAACATACTATATGAATATTACAATAAAAAATCTAATACCTCATTAGAACTTATTAACTATGAAAGAATAGGCACCTTTTTCAAGGAAACAGGCATCAAAGGTTTAAACAATGGGTTAGACGATAATGAAAATAATCTACTTTTTGAATCCATTGATACTGCTGAAATCATAAGCCTAATATTAAAAGGTTTAAAAAATGTAAAAACAACTTTTAATAATAGCTAGCGAGACAAAAGTTTTAGGAAAAGGGGTGCGGGGGAACAACCCTTTTGTCTAAAAGGGTTTTCCCCCGCTCCTCTATCTTTCTTTTTTTTCTTTTTTCTTTTTTCTTTCTTTTTTTTCTTTTTTTTGTTCTTTTTTTCTAATACTTATTACTTTCAGGTAAGTTTATTCCATTAAATCCTCGACACATAAAAATCGAATAATCCCTCAATAAATATTCACCTTCATACACGTTAAAAGAGCGCTTCACACAAACGTTAAACACTCCAAACAGTTCTAAAGGCAAATCATCACTACCTGTACGAACAAGTATCCCGTTTATTTGTTGTCCATTTAGTGGTTTTACTACATCATTCATACTAGGCCACATATCGTACTGATTCATACGTCTTCCGAGATTTATACAAAATGTTACAGGATGTTCTTTCATATAAAATGCCAATTCGCTTGAAACCTGATATTTATCTGAAAAAATCAGCACAGGGGCTTCCTTTTTCATAGAATCATAGAGTGTATCAAGTTCGCTGCCAAGGGCACTCCAACCTCTAAGTCTTGATGATGGGTCTATCTTTGGCTTTAGCTTTAAAAAAGCAGGATAGTGGCTTACAATTGTTAAAAATAAGGCTAACCCTATTGATGCAGCTATGACAAGCCTTTGACTTTTAATACTAAAATAGTACCTTACAAATGCAATTAATGTGGTAATATAGCCAGCCATTGCCCAGTTTGCCTGCACTTTGCCTTGCACGCTTTTTAAAAGAAAAAATATTAGTGTTGGCAATGAAAGATAAATCAGAAAATCACTCCGTAGGGAATTTTCTATCTTTTTTAATCTAAAAAGAGCCCACATCATGGCAACTGCAAGCACTGGCGTTAAAACTCCTACTTGAGAGCCCAAGAAATCCAACAAACTCGTAAACGATATTTTCAAGCCATCGTGCACATGTGCCTGACCTGCTGCGTGTTTTATTGTTAACCAATTGTGTTGATAGTTCCATATGATGACTGGACTAAATAAAATTATACTAATAAGTAGGGCATAGTAGGGTTTAAAGGTTTTAAGTATTTCCCTTTTTTTAAATACCAACAATAAAAAAGCAGAACCAGTAAAAAACACCATTGTATACTTAGCAAG
Organism: Candidatus Magnetomicrobium cryptolimnococcus; assembly: GCA_018606805.1. Taxonomy (GTDB): domain Bacteria; phylum Nitrospirota; class Thermodesulfovibrionia; order Thermodesulfovibrionales; family Magnetobacteriaceae; genus Magnetomicrobium; species Magnetomicrobium cryptolimnococcus. The sequence continues at coordinate 15,298 of JAGYWI010000034.1, forward strand.
CATGCCAAGTCCAATAAACATGCCAAGTAGTGTCCAATTTCTATATTTATCAACTGTTCCAATAGCTAACCACAAGTAATAAAGCGAGGCTACCCAGAAAAAAACAAATAACGTATCAATAGTAAACACCACACTATATGTGGAAAATAGAGGTACTATTTGAAAAATAACTGCAACTAACAGGGCTTTATTTACGTCCTTATACATAACTGTATACAGCTTATATAAATAAATACTTGAAAGGGCAGAGAAAATAACAGCCATTATGCGGACTGCTAATACAGTTTCACCCAAAAGAAGCCTTCCAACGTATATAAAATATGCAACAAGCGGACCTTTTGAGTAATAGCTTATATCAAGCCGTCTGGACCACTCCCAGTAGTGTGCCTCATCAGGGCTTAGGTCTAATGGACCGTATTTTATGTAAAAAATTCGAAATATGCTAAGCCCTATTAAAATTAACAATAAATTTCTATTTGCTATCTTGTCCCTTATGAGTGTATCCACCGTTTAACTCCCAAAGTTTCAGATATTTTAAAAACGTATAAAAACTATATAAAATAGCAAGGACAAGTCCATAAAGTCCATCTACAAGGCCAAGCCTAATTATGTACATCTTAATAAATGTAAAAACCGGCTTAACTGTTAATGTAAACGTTATCTCTATTAGTGAAAAAGACGGCTTTGTCTTTAATATTTCCTGAGCTGCAAGACTTGAGTACTTATCCATCCGCGTTATAAAGTCCCCAACCGTTTTGTACGAATAATGTTCGATAGGATTTTTCAAATATCCTGTTGTTCCATTAACAATCACCCGCTCATGTACTGTGCGCTCCAACATGGCAGCACATTCCTTTTTAAAAAGTCTAAGCGTGTAGTCAGGCCACCAGCCACCACCACGTATCCATTTGCCAAGGAAAAAATTCTTTCTTGGCACATAAAAGCCATCAAAAGTGTTTTCAGTAATAACCCGTTCAATTTCCAGTTGTAATTTGGGCGTTAACCGTTCATCGCAATCAAGCAAAAAGACCCACTGCCCGCTTGTTAAATCTATAGCCATTTGCTTTTGCTTTGCATACCCCTGCCACTGAATTTGATATATTTTTTGCGTATATTTTTTACATATATTAACAGTTCCATCTGTGCTGTAGTCATCTACAACAACTATTTCTTTGGCATCTTTAACACTCTCAAGGGCAGCTTCAATATTAAGCACCTCGTTTTTTGATATAATAGCTACCGATACATTTAGCATAAAAAAACAGTTATCATTTATTTATAACTTCCTTTATAAAATGCACAATAAGCTGAGCTCGTTGTGAATAGGTATACCTTTGGGCTAAAATCTTTGCATTTTTAGCAATAGAGGTAGCATAAGCGGGATTATTCAAAACCAAACTTAAGGCAGAAACCAACCCATCAACACTACCTGCTTCAAATAAGACAGCACTTTCCTGGTTTTCCAATACTTCACTAATGCCCGGCAAATTAGATGCAACAATTGGCACTTCCGCTGCCATATACTCAAACATCTTCAACGGCGATGAGTGCATGGAAGGGCTATGGGGCAAATTTGGAATTAAGGCAACCTTAGCCTTGGACATATATGCAGCAACATCCCTTTGTGCTACCATACCAGTAAACGTAACACGATGATTAACCCCTTCTTCCCTTGCTAATCTGTTGAGTTCTTCCGCCCTTTTCCCACCACCAACTATTAAAAGCCTCTCTTTTGGTAAATACCTCAACGCCCTTATAGCTATATCCACCCCCTTCCATGGATAAAAGCTTCCACAGTAAAACAAATATTCACCCGTCAACTTTTGTGATATACTAACTTCCCCTATCTGCTCATCTTTTACAGCATTTGTTATAACTGATATTGGTTTTTTGTAAACTGCAAAAATCTCCCTTATCTCATCACGCAAAAAAGACGATATGGCAATTATACCATCACTACGTTCGTATATAAAAGCCTCCATAGCCTTTAAGATATGTGCAGTTTTTTTATTCTTTGCTGAATAGTGAAATATCTCGTGGGCTTCAAATATAACTGGCATATTAAATAAAGCCTTAGTTTTAAGTAAAAAAACAGCAAGTTTTGGATGTCTTACAAATAAAACCCCACGAGCACGGTTTAGTATCAAATATGAAAGTAATGTAAGCTCATAGGGCTTATTTGATGAAAAAGGAACTAACCAAAAATTTTTGCGTAAAACTGGTAAAAATTTATATTGCAAGTTTGGATTTGGCAATATATTAAAAAATCGGTTAATATCGCCCCCATCAATTCCCATTTGGTAGCCACCTATTAGTTTTACTGATTGCCCAGCCATTGCAACAGCAAAAGAGGTGTTTACTATCTGAATAAATCGTGCCTTTGTATCTAATAAAGGCTCAGGAACTGGATATATTATGTTCATATTTTGTGTTATCATATACTGTATTAATATTAGTCAAAGCCCCTACCATCCCAATAAGCAAACTATAAGGGATTAGGCTTCTATCTTCAAACATTATCCTTATAAAATATTCACCGGTGATTGATAATACCAAACACAGGGCTATAAGATAAATACTGGCATGTCTTTTATGATACATTATAATACCAAGCCTTACGTATAAACACAACAGCACCACGGCATATAACAACATACCAATGCCCCCTTGTTGATAAAACATCTTAATAAACTGATTATGCGGCGAGGTTGGCTCCATCGGCTCTGTCTTACTTGGAAGACGACCATTTACCGTGCTAAAGTATTCACTATAGCGCAAAGCCATGACTTCATCATCTTGTCCGTACCCAAGATAAAGTTTTGTAGTTGCCATATCTACAAAATTACGCCACGCCTCAAAGCGTAATGTCAACTGAGTCGTTTGAAACAAATGTCCCCTCACAAGCTTATACTGGGACGGAAAGGAGATAAATATTATAATAGTTATAAGAAAAATAACAGATACTGTTTTTACAGCCATAGAAAGTGTAATAGTCTTTTTAGTCAAAGTAGCCCAAAACCCCAAGATAACGAAAAAAGCCACCCAGCTTGTCCTAACCCCCGTCATAACAAGCACAACCGCAACCCCAATAACAGCAGCTACCCAAGCAGTCTTTACCCGCCCTTTGTGATTTAATACCTGTAGAAATATGAAAGGGGAATAAAATAATAGCACCGTTGCATAATACCTTATGTCAAAGTAATCTATATAGCCTGTCGTTACAAGGTCTTTTGCCACAGCATAAAATGCTGCCAGCATATATATAACTCCAGATGCTGCCATAACAAAAGCCACGCGCTCAAGCCTACTTAGTGTCGAACACCCGTATACTACTATAAGATATATAATGAGCATTTTTAAGTACGTTTTTTTAAAAAGTATAATGGCATCTACAAAACCATAGTTGACCGCTGAAGACACTAATCCAGAGAGCGATAGCCCTATGAGAGCTAAAAATATCGGTTCTTTTAGATTTACACCTACTGTTTTATTTTTTATAGAATTTATAAGCCAAATAATGGCTGGCATATAAATACTTATTGTTACTATAGTACTAACCCCTTCTGCATACATAAAAAGTATGTATACGTATATACCAAGGCATATTATATCTGGTTTCAATATTTTATGAAAAATGGTATTAGATACCACTTAAAAAACCCCCTCAGACATGCCCTACATATTCCTCAAACATACGGGCAGTGCTATCCCAGCTAAAACGATTGACTATCCGCCTTCGTCCTGCAAACCCGATGTCCTTCCTTAAAGCCGCATCGTTTATAAGTTGCAAAAGTGCTTCAGCCAATAAATCAATATTTGAAGGTGGCACTAAAACGCCCGTTGCCCCCTCAATAACTTCCGGTATACCCCCAACCGCAGTTGATACAACAGCAAGCCCGCAGGCCATTGCCTCCGCTATTGCTATGCCGAAGGTTTCATCCGCAAGGCTTGGGTACACTGCTATGTCGGATATATTATAATACGATGGCAATTCGGTATTTAACACTTTACCTAAAAATAGTACATGACTTTCTAATCCTTCTTTCATAGTTAATCTCTTTAGCTCTGCCATGTACTCACCCTCACCGATAACCAAGTACTTAACCCTGTGTGTTTTAGATATTTTAGCCATTGCCATTATAGCAATTTGTATACCTTTCCATCCAACAAGCCTGCACGCACTTACTAACACAACTTCATCCGTTATCCCAAGACTACGCCTTAGTTGTGCATCAGGTGCTGTTGGGCAAAATAACTCCGTATCCACAGCATTATATAAGACAACAGGCTTGATACCACAGTAACCCTCCACCTCATTAGCGTTATATTTACTACAGGCAAAAAAATAATCTACCTTACTAACAAATGCCTTGTATCCCGGATAAAACTCCGTTCCGTGCGAGCTGAAAACCACTTTGGTTTTCCCATTAGTTTTCTTTGAAATAAAACGTGCGAAAGGTAAATCGTAGGGTTTTTGTATGTATATAATATCATATTGGCGATTTATAACATCTTTGTAAGCATTTAAAAAAAATGAAAGTCTTTCGCCAAATTTCCTAAATCTCGTACCTAAATCAAGAATCCGTCGTCTATCAACATATGGATAGGTATAAACTTCAATGCCCTTTTCGGTTATGTTTTTAATATTACCATCACCGCCATAGACGTGAACAACATGCCCTCTGCAAGCCAAGGCATTAGCCATAGCCCAAACAAAGGTCTGGACACCACCGTAACTCATCGTCGCTGTAACATCATATAGTGCTATTTTCATAAAAAAAATAAATAAAAAGATGGCGGCGGAGGAACACCTCCTAAAACTTTTGGTCTGCAATCTATTTAGTTATTCTTCTACCTTTTAAGTACTTGAGCAGTGATATTTTAAACCGAAAACAAAAGGTTAAATGATAGCCTTTTCATTTGCGTCATTTTCGCACAAAATGGCAGTAGCGTATTTAAAAATTGCACTTAAAAGCTCATCTTTCATGATTGGTTTTTTAATGTATTCATCAACCCCAATATCTCTGGACTTTGTTATAAAAGGGATTTCACTAAATGCTGTTGTAATAATTATTGGTGTAAATGGACTTAACTGTTTAATATTGGCAGCCATTTCAAGCCCATCCATAACAGGCATTCGTATATCACTAATGACAATGTCAGGTCTTTGTTCTTTAAATAACTCAAGTCCTGTACTACCATTATCTGCTATGTACAATATCCCAAGGCGTCTTCTAAGCAATCCAGCCAAACTTTGTCTAACACTTTCTTCATCTTCAACATATAGAACACTTATTTTTTTTAAAATGCTTAACTTATTGTCTTGCTTTTTTGAAGATGTATCTATCAGCCAATTTTCTTTACTATTTGGCATTTAAAATATACCCTGCAAAGGCTTCAACACTGTCTATAGAGTCTGGAAAGCTAGTATAGTAGCTACCAAGGACATCAACGGCATGGGCATCACTTGAGATAAGTTTAAAAATCCCTTTCTCATCGGCTAATTTATGGGCTAGTCTTTCAGCCGTAGCATACGTGTTTGAGCTATTGACTTCCACACCATCTATATCTAATTTATAGCAGGAATCCCCCTGTTCATTATCAAACCTGTACGGGTGAGCCACAATAACAGCAGCGCCTTTTTTATGTGCTATTTTTATCAACTCAGCTGCTGGCATTGAAAAGTATATATTGTCAAGGTTTTTAAGACCAAAGACCAAGAAATGCCCCTCTTTGCAGTTGACCTCAGCACCAAAAAAAAGCCTCCTAAGTTTACCGTCATTATATAAACACAAACGCTCAATCTCGGCTTCAACCCATAAATAATCATGTTCTGTTATGATTATACCGTCTATACTTGCATTAATAGCCGCATTTATAGCCCTTTCAGGTGGCATCGTACTGCATACTGAATGTGGATAGGTATGGACATGGGCATCAATTTTCAACATTTTTATTACTCCATAAAAAGTCTAGGCTGCACGTACTTCTGGTAATCCTTACACGTCTTTGCATAATGACATATCTTACATACCACTACATATTTAAAACACTGCCTCTTTGGACAAAATACTTTATCTTTATTATCCTTTACAATTTCCATACCATTTAGCTATCATAAATATAAATGAAATATTAAACATATCAACAACATAAGACAATATAACATGTTTAGTGCTATTAATGCTATGTATAAATTTTTATAAAGGGGGTTTTTATAATGGAACTGCAAAAGAGACCGTTAGGTAAAACCGGAGTAGACGTAACAATAGTGGGACTTGGTGGAGAAGGCATACTAAGAACCTTTGGATATGAAGAGGGGGCATATGAATTAATAAACCATGCAATAGACCTTGGCATAAATTATTTTGAATCAGCACGCGCTTATTCAGGAAGTGAGTCTTACTATGGGTTAGCACTTAAAGAGCGCCGAAAGGACATTTTTCTTGCAAGCAAATCCCATGAAAGGACAAAACGTGGCGCTCTTTTACACCTTACGGAAACACTCAAAAATATGGAAACCGACCACTTAGACCTATGGCAAGTACACGACGTACGCACCGATGATGATGTAGAAGCAATATTTGCTTCTGGAGGGGCAATTGAAGCCTTTAGTTATGCAAAAGAAACGGGCAAAGTCCGGTTTATTGGAGTAACTGGCCACCATGACCCGGATATAATAGCTAAATGTCTTGAACTGTTCGATTTTGACACAGTACTTATACCTGTAAATCCAGCTGAACATGTACATAAAAGCTTCATAGACAAGGTCATCCCATTAGCGCTTAGTAAAAATATGGGCATTATTGCCATGAAGGTATATATAAGAGGGTTTCTTGCAAGACTGCCATGGTATAACTCTATGGAACCTTTTTTACGTTTTGCCCTCACTTATCCAGTGTCAACGGCAGTAGTAGGGTGTGATGATACCGAACAACTTAAACAAAACGTTCAATTTGCTACTGCCTTTACACCCATGGGACACACAGAGCTTAAAACGTTAATCGAATTACTCACACCCTATGCAAGGAAACTTATGTATTATAAACCACTGAAATAATAATATTTTATTTTTTGAAATCCTTATAAGCAAAATATCCAGTTGCAACAATAAAGGACACTAGCTGAGAGATGATAACAAAAGTTCTTAAGCTATGTATCCCACCAGTTACTATTTCATTAATCCACTTAATGCCAATCATATATAACAAAAGTCCTACCGGCAGCGCCATAAAAGTAAGCACAAGTCCTGCAATAAAACCCGCAAGCAGCCCCTTACCAACAATAGCTAAAAGTCTTTTTGACAAACTTACTTGTTTTTTCATGTCTCCTCTTTCATAACTATTTTTCGTCAGATTTTTTTAAATGCCTTGAGATTTTTTTATAGTTTGATATTATAGCAGCTTTAAATTTATTTAAGGAAGGGCAATAAAAAAAACTTAGAACTCCTTTGGTACAAATTTATCATAATTCAGAAATTTAACCGTATCTCCGCTTTGAGCAATAACAAACGAGGCCATTTTTATAAGCAAACCTATCAACCACACTTTCATAACTAGTGGCCGAACGAAAAGGTCATTTAAACAGTCTGTGGATAAAATATTTTTTCGCATAAATTACTAAAAATACATATAATATGGAATATATTCCATATATAAGTTGGGTTTAGGTGATTTATCAATACCGTTCGGCATAATTAGTGTATTCCCACTATAAGTTTAATAGTATCAGGATTAAATAAGTCCATAAATAAGTTTCTAACTGTGGTAAGCCAATGGATTCCTATTTTCCAGTATCG
>JAGYWI010000035.1 GCA_018606805.1 Candidatus Magnetomicrobium cryptolimnococcus
TTGGAGGTCATTAAAATATGAGGAGGTGTATATAAAAGATTACCAGAGCGTCAAAGAGGCCAGAAATGGCATTAGTAACTATGTGGAATTATATAACAACAAAAGACATCACCAGGCTCTTGGATACAAGAAACCAATAGATGTATATTTGAACGGCTTTAACTAAAAAAATGATAAAGGAGGAGTAACAAAAAGATACTAAAAATTGTCTTGACAAAGGGGTCCACCATACCTCTTCCATTAAAATAGCTAAATCCCTTGTAATGAGTATGACGAAATCTATTGAAAAAACTGCCTCCATAAATTGCCTTGAAAATGGAAAATCTAATAAAAAAAGCCGCTGGGCATCCTCTTTATATTTTTCAAAATAATCGCCATAAAAACTCAACACATCCTTAACTTCAGTATATCCAAGAAGTGTATTAAGATTGCCTACTGCATTATCAACAGCTAAGGACACAAACAGGGGATTGAAACCATAGTTTACCGCTATCTCTTCTGCCTTATTCATAAAATAATCATGCTTACCATTTTCCTGCAGCTCACGCGCTAAAAAACCTACCTCAGCGTTAGTATATTCACCGATTTCAAGGATATTATCAAGGTGTGTCCTTTTGTCTATCCTTGGTTTTATTCTGGTTGTAAGTATTACAAAAATATGCCTATCATTTAAAATGGCATTAATTAATTCTTCCCATTCAGGCTTTATTATTCCATCACGCCCTTGTATGGTATCTTCTAAATTATCCAGTATTAACAGGATTTTATCTTTTAAAGCATCAGAGATGACATCCAACAGGTCTAATACCTCAAGCCCCTTGTGATTATTTGAATCATATTTTTTAAACTGCCTTAATATCTTTTTACACAAATCCTCTGGCGTATTTATACCCTTTCGCATATCATAAAAACAAATATGTCTAAACTTAACATCAAAGAACTCAGCTAAATATATAGCCAATGTACTTTTACCAGCACCTCCAATGCCATGTAAAACCAGATAGTTCTTCTTTTCAATCAAGTCAGATGCCCGGCGTACGATGCCGTAACGATAAACATAATTGACTGCCGTTTGGGGCGGTAGATTTGTAAATCTGTCTACAATCGGTTTTTTAAATGACCCACCATCTGTTAAAATTTTCCCCTCATAATTACCAAAGATAACCGACTTCCACCAACCTTCTTTAAGCGTACTACGTGGTTTAGTTAAGACTTGCAAGAATTTATCTGCAAAAATACTGCTATACAGGTGTTGCGCTGTCTGAGTTGCCATATCATCTCGTACAGAAACAAGATTAGCAATAACGCACGCCGTTGGAATAGCCTTGTAGATTTGATACGCCAAAGAAGGCTCCAGATTTGTGGACTCTGCCGTTTGACAGGCATCAAAATAAAATAACAAAACCCCGCTATTTTGAAATATCTGTTTTATTTCCTCTACGCCGATAGCCTTTTCTTTTTCACTATCGTGTTCATCTTCTATAATCAGTTTTCCGCCCTTTGCCCCGTGCCCTGTAAAGTGTATTATATGGTACTGTTTTTTCCTCAATCTTTCTTCTATTTTTGCTTTGTTAACCTTTTCTTCAATATCTACAATAATAAGCCCCTGTGATATGTATGTATCAAGCGCTTTGTAGATAATATTCAACTCTTTTAAAGGGTCAAATGGATTGTTTTTATAAGTTTCCAGTGGTAAGGACAGCAATATCAAAATCCTAACCGGGGGCTTAATTGGCTCTATCTTTTTCTCTATATTTGGAATAGTCCTTATTAGTGAAATATTACCACGCTTTAGCAAAAAACCCGTATAAGTGCCATCAATATTAATAAGCTCAAAGGGGATGTTGTGTATCGGTTGCTCTTTTGACTGAATATTGATAATCAGGAGGTCTGTTGGTGAGAGCGCTTGAAGGTGGCCAGCAATAAGTTTTCTTCTGTCTTCCGTAGAAAAGATATTATCAAATATATTTTTCCCAAAGCCTACGTATTCAGTTTCAGTTAAAGTGCCGTCTTTTTCAAGCTTATCAATGAAATGTTGCGTAAAATTATGCTTTGTAGGAGTATCACCTATACTTACATTACAGTTATCTATTAATATATTGATATGCGCCATAAACGTCCTCCTTTTTTATAAGGATAACATTTTAGCTATAAAAACTGTTAGCCAAAAAGTGCAATATAATATGACAGACCGAAAGTATGGATACTATGTATTTGCTTGCAAGAAAACAGGTGTGCCCACCTAATCGTTACAATATTCATCAGTTTTAATTACCTCCAAACACTATGAGAAACTTGCAAAATAATAACTGAAAGGTTATAGTAATTAATAATATAGGTTATGATTTCGTTGAGGATGGTTAAATGGACAATTTGCGAGAAAATAAATATTCTTGGAAAGTAGACTGGCTTGATCGCAGGGTAAATAATTATGCTAACATTAACAATACACAAAAATCACCGCAGCACTCTCCTGAGCATCTCTTTAAGTATAACTACTGGAAAGAGGCAAATGAAGAGGCAAATATAGAAAAAACAATTAAATTAGTTGAGTATAAAGATTTGTATTTTGATAATGATAATTATCGCTTGCCTAAACGCTTAAAAGAAAGTGCCTACAGTGAGATTTTTATAAAAGATATTTTAGAATATATGGTAACTCAGACAAACATTGTTTATATAATGAAGACTATTGCTGAGAGGGGTTTTTTCTTTGGAGAGCCATTGCTTGTGGTTCACAAAGAAAAAGAGGGTAAATTCATAGTAGTGGAGGGCAACCTTCGGTTAGGGGCGGTAATGTTATTGAATTCCCCTGAGTTAATAACTATTAACAAGGAAATTATAGAAAAAATTGCTCAAAAAGCAAAAGAAAAAAGGCATATACCAAAAAACTTACCTATAACTGTACATGATTCACGTAATGATATAATCCACTATTTAGGTTATCGCCATGTAACAGGAATAACAGAATGGTCGTCTTTAGCTAAAGCACGATATGTAAGTCAACTGTATGATAAATCGTTATGTAAGGACGAACAGAGTAAAATTTTGGAAATAGCAAATATCAGTGGAATGCATCCCGATGATATAAAGGAGCTTCGGGTTGCATTAAATGTATTTGAGACGATTGAAAATAACCGTTATTTTGGCATTACAAATCTAAGCGAAGAAAGTATTTGTTTTTCTTTAATACTTATAGCATTGTCTCATTCAGAAATATATGAGTATTTGTTCTCAAGTACAAATGAAGAACTAAATATTGAAAGATTAAGAGAGCTATCTGGATGGATATTTGACAAATATAAAGAAGGCAAATCGAGGCTTGGTAGCTATGAGAATTTCTCTAAGTTAGCTAAAATTGTCACTAAGGAAAAGTATTTAGAGAAGTTTAGGGATAATAGACAGATAGATATAGACTGTATTTTTTATGAAGACGAAGAATCGAAAGAAACGGTTTTCAATACTGCTATTTTAGATGCCAATAAACAGATGGAAGTTGCATATAAATATTCGAAATATGTTATAACTAAAGATGTTCTATTAGAAAAAAAATATATAGAACAATTACAAAATATACAAACAACGGTTAATGCTTTGATTAATATATACAAACCTGAGTAATTATGCTAAAACCCAAATTACCGGATGAACGCAAAGAGTATATTATAGCTGATTATATAGAACTTGTATGTTTATATAGTGAGGATTCTCAAATATTAAAAGAGGAGGCTAATAACGCAATTTACAAGAGGAGTACTGTTAAAACTACAAAAGAAGTAAAATCATATAAAGATAATGAGAAAAAAGCTCTGCAAATAAATGAATGCTTTACACATTTAAAGTATAGAGAAAAGGTTTTTGATAAGTTTTATCCATTTGAAATTAAAGACGAACAAGTAGTCTCAGTAAAAAAAGATTTGACAGAGCTACATAAATTATATATCTTTTTACTGGTATGTTCATCGTTGAGTTCTCTTGATAGGAAAGAAACTCAAAACTCATTTACTTCTGTTTTTGAATGTATTTCTACTGACGCTATAAATAAATATTTGCCTGAATTTACAGTAGTTAGATTTGGTGATAGTAGAAAATCCTTCTATGATGCCATTCAAGATTTGGCAAAACAATTAGATGAAGACCCGAGAATAGAAAGCGATTACAACGTAGGTAATGATGGGGGGTTGGATATTGCTGCATGGAAGTTATTGGAACAAGGCACAGATAAGGAAAAAAGAGGTAAATTGATATGCTTTGCACAATGTACATGTACAACGCAATGGCAAAAAAAGAAAGGTGAACCAGATATTGACAGGTGGAGACATTATATAGATTTTCTTTGTGAACCTGTAAAATTTATGTTTATACCTTATTGTTATCGTAAATCAAATGGCAAATGGTTTGATAAACCGATGGTAGCAGGGACTATATTGATTGACCGTTTACGAATTTGCACGCTTTTACATAAAGATTCATCTACAGGGCTTAAAGTTTTAACCTTGATAGACAGAATTATAAAAAAATAGGAAAATGCTTACATGTTTTGATGTTTTTATTGCTTTGGTGGTATCGGTACAAAAAACTGTTTTGTTTCCTTTAGTAATTCAAGGAAATCATTCAGCTGCGTGCCACAAACTGAATATGGTAGGTGTCTTCTTACCTCATCAAAATCAATTCCATTAAATGCTTGGTTATATGTTAGTATGGCAAGAGCTTGTGATATTATGTCATCCTTGCTTCCCAAAAAGATATTAAAATATTCAAGAAATTTGCATAAATAATTAGTGTATGTTTTATAGCTAAAATTGTCTAATTTTTTGTAATGAATCATAAGAAGGCTATAGCTTATAACAGCCTTTTTATAATCTTTTATCATTGTAAATATTCTAACAGCATCACCAACATACTTAGCGGCATTTGTGAAATCATTTTTTGCTGCATAACTTAATGCTAAATTTTGGCTATACATTGCAATGTCTGGATGAACCCCATCAAATTTCTTGGCCACAATGTCAAGTGCTTTACGGTAATATTCAATAGCTCCATCATAGTCTCCTCTGGAATAGTAAGCAATGGCAATATTGTTGTAGGATCCCGCAGTATAGGGGTGGTCTTTACCTAATTTTAATTCCATGATTTTGATGGCTTTATTATAATATTCAATAGCTCCATCATAGTCTCCTTTGGAATCGTAAGCCATGGCAATATTGTTGTATGATCCCGCAGTAGCGGGGTGGTCTTTGCCTAATGTCAATTCCCTGATTTTTATGGCTTTATTGTAATATTCAATAGCTCCATCATAGTCTCCTCTGGAGCGGTAAGCAACAGCAATATTGTTGTAGGATCCCGCAGTATCGGGGTGGTCTTTGCCTAATGTCAATTCCAAGATTTCGATGGCTTTATTGTGATATTCAATAGCAGCATCTAAGTCTCCTTTAGAATAGTAAGCTAAACCAAGATTGTTATAAAAATCAGCTTTTTTAAGTTTATCATTGATAGACACTTTGTCTATACTCTGTGAAATTTCCTTTATTATCTGTTCAGCTAATTTGGGATTTTGGTCAAAATCCATACTCATAAATATATCAACGAGGCATTCCTCAACATTTTTATCAGACGTAGTTTTGTAATACCAACTGATTATATAAAAAATGTTAAAAATATCCCCATCCTGAATCTGACGCTCTTCAAATAGCTTTTTCACCTGATAAGCAAAATCTTTTAAAGACGCCTCTGTTGCTTTAAAGGCATTTTTAAAATAAGCCTTTATGATTTTATAGGGATAAAATTGGTTATCTTCTTCCATTAAAATAGCTAAATCCTTTGTAATGAGCATGACGAAATCTATTGAAAAAACTGCCTCCATAAATTGCCTTGAAAATGGAAAATCTAATAAAAAAAGCCGCTGGGCATCCTCTTGATATTTTTCAAAATAATCGCCATAAAAACTCAAAACTTCCTTAACTTCACCATATCCAAGAAGTGTATCAAGATTGCCTACTGCATTATCAACAGCTAAGGACACAAACAGGGGATTGAAACCATAGTTTACCGCTATCTCTTCTGCCTTATTCATAAAATAATCATGCTTACCATTTTCCTGCAGCTCACGCGCTAAAAAACCTACCTCAGCGTTAGTATATTCACCGATTTCAAGGATATTATCAAGGTGTGTCCTTTTGTCTATCCTTGGTTTTATTCTGGTTGTAAGTATTACAAAAATATGCCTATCATTTAAAATGGCATTAATTAATTCTTCCCATTCAGGCTTTATTATTCCATCACGCCCTTGTATGGTATCTTCTAAATTATCCAGTATTAACAGGATTTTATCTTTTAAAGCATCAGAGATGACATCCAACAGGTCTAATACCTCAAGCCCCTTGTGATTATTTGAATCATATTTTTTAAACTGCCTTAATATCTTTTTACACAAATCCTCTGGCGTATTTATACCCTTTCGCATATCATAAAAACAAATATGTCTAAACTTAACATCAAAGAACTCAGCTAAATATATAGCCAATGTACTTTTACCAGCACCTCCAATGCCATGTAAAACCAGATAGTTCTTCTTTTCAATCAAGTCAGATGCCCGGCGTACGATGCCGTAACGATAAACATAATTGACTGCCGTTTGGGGCGGTAGATTTGTAAATCTGTCTACAATCGGTTTTTTAAATGACCCACCATCTGTTAAAATTTTCCCCTCATAATTACCAAAGATAACCGACTTCCACCAACCTTCTTTAAGCGTACTACGTGGTTTAGTTAAGACTTGCAAGAATTTATCTGCAAAAATACTGCTATACAGGTGTTGCGCTGTCTGAGTTGCCATATCATCTCGTACAGAAACAAGATTAGCAATAACGCACGCCGTTGGAATAGCCTTGTAGATTTGATACGCCAAAGAAGGCTCCAGATTTGTGGACTCTGCCGTTTGACAGGCATCAAAATAAAATAACAAAACCCCGCTATTTTGAAATATCTGTTTTATTTCCTCTACGCCGATAGCCTTTTCTTTTTCACTATCGTGTTCATCTTCTATAATCAGTTTTCCGCCCTTTGCCCCGTGCCCTGTAAAGTGTATTATATGGTACTGTTTTTTCCTCAATCTTTCTTCTATTTTTGCTTTGTTAACCTTTTCTTCAATATCTACAATAATAAGCCCCTGTGATATGTATGTATCAAGCGCTTTGTAGATAATATTCAACTCTTTTAAAGGGTCAAATGGATTGTTTTTATAAGTTTCCAGTGGTAAGGACAGCAATATCAAAATCCTAACCGGGGGCTTAATTGGCTCTATCTTTTTCTCTATATTTGGAATAGTCCTTATTAGTGAAATATTACCACGCTTTAGCAAAAAACCCGTATAAGTGCCATCAATATTAATAAGCTCAAAGGGGATGTTGTGTATCGGTTGCTCTTTTGACTGAATATTGATAATCAGGAGGTCTGTTGGTGAGAGCGCTTGAAGGTGGCCATCAATAAGTTTTCTTCTGTCTTCCGTAGAAAAGATATTATCAAATATATTTTTCCCAAAGCCTACGGATTCAATTTCAGTTAAAGCGCCGTCTTTTTCAAGCTTATCAATGAAATGTTGCGTAAAATTATGCTCTGTAGGAGTATCACCTATACTTACATTGTAGTTATCTATTAATATATTGATATGCGCCATAAACGCCGTCCTTTTTTATAAGGATAACATTTTAGCTACAAAAACTGTTAGCCAAAAAAACAATATTTCTCCTAAACTAAATAGTTTCCACTCTAACAAAGTTAGGCTCATGAAATGGCAATAAAACATCAGCCATATCGCGAATCTTTAGCATTATATCATAAGCCTCATACACATTAACATGAGTACCCGGTGGTATAACCTCCATGCCCATTCCTTTAATCTTTGGCGGTGGCATGAAGTTTTCCATAATACAGCAAAAACCTGTAATAATAGCCTTGCCTTTTTCAGTATCAACTACAACGCTCATGCCTCCTTGCGTGTGTGCTGGCGTGTGTATCATCCAAATACCCGGTACTATTTCAGTATCTTTATTGAGGGATTTTATCTGTCCATTATTTTCTACATCAAGGATATAGTCTTCGTTATACCGGAAATCTAACGGGTGTGGCTCATGAACACGCTCCATCTCCTTTTCATGTACGTAAATAGTGCTATTTGTACACTTGTCATCGTTTTCACAGTGGTCGTTATGCAAATGCGTGTGCAGAATCATCTGGATGTCCGTAGGCCTTACCCCCCACTTTAATAAGCCATCTTCAAATGTATAAATCTTGCCACCAAGGGCCGCTTCCCTTGATTGGTTACGCAGTGGCGCCATTTCACCTGTATCTACAAGGATTTTATAACCATTTCCTTCTATGTACCAACTATAAATAGGTATGGTGTACATTTCGCCGTAGCCGTATTGGTAGGTCATCATTGTTTTATCAAATACTTTGGAACCCATAACTATTGGGTGTATTTTATAGGTAGACATATTTTAGTCCCCACATTTTTTATCTTGTAATAGCTAAACCAAAGGAAACAAATACACAGTGAGGGATCTGCCCTCACTCTCTCGCCAAAGGTGCGTAGGCGCACCTCCCTGGGACTCGTCCCTTTGGCCTACCGCACAAGGGGCGCCGCCCAGGGAGGTGTGCCTTCACACCCTTGAACCCCAAAAAACACTATGTTTATAAAAAAACACCACTATTATTTTTTGCAAACCATTTTTATTTTAGTATATATTTAATGTTTAAAAACCCTCTGCCCTGTAAATACCATCGTAACCTCTGGCTTGGCGCTATTGCATGCCTCAATTACCTCAAAATCCCGCTCCGAGCCACCCGGCTGTATCACTGCCGTAACCCCCTGGGATATGCCAACGTCTACGCCGTCTCTAAATGGAAAAAAGGCATCCGATACCATTGCACTACCGATAAGACCACCTTTGGCTTTTTTGGTATCATCATCTATTTCATTTAAAAATTCCTTGGAACGCTTCCCTTCCAAAACCTCCAACTCCAGCGTCTTATAAGGTATGCCATGTTTTCTAAAACAAACGGCATCAGCATATTTTGTATATGCCTTATATGCTGCAATTTCCGCCACCCCTACCCTGTCTTGCTCACCCGTGCCAATACCAACCGTTACGCAGTCCTTTACATAGATTACCGAGTTCGAGGTAACCCCCTGTTCAACATACCACCCAAAGAGCATGTCCTCGTACTCCTTATCCGTAGGAGGACGCTCTATTGCATACTCCTTGCCTTTATACGTACACCTTGCACGCTCAAGGTCTTCTTTTTGACGAATCTTATTTATTTGCGACTGCTGCACTATGAGTGAACCGTCAATTAAGGCTTTAAAATCAATATAGCGCAAGTCCCTAAAACGCTCAAGATTATCAATGTTTTTAATCTTAATAACCCGCAGATTCTTTCTCTTTGACAGTATGCCAACAGCCCCTTCCTCGTACTCAGGGGCTGCTACCACCTCAAGGTAGTTTTCACTAATTAACGATGCCGTCTTAGCATCAACAGGACGGTTTAATGCTAAACAGCCGCCAAAGGCTGCTATCCTATCAGCCATGTTTGCCTTTTCGTAGGCCTCCATCAACGTAGCCGCCGAGGCAACGCCGCATGGATTGTTGTGTTTTATAATAACTGCCGATGGCTTATCCATTAGGAATTTTAATATATTTAATGCACTATCAATATCTGTTAGATTTGTCTTTCCCGGATGCTTGCCAGATTGAATAAGCCCATCATCATCAATGCCACCTACTAGATAATTGCCGGCATTTATATATTCACAGCCGGCTACGGATAAGTTGCCCCCGGTTAGTTTATAAATAGCCGCCTCTTGGTCTGGATTTTCACCGTATCGAAGCCCCTTTTCAACAAGTTCAGCCGTCTTTTCATCCTTAATCTTCCACGTACATTTCTTGTACGTAAGCGTTGTCTGGCCAAAACTTACAGTAATTTCATCCGGAAAGTGGTCAGCCATTATGGTTTTATACATCTGTTTTAGCTCTTTCATTAAAACCCCCTATATTTTGCTTTAAAAGCATAGCACCTGCGTAAAGCCCAAGATGTCTAGCAACTACATCACACTTTGCCTGAAATAAAAAGAATATAGCCTTATTCATACCAACGAGTGTCTCAAAGTTGCCCTGCCCTTTACTTATAACCGTATCATGGCTTTGATAAATATTCAAAAATGCCTCTCCACACTCATCCAAGTCAGTCCCCACAGCATCCGTACCATTAGATACTACCATACAGTGCTTATCAAGCCCCACAGCCACAGCATCTTCCATCGTAACATCATTTATGACAGCCCCTCCCTTAACCACAGCAGTTACCCTTAGCCCCATACTCATAAGCACTTCTATTAAGAGCATGTCAAACACTATCTCACCAGCATTATCAAGCAGATAAATCACCCTATCAGCCCTGCCCATGTGGGTTTTTAATAGCTCATAATCATCAACTGCGATAGTCTTTTCTAAGGCCTTTTTAACGGTAGCGTTTATGTCAACACTTTGATAAATCCCAAAATCTATTATGTTTCCAGCTATCGCAAGCCTTGCCGCATACCACAGTGGCTCAGGCGCTGCCATGACCATATCCCTAAAGCCCGGATATAGCTTTAAGGCCGATTCGTTGTACGTCTTTTTTATCTCACTATAAGGGTCTGTCTTGGTTAGCTCCTTTAGCTTTCTATATATGTAAGTTGTGGCATGCGCTGGCGACTTATCTAAATCAGCAGACTTTATGTCATCCAGTATGCCCTTAACTATCTCCATCTTTACCCTTTCTTCCATGTTAATACGATTAAGCGCAAACACCGCCTGTCTAACAAAACACGGAAAACATTCCAAATCAACCTTCATAATACTTCTATCCTCTAAGATACTCCGCTATCTTCGCATCATACGTAGATGTTAAAGCAAATACCTTCTGAGCGAGTCTTTTTCTTGTAGCAATGCTGACAAGACCTTCAGAGCTTTTTATTTCATCAACAATAGGTGTATAATCCGTCGGCTCTACAATAACAACTACATCCATAAAATTTTTGGCAGCCGAACGCAACATACTAGGCCCTCCAATATCAATGTTTTCAAGCGCCTCATCAAGCGTTGTCCCTTTTTTGGCTATCGTCTGTTCAAATGGATACAGATTAACAATCACCATGTCAATAGGGAAAATCCCATGTAAATGCAACGTATCCATATGCGCCTGCTTATTGCGCCTTGCAAGCAGCCCACCATGTATTTTCGGGTGAAGCGTTTTAACCCTGCCATCTAATATCTCCGGAAACCCCGTATAATCAGACACCTCGCTTGTATCAACCCCTGCGTCCTTAAGCGCCTTTGCCGTACCACCTGTTGATATTATTCTTATAGATAGCTCCACTAACTGACGTCCAATGTCAACTAAACCAGTTTTATCAGACACACTAATCAATGCACTTCTTATTTTTTGTTCCAATGTTAATACACCTCCTTTTTTTTAAAACAAGAACGAAAAAAATGAAAAGAAAGAAAAGAGCGGGGGAAAACCCTTTTAGATAAAAGGGTTATTCCCCCGCACCCCTTTTCCTAAAACTTTTGGCTTGTTATCTCTTTAGTTATCCTTCTACGTTTGCTATACTCTAACTCAATTTTTCTTAACTTAATGGCATTGAAGCTACACTGTCTTTTACAGCTCTTGTTATAAGGACTTGTCCTTTATAATCTAATACATATAAATTTACAGCGTTTCTTGGCATATATGTAACCATGTTATCGGTTTTAAACATTGCCTTTAAGTAATTATCGGTTGTTGCTTGATAGTATTCACCGTTAAAACTCTCTACCACACCATGAAGGGTTTTACCTATTTGAGAGGCTATAAATTGTCCCTTTAGTTTAATGGAAAGTTCCGTTAATTTTTTAGAGCGCTCCTTTTTAACCTTTTCATCCACTTGCATGCTAAATGCTGCAGCAGGGGTGTTTTTCCTCTTGGCATATGGAAATACGTGTAGATATGTTAGTGGCAGCTCTTTTATAAAGTTATATGTGTTTATAAAATGACTTTCCTTTTCACCCGGAAAGCCGGTTATAACGTCTGCGCCTATGGATATGTTTTCTATACTTTTATGAATCTTTAAAATAGCTTCTTTATAATTTTCTACAGTGTATTTTCTGTTCATCCTTAACAGTATTTCATTATCACCGCTTTGAAGCGGTATATGGGCGTGTTTACAGAGCCTATTTTCTTTAAAAAGTTCTATCATTTCATCATTAAGCTCATTCACCTCTAAAGACGTAAGACGAAGCCTGATGGTTTTCGTGTTTTGTAGTATTTGGCGAATTAACCAATGCAAATTAAAAGTCCCCTCACCGTAGTAACCAACATGAATGCCTGTTAACACCACCTCATGAAAACCGCTTGCCTCAAGGGCTTTGACTTCTTCCAGAATCTTTTCTGGCGACTTACTAACTGAAGCCCCCCTCGTTAGCGGTATAATGCAGTATGAACAGCAGGAATTACAGCCATCTTGTATTTTGACAATAGCACGACTTCTTCCTTCATTTATTGTGTTAAGGGGTTTTACAGCGTCTGGCAGGTTTACAAAAAATTCCTCTTTATTGGCATTTCTTACGATTTGAACCCCCTGATTTTGCCAGCTATCAATATCGCAAACCCCACTTTCAATAAAGCACCCAGTAACGTAAACCTGTAAGGACGCCCTTAGTGCTCGTCTTATTAATTGTCTTGATTGGTAGTCGCTTTTGCCGGTTACACTACAGGTGTTTATTATACAAATATCCGGACTTTCCTCTAAGCGCACCTTTTCGTAGGATTTGTCCCTGAGTATGTTTTCAATATAAGTACTTTCCGCCTGATTGACCTTACAACCAAGCGTCAGTATGCAATACCTCATGTATTTACTATGCAGCCATCAAGGGAGTGTCGGTAGCCATTTAGTATCTTTACATCAACAATATCACCAACAGCGAGTTGTCTGGGGGAGTTAAAATTTATAATCTTATTCGTCTGTGTCCTACCACTGTAGAGGTTTTGGGTAGTATCCGTGCATTCTTCTATTAA
Source organism: Candidatus Magnetomicrobium cryptolimnococcus (assembly GCA_018606805.1). Taxonomy (GTDB): domain Bacteria; phylum Nitrospirota; class Thermodesulfovibrionia; order Thermodesulfovibrionales; family Magnetobacteriaceae; genus Magnetomicrobium; species Magnetomicrobium cryptolimnococcus. Next base: position 13,099 of record JAGYWI010000035.1, read on the forward strand.
CACCGCATAAGTGCCGCCTTCCATCCGTTTATTTATTTCCTCACTTATGTTATCCTGCAGCTCTAAGATTTCCTTCAAGCGCTCCGATTTTACCAGCTCGTCAACCTGCCCTTCCATTTGCGATGCCTTCGTAAAAGGCCTATTTGAATATTTAAATGCAAATATGCCATCAAAGCGTATTTCCGTGAGAGCCCTGACGGTTTCCTTGTGATCGGCCGTAGTTTCCGTTGGAAAACCGGCTATAATATCGCTTGTTATTGCCATATCTGGAATTTTCAAACGAAGCCTATTTACTTTATCAATATATTCATCAAATGTATATTTTCTATTCATAAGCTTAAGCACCCTGCTTGAGCCCGATTGCAGCGGCAGGTGAATGTGTTTGCAGATTTTATTGTGTGTGGCCATTGTATTAATTAATTCATCGTTAAGGTCTTTAGGGTGAGAGGTTACAAACCTGATTCTTTTGAGCCTATCTATTTTTTGAATTTCTTCAAGTAGCGTGTGAAAAGGACAACCACCATTATAGGAATTGACGTTTTGGCCAAGTAGGGTTACCTCTTGATAGTTAGCCTCAGCTAATTGACCGATTTCAGCAAGTATGCTCCCATACGGTCGTGAGCTTTCGCGTCCCCTTACGTATGGCACTACGCAATAGGTACAAAAATTGTTACACCCATACATTATATTAACCCACGCCCGTCTTTGGTCGCTACGAATGGCTGGGAGGTTATTTGTGTGTAATTGTTTATTTTCAGTAATTAAAGACACGTATGAATCATACTCAAGGGCATCTGTCAGCATTGATATATTTTGCGGACCTACGGTGAAGTCCACAAATGGAAACGCCTTATGAATATTATCACCCTCTTGTTGAGCAATACACCCTGTTACGCCGATTTTTATGTGCGGCTTTTTTTGCTTTAACGCCTTCATCATACCAAGGGTGCTGTAAAATTTTTGTTCAGCCTTTTGCCGTATACTACACGTGTTAAACAGTATTAGGTCTGCCTCTTCCTGTTTATCTGTAAAATCATAGCCAACAAGGCTAAGAAGTCCCTTCATTTTTTCCGTATCGTGGGCATTCATCTGACAACCCCACGTGTTTATATATGCCAGTTTGCGATTTTCCATTAATAGTTCATAATCTCTAAAAAATTAATATAATCAGTTGCCTCATATCCGGTAATAGAGTAAAGCTTGGCTTTAAACGACTCGCGCGCCTTATTGACATCTCCTTTAAATTTAGAGTCTAATTGCATAGCCCGCATCAAGCTATCACTTGCCTCACCATAGCGTTTCTGGGCATTAAACACAAGCGCTAATCCGTAGTACGGCGAATTGTTTTGTTCAGCGCGTTTAATAGCCTCCTTGAAGGCTATTATGGCATCATCGTATTTTTTTATTCTATAGTATGAATACCCCAAGTTATTATAAGCAAGGTCTGGCGTTCTATAAAAAGGATTTTGGATAGCCGCCTTAAACGCCTGTATAGAGTCCTCCCACATTTGCAGCTTAGCGTAAGTTATGCCAAGATTATTGTAAGCATCCGAAAAGTCCTTGTTTATCTTAATAGCCTTTAGAAAAGTTTGTTTGGCGTTTTCGTAATCTTCCAGTTGCAAGTAAACTAGCCCTAACACATTTAGTGCTTCCATATGCCGGGGCTCAATGTCAAGGGCTTTTTTTAATTGTACAAAGGCTCCCTGTATGTCGTTTTCGTTAATCTTTGAAACCCCTAACTGATAATAAGCATCCGCCTCAATATTTTTATTTAGGCTCGTCGTCTCCGCCTCAAACTCTCTTTCCTTTTCAGTTGAAGCACATGCACATAATGCTAAAGATACAACACTCAAAACCAATAAATAAGCCAACACACCCTTATACTGTTTCATCTTTATCCACCATCTTAAGACTAATAATTATATTTGCAAAATCCTCTTGCTGGTATACCGTTATAACCCCTAATTTAAGGAGCTCTAACATAGCAAGAAACGTAGTAACCACTTCAATCCTTGCCGGTTTTACCTCAAAAAACGCCTTAAAATCCATCTCCCCTCTAACGTTTAACTGCTCCATAATAATAACAATTTTATCCCTAACGGTCAAGGTCTCTTTCGTAATTGTAACAATGTCAGCCGGGGCATTTTCAAGTACCTTGCAAAAGGCACTCAGCAGATCATAAAGACTAACGCCACTAAGCCCCAAGTCCACTACCTCGTCTTTTTCCTGCTGCACTTCCCCTTCAAAAGCCAACTCCGGCCTTGATAAAAACCCCTCCCACTCATCTTCCTTTTCTTTTAAAACAAGGGCAGTTTCTTTATAAAACTGATACTCAAGGAGTTTTTGCACAAGCTCCACGCGCGGGTCTTCCTCTTCTTCATCTTGAGCAGCTTCACCGCTTGGTAAGAGCATCCTCGATTTAATGTAAATAAGCGTTGCCGCCATTACAAGAAACTCCCCGGCTATATCAAGGTTTAGCTCTTTCATAATCTTTAGGTATTCAAGATACTGATTTGTTATAAATGAAATGGGAATGTCATATATGTTTATCTTATTTTCCCTTATAAGAGCCAAGAGTATATCCATTGGCCCTTCAAATACCGATAGCTTTATTTTATATTCGCCGTCCATAATTAAACTCTATCTATAAAGACAAAAACAAAAATAGTGATACTAATGTAACCATTCATATTAAAAAAAGCTATATTTATCTTATCAAGCCTATCAGCCCGTACCAAATAGTGCTCATAAAACAAAAATACACTAACTAATAAAATCCCTATGTAATAGACGATACCTAAATCAAAAGCCATACCAGTATAAACCAGCAAAAGCCACGTAAGCAGATGAAACCCCTTGGATATAATAAGCGCCAACTGCGGCCCAAAACGCTGCGGTATCGAGTTAAGCCCATGGTTTTTGTCAAAGTCTAAATCCTGCAGGGCATAAATAATATCAAACCCAGCAAGCCAAAAAAGCACAGCAAATACCAGTAATAAAATTCGCCAATCAATCAAGCCAGTAACGGCAATCCACGCCCCAAGCGGTGCTAAACCAATAGAAAGCCCCAAAATCACATGCGACAGCCACGTAAAGCGTTTGGCATAAGGATAAATAAAAAACAAAAGTAAAGCTACCGGCGATAACTTAAAACACAACTCATTTAACATATACGCAGAAAAAATAAAAAGCGCAGACGCTATCAAAGTAAAAAACAAGGCATCACGGCTTTTGATAACCCCCCTTGGCAACTGGCGATTAGCAGTACGTGGGTTTAACTTATCAATATCTTTATCAATAATGCGATTCATCCCCATAGCAGCAGTCCTAGCACTAACCATAGCAAGGATAATCCAGCCCATAATATTCATCTGCGGTAACCCATTAGCCGCTAAAATAGCAGCAGTTAAGGCAAACGGCAGGGCAAATACCGAATGAGAAAACTTTATCATTTCCATGTAATTTGTTATTTTTTCTTTAATTTTCATATAAATCCATCACTACATGTTGTAGGGCAGACACGCGAAAGGTCTGCCCCTACGATACATGTATTTTTGTAGGGGCGAACCTAGGGGGCAAGCCCTTAATTTTTGTTACATATTAAATCAAAATGCGCTATATTTACATATAATAATCAAACCAAAGATTGATTTTAGCTACTAACTTACAGTTTAAAAGTTTTTGAAAAGGGGTGCGGGGGAAAACTTTTTAGGCAAAAAGTTTTCCCCCGCATCCTCTAATCTTTTTTTTCTTTTTTTTTCTTTTTCTTTTTTTCTTTTTCTTTTTTTTTCTTTTTCTTTTTTTAGCTTCCAATAAATTTCTTTATTTTTATAGCGATAGCAGCCTCCTCAGCAAGTGCCATAGCAAAGTCTATTTCATCTTGTGCGAAGTATCTATGGCTATCTGTAAGGAGTCTTAAGACGCCGATAATTTCTCCGTAGACTATCAGTGGTACGGCTAGTATGCTTTTAATGCCTTCGGCTTCTGCCTCCTTATTATATATAATCCTACTATCTTGTGCGGCGTCATAGATAGCCACGGGTTTACCGGTGAGGGCCATTTGTATATTATCTTCCGTATCAATGCTACCTCTTTTCAGGTATCCAGGGCTAAGGCCGTTTGAAGCTACAAGGACGAGTTTATTTGTTTCTTTATCTATAAGCCTGATGGTTGCAGCCTTTGTATTCATTATTTCTGGTAGTTTGGTTACGATAATATCCAATATTTCGCTAAAATCCGGTGCGGCACTGAGGAGTTTAGTAATATTTTGAAGTATTTTCAGATAAGTAGCTTCTTTATATTTTTTTTCGTACATAATGGCATTTTCTATAGCTATGGCGCACTGTGCTGATATGGATAATAGAAGTTCGAGCTCTTCTTGTTTAAAGCTACGAAACCAACCACTTAGCAAGGTTATAACGCCAATGGCTTTGTCTTTTGCTATGATTGGGACAATCAGCAGGCTTTTAATAGATTCATTAATGAGCTCGTCTTTATGTGTCAGGCGTTCGTCGGTTGCTATGTCGTAGATGGCGATTGGCGTGTAGGTTTTCTTTGTAAACCAGTCATGGTTTATTTCATCAATACCTTTCATAGAAAGGTATTTATCGCTAACACCGAAGGCTGCGCCAAATTTAAAGTTACCGCTTTGTTCATCTAAAAGCCTTATGGTAGCGCCTTTTACCTGCATAGATTCTGCGAGTTTTTGTACTATTATGTTGAGCACGTTTATTGTATTTAAAGAAGAGCTGATGGCCATGGAGATATCCCGAAAAAGCCGCAAGTATTCTCTTTCTCTGGAGACGATGGTTTCAAAGTACTTGGCATTCATAATAGCAAGTGCGGCTTGTTCGGCTATGGCTGTAACGAATTTCAAGTCCTCGGTGGTATAATCACGTGGCTCATCTGTATACATCCTTAATATACCGATAACTTCGCCTTCAAAGCGCATTGGTATGGACACTATGCTACGGATACCTTCCTTTGATGCCTCGCGCCGGTATCTATACGCCATATCTTCTGTAATATCGTACACGGAAACAGCCTTGCCCGATAGTGCGTCATCAACGCTTCTATCTATATAGACGGTACCTTTATTTATATATTGTTCGCTAAGCCCATGGTATGCGGCAACGTCCAAAGTCCCTTTTTTCTTATTTACAAGTCTCAAAAGGCAGCCCTTTACGTTCATAACCTTAACCACGTTTGTTACAATAAGGTTAAGTACTTCATTAAGTGAGAGACTTGAATTGATGATTTTAGCTATATTTTGATAGCTTTCAAGGTAAACGCGTTTTTGAAAAATCTTTTCCGAACATGCCGGACACATACCGTGGGTGATGTCCGTAAAACCTTGAGATATTAGATAATTTTCTATTGTTTGCCAGTCCATCCCCTCTGGCTTTATCTTTTTACACCAACCACAAACTGGAATAAGCTTCTTCTTGTACATTCCTCTCCTTAAAGTGTTAGCTTTGTACTAAAATATCAACGATTTCTTTATAACGCCGAGCAGTTTTTGATATAATCTCATCTGTCAGGTTTGGGCCGGGATAGGTCTTATTCCATGTAAGCGTTTGTAGGTAATCTCTTACGATTTGTTTATCAAAGCTATCTTGTGAGCGTCCTTGAGCGTATTTTTCCTTTGGCCAAAACCGTGAGGAATCCGGTGTCAATACCTCATCTATTAAGATTAACTCACCATTTTGACGAATACCAAATTCAAACTTCGTATCGGCTATGATAATCCCCCTTGTTAGGGCGTAGTCAGAGGCTTTTTTGTATATTGCAATACTTAAACCTCTTATTGTTTGGGCAATGTCGGTGCCAACCATGCGACATGCCTCATCAAAAGAAATGTTTAGGTCATGACCGTTTTCTGCCTTAGTGCTTGGGGTAAATATCGGCTGTGGCAGCCGCTGCGATTCCTCTAACCCATCTGAAAGTGCAATACCGCACACAGCCCCTGTCTTTTTATAGTCAGCCCAGCCTGAGCCTGTTATATAACCGCGCACTATGCACTCAACCGGTATTACTAGTGTTTTTTCAACAAACATGCTTCTACCGCTAAGTGCGTTTTTATATTTTTGTGCTGCCTGCGGATAGTCTTCCACTTTTGTTGAAATCAAGTGATTGGCAACAATATCCTTTAGATAATCAAACCAAAAGACGGACAGTTTTGTTAACATCTGGCCTTTACCGGGTATGCCATTTGGCAGCACCACATCAAAAGCGGAAATCCTATCAGTCATAACCATAAGTAGTTGAGTGCCAAAGTCATAAATATCGCGCACCTTACCGCGCCGTATTAGTTGCATATCCTCAAAATTGCTCTGCTTTAAAATTTCCATTTTTAACCTACCCATTAATTTAAGAACACATGATTAGTATAATAATAAATGGTTATTTTTGTAAAGGTATAATGGACCCATAAATTTAGACAGTATGTTAAGTTACAGGAGGGAAGGAAGAGAGAAGAAAAGTAAGGAGGTTAATACATAGATAATGAGAGAAAGCTTAACGGCAGCATTAAAGGCAAAAATAGCAATAGAAGCATTAAAGGAGAAGTAACAAAAAGATATTAAAAATTGTCTTGACAAATGGGTACACCATAGTGTGTGTTCACTTTTTTCCATGTTACATCTTTATCTACATAAATATTCTTCTATCTTGTCTATCGTAGTAGAGTTTTTAATCAAATTTTTCAATATATCTAACTCTTCTATTGTATCCAAAAGTTTTACTTTATCTATGAGCGCAATTCCGTCCAGCCCATATTTAAGCTCAAGTAATGCCTCAATACCCTCAATTAACCCGTCTCGTTTGCCTTCAATTAAGCCTTCTTGTTTGCCTTCAATTAAGCCTTCTTGTTTGCCTTCAATTAAGCCTTCTTGTTTGCCTTTAATTAAACCTTTTTGTTCACCTTCAATTAAGCCTTCTTGTTTGCCTTTAATTAAACCTTTTTTTTCCCCTTCTTTTTCCCCTTCTGAGAAAGAATATTCTATTGCTCCCCTTGCGTCTTGTTCTTTCATAAGCCAATAGTCATATACGTCTAATTCCTCTTTGCTCCATATAATTTTATCTGCCATATCATAT
>JAGYWI010000036.1 GCA_018606805.1 Candidatus Magnetomicrobium cryptolimnococcus
TAATTTTTGTTACCTATTAAATCGAAATGCGCTAATGACAAATAGACTCAAAATAAATACACCGTGAAAGTGTTTTTAACTGTAACTATACCATCAGCATAATTAATGCCGAACGGTATTGGATAAAAATACAATTATTATGCTTGCAAACCATTTTTATTTAGGTATACCCCAGCGTATTTCGATTTGATAAGAACACAAAGTGTAGATAATAAAAATAGGTGCAAGCCCTTAATTTTGTTATCTATTAAATTGAAATACGCTATACTTAAACGTCATCATAATCTCCCATACGGAAGTCGTATAAACTAAAAAACTCCTCAGCATTTAATAATTTCTCATTAACTGGTCTAAACGCAAATGGTATTCCGTCGTTTTCCTTATAGTCTGACGTTACAATGTATTTAGTTGCACTGTTTAGCCATATATTTAAAAACAGAAATTCCTTTTTAAATAAATAATCTTCAATAAGGTCAAGGCAGTGTTGGTATAGTTTTTTATTTATAACAATAATATCCAGTAGATTAGCTTCTTTTTCCTTATAAGACATGAATGCAAGGGCTTTAAGTGTACCAGTAAAGGTGTTCCTTATGGAAATGGCACTGTAGGCTCTTTGTGGTATTTCTTTATATCGCCACAAAAGATATGCCTTTTCTTTATTAATTGTTAAAGAGTATGAGGTTTTACTTTTATTCCAAAGCATATCTATTTCAGATGGTTTAAGTGTATGCCAGCCTTCATTTATGCTAAGCAGAGGAGTATTATTTAGTTTTGAGAGATTTTTTTTAAGTGTAATAGTCTCCTTGTATGAACTTCCCTTAAACATAAGGGCTTGTAGTCTTGCATGTCGTTTCGAGGGGAAACCAAAGGCAAAGTCCATGTAATTATCTGTATAAAGCATTTGGCCGGCCCGCACAACTGGTGGGGATTTACCAAACACTTTACCGCGGTAGGCGCTGTGCGTCATCACGTCGCAAAACTGATAGCTAGTCAATGGGTAGCCACTTTTCAGGAAAATATAGCGCACAGCTCCGTAGTGAGAGATTAGCTTTCCGTTATCTATTGCCACATAAGAAACAGCTCCCCACGGTGCATTCCTGTACTTCCAGTACCAAAGCTCTTGGCTTAGTTCCTTTGAAAAACAGTGTTGAAAGAGTTCTCCTATTTGTAAAACGTCCTTATCTGATGCCTTTCTTATTTCCATTAATCCCCACTGCCAAACAAGTCTGTAAAGTCGAATAGTTCAACATCGAAAAGCCCCATATCGCTTAGCTTTAGTTTAGGAATTACAAGTAAAGCCATAAATGAAAGTGTCATAAATGGTGCTTTAAGTTTACAACCAAGGGCTTTAGCTGCCTTATCCATTAAGTCATAGTTTTTGGCAACCTCATACCCATCGCCATTTGACATTATACCACAAACAGGCAGGGGCAGCGTTTGAAGGCCGCCATTTGCGAAAATACAAATAGCACCTTTTTGGTCTATTATTTCATTAACTACCATCGCTATGTCCTTATCGGTAACACCGACGGCTATTATATTGTGCGAATCGTGGGCAATGCTTGAGCCAATAGCACCGCTTTTTAAGCCAAAATTTTTAATAAATCCAATGGCTGGCCTACTGTTTTCATATCTATTAACTACTGTGAGCTTCAGTATATCACGCTTAATGTCAGAGACAACCATATTTTTACGAACAAGCGGCTCTTCATACTCAACATCTGTCATTATCTGTTCATCTATTGCCTTTATGACCTTTATCTTTTCAGATTCTGCTATTACTTCAAATTCCTCAACAGTCTTTTTTCCCGTATTAAAATTATTGATAACGCCATAGTTTACATGTTCAATGAGTGATTTTCCATGGCTTGCCACAAGCACTCCATCTATGTAGGTGTGCAGTATATTGAAATTATCGAGATTATCCACAACGATGAAATCAGCCGGATCACCTTTTTGCAAGAGTCCGACGTCCAGTCCATAGTGTTTTACTGGATTTATACAAGCACATTGCAATACCTTCATTTTATCAATGCCAAGGGCAAAGGCTCTCTTTACCATATCGTTTATGTGTCCCCTTGTAAGGTCATCGGGGTGTTTATCGTCGCTACAAAACATAATGTTTTCGTAGTGCTCATCAATGAGGCTAACAAGGGTATCAAAATCCTTGGATGCTGAGCCTTCACGTATGTGGATTTTCATAGAGTGTGCCAGTTTAAAAAGAGCCTCGTTTGTTGTTATACACTCATGATCAGAGGTGATACCAGCACTTATGTATTTAATGCAATCCTCACCGCTTAGTCCTGGGGCATGGCCGTCTACTTGCAAGTGTCTTTTTTTAGCTATTGCTATTTTTTTAAGTAAAAACGGGTCATTGTTAATAACCCCCGGATAGTTCATAACCTCACTTAAATATTGCACTCCATGTGTATCAAAAAGTTCTTCTAACTCGGCTATGCCAAGCCTAGCCCCTGATGTTTCAAAATCGGTGGCTGGAACGCATGAAGGTGCTCCAAAATAGAACTTAAACGGGACTGTTTTACCGTTTTCTATCATGTATCGAACCCCAGCAATGCCAATGATGTTTGCGATTTCATGTGGATCGGATACCACACAAACCGTACCGTGTACAGATGCAAGCCGTGCAAATTCAGAAGGAATTAGGAGAGAGCTTTCAATATGGATGTGGGAGTCTATAAGTCCCGGCAGTATGTAGTTATCATATTTGCCATCGGTTCTTGTAATTGAAGCTATTTTGTCGTCTTCTACTTTAATGATTGCCGGATAAATTTCTTTGCTAAAAATGTCTACCAGATTGGCACATATTTCGATTTTATTCATAATAAGCCCCTTGTCCTTATAAACTTGGTATTTATAAAAAAATGCCTAACTGGTATATTATAGCGCATTTCGATCTAATAGGTACAAAATTAAGGGCTTGTCCCCTACAAAATACATGTATTGTAGGGACAGACCTATGAGGCTCCCATATTTTTGTTCAGTCCATATAATTAGAATATAACTATTTGAATAATAAGCATAATTTACCTCTAAATCTCTCTAATATTAAATATATTTAATTTACTATGGCATTTTGGGTCTTTACATTGAATAGTTTACCACATAATATATGAGGTAAGTCATATGAGTACTTCTATTTCAGCTAAAGATTTATTTGTGTAAAGTTAGCAACAGACTTTACGAGTCTCAGGATAAAGACATGGAAGATAAAAAAAATCACGATGTTGATACAAACAAAGTAACTGATTCAAGGAATATTGCAAGGAAGATTGATAGCTGGGATATGATAGTTGATATGGTGTCTAATATAATTCTTCCTATTGCTATTTTCTTTACTGGTTATCATTTCTCAGAGCAAGAAAGATACATGAATCTTATTAATATGCTTACTAAATATATTGTCAGTGGTAACGAACAAGAACGCATAGCAGGTATGCAACTAGCTGCACATTTTAATAAAGAAGAAGATTTACCTAATGCAATAATGCTCATAATAAAAGATATTGCTGATAATGCACCTATTGAAGTAGCTAAAGTAGCCAATAAGGCAGTAAATGATATGGGAGAAAAAAAGCCAGAACTACTAAAACAAATACACAAAGAAACTCCTATGAGGGTATACTTTCATATTAAAGATGAATCACAAAGAGAAAAAGCTAAACAATTGGCCTTTAAACTAAAGGAGACAAGCTCTCTTGCCCTTAAAGTACCAGCAATAGAGAGGTTAGACTTTAAATTAGAAAAAACAGAGCTTCGCTTTTTCAAGCAAAAAGAAAAAGAAGAAGCAGAAAAATTGGCAGCAAAGCTCACGGAATTAGGTGTGGTGGTAGTAACAAAAGATTTATCGGCAAAATACGAAAATTCAAAAAATATCAGAGATAGACATTACGAATTGTGGCTTACGGACGATTATAAGTAACCATTTGCCTATGTTATAAATACCTATACCATTGGTGTAATATTCTTATACAACATTTTTACGTAATAGTTTAGCCTCCCTAAGTCTCATTTACAAAGTGGCGACTTAACTATTTTTTTTTACCAAGAAAACACTCTCAATAAAATGGTAAGCTTATTTTTATAATGAAAAGAGCGTTTTTATCTAAAATATTAATGTTTTCAATGCTTGTAGCAGGTGCAAACCTACCATCTATAGATAGCGAGCTTATTATTAAAAACTGGCAAGTAGCCGGCCCATTTTTAATTTCCAAAGGTGAACAAGGTATTAACGACCTCATGTCATTAACCTCGCCTATCGCGGATAATGGACTAGTGCACTGGTTTAGCGTAAGTGCTGCAAATGCTAACGTACAAATCCACTATCCAGACACCAACTGGGAACTGGCAGCTTATCGCTATGGGCAAGTAGCGTTATATAATGTTGGCTTTGCCTCGGCACAGCTACCACTACCACAGCCAAAACGGGCTTTGGTACATTTAAGTAATGTGTCATCTTTTTCCATAAACGGTGTAAATTACCCAGGCTATCCTTATCCAGATGATTTTGTCATGATACCAGTCATACTTGATAAGGGGATAAATAGGATTTTGTTAAAACTTGTAGGTAAAGGCGACAAGGACTTTTTCTTTAGATTATTGCCGTCTACGGCAGACGTTATTTTTTTATCAGATTACACAGTGCCGGATTTATTGGAGGGTGAGCGCTTTGAAGATGCGCCTTTTAGCGTTAGTTTGGCAAATACGACGGGGCTTAACCTTAAAGGGCTTACTCTGAAAATTAAGGGAAATGCCTATTTCTATGAAAAGGAGTTTTCTTTTGGTAATATCATATCAGGGGCAATAGTAAAACCACCGCTTAAGTTTTCAATGAAAGAGCCAGCGCAGGCAGGAAAGGAATATTTCTTAGAATTAGAGGTATATTATCAGGGGAAACTTTTAAACAAACACAATGTGCCCCTTGAGGTCAAAAAAGGTGCAGAGGTACGTAGGCGTACGTTTTTATCGAAAATGGATAACTCCGTTCAGTACTACGCCATTTTATATCCGCTCGACAATGACGACTCTTTATATAAGGAACAAGGAGGCAAGGGCTATGCCCTCATATTATCGCTGCACGGGGCGGGGGAGGAGGCGATTGCACACGTGAAAAACTACAGGGCTAAGGAGTGGGCTTTTGTTGTTGGTCCTACAAACCGCCGCCCCTACGGCTTTGATTGGCAAGACCAAGGGCGCATTGACTTTGAGGAGGTCTTTGAGCATATAAAAACCTCCTATAATATTGATGAAGACAGGGTATATTTAATGGGTGCATCAATGGGTGGGCAGGGTGTGTGGCATATTGCGCTACAAAATCCATCCCCCTTTGCAGCTATCGTACCCCACGCTGCATGGACAACTAAGGCACAGTACACGCCTGAAATTTTTAATAGAAGCACATACTACACCTCCCCGGAGGTTTTAGCACTTAGACAGCGTGCCCTTTTTTATGCAAATACGCCATTTTATGCCTTTAATGCCATGCACCTGCCCGTACTAATTAGCCACGGCGCATTAGATAGAGTCGTGCCAGCCCTTCATTCGAGGATTTACTATAAGCTTCTAAGTGGTTACGGCTATGATGTCAACTATCGGGAAAACCCCACAGGTGAACACGTTTGGGGTGTGGCTGCTGAAAATAGTAGTTTTTGCCTCGATGAGCCAGCTATCATGGATTTTCTTAAATATAAGAAACGTATCACCCACCCCACACATGTGCGTTTTAAGACCTTCGACATATCGGTAAACAATAAATATTACTGGATAGAAGTAGTAACGCAAGAAAAGGTATTTCATGAAACAATGGTTGATGCCACGGTTTTAGAAAACTACGTCCAGATAGAAAGTACAAATGTGGAAACCCTAAAGGTGGAGCTACAAAAAGGGTTGCTTGACGACAATTTTGGTGCCTTAAATTGGAATGGTACAGTGTATGAATTAAACTTAAATGAAAAGCGCACGTTTACATTTTCAAAAAATAAAAACACTCAAAACCCCACTAAACCTATCAAGTCAAAAGACCAATACGGAGTTCTTCCGACAGTGTTTTTTTCACCCTTTGCCATAGTTTATGGTACACAAGGTGGGGGTAATGTTACTGATATTCTTTTAAATAATGCACGCACAGTTTCCTATCTGCAATGGAGTATGGCAAACGGTTATACACTTATCCTCCCAGATACAGATTTGGACGATAACATCATAAAAAACTACAATCTGGTTCTCTTGGGCTCACCGAAAGTAAATCTTGTAAGTAGAAAAATTATGCCAAGTTTACCCGTACAAATTGAAAATAACAGTATATCAATTGGTGACAAAATACTGTATGGTAACTACGCCCTAAACATGATTTATCCAAACCCACTAAATAGCAGTAAATACGTTGCCATATTTGCAGGTACGGATGAAGAAACAGAAAAGATTAGCCTAAAATACCTTTCACTTGCTGATAAGTCCGGAGCTGGGGATTTTATAATATTTACAAAAGAAATAGAAATACAAGGCTGGGGAGCGGTTAAAGGACTGGGGTTTTTTTCAAACCAATGGGAGCTAAGTAATAATGATTATGTGGTTATCCCTAACTAAATTTGTAGGAAAACTAAAAATAAAAAAAACGGTCTTGCTAACTCTGCCCACCATGTTATTACATAAAAAATGCCTTGACAATTAAGGATACGATACCAGCGATGACAATACCAAACATCCACTTCATTACGGCAAACTCCCCACGTAGTTGCGCAAACTCCCCACGCAGTTGTGAAAATTCCCCACGTAGTTGCCCTATTTCACTGGTTAGCTTATTGTCAAGGGCGTTAATCCGTTCATTTAACTTATTGTCAAGGGAGTTAATCCGTTCATTTACCTTTGCTATTTCAGCAGCTAAGCGCTCAGTTAACTTTGCTTCTACTTTGTCTATTTTGGTATCTAGTCTATGTATTTCTTCTTTGAGTCTAGCTTCTACTTTAAAGAGCTCTTCTTTTACCTTGACTACATCTTCTTTAGTAGCCAAATCCTTCCTTGAACCTAAGTCCGCATCATTGATGACTCTAACTAAAGCTTCAGCACCTTTATCACCAAGCACTTCTCTTAATACTTTTGGTAATGTTATTACTGGCATAATCTAAGTCTAACTTAATTATTAATAAAAATTCAAGCGGAATTGTAGCGTAAAAAGGGCATACTCACATTGCCAAACATATCAAATCAAAATGCACTATAATTTGAAAATATCATCACATTTTTTCTATAATAAGGATAGCGTAAAAAGATGTGGTTGGCCACATTCTCCGCAATGGACAGTTTAAGGAGAAGGATTTTATGTTGGAAATTGTAAAAAAATATGTTATAGATGAAAATAATAACAAGTTGGCAGTTGAAATTGATATTGCAACATTCAACAAAATAGAGGAGATTTTAGAGGACTATGCGCTTTATCATTTGGTGATTGAGGATACGCATACGGATTCTCTTAATCTTAGACAGGCAAAAGAATATTACCAGTCATTGTCTCACGATGGATTTCAGGTATAAAAAGCAGTTCTTAAAAGACCTTACAGTGCTACCTTACTTTTGGCGGGAGTGTGAGGGCAGAGCGCTTACTATGTATTTGTTTCCTTATTCTTATGTATTTGTTTCCTTATTCTTTGGAATAATGTTTTGCAAAGCTGATTTCTTTTAATATATAATGAATTATGGGTGTTTTATGCTACTAATGCTATCCATTTTGTGGACTTTAAGGTGCGCAAGCACACCTATGAAAGGAGCACCCTCATTTTTTTAATATTTTTTCCATTAGGAGGTGTTATTAATTATGGAAGGTAAGGTACTTGTCGTTGACGATGATTCTTATGTCATAGAAAGCTGCGGAAAGGTTTTAGTGCCAGAGGGATTTTTAGTCAGGGCTGTTACTGATGGACATGAGGCTATGGAGATATTTTTCTGTGACACGTACGATGTGGTATTTATAAATTATGAAAAAATTCACAATGATGGTTCCAACTTAGTTAGATGGCTGCACAGGAAGTATCCGGATACGTGTGTTGTCGCTGTTGTTGATACTAACCATGAATTTGTTAAAACTGAAGGCATACTTGACTACCTGACAAAACCCTTTTCATTAGAGATTTTGCTGCAAACAACAAAAAGGGCATTCTATCTATCTAAGCAATTTGCACCTTCTATTAAAAAGGAAATTAAAACTGCACAATATGTTGATAAATTAGGTGAGTTGGCTATTATAGTGAATAAGTACAAGGGCAAACCAGCCATGCTTTTAGAAGTATTAAGGCAAGCTCAAGCGCTCATTGGTTATCTGCCAGAGGAGGTACAAAAAATCATATCAAAGGGGTTAAAGATTCCTGTTAGTGAAATCCACTCGGTTGTTTCATTCTACCCATCCTTTACTATGAAGCCAAGGGGAAGACACCATATAAAGGTGTGCATGGGGCCAGCGTGTATTGCCAAAAAGGCGGAGACACTCCTCAAAAACTTAACTGCAGGGCTTAACCTGCAAGATAGCGATATTACCGAGGATATGAGGTTTTCCTATGAAAAGGTATTTTGCGTTGGTGCATGTAGTGATGCGCCTGTTATGGAAATAGACGATGATAGCCACACGCGGGTAGAGGTAGACAAGGTGGATGAGATATTGAAGGCTTATAATTAGGGAAGGAGAAAGAGCGTTTATGTCGAAAATAACTATAGATGAACTCATGAAAATTAAGGAACAGGCGTTGAAGCTTAAGGCAGAAAAAAAGGCTGTCTTGATGCTATGTGCTGGCAGTAGTTGCAGCAAACGGGATGGTTTAAAGATTAAGGCTATTGTAGAAGAGGAGCTTAAGGCAAGGGGGATACTTGATACTGTACTTGTAGGCATTAATGGTTGTAGTGGATTATGCGAGCATGGACCTATTCTTCAGATTTATCCGGAGGGATATTTCTACGAAAAAGTTAAACCGGATTATATTCCAGAGATTATCGAAGAACACGTTATCAAAGGTAATATTGTTGAAAAGTATATGTATAATGACCCAACAACTAAAAAACCTATTCCAAAAATTGAAGATATTCCTACATACAAACTACAATCCAAGCGGGTGCTGCAAAACCGCACCAAAATAGACCCCACCAGCATAGACGACTACATAGCGCAGGATGGTTATAGGGGGGCTATTGAGGCTATTACAAATAAATCCCCAATGGATGTGATTGGCATTATAAAAGACGCTGCCCTTAGGGGACGAGGTGGTAGTGGTTTTCCAACTGGGACTAAATGGGAAATTGCTGCTTATAGCGTGCCACCGGCAAATCTCAACGGCTCTAAGTATGTAATCTGTAACGCCGGAGCTATATCGAGAGCTATAATGGAGATAGACCCGCACTCTATTATAGAGGGGATGATCATTGCTGGATACGCCATAGGGGCACACACAGGATATATATATATAAGGGAGCCTGAGCATAAAAGCCTCATACAATTAATGGAAAAGGCTTTAAAAGGTGCAACCAAATACGGGCTTTTAGGAAAAAATATACTAAATACTACATTTAGTTTTAATATAGAGTTATTTATAGGTGCTGGTACGTTTATCTGTGGCGAGGAAACCGCCCTGATAGCATCCATAGAAGGTAAACGCGGCTATCCAACACCAAAACCGCCTTACCCTGCTACACGCGGGCTTTGGAACTGCCCCACCGTTGTTGATAACGGTGAGACTTTTGCAAACGTACCACAAATAATACTAAAGGGGGCTCAGTGGTTTAAGACACTTGGCACTGACGACTCATCAGGTACAAAATTATTTACCCTAACAGGTCCACTTCAGTTTAATGGATTAGTAGAAGTACCTTTTGGCGTGTCGCTAAAAAGTATGGTGTACGATATCTCTGGTGGGCTTAGAAAGGGTAGTAAGCTTAAAGCTGTACAAATTGGCGGTCCAACTGGGGCATTTCTGCCTCCAAGTAGCATAGAGATGCCCTTAACCTACGGCGATATTAAACAGCACGAATCAATTGTAGGCTCAAGCGGTATCATAGTGCTTGACCAAAATACTTGCATAGTAAATGCCGTACGGCTTGCCATGACCTTTGGCGTTGCTGAGTCCTGCGGTAAATGTGTACCATGCCGTATAGGAACAACCCTTATGCTTGGCAAACTTACTGATATTACCGAAGGCAAGGCAACAGAAAATGATATGCAAATATTAGAAGATATTGCCATTGAAGTCAAAAGGACCTCACTGTGTGGTTTTGGGCGTACCATAGTACTACCACTATTAAGTGCCATGAAACACTTTAAAGAGGAGTTTTATGCCCACATCCACGACAAATGGTGTAAGGCAGGCGTATGTAAAACGCTATCAACCTTTACAATAGATGGGCAAAGCTGTAAGGGCTGTACCAGTTGTGCTCGTAAATGCCCAGTGAGCGCTATCTCCGGTGAACGAAAAAAACCACACTCCATTAATCAGAGTTTGTGCATACGGTGCAGAACTTGTTATGAAACCTGTACATTTAATGCTATTAAAATAGGCCATGCCGCTTGGTATGACCCATCACTAGCCAGCGCACAGACCAGCAAGGAGGAAAACCAATGATTACAATAACAATAGATGGTAAAAAAGTAGAAGTGGAAAAGGACACTACACTGCTGCAAATAGCCCTTGCTAAGGACATAGACATACCGCATTTGTGCTGGGATGACCGGATTAGACCATTTGGTGGCTGTAGGCTTTGTGTTGTTGAAGTTGAAGGCTACGATAGGCTCCTTTCTGCTTGTTCCACACCACCTGAAAATGGTATGGTTATCTACACTAACTCAGAGGCTGTTATTAATGCCCGCAAAGCAGTCCTTGATATGCTACTAATCCACCACCCATTAGACTGCCCCGTTTGCGATAAAGCAGGTAACTGTAAACTGCAAGACCTAGCCTATAAGTATGGTTCGACGGAAAGTGCATTTAAAGAGGAAAAGAAACATGCCGTTAGTGCTGAAAGCCCGTTTATAGAGCTAAATCCGAATAGGTGCATATTGTGCGGTAAGTGTGTGCGGGTCTGTTGGGAACACCAAGGGGTTGGGGCTATTAATTTGATAGATAAGGGGTTTAATACGAAAATAAGTCCGGCATTTCAGGAGGTGCTGGATTGCGAGTTTTGTGGCCAGTGTGTGGATGCCTGTCCGGTGGGGGCTCTTGGTAGTAAGCCTTTTAAATATATGTCTTTAGCATGGTTTTTAGAAGAACGGGATAATATTTGTCCATATTGCAGTGTTGGATGCACCATTACATTAAATGTACGGGAGCGACGGATTATAAGTGCTAAGGGTGTTAAAAATAAAGGCGTTAATAATGGTGATCTTTGCGGTAGGGGTAGATACGGTGTGGATTTTGTTTATGCTGCTAATAGGTTGACAACCCCCTTGATAAGAGAAAATGGTATGCTTCGCCAATCCACGTGGGATGAGGTCATGCAATACCTATCTATACATTTAAGGAAAATCATTAAAACCAAAGGACCTGATAGCATAGGGGCTATCGGCTCACCTCGCTGCACTATCGAGGATAACTACATGCTGCAAAAGTTCATGCGCTCCGTTATAGGTACAAACAACATAGATTCTGATAGATTTGGTTATGCTAAAATTCAACAGGCGGTGGAGATGACCTTTGGTCTCCACACCTTACCAATAAGTCTAAACTCCCCACTTGATAAAGATGTTCTACTAGTTTTGGAGTCTGATATTACCTCAACACACCCAATATGGGGGCTTAAGTTCATAGAGGCAGTACAAAAGGGCGCTAAGTTGATAGTGATGGACCCACGGGAAACTAAACTGTCTAAACGTAGCAGCAAGTGGTTAAGAATCAAACCGGGCACATCGCAGGCTATTTTAAATGGTATCATGAAGGCTGCAATTGATAAGGGACTACACCTAAAAAATAAGAGATCCAGAGAAGCCGGTAATCTTGATGCCCTCATCCAGCTTCTAAAAGCCTATACAATACAACAGGTTTCAGATATAGCGGAAATCTGTAGCCGCGAGTTTACAGAAGTCATAGATATGTTTCTTAAAGGCGAAAGACGCCTTACAGCAATAACAATCGGCCCTGCTGAAAACAACAAGGGACTTGGCACAGCACTAGCTGCATCAAATATGGTAATGCTCCTTGGCGACGGTCCACAAGCATTGCAAATGCCAGCTACTTATTCAAACACCTATGGTATGTGGCAAATGGGTATCACGCCGGATTATCTACCCGGATACGAAAAAATTACCGATAAACCCGGCAAAAACATCTTCAAAATGCTCTACGAAAAGGGACAAATAAGTGCCCTATTTATTATTGGTGAAGACCCCCTAATAACCTATCCTGACCTAAATAAATTGGAAGAAGTCCTTGGTAGCCTTGATTTAATCATAGCACAAGATATCCGACTTACAAAAACAGCAGAGAAATTTGCCCATATAGTACTTCCAGCAGCAAGCTGGGCTGAAAAAGAAGGTACCTTTATAAATGCCGCAGGCATAAGACAAAAGGTAAATAAAATAGTAGAACCAGCAACAGATGCTACACCGGATTGGAAAATCTTCAGAAACCTCTCACGGGCAATGCACCACCCAATAGGTATGGACGATCTATCGGCACTTAAAGAAAAAATCCACCAAATAAAACTGCACATAGGCGATGAAAAATGGAATTATGTCCCCGTACCATATGAAGAAATGGACCCACCCGATGACGATTATCCACTTTTAATGGTAAGCGGTAATATTATGCAGCACTCAGGAGCCTTTTCCGTTATGTCAAAGAGCCTCAGTCACGTCTTTGCCGATTCTTTTGTGCAAATTAATGAATACGATGCCGAGTTCTTCGGTCTAAAAGACGGAGACATCGTAACAATAGAATCCAAACGTGGTCAAGCTAAAACCAAGGTTAGAATCTCTGATGAAGTCAGCCGAGGAATGGTCTTTGTTCCTCTGCATTTGAAAGACTCCAGAATGAGTGAATTATATGTTGCTTACGAGGGGTTTGCCGCTCCAATAATAGCAGTTAAGATAAGGAAATAATAGGTTCGCCACTACAAAAATACGTGTATCGTAGGGGCAGACCTATGTGTCTGCCCTATTTTATTATCTACAATTTGTGTCCTTATCAAATCGAAATGCGCTATAACAATAGTTGCTATGCTTTTTTTTCTTTTCTTTTTTTTTTCTTAAAGTTATAATATCCATTGATATGGAGGTCTATTAAAAATGCTTAAAAGTAAAGACAAATATGTTGTAGCAGTTGTGGGAGCAACGGGAGCTGTTGGTAATGAAATGGTTTCCATCTTGGAAGAGCGGAATTTTCCAGTGGAAACGCTTAGGCTATTTGCCTCCAAGCGTTCGGCTGGTAGTACGCTTACTTATAAGAACAAGGAAGTTGTTGTAGAGGAGCTGACGGAGGGGGTTTTTAAGGGTATAGATATAGCCTTATTTTCCGCGGGGGCCCAGCGTAGTAATACCTTTGCCCCGATTGCAGCCAAAGATGGTTGTGTTGTTGTGGATAATTCAAGTGCTTGGCGTATGGACCCAGAAGTACCGCTTGTAGTGCCAGAGGTTAATCCGGCTGATATTGAAAGGCATAAGGGGATTATCGCGAATCCGAATTGTTCAACTATACAGATGGTAGTAGCGCTTAAGCCTATACATGATGCTGCACGAATTAAGCGCATAGTGGTATCAACTTATCAGGCGGTCTCCGGAACAGGTAGGGATGCTATGGAGGAGCTTACACAGCAAACGAGGGATTTATTGACCTTTCAAGATGTGAAGGTCTCCGTATATCCGCATCAAATAGCCTTTAATTGTCTTCCACACATTGATGTCTTTTATGAAAATGGTTATACAAAAGAAGAAATCAAGATGGTTAATGAAACTAAGAAGATTATGGGCGATGATTCAATTAAGGTTACGGCTACCACAGTAAGGGTGCCGGTGTACAGGGGACATAGTGAAAGTGTAAATGTAGAACTTGCTAAAAAACTGACAGCCAATGAAGTACGGGCTATATTAGCAGAAGCGCCGGGGGTCATTGTCTACGATGCACCGCAAAAGAATGTCTATCCTCTGCCTTTCTATGCTTCTGGCAAGGATGAGGTGTATGTCGGTAGAATCAGGCAGGACGATACCGTTGAAAATGGTATAAACATGTGGATTGTTGCAGATAATCTTAGAAAAGGTGCTGCCCTTAATGCCATTCAAATAGCAGAAAAGCTTATTGAAAATGCTAAAATAAAAAATGATTGATTCTAATGTCTTGCATAATCCGTTTATAAATGCTGAGGATTTCCCAAAGGTACCGCTTGTGCTTGAGGGGGTATCTATGCGTTTTATATTGTCAAGACTTATTATTCCTATTGATATTAAAGATGGTACTTTGTATGCAATAATGGCAAATCCAGCGGATAATGAAACCAAAGATGAAATAAAGGTAGCTACTGGTTATGATACGGAAGCTTATAAGGCTGATCCTGCGCAGGTTAAGGATTATCTGGATAAGTTTTATAGCAGAGAGGCTACTGTAAATAAAATAATTGAAGATATAGATGACGTTTCCTTTGATGTTACTGAGAGTTTTGATGATGATGACGTTGACCACCTAAAGGGCCTAGCATCGGAGGCCCCCATTATTAAGCTTGTTAATTTAATAATATCGAGGGCTGTTGAAAACCGTGCAAGCGATATACATGTGGAACCATTTGAAGATGAGTTAAAGGTACGGTATCGGATAGATGGTGTACTTAACGAGGTTGAGACGGTACCAAAGAAGCTTCAGCCGGCTGTTATTTCAAGGTTGAAGATTATGGCAAAGCTTAATATTGCTGAAAAGCGCCTGCCGCAAGATGGAAGAATCAAGCTTAAGATTTATAATAAAGAAATAGATATGCGGGTATCTACAGTGCCAGTTCTTTATGGTGAAAGTATTGTCATGAGAATACTTGATAAGGAAGGCATAATGATAGACCTTGAAAAGCTTGGGTTTCCGGCAGGAACGTTAAGTGGGTTTAACAATCTTATAAAAAAGCCGCACGGTATCATCCTTGTAACTGGACCAACTGGTAGTGGTAAGACGACTACTTTATATGGAGCACTTGATAAGATAAATACGCCTGAAAAGAAGATTATTACCGTAGAAGACCCAATAGAGTACCACCTTAAGGGTATAAACCAGATACAGGTAAAGACCCAAATTGGACTTAATTTTGCCAATACACTTAGGCACATTGTGCGCCAAGACCCGGATATTATCATGATAGGGGAAATCAGAGACCTCGATACGGCAGAAATAGCTATACAGGCAGCACTTACCGGGCATCTGGTGTTTTCCACGCTGCACACAAATGATGCCCCAAGTGCTATTACTAGGTTGATAGACATGGGCGTTGAGAGTTTCCTGTTGGCATCCACTTTGCGTGGGATACTTGCTCAAAGGCTTGTGCGTGTCATTTGTCAGTCGTGCAGGGTTGTGGATGAGGAAGGGGCTACAGATGAGGAACTCAGGATGATAGGGCTTAGTCCAGATACGGTGTTATATAAAGGCAGAGGGTGTGAGCGATGTACAGGGACTGGGTTTTATGGTAGAAACGGTATATACGAGCTTTTAGTCATAGAAGAAACTATTAGAAAAAATATGCTTACCAATACAGATTCGTCTGAGCTAAGAAAACTTGCAAGGTTGCACGGCATGCACACTCTTCTTGAAAGTGGGGCTCATAAGGTTGAACTTGGTATAACGACGATACCGGAAGTGCTTAGGGTAACGCAGGAGGTATAGTGCCATTTTACCAGTATAAAGCTACTTCTATGGAAGGTGAAGTCATCGAGGGGGTTTTAAATGCCCCGGATGAGCAGGCAGTTGCCGCTAAGCTGAAGGATTCAAGGTTATTACCTTTAAAAATAGTGCGCTCCAAGGAAAAAAGTAAGGGGCTTGCCCTTAAAACTATTACTACAACTTCAAGGGCGGCATCTTCAGAGATAATCTTATTTACTACTGAACTAGCTGCTTTGCTTAGTGCTGGCTTACCCCTTGATAGGAGTCTTCATATACTTAGTGAAATATCTGAAAAATCCGCTATGCGTGCCATAATATCAAATATTTTGCAATCCGTACGCGAGGGTAGTTCGTTTTCCGATGCCCTAGCCAAACACCCAAAGGCCTTTCCAAAGCTCTACATAAACGTAGTGCGCGCTGGTGAGCTTGGCGGGGTTATCGAAAACGTTATGCAGGAGTTAACGGCATTTTTGGAATCCTCGAAGGAGCTTAAGGACAGTATAGTGTCTTCCATGATTTATCCGGTTTTACTGGCTTTTTCGGGAGCTCTTTCTATTGTTGTGCTATTGACATATGTAATTCCGAAATTTTCACAGATATTTGAAGACTTGGGACAAACCATGCCATCTTCCACCAAATTTCTAATTTCCTTGAGTAATTTTTTAAGCACTTATTGGTGGATTTTATTATTGTCCGTGGGCAGTTTTGTATTTATATTTAAAAAATTTATTGATACTGAAAGTGGTCGCCTATGGTGGGATTCTGTAAAACTGCGGGCAATGCGCGACATAGTGTCTAAGCTTGAAACTGCTAAATTTTGCAGAACCCTTGGCACTCTTTTAAAAAGCGGTGTTCCTCTTCTTCAAGCGCTTAGGAATGTTCAAGACGTGGTTGGCAATATTATATTTAGAAACCATATAACAGCTGTTATTAAGGGTACAAAGGAAGGTAAGGGAATAACAAAGCCCATAATGCAGGCGGAGGTGTTTCCACCTTTGGCTGTTTCCATGATAAAGGTAGGGGAGGAGACAGGGCAGCTTGACGTTATGCTATTAAAGGTGGCTGATACATTTGAAAAAAGTCTGCGTGCATCTGTTAAACGTTTTATAAATATAATAGAGCCGACAATGATACTTATTATGGGGGCTATTGTCGGTTTCATTGTTATGTCAATGCTTTTAGCTATCTTCAGTATTAATGACCTGGCTATGTAGTAAAAAACACGGTTATACGCTAATAGAGTTAATAGTGGTGCTGCTATTAATATCTATAGCGCTTGGACTTACACTTATGAGCGTAGCTAAGGGCATAAACCATGGTAGTCTCAAAGAAACCACTAAAGAGTTGTCTTCCGTGATGAGATATGCCAAAAACAAGGCACAGATTTTAGGCACAGATATGACCGTAATGATAAACTTAGATGAAAAATATTATACCTTTGACGGAAAGAAAAAGGAGTTGTCAGACAAATTCTATATAAAAGTGAATGACCCGTTAAAGGGGGAAATTAATATTGGGAAATGGGAGGCTGTCTTTTATCTTGAAGGCGGCTCGTCGGGTGGTGAGGTAGTGCTTTCTGATGGTCAAAATACTTATAACATAACAATAGACCCGCTTGTGGGTAGCGTTATTAATAAGGTGGAGTAAAATATGTGGATAATAAGTGAAGTTGTCCCTATTGTAAGCAGGGCTTAAAAAGACAATCAGATGGAGGGTGTTTACTATTTGGAGGGAATATGACAAAACGGATAGATGGTTTTATAAATTTTTGCATATCTGAAGGTATAACATATGAAATAGAGGGGTTAGATAAATACGCTAAGGATGAGATGCCTGGGCCAAAGTATTTTCCACATCTTGTTGTTAAACCAGTAAGTACGAAGGAAGTATCAAAGATTATGCAGTATGCGTATGATCATGACCTACCTGTTACGCCACGCGGGCTTGGTACTGGATTAAGCGGAGGGGCTTTGGCTGTTAATGGGGGGGTTTTATTATCAACAGAGCGTATGGATAAAATCCTTGAAATTGATGAAGAAAATATGGTCGTTGTCGTACAGCCGGGCGTTATTACTGGACAGTTACAAAGTGCGGTAAGTAGTCGTGGGTTATATTATCCGGTAGACCCGGCATCACTTAATAGCTGCTCTATTGGCGGTAATGTTGTTGTAAATGCCGGAGGTGCTAGGGCTTTTAAATACGGTGTTACAAGAAACTACGTAACCGGTATCGAAGCGGTGCTGCCATCGGGTGAGATTGTACACTATGGAGGCAAGATTTTTAAAAATGTTGTTGGTTACGATATATCGCAGTTAATTATAGGCTCTGAGGGTACTCTTGCCATTGTTACAGAAATAACTCTTAGGCTTATACCCAAGCCGTTATATGACTTAGACCTTTTAATTCCATTTAACAATATGGATAGTGCGGTAAAGGCAATTTCATCCATCATACACAATAAAAGTATGATGCCAGCTGTCTTAGAGTTTATGGAGCATCAAGGTATAATGGCCTGTCGTGAAGTGCTAAAGCGAGAGCTGCCATTTCCAGAAAGTGCTGTACACGTTATTGTAAGCCTCGACGGTAATGATATGGATAGTTTATATAATCAAGCGCAAGTAATACAGGAAAGTCTCATTGAATTTGGCGTAGTTGAGGATATATTAATTGCCGATGAACCGCAAATGAAGAAAAACTTATGGTCTGCAAGGCGAGAGCTGCTTGAAACGTTGAAAAAAATTAGTGAAGACGTCGAGGTTGAAGACATAGTGGTACCCAAGGGCAGAATCGCTGATATGATAAGACATATAGAAAGGATAGCGCAAAAACATGCTATTACGCTTGTGCCATGGGGGCATATTGGAGATGGGAATATTCATATTGGGATATTGCGTCGGGGGATAACGCAGCAAGAGTGGTTTCAAAAGGTAGATAGCGTTGCAGAAGAACTATTTGATGTGTGTTTATCACTTGGTGGTCAGATAACGGCTGAGCATGGTATAGGGCTATCTAAAAAACGTTTTATGAGTACTGCTGTTAGCAGCGAAACGCTTGAGCTTATGAAAAGTATAAAAAAAACCTTTGACCCTAAAAATATACTAAATCCTTGTAAAATTTTTGATTTTAAATGAAAAAAGAAAAGAAAAAAGATAGAAGAGCTGGGGAAAACCCTTTTGAAAAAGGGGTGCGGAGGCGCACCTCCCTGTTCTTCCCCCGCACCCCTTACGGGAGTGCGCCTACGCACTTCCTAAAA
>JAGYWI010000037.1 GCA_018606805.1 Candidatus Magnetomicrobium cryptolimnococcus
GTTTCTCTGGTGGTAGTAACTATCAAAACGTAACTAGCCTTTATAGCGATGCAATATATAATGGTCTAGCATACAGAAGCTCAGGTCCTCTTTATGTTGCGGTAGGTGCAAATGGTGCTATTCTTACAGCTAGTTCTATAAGTGCTACAAAAATAGCTAAAAACAAATGGACTTCAAGAAAATCTGCTGCTGTTACCACTTCTAATTGGTTCAATGATATAAAAAACTTTGGTGGTAATAACTTTATAGCAGTTGGTGAGAATGGTAGAATTTGGGTTAAAAATAGTGCTTCTAATTATGTTTGGGTTGGGCAGAAATCAACTACATATAATGATTTGAATGGTGTAGCTGTTAAAGACCCTTCTAATTATGTAGCTGTTGGTGATTCTGCTACTATTATTTATACAGAAGACGGTGGTACTACGTGGAGGACGGGTACGCTAAGTTCTACAACAGGTAATTTGAATGATGTAACATATGCTGCTGGTAACTATGTAGCTGTTGGTAATAGTGGTGCATTGTTAACATCGAGCAATCAGTCTACATGGACAGTTCAAAGCTCAAGTACTAATAAGGATTTATATTCTGTAACTTCTGGTGGTAGCGGCAACTATTTCTTTGTAGCAGTTGGTAGCAGTGGTACAGCAGTTTATACTACATCTCCCGCACTGTCTTCATGGGCAGAAAAGACTATTGCTAGTGGTGTTAATTTGTACAGCGTTGCATCATTGTCAGACAACGCTACAAATGGTATGGCAGCGTCGTCAGATAATAACACTATGACTATGTATATAGCAGTTGGTGAAGGTGGTACGTTCTATGCTGCTTTCAATAATCCTAATGTAACTTGGAAAGCAACTGACATTTCAGGTGTTACCACTAATACTCTAAACGATGTAATCTTTATGCCAACAGACACTGCAATTACTGATTATACGGCTGGTGCTGTAAATTTTATAGCGGTTGGTAATTCTGGTACAATAATCTCTGGTAGCGCTAATTTTGCTGGCTCTACAAATGCTGGTGCAAGTAATGTGATTTTGGCAGAGTCCTCTACTCCTTATAACTTGTATGCTATAGCAGCTGAAAACAGCCATTTTATTTTTCAAGGCTCAGGAAATGCTAAAAACGCAATAGCTGTCGGTGAAGAAGGTGTTGTTTCATCTTTTGATTCTTCATTAGGCGCTAATAACCATTGGTATAATTGGAATACTGGAACTGGTATGATTTATAGCACGCTTAACTCGTTCTATGATATCGCTTATGGTGGCAGTACTTTTGTAGCAGTGGGAAACTCTGGTACAGTGCTTTCAAAGGCTGACAGCGGTTCATGGACTGATCAGACTTCAGGTAGTGCAACTGCTTTCAATAGTGTAGCAACTGATGGTACAACCTTTGTGGCAGTTGGTAATTACATAGCTGATGGTAGCAATAATTATCCTAATGTTTACACCTCTTCAACGGCTGGTGCTAACTGGGTCAAAAGGGAAATCACCCAGGCAAATAAGAGCCTTTATGGTGTAGCTTATG
The DNA here is from genome assembly GCA_018606805.1 of Candidatus Magnetomicrobium cryptolimnococcus. Lineage (GTDB taxonomy): Bacteria > Nitrospirota > Thermodesulfovibrionia > Thermodesulfovibrionales > Magnetobacteriaceae > Magnetomicrobium > Magnetomicrobium cryptolimnococcus. Next base: position 1,531 of record JAGYWI010000037.1, read on the forward strand.
GTAATGGTCTATTTGTAGCAGTTGGTGCTAATAGTGCAAATACATCAGGTGCTGTCTATTCATCAAGCGATAGCGGTGCTTCATGGGTAAGCAGGTCGTTTAGTGGTTTCCCTTTGTATGACGTAACATACAATGGTACAGTGTTTGTAGCTGTTGGCATGGTTGGTGCTATTTCAACTTCTTCCGATGGTGCTTCATGGACATCTCAGGTTTATGGTGGCACAGAGACATTTAATGGTGTTGCAAGTGATTCTTCTGGTTTGCTTGTCGCAGTGGGTAACAATGGTACAATTATATCTTCTTCAAATAATGGTTCAAGTTGGACTGTTAGAACTTCTAACACCAGCAACGACCTCTATAACGTAACCTATGATGATGGCTCTGACGTATTTGTAGCAGTAGGTGAAAGGGGTACCGTTTTAACCTCATCAAATGGTACGGATTGGACTAAGAGAAAATCCAATGGTGTTGGTCAGGACCTAAATGGTATTACTCAGGATAACAGTTCACCAACCAAATTTTATGCTGTAGGTGCTAATGGTACAATCATTTACTCAGATTCAGCATCAAATAATAAATACACACTAACTGTGGATAAGACAGGTAATGGTACAATAACAAGCTCTCCGTCCGGTATAAGCTGTGGTACAGATTGTTCAGAAGCCATAACGGAAAATACGACAGTAACTCTAACAGCGGCTGGCTCTTATAATTCTATCGAATGGAGCGGCTGTAATAGTGGTGGTGCATATAACGATGTAACGTGTTCAGTAACTATGACTTCAGATAAAACCATAACAGCTTCGTTTAATGGTAAAAAGTCATTTAGACTTGTGGAGCTGGATTTATTCAGTCTAATGACACAAGACACAAGTACTAAAAAAGCGGGTGATTATGATATTCGTGGCGATATTATTGTGAAAGGTTTTGGTTTTCCTAAACTAAGTGGGCAGGATATAAGTGCAAAAGTAGTCATAAAGGTTGAAGGAGATGAGTCTTACTCTACCGTTGCAAGTATACCTGTAAGTCTTAGATATACCACAACAGCTAGTGGCATACAAAAGTTATATCTTAAATCATATAGCAGCAGTAACACTACTAACACTACTAATGCTACGGTTACTAAATTTAACGTAAATATAACCAACAAACGTATAGTAATAACCGGTAATATACCCAACTATGACGGTTCTAACGCTATTGAAGACCCGCATGTAAAAATACAAATTTATCTTACGACCTACCCTGCCAAAACTACTGTTCAAGCTGTAACTAAAGAACAAAAACTTAGGTATGTCTCTGAGTAGTGTTTATTAACCGTTCACTCATTCACGCACTGTTTCTTCTTTGTCTAAATCGTTGCGTAGTGGGTGAACGGTTATATTTTTATCTTGAAAAATAAGGAGGAATAAATGATGTTTATGTATTTAAAACATAGTTATTTAGTTTTAATATGTATCTTTATAGTTTCATTACTTTATGCTTGTGCAGGTACGCAGGGTACTCATAGTGTTCTTAAAGAGTTAGATGAACATATTGTATTAAAAAACTATAATACGCTTAATTTAATTGTTCAAGGCTCTAGTAATGTTTCTATAACAGATGAGGTAAAAAATAGAATAACTAATTTAATTATTGATAAGCTCAAAGCTGATGAGTATAATCATTTCAGGGAATTTAATACAGCTAACATTGGTTCAGTTAATGCTATTGATGTGGAGGTTATTATTAATAATTATGAAAAGGGTAACGCCTTTGCAAGGGCTATGCTTGCTGGATTGGGGCAGATTCATATTGATGCTAATGTTATGATTAAAAACAGTGTAACAAAGGAATTACTAACAGAACACGAAGTCAGCAAGGCTTTTGCGTGGGGTGGAATTTATGGTGGAGCTACGACCATTGAAGATGTGGAGGAAGGATTTGCTAAAGGTGTTGCTGCCGTTATTTTAGAAAAAGCCGATGAGTAGTAGATGAAAACATAATATAAGTTTATTGTGGGTTTGACAAATCCGTTGACTATTATCTAATACTACATATAAAATAAAACATATTATTACGGAGCGTTTTTCTTTAAGGATAGTTAACAAATATAAAGGAGGTTTATATGTGTACTATTATTAATAGAAAAAATGTATGTCTTTTATTAATGGCAGTATTATTCGTTTTTTCTCTAAGTGTTAAAGGTAGTTGCGGTAGTGAATCTGATGATAGCAATGTATGGAGCTATAATAACAATGATAAAGAAAATACACTTGAGATTTCCTACAAATTTAATGGTACTGCAACACAATATGCTGTCATTGACTTAGATGACAGTTATTTTCGTATGGTATACAATTCTAATTCAACATGGGGTACATCTGTGATTTTATTACCATCTTTCTGGACAAAAAGTATTTGTGATGATAATGATGATAGGGATTCACTATGTCAGGGGGCACCTATAGAAATTAGCACGGTTCAAATTGATGGAGACGATCTTGTTATATCAATCAAAGGTACAATAGGTGGTTTGAGTGCACAAGGACAGCTGCAATTTTTACCACCTCAATATAACTCTTTTTCTGCAACGGTAAATATGACTATCAGCGGAGATGTTGATTTAGACACTAGCCATACTGGTGAAATGTTTAAACCTGTAACATTGTCATCAATGCATGTTTCATCTGATAAATGGGATACTCAGCTTGCATTTGCCGGCTCTAATACATTTACAATTCCACAAAAAGAGTGGATTATGCAACCACAAGATAGCGTAACAAAACGACGATTTGGTTTAGTAGGAGGAACATCAGCAAATTTGAAGACAAATGCCCCTACAGTAGAGATAGTATTTGCTCAACCTCTACAAATAGCTGGATGGGTAACCGCGTCAGATAATACTGATGACGATAATATCGGTTTCTGGGCTGCATCTAACCAACTTCTTAACTCTTGGCAGTATACAGTAACAGTTAAACCACATTATTCTGTACCAATATATAGATTCTATAATGCAAACAATACAGATCATTTTTATACTATATCTGAAGAAGAGGCAACGACGGTCCCTCAACCTTATGAATATGAGGGAATTGGTTATTATGCTTGTAATACTATTGGACAAAATGTTCTACCTTTATATCGTTTCCATAACCCAAACACTGGAGAACATTTTTTTACTATTTCAAGAGAAGAAAAAAATACTGTACCACAACCTCCTTACGAATACGAAGGAACTGGCTACTATGTCTATAATAACGCCACTGAAAATGCCTATCCAGTATATCGTTTTTATAACCCTGACAGCCAATTACATTTTTTTACTATGTCGGAAACTGAAAAAAACACTATATCTGCTCCATACATCTATGAAGGAATTGCCTTTTATACTTTTAAAGAGGAAGGTATGGACTGTTACAGAAAAATAGAATAATAGGCAAAAAATGAACAAGGCAAAAAAATAAGGGCGAACACATAGGTTCGCCCCTAAGTAATGTATTTGGAGGAGCAGCCCTGTGTGTCTGCCCTATGCTTTTTGTGGGATAGATGTTATATTTTGCAAACCCAATGTGTTTGGGTATAAATATACACCATGTCAGTAAATATAACCAACAAACGTAGGTAATAGCTGGTAATATATCAGGGTATTTGTATGATTGTATGTTACCACTAAAATATGGAGGATAGTTTATGAAAACACAAAACTTAACATTATCAATACCAGAAGACCTTATAGAAAAAATTGCTGATATAGCTGTTGTAAAAAACAAATCTTTGAACGAGCTTATTTGTGAGATAATAGAAAAAATAGTTATTGATAATACAGAATATCAAGTAGCTAGAAATAGACAGATAGCACTTATGAAAAAAGGTTTAATATTAAACGCTAAGGAGAAAATCACGCTTACAAAAGAAGAACTTTATGATAGAGGATAAGATATTTGTAGACACCAATATTTTGGTTTATGCATACGACAATACGTCTGGTGCTAAGTATACAAAAAATAAAAAAACAGTCTTGACAAATCAGTCTACTATAGGTGTTATATGGTTAAGGATAGATCTAAATGTATTTGGTATTTTATTTTAGTTTATTATTAATTGTTATACTTCCTATCCCTTCTTTTGCGCTTAATACAATACAGCTTACTGACAATAAAGGAAGATATGATATTTTACCAGATATTGAAATCCTCGAAGACAGGGAAAAATCGTTAACCATTAATGATATGGCAAATCCGGCAATTTCAAAGCGGTTTTCACCTAATAAACACGGAACTCCTGCGTTTGGGCTTACTAACTCTGCCTATTGGATACGTTTCAATGTGAAGAATAACTCAACAATTAATCAGAGCTTCTTTATTGAAATATCGTATGTGTATATTGAAAAAATCGTCCTATTTTATCAAAAAACCGATACAATTCATATCCAAGAATCAACTGGTATTGCCATAGAAAGAAAGATAAAGTATAAGTATTTTGTTATCCCTATAGAAATAACAGATAAAAACACTCACACTGTATACATGCGCTTTGAAACAGGTTATAGCCTATCTATTCCGATTGTTTTATGGTCGAAGGAGGCTTTTTATTGGGCAGCATTGATTGACGAATCGTTAAATGGTTTATATTTTGGTGTCTTACTTGCCCTAATACTTTATAATTGTTTTATATTTGTATCTGTACACGATTTAGCTTATTTATACTATATATTATATACAGCATGTATGGCAATATACCAGTTAGCATACTATGGATATACTTATATTACACCAGCTACTAAAAAAATATTTTTTTATGAAACCAATCTAAATGTAATATTTTTACTAATAATATTTGGGTTACTATTTACTAAATCTTTCTTAAAAACTAAACAATATTCCCCTAAAATAGACAAGCTTACTACTTATATGATATTTATAACAATAGTTCTTATGCCATGCGTATATTTTATACCTCGTCATGTATATCTTTCAATAGAACGTCTACTGGCTATTCTGGCTGGTTTAATATTAATTGTTGCAAGCACTTCATGTTATTTTGCAGGCTATAAGGCTGCCAGATATTTTATATTATCTTGGTTATTTTTTATAGTTTTTATGACTATGAGGACGTTAACGGTTATCGGCATTATGCCGTTTAACTTTATCACAGACCATGGAATGCAGATAGGTTCTGCTATGGAGGTTATACTTTTTTCTTTTGCATTAGCAGATCGTATTAATATTTTAAACGCATCGGTTAAACAATACAGCTGTGCCCTCGAAAAAAAGGTTGTGGAACATCGAAACATGGAGACCAAGTATCGTTCATTGATGGAACAATCCAGTGAGGCAATCATGCTTTTGGATACAAAGGGTATTATTATTGAAATTAATAAACAAGCTGAAACCTTGTTTGGGCTTAAAGACGGAGATAAGCCTCTAAAAAATATCTGTTACAAGTCATTTATACCCCAAGATGAGCATAAAATATGGAAGAAATACATTTTAACAATCATTAAAACTGGTTCAATTTTAATAGATGACGTTAGAGTCGTTGATAATAATGGTAGCACAGTTTTAGTAGATATAACCGTAAATACTATTGAGTATACAGGCAATACGTTTTATCAGGCAACTGTAAGAGACATTGCCAATCGAAAAAAAATGGAAGAAAACCTTAGAAAAACACAAAAACTTGAAGCTATTGGCATTTTGGCTGGTGGCATTGCCCACGACTTTAATAACATCTTGACTGCCCTTTCTATAAGAGTCCACTATTGCCTCAAACGACTTAGTCCTGAAAACAGGCTTTTTCAAGTGTTAAAGGAATCTGAGGGTATATTCCTAATGGCTAAAGGGTTATCCCAACAGTTATTAACCTTTTCTAAAGGTGGTGTACCAATAAAAAGGGTAGTTTTTATTGAAAAGTTTCTGGCAGATATAGTAAAGATGTCGCTAAGTGGAACAAACATATCATATGAAATATCAGTTACAAAAAATATATTGCCTGTTAATATTGATGAAGGGCAAATAATGCAGGTAATTACCAACATTTTAATAAATGCAGTGCAAGCGATGCAATCAGGAGGTTTTGTATACATAGCGGTAGAAAATGTCATCATTGATAGTAAGACTCTAATGCCAGTGCAAGCAGGACAGTATGTGCTCGTTTCTGTTAGAGATACTGGATATGGCATAACCTCTGAAAATATTAAACATATATTTGACCCATTTTTTACAACTAAAGAAAATGGAAGCGGTCTTGGTCTTTCTATATCTTATTCTATAATCAAGAAACATAACGGATACATTGATGTGGAATCGGAAGTAGGCAAAGGGACAGTTTTTAAAGTTTATCTGCCAGCATATGAAAAAGCCACTCGTGTGTTTGCAATAGATACTGATATAAATATATATGATGAAAAAACAAAACCTACCATTTCAGCCATGAAATTGCTTATAATGGATGATGATGACAATATAAATGAGTTTGTTGGAAAACTGCTACAAGAAGAAGGCTACACTGTTGAAGTTGCAAAAGAGGGCAGGCAAGCTATTGAAAAATATAAAAATGCTATGGAAAATAAAACACCTTTTAATATTGTAATTATAGACCTTACAATACGCCATGGAATGGGTGGAAAGATAACTATTGAAGAACTTATAAAAATAGACCCCACGGTAAAGGCAGTGGTAACCAGTGGGTATTCAAATGAACCGATAATCGCAGAGTTTCAACAGTTTGGATTTAAAGGTGTAATTACAAAGCCATATAATATTGATGAGCTAAAAGAGGTATTGCACAGGCTCAGCAACTTCTACAGATAGTGCTCATGAACAGCTATGAGTACAAAGCAAAAATACTCGTAATAGTTCAACTACTTCGTCGCTTGCGCTCATTACAATGACTAAACATTGGGCTGAACTATTACCCGTTTTCTTTTCTATTAAATATTTTACTTGACAATATTTACTAAATTTTTGATATAATAAATATTATATAAGTGTCGAGGTGATGAAGAGATAGAAGAAGGTATTTTTTTATTTTGGTTATTTCGTCGCAAGCTGCAGAGGGATAAAAACAAAGATAAATTAAAAGGATGTTTGTATATTTCAGCAAATAGAATAATACCAACTAATCCGTTATTGTTTATAAAGACATGTGTGAGTACAGGGCATATGTTATGGACGTATCATATCAATATGCGGATGGATAGGCGTTCGATTTCACGCAAAATGATTATTGATTCTCTATCAAGCTATGAAATCATAGAGGAATATTGTCATGATAAGTATTTACCAAGTTATCTTGTGTATTCAAAATATGAGGGTTTAGTGTTTCATGTTCTTTTTGCTATAGATGTAGAGATGGATAATGTTAGGCTTGTTACCTCTTATTATCCAGATTCATCTGAATGGGACGGTAGCCTTAAGAAAAGGAGTAAAAAACAATGAAGTGTCATGTTTGCGGCAGTAAGTTAGAAAAAATTATAACAGATATGCCTTTTAAATTAGATAATAAAACTATAATTATTCTTAAAGAATTACCTATATGGCAATGTAATAATTGTACAGAGTTTTTGTTAGACGATGAGGTTATGAAAAGAGTAGAAACAATTCTTGAAGGAGTTAACAAAGCTGCTGAATTAGAAATTGTAAGATATGCAGCTTAAAGGTAATAGAAAGGGTGTAAGATTGACACACATAGCAAGACAATTTTTTTAGTTTTTATAGTTACATCCCAGTTGCAGGCTTTTAATTAAAGCTGCCAAAATAAATATATGTTGCAAGTAGTTTATATCCCAAGATTAGCATATAATGATGGACTAAAATAGGTATTGCACAAGAATATGAAAAAGATACTAATTATTGATGATGATAAAGTATTAAGGGAATCTTTGGCACTTTATTTGGAAGATAGTAGTTATTTGGTTTTAGAGGCATCAAATGGCTTTGATGGGTTAAATATTTTACGGGATAATGATATTTCAGCAATACTACTTGATCTAAAAATGCCTGAAATGGACGGCTTTCAAGTAATAGAAGCAATAAAAAAACTAAATCTCACAGTGCCAGTAATATTATTAACTGCCTATGGAGACATCAATACAGCAGTCAAGGCAGTTAAGCTTGGGGCATATGACTTTATAACTAAACCGCCAGACTTTGGCTACTTGACCTTGCTTTTGGATAGAGCCGTCAATGATATGGAGTTAAAAAACGAGGTTCATCGGCTTAACCAATTAGTAGATAACTCCCTTGAAAGCATACTAGGTAGCGGGAAGGCAATGAAAAACATAATAAACGACATAAAACAGGTAGCTCCAACTAATTTTACTATACTAATTCAAGGTGAAACTGGCACTGGCAAGTCCTACCTTGCAGCATTAATACATAAGCTAAGTAAGCTCACTGACAAACAATTCATCAAAATTGACATAGGTTCTTTATCGGAAAATATAATTGAAAGTGAACTGTTTGGCCACGAAAAGGGGGCTTTTACAGGGGCAGATAAGAAAAAAAAGGGATTTTTTGAAATAGCCAGCGGCGGTACCATCTTTATAGATGAAATAGAAAATCTCCCTTATGCCTTACAAGGTAAGCTTTTAAGCTCTATAGGCGATAAATATTTTTACTATGTTGGGGGTAATAAGGCAGTATCTATGGATGTCCGGTTAATAACTGCGTCAAATCAGGATTTATATTTACTTAACAAGGAAGATAAATTCAGAAAAGATTTATATTATCGTTTAACAGAATTTGTGGTAACAGTGCCACCGTTGAGGGAGCGTGTAGAGGATATACCGTTTTTTGTAAATAAATTTTTGGTAGACGCCTGTGATGAGTTAAATAAGCCATTAGCAACCATAACTGATACAACAATGGATTTTCTAACTCAACAGCCTTGGAAAGGTAACATTAGAGAATTAAAAAACTGTTTACGACGGGTGGTTCTTATGAGTAATAAAACCACTATCACACCTGAAATAGTACAGCGTTATTGCGAAAACACCTGCCAAGTGGATACCTGCGGCACGTACCTGCCACTTAAAGAATATATTAGACAGCATGAACTCCTCGCAATTAGACGAGCATTACGTTTTAATAACGGCAACAGGGTTAAAACTGCCTCTATGCTTAAGATAAGTTACCGCCACCTGCTTTTTAAATTAAAAGAGTACAAAATAAAAGACTAATACCATCTGGTTTTTGCTATATGTATGTGAAATAACTCACATACCATCTTATATCTCTCACATATAAAAAACTGCAATTCAATATATGTTATCTGCCTATAGATTATGTAATATGCTAAATTTAGCATACAATTATCTATAGGCTTTTCATGAACTGCCATTTTTGTAGTAAGAATACCTATTGATTAATAGGCACATATATTGCATATAAATAAAAATAGGGAAAAGGTGGCGTGATATGTCATTACTATTAAAGACTGTATTATGCCAAAAGAAATATGGTTTGCAAAACTTTATATCAAATAAAAAGACTAAAGTATGAGGGCGCTGCCCTCATACTCCCGCTTAAGGTGTGTAGGCGCACAGGGACTTGTCCCTTGAGAATCCCATGTATGGCAATCCATACTTTACTAGTTATTTTTTTTGTAAACCTGATTTATTTGGGTATAATTGTTAAATATTGGGTATCGAAATAGTAATTAAAAGCATAATAGACAGTATAAAGCAAGTAATCCTGACTAACTTTATTATATTAATTCAAGGCGAAACTGGTACTGGCAAATCCTATCTTGCAGAGTTAATACATAAATTAAGTAAGCGTAGTGATAAACAGTTCATAAAGATTGATATAGGGGCTTTGTCAGAAAACATAATTGAAAGTGAACTGTTTGGTCATGAAAAGGGGGCTTTTACAGGGGCAGATAATAAGAAGAAGGGATTTTTTGAAGTGGCAAAGGGAGGTACCCTCTTCATAGATGAAATAGAAAACCTCCCATATACCTTACAATCTAAACTTTTAAGTGTTGTAGGTGATAAATACTTTTACACTGTTGGGGGTAGCAAGGCACTATCTATGGATGTCCGCTTGATATGCGCATCAAATCATGACCTATGTTCACTAAAAAAAGAAAATAAATTCAGAAATGACCTATACTACCGTTTAACAGAGTTTGTGATAACAATACCACCATTAAGGGAGCGTAGAGAAGAGATACCATTTTTTGTAAATAAATTTTTATTAGATATTTGTGATGAATCAAACAAACCTTTAGTTTCTATAACCGATAGTGCAATGGACTTTCTAACTCAGCAGCCATGGAACGGTAACATTAGAGAGTTAAAGAATGTTATACAACGGGTAGTGCTTATGAGTAATAAAAACACAATAACACCTGATATAATAAAGTGTTATTGTGAAGATACATATCAAATAGATAATTGCAAAACATACATGCCTTTTAAAGAGTATTTAAAACAACAGGAGATACTATACTTTAAACGGCTGTTACGATTTACTAATGGAAATAGAGTTAAAGCAGCCTCTATATCTAAGGTAAGTTATCGCCACCTGCTTTTTAAATTAAAAAAATATAACATAAAAGATTAATATCGTCTGATTTTTGTTATGGATGTATGATATAACCTGCACATATATGAGATAAATATCTCATATTAGATAACCCCGTCATTTAAGCATTTTCCAATTCATAGATTAACTATTATGCTAAATTTAGCATAAAACTGCCCTTGAGTTTTTCGAAGATACTCCATTTTTGTACTAAGAATCAATAGTTTTTATTTGGCATATATATTGCATTTCATCTAAAAGGGGATAATAGTTATTCCTCAACCAAAATAATGTATTAGTTATTAAAAAATATGGGGAGGTTATTGCTATGTTTTATTTAGAACAAATTAGATGTAAGAGGAGAATTTTGTATTATTTGTTGGTATTAATTATTTTATATAGTAATGTATTTACTGAAATTATTAGGGGGCAAACTAAAAGATGATTGGATATAAAAATATGGTAATTATCTATTTATACAATATTACAAATAAATCCAATGGCATTGTAAGTATTGTAAGTGTGGTAAAAAAGTGTTTTTGTTTAATTTTGTTTATATCTGGCTGCGCTTTTGTTGATCAAAAGGTTGAACTACAATATGACACTGTTTCTGCTCATGTTATTAACTCTAATAGTGTAAAGGAGAAATTATTGTTATCTAAAAATATGGACAATGTTAATCTTTCAAAAAATGAGTCCGGAAAATTAATAATAGGTACAGTTAGAAATGGTTATGGAATGCACACGGCAGATGTTGTTACAGATAAAGATGTTGGTGATTGGATAATTAATGCCTTTAAGGACGAATTTTCCATTTTTGGTTATGATGTAAACATTGTAGATAAATTACCTGTTGATATTGCTAAAGGTATTAACTTAGTTATCCTAAGGGTATTTGTGGATCAAGACCCTGGATTTTTTACTGTAGGTGCCATAAGCGACATTCAATTTAATGTCGAGATATGGAAGGATTCTGTTAAGGTTAAAACAGTAAATGTTATAGGAAAAGCTGATGAAAGAAATCTTGCTAGTTTTTCAAATGATAAAGAGCTATCTTTAAAAAAAGCTTTGCAGGATGCTTTAAAAAAATCTATCCATGAAATTATAGACACTTTAAACTAAAGGAGGTAAGTAAATGAAAAAGATATGGTTTGTATTATTGTTTATCATATTAGGATTCAGTAGTTTTGCGTATGGTGAATCGGCTGACAACACCATAAATGATATATTAGCTATTCCAAATATTTCTGATATTGAGAACAATGGAGCTGAAGTAGCTAATATTGTAGAAGTGTCAACTGCAAATAGCAGTTCTTATATAATTGATGATTTTTCAAATTCTACCCTAAATTCTGAATGGCAAACAAAGGAGTTTGCTGGTAGGGGATATTATTCTTTAACTGAAAACCCTGGATACCTTAGATATTATTCAGATGGGTTTATGACTTATTCAAGTGGTTGGCTATGTAATTACTGTCAATATTATGGAGGTGGAGGATGGCAACCAGCAACTACATTGTTTAGAGAATTTGAGGGAATCAACTGGATATTAGAAACTAAAGTAAATTACAATCTTCATTATCGTGTAGGGTCAGGTTCTACCGGTGCACAAACACAAGACCTTTTTATTGCTTTTGGAAGTAGTAATGGTAATTACATATGGATAGATCGTGTAGTTGATTATTGGTATAAAATCAATGCACTATGGTTAATATTTAAAAATAAAGATGGAGCAGTAAATAGTTACTATACAGATGCCTTTATTGCTACTGATGATATAGATAATAATGAGTGGATGAGGCACACTTATTATTACAAAATTTTAAGAAAAAATCAGAATGTTTCTTGTTATATAAGCTCAGATGGTGTAAATTACAATCAAGCATTTACTTTTGTTCTACCTTCTTCTGTTGATCAAAAACAGAAAATTTTTATAGATGGTGAAGAATGGACATCAGATGGTTCATACGCTGACTGGGATTATATATATGTGAGAGACTCTAACTCTGTTATATTAGGAGCTGAACATTCACTATACATTAAACCCGACGGGACTTTATGGGCTTGGGGACGTAATGATCTTGGCCAATTAGGTGATGGCACTACTACAGAGAGTATCTCGCCAGTACAGATTGGTACAGACACATGGACTACGATTGACGCTGGTAATCACCATAACTTAGGGATAAAATCGGACGGGACTTTATGGGCTTGGGGAAACAATTCAGTTGGCCAATTAGGTGATGGCACTACTACAAATAGGACATCTCCTGTACAAATTGGTAGCAGTACATGGAGTACTATTTCGGCTGGTTCAGATCAGACGTTAGGGATAAAAACCGATGGCTCTTTGTGGGCTTGGGGATACAATGCACATGGCCAAGTAGGAGATGGCACTACTACAAATAGGACATCTCCTGTACAAATTGGTACTGGTACATGGACTGCCGTTTCGGCTGCTGCTGGTGGGGATTATAGTTTAGGAATGAAATCAGACGGGACTTGGTGGGCTTGGGGAGCCAATTATCATGGCAACTTGGGTGATGGCAGTACTATTAATAGAGCATCTCCTGTACAAATTAGTACTAGTGGTGTATGGAACACTATTGTTGCTGGTGATGGACAGACCATAGGAATAAAAACAGATGGCTCTTTGTGGGGTTGGGGAAATAGTGATTATGGCCAAGTGGGTGATGGGACTATTACATATAATAGAATATCCCCTGTACAAATTGGTACTGGTACATGGACTGCCGTTTCGGCTGGTGGTGGGCACAGTATAGGAATACAGACTAATGGCACTTTGTGGACTTGGGGACGTAATGATTATGGCCAATTAGGTGATGGCACTACTACAAATAGAACATCTCCTGTACCGATTGGTACTAGTGTATGGACTACTGTGTTAGGTAGTTCTGGACGAAATACTGCAGGAATAAAATCGGACGGCTCTTTGTGGGTTTGGGGACTTAATCAACATGGACAGTTGGGCGATGGCACTTATACTAATAGAACATCTCCCGTGCAGATAAATATTACACCAACTCCAACAGCTACCCCAACCCCAACACCAACACCAACAGCTACACCAACTCCAACGCCAACCCCAACAGCTACCCCTACACCAACTCCAACAGCTACCCCAACAGCTACTCCTACACCAACAGCTACCCTTACACCCACACCAACTCCAACGCCGACTCCAACGCCAACTCCAACAGCTACTCCGACTCCTACGCCAACAGCATCAGCATGTACCTACTCAATATCACCCACCTCAGCGTCATATCCATACGGTGGCGGCAGCGGCTCTATATCAGTAACGGCGTCAAACAGTTCCTGTGCATGGACCGCCTCAGTAAACAGCGGCTCAACTAACTGTCTATCAATAAGTTCAGGCTCAAGTGGAACAGGCAGTGGCAGCGTATCATATAGCGTTTCAGCTAACACTGGAGCTGCCCGCACCTGCACAATGCTTGCAGCAGGCAGCACTTTTACTGCTTCACAAGCTATTGCCAAACACTCACTTACAGTCAACAAAGACTCATCAATAACAGTTGCCGCTTCAAACTTAAGC
>JAGYWI010000003.1 GCA_018606805.1 Candidatus Magnetomicrobium cryptolimnococcus
TGCTTATTGAGGAAACAAAACCCTTGGACTTATATTGCTAAGACAATCGCTCTTGGGAGAAAAGGTATCACCCCTGCTGCTATTCCTGTTTCATAAAGCGAAGGGGGTGTGAACGGTTACCTTTTATTGTTTTTTTATCCTATCATATAAATCAGGAAAATATTGATTGATTGTTTTGTAAAGTCTAAATACTATAGAACCTTTTTTTACTTTATTTTTTTTCCTGTTTGAGCTATTATTAGATATAATGATATCCATATCTTCCCTCCTTTAAAAGTTTTTGACGCTTCTTTTATTTTACAACTTTATAGGAGGGAATTTTGTGTATTTCTTTTATTATCTAAATATTTTATCTGAAAAGATGTTAAAAATATTTTTACTTCCCTTTGAGCACCCTTATCCATACTGTCTTGTTATGCTATTTTTTTATCTTCTGAATCGCTGATTTTTGTTTTAGTTATGCTGGCAGCACAATTGTAAAAGTAGTGCCTTTATTAAGTATTGAATCGCATTGGATAGTACCGCCGTGTTGGGTTACTATGCCATAGACAATAGCAAGACCAAGCCCAGTACCTTTACCAACATCCTTTGTTGTAAAGAATGGTTCAAATATTTTATCTATATAAACGCTATTGATGCCCGGTCCGTTATCTGAGAGTTTAATAATAATGGCATCTTTTTTGTTATTAAGGGATATATCTACAACAATAGTAGCATCTTTGGTTTTATCTGGAAAAGCGTCTACGGAGTTTTGGAATATATTGATAAAGACCTGCTCAAGTTGTGTTTGGCTGCCGTTAATAAGGGGTAAGTCTTTTTGGATATTTTTAATAAGTTTAATATTTCTTAAATGAATGCGTTCACCCATAAGAAGCAGTGTGTTTTCAAGAGCTGTTGCTATATTTGCATTTTCCATAATAATATCATCGCAACGCCCAAAGGTACGAAGGTGTTGAATTATATTGGTTATGCGCTTAACTTGTTCATATGAGGTGTCTATTTCTGTTTTAAGCTCGTCAACATCAATAGTATTATATTTAATATCCCTTTTAAGTCCTTGTAAGACACTACTGATATAGGTAAGGGGTTGATTAATTTCGTGAGCAATGCCTGTAGCGATTTCACCAAGTGTAGCCATTTTGGAAGTTGCAAGCATTTTAGTCTGTATTTTTTGTCTTTCTTCCTCTGATGCTTTGCGCTCGATTATGGTTGCTAGTGTGTTTGACACAGCTGTAAGGAACTCTTCTTCGCGTTTGTCTTTTGGATGGTTTTCCTTTATATATAGAGCAATAACGCCGAGGACTTTACCCATGGAAATTATTGGTACGCAATAATGTCCATGTGGGGCTATACCATCGTATTGAATTTCATGGCGTTCGTCTATTTGGCTAGCAAATTCAATTTCACCGGAACTTGCAGCTCTGCCACAGATACACCGACCAATTGGTACAAAACCGCATTTATCCATAATGCTTTCGCTAATGCCTTTAGACACATAAATAGCAAGCTGGTTGGTATTTTCATCAATTAAAAAGATGATACCTTTTGGTATAGTTTCCATAAAAGGAGCCGATACTATGACATCAAGGGCTTCTTGTAGCTGTTCATAGAGGCATTTTTCATTAATAGAAACTTGCAGCAGTCTATTTAATGCGTTTTGGAATTGGTAGCTTGTATAGAGTTTTTTTTCAGCGATTTTTCTATCAGACATATCTCGTACGACGAACACTATGTTGGGTTTTTCTATTGAATTAAGAGACATAACAGAGCCTGATATGGTAACTGGTATATTAGCCCCCTTTTTATCTATTAGTATGCCTTCTTGGTTATTTATAATGTTTTCATTAATAATAAGTTCCGTAATAGAGGCAAAGTTGCTATTTTTGTTACAAAAAAGTACAGTATTTAAAGAAAGTCCAATAAGTTCAGTTTGTGTATAGCCGGTCAATTTACACGCCGAATCATTAACAGTTTTGGTAACAGCCCTGCAATCAGCAACAAACAAGGCATCAATAATGGATGCCAGCACGCTTTCGAGATAGTTTTTAGCGTCTATAAGTTCGGTTGTTCGCTGGCGTACGCACAGTTCCAGTTCTTTGCCGTATTTTCGTAAAGCCTCCTCGGCCTCTTTAGCCTCTGTAATATCTATTATGAGCCCATCATATGACGTAAGGGTTCCTTGGTCATTGTAGTGTAGCGCTGGAGTGTTTCTTACCCAGCGGATACGCCCATCTTTATGTATAATCCGATGCTCTATAGAAGAAGTGTTTTTCCCCTCCAATATGTCAGATAAGTGTTTTAAAAGAGAGCTGCGGTCTTCTTCATGTATCATTCGATACCATAGGTTGTAGTCTTGGTTGTAGTCATCGGGTGAATAACCGGTAATTACCTTACAGCCGGGACTATGGATAGTTTGAACAACACGCTTTTTTTCAACAAAGACCGTATATGTATAGGATGTGAGCGCTCCAACAAGGCTTTTATGCTTATGTTCACTAAGACGAAGAGCACCTTCTTCTTCTTTTCTATCCGTAATGTCTCTAACAATACCAATAGCATACCATCTACCATGAATGTTTACAGAGGAAATGGACAGTTCTATAGGAAAAAGGGTAGAATCCTTTTTTATTGCATAAAATTCAAGGACATTTGCAATAGCAGGACCTGTACCTGTTTCTGAGAAGTATTTAAAACCTCTTTTGAAGGGTTCATAGTATTTTCTCGGAGCAAGGAGCAGGTGTAGGTCTTTTCCGATAACTTCTTTGCTTGAATAACCAAAGATTCTGCTAGCGGATTTATTCCAATAGACGATTTCCCCATTGTTATCCATAAGGATGATGGCATCATAGGCATTGGCGGTGATACTGCTTGAAATATCTTCTATTTTTAAAGATACAAGGTCATTTTTATTCACATCAAGTTCTTCCAAAATCATAAAGGAATGCTTTATTATACCTTAAAGTAGACTAAATAATGAAATAAATAAAAAGTGAGGGCGCTGCCCTCACACTGTATATTTCAACGTTATAATAAAAATAGGGCAGACACTCGAAAGGTCTGCCCCCTACAATACCCGTCTTTTTGTAGGGGCGAACCTATGTATTCGCCCTTGTATTGCTTGCAATTAAAACACATGATTATTTACTAAAAAAAACTTGAGCATCGAGTTAAAAGTTTTAGGAAGTGCGTAGGCGCACTCCCGTAAGGGGTGCGGGGTTGGGGAGTGCGCCTACGCACCTTTTGTCAAAAAAGGTTTTCCCCCGCATCCTCTAATCTTCTTTTTTTCTTTCTTTCTTTTTTTCTTTTTTTTCTTTTTTTTTATTTTCTTATATACTTTTCCCAGATGAGCAATAGTTCTTTTGTTGCAAACAGGTCGCCTGCGCAGTACCTTGCTATTTCCTTATATTGACCATTTTTAAACATATCCTTCACGTAGTAGCCGGAGACCTCGTCGGATTTAGGGCTGGTTATACCGAAGGTTCTGCACCATATATCCATACTGAATTTTCTTTTAGTTGCGCCATAAAAGGAAAGTCTATCGAGCAGGTCTATGTGTTCGTCGCCGTAGCGGTTAGGCATTAGGTTTCTCAGTGGTATAAGTTTATGAACAGCGCTTCTTATCATTATAAATGGGCAGTCAAAGGCTCTACCGTTAAATGTTACGAATGTATCATATTTATTAATAACATTCCAAAAGTTTTCCAGTATTTCTTTTTCCGTACAGGGTTTATATTTAATGCCTTTTTCCTCAAAATAATCGGTATTATTACCACCGTTTTGGTAATAGACGGCACCTTTTAGTGTATCTGGGTTTAGCATGCCGATAGCAACTATTACAGCCGTATTTGGGTAGAAGGAAAGGCTCTCCTTAACTGTTTCTATTTCCTCGTCGGTTTTAGACCATTTTAAGAGATACTCTTTAAAATGGTCATCAAGTTGGTCGAAATCCTTACCGGCTGTTTCAATATCGAAGATAATTTTAGACATTAGTTTTTACTAATTTTATACATTATGTCCCAAGTCTTTAGAATATCAATAGCCCTTTGTAGTTGGTTATCGTTTTTTTCGTCTATTTCCTCAGGTACAAGGGAGATGTCCTCATCCTCTTCGTCGTTGTCATCGTTTATAGTGGGCTCCGTTTTATCTTCCGTCTTATCGAGTTCATTTTGTTGATTTTGTATTTGGTCGTTTTTAAGTGTTCCTTCGAGGTCTTTTTCTCTGACGACCTTATGTTTGGAAGATTTATCTTCTGTTTTTTTCTTTAGTTCAACTGTAATATCAGGGACTATACCTGTGTTTTGGATAGAAGTCCCCTTTGGTGTGTAGTACATAGCTGTAGTTAATCTAAGGCCTGAGCCGTCGCTTAAAGGCAGCACGCTTTGTACAGAACCTTTTCCAAAGGTTGTAACGCCGACGATAACAGCCCTGTTTAGGTCTTTAAGGGCACCGGCTACTATTTCCGAGGCGCTTGCGCTTCCCTCGTTAACAAGCACGACCATAGGCATATTTTTCAGCTCGTCGGGGTCTTTTGTATAGAATTCCTTTTTTTCGCCAGAACGGTCTTTTATGTACACAACGAGTTTATCGCTTGACAAAAACTGTTCAGCCACACCAACCGCCCCTTGCAGTAAGCCACCGGGGTCGTTTCTTAAGTCTAAGACAAGGGATTTAATCCGTTCTTGTTTTAAATCACTGATAGCCTTTTTAAGGTCATCCACTGTGCGCTCTTGGAATTGGCTTATCTTTATGTAGCCGATATTATCTTTAAGCGTTTTATATTTAACGCTTTTTACTTTAATAATATCTCTTGCTATCTGAATATCCTTAGGTTCTTTCCAACCCTTTCTCATTATATTGAGTGTTACGGTAGTACCTTTAGGTCCTCTCATTTCATTAACAGCTTCCATAAGGCTCATTTTATCAGCCTGTTTGCCATCCACCTTAAGTATAATGTCTCCGGCTTTAACCCCTGCATTCCATGCCGGAGTATCCTCTATTGGAGCTATGACAACGAGCATACCGTTTCTTTTGGCTATTTGAATACCAAGGCCGCCAAATTCGCCTTTGGTGTCTACCTTCATTTCCTTATAAACATCAGGTGGCATAAAACTTGAGTGTGGGTCTAAGGAATCCACCATACCTTTAACCGCACCGTATATCATATCCTTTATCTTGACTTCCTCTACATAATTTTCCCTTATAATGGAAATAACTTCCGTAAAGAGTTTTAGCTCCTGATATGACTCGCTTTCAGCATTTACAATGTTTAAAGCCCATTTGCCAACAACTACACTGCAAAGTATAGCCATAAACATGAATAACACTAAAAACACCGTTAAAAATCTTCTATTCATATTACCTTTACCTCCAGGTTATTTTTTACTTAACCATTGAAGCGGGTTTATTGGTTTTCCATTATATCGCAACTCAAAATATATACCCGCCCCTTCAAGGACACCGGAGTCCCCGGAATTGCCTACTTTCTCCATACTTTTAATAAGACTACCGACACTTGCAGACATACGACTTAAATTAGCATAAACCGTATGGTAGCCATCACCGTGGTCAAGTATAACCACCTGACCAAGCCCTTTAAACCAATCAGCAAAGACCACCTTACCGGTGTATATAGCCCGAACATCGGCATCTTCTTGAGATTTGATATAGATGCCATTTCGAAAAACCGGTGTATTAAATTTCGGGTCCTGATATGTACCATAAGGAATTGCCAAATTGCCATCAACCGGCCACTGAAGAGCGCCCTTTAGTGAGCGAAAGTCCTCGCTAGTTGCAGCCGTTTGTACCCCTTTTTGTACCGAATTATCTATGACCCGCTCCACATGATTATTAGTTGATTCCAGCTCTTGTAGCATTGATTTATATAGGATTTGTTCCTTTTTTACCGCTAAAAAGATAGCCTCTCTTTTTTTCTTATTACCAGTGAGGGCTTCCTGTTTAGCTTGAGTTTTATCGTTTTTATCGTTAAGCTCTAACAGAAGGGCTTTTAAGTTTTTTTCCTTATCTTGGAGTTTTTGGGATGTCTCTTTGTATTCAAGGAATTTTTTATACTCGATTTCAGATATTTTGGTTAGGTACTTACTTAATCTTAGGAAACTATAAAAATCATCAATATTTAAAATCAAGACAGCGTAGTCGAAATTATACCCGTAACGCTGGAGCATTTGAAGGCGTTTTTTAAGAAGCGCACGATTCTTGACAAGTTCTTTCTCGTTTTCAGCAATACCGGCTCTTAAATCTTTGATCTTCTTATCTATACCATCTGATTGCTGTTTAAGTTTCCTTATTTCTTCTTTTACGTTAACAAGGTCTTTGTTTATGCCTTCTAGTTCATCAATAGTGGATTTTTCCTTTACTTTGGCGTTTTTAAGCTTTTCCCTGCTAAGGCGTATCTCATTTTGTATATCTTTATCCTGAGCATACACATTTAAAGGAAAGATTATTAATAGCGATGCCAAAACTATTAGCGGTTTAATAATAAAAGCCATGGCCTAATACTTGAGTCTTCCAAGTGCAATAACGGAACCGATAAAACCGACAAAACATCCCATCAATGGCAAGAAAACGTACATATCAGTAGGTACTATCAAAAGAGAGAGGATTGGTACATCTTTTAATACAATTTTGATAACATAAACATAGATAAGATAAAGGATAATGGCTCCTATAATGCCACCAAAAAACCCTATAATAGAGCCTTCCAAAAAAAACGGCACTCTTATAAACCCCTTTGTAGCACCAAGCAGCTTATATATGTCAATTTCCTCTTTATAGCGATAAAAAAGTATACTGACCGTAGTATAACATATAAAAACAACAGCAAAGGTAAAAACCAAGCCAACGGTTACAGCTAAGACTCGAAGCCCATTTTTAAGCAAATACACGGTCTTTAAAAACTCCCCGCCTGATTCTACGTTATCAACACCGTCTATGGCAGAGACTACCTTTATAAATTCATTCACATCATTAACAGTAACGCCATTTTCTTTTATTTTTACATTAAAGGTATCAAAAAGCGGATTTTCACCAAACCCCTTTAGCATATAATCATCTGACTTAAACAGCTTCTTAAGCTCTTCCATAGCAAGCTCCCTTGGCACAAAGTCAACCGTCTTGACTATCCTTTGGCTCATTATAGCCTTTTCAATATCCTTAACCTTTTCTTTCTCAATAGATTCATTAAGAAAGACCATTATTGTTAACTTCTGAGGCAACGCCTTAGTAACATTTTCTACATTATAGAGCACTACAAACACTGAAAACAAAATGAAAAGGACTACCCCCATAGCGAGCATGGATAGGAAATTAACGATAACATCCCTGTATATACTGGATATAGCCAGCCGCAGTGCAAAAATCACCCAACCACCTCATCAACCAGTTTACCGTTTTCAAGGAAAAAGACGCGTCTACCGGAATTTTTATATAATCTTATATTGTGGGTTGCTATAAGGACGGTTGTCCCTTTAGCGTTTATCTCTTTAAATATCTTCATAACTATATCTTCATTATCAATATCCAGATTTCCCGTTGGCTCATCAGCAAGCATAACCGTCGGGTCGCCGACAATAGCCCTTGCTATAGTAATCCGCTGCTGCTCACCACCTGAAAGCGTCAACGGATATTTATCCGCCTTATGCCTTAGATTGACCATCTTTAAGACATTTGCCACCTTGTCTTTTATGGTTTTTTCCTGAGCCCCCCTTATTCTAAGTGCAAGGGCTATGTTTTCAAACACTGTCTTATTTGGAAGAAGCCTAAAATCCTGAAAAACTACCCCTATATTCCTGCGCAACATCGGTATGAGCGACTCTTTCATACTTGATGTATTAAACCCTGCTATCGTTATACTGCCAGCATCTGGCTTTTCATAAAGGTAAAGGAGCTTAAAAAGCGTAGTCTTCCCTGCCCCACTAGGCCCGGTTACAAATGCCATCTCCCCCTTTTTTATATTAATGTTAATCTTATCAAGGGCAGACTGAGAATCGTAATGCTTCGTTAGATTTTCTATTTCTATCATAATAGTATGTACAATTAATTATGTTTAAATTATATAAAAAACACAAGTTTTTTTTTTAAAAAAAGAAGCATAAAAGAAAGCCCATTAACCAATCTTAGGCAATTGCTTTCTAAATCGGACGGAGTTACCATGCCCATCAAGCCCTTCCATCGTAGACATAACCTCAACCGTATCACAAATAGCCTTAAAGCCGCCTTCGGTAAATTCTATAAAACTAGTGCGTTTTAAGAAATCATAAACGCCAAGCGGCGAAAAAAAACGCGCCGTGCCAGCCGTCGGCAGCGTATGATTTGGACCGGCGGAATAATCCCCCAAAGACTCACAAGACCATCTGCCCAGAAAAACAGCCCCGGCATTTTTCACAAGGCTTACATAGCGCTGCGGCTCGTTTATCATAAGCTCCAAATGCTCCGGCGCTATTTTATTTGAAATGCGAAACGCCTTATTCATATCCTCTACTACTATAGCAGCTCCATAGGTTTCTATTGATTTCATAGCGATAGACCTACGTGAAAGCGTACTTAACTGTTTTTCTACTTGGCTAATTACCTCACGTACGTAACTAGCCTCAGTTGTAACTAATATAGCCGACGCCATCTCATCGTGCTCCGCCTGACTTAATAGATCAGCAGCAACAAGGCTCGGCTCAACGCTGCCATCAGCTATCACTAAAATTTCCGAAGGTCCCGCTATCATATCAATATCAACCTCTCCAAAAACTAACCGCTTAGCACTAGCTACATAAATATTACCAGGCCCAACTATCTTATCCACCTTCTTAACCGACTCCGTTCCATAAGCAAACGCTGCAACCGCCTGAGCTCCCCCCATACCATACACCTCCCGCACCCCAAGCATATGCACAGCCGCCATCACGTACGGGTTTATCTGCCCACCCGGCATCGGTACCGTTACCGCTATTTCATGGACACCAGCTACCTGCGCTGGTATAACGTTCATAAGCACCGTCGAAGGATAAGCTGCCTTACCACCTGGCACATACACCCCCACCCTTCCAATTGCCCTTATCAACTGACCTAACTTAACGCCATCTTCCAAATAAGACCAGTCCCGCTCTATTTGTTTTTCATGGTAACGTCTTATTCTTTCACTAGAGCGTCTAATAGCATCAATATACCGTCCACCTACTTTTTTAGCATAATCTTCAATAACATCAATCGGTATAGATAACCGCTCAGGCTCATATGAGTCATACAGCTTTGTATACTTTTTAATGGCACTATCACCGTTATTTTTAACATCTTCAAGAATATTAATAACCCGCGGTACTATCTCAGAATCAAAGGCAACCCCCCTCGTCCTTAAAAGCATATAAAACTTTTCAAAGTCCACATCGGTTTCAATGATTTTCATAGTTTTTTATCAATCCCCAGCGGCTAATTTCTGAAGCAATTAAAAAAAGCGGTTTTTTTATTTGATATGCTCATATATAAAACAATAAAAATATGGGCAGTCGCAGAATCGAACTGCGCACACGAGGCTTTTCAGGCCTCTGCTCTACCTACTGAGCTAACTGCCCATACATAACGCTATTTATATTAAATAAAATGACAATAATATGTCAAGAGAAAAGAGGAAAAAAACAGCAATTCTAATAAGGTATTTTATTAAAGCGATTCGTTTCATATGGCTATTTGTTCTTCTTGGAAATTATCTCCCGCTGCCGCAATGGCATCTTGACGATTAAATTCTAAAGCTTCTCTTAGCGTTATCTTTAGTGTTATAAGTAGCTCCTGTTTTTGTTGATTCCTGGCAATTTACCCCTGGCATTTCCTCTATCCATCCTATCCACCAATCACCATCTTGCTTTATTATTGCAGTGTATGTACTGTTCATAAGTATAATTGTCCTTCTTAATTTTTCTCTTTTTAAAAAAGGAATTTTTTAAGGGCATGGGCTGTGAAGGAATCGTTACTTTCAATAAGGTCTTCAACTGTCCCTTGGAAAAGAATCTGTCCGCCGCCTTTACCGCCACCAGGACCTATATCTATTATCCAATCGGCCTCTTTAATGCAGCTTAAATTGTGTTCGGTTATTACTATAGTATTGCCAAGGGCTAGCAGCCTTTTAAGCACAGCCATAAGAGCTGCTATGTCGTCCATGTGCAGGCCTATGGTGGGCTCATCGAATATGTAGAGGGTTTTTGGTTTATTTGGTGCAGAAGCACACCTGTCTGTTAGATTAAGTTCAGAGCAGATTTTAAGACGCTGGGCTTCACCGCCAGAAAGTGTTGTTGCTGATTGTCCAAGGCGTAGGTAACCAAGCCCCACATCTTTTAAAAGTGCGAGCTTTCCTGAGATAAACCTGTCCTCTGAAAACACTGCCATAGCGTCATCTACGGTTAGCTCAAGGACATCGCTTATGGTGTAGCCTTTATACTTGACTCTTAGGGCGTTTGCATTATAGCGTTTGCCTTGGCATTTGTCGCACTTAACGTATAGGTCTTCAAAGAAATACATTTCAAGCTTTTTAAATCCCTCACCTTTACAAGATTCACAGCGTCCGCCGGCTACATTAAATGAAAAAAACCCGGCCTCATACCGATAGAGCTTAGCCTCTGGTTGATTTGCAAAAATGCGCCGAATTTGGTCAAATAACTTAAGATATGTTGCCGGATTTGAGCGTGGTGAGCGCCCTATTGGGGATTGATCTATTAGTTTTACGTCTTTTATATGCTCGTAGCCGGACAATTCGTCAAAGGGTAGTCCCTTGATTGCTTGTTCCGTGCCATATATATGTTTAACTAGTGCTGGATATAGAGTTTGCATTATAAGAGTGCTCTTGCCGGAGCCGGATACCCCCGTAACTACACTAAAACCACCGACCGGAATATCCACGGAAACGTTTTTTAGGTTATTGCCACACCCACCTCTTAGCGTAATAAACTTGGTAAAATCTTTACTTGCCTTATTAAAAAAAGCCTTATTAGAAGAGGTTTTATTAAAATACTTAGCCGTCGGCGTCTGGGCTTTTGCAAAATCCGTGATAGCTCCATTATAAATTATCTCACCACCTCGCAGCCCCCCGCCAGGCCCTAGCTCTAATATCCAATCGCTCCGTCGTATTATATCCAAGTCGTGTTCAACGACAAGTATAGTGTTGCCCTGATTGGCTATTTCTTTAATAATATCGGCTATTAGCTCACTATCTTTGCTGTGCAGTCCAACGGTCGGCTCATCAAGGACGTATAGCGCACCTGAAAGCCGTGCCGATAGCTGTTTAGATAGATTGGCTCGCTGATACTCACCACCGGAGAGCGTGGAGGTTAACCGTCCCAACGTCAAGTAATCAAGCCCTACCTTTTTTAGTAGATTTAGTTTTGAAAACAAATGGGCTAGCGTTTCACGAACAATTTCCCTTTGGTAGTCCATGAGTTCAATACCGTTTAGAAAGTCAATCAGCTCATCAACAGGCATTTCGTTTAAATCCCCAATATCCATACCGCTAATGCGGTAAGCGAGGGCTTCTTTTTTTAGCCTCTTACCACAACAAAGCGGGCATATCTCACTGGTTCTGTACTTACTTAAAAAAACCCGCACGTGTAATTTATACCGGCGCCCTTCAAGCTCATCAAAAAACTCATCAATGCCGTAAAACCCCTTCCCACCCTTTTGAAGGATTTCCCACTGAGGCTCTGTAAAATCTTTTAACGGCTTGTAAACGTCAATGCCCGACTTCAAGATAAACTGCTCCTTCCACCACAGATTTGAAGGCTTCTCCCACGGGTCAATAGCCCCTTCCGCTATGCTTAAACTATCATTTGGTACAATAAGCCCCCTATCGTAAATAAGTATCCGCCCAAACCCCTTACACTTAGGACATGCCCCTACTGGATGATTAAAAGAAAACAGTAAAGCCGTGGCATCAGCAGCAACGCTACCACAGGAGTCGCACCGGTTGGCATCAGAAAATGTGAAATCCCCCACATCCAAAACAATCACCCTGCACCTGCTGCCACCTCGACGAAACGCTAACTCTATGGAATCCGATAGCCGTTCCTCCGCTTTTATGATTAGTCTATCAAGGACAACAAAGTATGGTGCTTCCACAGCCCCGGCATCAAAGACATCAACCACCTCTCCGTCAATATATAGCCGATAAAACCCCTGCTCTTTCAAAGCCTCTACCTCGTCTGTGCTTTCAAAAAGCACCATAGCGCGCTGCCCGGTATACTTGGTTATAAGCTCATGATAAACGGCTGAGCTATTCCATCGCCTTATCTCACTATTGCAAGTGGCACAAAACCCAACGCTTGCATGACTATAAAGCACTCTTAAATAGTCGTAAATTTCCGTAATAGTGCCTACAGTAGAGCGCGCCCCTCTAACCGGGTTGCGCTGCTCAAGCGCTATGGCAGGGCGTATGTTTTTGACAAACTCCAGTTCCGGTCTATCTAATTTTTCAAGAAAAAGTCTTGCATAACTTGTAAGCGATTCGATAAAACGCCACTGTCCCTCTGCAAATATGGTATCAAAGACAAGCGACGATTTCCCAGAGCCAGATACACCAGTTACAGCAATTACCTTGTCATGAGGAAGTTTAATAGATAAGTTTTTGAGATTGTTTTGTTTAATACCTGAAATCTCTAACCATGATTGTTTCATCCTGATATTTTAACATGAATGGCTTTAAGTTTAAGATAAAGATACATGCCAATTATAAATGGCTCAAAGCGTATCAGCATATTATCAGCAATTAACCATAAAAACTGCATAAAGATAAATCCGATGTTGTCTGGGTTTTTATATCCCCGTGCCACCATAAGTTCATCAGCCCTAAACCCTATAAGGCTGTAAATGTACAATAGGTGAATTATTATTAAAATGCCTGAGGCATTAACCAAAAACTGACTAAACTTACTAAAACGACCAGTAGGTAGGTGTGCTGCCGCCTCATCACATTTGGAAATGCTTAAGATAATCGGATAAAATGCTGCAACTATAGCAAATGTTAAAGGCGTATTAAACGTAAAACCTGAGACCTTGACATCAATAGTTAATTCCTCTATGGCATTAAACCTGCCAGGGGCTATTGTAATAATAGAAGATTCACCATCTGTAGCAAAACTGACAAGCCTTATATCCTTTGTTTGATAAGCTATGAATGTGGCAGTTTTGGCTATAAAATGGCCGTAGCCATTCTTTATGCTTATCCAAAAGAGGATAAATAAGACATATGAAAAGGCAAAAACGCAGACTATGATAAATTTATTAGGCGTAGTTTTTTGATGTTGCATGACGCAAATAAACAATCAATATGCCAAGCGCTATGGCTATCATTAAGCCTTGTGCTATATAAAAATGAAAGAAATCAAACACCTGTGGATAGCGTACCCCGACATAAGCCAATAGCAAAATACGTATAATGTTAATCAATTGAAGCACGATAAAACCAACAGTAATGCCTGCTAATTTTATTTTCCAAGGTGCTGGAAACACTATTACAGCAATAGCAAACATTAATGCTGCCTCAAGCCCATTGCACCCAAACTTAACTTCTAAGATAAGCCCTTGCAGACTTATAAAAGGACCACTGCAACTGCCTCCAATATCTATTAACGAAAGCGCCTTACAGGTAATGGCAGCAAGCGAGTTAGAATACACGCCATTAATATCGAGCAGTTCTTTTACAGGCCGATAGTTTATCAATAGAATGGTTATTATTGTCAAAAAAATATAATTTAATAATAAAATGGTTGGATTCCTTTTATTGCTATGTTTGTTAGTATAGTTTTTTTTCTTACTTATCATTTGT
This sequence comes from Candidatus Magnetomicrobium cryptolimnococcus, assembly GCA_018606805.1. Classification (GTDB taxonomy): domain Bacteria; phylum Nitrospirota; class Thermodesulfovibrionia; order Thermodesulfovibrionales; family Magnetobacteriaceae; genus Magnetomicrobium; species Magnetomicrobium cryptolimnococcus. Next base: position 13,814 of record JAGYWI010000003.1, read on the forward strand.
TTGAGTATTATAATTATACCAAAACATTATTAAAAATGATTAAAAAAAAAAGGAAAAGATGGGGGAAACCATTTTAGATAAAAGGGGTGTAGGTACAATCCCAAACCCCGCACCCCTTACGGGAGTGCGCCTCCGCACCTTACGGGAGTGCGCCTCCGCACCTTACGGGAGTGCGCCTCCGCACTTCCTAAAACTGTTGGTTTGCAATTTCTTTAGTTATCCATCTTATCTTTTGCTACATTAACTTAGCAAAGAGTGGTAAAATATATCATGTTTATTAAAAGTGGTGGATGATAAAAGGAGAATTTAACTATGCAGGCTATTAAGCAGATTTTAAATGTCCCTGAAAGTGGTGAACTTATAATTAAACTTCCAAACAAGATACCCAAAAATGAAACAGTTGAGGTAATTATTATATATAAAGAAAATAAACGTAAAATATTTAAAGAAAAGTTAGAATGCTTTAAAGATTTAGATAAAGATGAGCTTTTTCAGGAGGATTTAAACGAAGTTGCAAAGAGTTTCTCTGAAACTGATAAAGAGGGGTGGGAATAGTAAGTGGTTTATCGGTGGAAGATTTTTATTGCCAATCTTGAACCAGTTATAGGAGCTGAACAGGGTAGAATAAGACCGGTATTAGTTATTAGCGAAGACGAAATCAATCAGATATTGCCAGTTGTGAATGTTCTGCCTATTACCTCGCGCAAACGGAGTAGAAAGATATATCCAAATGAAGTTTTAATTCCAGAAGGTATGTTTGATTTAAAAAAAGATTCAATAGTATTATGTTATCAAATAAGGACATTAGATAAGAAAAGATTAGAAAGGGAGCTTGGAGAAGTAGAAGATGAAACAATAAAAGAAGCAATAATTGAAGCACTAAGTTTTCAGTTAGGAATATAAAGACTTATCATAAACAACGGTATAAGGCGGACACCTTTGTCAAGAGCACAATTTTCTGTATCGGAGTTTAGGACTGATTTTTTTGCTTTTCTTTTATATACTTAATATATTATCATAGTATTTAATTTTATGTTTGGAAAGGGAAGGGTTGATATAATTCCGTGAGTGAGGAGTTTCCTTTAGATATATACGGAAGATTAAGCGAGGCGGCTACACGTCTACAGGGGCGTACTAGGCAAATAATTGATAATACTTTAATGCTCTCTAACGAGGTCAAAGAGTGTCGGCTGCAAAAGGAGCGTCATAAGGCTATATTCAAGGCTATACCTGTACCGGCGCTTGTATGGCGCGTTATTAATGGGGAGTTTATTTTAATTGATTACAATGATGAAATGTACCGTATTTCGGAGGCTAAGGTTATAAAGCATATTGGTATGGCAGCTAAGGCAATCTATGTTCAAACCCCCGATATTGTCTCTGATATGGAGCGCTGTCTTATGGAAAGGACTATGGTTCAGGAGGCAATGAGTTATTGTTGTCCGTTTAGTTTAAAGCACTCTAAAATAAAGGTCAGCTGTAACTATGCTATATCGGATATTGTAATAACAGTGTTTTCTAATATAAATGAGGATACAAACGAAATTGTTGAGCAAGCTATCGAGCAAGTTGCGGAGTAAAGTACATGGACAGTAAAGATGTGTTGGCTGCGTTGGTTATTTTGTATGTAGAAGATGACCATGTAGTGAGACCTAATGTCGGTAAGTTTTTGCGCAGACGCTGTAAGATGGTTATAGAGGCTGCAAATGGGAAAGAAGGGCTTGATGAGTACGTGGCTAACCGGCCGGATGTTGTTATTACAGATATAGAAATGCCGATTATGAATGGCATTGAGATGATTGATAAAATCTTAATTATAAATGAAAACCAAGTAATAATAATAACGACTGCCTATAACGATATAGAACATAAAAGCAATAGGGTGTGTAAAAACTTGATAAAGCCCATAATAAGAGAGCAAATGATAGAAGCTATCGTTGAGTGTGTGTTGAATAGCAAAAAATAAAGGTTATGGAGATTTGAGATGTCTGATGAACAAATAAGGGTGCGGTTTGCCCCCTCACCAACGGGGTTTTTGCATATAGGAGGGGCAAGGACTGCACTTTTTAATTACCTTTATGCTCGGCATAATAACGGTGTTATGGTGCTGCGCATAGAGGATACGGATTCTGAGCGTTCTACGGATGAGTATATAGAGGCTATCATTGATGGGATGAAGTGGCTTGGGCTTGACTGGGATGAGGGACCTTTTAGGCAAACAGAGCGTAGCTCCATTTATGAAGAATATGCTAAAAAACTGCTTGATAGGGGTGAGGCGTACTTTTGTTATTGTAGTGCCGAGGAGCTTGAGGCTAAAAGGCAGAAGGCTCAAAGTGAAAAAAGACCTTATAAGTATGATGGTAAATGTAGAAATATTCAAAATGGGGGAGAGCCTATATTAGATTCTGGCAGACACCCGGTTATTAGATTTAAAATGCCCATTGACGGTCAAACCGTTATTGAGGATTTGATAAAGAAAAAGGTCATTTTTGAAAATAAGGTGCTTGATGATTTCATAATTGTGCGCTCAGATGGTATGCCTACTTATAATTTTGTCGTTGTGGTGGATGACATAGATATGGGAATTACGCATATAATAAGAGGGGATGATCATCTAAATAATACACCAAAACAAGTACGGCTTTATATGGCATTTGGGAAAACGCCACCAGTCTTTGCACATTTATCCATGATACTTGGGGCGGATAAAACGAGGCTCAGTAAAAGGCATGGGGCTACGTCTGTTCAGGCTTACAGGGATATGGGGTATTTGCCAGAGGCATTGATTAATTATTTAGCACGCCTTGGATGGTCGTATAAAGACCAAGAGGTCTTTACAAAAGGGGAGTTGATTGAGAAATTTACACTTGAAAGTGTCGGAAGCTCATCAGCTGTCTTTAATCCTGAAAAGCTCCTGTGGCTTAACTCAGAATATATTAAAAAAAGTAACCCAAAGGCTTTAATCCCTGATGTTATAGGGTTTTTAATAAAAGAAAATATTGTCAAAGCAGGCTATAGCCCTGACAGCGATTGGCTTGCTAAGGCCATAATAACATTACAGGAGCGCTCAAGAACACTTATAGAACTGGCTCGTTCCTTAAAATACTACATAAATGATGATATAGATATTGATGAAAAGGCTGGGGCTAAATATATAAATGTAAATACTCATCAATACTTGATTGCCGTAAAAGATGGCATTGACACTATGGAGGTTATCTCTGAAAAGGCAATAGAGCAGTTGTTCTTTTCTCTTATGGAGCGCTTTGGTGTAAAGCTTGGACAAATAGCACAGCCTGTGAGAGTGGCGCTTACGGGTAATACGGTAAGTCCGGGTATTTTTGAAGTTATTGACATCATTGGTAAAGAAAAAACGCTTAGAAGGCTAAATAAAGCTATTAACTCTGTTATATAATCTGTAATACCTTTTATAATGTGGTGCAGGTAGTGTATAATAAAACTATGCCAAAAACAATTGAATTATATAACGTACTGAAAGATAAAATAGGGGAAGACGGCGCTGCTGCTATTATAGATGCCTTTGATGAGGTAACAGAAAAGGCTAAAAAAGAGGCCGCTACAAAGGCTGACCTTAAAGAAGAGATAGGCAAGGCTAGAGCCGAATTAAGAGAAGAAATTGGCAAGGTTAGAGCCGAATTAAAGGAGGAAATTGGCAAGGTTAGAGCCGAATTAAAGGAGGAAATAGTAAAAACCAATGAACGCATCACACGCCTTGAGGGGGAGATGAAGGGGGAATTTAAATCTCTGCGTTTAGAGATGAAAATCTTCTTTCTAATTATAATATTTATTCTTGTTTTTAGTAACCCGAAGGCTATGGATTTGGTTGCTAAACTAATTAGCATGTTTAAATAAATATGACAAATCAATTGCAAGAGGCAATAGTATGTCTAAAATAGTAGAACTGTATAATGTAATAAAAGATAAAGTGGGTGAAGAGGTAGCTATTGCCATTGTAGATACCCTTGAGGATGTAGCACAAAAGACTAAAATGGATGCTGCTACAAGGGCAGATTTAAAAGATGAAATTACTAAACTTGAGGAGCGTATTATACGTTTTGAAGGTACGATAAAAGGGGAATTTAAATCTTTTAGTTTACAATTAGTCCTGTCTTTTTTATTTATAATATTCATTTTGATTATAGTTGCCATATGGTATTAATTGCTCTATCGAGTGGTCCTAATCTATAAAAATTGCTAAGGTAATTTGTTAAAATTTACAACAGAAAACAAATCTGTTGGCTTTACGTTACTGGAAGTCCTTATAGCGCTTTCGATAATCAGTGTGTTACTTACGACAATTATTTATACGGTTAACCACCACTTGTCCATTCTTGAAAGACATAAAACAATAACTATTGCTACGATGTTAGCTAAGGAAAAACTAAACGATTTATTAAATGACAAAAACATTAGTACCAAAGAGTCATTTCCACCGCCTTTTGCAAATTATTATTATGAAATCAAAGAGTATGATACGACGTTTACCGGAGTGGTCATAAAAGAGCTGCGCGTCAATGCTGGCAAAGAGGTTGTTGTGTTAAAGGCTTTTTATAAAAAATAATGAAGGGCTTTACTCTTATTGAGGTTGTCATCGCTGTATTACTATTTGCCGTTATAGCGTTTGCTGTGTATAACACGTTTTTTATGGTAAATAGGGCTATTACTCAAACAGATGACTATGTAATAAGATTGCAAGAACTACGGGAAACGCTTGATGCCATTAAAAAGGAAGTTGAGTCGGCATACTATGTGGGACATACGGAGTCAACTGTTTTTAAGGTAATAGACACAGACGTATATGGTAAACAAGTCTCATCACTATCAGCAGCAACCTTTGCCGGGCCTGGCAGCAGTTTAAAGCGTGTAACCTATTATGTAGATGGCACGGAGGAGTTGTTGGCGCTTTTTAAGGAGGTGCAACCTTCTATTTTTAAAGATATGGGTAGTATAAAGGTAAGCGTTATTGATAATATAAAGGAATTTGACGTTAGGGTTTATGTTGGTGAAAATAGTATGCGAAACTGGGATAGTACTGAAACTAAAAAATTGCCTCAAAAGGTGCTTATTAAAATAACCGTACCTTTTAATCATTCAGAGATAGAATTTGTTGAAACTATCTATACCAAAATCAAATAGTATCTGTACACTTAAAAACACTGGCGGGTATATACTTATTGTAACGCTTTTGATAACGGCTTTATTGATAAGCATGGTGGTTGAATTTGTGTATAGCGTGTACGTATCAACAAGTGCACTGTATAATTATAGGGATGCTCAAAATCTCTCAAGTATGGCTTCATCAGGGATTAAAGTAGCTATTAGTTACTTGGATAATTATTTGGCTTCTTTAGAGTATTCAACCATTGATAATATAGCACTTCCAGTTACAGGGTTAAGCGATGACGGTAGTGGCGAGGTGTTGGTCTTAACTATTCAAGATGAATGCGCTAAGTTTAACGTAAACTCCATAGTGTTTGAAAACGGTGAGCTAAACGATGAGCGGTTTGCATCGTTTGTGCGCCTTATTGAAAAGCTGCAACTGGATAAAGATGTTGCATACCGAATAGCCGATTGGATAGACTATGACGTGGAAGAGCGGATTTTAAATGGTGAAAAACACGCTAAAAACTATTTTCTATTTTCACTTGATGAGCTGATGATGATAGATGGTATAACAGTGGAATTTTACAAAGAGCTGCGCCCATTTGTTACCATATACGGTGCGGGTTTAATAAATATAAACACCGCCTCACCTGAGGTTCTATACAGTTTATCAGCAAATATAGATGAAACCCTTGCCGTACGGCTAGTGGAATATCGCAAAGAAGGACACGCATTTGAAAAAACCTACGATATTTTAAATGTTGCAGGGTTTGAGGATAAGGGGACATCGCTAATGGGTAAGATTTCTGTAAAAAGTACGGTCTTTGCTATAAACTCCACTGCCAAAACTGACGAGATTGTTAAAGTAGTAGATGCCATTATTGAGCGCTCTGCAACTGGTACAGATATTAAGTATTGGAAGGAATTTTAAGTGTATATTGGTTTTATTGAATATAGCAAAGAGCACCCGGAGATATATATATTCCAAAAAAAGTCCCTAAAATATAGTATCTACCAAATAATAGAGTTTCAGCACGGTACTGGCCATATGCCCATTATCGAGCCTTTGACTATAAAGGTACAGACCTTCTACCTGAGCTTGCCCATTGAGTACTTGAATTTTAGAATAATGGAGACACCATTTGCAGATAAGGAAAAGGTACTGTCTACAGCCCCGTACGAACTACAAGGAATGCTTGCAAAACCAGCGGTTTATCATATCTTTGATGCACTAGTTGTTGGCAGTGTCGGAGAACGTTTTAAGGTGCTTATTGTTTATATTGAAAAGGATATGCTAAGGGATATTATCGCTGGGTTTAAAGGTGTAAAGATGGAGCCTATGGTTATCAGTTGTGCGGAGCTGCGCTTTAAATTAGCCAATTACCCGTTGGATGATATGTTTAGTAGTTTTGATAAAACAAACATTAATTGGCAGGACATTATCGTTGATGAGCTAAAGTCGCCTATAATTAACCTTAGAAGGAACGAGTTTTCCTATACTAAATATTTTGACGAAGCAAAAAAACGGCTGAAGTCTGCCTTTGTGCTTACTGTATTAATACTACTAAGCATATCAGTCTACATGGGCATTAAAATCACCATAATAAAAGACCGCACTGCCGCTATAACAACTAAGATGGTAACTTCATATAAGATATTATTTAAAGATAGCACAAACGTGTCAAGCCCCCTTTATCAACTGAAGGGCAAAGTAAAAGAGCTTACACAAAAGGAGGCTATCATTAAAACCAACTCAGTACTTAACTTAATGTTACAATTAGTCGGTGTTGGGGACAGTGGCGTTATTGTTGATGAGCTGGAAATTGACGACGCTAAGGCCGTTATTAAAGGTAGTGCCGATACTATGGAAAACATTGAGGCAGTTAAAACTATATTAATGAAAAGCTTTACTAAGGTTGACATCCTTGAAACAAAAAATACTGGACAACTTAATAGTATTAGATTCGTTTTGCAGATGAATTATGCTGAAAAATAAACAAAAAACAGCTCTCTGGATATACATAACACTCGTCGTTGGCATAGTAGGACTATTATTCATTTTTGGTGAACTAAAAGATGCTCAAAAAAAATACACCTCTGCTAAAGATAGGCTTTATGAATTTAACACCCTATTGAAAGACTATGAACAACTTAATGCAAAGGTAATAAGTATCGAAAAAAAAATCGAAAGTACAAACGCCCTAAGTGCCTTAAAGGTAATAGAGGATATATTTTCATCCGTTGGTTTAAAAGACCGCTTAGCATCAATTAAACCAGGCATTAAAAAAACACACAGTAAAATGTTAGAGGAAAATTTTGAAATAAAACTTGATAACGCCGATTTAAATGAGATTGTCAATTTTTTATATAAAATAGAAAATGGCAACGACAGCTTAATTATCAGAAGGTTTAGTATGAAAAAGATATTTTCAGATCCAAGTAGATTTTCAATTACTATAGATATTGCTTATGTTAAAAAAGGTGATTATTAAAGAAAAAGAAAAAAGATAGAAGAGCTGGGGGAAACCCTTTTAGGCAAAAGGGTTATCCCCCAGCACCCCTTTCCTAAAACTTTTATCCTGACAATCAGTGCTAAATGTTGTACACTGTGGCAGGATGACACTTTTTTCCCCAAATCTTGTGCAGGCATAACGAGTAAATCGGCAATGGAAAGAAAACCCCCAAAAAGAACGGGGGGTTTTCTTTCCATTGCCGATTTGGCGCTGAAAGGGGGAGGAAAAAAACTCCCCCTTTAAAACCCCCTCTCGCTACTTTGTAACTACGCAGAGACTTTACAACTAACCATGTGTTGTACATAAGGGCGAACACATAGGTTCGCCCCTACAAATGAAAATGGATGCGTAGGGGCAGACCTATGTGTCTGCCCTGTGTTCAGATTGAGTGTATGGTGTTGCACAGCGGTATCACCCCCTGGTGCGCTTGCGCACCAGTAGAAGAAAGAGTTAGAGGGGGTCTTTTCTCAGGGGGAGTCTTTTACTCCCCCTGATTACACCAAAGCGTCTATGGGGAAATGGCACTGCCCTCAAAGAAAGCCGTTTTTTTGGCTTTCTTTGAGGGCAGTGCGCTTTCCCCAATAGACGCTTTAGCTGTTATGATAGTACAGATGTGAAGATAAAATATACCAAAATAAAAATGGTTTGCAAAAAATAAGAGCTATATTTTTTGTTATACTTCATAAATATAATGTTATTGGGGTTCAAGGGGCAAAGCCCCTTGTGCGGGATTCCAAAGGGACGAGTCCCTTTGGCGGGAGTGTGAGGGCAGCGCCCTCACTGTGTATTTGTTTCCTTATTATTTTAATGATGCCTTGCAAACCTAATTGTTTGGGTATAACAGTGTCTGCTGGGCTTCCTTTGTAAGTAAGACACGCTCAATAGCCATAGCTGTCTGGTTTGCAAAACTTTCTAAAAGGTGCATTTGTCTATGGTCAAAAAATACATCAGAGGTCCCTGTAAGGATGGCAACGACACCAACTGTTTTAGAAGCAGTAGCAAGTGGCAGGTACAGTGCCTTTGCGCCTGAGAGTGTATCCGTTGCATAGCCTGCTTTTTGTTTGTGGTCAAATGCCCACTGGGCTACTCCAAGCTCCTTTTGATCTATGTCAAACGTATTGTTGCCAGATAAAGTAGGCATCAATTTGCCGCTTTCATCAGGCACTAACAAGGTAACACTACTTCCAAACACCTCACTAATATGATTTATAGCGGCAGCGCTTAGACTTTCGATTGTCTGCTCTTGCACCATTTTGCGGCTTAGGTTAAAAAGAGCCGCCGTGGTTTGATGCTGCTGTCTTGCCGTATTGGCCTGAATACGCACACGGTGTGTAAGCTTACTAATAACAATAGTAACCGTAAACATGACGGCAAAGGTTATCAAGTACTTTGGGGAGTTGACATTAAAGGTATAGCGTGGTGGTACAAAGAAAAAGTCAAAGGCTAACACACTAAGAAGTGCTGTAAGGAAAGACGGGGCGTTTTCAATCCAACTTGCCATAACAACAACCCCCAATAGATATACCATGGAGAGGTCTCCAAGGGCAACATATGGGAACATTACAAGTGATATAACCGTACAGAAAAACACCGGCAGAATACTTAGAAAACTACTATTTATTAATGTTTTTTTACGTTGTTTGGACGTTTTAACTACCGTATGCGGTTGCGACTCCCCAACATCCCCGCTTATTACATAAACATCAATATCGCCACTACCACGCACTATCTCATCGAGCATGGAGCCAAAGAGCATATCCTTCCACCGTGGATGGGCTGGCTTACCGATGATTATTTTAGTTACATTTCGAGTGCGTGCATAGCGCAATATTTCTTCACTTGCCTTTTGCCCAGAGAGCGTTACCGTCTCAGCCCCAAGCTTTTCCGCTAAACTCATATGCTCAGCAAGCTTTATAATATCGCTTTTTGATGGCTTGACCTTAGATGGTGCTTCTACATTGACGGCTATCCACTCCGCCCTTAGCCCTACCGCCATACGCTTTGCTGCCCTAATTAGACGAATAGAGCGCGGATTTGGTCCAACACTCACAAGTATCCTCTCAGAAGCCGGCCACACCTCCCGTACCCCCTGAACGACCCTGTAGCTTTGCATCTGCTCATCCACCCGCTCCGCCGTCCGCCGCAGTGCTAACTCCCGCAGTGCCATCAGGTTACCCTTTCTAAAAAACCCCTCACCCGCTCGCCGCGCCATCTCCGGCACATACACCTTCCCCTCACCGAGCCGCTGCAAAAGCTCCTCCGGCGGTAAATCTATAAGCCCTATCTCATCAGCGCGCTCCAGTACAAAGTCCGGCACCGTCTCACGCACAGTAACCCCCGTAATCTGCGTTACCACGTCGCACAGGCTTTCCAAATGCTGGACGTTTATTGTGGTGTACACATTAATCCCAACAGCCAGTAGCTCAAAGACATCCTGCCAACGTTTCTTGTGGCGCAACTGCGGGGCATTTGTGTGCGCTAACTCATCAACAAGAATAAGCTCCGGTTTGCGGCTTAGGGCCTTATCTATATCAAATTCGTATAATACCGTCCCGCGATATTCCACCTGTTGACGTTGAAGTATTTCAAGACCGTGCAGGAGCTTTTCTGTTTCTTGGCGTCCGTGTGTCTCCACAATGCCAACAACTACCTCAATGCCCTCGGACTGTCTTTGGTGTGCTGCCTCAAGCATGGCATAGGTTTTTCCAACACCCGGAGCTGCTCCAAAGAAAATCTTCAACTTACCTTGGCGCTTACGCACCTCTTCTTGCTGCACACGCAGCAATAATTCGTCAGGACTTGGCCTTTCTTCTTTCATTTGTAGTATAAAATAGGGGAGTTAAAATTTTTTTATATTACATAAAAGCCCACGCAACTGATATGAACCAAAGGCCGGGTCGTAAGGGGCATCATCGCAGGTAAGTACGTTAGCATTTGATTCAAAAAAGCTGTTAGCATCATTTAATCGTTCAGGAAACCACCACCCATGCTCTACATGCACCACATCATGGCGTATGTTTTCAGTAAGCTTGGCCTTCATCTTAATCTCCCCCCTTCGGCATGATACGGCTACCCATTGTCCGTCATCAATACCTAACTTTTTAGCTAATTTGACGTGTAGCTCAACTACTGGATAAGGGGAAAGTCTTCTTAAGCCTTCCACTTGCCGGTGTTCGCTATGAAAGAACTCTCGCTTTCTACCACCTGTTATAAGTATATAGGGAAACTCCTTAGCCAGTTCAGGGTTACTTACAGGGGTTTCAGGTGGCTCTATGTAATCAGGCAAGGGGGCATAGTTTAGCCTTTTAAGAAAAGAGCTGTAGAGTTCCACCTTTTTTGATGGTGTGCGAAATCCATCAGGTATATATTTTTTATATTTATGTTCAGGATAATAATAGCCAATTTTTAAAAGCTCATCAAAGGTCATAGAAAGCGGTGATAGTTGATAGTCAAAAATCTCTCGATAAGACATATGCGAGCCCGGCAGTTGTAAACGCCGTGAAAGCTCATCTATGATAAACTCATCTTGTTTAGCGTCATGAAATTGAGTAATTTTTGGTTGAGCAAAAACCATATTTTCAGCCACAAGGGGAAACCCCATCAGGTGTTCTATCTCAGTCCAAAAGGCAGCAGGCAGCACATAATCAGCATAGTATGCCGATGGTGTCATAAATAAGTCGCTTACTACGAAAAGCTCAAGCTCCCTGATTGCCTGCCACACCTTCTTTGAATTTGCAACCGTAAGGAGTGGATTATTGCCAAAGAGGATAAGGGCGCTAATTTTGTAAGGCTCACACGTTTGCATAGCCCGAAAAATAGCAGGTATATGGGCAGAGGGCATGTAGGCGCGAAAGCCACTTAGAAGCTTAAATTCATCAACGCCAAGGCGCTTTCTTGATATGCCTTGTGGTAATTTTTCTTTAAGAGTGGGGTAGGCTTTAAGTATGTGCATACCTAAAATATCGCCACCGGGTACATCCAAATTCCCCGTAATAGCGCGCAATATGGCAATAGCCCGTACCGTTTGCAGCGAGTTTACGTTTTGTTCAATGCCAACCCCCCAGTCAATAACGGCCGGTTTGTTTGTGGCGTAAATACGGGCGGCATCTTTAATATCGCCTTCAGTGATTCCAGTAATTTGAGCTGCCCACTTGGCGGTATACTGCTTAATGTGTGCACTAAGTTCATCAAACCCGGTTGTCCATTGCTCTACAAAGTCTTTATCATAAAGCTTATCTTCAATTATCACATGTATCATGGCAAGTGCAAGTGCTGCATCAGTAGCTGGCCTTATGGGTAACCACATGTGGCATTTTCGCGCCGTATCGCTCCTCCTTGGGTCAACTGCTATGGTCTTAGCACCAGTATTTATAGCCCTTTGCACACAAATGGCAAGCTCCCCATCCGCACTTGAAACCAGCGGGTTATGTCCCCAAAAAATGATACACTGCGGTGCTTGTTTGTTATAATAATCGGCATGTACAAACCCGCCATAGGTCATATTGCTAACCGTTATACGCGGTATAAAGCACTGCGCAAGTCCCGGCTCATACCAATTAGGCGTGCCAAGGGCATTTGCAAAACGTACAACGTGCATGTAATGGTGTCTGCCAGTGCCTTGTCCAAGGACTATGCTTTCAGTCCCGTAGCACTGCCTAAGTGCCGATAGCTTTTCAGTTATTTCAGTAAATGCAGCCTCCCAAGAGAGTTTTTTAAAGCTGCCACTGCCGCGCCCTCCGGTTCTTTTAAGCGGTACGGTAAGCCTTTGTGGGTGATTTGCTATATTTGACGAGTTAATCCCCTTGACACACATCCATCCCCTGCTTATGGGCGAATCCGCATCCCCTCTTACCTTAATAACCCTGCCATCTTCAACATAGACCAAGGCGCCACATCCCCCGTGGCATATCCTGCAAATGCTCTTATATACACTTATGCTCATAATTTGCGTTAGTTAGCCGCAGGAGGCACTATGGAGACATCTTGAGAGCCTTCCTCGGATTCACCAGTTAAAATAGCGCTCTTTACCCGCGGATAAAGCGAAATACCGCTTTCAAGACTGACAACCGGTCCAAGTATGCGCGATATATGAGTTAAAAACCGACTAACCGTAGCAATGCCAGTCGTCGGCACATATACAATATCCCCACCGGCAAGCGTAACGTTTTGTGCAACTTCACCTTCAACCGCCTTTTCATAATCTACAACCCTTATCTTATCATTTCGTATAAGCACAATCCTAGACGCCTTAGCATCTTCCGTAATCCCACCGGCATTAGCCAAAGCCTGCAATAAACTAACCTTATCATCCAAGACCAAAACCCCGGGAGTTTTCACCTCTCCAAGTAAGTAAGCCTTAGCACTTTTCACCTCTACTACATTAACTGTAACGTTAGGGTCTACTACATACTGAGAAAGCCTTTGCTCCAATAGCCGCTCTATCTCATCAACCTTTAACTCACTAATCTTAAGCTCACCCACTAGCGGCATAGAGATAGTCCCATTTGGCCGTATACGATAAGATGTTCCTGATAATTCGTCGTGCCTATAGACTTTAATGCTTACAACGTCATTTGGTCCTAATACAAAACCATCCTTTACCTCTGCTGCTGGCTTAGAAACACTCTTAAGCTCCTCATGATTTTTGACACTACAACCAAAACTAATAATAAATATGATTAAAAAAATATAGTTAAATAATTTATTCATTAAAATTCACCCCTCTACATTAAAATATCATATACAGCTACAAACATTCAAGTGAGACAGAAGAGATAAGAGAACGGGGAAAAAATCTTACAAACTACTTATGTTAAAATATCACTATGGAAACAGCAACCTTGACAGAAAGAGATTTTGACCTTATAGAGATAATCAACGGAGAAGAAGTAATGTCGCCAAGTCCATATAGAAAACACCAAAGAGTCAGCATGAGAATAATAAGAAAAGTCATACTACACTTAGAAAAGGATAATAATATAGGAGAGTTATACTATGCCCCTTTAGATGTTATATTTAAGGAAGGAGAGCAAAGATTACAACCCGACCTTTTGTTTATTAAGAAAGAAAATATGGCTATTGCTCAAGACTGGATACGAGGTGTGCCTGATATGGTGTGTGAAATAGTATCAATAGGGTCAATTAAAAAAGATACAATTACCAAAAAAGAGATATATGAGCAATACCGAGTGCCTGAGTACTGGATAGTTATACCTGAGCTACAGACGATTGGAATATTTACCATTGAAGCGGATAAATACCAAGTATTTTCGTGGGCTGAGGGAGAGGGTGTAGTTAGCTCTAAGATAATAAAAGGACTCCAGATAAACATAAAAGATATTTTTGAAGAATATTGACAGTTCACATAATTTAATGCTCTAGTAAAAATAGATAATTATTTTAAAACTAAGACTATGGAGCATAAGCGACGAAGCAATCTCGTTGTTTATAGCACATTTCAATTTGATAAGAACACTAAACATAGGGCAGACACATAGGTCTGCCCCTACGATGCACGTGTTTTTGTAGGGGCGAACCTGTGTGTTCGCCCTTAAGTTTGTTATCTATTAAATCGAAATGTGCTATATCAAAGAGAGATTGCAGGGAGGTGTGCCTCCACAACTTCGTTGCGCTTACAATGACGAGGCATGGGGGCTGAACTATTACACAAATAACTATTTAATTAACAAGGAGGAAAAATGAACACTTTAAAGGGAACAAAGACGGAAAAAAACCTCTTATGTGCCTTTGCAGGGGAATCACAGGCAAGAAATCGCTATACGTATTTTGCAAGTCAGGCTAAAAAAGAGGGATACGAGCAGATAGCAGGTATTTTTCAAGAAACAGCAGACAATGAAAAAGAACATGCAAAGAAGTTTTTTAAATTCCTTGAAGGCGGTGAAGTGGAAATCATAGCAGCGTTTCCTGCTGGCGTGATAGGCACTACAGCGGAAAACCTGAAGGCTGCCGCAGCAGGTGAAAACCACGAGCATACAACGCTTTATCCAGAATTTGCAAACATAGCAATGCAAGAGGGGTTTAATGAAATAGCCGCCACTTTTCGCTTAATAGCATCAGTAGAGCAACATCATGAGAAACGTTACTTGGCTCTTTTAAAAAATGTTGAAAGTAATAGCGTATTTAAAAAAGCCACGGACTCTCACTGGAAATGTCGCAATTGCGGCTATGTACACAAAGGTACAGAAGCCCCGGAAAAATGCCCTGCTTGTCAACATCCAAAATCTTATTTTGAGCTTTTAGTTGAAAATTATTAAGTCTTTTCAAAGACAACAACGGGGATTCCAAATAAATAATTTTTACTAACAAATGATAGCAGGCCTTAAATTAAGCTTAAGGTCTGCTGTCTAAAGTTAGGCTATCGGAGGAAATAAGGTGACGTTTAATTTAAATGAATTTTTATTGGCAGTATCTTTTGCAATAGATGCCGTAGAAATGGAAATACTTGGTGTCAACTCCAATCACGGTAAAAGAGTCGGATACATAGCAATAAGGATGGCAGAGGTCTTTGGACTATCACAAGAAGAGATATTTGACCTACTTTCTTTATCAATTATGCACGATAATGCCATCAGTGAGGAATTGCTTAAATCCCAGCCGATGATAAAAACCATGGACAACTTTCAAAGGGTAGAAACACTAATGACGCATTGCAGTATTGGTGAAAAGAACATTAGAAAATTCCCGTTTTTAACATCTCCTAAAAGCATTATAACATATCATCATGAAAATTATGACGGGAGTGGCTTTTTTGGTTTAAAAGGACAAAAAATCCCTCTAATGGCACAGATTATCTCATTTGCAGACTTTACAGATTTCCTTTTTAGTTTTGATAATCAAGATATAAATAATCGTGAAAAGATTATTGATTACGTAAAAGAACAAAAAGGCAAACGACTCTCACCTGATATAGTGGAAGCATTTCTTGAAAATGCTCAATACATAAGTTTCTGGTTAGACCTCCAAAACCATAACATAAATGATGCCATAGGCCAAAGACTTCCCTCCCTTACAAAGGAACTGTCTTGGTACGACATATTTCAAATAACCGATGTCTTTAGCAATATCATTGATTGTAAATCCAAGTTTACGCAGTGGCACTCCATTGGGCTTAATGCAAAGGCATCAATATTAGCCAAACACTACGGCAAAGATGAAGAAGAACAAATAAAATTATCAATAGCTGCAAACGTGCACGACCTTGGAAAACTAACTATCCCTAATTCCATACTGGATAAACCGGATAAACTAACTAAAGCGGAGTTTAGCGTAATCCAAACACACACTTATTATACAAGATACTGCCTTAAAGACATAAAACCGTTTAATGAGATAACGGAATGGGCGGCTAACCACCACGAAAAATTAGACGGCGGCGGTTACCCATATGGGTTTAAGGCCGATAGGCTTGACTTTAATTCACGAATGATATGCTGCCTTGACATCTATCAAGCCCTAACAGAGGAAAGACCATATCGCAAAGAGCTTCCCCACGAACAGGCCATGGATATACTAAGAGCATTGGAGAAAAATGGCCAGATTGATTCACTCATCGTAAACGATATAGATAAGGTATTTGAAGATATAATATTTTATAAAAGTTTTTATAGTCCTTTTTCTGGTTGATCTCGCACGTGATCTACTATACAAAAGAAACCAAACGTTTCATTACTGGTATTTTTCAATTGGTGGGGGGTTGAAGGCGGTACGTAGGCAATATCATATGGATTGAGGGTATAGGTATTTTGGCCACACTTAAGCATACCTTCACCCTTTAGACATATGATGACGTGCTCATGTACGTGTTTTTCAAAGCTTGAATAACCGTTCGGTTCTATTTGAAAATATCGTAAGTCAAAGGAGGTGCTTTCTCCATTTTTGCCTGTTAGCTCGTGGCGGGTTATTTTACTAAAATCAATATTGCTGTCAGTTTTATATAAAACAGGTTGGCGACCTGACCACATACAACTTGTGTTGTTAAATTTCATATATTCAAGTAATTTAGAGCTTGAGTGCCCTATTTCACAGGCTGAGACAAATTGTTTATCCGTTGGCGTGGTTTTATATTCGTTAAAATATAACGCTATCTTTTCCATAAATATCTTTGTTGCCTTTTCGAGGTTTGTATCATAGCCATGAAGTGCCCCACCTATTAAATATACAACATCCGGCCCGTAGTGTTTAGCCATATCCTCTATGTTATCTATAGACATCCCACCAGCGGGAGCTCCAAATGCACCTTTTAACTTACCAAGCGGTTTTGTTGCAAGCCGTGCATTTATCTCCTTACACTCATCTAATGTAAAGCCAAAACGTCCACCCGTGTTTGGATATACTGAAATATCTGCACCAAACAAGCGAAAAAGAGTTCCAAGCAATACAGTGGCCGATATGCCGTGGGCTGAGTAACTAAAGAAAGTGCCGGTAAGGGCAGGATGAGCCATTATTATAAATCCATACTGTTTACTGATATAACGCATAATGTCGGCTCCCATAAGGAATGGGGAGACTAAAACGCCCTCTACGGAAAGTCTCTTGGCATAGTCAAGAGTCCTTTCTATTTCCTCAAAGTTTACACATATGTTTGGAAAGTATAGGGTCTTTTGCCCTGTTTTAGCATACACAGTTGAAACAGCATCTTGACACCTTGCAACACGTTCGTAAAAATTGCTAAAACTTTGGTTATCAAGGCCATGGTCATCTTTTATAATATCACCACCACCAAGAGCAAATGACTTAGCAATGGCGGCAAATTCTTTCGGCTCAAGCCCCATAGGTTTTAATGCTGTACTAAAAAGCGGCCTTCCCCATATACCAGTTAATTGTCTTATACCACTGATACCGTATGCAGGGCCAAAAAAGTGCTCAAGGAAACTATCAGGAAAGGCTACATTGACTATCTTAATATTATTTTTAAGCGAAATATTACCGTATAAGAGATTTAATAGTTGTGGAATATTGTGTCCACTTATTTCAGGATTATATGCTATAATAACGCTGTATAAATGTGGTTTTTCATTTACTTGATTTATGCTTTGAACTTTTCCGATAATACTCTTGCGGATAAATGCCGATTGCACAAGCTCATCTGGCAGCTCTACTGTTTGTTCGAGGGCAATTTCTCTGCATATTGTCCGAATATCCTCATCTGCCCTTATGGTTATTTCATATGTTATATCAATTGTGTCCAAGTCGTTATATTTTAATATATTTGTGAAGAGAAATTATAGTATTTTTCATTATATGATTATTTGTCAACTAAAAAAAACTTGATCATCGGGTAAAGAGATGACAGTCCAAAAGTTTTAGGAAAGGGGGTGCGGGGGAAGAACCCTTTTTCAAAAGGGTTTTCCCCCGCATCCTCTATCTTTTTTTTCTTTTTTTTCTTTTTTTCTTTTTTTCTTTTTTTCTTTTTTTCTTTTTTTTTCTTTTTTTTTCTTTTTTTTTTCTTTAATTTATACTATAATGATTTAGACCCAGGGGGAGGCTTTCATTTTATAAGTCTGAGATACTCTATTTTCATGGGTAACCCCTTGCACCTGATACGGGTAATACCGGCGTAGGGAATGGGAAATATAATATTGAAAAAAGCAGCCGTATTTCCTTAGCCGGGGAATACGGTTTTTTGTATTTTTGGGGGCTATATGGAAATTATATTAAACGGTGAAGCATATTTAGTGAAAAGGGCAAATACTGTTAGTGGGCTTCTTGATGAGCTTGGGGTTAAGTCTGAATTGGTGGCAGTTGAAATCAATATGAACATTATAAAAAGAGCGGATTATATAAACAAAAAAATCAATGGAGGTGATAGGGTAGAGATAGTTAATTTTGTAGGTGGTGGTTAATTTCAATCAAATTAAAAACGGCAGGAGATATATGGACGATACATTAATAATAAGAGGGATAGAGTTTAAGTCGAGATTATGGGTAGGCAGTGGAAAATACAAAGATTTTGAAGAAACGGCTAAGGCGATAGAGGCTTCTGGTTCGGATGTGGTAACGGTGGCTACTAGAAGGGTAAATATTACAGATAGGAAAGCCCCTAACTTGCTTGACTATATAGACCCTAAAAGGTATAAGATTTTGCCAAATACGGCTGGCTGTTACACGGTGGAAGATGCCCTGCGTTATGCGCGTCTTGGCAGGGAGGCTGGGATTTCAGACCTTGTTAAGCTTGAGGTTATTGGCGATGAAAAGACGCTTTTTCCTGATGTTTGCGGGTTACTTCAGGCAACTGAGATACTTGCAAAAGAGGGATTTATAGTTTTACCATATACGACTGATGACCCGGTTGTGGCTAAGCGGCTGGTTGAAGCAGGGGCGGCTGCGGTTATGCCGCTGGGGGCGCCTATAGGTTCGGGGCTTGGTATTAGGAATCCATACAATATTAAGATAATATTAGAAACGGTTAAAATACCGGTGGTGGTGGATGCTGGTGTAGGGACGGCCTCGGATGCTGCTATAGCCATGGAGCTTGGGTGTGATGCGGTACTTATAAACACAGGGATTGCAGGGGCTAAGGATGCCATATTAATGGCAACGGCTATGAAGTATGGGGTTTTGGCTGGACGCGCTGCATTTAAGGCGGGTAGGATTGGCAAAAAACTCTATGCCAGTGCTAGTAGTCCGTTTGAGGGTATGCTTTAAGGTGGATTTCAAGTTATATTTAATAACAGACCGTAATATGCCAAAGGGAGGATTGGTGGCTGCCATTGAAGAGGCATTGATAGCTGGTGTACGGGCTGTGCAGCTTAGGGAAAAGGACATTAGTGTCAAGGATTTAACGGAGTTAGCTATAAAGCTAAGGGTGCTTACGAGTAAGTATGGGGCAAAATTTCTAATAAACGACCGCTTGGATGTGGCATTAAGTGTTGGGGCGGATGGTGTGCACCTTGGGCAAAGCAGTTTTACTGCTGATGTGGTGCGACGGGTTGTGGGGGATAGACCGTTTATTATAGGCGTATCTACGCACGGTGTGGATGAGGCGATGAAGGCTCAGGATAAGGGGGCTGATTTTATCACAATTGGGCCGGTGTACGAAACCGCGTCAAAGCTGCAATATGGAGTCCCCGTTGGGGTTACCATTATTGAGGAAGTTAAGGAGTGGGTACAGATACCATGCTTTGCCATTGGCGGAATTAAGACCGATAACGTTAAGGAAGTGTTAGATTACGGGGCAGATGGTGTAGCCCTTATCTCTGCAATATTAGCCGCTGACGATGTGCGCAGGGAAAGTGAAAAATTTATGGAGTTATTAAAATGAATAAAATAGAAGCAGCCCGCAAGGGTATAATCACTGAAGAGGTACGGGAGGTGGCTGCATTTGAATCAATAGATGCAGAGAGGCTTTCAAAAGACATAGCCGATGGGTTTACCGTAATAACAAGAAACATTAACCACAACATTAAGCCATTGGGCATAGGGCGCGGGCTTAGCACTAAGATTAATGCAAACATAGGGACATCGAAAGACCACATATCCGTTGAAGAGGAGCGCATGAAGCTTGAGATGATAATCAAGTACGGGGCTGATGCTGTTATGGACTTATCAACGGGGGGACCTTTAAAGGAGCTTAGACGGACGCTTACGGAAAAATCCCCTATTTCCATAGGCACCGTTCCAATATATGAAGCGGTTGTTATGGCTGTGGAAAAGTACGGCTCTATTACTAAGATGACGGTAGATGACCTTTTTGATGTAATTGAAGCCCACGGGCTAGAATCGGTGGATTTCATAACAGTCCACTGCGGCTTAACAAGAAACGCTATAGAGCACCTGAAGGCTCAAAGGCGCAAGCTTGATGTAGTAAGCCGTGGCGGGGCTTTTTTACTTGAGTGGATGATTTATAATGATAAGGAAAACCCCCTTTATGAAAACTACGACCGTCTACTTGAGATAGCTAAGAAGTACGATATGACGCTTAGCCTTGGTGATGGCTTACGGCCGGGGTGTATTGAAGATGCTACCGATAGGGCACAAGTTGAAGAGCTTTTAACGCTTGGTAAGCTGCAAAAGACAGCACTTGAAGCCGGTGTACAAGTTATTATAGAAGGACCTGGACATGTCCCATTAAACCAAGTTGAGATGAACATAAAGCTACAAAAGAAACTCTGCAATAATGCCCCATTTTATGTACTGGGACCGCTTGTAACGGACATTGCTATGGGCTATGACCACATAGCAGCAGCCATAGGCGGGGCTATTGCAGGGGCGGCAGGGGCGGATTTCCTTTGTTATGTAACGCCGTCTGAGCATATAAGGCTACCAAGCGTGGATGACTGCATTGAAGGTGTGATAGCGTCAAAGATAGCTGCACACGCAGCTGATATATGTAAGGAAGTGCCGGGGGCTCTTGCCAAGGACCAGCTTATGGCTAAGTATAGAAAGGGGCTTGATTGGAAGGGACAAATTTCTATGTCCTTTAATCCAGAGAAGGTTGAAAAGATGCGTGAGCATATACCGCCAAAGGAAAAAGAGGTATGCAGTATGTGTGCCGATTTTTGTGCTATTAAAACAGTGGAGCGCGCACTTGCTGGACGTTAAAACCCATGGGGAAATGGCAAAGGCCCAAAAGACAGCCTTAACGATAGCGGGCTTTGATCCAACGGGAGGGGCCGGTATACAGGCGGATTTAAAGGTGTTTCATAGCTATAACGTCTACGGGTTTTCCGCAGCGACCTCCATAACTGCCCAAAACAGTCAGGGCGTTAAACACGTCGAGGGGCTTAGTAACAAGCTCGTGCAAAGGCAGTTAGATGTCCTTTTAGAGGATTTCACGCCTGATGCCCTTAAAACAGGTGTATTATTTGGAGTGCCCACGGTATACACTATTTATGAAGTCATATCAACCTATAAGCTTAAAAACCTTGTAATAGACCCAGTGCTTATAGCCTCGGCTGGTGTTGAGTTGGCAGCAGCTGGTACTGTTAAGGCTATTAAGGAAATGCTTATGCCCTGTGCAGCGGTGATAACGCCAAATATACCGGAGGCTCAGATATTTACAGCACTTAGTATTAAAAACCTTGAGGATATGAAAGAAGCCGCAAGACGGTTTATAGATTTTGGCGTTAAGGCGGTCGTTATTAAGGGAGGACACCTTGAAAGTACACCGATAGACGTGTTTTATGACGGTAAGGATTTCGTATTATTTACCTCACCAAGGACCCAAGGGGAATATCATGGCACTGGCTGTGTGTTTTCAGCGGCAATAACGGCAAACCTTGCCCTTGAAAAGCCCTTAACAGAAGCCATCGGTCAAGCTAAGACAAAGGTTACAAATGCCATTGAGGGGGCTAATAACTTACGTCATAAATACACAGGGATGAAATTTCTTGCCATCTAATAAAACAAAGACAGTGTACGAGTGCCAGTCCTGCGGCTATATATCGCCTAAATGGGCTGGTAAATGTCCGGATTGTGGGGCATGGAATAGTTTAGTTGAAGAAACGAGGGAGGCTCTACCGAAGGCGATTCAAAAGGTAAGTGCCGGTACAAAGCCTGTGCCGTTATCATCACTTGAGCTAAGCGGTGAAGAGCGTATTAGTACTGGTAGCATTGAGTTAAATCGAGTAACAGGTGGGGGCATCGTTGCCGGGTCTTTAATCTTGATAGGGGGCGACCCAGGCGTTGGTAAGTCTACGCTAATGCTTCAGCTCCTTGATGGAATATATAAACATGCAAATAACCAACTACCCGCTGCCCTTTATGTCTCCGGTGAAGAATCCCTTAAGCAAATAAAAATCCGCTCACTGCGCCTACATATTAATACACCGTTAATTGTGGTGCTTTCTGAAACTTGTGTAGAAATCATAATTGAACATGCCAAAAAACTGCAACCAAGCATCCTTATCGTAGATTCCATCCAAACAGTGTACACCCAAACACTGCCAAGTGCCCCCGGTTCAATAGGACAGGTGCGAGAGTCTGCCACAAAGCTTATGCACTTTGCCAAGCGTACGAACACGCCGGTTTTTTTGGTTGGACACGTTACCAAAGAAGGCGCCATAGCAGGTCCGCGGGTACTGGAGCATATAGTAGATACGGTGCTTTATTTTGAAGGTGAGCGTATGCACCACTATAGGATTTTGCGCGCAGTTAAAAATCGCTTTGGCTCAACAAATGAAATAGGCGTCTTTACCATGGAAGACTCCGGACTTAAAGAAATAACCAATCCGTCTGAGCTTTTCCTTTCTGAGCGACCGGAGGGGAAGGTTTCAGGCACAACCGTTGTGTCAACGATTGAAGGCACGCGGCCTTTGATGGTTGAGCTGCAAGCGCTTGTGTGTCAGACGACCTTTGGCGTGCCACGGCGGACAAGCATTGGCGTGGATATAAACAGGGTGAACTTGCTCGTTGCTGTACTTGAAAAGATAGCTGGCCTTAATCTGGGCTATATGGATATATTTACAAATGTTGTTGGCGGTCTTAAGATAGTAGAGCCAGCCTTTGACCTTGGCATAATAGCTACAATTGCCTCGTCTTTTAAAAATGTACCGATTAAAAAAAACACCTTTGTCTTTGGCGAGGTGGGGCTTTCAGGGGAGGTGCGCACCGTGTCGCAGGCAGAGGCAAGACTTCGGGAGGGGGAAAAAATCGGCTTTAAAGAGGCCGTTATCCCTGCTACAAATTATAATAAACTGACTATTAAACCAAATATAAATGTAATAGGGGTGAAAAACATAGATGAGACGATTAAAGCTGTGCTTGATTATTAGCATAGGCGTATTACTGTATGCCTGTGTGCCACAGATTGAAAAACTGGAAACAACCACTGTACCGGATTGTGTGGAAGAAGTCAAAAGCCTTACTATAGAGCAACTGTTAAACAGATTAAACGCTATAAAGACAATAAAGGGCACAGCCGAGGCCTCACTGAAAACACCAAGTAAAGTACTCTCTGGCGATGCCTCTATTACAATAAATAATGATGACACAATTAGTGTGAAAATCTATTCACTTGGCGTACAGGTAGGTGAGCTGGGGAAAAAAAATGGTGCTACCTACAGTAACCCAGAAATGACATTAAACGAGAGGACTTTTTTTGTAAATGCCATAAAAGACGGTCTCCTTTGGTGGAAAGATGTTTCAATACAAAAAGGGGGCACTGAAATTAAAGCCTTTAATAAAAATAAGGTAGTAAAGATAGATAAGGCAAGCCTCCTACCCATGGAACAACGGATAATACTTCCAAGTGGTTATACTTTAAAGGTAAAATATAAAGAGGTGCTTTGCACAGAAGGCGTATGGTTTCCATCACAACTGGAGGCATCTATTGGAACGCTGAGTATATCCATAGCCTTTGATGGTGTTAAACTACATTAGGAGGTAAAATAAGAAATGATAAATACATATACTGCAAAATACACTAAGATTAGCTCAGGCTACATGGGGCAAATAATAGAGTGGCCTGAGATTATAACAGAAGGGAAAGATTTAGAGGAATGTAGAGAGATGATACAAGATGCCCTAAAGGAAATGATAGAAGTCTATCGGCAACAAAATTGGGAAATACCCATTGGAAGAGGATTGATTGAGCAGGTACCGGTTGAGATATAATATATGTCAGTTATACCCAAACAAATTAGGTTTGCAAGGCATCATTAAAAATAATAAGGAAACAAATACAGAATGAGGGCTCTGCCCTCACACTCCCGCCAAAGATGCGGAGGCGCACCTCCCTGGGACTTGTCCTTTTGGAATCCCATATATGGAAATCCATACTTTACTCGTTATTTTTTTGCAAACCAGTTTGCTTTTGGTATTGGTTAAAGACACAAGTACTGAAGCTAACAAAAGAATTGAGGGGTTTTCTGTTGGAAAAGCATTTTACAGTAAATGAGGGTTTTAATAACATAATAACAATTAAAAAGTCCATGTTTGCGTATATTTTGGAAAGTGTTAAGGATATACAAAACGAACGAGCGCGTATTGCCGAGCAACTTGGCATAGAGTGGTGCTTAATTAAAAAACAGGATTTTTTCACAATAAACGGAAACCTTGATACTGAGTACGCTATTGTGGATGGTATGAAGCTCTATGAGCTTGGTTATAACGTAAATCCTCTTATGAAGGTTATTGTATTTAAAAGAGATGAATTTGATGAAATAGCTAAACTTGCTGCTTCTGTTTAATAGGTGACAAAAATTAAGGGCTTGCCCCTAGTTTCGCCCCACAAAAATAGGTGTATCATAGGGGCAGACCTTTCGAGTGTCTGCCCTATTTTTAATCTACACTTTGTGTCCTTATCAAATCGAAATGTGTTATAAATTTGTGAAATTTTATTTAAGCAATATTTATGCCAAACGGTATTGGTTTTTTTCAAATTGGTTCTTCACTTTTTAGTTCAATGATAAATGTAACGCCACTTGGTGAATTAACCGCATAAATAGTGCCATCCATGCCTTTTTCTATTATAGCCCTGCAAATATATAGACCAATGCCAGTGCCCTTGGAGCCTTTTGTAGTAAAATATGGCTGAAAGATTTTTGGAAATATATGTTCAGGGATTCCACCTCCATTGTCTTTAATAGCTATGGTTGCAACACCATTTTTTTGCTCTATGGTTACATTGATTTCGCCTTCTGTTTGCTTAAGTATTCCCTTATTTCTTGAATCTATAATAGCGTCTTTGGCATTACTTATTATATTAATAAGTACCTGCTTTAATTCATTTGCAAAACCAAAGATTTTCAGCTGGTTTGTGGTGTTACACGAAACGCTGTAGTGTATAGAGTGATTTCTTAACTGTCCTTCAAATATTGTGCTAATCTTTTTAATAGCGTCGCTTAAATCAAAGAGCTTTTTTTCTTTTGATGGTTTAAAAAAATTTCTAAAATCATCAATAGTCATAGCCATAAAATTGATTTGTTCCATGATATTTTGTATGCTTTTAGATATATAATTTTTATCGAGCTCGCCATAGTCATAGGCATCTTCAAAGTCTTGAACATAAAGCGCTACGGAGTTCAACGGTTGGCGCCACTGGTGCGCAATAGCACCTATCATTTCTCCCATGGCTGCCATCTTTGATTGTTGAAGTAAAATCTGTTCCTGTTGCCGATTTTTAGCTAACTTATTTGCTATATCTTCTTTAAGTTGTTTATTTAAGTTTTTGAGTTCCTCGGTTTTTTCCATAAGCTCTTGTTCCATACGCTTACGTCTTGTTATATCTCTTTGGATTGCCACAAAACCATTTAGTGTGCCGTTTTTTTCTAAAATAGGTGCTATCGTCATATAGGCATCATAAAGTGTGCCATTTTTTCTTTTATTTATAAGTTCTCCAGACCATACATTGTGTGCCATTATGGTTAGCCACATACCTTCATAAAACCCATCACTATGTTTACCGCTTTTTAGTATGTTTGGTTTTTTACCCTTTACATCTTCCATACTGTAACCAGTCAATTTTTCAAATGCAGGATTTACATACTGAATTATGCCGTTAATATCTGTAATTACAACGGATTCGCCGGCATATTCTATGCTTTGCGTTAGGCGATTCATTAATTCATCTTTTTGTCTTATTTCAGTAACATCCTTAGACAGTAGTACAAATCCAACTATATTGTCGTTTCTGTCTTTTATTGCTGTCATCACTGCTTCAACATAGCATACTATACCGTTTATTATGCGTTCAAAGGTAAAGCTGTGAGTTTGTGATTTATATATTTTTTGTTTACATTCCTCTAATCTTTTACTATTTATATTTTCGTTTTCATGGATTTCCATTACCTTTTTACCAATAACGCTGTCTCTTTCATAGCCAAACAGCCTTTGTGCTTCAACGTTATAATATTTAATGTTAAAGTTAATATCTGTTGCTATGATAGCCCCAGTTGAGGAGTTTAGTATATTATCAAGATATACGGATTTTTCTTCCCTATCTTTTTCTGTAATCTGTCTTTCTTTTATCTGGTATAAAAGCGGGCGAAATATTAATATGTAAAGTATAGGATTTATAACAATAATTAATATAAAGCTGTCTATCAAGGCAGATATAATAAACGGTAGGTGGTCTAATGTATTATGTAGAAATATCATAATAGCAAGTTCTGTACAGAAAATGGACGCTATGGTAACTATCAATAGTCTTATAGCAGTAGGTTTGTCGTATTTTTCGGCTAAAGGGGTAGCAACAATCCGTTTTTCTTTTAATATAATAATGGTTACGAACAATAAATAAATGAAAGTAAAGGCTATGAGTGTTATCATAGAGCGTTGGGTTAGGGTGTCAAGCGTATTTTTTCTTTCGCTAATATCATAGTAAATTTCTATAACGCCTAATAGTTGACCATTCTTCATAAAAGGCACATATGTTTCTATGCAATGAAAATCATACTTTTGTCCTTCAAGCGATGATACGCCTTTACTGACGACCTTTGAGTATGGGATTCCTTTGGCAACTATATTTGTAAAATATTCTTTAGTATTAAGTTCCCCTATGTCTTCTTTAGCTGTGGAGTATATAACCTCTGCGTCTTTAGAAAATATTTTTAATTTAAGAAACTCAAAATCGTCTTTTGCCCCATTTACCATTTCTTCAAAGTGTGCAGGCAGCTTTTTTTCGGTTAATAACCTGTCATCGTAAAAAAGCATATTAGACATATGTGTAGCTACGCGCTTAGCCTCTTGTTGGGAATTTTCCGTTAGTAACTCAACAAACGACGGATATACAATGAAAACTTCATAAAACGACAACGCTATTACCATTAGTAAAGATAGCGCTAAAGTCTTTTCAAATAGTTTTATCCTATGCACTTTATATACATTCCCTTCAAACATGACTTTCTATACAAGTATTATCTTTACAGATATAAAAAACAACTGAATTTTACTTTACTGTCAAAAATTTACAGATTTGCTGAAGCACCTCTTCATGCAATTAAAAATAGCCAGCCATGTTAAATAATAATAAATTATTTTATAGTATAAATCTTATTAAGTCAATGTCTTATATATAGGTAAATTATTTGAAATTATAAAGTAATCTGTTTTTGTAAGTATAAATAACTTCAGTTAATCGTTATCATATTTTATTTATAAGTTATTTAAATATTGTTAAATGTGTTGAGTTTTTTGTTGGCAATAGTTTAAAATTAAACTATGGCAATAATAACGGTACCAAGAGTATTAAGAGAAAGGCTTGGCGAAGATGGTGCTGAGGCATTTATTGATATCTTTAATAGATTGGATATTGTTTCTAAAAGAGATTTGCCAACGAAAGAGGACTTGGCCAAAAGTATAGAGCGTTTAGCAACGAAAGAGGACTTAGCTATACTTAGAGAGGAAATAGCTGAAACGAAAGAGGACTTAGCTAAAGTTAGAGATAGTATGGCAACGAAAGAGGACTTAGCTAAGATGAGAGAGGCAACACAGGAGGAGTTTGTCAAAATAAGAGAAGTTATGGCCACTAAAGAAGATTTAACCAGAGTTAAAGAAGATTTAACCAAAGTTAAAGAAGATTTAACCAAAGTTAAAGAAGATTTAACCAAAGTTAAAGAAGATTTAACCAAAGTTAAAGAAGTTATGGCTACCAAAGAGGACTTAGCTAAAGTGAGAGAAGTCATGGCCACTAAAGAGGACTTAGCTAAAGTGAGAGAAGTCATGACTACTAAAGAGGACTTAGCCAAAGTTAGAGAAGAAATGATAAAAATGGAGAGTAGGCTTTCGGAACGAATAGTTGCCCTTGACAGCAAAGCTAGTAAAGAAGATTTAGCTAAAGTAGAAGGCAGGCTTTCGGAACGAATAACCTTGTTAGAAGGCAAGATGAGGTTATATCTTATAATAATTATTTTTATTATCCTCGCAACTAATCCAAAGGCACTAGACTTGTTTGCAAAACTACTAGGCTTTATAAAGTAAATAATCATCAATTCTGTTAAATATAATTGGTTGTTATCCCCATCTTTAACTGATAAAAATATCTTTTTTTAAGCCTAAGTTGTTTGGGTATAATATCGTGTATAATAATAAATTATTAAAAACATTAAAAAGTGAATGGAGTGTATATTATGAGCAGAAGAATGATTACCACTCTTATTTTAGTTATGGTGTTTATAGCTATTAAAATTCCCATTATAAATAGTATGCCTTGTGCGTTATCGCAAGTCAAAGAAGTAAACGCAACAAAGCTACCTGTGGTTGCTAGCATCTATCCAATTTATTTTTTCTCTAAGGCAATCGGTGGTGGAAAGGCCGAGGTGTTTAATATGACGCCCTCCGGTGTAGAGCCTCACGATTATGAACCAACTGCCTTGGATATGGCACGCATTGAAGATAGTAAATTAGTGATTTTAAATGGTGGAGGCTTAGAGGGTTGGGAGAAAAATGTCAAAAAAAATATTAAATCTGACCATACTTTAATAGTAATTGCCGGTGAGGGGTTAGCTAACCAACAAATGGTGGAAGAGGGTAAAAACACAATAGACCCGCATATTTGGCTAAGTCCGACTTTAGCGCAAAAAATGGTTGATAACATCGCGACAGGCTTTATACAGGTAGACCATGCAAACGCTGATTATTATAAAACAAATGCCTCAACCCTTAAAGCCAAAATAGAGACGCTGGATGTTGCCTATAAGACAGGCCTTAAAAACTGTAAAGAAAAAAATATAATTACCTCTCATGCAGCCTTTGGTTACCTTGCAGCCAGTTATGGCCTTAAACAAGTTTCAATTGCGGGCTTATCGCCCGATAATGAGCCATCGCCACGTCAAATGGTGGATATTGTTAAATTTGCCAAAGCCAACAATGTAAAATACATATTTTTTGAAAGTTTAGTTAGTCCGAAATTATCCCAAACCATCGCTAATGAAATTGGCGTCCAAACTATGGTATTAAATCCAATAGAGGGCTTAACCGCTGAGGAAGTAGCAGAAGGTCAAGACTATTTTACTATTATGATGAGTAATTTAACGAATATTCAAATAGCTTTGCGATGTCGCCAGTAGATCACACACAAAATATTATAGAAGTTGAAAATGTGTTTTTCTCCTACGGTCAATGTGATGTCCTAAAAGACATTACGTTGACAATCCACAAAGGGGACTATCTTGGGCTTGTCGGTCCAAATGGCTCAGGTAAGACTACGCTTATTAAGGTAATCTTAGGGCTACTTAAGCCAAGACGGGGTTTAATCAGATTATTTGGCGATGATATTAAGGATTTTCAAAACTGGCATAAGATCAGTTATGTGCCGCAAAAAACCATTAGCTTTGAAGTGGGCTTTCCAGCTACAGTAAAAGAGGTGGTCCTTATGGGCAGGTATGGCAGACGAGGTATGTTTCATAAGGTAACGGCAGAAGATAGAAAAAAAACCGAAGAAGCCTTAAAAGAGGTAAATATGTGGAATTTTCGGGACTGTCTTATAGGAGAGCTCTCTGGAGGCCAGCAACGGCGCGTATTCATAGCGCGTGCATTAGCTAGTCAACCGGAGGTTATCTTCCTCGATGAACCCACTGTCGGTATTGATAAAACCAACCAAGAGGAACTATACGCCATATTGCGGAAATTAAACAAAGATATGGATTTGACCTTAGTTATGGTATCGCATGATATTGAAAAAATCGTTCAAGAAACAATGCACATTGCCTGCATTGACCGTACATTAGTGTGTCATGCCTCACCGGAAGACTTCCTTAAAGATAGTCCACTGCAAAACATACTCGGTTATAATATTAAAATGATTCACCACCGCCACTAAAGCATATGGGGCTTGATATTTTTCAATATAGTTTCATTGTGCGTGGGCTAGAAGCCGGTATTATCGTAGCACTGATAGCACCGCTAATCGGTATTTTTTTGGTCTTACGCCGCTACTCCCTGATAGCTGACACACTTGCTCATGTGTCTTTGGTAGGTGTTGCCCTTGGTTTACTTTTAGGATTAAATCCGATATTAACAGCTATTGCCATAACTGTTATAGCTTCTTTAGGGATTGAACGCTTGCGAGTTTCTAAAAGGGTATATGGTGAGTCAGCATTAGCACTTTTTTTATCCGGCAGTTTGGCGCTTGCCATAATCATCTTGGGCTTGGCTAAAGGATTTAATACCAATTTGTTTAATTATCTATTTGGCAGTATTGTTACGGTTACCAATGGGGATATTTATGTGATTGCAGTCTTGGCTTTCATAGTGCTTGTTAGTCTTTCGCTTTTTTACAAGGAGCTTGTTTACATTACCTTTGATGAAGAATCCGCACAAGTAAACGGTATACGCACACACTTAATCAACATGGTATTAATTATGCTTGCAGCCTTGACTGTTTCTTTGTCTATCCCTATAGTTGGCGTGCTGCTTATATCAGCCCTGCTCGTCATACCTGTACTGATTGCCCTGCAATTAAAAACGAGCTTTGCTAAGACTATTTTTTACGCTGAAATCATTTCCTTGTTTTCTGTAATTGCTGGTATCGTTATTTCCTTTTACCTTAATCTTGCAACTGGCGGCACTATTGTCTTAGTTATGCTTATTATTTTTGTCGTTATTACATTTATAAAAAAAAGATGAAACGTAATAGTTAAGCCCCCCCTGTCTCGTATTTCCCTCTACTTTGAACGCCAACTTTTAATTGCGACACCGCATCAATGACAACATGGGGGCTGAACTATTACTTATTATTTAATTTTTTGTAATTTTCTGAATAAATTCAGCCACCGTGCTTGTATTTTTTATAATCTCCTTTATATTTTCTAATCGTTGTATATCTTTGATCTCCTTGATTTTTTCAATTAATTCTAAACTATCAAACCCAAACTTTAATTTCAATGCAAATTCAAGCCCCTCTTTTAATCCTTCTTCTCTGCCTTTTTCTCTACCTTTTTCTATTCCTTTTGCCATTCCTTCTTCTCTGCCTTTTTCTCTACCTTTTTCCATGCCTTGTTGAAACCTATAATCTTTTGTTAAATCAAATGTAAAAGCCATTTTATCTACCTCCTCGCCCACATAATTTTGTAAATCCCGTAAATTAGACAATATCTCCAATTGTCTTATGTATTTACTTAGTAGTGTTTCCTCTTTTACTAATTCCCTTATCCTTTCAAGTATTGCCTTTATAAACATTTTAACATCTCTACCTTTATAATCACACAATATAGAAATGATAATCTCTTCGGGTCTATCTGCATACAAAAATTTTTCACAATCAACCGTTTTCATGTCTATTATTGTGTAACTGTAGGTTATGTTATCTTCTTCAATGGTACTTTTCATCTTTAAAGGCTTTTTGCCTATATAAACCACATATTGCTTAACAGGCAGCTTATAAACCTGCCGTAGATAAACCCAGTAGCGCAGCTCCCGATAACCCATGTTATTGTCGTTTGTTGAAGGGAGGTGTGCCTACACACCCTTGAAATTCTATGTGATAAATCTCTTGGCTGCCATCTTTAAGTGCGCCTTTAAGATAAAATCGGCTTCCCGTTCATCCGTAATTTGCATCTTCGGCTCTAATAACTCAGCCTTCTTTATATCCACTCCTGTAATCTTTTCAAGCAAAGCCTCTACCGTATCCTTTAACAGTTCTTTAATAACCTTATCGAACTCTTTTGACATTTTTTTTAATCCTCACAATATTATTATAACCAGATTGTATAGTTGCTGCATATAAAAAAACGGTAGTCCTGAATGGGTAGTGTTGGATAACAAATTTGTCATTGCGAGCGCAGCGAAGGTGTGTGTGCTGAACTATTACGGTGAAACAAAAGAGAGAAACGTAGGTATGATTAATCTACCTTGCAGTAATACTTGCTTCAAATACTGGCTGTGAGAGGTCCCTTGCGTATGCCGTTATTGATACGGTTTTAGAGCCTGCTAAGCTAAGAACTATGCTTCCAACGGCAGGTGTTTTTACAAATAGATAACTGGAAGTATTATATGGGCTTTTATACCTTTGACCTTCATAGTGTTTTATTAAATAATCAATAACATCAGCCATATCGTTATACTCATTTATATTAGTTGATACATTATACATGGTTTGACATGTAGTGTATATGTTACCACCTTGGATTTGTACACATATTTCCGCCCCTGTTTCATCTAACAACAAAAAAGGAGCTCCTCCCATATAGCTATCAAGAAGGGCCTCTATCTCGCCAACTGCCGCTTTAGCACTACTTTTAACAGCTGCTATTTGGGATTTTTCCCGCTGCCCTAAGAAACTCGGTATGGCTATTATCGCTACAATTGCCATTATTCCCAACACTATTAGGAGTTCTATTAGTGTAAAACCATTTTTTACTTTTCTACTATTAAAGGCACTTTCCATAGCTAATTAACTTTATCATGTTTTAATTAATAAAGTAAATAAGGAAAAAAATATATCAACACTGAGTCTTCATGATAAAAGCCTTTTTTAACGTATTTGTAAGAACGTCTATTTCTGGTGGTTTTTTTAAAAAATCGAAGATACCTATCCTGCGCGCTTCCTTTTCGTCTCGCTCAGAACTATAACCAGTTAGCATTATAACCGGTAACTCTTGGCAACAACCACGTATCCACTTAAGTACCTCTATGCCCTCCATACCCGGCATCTTAACATCCAATACCACTATATCAACGGTGTTATTTGATAAAAAATTGACTGCCTCAGCACCACTATAAACCACATGCGTTTCAAAACCCCTAACCTCAAGACGTTCTGCCAGTATATCAACAAATGCCTTCTCGTCATCCACTAACAATGTTCTTATTCTACCCATTTATCTTAACATAGCTCCCATAATCATTAAACTGTCTTAAGGCATAATACCATAAATGTTAAATACGTTCAACCAAAAAGGGTTTTGTAATAATATAGCACATTTCGATTTGATAAGAACACAAATTGTAGATATAAAAATATGGCAGACACTCGAAAGGTCTGCCCCTACGATACACGTATTTTTGTAGGGGCGAACCTAGTGGTAAGCCCTATTTTTGTTACCTATTAAATCGAAATGCGCTATATAAGAAGTTAGATATGATTTGAATTTGTACGACTTTCTTTTATTTCTTTCTCTACAATTTGCATTATTTGCTCTTCGTCCATATTGGTAAACTCATTTTCCTTTTGATTTGCAAATATTTCTTCTAATTCTTGAACTGGAGCTTTTGTTTTTATTTCTATTGGACAGATTTTTAAACCGTCTTTTTCTTTAGCAAATTTAACCATTTCGCCTATCCTAAAACCATTTTCGATAGTTTTGACCTCTTTTGGTATAGTAACATCAACCCTCTGCTTATTATTCTAATGTGTTTTACATTTATAGAATAACTCATATCTGAATTTTTTTCAAGTGCGGTAGTAGTCGTTTTAAATTTCAAGCCGAAGTTGGTTAAGAGATTAAGGTGGATATATTTTTGACACATCTATTATTAAAATGATAAACTATAAAACTATGAAAATTGCAATAACAGGAAAAGGTGGTGTGGGTAAAACTACGCTTTCTGTGCTATTAAGCCGACTATACGCTAAGGGCGGAAGGCGTGTTATCGCTGTGGATGCCGACCCGGATGCAAACTTATTGTCTGCCTTTGGTGTTAAAGAGGATATTATCAAAAAAGTAAGACCTATTGCTCAGTTGACGGAAGTCATAGCTGAGCGTACCGGGGCTCAGCCGGGCAGTATGGGTGGGGTTTTTAAATTAAATCCGCGTGTTGATGACATTCCGGATACTTATAGTCATGAGGTTGATGGTGTTAGGGTTATGGTTATGGGGAAATCTAAGGAGGCTTCTTCTGGGTGTTATTGTCCGGAGAATGTCTTTCTTAAGCGCCTTCTAAAACATCTTGTCATGGAAAAAGGCAGCGTTTTGATTGTTGATATGGAAGCTGGCATTGAACATATGACGAGGGGGACGGCTGAGGGGGTTAATGCCTTTATCGTTGTAGTTGAGCCGGGACAGCGCAGTATTCAGACTGCTTATACGGTTAATGAGCTTGCTAAGGGGCTTGGAGTTCCACATGTTTTTGTGGTAGCAAGCAAGATTAGGAATAGGGACGATTTGGCGTTTATTAAATCCAGTATTGGTTCTATGGAGTTAATCGGTTCTATTAGTTTTAGCTCAGATATAATGGAAGCAGATATTAAAGGAATGTGTCCTTTTGATAATGCACCAGTAGCCTCTGAGGAAGTAAGAAGCATTAAGGATGTCTTGGAATCAATAGTCAATAGGTAACTTAAGCTATCCATTTTCATAAATAAAGTTATTTTATACTATAAAAAAAATAGTTTGCAAAAAAATAATAGCTGTATTTTTTATTATGTCTCATGAAATAGTGTTTTTGGGGTTCAAGGGGCTACGCCCCTTGGGCGGGATTCCAAAGGGACGAGTCCCTTTGGCGGGAGAGTGAGGGCAGCGCCCTCACTGTGTATTTGTTTCCTTTTTGTTTGGGTATATAAACAACAAGCGGGGTAGTTTTTTTATATAAATGGACAAGGATTTTTTAAGAAAAAAAATATTAGCCATACGCAATAAGATAGATAAGGAAATAAGAAAAACCAAAGACGAAAAAATCGCTCAAAACCTGTTTAGTCAAACAGAGTATATAAATGCAAGACAGGTTATGTTTTTTGCATCTTTTAAGAGTGAGCCAAACACGTTGCCTATGATTGCACGGGCATTAACACAGGGTAAACGCGTTGTAGTGCCGCGAGTTAACATAAAAGAAAGGTGGCTTGATATTTTTGAAATAAAGGATTTAGATGAGCTAAAACCCGGGTGTATGAATATCCCGGAGCCAGCGGTTGGGGATGAACGGCTTTTTGATAAGCGAGGGCTTGAGCTAATAGTAATGCCAGGGGTGGTGTTTGACTCAAGAGGTGGCAGGATTGGTTATGGTGGTGGATATTATGACAAGCTACTTGGGCAGATGGAGTCCAAACCACCGCTTATAGCGCTTGCATATGTAGAGCAGATTGTTGATAGTGTGCCTGTGTTGGAGCATGATGTCTTGGTTGATAAAATTATTACGGATGAGGGGGTATGGATAGGGAAAAGATAAAGCGTGGAGTGCGGTTAATCCTTGAAGGTATAGGTGAGGATATTGAGCGTGCCGGTATTAAAGATACGCCTGAGCGCGTGGCTAAGATGTATGAGGAAATCTTTAGTGGGCTTACTGATAAACCGAGTGAGCTTTTAAAACCGATAGCCGGGGAAACTCACGATGAAATGGTTATTTTAAAGGACATTTCCTTTTATTCGATGTGTGAGCATCATCTGTTGCCTTTTTTTGGTAATGCCAATATAGCGTATATACCGGAATCGGGTAAAATCGTCGGTATCGGCGAGCTTGCTAAGGCTCTTGAAACACTTGCAAAACGCCCTCAAGTGCAAGAACGGCTTACTACAGAGCTTGCAGATATGATAATGAATATGCTAAACCCCAAAGGTGCCATGGTGATTATAGACGCTGAGCACTTGTGTTTAAGTATGAGAGGACTTAAAAAACAGGGCAGCCGTACTGTAACATCTGCCGTTAGGGGGATTTTTAGAACCAAACAATCAACGAGACAGGAGATGCTCGCTTTGATAAATAGGCACGTTTTATTATGATTGCAGTGTAGAGTATAGCAAACGTATAAGGATAACTAATATATTTTAAAAATATTAAGGAGGTATAAATGTCTGCACAGATAATTGATGGCAAGAAGGTATCAGAGGATATCAAGCAGTCGTTGAAGGCTGATATAGCCGAGTTAAAAGCAAAAGGGGTTGAGCCGGGGCTTGCTGTAGTGTTAGTTGGGGAAAATGCTGCATCCAAGAAATATGTTGGCAGTAAGGAAAAGACTTGTGAGGCTCTGGGGATAAAGAGCATTGGTCATAAAATCCCGGAAAGTACTACGCAGGCAGAGCTTATAGAGCTTATAGATAAATTAAATAATGACCCGGCTGTGCATGGTATATTAGTGCAGCTGCCTTTGCCAAAGCACTTAAATGAGAAGGAAGTTATGAACAGAATCTCGGTTAAGAAAGATGTTGATGGCTTTGGGCCGGATTCATTAGGGAATCTTGTCTTGGATGAGCCCGGATTTTTACCATGCACGCCTTATGGGTGTATCAAATTGCTTGAGGCTTATGATATAAATCCACAGGGTAAGCATGCCGTTGTTGTTGGTAGGAGCGTTATTGTTGGTAAGCCTATAGCTATGTTGTTACTTAGAAAACACGCTACCGTAACCATCTGTCATAGTAAGACGCCGGACCTGAAGGAAACGTGTTTGAAGGCAGACATACTTTGTGCAGCTGTTGGACGGGCTGAGATGATAAAAGGCGACTGGGTTAAAGAAGGAGCTGCGGTTATAGACATAGGCATTAACGTTAAAGAAGATGGCAAGCTTGTAGGGGATGTGGAGTTTGCAACGGCAAAGGAGCGCGCTGGGTACATTACGCCTGTGCCAGGCGGGGTTGGTCCTATGACAATAGCCATGCTTATGTATAACACTGTAGAGGCAGCTAAGGCTACTTTGAAAAAGTAATGAGGTAATTAAAAATATGATTATTACAAAACAAAAGGAAAAAGACAAGTTACAAAAATGCCTCGATAAATATAACAGTTTCTATTTAGTAGGCTGTTCGGAGTGTGCGTCGCTTTGCGGCACTGGTAGCGAGGAGGCATTAAAGAAAATGGAAGAAGAACTAAAGGCCTCCGGCAAAACCGTTACCGGCGTGTTTATGCCAAAGACAGCATGCCAAACGCTTGGTACAAAGGTGGAGCTTAAAAAGGAAAAGGACAAAATAGAAAGTGCTGAGGCTATAGTGGCGATGTCTTGTGGGGCGGGTACTCAAACGGCTGTTGAGTTATACCCGAATAAGCCTGTGGTGCCTTCAAATGATACAATGTTTTTAGGCAATATGACACGCTTTCAGATGTTTGATGAGCGCTGTTCGATGTGTGGCGAGTGTGTTATAGACCAAACCGGCGGCATTTGTCCGGTTACGAACTGTCCAAAAGGGCTTTTAAATGGACCGTGTGGCGGTATGAAGGATGGCAAATGTGAGGTAAGTGCTGAGATTAACTGTGCATGGGTTAGAATTTATGAAAGGCAAAAAAATATAGGCGAACTTTCACAAATGGAAGAGATAATACCGGCCAAGGACTGGTCTAAAAAGCAGGGACCACATAGTTACGTTGCCAAGGAAACAAAGAAGGATAAGGAGACGAAGAAATGAGCTTCAGACAAGCACTGGAATCCGGCAAGTTTGTTGTAACAGCTGAAGTAGGCCCACCCAAGGGCACTGATATAGCCACTATGCTTCACGACATGGACCTATTAAAAGGCAAAGTGGATGCCGTTAACGTAACAGATAATCAATCGGCTGTTATGCGTATATGCTCTTTAGCTGTGTGTAAATTAGCACTTGAAAAGGGGCTTGAGCCAATACTACAGATGACGTGCAGGGATAGAAACAGGATAGCACTTCAGGCAGACCTACTTGGTGCCAATGTGCTTGGCATTAAAAACGTCCTTTGCATGACAGGCGATCATGTATCGGCAGGCGATCAGAAGGGTGCTAAGCCGGTTTACGATGTAGAGTCAGTACAGCTTTTACAGATTGTGGAAAAACTAAATAACGGCAAGGATATGTCCGATATTGAGCTGAAAGGGGCTACGGATTTCTACCAAGGGGCTGTTGTAACGCCGGAGGCAAGTCCACTAGAGCCGCAGCTTATGAAGTTTGCCAAAAAGGTTAAGGCTGGTGCTCACTTTTTTCAAACGCAGGCGGTTTATAACTTAGAGCATTTTAAGGAGTTTATGAGCCATGCCAGAAAATATCCGGTAAAGGTGATGGCCGGTCTTGTTGTATTAAAAAGTGTAGGGATGGCTAAATTTT
This sequence comes from Candidatus Magnetomicrobium cryptolimnococcus, assembly GCA_018606805.1. Taxonomy (GTDB): domain Bacteria; phylum Nitrospirota; class Thermodesulfovibrionia; order Thermodesulfovibrionales; family Magnetobacteriaceae; genus Magnetomicrobium; species Magnetomicrobium cryptolimnococcus. Next base: position 52,281 of record JAGYWI010000003.1, read on the forward strand.
TGAATAATTTTGTACCCGGCATTAAGGTCCCGGATGAGCTTATCAATGAACTAAAAGATGCAGGCAAGGAAAAGGCGCTTGAGACGGGTTTAAATATAACGGCACGACAAATCAAACAGTTAAAAGATGAAAAGATTTGTGATGGCGTACATATAATGGCCATCGGTATGGAGGATAAGGTGCCCTTAATACTTGAAAGGGCTGGCCTTATTTAGTAATGGCAAGGAAAAGCGTAAATGATTTTGCAGAGAAAAAAAGGGCGGGTGAGCGCCTTGTCCTTTTAACTGCTTATGATTATACCTTTGGAAAGATAGTGGACGACTCAGGCGTGATAGATGGCATATTGGTTGGTGATTCGCTTGCGATGGTTGTGCAAGGTGCGGAAAATACCCTTGGCGTTACTATGGATGAGATGGTATATCATACAAAACTAGTGTCAAGGGCTGCAACCAATGCTATGGTTATCGGTGATATGCCCTTTATGTCCTATCATACAAGTGTAGAGGAAGCCGTTAGAAACGCCGGTAGATTTATAAAAGAAGGAGGCGCTCAGGCAATCAAGTTAGAAGGTGGAGCAGAGGTTAAGGAAAAGGTGCGCTCTATAACTAATGCTGAAATACCGGTGATGGCACATATAGGGCTGACCCCTCAGGCGATTAACCGCATGGGCGGGTATAAGGTACAGGGGAAAACCGTTGATGCTAAAAGGCGATTGATGGACGATGCCTTAGCACTTGAAGATGCTGGGGCTTTTTGTATCGTACTTGAGGCTATACCGATGGAGCTAGCACGCGATATTACCGCAAAACTAACAATCCCCACTATTGGCATTGGCGCAGGAATGCACTGTGATGGCCAAATATTAGTCCTACACGACATTATCGGTATATTTGAGCGCTTTTTGCCTAAATTTGCCAAAAGATACACTAATCTTAAAGAAGAAACACTAAATGCCGTAAAACTCTATGCTAAAGAGGTAACCGCCGGGGTGTTTCCTTCTGAAAAGGAGAGTTTTAAGTAAAGAGCTACTATGGGTGAAGTTAAACTAAATGTAAAGTTAATAAGGTGTACCCTAAATCCGGAAGAAATTGTAGCCCTTGCGGCTAAGTTATGTTATAGTCCGGTCAAAAATATAGATGAATTACAAGAAAAGATCAGCGTAGATGACCAACAACAATTTATTAAAAAATTAATTGATATAGGCCATCTAAGTCCCATAGAACATGCCACATTCACATTTGCTATAGAGGGCATATCAAGGAGCTGCTCCCATCAAATAGTAAGACACAGGCTTGCCTCATACAGCCAACAGTCCCAGCGTTATGTATCAAAGGAATCCAATGAATCCGACTTAAATAATATATTTGATTATATAGTCCCACCGTCGTTGGCAAACGATGGGGAAGCCCTAAGTATATTTAATAAATTTATGGAATATGCCCAGCATACGTATAATGCCATCGTTGAAAGGTTAAACCACCTTGGCTATCAAGGAGAGCTGGCCTTTCAAGACGCTCGCTTTGTCTTACCAAACGCCTGTGAAACAAAACTAATAATGACCATGAATGCCCGCGAACTATTGCATTTTTTTAATCAGCGCTGCTGTAATCGTGCCCAGTGGGAAATTCATGCCCTTGCCGATGCTATGCTAAGGGAGGCTAAACGAGCAGCACCTGTGCTGTTTAATCTGGCAGGACCGGGATGTCTTTCAGGAGCATGCGAGGAAGGCAGTTTTTCTTGTGGTAAGATTAATGAAGTACGTAGAAAATATGAAATTTTACAGTAAAGAAAAAAAATAAAATGATAGAAGAAAAGGGGAAGGACGCTGTCCCAATAGCATTAAGTTAAGGAAAGAAAAAGAGCGGGGGGTTGGGAGTGCGCCTACGCACTTTTTTGACAAAAAGGTGCATAGTCGCACTCCCAACTCCCCGCACCCCTTAAAAGAATACGTAACTTACTAACACAAGTATTCCAATTTAAGATTTAACGTGGTACAATATTTCTATGAACAATCCAATAATCATAACTGATAGCAATATAGCTACAGAAAAATCGCTTTATGAAGCTGATTTCTACCAATGGGCTATTCATAACGCCAAGTTATTGAGACAGGGTCGGTTTACTGAGATAGACGTAGAAAATGTGGCAGAGGAAATAGAGGACATGGGGAGGAATAATAAAAGAGAATTAGCAAGTAGATTAGCATTATTAATTATGCACTTGCTTAAGTGGCAGTATCAACCCAAAAGACGTTCACGGAGTTGGAAGGCAACAATAAATATACAGAGAAAAGAAATTGAACGTTTGCTAAAAATTAGCCCTAGTTTGAAATACAATATAGAAGAAGTAGCATACGAAGAATTTATAACAGCTAAAAGAATGTTTGAAGACCAAACAGGTATTAGCCAAAACATCTTACCCAAACCCTGCCCATACATATTTGAGCAATTAAGCGATTATGATTTTTGGCCTGAGTAATTATACGAAGGTACTCTTAAACCTAACGTTATAAAAGGTCTTGAGTTTGATATAAAAGATATTTTTTATGAATAAAAAATTAGAAAACGCCCTTCCATTATTTGATTTTGTGAGCGTAAAGAGAAATGAGGTAATAAACAATATAATAGCGCTTGACTTTGAAAAGGCAAGGCGGGGTCTTTATGAGTTAAATAAGGGCTATCCATCGCTTGATACGAAAGAGCTGAATGAGATAGTTGCTCTATTTTGTAACAATTACAGGGGGGGTGAGCCGCAGGTGATGTTTTCAACGTGGAAGCTTTTTGCCAATCTAAAAATGAAGATCCCTTGGTATGAAAAATTTGAAAGGGCATATTTTTTAGCCATATGTAAGGCAATTGAAGCGACAAATAGTACTCAGTGGCAGATGGATGGCATACCAGTGCCAATGTTTTATTTGAAAGCGGGCAAATTAGTTGAGGCAAGAAGAGGCTTTGAAAAACTCATAGTTCAAAGGCCGGCGGATGCCAAAATCTATGCTTATTTGGCTGATACGCATTTCCTTGAAGGCAGGACGACTGAGGCAGCACTATGTTATCGTGAGGCATTTGAGCTTTCACCGGAGGTTATTGACATTACGCACATTAAAGACAGAAGGGTCATCGCACTTATGGAAGAGGTAAACACCTTAGTTGCAGATTCGTACATGTGGTGGGTTATAAGCTATGGGTGTGTTGAAGAGGTCTTCCCCTACAAAACTATAAAGCTCTTGGAAGATTTAAGGGTATATGTAGACGAATTTATAACGCTTCAAAAGGAATATAGAAAAGCCGTCACGCCCTGTCTTAGTGCCAAACTTTTCTATAAATGTATAGTGCTTTCTCACAATAACTCGCACTTAAGGCATATCAAAACAGTTGAGCTATCAATAGTACGGGCGTTAATGAAGGAAATCAACCCACAGCTCTTTCATAAATATATGTACACTAAAGAACAAAAGGAAAAATAACTGCTACTGCCTTTGCGTATAAATCAATTCAATGCAGTTGGCTTTTGCGTCTTCATCATTACATCGCCGTAATAGTTCAGCCCCCCGTTGTCAATGAGGCTTATTCTACACTGATACGTTTAAGTATAAACGGCGTTTAATTCAATTTTCATCATGGCACCGTTTTTAGCATTTTCTGCCCATATGCGACCGTTCATATTGTCCTCGATGATTACCTTTGTCATATATAAGCCGATGCCGGTACCGTTTTCTTCTAATTTTGTTGTAAAGTATGGGTCAAATATTTTATCCATGATATTTAGGTCTATACCGCCGCCGTTATCGGATACTTCTATGAAGATTCTACCCTGTTTATTGTATATATTAACATCTATTGCTCCTTCGTATGTTTCATTGCTGGATAGGAGGAGTTCTTTTTTGTGCAAGATAGCATCCTTTGCGTTATTGATTATATTAATTAGCACTTGTTTGAACTCGTTTGGGTAGCCAAGTACTATAAAATGGCTGTCGTTGCCTTCATAGGTGAAGACGTTTATGTTTACAGTTATATTATGATTTTCAAGTTGGTAAATGATAATGGACAGTGCTTCTTTGACGGTATCTTTAACATTAAAAACCATTTTAGCTTTTGATGGTTTGCAAAAATTTCTGAAATCATCAATTGTCTTTGACATGTATTCAAGTTGTAGGCGCGCCTTTTGAAGAAAGTTATTTAGGTACTGGCTATCTAATTCGCCAAATTCATAAGCGTCTTTAATATCAAGCATCAAGATGCTCACAACGTTAAGCGGCTGTCTCCACTGATGGGCTATGGAGGCTATCATTTCGCCCATGGAGGCTAACTTGGATTGTTGTATTAGGATTTGTTCGTGTTTCCTGCGTTTGTCCATTTCCTCGATAACCTTGGTTTCGAGGTCTTTTTGGTCTGCCTCTATACGGTCAAGCATGTTATTAAAGGCGGCTGTTAATATGTTTATTTCCTTTATATGAGTTTTTTGTGCTCTGGCGTTTAAGTTGCCTTTTTCGATAGCCGCAGCGGTTTTACTTAGCAGGCTTATTGGCCTTGCTATGCTTGCTGAAATCAGATAGGTTATTATTAGTGTAACAAGCATACCGCAAACAAAAAATATGGCAACGTATAATATCATCGCCTTTAAGGGGGTAAAAATCTCTTCTTTATCTACTTTAACAATCATGCCATAGCTTACGGCCGGTGTTATGCGCAAATGTCTAAAGGCTGCTATAACCTCTTTTCCGTTATAGTCTGTACTGATTAAGATGCCCTCTTTGCCTTCAGCGGCTAATTGGCTTGGTTTATCGGTTAGTTTATATTCCAATGGGATTGCATTTAAGAGGTTTTTTAATGGTGTGATAATCCTTGTTTGTCTATCAACAAGGAGTACTTCAGCGGTTTTGCCAAGACCGTAATCGGTTTCAAGTATTGGTTCAAGCATATCATTAGTGTTTATTTGCATGATTAAGGCAGCCTTGTGTGTTTTAATATCAGAGGTTTCATAATTTAGCAAATAAGTAATAATTAAGTTGACTTTATTGCTGTTGGCGTCATGTCTGAAGGCTATAGACTCCAGAAATGGGGTTTGCATAGCAGCTTTAAAATAATCTTCCTCTGATACGTTATTGCCAACGTTATTTATATCTGTAGAGACGATGATTTTACCGCTTTGAACGTCCACTATGTGTATGTTTTCATACAAGGCGAATTTCCTTTTAAACGTATTTAGATAATCATACATCTCATTAAAGTTGACACGCTGCATGAGTTTCACTCTTATAAGGTTTTCATTTATGCCGCTACCTGCAAGCAATTGGAATACTTGGTTAATTTCATTTACATGATTTATAATCAATCTTGATTCAGATAAAACTGCTGCATTATTGCGTCTTTCTTCAAACCAGAGCGATAGCTTATCTTTTTTCAAGTCTGAGATAACATTTAAATTTTTCAAGTACTCGGCATATCGTTTTTTGTGCATACCGTCTATTTTTGTAAATGGTACGCCATATAGATAAATCAAGGGCATTAGAAACATCATCACAACAAAAAGCACTCCAAAGGATATTAATATATTAGTCTTAAGACCAATAGCTATAGGGTTACTTATTTTATTCATAGCTAAAGGTATCTATTTCGTACTTTTGTGTATTTGCCAAGATGTCATCAACGATTGAAAAATTAAAACTATCTTTGACATGTTGCCACTTTATATCTGTGGCTATTTTGCCTATTTGTTTAAGGAAGGTAAACTCTTTATAGAGCACGCCCTCTTCAGTTGTTTCATATTGTGGTATACGTGGCTGAGGTGCCCGTCCAATTAGATCTTTTCTTGCTAAGTCTGCTATCTGTAAGGTTGTCAATAGAGCCTTTTTCCCTGCAAATGTACCTTCAGTCGTTCTTGTCCACTCTATGGCCGTATATAGATTCTTAGTATCCTGATTAAGCCATTTTAAGGCACGAATCTCGGCTGCTATTATTGCATATACGGCTTTATCGTTATTGTCTACAAAAAACGCCTTCGAAAAATATATAAATCCTAAACTAATATTCCTATAAATTATAGCATGTGCAGTTGAAGAAAAAAAAGCATAATGGGCATAAGGCTCCCATGCCGCTAAGGCATCAACGTTACCTTTTTCAAAGGCATCGGGCATGTCCGTTATTTCCATAGAGAGCATGTTAACGTCTTGCTCTTTAATGCCAGCAGCCGCTAAGGCTTCTAATAGCATATAATGAGCATTTGAACCGAAGGCATACCCTATGTTTTTACCTCTTAGGTCTCCTACCATCATATGTTCTTTTGCAACAATAGAGGTAAAGCCCATCTGAAAAAGTGCTGGTACTATTATATCGGTTTTAGTGGCTGCCGTTATTGTTGGCATATCACCACCAATACCGCCATGAAGGTAACCCTTTAGTAAAAAGGCATTAACATCGGCACCTTTTAAAAATGGGTAAAACATCAGTGTTTTCCCAACTGCTGCTAACTGCCGCTTTAGTACGTTATCCCTCTTCATAGCCTCTATGATTATGTTTGTTGGTAGATATAACGGTTGTATGCCTATTTTAATCACGTCTTTTGAGGTGGAAAACGCATATTTGGAATATATTGGGTGGCTTAAAATATCTTTGTCTACGGAGCATCCTATTTGAGCAACCTGCAATATAACTATACATGACAGTAATAGACAGATTAGCTTTAGAATAACAAATTGTCTTATCATAGTTATTATATAGTATACTACTTTTTTATGAAATTCTACTTAAAAAGCGCAAAAACTGCTATTTTTTTTGCACTTAAAAAGTAATATTACTCTATTTTTTTACCAATAAATAAATATAAAATATGACAATATGATTACTTTTTTGTTGCAAATTGATATAAAATAATAAGTAAGGGGTTAGTTTTTAACGTTAGAGGAGGCGGCAGACGACAATGTAGACCACAAAGTTCTTTACTATTCGTATAGCTGAAACGAGAGAAATATGAGTGCTGTTTTATAAATAAGGGGAGATTTTATTATGATTAAAAATTTAAAAATAAGGACTAAATTAATAAGTGCTTTTGCTTTATTGGTGATTATTACCTGTATAACGGGTGTTTCTGGAATACATTACACAACAGAGGTAGGTAGCTATGGACGTTATATAGGCAGAGAATTAGCTCCTTTAGGTGATGCGGCTATGGAGATAAAACTAAGTGCAACACAAGCACATCTCGTTGTAGAGGAGGTTATGGTTAATGCCTCGGGCGAGCGTATTGATAAGGCTTGGAAATTCGTAGACGAGGCATTATGGTACTGTGATGCCATATTAAATGGTGGAGAGAATGAGGAAGGAAAGTTTTACGCTACTAAAGATGAAGCAGTTAGAAAACAGGTTGAAAGCGTAAAGAAGGCCTTGGTTGAGTTTGGCGAAATTGCTAAAAAAAGATATGGGCACACTTTAAAGGCCTCTCAATCCGGTGCAGATAAAGAGTATCAAGACGTAGCAATGCAACTGGATGAACATTTTCATAAAATATATAATCACTTCATGGAAGAAATAGATGTAGCTGAAGAAGCAATACACGATATGATGGTACATGGATTTGGTCTATTAGGGGAACATGAAGAAACTGCAACACAGATAATGATACTATTAACAGTTGTAGCTGCTGTGATAGCCACCATTATAGGAATATACATGATTATAATAATAACAAGACCATTAAAAATGGCAGCGGATTTTGCAGAAAAGATAGCAGGTGGGGACCTGACAGGGAAAATCACCACTGCACAAAGGGATGAAATAGGGGAGCTCATTATATCAATGAAGATGATGGCAGATAATCTATGTAATTTCATGAAAGAGGCAAGAGGCGCTGCTGAAAATGTGGCCTCCGGCAGTAGCCAGTTAAGCTCAAGTTCACAGCAAATGTCAGAAGGTGCGACCGAGCAGGCAGCATCAGCGGAAGAGGCCTCCTCTGCAATTGAACAAATGACCGCTAATATAGCACAAAATGCTGCTAATTCTAAGGAAACCTCCCGCATAGCCTCTAAAGTAGCAAAAGATACCGAGGAAGGTGGCAAGGCGGTTGAAAAGGCAGTAGTAGCAATGAAAGAAATCGCTAATAAAATATCTATAATTGAAGAAATAGCAAGACAAACAAACCTGCTGGCATTAAACGCTGCCATAGAAGCAGCCCGCGCCGGTGAAGCCGGTAAGGGTTTTGCCGTTGTAGCTTCTGAGGTTAGAAAATTGGCTGAACGCAGCCAACAAGCAGCAGGGGATATTAGCGAGCTATCTGTTTCAAGTGTGGAGGTAGCAGAAAAGGCCGGATTACTGCTTAGTACAATAGTACCGGATATTCAAAAAACCGCTAAACTTGTACAGGATATAACAAGTGCAACAGAAGAACAAAACACCGGTGTGCAACAAATAAATAAAGCAATCCAACAACTTGATAGCGTAATACAACAAAACGCCTCCATATCCGAACAAATAGCCTCAACATCCGAGGAATTGGAATCACAAGCCCAAGTACTCCTTGACAGCATAAGCCGGTGTAAAACTGATGAGGATGGTAAGACTACAAGAAGTTTAGCTGTACGTAGTTAAGAAGTAGTAGAAGATAAAAGATAGAAGAGCGGGGGAAAACCCTTTTCGAAAAAGGTGCGTAGGCGCACTCCCAAACCCCCGCACCCCTTACGGGAGTGCGCCTACGCACTTCCTAAAATTTTTATCCTGACAATAAGTGCTAAATGCTGTACACTGTGGCAGGATGACACTTTTTTTCCCAAAATCTGTGCAGGCATAACGAGTAAATCGGCAATGGAAAGAAACCCCCCCCCAAAAAGAACGGGGGGTTTTCTTTCCATTGCCGATTTGGCGCTGAAAGGGGGAGGAAAAGACTCCCCCTTTAAATCCCCCTCGCTACTTTGGAGCCACGCAGAGGCTTTACGCAGAAATCATGTGTAGCATAAGGGCTTACCCCTAAGCTCCTTTCATTATCTTTTACTACATAACACTTAGAGTAAAACTAAGATTTTGACTTTTTGAACCTTTTTAGGATATAATAGAAGTTGTGAAGGAGTGGTAGTATTATTATTTGACTCAGGGAAGGAAACGTGGATATAATCATTTTACATAATTCGCCCCGAAGTACTGATGTTTTAAGGTCATCATTAAAATATTTAGGGCATGGGATAGTACAGTCAGTTCATAGGATAGAGTCTTTGTTATCAGTGCTTGAAGCGAAGTCCTTTGATATTTTAATAGCTGATTATCAGGCTATCAAAAATGATGATGAAGAGTTTTTTGAATCATTGAAGAAGGTGCACGTTAAGCGCTCTATTCGCGTCATATTGTTGACATTGGCTGATATATCACCGAAGGAGATAAAAAAGATGTACAAAGATGGTGTAAATGCCATCTTGCGTTATCCTTTTGAATTAAATGATATAAAAAAGGCCGTGGATGACTCCATGCGCAATGTGCCAATAACGTTGACTTCTACGGTGCAGAAGTTAAGTGAGTTGGATTTTTTCAGTTTTTTGGATAAGGAAGAACTACTTTCGCTGTTGAGGATAAGCCGGTGTAGAAAGTATCAAAAAAGCGATATTATCTTTGATGAAGGTCAACCGGGGGATAGGTTTTATGTTATCCTAAACGGTACGGTTGAAATTACAAAGGTTATTAGCGAGCAAAAGGAGCAATCCCTTGCTCGGATTAGTCGGGGGAATGTCATAGGGGAGATGGCTGTTTTAAATGATTTACCGCGCTCGGCTAGAGCGAAGGCTTTTGATGATGTATTGCTGCTTGAGATGGACCGCAATGTTATGGAAGGCTACGATGATATAGTTACGCTTAAATTGTTTAAGAAAATGGCTTTAATATTTACTCAAAGGCTTAGAAAGGCAGATGCTAAAATTATGGAGCTAAGTCAGCAGGCTCGCATAAAAAGAACTGATACAGCTACTAAAGATGTATCTACTCAAGATATTAAAGATATAATTGAAGATTAAGAGATGTGGCTTTTGTATCTATGTTTAGTTTTATATAATAAAACTTGTTAATCACCTAATTTTGGATAAAGACAATATGATGTGGTTTTTTATTTGTAAATTTGTGGTGTATATTAATTGAAGTAATACTATGAATGTTTTTAGGGGTATAAAATAATGTTAATATCAGTATTGAAGTCAAAACTGCATATGGCTACAGTAACGGAGTCTGATCTTAATTATGTGGGTAGTCTAGGGGTGGATGAAGATTTGATGGATTTAGCTGGACTGGTGCCATATGAAAAAATCCTTGTCAGTAACGTTAATAATGGTGAAAGATTCGAAACCTATGTCATACCAGCTCAGAGGGGTTCTGGGAGGATTTGTTTAAACGGAGCTGCTGCTAGGATGGGTCTTAAGGGTGATAGAGTAATTATATTTTCATTTGCTTTACTTTCTGAAGATGAGGTGGGAAAGTTTAAACCGACAGTTGTAGTTCTTTCTGACAATAAACCAGTTAAAGGCCCCAGCTAAAATCTCCAGTTAAAATCTAATGAAAAAAAACTAGTATAAAATAAGAGATGTGCACCCACACCTCTCTTATTTTATATTTATATATACGCTTATACGTTAATCTCGATACCTTCCTCAGCTATAGTGATTTTCATATCTGGAGAGCCTTCTTGAATAGCCTTTTGTTTAACCATTTCCAAGATATTATCAAGGGCATCATCTGAGCGTACCGGCTCATGATGAAATAAGACAAGATGTTTAACCTGTGCCTTAATAGCAAGGTCTAGGGTTTGACTGACAGTGCTATGACCATAGCCGGCTTTTTCAACATATTCTTCCTCTAAATATTGTGAGTCGGCAATCAGGAGGTCTACTCCTTTGACAAAATCCACTTCTCCCTCGGCTCTTTCCTCTTTGACAGTGCCTTCATATTTTTGAGCTAGTTTAGTGCCACCTTCTGTGTTTCTAAATTCAAAGAATTGCTCATGGTCTCCTGTATAGAAAATATACTTGCCATTTTCCTCCACTTTATATCCAAAGCAGGTGATTGGATGATTCATTTTTCTGGGTTTAATAGATAAATTACCCACCTTAATTAAATCCTCGTTAATATTATGAAAGACTATCTCGGCTTCTAGCTCATCAACATGTACAGGAAACACTGAGTAAATCATCTGTAGGGTAAGGGTTTCGCGAATAGTTTTTTCGGAATTATACGGTCCGTAGATATTTAGCGGTAGATTTTGCCTGTATGCTGGCCTGAAAAAAGGAAACCCATGGATGTGATCCCAATGGGTATGTGTCAAAAACAGATGTATATCACTTGGTGGTAACGTAAGCAAGTGATCACCTAAAGACCGAATACCTGTTCCGGCATCAAAAATAACCAACGTACCATCCTCACCATATAACTCAATACAAGACGTATTGCCACCGTACCTCGCCGTATGTTTACCAGGCGATGGTATAGAACCCCTGACACCCCAAAATTTTACTTTCATCATCCTACCTTTAACATAAATTCACTCATGGATTTCATTATAATTTATTAGTTAATATAAATTCAAAAGTTTTTTTTATAAGTACTCTGGTGTGCAAATACCCCAAGTGCCGGCTGGGTCGCAAAAGAAATAATAAAACAAAAAAGTGTTATAGTTTAAAAAAATTTAGCCCTTTTTTATTAATAAAGAAACAATCTCTATTTAAGGCTGTTATTATAATCAACAATAGCCTTTGCTGTAGCTATGCCTAACTCATACAAATCCTGCGGAGTTATCCAATTGTGCCTGTTGCCGGCTCTACCATAGGTGGTTTCCATCGTTATTGCCATAACAGAGTCCTTTTGGCTTGCCCACCACCATTTCTCCGGATACTCTCTGTTTAAAAAGTCTCTGCCGCCATCTCTTGCCGGTGGCTCTATAAACTGTGCGCCATAGTAATATGCCACGTTATTCATAAATTTTACTTGTTTGCGCCAAAGGGATGACTCCATATCACTGTATCCACGAGTAGTAGGCCCAAAATGGGTTATAAAAAACGCATGCCTATTAGCGCTGGTATTTGCCGAGTGCAGATTCAGTGCTATTGTAAATTGTGGACCTGAGCTAATCAATCGCTGAATTGTCTCATGCAAGGCGACTACTTCCAAGGGCGAACCAGCATCTATCTGCGATGGATTATAGGGGTCATAGTACCACATGACTTCCAGATTATCACCATCAGTATTACTTCTATAGTTACCGGCCATAACGCCATCAACGTTTTGCATGGGCACTATCGTAAAAATCAATTTTGACAGGGCAGTTTTACTATCCGTGGTATTAGCAAGTAAATAATCTATTAAGCCTTCAAGTAAAAAAGACGGTGGCGTTTCACCTGGGTGGGTTCTGGCGTGTATCCAGACACGTTTTTTATTTACATCTGGATTAGTAAAATCCGTTATGGTTATCATACAAATGGGGTGGTTTTGCCTTGTCTTTCCAATTGCCGATAACCGCACATTAACGTTTGACTTTATTTTTGTCAAATACTTATTAAGGTCATTTGTCGAATAGGGATAAAACCGTGCAAGCCAAACGGCTGGCTTTTCAAATTTTTTTAAAATATGCCATGTATAACCTTCCAACTCCGACACCTCAGATTCATCTAAACGATACCAGTTTACCTCATCATACGAGTACACCGGCATGTAATAGAGCGGCCAGCCTCCGTTATACACAGTAAAGGAAATCTCCCTATCTACTGGCACACCATTAAGATACACGTACCACCAGTTGCGCCAGTTAGCTGGCAGACTTTCATTATTATTATCACCGTTTATATAGTAATACCACTGGGTATTGTCCTGCTTATATAAATATCCTTGCGACCTTGCCCCTACAGATTCGCTATAAAGGCATGGATTATCGGATAACACAGTTTCAGGGGGTTGAAATTGTTTTTCCTCTAATGCAGGGGCACAACCATATATGTATATAAATAGTAATAAGATAAGTAATAGTTGTTGAAATTTTTTAATTAATTTATTTTCAAAATGTGCCATGTGGCTACCTTCCCAATAAACTTTTTTAAATGCGCACAAGATGGCTGTCGTTAATATCCCTTTCATAAAAGGTATCATATCCCAAAATGCGAAGCCACCTTGTAAGCCTGCCAAGCATAGCATCGGCTGCAAATTTCATATCAAAAGACATATTCTATAAGTGCTATACTCCAAAACCCAGTAATCCATGCCTACCAAATTTATATTACACTATACTATACTAAAAGATAAATTTGACCGCTACTTGTTACCCACAAATTTAGTCTTTGTGTGGTATTTATGGTAAAATATAAGAAAGTAAAATACTGAGAGTTTTTGAATAGGGAGTTTGAGGAAGGATAATGATAAGGGGGAGGAGCATATGCCAGAAATAATAGATACGTTAAGAATATATGAAAGGTTAAGAGAGTCAGAATTGACAGATAGGGCTTCAAAAGAAATAGCCGAAGTCATTAAGGAGATGTTAGAGGGAAATTTAGCCACTAAGAGAGAATTAAAGGAGGTAGAAGCTGCTTTAAAGGTGGATATTGAAAAAGTTAAAAGCGAACTTAAAGCGGATATTGAGAAACTTAGAAGTGAACTTAAAAGTGATATTGAGAAACTTAGAAGCGAACTTAAAGCGGATATTGAGAAGGTTAGAAGCGAACTTAAAGCGGATATTGAGAAGGTTAGAAGCGAACTTAAAGCGGATATTGAGAAGGTTAAATTAGATATAGAAAAGGTAAAAGCTGAACTTAAAGTTGACATAGAAAGAGTAAAATCAGATACAGTGAAATGGGTTGCTGGATTGCTTATAGGGCAGGCTGCACTTATCATAACGCTGCTAAAGCTGATACCATAATACTCGTTACTAAATTGTAACCATGCGTTGTCATCGCAATCAAAGCAAGGGCAAACACAGAGGTTCGCCCCTACCAAAAATTATATTTTTGCCTTAAAAAAATCTTTCGCATAGGACAAATAATCATCGTCTTTTGGTAATTTTCCATACCATCGAGAAAAAAAACGGAGTTTTTTTTGCCATGAATTGTAATGATATTCAGTGCGTCCAGTATCTGGCGGATTTACAATATCTTGTTTAAATGCAAAAGCCATGCAGCTTTCGATATATCTAACAGGGTAGCCCTTTTCTTTTGCATTTAGGCACAGGTCTACTGATGAAAAAGCCACTGTTTCATCAAAACCGCCAAGGGCTATGAAAACCTCTCTATCTATCCCTATAAGTGAGGTGCTTATATATTCTGGCGGTTTTTCCTGTGATTTTTTTAGCTGGTAGGGGGTGAAGTTAAAATCAAAACCCATGCCTAAGCAATAGGGGGTGAGATCGGCATTATATATTGGCATACCGGCAATGCCACCATCTATTGCCTCCATGAAACCGTCATCTTGGTGATAACAGATGCCAGATATTATAAAAATAAGACGGCTGGAGGCTGCCAATTTAGCACCTTCATTTGCCATAGCTGGAAAGGAGGCATTGTTGCTTTCCATTAATTGAATATTATTAATATTTGCGATGTCTTTTCCTATATTATGCTTATTGGTAGTTATGAGCAGTAACTCATAGTCATTGTTTTGTATATATTTAGATAGTGAGCGTAGTGTGGAACTTAGGGAAAGTGTATCTGTGCCAGCAAGGATTATAAAACTTGCTCGTTTGTTTATTTGTTGGTTAGCAATTATAGTGTTTGGTATGTGTGGTTGTCCCTTATTATTTAAAATAAAGCTGATAACATCTATGGCTCTATCTGTTGCCTTACCGTCTCGTTCATAAAAGGCATACTTAATGTAATCTTTTGCTGCTTTATCAACGTCTGGAGGTACGGTGCCGGTTTTTATTGTATTAAAAAGAGCCTCCCAGTGGCCGGCTGGGGATACTGATTGTGCGATGCCGCTTTCCTTGTAAAACTCATCACCGCCTTCTATATTATATAGATCAAACAGTGGTTTGCCAAAGGCGAGTGCTTCCACTGCAAGTGTTGTTTTTCCCATGACTACACAGTAGTGTGATACGGCTATTATTTTGTATGGGTCCTCGCTAAAAAATATAAGTGCTTCTGGCAATAGTTCTTTTATAATTGTTTTTATATTTTGAAATAGGTGATATGGTACTTGTGGATGCCATTTTAGTATAACAAAAATATCAGGACGTTTTAATCCTTTTAACAATTCTCTCCAAACGTCTTTATCGTCCACGCCCCCCCAAAATGTATTTAATAGCAGGGTTACTACTTTTTTATTTGATGGGATTTTGAGCTCTTTTTTTATTTCTTTAACTGTGGAGGGGCTTGAGTATTTTTTTATAATAGAATCTAAATATGTATTGCCAATGATAACCATCTTTGCTTGGCTGCATTTATGTAATGCAAGCCGATGTTGTGTGTCATACCCCCACAGTAGATTTGCCATCGAATACTCAGTGTGTGTGGTCAGGTTTATCAATATGTTATAGTAGTCGCCCTCTTGCAGTGTAATAAAGGGAACGGCATATTTGTAAGCAAGGTAGCCTATTTGTTTTCCCCAAGGATTCATTTCATGAAGGGATACAAGTATATCCGGTTTTTCTGTTTTAATCATCTCCTCAATACAGAAGTAGTCTTCCACGTTTCTTGTAAGAGCCCTGTACTGTTGAAATAAAGACCAATGGAGAAATCCATGCCATTTGAAATTTATTTTAGTCCAGCGTTTAAGAATTTCTTTAGTTGATTTGTTAATCTTTTGTCTTGTTTGCGTGTCTGCATACTCCGGCAGTAACCTGACTACGAAATTTCTCTTTTTAATCTCCATTTCATATGGATAGTCCACCAGAGATGTAAAAAAAAGGATGTTTGCGCCTTCTTTTTGAGCTGCCTCAGCAAGTGGATAGAGAAATCTTGTGTGGTGGGGAAGGGCACAAAATAGCGCTATTTTTTTATCTTTAAATAACATTAAATGTCTCCATCAAGTAACATTAAACATCTACACCAAGAAGCTAATAAATATACCAAAACAACACCAAAAGAAATATGGTTTGTAAATCTTTATATCAAAGAAAAGGACTAAACAATGAGGGCGCTGCCCTCATCCTCCCGCCAAAGATGCGGAGACGCACAGGGAGGTGTGCCTACACACCCTCACTGGGATTCATCCCTTTGGCCTACCCTATCTGGAAATCCATACTGTACTCATTATTTTTTGCAAACCTAACTTGTTTAGGTATACAATATTTATTGTTTAACAAGCTATTACATTAAAAAGTAACCTATCTCTTTTGAGGCATATACTGGCAGGTCTACAAACTTAATACCTAACGAGTATTTCCCTTCATCTGTTTTATTTATTCTAATAATTTCCCCAAATATATCAAGTTTTTCATCTTTAGGAGGTAAGGCAAAAACCATCTCAATAACATTCCCCTCCTTTTCAAAAGGAGGAATAAACTTAGACGCTTCTATCTCAATAGACACTCCTCCCATTGATATGTCAGTGATTTTCCCCTCACGCCTTTTAGATTTAATCGTGTATTTTACAAAAACAGTTATATCCTTACGATAATAAGAGCGTTTGTTGACCTTCACTAATATCTTTTCTTTGCATTTCTTGCAAGTTATTCTAAAATCCTTATCAGGCGGCGTTTTTAATCTAATAGTACCGCGGTTTTCACACTTTGGGCATACCAATACTATTTCATCCGACGATGTAACCGTTATCGTAGGCATATCTGGAGAAATGCCAGTGGCTTGGTCTTCTGATTCCAAATTTATTTCTCCTTCTATCTATAAAATTACACTTTCCTCTCTGAAGTACTTATCGTACGCTTTTATTTTACCATAAATATTTATTTGTGGATACTTGATGTCTGCACAAACTTGAGAAATAACTAATAGGTAACAGGTCAAAAGTTTTAGGAAGTGCGTAGGCGCACTCCCATAGGGTTGCGGGGTTTGGAAGTGCATCTACGCACCTTTTTCTCGAAAAGGGTTTTCCCGCGCATCTTTTTTCCTTTTTTTCTTTTTCTTTATATCTTTTTTTCCTCTATAAAATAAAGGGTGGATTATTTTGTCATATTTTTGCTAAACTTATACCCGAACTAATGGAAGGAGGTGTTTTTTTAATATTATGGAAGGACAGGTTGCAGTAGTAACAGGTGGAGGCAGAGGCATTGGTAAAACTATTGGTATAGCTCTTGCCAAAAAAGGTGTTACTGTGGTAATTACCGATATTAATATAGATGATGCCATTGCAGCATGTAAGGAGATAGAGGCTCTTGGTGTACAGGGCATGCCTTTGCAAATGAATGTTGCTGATTCGGCAAGTGTGGAAGGGTGTTTTAATCAGATAAGGGAAAAGTTAGGGCGCATTGATATACTTGTAAATAATGCCGGTATAACCAGAGATGGGCTTTTAATGAAGATGCGGCCGGAGGATTGGTCGGCTGTTATAGATGTGAATTTGAAGGGCACTTTTTTATGTACAAAAGAAGCTGTTAAGGTTATGATTAAAAATAGATATGGTAGGATTATAAACATAGCATCAGTGGTCGGTTTTATGGGTAATGCCGGTCAGGCTAACTATTCGGCATCAAAGGCTGGGGTTATAGCCTTGGCTAAGACAACGGCTAAGGAGTATGCTGCAAGAGGGGTTACGGCAAATGCTGTAGCGCCGGGGTTTATTGTGACAGCTATGACGGATGCCCTTTCTGACAAGGTTAAAGAGGAGATGCTTAAGGCTATACCGATGGGAAAGCTGGGTAGTGTTGATGATGTTGCAAATGCGGTGGTTTTTCTTGCCTCGCCCGAAGCTGGATACATTACAGGTAATGTTATTCATGTAAATGGCGGTATGTATATGTAGGCTTTAGGGCTTTCTTGTGTTTATAGAGTTACTAAATATAATTTATAATTTAACGGAGGACTGGTAAAATGGGTCAGGATGTTCAAGAGAAGGTTAAGGAAATTATCTCTAAACAGTTGGGGATTGACATAGCTCAAGTGAAGTCAGAGGCTTCTTTTGTAGAGGATTTAGGGGCTGATTCACTTGACACGGTTGAATTGGTTATGGCTTTTGAAGAGGCCTTTGGCGTACAGATTCCAGATGAAGATGCGGAAAAGATAACTAAGGTGCAGGACGCTATTGATTATATTCAAAAAAAATTAGATCAAAAGTAAGTTATGGTATTAAAAGAAAGAAAAGTGGTCGTAACCGGTGTAGGGTTGATAACGCCTGTTGGTACGGGTAAGGAAAAGGCGTGGAATAACATAATAAACGGGGTTTGTGGTATTGGACCGTTGACAAGGTTTTCAGACCCGTTAATGCCGGTACGTATAGCTGGTGAAGTGGCGGATTTTGACCCACTTCAGTATATTAGCGTCAAGGATGTTAAGAAAATGGACAGGTTTATCCATTTTGCCGTTGGCGCTGCCGATATGGCTATTGAAGATGCTGCTCTTAAAATTACAAGTGAAAATGCTAACCGTGTTGGGGTCTTGATAGGCTCAGGTATTGGTGGGCTGCCTGCCATTGAAAGCTATTGTAAGGCATATATGGAAAATGGTTATAAGAAGGTGTCGCCGTTTTTTATCCCGATGCTTATAATAAATTTAGCTGCCGGTAACGTATCAATAAGATGTGGGGCTAAGGGGCCTAATTCTTCAGTAGCGACTGCCTGTGCTACAGGGTCGCATGCCATAGGTGATGCCTATAAGATAATACAAAGGGGCGACGCTGATGCGATGATAGCTGGCGGCACGGAGTCTGTTATAACGCCACTAGCTGTTGGTGGGTTTGCTATTATGAAGGCGCTTTCCCGTAGAAATGATGAACCACATAGAGCCAGCAGACCGTTTGATTTGAATCGGGATGGTTTTGTTGTCAGTGAAGGAGCTGGTATTGTGGTTTTGGAGGAGCTCGAACATGCCTTAAATAGAGGAGCTCGAATTTATGCAGAAGTGGTTGGCTATGGTATGACAGGTGATGCTTATCATATTACAGCACCCTCGATAGATGGTGATGGGGCTTATAGGTGTATGGCTATAGCGCTTAATGATGGCAATGTTAGCCCTGAAGAGGTTGATTATATAAATGCCCATGGGACATCTACAAAGTTTAATGATGAGCTTGAGACGATAGCCATTAAAAAGCTGTTTAAGGAGCATGCCTATAAGCTAGCGGTTAGTTCCACGAAATCAATGACAGGGCATTTGCTTGGTGCGGCTGGTGGCGTAGAGAGCATATTCTGTGCCCTTGCCCTTCATTACGGAATAATTCCACCAACTATCAACTTGGATACTCCCGATCCGGAATGTGATTTAGATTATGTTGCTCATAAGGCGCGTAAAGTGGATATTAATTTTGCCCTATGTAATTCTTTTGGCTTTGGTGGTACGAATGCATGCATATTGTTTAAAAGATTTAACCAAACTTGAAAAAACCCTTCAATATACTTTTAATAATGAAAGTATATTGATGGAGGCAATTACGCATCGTTCTTACTACCATGAAAGTCAGGAGAAGGAAGGTGCATATAACGAACGGCTTGAGTTTTTAGGGGATGCCATCTTGGGACTTGTCATTTCGGAGTCATTGTTTTATTACGAGGAGGCTTCTTTTGATGAATCGGAGATGTCTCGTTTAAAGTCATGTTTGGTGTCAAGGACTATATTGTATAAAGTGGCAGCAGAGCTTGAGTTAGGCTTATTTCTTCGGCTTGGCAAGGGAGAGGAAAAGGCCAGTGGACGCCTCAAGCCTTCCATTTTGGCGAATTGTCTTGAGGCGGTCTTTGGCGCTATCTTTCTTGACGGTGGATACTTGACTGCTAAACACGTTATACTAAACCTATATGAGCCTATTATGGCAAAACTCCTTGAAAAGGATGTGTGTTCAGACCATAAAACACAGCTACAGGAGCTAACACAGAAACTCTATGGCAATTTGCCACAATATAGACTTGTTAAGGAAACTGGTAACGATCACGACAAATTGTTTTTTTATGAAGTGTACATAAATGACAGTTGTTTTGGTAAAGGCAGTGGTAAGAAGAAAAAGATAGCCCAGATGGAAGCCGCAAGAAATGCCCTTAGTATGATTGAAAAAGATGGCACACCTGCCGGGAATCATTTTAATGATTTTAAAGATTGTCTATAATAATATCAATGCTGTTTGGCATTACTTATGTTGTAGTTAAGACTACGTTATTATACCAAAAAAAATGGGTTGCAAAAATAATACTTGTATTTTTATCATTACTTATGCAAAATAGCTTTTTTGGGATTCACAGGTGTGTAGGTACACCCCATTCATTTAGGATAAAAAGTGGGGTTGAGTCCAGTAAGTTGATAAGGTAATATATAGTGTATGAATAAGCAAAAACTAACATATAAATCAGCCGGTGTGGATATAGATAAGGCGGATGGCTTTGTTAAAAATATCTCAAAACTTGCCGCCAAGACGCTAAAGCCCGGTGTTATTAGTGGCATAGGTCCATTTAGTGCACTTTTTCATTTAGATATTAAAAAGTACACAGACCCTGTCCTTGTAAGCTCCACAGATGGCGTTGGCACCAAGGCACTTGTGGCTATCATGATTAATAGGCACGACACTATAGGCATAGACCTTGTTGCTATGTGTGTTAATGATATTATTACATGTGGGGCTTTGCCACTTTTTTTTCTGGATTATATTGCCTGCGGGTATCTACAAACGGAAACAGCCGAAAGCCTCATACACGGTATAGCGGATGGATGCCAAGAGGCAGGGTGTAGCCTCGTTGGCGGTGAAACTGCCGAGATGCCCGGCCTTTATAAAGACGGACATTACGATATAGCTGGGTTTAGCGTTGGTGTTGTTAATAAAGGGGATATTATTGACGGATCTCATATTAGTGATGGCGATGATATTATAGGCTTAGCATCAAATGGTCTTCACAGTAACGGGTACTCACTTGTAAGGAAACTCTTTTTCGATATAGAAAGGCTCGATGTAAACGCTTACGTTAGTGAACTTAGTTGTACATTAGGAGAGGAGCTTTTAAGGCCTACAAGGATATATGTTAAAGCGCTTGAATGTCTAAAAGACAAGGTGCAAGTTAAGGCAATGGCTCATATCACGGGTGGTGGCATTACAGATAATCTGCCAAGGGTGCTACCTGATGGCTTTGGTGCTCAAATTATAACAAATGCCTGGCATAAACCGAAAATCTTTCAACTGATTAATTTTTTAGGCAACATTGACTTTCATGAAATGTATAAGACATTTAACATGGGAATAGGCTATACCTTTGTTGTTAACAGCTATGATAAAGTTAAAGCCATGGATTTGTTACAAGTAGCCGGTTTTCCGTGCTACTGTATAGGAAGGGTTGTTAAAGGAAAAGGTATAACATATTTATAAATGAGTTTAAGGATAAAAAGCTTGGACAGATAAAAAGCTTGGACAGATGAAAAAGTTTGGATGATGTCAACCTCCTTACCTATCCAACCCGCCGTACCGCAGGCCTTATTTAACGCCTAGTGATACAATAATGAGCAGTACATGTTGTCATAACTTACCACTTAAAAGGAAAGTCAATATAGTGGATTTAGAAATAAATCTTGACAAAAACGGAAAAACTATGAAACAATTCGTAAAAAGGCAACCTGTTTTACGGGTTGAATAATATCAATGGAGGGAATGATGATTCCGGAAGATCTTCGTTACCATAAGAAACATACGTGGGTAAAAGTTTCTGGAAACAAGGCAAAGATTGGTATTACCAATTATGCGCAGGATGCTCTTGGGGATATTGTGTATATTGAGATGCCAGAAGTTGAGAGCGAGGTAGAGGCAAACACAGAAATGTCGGAGATAGAGTCGACAAAGGCGACCGACTCGGTTATTGCCCCGGTTAGCGGGATTGTAATCAAGGTGAACGAGGAGCTTGAGGATGCACCTGAGATTATAAACGAGGAACCGTACGGTAAGGGTTGGATAGCAGAGGTGAAGCTTTCTAACGAGTCGGAACTGGACGACCTGATGGATGCCACCGATTATGCCAAGTATCTTGAAGAGGAAGCCATAGGATGAAGATAGCCATATTGGGTGCCGGTCCTGGTGGTTATGTGGCAGCTTTGAAGGCAGCTCAAATGGGCGCTGAGGTTGTCGTTATAGAAGAAAGCGAAGTGGGTGGCGTCTGTCTTAATGCCGGTTGTATACCGACAAAAACACTTATAGCATCAAGCGACCTCTACAGTAAGTTAAAAGAGCATGACGATTACGGCATTGAAATTTCCGGGGATGTGAAGCCCAATATTCGAAAGATGATGGAGCGTAAACGCTCGGTAATTTCCACACAGGTTAAAGGTATACGGGCTCTTTTTAAGAGTTGGGGCATACGCCTTATTGAAGGCAGAGGCTCTTTCATATCCGGCAAGGAGATTAAAGTTACACTGAAAGACACCTCCCAACAGGTGGTTAACGCTGACAAGTTTATAATAGCAACCGGCTCACGCCCATTTAGTGTGCCAGCTTTTCCCTTTGATGGGACACATATTCTGTCAAGCACCCATGCCCTTGAACTGGAAGAGATACCAAAGAGCATGATAATTATAGGCGCTGGCGTTATCGGCTGTGAGTTTGCTTCCATGTACAGGGCACTTGGCTGTGAGGTATCTATTGTTGAATTATTGCCAAGGGCTCTTGCCACTGAGGATGAGGAAATCTCCTCTATGATTGAAAAGGAGTTTAAAAAGAGGAAAATTAAACTCTATACGAAAGTCAAGGCAGAAAAGGTCGTCGTTGAGGATAATATGGTAAAGGTTACCATATCCGGCGACAAAGAGCTTAGTGCTCAAAAATTGCTCGTATCCGTAGGAAGGAGTTTTAATAGCGAAGGGCTTGGCCTTGAAACCTGTGGCGTTGACCTTGCCAAAAGGGGCAACATCTCTGTAAACAAATACATGCAGACAACTAACCCGGACATCTATGCCATAGGGGACGTTACCGGTGGCATATTGCTTGCCCACGTGGCATCTAAAGAAGGCATTGTGGCAGTTGAAAACATTTTAGGACACACCGTTGAGATGAACTACAAAGTAGTGCCAGCCGGGGTGTTTACGCACCCTGAAATTGGCTCTGTTGGCCTTAGAGAGCACGAGGCTAAAGAGCAGTCAATTAAGTACAAAACCGGATACTTTCAGTACAGAGCCCTCGGTAAGTCCCACGCTATCGG
Source organism: Candidatus Magnetomicrobium cryptolimnococcus (assembly GCA_018606805.1). Classification (GTDB taxonomy): domain Bacteria; phylum Nitrospirota; class Thermodesulfovibrionia; order Thermodesulfovibrionales; family Magnetobacteriaceae; genus Magnetomicrobium; species Magnetomicrobium cryptolimnococcus. Next base: position 75,486 of record JAGYWI010000003.1, read on the forward strand.
GGAGATTACCGGTATGTTTAAGGTGATAGCCGAGGCTGAGGGCAAAGGTAAAATACTCGGTGCTCACGTTATAGGCCATGCCGCTGCCGATTTAATACACGAAGCCGTTATTGCCATGCAGGGGGGGTTAACCGTAAAGGAACTTGCCGATACTATACACTCACACCCAACACTGTCTGAAGGTATGATGGAGGCTTGTGAGGACCTTTTGGGTTCAGCCATACACTCGACTCCTAAAAAATAACTGAAATAATATATAATATATGCAAAACTGATGAAGGAGGAGTTTAAATGTCTAAAATAGAACAGATACTCGGTAGAGAAATTATGGATTCACGGGGTAATCCCACCGTTGAAGTGGACGTACTGCTTGAAAGTGGAGCGGTCGGCACTGCTGCTGTACCAAGTGGGGCTTCTACAGGCGAAAGAGAGGCGGTTGAGCTTAGAGATGGCGATAAGAAAAGATACTTAGGCAAAGGCGTTCTGAAAGCTGTTGAAAATGTTAATACAGTCATTGCTGATAAGGTCATTGGCCTTGAGGCTATGGACCAAGCCCTCGTTGATAAATTAATGTGTGAGCTGGACGGCACTCACAATAAGTCCAAATTAGGCGCAAATGCCATACTTGGCGTATCCCTAGCACTTGCTAAAGCCGCTGCCATGGAGTCAGAACTGCCACTTTATAAGTACATCGGCGGCGTTAATGCTAAAGAGCTGCCAGTGCCTATGCTAAATATCATAAACGGTGGCGCTCACGCTGATAATAATGTTGACATTCAAGAGTTTATGGTTATGCCTGTTGGCGCAACATCATTTAAAGATGCACTCAGAATGTCTGCTGAGGTATTCCATAATTTAAAAAGCATACTAAAGAAAAAAGGACTCGCTACAAGCGTTGGGGATGAAGGCGGCTTTGCCCCTAATCTGCAATCAAACGAAGACGCCCTTGTCGTTATTATGGAGGCTATTAAAGAGGCCGGCTATGAGCCCGGTAAAGACTTCTACCTAGCCCTCGACGTGGCATCTTCCGAGGTGTTTAAAGACGGTAAATACCACTTTGAAGGCGAAGGCAAAATATATACAGCAGATGAACTTATTGATTATTATGATAAATTAGTATCAAAATATCCAATTATTTCCATAGAAGACGGTATGGGTGAAAATGATAGAGATGGATGGAAAAAGATTACCGATAGACTTGCTTCAAGAGTGCAACTTGTCGGAGATGATCTTTTTGTAACTAATCCGGCCATACTAAAAGAAGGTATCGAAAACGGCCTTGCTAACGCCATTTTGGTTAAAGTAAACCAAATCGGTACACTTACCGAAACACTTGATTCCGTCGAAATGGCTAAAAGAGCCAAATACACAGCCATAATATCCCACCGCTCTGGCGAAACAGAAGACACCACGATATCAGATATAGCCGTAGCCACTAACGCAGGACAAATTAAAACCGGCTCGACATCACGCTCTGACCGTATCGCTAAATACAACCGACTCATTAGAATAGAAGAAGAACTCGGTGAAATGGCTATCTATAAAGGAAAAGACACTTTTTATAATGTAAAAAGATAGGTGGATTAAAAAAATGAGGGAAAGCCCCTTTTCCCTCATTTTAAACCAAAAGAGGTGTAATGGTTCAACGCAACTACATAAGAAGCCAAATAATTTCTGAAAGAAAAAGAAAAAACAGATACTATGTTTATTTTTTTATACTTGCTATTTTATTTATAATATATAATTTATTTTTTGATGATATGGGCTTTGTTAAATATATATACCTAAAACAAGAAGAACAAGAAATCCAGTTAGAGCTGGCAAAACTCGAAAAAGAAATAGGCGGCCTTAAAGTTGATATTAAATCTATATCGAAAGACCCTTTCTATATAGAAAAACAGGCAAGAGAAAACTTTGGTCTAGCCCTGCCTGATGAATACATATTCAAATACGAAGCCGATAAATGAAAACCTATGTGGTCGCCATAACAGGAGCAAGCGGCGTTATACTAGGCCTTAGACTTATCGAAGAACTATTAAAACAATTCCAATTGCACGTCGTAATATCCCAAAGCGCCCTGCCCATAATAACCGAAGAAACTCATATTAAATTAAATGACCACTCTGGAAATATGTACCTGCATAACGAAAACGATATGTTTGCTTCTATTGCAAGCGGCTCTTACGAAACAGCTGGCATGTTCGTCGTGCCATGCTCAATGAAAACACTCTCAACAATAGCCAACGGCTATAGCTCAAACCTAATATCTCGTGCTGCCGACGTTACTATAAAGGAAGGTAGAAAACTTATTATCTCACCAAGAGAAATGCCCTTTAACGCAATACACTTAGAAAATATGCTTAAACTCTCACGTCTTGGTGTTACAATAGCAGCCCCTATACCAGCCTTCTACCACCACCCTACAACAATCGAAGATATAGTGGATTTTTTGGTCGGGAAAATACTCGATTGTATGAAAATTAAACATAATCTCTACCAAAAATGGAGCGGAAATTAAGTTAAGGAAAAAGATGTGCGGGGGAAAACCCTTTTCGAGAAAAAGTATTGATTTATATATTATTTTAAAATTCATACAAAATTATTAGCCAATACGTTACGTAGGGGCGAACCTTTCGCGTGTTCGCCCTTAATTTTTTTACCTTTTAAATCGAAATCGCTATATCTTTAGTTATCCTTCTGCGTCTGCTATACTAAGGTGGACTGATTTGTCAAGACCGTTTTTCTTGGCTAATCTTTTTTATTAACATCCCCCACTATCACCCCCGCAATCAAGTCCTCCACAGTCACTAACAATATTGCTATCATAAAATCCACAACTATTATTAATAGAATTATTTGTATCCCTACTTTTTCTAAGTGTCTTAGTTTGTTCTTCTAATTTTTGCTTTTGTTTTTCTGTCATTTTCATATATTCAGGTAAAGGTTCTTTGCAAGATACGCAATAGTCTATTTTTCGGTTATAGACTATTTCATTACATGATGTACATTTAAACATGTTAACCCTCCTTATAGTATACCTATAAGAAATTTATAGTGGACTAATTTGTCAAGACCGTTTTTTTATTTTTAGTTTCCCTCTAAAACTTTATCTTTGCAACAACAATACCACATGAGGCACTTTTTAAAAACATCAAACGGTGTCATATAATTTAAAGATTGACGTTGCCTATTATAGTTATAAAACTAAATATATCCTCTTATACCTTCTTTAACCTTCATTATACTTGCTCATTGAGTATATAGCCATTTTATTAAATAATACCTGTTATTTTTTTAAATTCTGTTATATTTGATGCCTTTTTTATGCTTTCTTGTATTTTTACTAACCTATTGAAATCTTGTATCTCAGTTATCTTATTTATAACCGAAAGGCTTGACTTACCAAATTTAATATCTAAGGCACATTTTATCCCTATAATAAGTCCCTCATGGAGCCCCTCCTTGCGTCCTTCTTTATGTCCTGCCTTCTGTCCCTCTTTACGTCCTTCCTTACGTCCCTCCTGTCTACCAGTTAGATACACCTCATCTTTGCTTATGTCAATTATTACTGGCATTTTTCTTTCTACCTCCTGTGCTACTAATGGTGATATACCTCTAAGCCTTGATAGATTTCTTAGCGCTATCACATAATCCTTCTGCAACTTTTCGGGCAATACCATAAATCTCTCTCTTATTGCCTTCAATGTTGCAATCGGATTTTCCATCCGACATAATATAGATAATAACGCATCATCCGGATTATTACTGCTAAGTAGTTCTATGCAGTCTATCTCTCGAATGTCCTTAATCTTATACGAATACGTTAACGTATTATGATATATCCCATTATTCATAGTTAAGGGAGCTTCCCCTACGTAGAGTAGAAGTTGATGGATTGGCACTCTGCGTACTTGATATATCAAGCTATAGTAATCGTGCATTCTCCACTCCATGTCCTTTTCATTTGTCGCTTGCAATTCCATATGAAAGATACTCGTATCTGGTAACTCTATCACCAAATCTGGCTCTCTACTTTGTACTACTGGAAACTTAGTGTCCAAAAATTTGCCTTCCTCAAATACAGTTAATAGCTTTAAAAACCGCTTTGGAATATTTTTAATTATTTTCTTTAGTGTTATATCATACAGTTGACTCATGCCATATCTATCCTCCACATTTATATACAGCTCTCACTTAATACCTGTTATTTTTTTAAATTCTGTTATATTTGATGCCTTTTTGATGCTTTCTTGTATTTTTACTAACCTATTGAAATCTTGTATCTCAGTTATCTTATTTATAACCGAAAGGCTTGACTTACCAAATTTAATATCTAAGGCACATTTTATCCCTATAATAAGTCCCTCATGGAGCCCCTCCTTGCGTCCTTCTTTATGTCCTGCCTTCTGTCCCTCTTTACGTCCTTCCTTACGTCCCTCCTGTCTACCAGTTAGATACACCTCATCTTTGCTTATGTCAATTATTACTGGCATTTTTCTTTCTACCTCCTGTGCTACTAATGGTGATATACCTCTAAGCCTTGATAGATTTCTTAGCGCTATCACATAATCCTTCTGCAACTTTTCGGGCAATACCATAAATCTCTCTCTTATTGCCTTCAATGTTGCAATCGGATTTTCCATCCGACATAATATAGATAATAACGCATCATCCGGATTATTACTGCTAAGTAGTTCTATGCAGTCTATCTCTCGAATGTCCTTAATCTTATACGAATACGTTAACGTATTATGATATATCCCATTATTCATAGTTAAGGGAGCTTCCCCTACGTAGAGTAGAAGTTGATGGATTGGCACTCTGCGTACTTGATATATCAAGCTATAGTAATCGTGCATTCTCCACTCCATGTCCTTTTCATTTGTCGCTTGCAATTCCATATGAAAGATACTCGTATCTGGTAACTCTATCACCAAATCTGGCTCTCTACTTTGTACTACTGGAAACTTAGTGTCCAAAAACTTTCCTTCCTCAAATCCAGTTAATAGCTTTAAAAATCGCTTTGGAATATTTTTAATTATTTTCTTTAGTGTTATATCATACAGTTGACTCATGCCATATCTATCCTCCCTCTTTATTTTAAACAAATCCTTCAATTTTTACCATAGCAAAATTATTTGTATAGAATACAACATTAATTTTGCTCAGGGCAAAAAGTAGTCTCTTGCCTTTTTCCACATTACAAAATTTCCAGTTTTAAAAAACAGGTAGTCTTATCCGTTATTTTAAACCGCTCATCCATTCTGTAACCAGCTATCCACACTATATCATTACCTGAGCACACGATGGCAACGCTATTGCGCCTATCTCTTGGAATTTTAACATCAACGAAATAATCCTGCACCTTTTTGCGCCCGCTAAGCCCAATTGGATAGAAATAATCCCCAGCCTCACGCGCCCTTATAATAAGCGGTAGCATAACAGTGCTACCATCAACTATACATTGATGTGGTTTTGTTGCACTATAATGTGTAACATAATTACCCATTATAACTTGTCCGTTTTCAGACAGTAAAACCTCACCCGGTACATATAGTGCGTATTTTGACAATATTATTTCAACGTGTGTAGTGGTTAAAAGCAGTGTATCGTAGTTTTTAATAACCCGTATGCCTTTTGGCAAGGTAACCCGTTGGCCGGTTTTACCGTTTTTTAAAAGCCTTACAACATATTCAATATGTACTAGCTCAATACCATTAAGTGTGCCAATTAAGCCTTTGATAGCACTTTGCATAACCCTTCTTAGAGGCACAATTTCTAGCCCATGAAGGGCTGCGGCTGAAAGCTCTATGGTATCTTTTGTTTCCTTAATTAGTGCGGTTTTATAGAGTGAATTTGAATGCCTTTGAAGGTAATCGTTTTCTTGTCTAATAATAGTGGAGGTTTTAGCTATTTGCTGTAGATTACTAAGCTTAAGTGTAGGCATGAGCGTTTCTCTTAGCTTGTTTCTTGCGTAAATATCCTTCAAATTTGAAGAATCAACAGCAAATGGGATATTTTTTGCATAAAGGTAGTCAAGTATCTGAGGCTTTGGAACTTCAATAAGTGGACGTATATAGCACTGCCTTACCGGTGGTATCCCAGCAAGCCCAGCAAGGCCACTGCCACGCATTAGGTTAATAAAAAACGTCTCAACCGTATCGTTTAAATTGTGTCCAAGGGCTATCTTTTGTATACCGAGTTCGTGTGCAACGGCTTCAAAAGCCTCATACCTTTTTTGCCTGTAAAGCGCCTGTTTGCCTTCTGGATTTTTTTGTCCTTTAAGCGTTAAGTGTTTTACAGTAAAAGGTACTGATATTTTTATACAGAGCTCCGTACAAAGACTGATTTCCCCTCCTATCTCATCTGGCCGTAAACCGTGATTAACGTAGACGGCAAAGAGTCTTAATGTGGCGTATTTAGGCTGCTTACTTATTTCATGAAGCACATGTAAAAGACACACCGAGTCCGGCCCACCTGAAAGGCACACCAATACCGCCTCGTTATGTTCAAGCATTAAAAATTTCTCTAATGTTTTACATACTTTATCAATTAATGTCATATTAATCCATCAATAGTTTCTATATAATTATATTATATAATTATGTTATAATAGATTGCACTGGGTTTGCAAAACACTGACAAATTAGTAGTAAAATATTTTAGCAATATGAGAAAAAAACCGAACAATAAAAACAATGAGGTCAACAAATTGATAATGAAGTTTATTAACCACGTGAAGGCTCATTTTGAGGCTTCAAACGAGATTGTTGACGAGATATTGGCAGTGTTGTTGCCAGAGCTTGAGTGTATGTTGGAGCTTGAGGCAAATAAAAAGAAAAAACTGCTACAAATAGGCACAGCCCTATCTGTGGAAAAAAACCTCGATGCTCTATTAGAATTAATAGTTGTAGAGGCTATGAACCTAACAAATGCTGATGGTGGCACTATCTATTTGATAAGCGATGATGAAAGGTTTCTTGCATTTAAAATATTACAAAATATTTCCTTAAATTATAAAATGGGTGGTACTAGTGGCACGCCTGTGTCATTTCCGCCACTTAATATGTATAAGCCAAATGGTGAAAAAAATGATCAAATGGTAGCAGTACATGTGGCCTTTACAGGGCACACCGTAAACATAGCGGATGTTTATGAAGTGGATGGGTTTGATTTCAAAGGGGCTAAGAGATTTGACCAGATGAATAATTACCGCTCTAAATCTATGTTGGTAACACCGCTTAGAAACTATGAATATGAAATCATCGGGGTTTTACAGTTGATTAACGCTATGGAAGTGGATGGTAGCATTGTAACCTTTCCAACCTATAATCAAGAACTAATAGAATCCCTTGCCTCACAGGCTGCTGTTGTCATAGATAATGCTACACTAATAAAAGACCTTGATGACTTACAAATGGGAATAATTCAAGCCATTGCAAGCGCTATTGATGAGAAATCCCCCTATACGGGTGATCATATAAGGCGTGTTACGGAAATTACGATGATGCTAGCCCATGGGATTTGTAAATCAAACGATGAGCGATGGATGAATTTTACTATGGATAAAAACGAAGAAAAAACTTTAAAAATAGCTGCTTGGATGCACGATGTTGGAAAAATCATAACGCCTGAGCATATTATAGATAAGGCTACTAAGCTTGAAAAAATATTTGACCGTATAAATTTAGTTATAGCACGCTTTGAAATAGTTAAACGGGATAGAGAGCTTAGATTTTTGATTGAAAGGACACAGTTAAATCCAAATGAAATATCATATAGGAAGCTTGAGGAAGAGTATAAAAAAGACATAGCCGAGATGAATGATGATGTGGATTTTCTAAGATGTGTTAATATAGGTGCAGAATATATAAATGATGCACAGTTGGAGAGAATAGAACAAATTGCCCAAAAATACAAAATAACGATAAACGGTCAAGAAGATAATATATTAACGGAAAACGAGGTCAAAAACCTTTCAATAAGAAAAGGTACACTTACAAATGAAGAGCGTGCAATAGTAGAAAACCACGTGATGTCAACAATTAAGATGCTTGTGAAACTGCCGTGGCCAAAGAAACTGAAAAACGTCTGTGAATATGCCGGTGAACACCATGAAAAAATAGACGGCTCTGGCTATCCACATAAACTAGCAGCGGAGGAGCTTTCAATACAGTCGCGGATTTTGGCAGTGGCAGATGTGTTTGAGGCACTTTTAGCAAAAGATAGGCCATATAAACGGGGGAAAACTATTTCGGAAGTGGTTGAAATCCTGATTTCCATGACAAAGGAAAAGAAACTGGATGGCGACATCTTAGACTTTTTTATTAAATCAGGTCTTATGGTTGACTATGCCAAAAAAGAATTATTGTCTAGCCAACTTGATATTTTTATCTATGATGGTAAAGAATATGACTGCCGTATTTAATTATGTGTTAAGCTGTAACCCTGTGTCCTGCCAGCTCTTATGTTTATAAATGTAGGGCGCTTTAGTTATCAAAAGGGTAGGTTAGTGGTTACATTAAGTTTATAGATTACTAATAATTGGAGGTTACACTGATGAGAAATTTTGTAAAGCTGCTGTCTTTTAACACGTTTATACCATTTTTCTATCCTGCTTTGATGCTGCCGATAGACCATTACCGTAAAAAGGCCTTTAAAAAAATGGACTTCAAGTTAGGGGATAAGGTCATAGTGCCCGGCTCTGGTGCTGGCCATGATTTAACAATTATACCAAAAGATGTCGAGGTTGTCGGTATTGATATTAGTGATGTAATGATAGGGATATCGAAAATAAAGCTAAAGGCATACGGTAGGGATAAAAATGTGGTTGTTAAGAAAATGGATGCCGAAAAATTGCCGCTTGGCGATAATAGCTTTGATAAGGCGATACTAAGCCTGTTTCTAACAGTAGTGTTTGACCCGAAGAAGGCTTTTGCCGAAATAGTGCGCGTGATTAAGCCGGGGGGGAAAATCTTAGTGTTTGATCACCTGTTTCGTAAAGGAGAGCTGCCTTCTATAATAGCAAAACCAATAGATAGTGTTTTAAAATATAGTTTTGCAAGCGTTACAAGAAACATTGACGAAATCATAGAGGGGCTACCGGTTGTCATCGAAGAGGTTATACCGGGGGACCCGGTTGGCTTTGTGAAAAGCTTTTTCATTGTAAAACAGTAATCTCATTATGGAGAGTTATTAAAATGTCTGGTGATTTACAAAGTACAAGAAAAATAGAAGACTGTCTCAATAATCAGTTGACATTAAATAAGCTAACATCAGCCCACCTGCGCAATATAGGTGAACAAACTGGTGAAGCAGCAAATCATATATTTTCACAGTTGGCAACTATTAGCGGTACACTAAATAAAATATCCGACATCCTCCTTAATATGAGTAATCAGAGAGATACTATTACAAACAAAAATATTAAGATAACGGAAAGCTGTGAACCTATATGTAAATCCCTACATGAGATTATAGATAGAGCTAAACTTAATGAAAATGGCCAATACCTTATGAGTGCCGAAACTGTTAAAGATATAAAATCAGTCATAGATACATTAGTTGAATATAACCATGATTTGAACAATGTCCAAAATGAACTGATAGACCGTTTTAGTGAGAGCATTAAAGGATTTGCCGGTTATATTATGGAGGCAATATCCCACCTTCAATTTGAAGACAGTACACGCCAACAGTTACAAACTATATTGAAATATCTCGACGATAACAACTCTTACCTCCAGTGCCTAACCAATTGTATGAAAGAGGTGCAAGAACAATGCACAAGCGTATGCTCAATTCCGGAGTTTGATATTAATGAAATTGCTAAATATTACGTTATGGAAAGTCAAAGGCAAACACATAAAAGCGTGGTTGGTAGCATATATTATTATGAGAAGGAAGATGAAAACGCTGACTCTGTTGAGCTTTTTTAAAGATTTAAAGAATAGCGGGGGAAAGAAAAGAACAAGTGAAAACCCTTTTAGGCAAAAGGTGCGTAGGCGCACTCCCAGACCCAGCACACATTAGGGAGTGCGCCTACGCACTTCCTAAAACTTTTGACCTGTTATCTTTTTAGTTCGCCCCTATAAATAGATGTGTAGGGGCAGACCTATGTGTCTGCCCTCAGCCTTCCTTAACTTAATGGCATTGCAGCAATTCTAATTTTGGCAGACAGAAAAAATAATTTGTGTTATGTATTTTTCTGTCAAGACCGTTTTTTTTATTTTTAGTTTCTCTCTTAAATCGAAACACTCTATATTTTTCTTCTATCTTTTACCTATTCATGTTATAATACTTTTTCTTGGATAAATAAAAGAGTGGACTATTCATTTTTTAAAAAGATAAAGAGATACTCTTTAAAAGAAAGGAAAAGTAAGGTAGAGCTTTCTTTTCATGGGAAGGCTTATGAGAGAGGCTCGCTTTTTACAGATTTCATAGATACTTTACCTGATATATTAGGCGCAAAGGAGTTAAAGGCTGCTGCTATGGCAATTGTTATGGCAAGGCAAGCGCATAGACCTGTGATACTTGGCATGGGGGCTCATCCGATAAAAACTGGGCTTTCACCTATAATAATAGACCTAATGGAAAGTTCCATTATAACGGGGTTAGCTACAAATGGGGCTTCAACTGTGCATGATTTTGAGTTAGCTTATGGTGGGGCTACGTCTGAGGAAGTTGGTGAGCATCTAAGTAGTGGTTTATTTGGTATGGCGCTTGAAACAGGTGTTTATTTAAATGACGCCATTAAAGAGGGGGTAAAGAAAGGCTTTGGGCTTGGTCGCTCCGTTGGTGGGTTTATACAAATGGACGATAGGTTTCCATATAAAGATATGAGCATATTTGCGGCTTCTTATAGAGTGTCCATACCGTTAACTGTACATGTAGCTATAGGGACAGACATAATACACATGCACCCAGAGGCTGATGGAGCGAGTATTGGTGAGGGCAGTTTACGGGACTTTTATACACTTACAGAGGAGGTTTGTAAGCTTGAAGGCGGGGTCTTCATTAATCTTGGTTCGGCTGTTATAATACCGGAGGTGTTTTTAAAGGCGATTAATTTAGCCAGAAATACAGGGCATACGGTTGAGCGATTTACTGCCATTAATATGGACTTTATAAAACAGTACAGGGCTCAGGTAAATGTATTACATAGACCTACAGGTGGTGGCGGTAGGGCTATCAATCTTACAGGCCACCATGAGATTATGTTTCCACTTTTAGCGGCATTAGTAAAAGAACAATTATATCTAAATAAAAATGGTTTGCAAAAGTAATGCTTGTATTTTTATCATTACTCATGCAAAGTAGTTTTTTTGGGGTTCAAGGGGTGAAACCCCTTGAGCGGGATTCCAAAGGGACGAGTCCCAGGGAGGTGCGCCTACGCACCTTTGGCGGGAGTGTGAGGGCAGAGCCCCTCATTGTGTGGTTGTTTCCTTATTATTTTAAAAAATGGTTTGCAAACCTAATTTGTTTGGGTATAACACTATGAGGTTTTATGGAATTAAAACGGGTCTTAGAAGAATCCACTAGTTGTATTATGAATACGTATAAGCGTTTTCCTGTTATATTTGTTAAAGGCAGAGGGATGTCTTTATGGAGTAAAGACGGTAAGGAGTATATAGACTTTCTTTCAGGAATAGCAGTAAACGTTCTAGGACACTGTCACCCGAAGGTAGTTGTTGCCATACAAAAACAAGTGCAGAGGCTTGGGCACATATCTAATTTCTACCATAATGACGTGCAGGTGAAACTTGCTAAAATACTAATAAAGAGGACATTTGCAGAGCGGGTGTTTTTCTCAAACTCCGGGGCTGAGGCTAACGAGGCGGCTATAAAGCTTGCTCGCAAGTACTCAACAACTAAGTATGGGACGGATAGATATGAAATAATTACAGCACTTAATTCGTTTCATGGCAGAACGCTTGCAACTTTAACCGCTACAGGCCAAAGTAGGCTACACAAGGGTTTTGAGCCTCTTGTGCCGGGCTTTAAGTACGTAGCTTTTGATAACTTTGAGGCTATGAAACATACAATAAGCGAAAAAACATGTGCTATCATGCTTGAACCGGTGCAAGGTGAAGGCGGAGTTCGGATTGCCACTGAGGGGTATTTTAAGAATATAAGGGAGCTTTGTACTCAAAACGGGATACTTTTGATACTGGATGAAATACAAACCGGGATGGGTAGAACCGGTACTTTATTTGCTTATGAGCAGTTTGGCATAGAGCCGGATATTTTAACTAGTGCAAAGGCATTAGGTGGTGGTATGCCCATAGGGGCTACCCTTGCAACGGAGGAGGTAGCCAGTGCTTTTGATGTTGGCAGTCATGGCTCTACCTTTGGAGGTAACCCAATAGTAGCGGCAGCTTCCATTGCAACGATAGAAACTATACTTGAAGATGGTATACTGCTTCAAGAGTGTACACGGCTTGGGGAGTATTTTATAGATAGTTTAATGAAGCTAAAGAAGGATTTTAAAGATATTGTGGTAAACGTAAGAGGAATGGGGCTTCTTGTTGGACTTGAATTAAACAGGGAATGTAGTCAGGTAGTACAAGCCTGTTTTGAGCGCGGATTTTTGATTAATTGCACATCTAACAATGTACTGCGTTTTTGTCCTCCACTAATAGTAACACAAGAGCATATAGACAGACTAATGGTTGTGCTTAGGGAGGTTTTGGAGAGGTTATCGTGATAGCAACTGAAATAGCTGACCACAGGGATTTTTTAACGGTGTGGGATTTTACTACTGAAGAAATACTTAAAATACTGGATATAGCCTTTAACTATAAAAAAGACGTTATTACAAAGACAAAGAAACCGCTTGACGGTAAATGTATCGGATTGATTTTTGAAAAATCATCTACAAGGACGCGTCTTTCCTTTGAAGTTGGGATATACCAGTTAGGCGGTTGTGCCGTTTACATTAGACCAGAGGAAAGCCACATAGGAAAGGGTGAGAGCATTGGAGATACGGCACGTGTGCTTTCGCGTTTTTTTCATGGAATCGTCTTTAGAACCTTTGGGCACGAGCGGGTTGAAGAGCTGGCTCGGTATGCCTCGATTCCTGTGATTAACGGCTTAACTGATAGCCATCATCCCTGCCAAGCTGTTGCCGATATGTTCACAATAAAAGAAAAGCGTGGCTCTTTAAATAATATTAAGTTATCTTACATCGGTGATGGCAATAATGTTGCTAACTCACTATTGGAAATAACCTCGCGCCTTGGCGTTGACATTACTATAGCCTGTCCGACGGGCTATGAGCCGGATAAGGCAATTTTAGAAAAGGTAATGTCTGTCGGTAACAACTCTATAGAAATAATACATAACCCATTTCAAGCAGTTAAAAATGCAGATGTCATATATACAGACGTATGGGTAAGCATGGGAGATAAGACAGATGGGAAAAAGAAGAAAGAGGCTTTTAAGGATTTTCAAGTAAATGAAGCACTACTTTCTAATGCTAATGAGGATGTCTTGGTCCTTCACTGTTTACCGGCACACAGAGGGGAAGAAATAACGGACGACGTTATAGATGGACCAAAGAGTGCTGTGTTTGACCAAGCTGAAAACAGGCTTCATACGCAAAAGGCTATCCTTGAAATGCTCATTAAATAATAACATAATACAGGCATTAACTTTGTGCTGCTTCTTATATTTATATAATGAATGCTATTTATAAAAGTTATATGCAGGGAGATATTTATCACTGAATAATAAGTTATCTATAATTCCCCTTGGTGGTGTCGAAGAAATAGGCATTAACACTATGGTGTTTGAAAGTGCTAACGACATGTTTATAGTGGATGCCGGTTTGATGTTTCCGGATGACGATATGTTAGGTATTGACTTCATTATACCGGACTATTCTTATGTTTGTGAAAAGAAGGACAAACTAAGGGGTATAATAATCACTCACGGGCATGAAGACCACACCGGGGCTCTGCCATTTCTACTTAAACAGGTGGGAACTCGCTGTCCGGTGTACGGGACTTCTTTAACGCTTGGCCTCATTAAAGAAAAACTAAATGAGTACGGCATTAAAGATGTACAATTAAAACGTGTGCATGCACGCGAGATGGTAGACTTTGGGGACTTCCGTGTGGAGTTTATAAAGGTAACACACAGTATAGCTGGTGGGTTGGGGCTTGGTATAATGACACCGGTTGGGCGCGTTATACACACCGGGGATTTTAAATTTGATTTATCACCGGTAGATGGCGAGGGCATTGACTTTTATAAGTTTGCTCAATACGGAGAGCATGGGGTGCTATTAATGCTATCAGACAGCACTAATGCCGAGCACGAGGGCTTTACCCTATCGGAACGCAAGGTGCGAGTCGCTTTTGAAGGTATTTTTTCTAAAGCCGATGGCAGAATCATCATAGCGACATTTGCATCAAATATACACAGAATCCAACAAGCCATAGACGTGGCTGTTGAGTTTGGCAAAAAGGTTATACTTTGTGGCAGAAGTATCGTCTCTAACGCAAACATAGCAACAGACCTCGGATACCTGAAAGTGCCAGCCAATACGCTTTATCGGATTGAACAAATAAACACGCTCAATCCGCGCAAGGTTGTAATCATCACAACTGGCAGCCAAGGTGAACCGATGAGTGTGTTAACTAGGATAGCGTGCGATACGCATAAGTACATCAAAATCGAGCAAGGAGACACCGTCGTTGTCTCAGCTAAGGTAATACCGGGTAACGAAAAGGCTGTTGGACGCACCATAGATAGACTTTTTAAAAGGGGGGCTAATGTTGTTTATGAAAAGGTGTCTGATATTCACGTATCTGGACACGGCTCTACTGAAGAGTTAAAACTTATGTTAAATATAGTACGACCAAAGTACTTTGTGCCAATACACGGGGAATACAGACACTTGGTAAGCCATGCACGGCTTGCAGAGGGGGTTGCTATCCAAAAGGAAAACATCTTTATTATGCAAAACGGAGATGTCTTAGGAATAGACACCGGCTTTGTTGGCGTTACTAACCATGTGCAGGCAGGCAGGATTTTTATTGATGGCAAAAATAGCAGTGATATTAATAATAATGCCATTTTAAAAGAAAGGAAGCGTCTGGCACGCGGTGGTTTTATCACGGTCATGGTGTCCATTAATAAAGAAACGGGCGGCATCATCCAAGGGCCGGAAATACTTTATAAGGGGTTTATTTTTGATGAAACATCACAAGATGTTATTAATGAAGCAAAGACTATCATCGTGGATATAATCAATAATGGTGAAAACCGCACTTATAAAGATATAACACAGGTGGAACTTAAGGTGCAAAGTGCATTGAAAAAGTTTTTAAGAAATAAACTAGATAAACGGCCTTTAATTTTACCTATTATAGTAGAAAAATAGGGGGATTATCATCATGGAAGCAGAAATAGTAAAAGCAGCTGTGCTTGGGGCTGTGCAGGGTATTAGCGAATTTTTACCAATAAGCAGCACTGCTCATTTAATACTAACCCCATGGTTTATGGGTTGGAACGGTCTTATTGATACGCTATCTTTTGATGTAGCGCTGCACGGCGGTACATTGGCGGCAATACTTGTGTATTTTTACAAGGACTGGTTTGATATAATTACCAAAAAGCACGCACTTTTAGTGTTATTAATTATTGCAACAATACCGGGGGCTGTGCTTGGTAAGCTCTTTGGGGATGTTGTTGAAACTGCACTAAGAAGCCCAGCAGTTATTAGCATAAGTCTTGTTACAATTGGCATATTTATGCTCTTAGCTGAAAAGGTCAGTCGTAAACAGCGTAGTGTTGCTACGTTGACTATTTCAGATGCTATCATTTTAGGTTTGGCCCAAGCCGTTGCCTTAATCCCCGGTGTATCAAGGTCCGGTATTACTATTGCCGCAGGCCTTGTTACAAATCTCAAAAGAGAGGAAGCCGCTAAAATGTCTTTTTTAATGTCAGCACCAATCATAGCAGGCGCTACACTATTGCATACAGTTGAGGTTTTCAAAACGCCAACGGCCACTCATAATGGTAAGCTCTTTATGGCTGGCATCATTACATCGTTTATTACCGGGATTTTGTCAATAGGGTTTTTAATGAAATTTTTTAAGAAATTCTCATTAAACATCTTCGTATACTACCGGTTCATCCTTGCTATTATAATATTAGCCACACTATGGATAAGATGAGAAATTTTAAAAACAACATATGCGGATTCGTTTCAATATGTGGGGCTGTTTTTGTTGCTATCTGCCTTGTTACTTATAATAAGTGGGACCCCTCGCCTTTTACTTATACAGATGTTGTCCCCAAAAACTACGGGGGCTTACTTGGTTCATACGTTGCCGACTTGTTACTTTCACTAATGGGTAGTTCATCATACCTATTACCGATAATATTTTTTTTCCATGGCGTCAGGCGACTCTTTCGCTTTGATAAGAAAAAAGAAAATCTCTTTGGTTCATTAATGCTTTTCTTTTCCGCTTCTTTTATTATAGCAATGTGTACTTCTATACTTGAAATACCGTTTGTTACAGGTGGGTTGGCCGGTAGTGCATTTACCTATCTATCTACGAGCAAGCTTTCAATATTAGGCGGATTCGTTTTAAGTCTTGCACTATTTTATACATCTGTTATCTTAGTGCTTCCTCTTAATATTACAACAGCAAGGGTTGAAGGCATACGGCAAAAAGTGGAAAAAGATACGCTTTTTGAAGACGTTTTACCAATAGAAACTATTAAAAGAGAAAAACCTACTAATGTTAATATCGTAAAGGCTGCTGACAAAAAAGATACCTCGATTTTTGATGTAGACAATGTTGATACGCCAGACCTTATCGAAGAAAATGAGGAAGACAAAGACGAGGCGGAGGAAAAAGAAGCCTTAGAAGATGAAACAAATTCCCCTGATGATGATATTAATAATAGTAGTGCTCAAGAACATGATATTTTTGAAACAGACGAGCCATATATAAAAGATATAGTAAATGAAGGAAAAAAACCGGAATTTCGCGTAGGCCAATACCTAATGCCACCAGTAAACCTATTAAATAAAAACACAGCTGGTAGACAAAACATAACAGATGAGGAGCTGCAACGCTCCGCACAAATACTCAATAAGAAACTGTCGGACTTTAACGTAGATGGCAAAATAGCACAAGTGCACCCAGGACCCATTATCAGTATGTATGAGTTTGAACCAGCCCCCGGTGTTAAAATAAGCAAGGTGGTTTCTCTTTCCGATGACCTCGGACGAGCAATGGGTGGGTTAAAAGTGAGGGTGACCCTCATACCCGGTAAAACCACCATAGGGATAGAAGTACCTAACGAAAAACGCGAAATAGTAACCCTTGGCGAAATAATAACCTCAGATACTTTTAAAAAAAGAAACTCTCTACTAACCCTATCCCTTGGTAAGGACATATACGGTACACCTGTGGCCGAGGACCTTACACGTATGCCTCATCTACTGGTAGCAGGCACAACCGGCTCCGGTAAAAGCGTTGCCATTAATTCGATGATAATAAGCATACTGTATAAAGCCAAACCAAGCGAAGTCAAGATGCTGATGGTTGACCCTAAACTCTTGGAGCTATCTATATACGAAGGCATACCACATCTGCTAACCGGCGTAATAACTAACCCTAAAGAGGCCTCAGAAGCCCTAAAGAAAATGTTATTAGAAATGGAACGGCGCTATAGACTAATAGCCGACCAAGGCGTTAGAAACATTGAAATGTATAACGCCTCCGTCTCTGACGATGAAAAACTGCCGTATATTGTAATAATAATAGACGAGCTAGCAGATTTAATGTTTACATCAAGTAAGAGCGTTGAAGAGTCCATCGTAAGATTAGCACAAATGGCAAGGGCATCCGGCATACATTTAATACTAGCAACCCAACGCCCATCCGTTGATGTCATAACAGGCATAATAAAGGCTAACTTCCCATCAAGAATAGCCTTTCAAGTTACATCAAAAGTGGACTCTCGTACGATACTGGATACCCACGGCGCTGAAAAACTGCTTGGTAGAGGCGACATGCTGTTGCTAAGTGCAGGGGCTAAAATTCTAAGAGTACACGGCGCATACGTTTCCGATAACGAGGTAACTACTATAACCAATTATGTCAAGGCACAAGGTACGCCGGATTATTCACTGTTTGACTCCCTTACGACAATTGGCGAAGCCTCATCGGAGGAACAACAATCAGATAAGGACGAGCTTTTTACTGAGGTTGTAAACTACGCCCGCTCTATTGGCGAGGTCTCCATATCATCAATACAAAGACGTTTTAAAATAGGTTATAACCGTGCAGCAAGAATTATGGATATGTTAGAAGAACACGGGTTAGTTGGCCCTTCAAAAGGTGCAGGTAAGGCGCGTGATTTTGTGCAAAATTAATTGATTTTAAAAAGAGAAAAAATATAGTTTTGAAAAAGATAGAAGAAAAAGGGGGAAGGACTCTGTCCTTCCCCCTTTTGAACCCCCTACCTGCAATGGGTCGAATGACCCCTTGACCCCTTATATGCTTAGTGGGTTGGATGTCTTAAACATTGTACTTACATAACAACTAAAGCGTCTATTGTGGAAAGCGCACGGCCTTAAGAAAGCCAAAAAAGCGGCTTTCTTAAGGCCGTGCCATTTCCACATAGACGCTTTGGTGTAATCAGGGGGAGAAAGAAGCTCTCCCCCTGAGAGAAGACCCCCTCTGACTCTTTTTTCTACTGGTGCGTTTACGCACCAGAGCTGCTATCTCTTCAAACTGTCCTATATTTTTCTTTGTTCTACGTCCAACATCGCACCGGCATCCATAGAGCTTCTTACAAGTGGGGCAGATGCTACAAAGTCAAATCCCATGTTGATAGCCTCTTGTTTATATTGTTCAAATTCCTCTGGGTGAATGTATGCAACTACTGGCAGGTTGGATTTGCGTGGCTGTAAGTATTGGCCCATTGTAACAAAATTGCAGCCTGCTTCTTTCAGGTCTTTTAAGACAGCTAAAACCTCGTCATGTGTTTCGCCAAGTCCTACCATTAGTCCGGATTTAACCTTTATGGAAGGCAAAAAGGAGGCAGCTATTTTTAAAACAGAAAGAGAAGTCTCATAATTTGCCTGTGGCCGTACGGTTGAGTAAAGGCGCGGCACTGTTTCTACGTTATGATTGAAAACTGTTGGCTGGCTTTTTAAGACTGTTTGTATGTTATTGGGATTTCCCTTAAAATCGGGGGTAAGAACCTCTATAGTAGCCGCTGGCAGGTGGCGTTTTAGGGCTTTCACGGTTTCTGCAAAGTGTGATGAGCCACCATCTTTTAAGTCATCCCTTGTTACGGAGGTAATGACAACGTGTTTTAGATTAAGGCTTTTAGCAGCCATGGCGAGTCTTTCTGGTTCATCCGTATCTACGGGCAGCGGTGGGGCATGGTGTACGGAGCAAAAAGAGCAGTTTCTCGTGCAACGTTTGCCAAGTATCATGAAAGTGGCCGTTGGTTTTGAAAAGCAACTGCCTTTATTTGGACAACGTGCCTCCTCACACACGCTTTGTAAACCGTGTGAGCGTAACAGTTTTTTTGTATCATGCAATCCACTAAATGTATTTGTACGTAACCACTCAGGTAATCTATTCATGGGTAATATTATAGCGCATTTCGATTTAATATGTAACAAAAATTAAGGGCGAACACATAGGTTCGCCCCTACAAAAATACGTGTATCGTAGGGGCAGACCTATGTGTCTGCCCTATGCTTATTATCTATACTTTGTGTTTTTATCGAATCGAAATGCGCTATATAACAAAAATTTACGAATAGTTTAGTCTCCTATTTTGTCATTTAAACTTCCTACTTTTTTGGCACACCTATTGTTGTAAACCAACACTCTTCAACCAAGAGGTAAGTTGGTAGTCATTTAATTTCAAATTAATATTAATAACTTCCCTTATACATTTAAATGCCTCTTCTTGTTTATCAAGTTCCAAAAAGAGCATTGCTAAATTTGCTAAAGTAACGCCTTCGCCTTTTTTATCGCCAATATCCTTCATGATGTTTAAACTTAGGAGAAGGTATTTCAATGCGTTGTCATAGTCGCCTCGTGCTTTATAAATCTGGCTAATATTATTAAGAGTAACGCCTTCGCCTTGTGTATCGCCAATATCCTTAATAGCCAGCATAAGCCTTATTATAAAACATCAATGCTTCATCTATTTTCCCAAAC
Organism: Candidatus Magnetomicrobium cryptolimnococcus; assembly: GCA_018606805.1. GTDB lineage: Bacteria > Nitrospirota > Thermodesulfovibrionia > Thermodesulfovibrionales > Magnetobacteriaceae > Magnetomicrobium > Magnetomicrobium cryptolimnococcus. The sequence goes on from JAGYWI010000003.1 coordinate 95,696, forward strand.
AACTGTAAAACTAATCCTAACCTATTTAATATTCTATTATCAGTATAATCTCCAAGCTGACTATAAACTTCAAAGCAATAATAATACGCTTTTGCAAACATGGAAACATCGTAGTAATAACGTGAAATCATATCACCAATCTCATCAATCATATCCTTAACATTAGTATCCCTAACCTTACAAAAATGTAAGAAAGCTTCTTCTAATTCAGTTATCCCATATTCAATATTGTTAAATATATGGTAGTAATATGCACCTGCGCGTTTGTGCAAAAATGGCATTGCCTCTATTTTATCTTTACCGATTAACTCTTTTATAATTGGTGTTGTATAGTAATACACTAAGTTCGTTAATCTATCTATAGATATTTCCACTAATGTCAGGTCGTTTAAATATAGCAAATTTTCTTCTAACACATCCTCGCTTGTGAAGTCATTATCAATTTTTTGTATAGATAAAGCCAAAATATTTACAGGGATTCTGTACTGGCTTAGTACATATAACAAAGCCCGCTGCTTATCATCAAGCATGCTGAGCAGTTCATCAAAGAGTAGGTTACTGCTTATCTTTACTTTTACATACTCTACCTCTTTTTCAAATTTCGCTATAAAACCTGGCAGTGTTCTTAAAAAAGATACTGATTTTGCATACTTTTTCTTAAATAGTTCATTAAAAAATTCTAATGCCCTGTAGTTGCCACCAAATGCTCCATGCAAAAGCTGGACTATTTCAACAAATTCTTTGTACCCAAGCTCACTAATTTCGTCCTGCATCATGCTTGTACCTATATCCAGGTATTGGCATTTTTTCCAAAAATCATTAAACCCGACATGATTTAAATCACACGTTACAATATTCGGCAGCCCGCTTAAAGGATAACGACATGTAAGGACTAAATGAACCGGGCGTTCAGTGTAAAGGTAGTGGATAAGCTCAAATATATCTGTATACTTATCTTTAAACCTTCCGCCTGGCTCCACTTGAAATGTTTCAAGATTATCAAAAACCAAAACCACTTGGTGATGGTTTGATAAAAGCTCACTGATAAGTAACTTAAACTTATCAATGCCCTTCTCCTTTAACGCTAACTCACTGTCAATACACCTTTTTCCCTTATCAAACAGAAAGTTTTTCAGTTCAGTTAAAAAATTATACAGAGATTTTTCTTTTTCACTAAAAAAGAATGGGTAAAATTCCTTATTTGTAGATACTATTAAACGCTGTACCATGTACTCAGCAAGGGAGCTTTTGCCAGCGCCTCCTTGTCCTTTAAGTAGCACCGGAAGTTTTTTTATGAACGACTCCATGACTGTCTGTCTTTCACGTCTTCGACCAATGAATCTATAGTTTTCATCATGTTTAATTAACAGACGCTTTTGTTCCGTTACAAAACGATAGGACGTTTTATCATATTCGAGTTTTTCTGTAGCCTTTGCCCAGTTAACAATATCTTCCATATTACAAGCCATGTATAAATTGGGAATTACCCACTGAAACGGCTGGGCTGGAGCATTACTCTTTCTAAGTTCTTCACCTTCAAGTATCCGTATATAGTTAACTGCCGTTGTGAAGGATTGAGGGATATTTCTTTTTAATGATAATTCACTGTAGAATTTTGCAGCAAAAGATGTGGCGTAGGTGTCAAGTATAGACATACCCATTGCAATAACCGCTGGTATATTGTGCTGTAACAGTTGGTTTGTAACCCCAACCAAGCCCTTTTCAGTCTGTCCTTGTGCAGACTGACACGCTGAAAGCAACACAAGTGGCACTGTATGCTTCGGGTTGGTCTTTAACGCACGCGCAAAAGCATCGGCACTGACTAACTCCTTCTTTAAATTAAATTGGTCTTCTAATAACAAATAACCCTCGCCATCTTTGTATAAGCCATGTCCAGAAAAATGAACCACATGATATTTGTTATCTTTTAATTTACTCTTAAGGGCATCCAGTGAACCTTCTGTTGTGTAGTCAATCTCTACCAGTCCAGACCACAATAATGGCTCAAAGGCTGATAATATTATATATTCCTCATCATCATAGGAAAGCTGCTTCTCCCATGGTAAATCATCGGGTGATGACAGCATTATCAAGATTTTTAAAGGAGGCGCATCATCCCATGTCTGTAAATCATCTGCCTCAATAATGTCCCCGCTTAAATATTTCACTATATTTAGAAATTCAATATTTGCAAGAGACATTTTAGAAACCGCATCGGTTGCCATGGACCACGGCAGGTTTAGTATTTCGTTATCGTTGTGAGTAAGGCGAATGACGTAATGCCTGCCGCGTTTATTTATGTCTTTTAAGACCTCAACTAACTGCTCGTTTTTATTAACGATAGTGGTCATCGCACCTTTCATAATGTCAAGTTTCTTAACATCAAGTGGAAGATGGTTTTCAAGGTCTTTTATGATCTTGCCATTTAAATCTTTTAAGACATTTACCTCAAATGGGGTTATTTGTAAGTCAATCTTTTCCCAAATCATTGAATTGTAACTCCTTATAAACGCTTTGAAATTTCTTTATGATTGTCTTACTAAGGCAAAGCCTGCTTTTAACTATAAATAGAACCTTCTTTTCGCACTCCAAACAGTAAGCGTCTTTTTTTGAGTTAAAATCAGGAGTGTCATCAATAATACCAAATACTACTGGAAAGATATGTTTGTTTTCACATTGCACGTTATATACAACCTTTTTTTGGAATCATTTCCCGCCTCCCATAAAAAACTATGTTTATTATTATAACAAAAGTATATAATTTTTCCTAATAATGTCCTTTTTGCGAAAGTATGTTATACTTAGCTAACGTGTCTGTATAACAGGCTGTAAACTTTGGCAGTTTAGGAGGATAATAACGTTGTTAAGAAAAACAATCGGCTTAACGCTCATATTGGTGTTTACCCTCGCCTTTAGTGCGTATGCAGAAAATGCTAATTCAAATGTAACCCCGGAGGAGGCTTTCAAAAAATTAGTGCCGCAGATAAAGGCTGAGCATATGAAGGAAACCTTCATAAAGGGGCTTTACGAGGTAGTTATTCTTGGTGGTTCACGGGTAATATATTTCCATCCTGAATCGGGGGCTATTATTGTCGGTACTATGCAAAAAGAGGGCGTTAATCTTACAGAGCAGCGCCTGCAGGAATTAATGGAAGAAAAGGTTGCTAAAGTGCCACTTGATAAGGCTATTAAAATTGGCTCAGGTAAAAATAAGGTAATTGAGTTTACTGATCCGGATTGTCCTTTTTGCAGAAAAGCCGCTGATTACTTAAAAAACAGGAAGGACGTTACACGCTATGTATTCCTTTTTCCTTTAGTACAGTTACATCCAAAGGCTCCTGATAAAGTTAAACACATTTACTGTTCTGAGGACAGGGCTAAAGCCCTTGAGCAGGTTATGGCTGGTGAGTTTGACAATAAAGAGCTAACACTTTGTAAGGATGAAAAGATTGATAAACTTATTGAAGAAGTAGAGAAGATTGGACAGGAGATGGGGGTTTCTGGAACACCACTGCTGATAGTGGAAGGTAAGGTTGTACAGGGGGCTAACATACCAAGAATTGAACAAATTATTGGTAAGGCTGATGGTACTGCTTCTAAATCCGATACTAAAGGCGAAGGGGCTGCTAAATCCGATACTCCTAAGGATAGTCCAAAGTAAGGAAGTATAAGGGCAGACACACAGGTCTGCCCCTACACATCCATTACGTAGGGGCGAACCTTTCGAGTGTTCGCCCTTACTTTATATATATATTTTTATACAGCAGAATCATAGTTATATAAGATTAAATTCTGCTTCACCTACTTTTTCCTCTTTTTTTTACCTTACAAAATTATATCTTTGCAATTTTTTTAATCTTTCATTATAATAATTAACCGATTATGACAGATACATTAGTATTTTCCATAATATGTATATCAGCGTTCGCTTTTTTTTTGAACATACCTTTTGGTAAACTTAGGGCGAGGCAGCCGAGACGTTCGTGGAAGTGGTTTTTGTGCATACATGTTCCTATACCCTTTGTTATACTAGCGAGGTATTTTCTTCATCTGGATATAAGGTACATTCCAATATCCCTTGTGGCGTCTATTTTAGGACAATACTTGGGGGGGAAACTGTAGTCGGACTTTATTCAAGGAGGGAGGTGCGCCTTCGCACCAAGGTATAGGTTGTGAAAAAAGAAAAATTAGATACGGGCATAGAGAAAAAAAACATAATAGATAGAGTTTGGAAGTTTTTAGCATCAGTTAAGTTAGGCATTATCTTAATAAGCCTGATAGCATTTACATCAATCATAGGTACAATTATAGAGCAAAACGTTCAGCCGGAAAAAACTATGAAGTTTTTTGTAAAGCTATTTGGCCCTGAGCTTGCACCAAAGGCATATGTAGTAGCCCAAAAGCTTGACTTTACAGATATGTACAATTCTACTTGGTTTTTATCAATACTATTTATCTTTTCGGTCAATCTTATCGTGTGTTCTTTAGAAAGACTGCCGGCTATTTACCGGGCAGTTAATGAACCGCTTAAACCGCTAAATATAGAAGCTTTTAATAAGTACTCTATTAAAAAACACTTCAAATTAAAAGGTAACATGGAAAATGCCAAGAAAACAATTTATCCAATTATAAAAAGACTTGGCTTTAAAACTGAAGGGGAACGCTCTATTGGTATCTATCAATACTATGCCCAAAAGGGTATGAAAACCAGATATGCTGTTTACGTAATACATTTAAGCATAATAGTGATTTTTGCAGGGGCGGTTATTGGTAATCTCTTTGGTTTTAATGGATATTTAAACTTGCCAGAAGGCTCTAAGTCTTCACTTGCATACACGAGAGACGGTAAACAACACCCACTTGGGTTTACTATTAAGTGTGATGATTTTAATGTTGATTTTTATGGCAATTCGGATATGCCAAGCAACTATACTAGTTGGCTAACCGTAATAGATAATGGGGTTGAGGTCATAAAGACAAAACACATTCAGGTAAACAAGCCTTTGCAGTACGAGGGATATACATTTTATCAATCAAGTTATGGACCTATACCGGACAATAACGAAGTGCTCTTAGTTTTTAAAGTAACGCCAAAGGGTGGCAAGCCTCAATTTGTATCGGTGGGGAAAAACGGCAATTTTAATATAGAAAGTACGAAGCTAACAGGAAAGATTGTAACCTTTTCGCCGGCGCTTGCCTTTGATGAGGAAGATAAACCTTATACGTACACTAAGATGCTAAATAATCCTGCAGCGTTGGTTAGTTTTACCGAAGATGGCCAACCTAAGTATGATAGATTGATACTTAAACGTTATTCAGAGACGTGGGAGTTGCCGGATGGGCATAAGGTTGAGCTTGTGGATTATTTTGGTTATCAGTACACAGGCTTGCAGGTTAGAAAAGACCCCGGGGTTTGGATAGTTTATCTTGGTTGTATATTGATGGCAATTGGTCTTTATGCGTCTTTTTTCCTAAACCATAAAAAAATATGGGTCTACCTAACTGATGAAAAGGGGTATATAGATATTAAAATAGCAGCATCAGCTAATAAACACAAACAGGGATACGAAATCAAGATAGATACGCTTTTAAAGAAATATATCTTTAAAGAAAAAACAACTAAATAACTTTTTAAGGAGGTCTCAGAAGAATGTCTAGTTCTGAGTTCTTTGGATATGCCACAATGGGCTACATTGTAGCCATGATAATGTATATAGTCTTCATAGCCTTTAAAAATGAAAGATTAGGCTTTTCAGCTTCTATAATAACAATAATAGGGTTTTCATGCCATACGATAGCATTTATAATGAGATGGTTAGACTCTTACAGTATGGGCATTGGCAGAGCTCCGCTAACGAACCTGTATGAGTCCATAGTGTTTTTTGTATGGTGCCTTATGCTTGGTTACTTGGTGATAGAGTATAAGTACAAGTATAGGTTTTTTGGCGCATTTGTAACGCCGATAGCCGGTATGGCCTTGGGTTTTGTAGGGCTTACGGGTATGTCGCAAGAAATCCAGCCGCTAGTACCAGCGCTTAAGAGTAACTGGCTTTTAGCGCATGTTACGATGAGTTTTATTGCATATTCAGCATTTGCACTTTCCTTTGTTACCGCTCTTTTATATTTAGTGGTAGCAACGGAAAAGAAAAGCGAAGGGGCATATATTTTTTGGACAATAGCTGGCAGTGTTTTTTTTATAATAATAGCAGCAATGGGGATTGATTATGTGCGATATGCCTTGGTGGAAGGTGTTAAATTTGAATCCCAGAATTACCTATTAACAAGCACTTTTTTAAATCCAAATAAAACAATCACGTTTTTAAGCTATCTTGTTTCTATTTTGATAATTGTGATAGTGTGGCACTACGGGTTTGTATTAAAAAACCTTTTAATATCCTTTAAAATAAAGACTGCTATTTTAGATGAGCTTACGTATAAGATGGTAGCCGTAGGGTTTCCCATCTTTACGCTTGGAGGACTCATTTTTGGTGCTATATGGGCAGACCAAGCATGGGGGGTGTACTGGAGCTGGGACCCAAAGGAAACTTGGTCTTTGATAACGTGGCTATTTTATGCCGGCTATCTGCATGCAAGGATGCTTAAAGGCTGGCGCGGTAATAAGGTAGCTATTATAGCAGTGGTTGGTTTCATAACAGTAGTGTTTACATATTTAGGTGTAAATATATTCCTTGCTGGTCTTCACAGCTATGGCGACTTATCTTGAAAACACCTCTATTGATGTAGAGCGACAATATGTACTATTTAAAAACGTATTTTTAGAACATTATAATAGTCAAAGGGCTAAAAAGGAAAAAGCGTACCTAAAAAGCCCTTTTGAGTTTTACGGAGTTTCCGTCCCATTTACAACCAAGATGGCATCAACCTTTAGGCGTGCAAATAAGTCTATTGAGAAGGTTGCGCTTATGGCACTTATAGAAAAACTATGGAATTCCACTAACCACAACGAAAAAACCCTTGCAGTAAAACTTTTGATGCAATACCCAAGTTCCCTTGATGATAGCACACTGTCTGTTTTAGAAAAGATGCTTAATGAATCCACCGGCTGGGATCACGTAGACGAAATCGCTATACATATAGTGGGGGCTATTCTTGAAAAAGGAGATGCCGGCTATGAGTATTTAGAGCGGTGGTCGGTCTGTGAAAACTTTTGGTTAAGGCGAGCATCGTTAATATCGCAAATACTACTCTTTAGAAGAGGTAAGGGTAAGCCACAACTGTTTTTTCAATTTGCAAGAAAGATGTTAAAGGAAAAAGAGTTTTTTATTAAAAAGGCAATTGGCTGGACCATACGTGAAATAGCTAAAGGCAATAGAGAGCTGGCTTTAGATTTTGTAGAGAGCATTAAAGGCGAGGCATCTAAGCTAACTATTAGAGAAGCGCTTAAAGGATGCAAATAAGCTAAGGGAAAAGAGGCGGGGGGAAAACCTTCCCCACACCCCCCCATATTGAAACGTACCTAATTGGTAATCGTAAATGGTTAGTAGTGAATATCACTACATGTTCAGGACTACCTAATCTTTTACAGGTGATTTTGACATATCTTTAAGTTTATAGTTTATGTTTGGATTGATCTTTTCCTTTTCTTTGGCTTTTTTCTCATCATAACCAAGTAGCTTATGGAGTCCCTCCAGCCTATCAATAAACTCTGTTGTTAGCCTATCGGCATCCTCGCGTGATTGCACCACGTGTGGTGTTATTATAATAAGCAGCTCTGTACGGCTATTGACCTTTGCCTTGTAATTAAAAAGATTCCCTAAAATAGGTATATCTTTAAGATATGGCACGCCGGATTCGGAGGTATCTGTTTTATTTTTAATAAGCCCTGCTATAACGATACTTTTACCGTCTTGTACTACCATTTTTGTCTCTGCATTACGGGTGTAGATTGGTGGATTTTCTGTAGTTGAACCGGAGGACTGTTGAACATCGGAGACTTCTTGAAAGATTTCAAGATTAACAAGACCGCTTTTATTAATTTGCGGCTTCACACGTAGGGTTACGCCCGTGTCTTTGTATTCGTAGATGGTCTGGGGTGAGCTTGTACCTGTTACTGGTGTTGAGCTTTTTATAACTGGCACTTGGGTACCGACGTTTATCTTAGCCTCTTGGTTATCTGACACAAGGACGTGCGGGGTTGATATTACATTTAGAGCTGTATTTGAAGCAAGCGCTTGAAGCATAGCCCGCAATTGGTCTGATGAATCAAGTAATGCTATAGAGATACCGGCATTATTAAGAGGAGCTGATGGGTCAAAGCTAGCGCCGCCTACAGGTGAGCTTGTTACGTAGCTACCGTATTTATTACTATCCCACAGTTTAAAATTATTATTTAAAAACCATTGTACGCCGTACGATAGACTATCATCAAGTGTAACTTCTACAACCATAGCCTCGATTAGCACTTGGCGCGGTATTATATCTATTTTTTTAATCATCTCGCTTATGAAATAGTAGTCCTTTGGAAGTGCCAATATGATAATTGTATTATTTATCGTATCGTAGTAGAACTTGGTAACGGGGGAGACGAAGTCCGAGGAGGCAACGCTTGCGGATGAGGAAGCAGCCGCTTGTTTTTGTGTAGTACTGGGTATGGGAGAGTTAGAGCCGCCGCTAGAGGAGCTTTTCTTAGAGCTTGCCATCCCACCGCTTGAGCCGGATGTCTGGAGTATGGAATTTAATATTTCAGCCACGTGGTCAGCCTTGCTATTTTGTAGTGGGTAAACGTATACCTGTGGCCTTGCATCTTCAAATATATTATCAACTATCTTTATCCAAGAGCGTATGTGATTAAGATACTCATCTGTTGGAGCTACCACTAAAAGGGCATTTAAGCTGTCAATGGCAAGGTATTTTAGCTTCAGACTATCGCGTGTAGTCATCGAAAAAAGCGGTAATGCTTGTTGCAGGTCGCCAAGGGCATCTTTTACATTTATATTTTTAAACACAAAAAGCTCCACTCTCATATCTTCAAACACATCATCATCAAAGGCCTCCACTATGGAAAGCAGGCGCTTTACGTTTTCATCTGTATCTGCTACCATGATAAAATTTTTACCGGGTATTTCGCTTATAACAGCGCTTGGCGTCAAAAAAGGCTTTAATATGGAGATCATATCGTTTACAGGTACAAAATTTATCGGTATTATCTGAATCCGTGAAAGTCCAAGCATTTGCACCTCCTCCGGTGTTCTACCGAAATTAATACCAACTGGCTCTTTTGTTATATCAGATGATGGCACTACACGGTATATGCCGTTTTCTTCTAAAATGGTAAAGCCGTTTACTCTAAACACCGTTGATATGACAGGCAAGACGTCTGCTTTATTTATAGGTTTGGCTGTCATAAAGGTGATTCTTCCCTTAACCCTTGGGTCTATTAGGTAGGTTACCTTTAATATATCTTTAAAAACCGTGTGCGCTATTTCGTATATGTCAACGTCATCAAATTGCAAACTTATATCATCTTTACCTTCCCTTTTAAAGGTTTCTTTTTGGGTAGAGGTAGTTGCTCGTTTGTCTTTATCTGCTGTCTTTAGAGAGGGTAAGATGTAAGAGCTGGATTTTAAATTATTATCTTTATTATTATCTTTATTATTATCTTTTAAATTATTATCTTTAGGGTTTACTGTTGGTGTTGAGTCATCCACTGAGTCTACATTTTTTAAGTCTACATTTTTACTACCGCTATCATCGTTAGTTTTGGAGCCTTTTTTACCCTTTTGCTTTTCTTTTTCCTGAATGTCCCGCCCTAATTTTTTAAAAAGCTCTACCATCCCCTTCGGCGGTGATTTAAGCTCCTTTCCTGTGTCATTAGCACTACCACCTTCAGTATGTTCAATACTACTGCTATTATTGTTAGGGTTATCGGTAGGCGCCATTTCTATCTGTCCATCCGAAACACTATCTGATGGGGGTTTTATTGCTGGATATTCATATTCATCAGTACCTTCACCTTTAGTATTTGCTGAAGTACAAGAAACCATCAATACCACTAATGTAATAAAAAAAACTATTATAAATACATTCTTATTAGTATTTGTCATCCATAATCACTTAAAACATATATTTAATAAGTTATTACTGTAGCATATTTTATATGATATTTTCTATAATTATTTTTATAAGGTATCATTTAGATTTTATATCGCTAATAATGATTACACTCAGTGATATTTTAATTGACTTAGTCCGTAGACTTAGTTTATAATAATAAATGGCAAAACAGTATAATATCCATGAGGCAAAAACTAACTTATCAAAACTATTAATGCGTGTAGCCAAAGGAGAAGAGATAATTATAGCCAAATCTGGTATTCCTATTGCTAAGCTTATCCCCTTAGAGAAAGAAAAAAAACAAAATCGTTTACCAGGTTCAGCTAAAGGTAAAATAACTATGTTTAACAACTTTACAGAGCCATTACCTAACGATATAATAGATACCTTCCATAAATGAAGCTACTGCTGGATACTCATATATTCTTATGGTGGATAACAGATAATCATCTGCTGTCCTCTAATGCACACGGTTTGATAGAAGATACAGGCAATGATCTATTTTTGAGTGCTGCCAGTGGATGGGAGATTGCTATAAAAGCTGGTTTAGAAAAAATAATTCTGCCAGATAATCCAATACTATTTATAGAAGAGCAAATGACTGTTAATCAAATTTACAGTTTACCAATAGAGTTAGAACATGCCCTCCATATTTACCGTTTACCACTAAAGCATAAAGACCCATTTGATCGTATCTTAGTTGCACAAGCTCAAATAGAAGGTTTAGTGATAATAAGCAATGACAAGTATATACAACAATATGATGTGGAAGTTGTGTGGTGATTAACTAATCACTTGACAAAAGGGGGACATCTTAGTGCTTTACTATTTTTCCTTGTCTGCTCTCAACTTTTTCAGAGACACCCTCCTAAAATGATTACACTTCAGTTATTTTTACTATTGACATGGTATAATCAAATTGTTAGAATTAAAAAAATTTTTTCAATGGAGGTTCACAATTATGAAAAAGATAGTGCTGCTATCACTTATACTCCTAATGGTGTTTGCCCTAAATGCAGAAGCAAAGGTTTGGGAGGCACCGTCGCCGGATGAAGAGCTAACATTGCAGATTTATGATTTTTTTGAGTTCAACGACAATAGTATGTGGAGTATAACTTACAATAACTCAAAAGACACAGCAATAGCAGCCAGATTAAACAAAAATGGCCAGCCTATGCAATACCTATATGCCGATTTTTTCGACACCTACTACGAACTATATGAAGTAATAGATGGCTCGTGGGTATTTATGGGCACTTTTTTTTACTAAAATAGAAGTATAACCTCAATGATTACTCTATCACGAGAAGAAATTATATATTATAAAAAAAGTCGGTTTAACGACATAGTGGTTACCAAAAAAGACAGTGAGGTTATACTGCGAAGCCCCTTTAAAACCAAACAATCGGTTGTGGACATTGAAAATCAATGGAACCTCTGCCTCGAATACACAAGGCATATGCTATATGGGTTAAGCTTTTGTCCACAACCGGAAGCCCTTTTGTGTCTTGGACTTGGCGCAGGCGCCCTACCACGAGTACTTGCTAAATATCTGCCAAAAACTACCATTGACATTGTTGAAATAGACCCAGAGATTGTCTATGTAGCCAATACGTTTTTTAACTTTAAGGTTTCTAAGAATATGCGCTTATTCATAGAACCGTGCGAGGTCTTTGTCAAAAAACCTAATAAACACCATTATAATATAATATTTAATGATGCCTACATCGGTAACTACCAGCCCAATAACATTATACAAAGAGCCTTCTACAAGATGCTATGTACACACCTTGCCCCTGCAGGCATACTCGTTTGCAATGTCATATCAGATGAGCCGACTATTTATAAAAAAACATTAAAAAGCATAAGCTCATTTTTACCGTACATATACCTATTGCACTGCGACACCACAATTAATACGGTGGTCTTTGCTAGCCGTAAAAAAATAGTAACCCAAGAAAACACACTAAACGAGCACTTTGCCTTTTTTAACTCATACAATCGTAAGATAAAAAGACTGCCATTATATTTCCGCTTTAACTTAAGTTTACGACGCATGCTAAAAAGTTAGTTGTTGACGTAGTTTGTTATAAATTGTACTAATGATAGCAGTTTAAATGAACGATAAATAGAAAGACTCTACAGGAAAGATATTAAGGAGGTACTCAAAGGCAATGCAAATAAAGGCAAGGAGGCGGATAGGTGAATTACTGGTTGCAAATGGAGTTATAGCAAAGGCGCAATTAGACTTCGCACTGTCGCAACAGGGGACAATGCTAAAAAAAGGTGAAAGTCACGTACTTGGGAGTATTTTAGTAGAACACAACATATTAACCTCAAAACAATTGCTCACCTTTGTCAATAAATACAATATACGGTTACCCCTAGGTGAGGTCCTTTTGATGGAAAAGAAGATAACGAGGACTGAACTAGCCAAAGCCCTTGATTTGCAAAAAGAATATGAGTCAGAAAACAAAGATGTGCGCTTAGGCACCATATTGGCTGATGAATTGCACCTGATTAATTATGACACGCTTTTGCGCTGTATTGCAAAGCAGTATAACATAACACGGATAAAGCCGGACCTCTCAGAGGTGGACCCGGAGTACTTTTTTTCTTTTGATAAGGAAAAGATTAAAGAATTAATGATAATTCCATATAGAAAATACTTTACCGAACAAAATGAGTTAACCTGCCAAGTAATCGTGTGCGAAAGTGCTGTAAATAGAATCCGTATTTATAAAAAAGACATAATGGAAAAAACCAAGGCTATTTTCATAGATACGGATGAGAAGAAGAAAAATATGCAACTATCTATAGATTTTGCTGTTGCTAGTTATGAGGAAATACGAGACTTTATTATCTATGCCTATGAAAACCGTGAGGCCATATCCTTTTCTCAAAAGATAAAGATTGAATCTATAGCAGAAGACGAGATAATAAAGATAGGTAAGAAGTATTACTCTGCAAATATTAATATGAATATATTTATGCAAATACTGGCAAAGGCGATAGAGATGCGAGCATCTGATGTTCATATAGAGCCGTTAAGCGATAGACTACGTGTGCGATTTCGTATAGATGGGGTTTTAATCCCACAGTCTGACTTACCAAAGACATTAAATAACTATTTCGTCAGGGGGTTAAAAAATTTCTTTAGATTCAAAGACTCTTATGTAAAAAACATCGTTGTTGATGAACGAAAGCGGGTTTATTATGAAGACAAAAATATTGAATTAGACATACGGCTTTCAATAATACCGACAAACTACGGCAATAAGATGGTAATACGCCTTCTTATCCAACAAGAAACAGTGCCGACATTTGAAAAGCTTGGCTTTTGGAAAAATCTCAAAACTAAATATGAGCTAGTCTGCACCATGTCATCAGGCATGGTCATAGTAACCGGTCCAACTGGTGCAGGAAAAACCACTACACTATATTCAACGCTTGACTATTTAAACGATGACAAAATAAACATAATGACCTTAGAGGACCCCCCAGAGTATCTAATTAATGGTGTAAACCAAGTGCGCGTAGGCTCAGATGATAAAAGCCGCGAAATAAGCTACCTGCAAGGCCTTAAAAGCATATTCCGTCAAGACCCGGACATTATCATGTTTGGTGAGATGCGTGACTACGAATCTGCAACAGTAGCCTTGACGGCAGGCTTGACGGGGCACTTGCTATTTACAACACTGCACACGGCTGATGCCGCCTCTTGTATAACCCGCCTTATGGATATGGGAATAAGACCGTTTTTGCTTTCTTCTACGTTGGTTTCAATACTTGCCCAAAGGCTTGTACGTAGAATTTGCCCGCAGTGTAAGGAAGAGTACACGCCTGACCACAATGAGTTAGAGTTTTTTAGTCTTTTTATCAAAAACTTTGAAAAAGACACCAAAGCCATCAAGTTTTACAGGGGGGCTGGCTGTGACAACTGTTTTTCCACAGGCTATAAGGAGCGTTTTGCTATCCATGAGCTTTTGTGCATAAACGATCAGATTAGAAAAACCATGCTTGCCGGTGGCATTGCCAAAGATGCAGAGTTGATAGCAAGACAACACGGTATGACGTCACTTGTAGAAGATGGCTTTTTAAAGGTTATTAAAGGCTATACGACACTGTCAGAAATTTTGAGGGTGGCTAAAACCTTAGAAACGCCTAAAAATAAACGAACCATCGAAGAAATAGCATATCTGCTTGAAGGACCAATATCCCGAGAAACTATACTTGCAAGCATATATACGTCATGAAGTTTACGATAGCTGTGTAAAATCAAGCGTAAACACACCTCTTTTCATAGTTGACATAGAAAGGTAAAAATGCTAAACTGTGGTGCGACATAAAAAAACAAATAAACAACTAACTTTGGGAGGGTAAAATTGGCTGAAAAAAAGAAAATGGCTGTAATAGCAAGTAAAGGAACGCTCGATATGGCATATCCACCACTTATCTTAGCTTCAACGGCAGGAGCCATGGACTGCGAGGTACAGGTGTTTTTTACATTGTACGGTGTGGACATTATTAATAAGAAAAAGTATGAAAATCTTCAGGTATCCCCTATAGCAAATCCGGCAATGCCAAGCCCTGTTCCTTTTCCGAACATATTAGGCATGTTGCCGGGTATGACATCAATGGCAACACTTATGATGAAGAGCATGATTAAGAAAATCAACTGGCCATCAATACCTGAGATGGTTGATGCATGCAAGGAAATAGATGTTAAGCTCATAGCATGTACGCCTACTTTGGAGATGACCAACGTGCAAAAAAGCGATCTCGTTGATGGTGTTACTGTTGCTGGGGCTGCTGAGTTTTTAAACTTTGCCCTCGATGCTAATATAACAATCTTTATTTAATAATTCCAAAATGTTTTGCCCGCTGGCAGTAAAGGCTTCTTTTTAAACAGGGATAAGTTTGCGCAAGAGATTTATCCCTGTTTAATCAATTTTGATAGCAATTCTTATTTTGGAAGATTAAGTTTATAAGCATATATATAATGTCAAGTACAGATTTTATGCCCATTTTGAGCTGGCATAATTATTACTATATCATCCAAAATGAGAATTGCTGCAATTTTGAATGACAAATTGCTTTATAATGAATCTGTCCTACATATCCATGTCTATCCTAATGAAAAATAATATTGCATTATATTTTTAACCTTTGTTAATATACTTTGGACTGTAGAAATTATGATAAATAACGAAGTAAAATCCATAAAAGGGTTCTCACTTATAGAGCTGATGACGGTAATGGCAATTGTAAGTTTATTAGTAGCAGTTGCCCTTCCAATACTATTAGGATTTAGAAATTCGGCAAGGGCAAAGACCTTCATAGCAAATGCCAAATCAGCAGAGGGGGAAATTCAATCGTGGGCAGAGTCTGCTATATCGCACAACTCTGAGCTTCGATTACATGACACCAACTGTGATGGCGAGGTTAATGCTAAAGATAAAACAAATGGTGAGATTTTTACTGGTGGGATAGCAAAAACTTATGTGGAGTGTCGTAACTATGGATTTAAAGAAACTTCACCATGGATAGATGGTATATCTTTGTGGAAATTTGATGAGCCGGCTGGTGATGGGCAAATTACTTTAGTACAAACTGGTAATAGGATAGATATTATTGCAAAAAATAAAACTGGTGAAATCCTATATAAAGAAACGATTTCTTATTGATATTAGATAATTATGGATATGGAAAAGAATATGAACATCGAACAAAGGGCTGAGACAGTATCAAAGTATACAACGGTTTTAAATATTATTACGTCAATGGAAAACCGTTTATTATGGTCAGAGTTGTTATATCTTTTTTTAAATATTATTATTATCTTTGCAGCATCCGGTTTGTCTGTATATAGTGATAGTGTAGCAGTTGGGGAAATAGCTCATCCCATGAAATCTAAGTATATTGTTATGGTTTTATTTGTTATCGGGGAGTTTGTATGTTTGTATTGGGTAATTTCTTCTATGAGGATACAGTTAAAATTAAAATTGAGATATTTTCAAGCAAGAACTATTGAAAGAAAATTAGATATGCCCGGAGAGGCTATGATTTCTGATGAGTCAGTGTTTTTTAATCCTACGATTGGTTATGTGGAGAGTTTCGATAAACAAGAAAAGGTAGTATATCCAAGAGAGGGGGCGGTGCGAATGGATGGTTTTGCTGGCTCTGCAAAGCCAAGGCATCTTACGTGGGTTTTACCTGCTCTTTTCTTTTTTATCTATATTTTGTTTTTTATTGGTTCGATAATTAAAATTTTGTCTTCAATGTAGGTAATTATACACCGTTTCTGCACTAAAAAAAAGATTCCGCACAGTATAATATTAATAATAAGGAGTAATAAAGTGAACAGCAAAGTGTATATGTTATGTAAGTATGTGCTATTAGTGTGTTTTTGTCTAACAGTATATTCATGCCAGGAGGCACCTGATAAGGCACCAGAGGTACCACCAAATCCAACAGAGTTTAAGAGTAAAAGCCCACAGGTAGATAATAATAGTAGTACTGAGGCAGTCAGTAGCGAGGCAGTGCAAGCGCACGAGGATGCTATACCGGCGCCACCAAAACCGGAGCTGGTAGTGCCAAGCAATGTAAAGGAAACGTGGCGGGCTGTTAAGTTTTCAATTGTTGTAAAAGAGGATAATAAAACTGAATCTATAGTGGTTGACATAGGGAAAGAATATGAGATACATGCTGGTTTAACATTAAAGGTAATAGCCTTTTTGCCAGATTTTAAGATGGACTCCGTTACTATTACATCAGTAACTAACACACCAAATAATCCTGCTGCAAAAGTCGAAATAGAGGAAAATGGCAAAAATATTTTTACTGGCTGGCTATATTCAAAGTATCCAGATATACACCCATTTGAACACCAAAAGTACGCAGTATTATTGGTTGAAGGCATATCTAAATAATCCGTTAGGTAATATCGCTCTTAATATCTTTCCTGTAGAGTCTTTAAAACAGAATAGCCGGCTTCAAGCCGGCTCTTTAACTTGTGTGTGGTATCTAATTGCTGAGCATCTTTACAAATTTATAGAATATAAACTCATCAAAATCTTCAATTTGATTACGTAGTATGGATAGGGACTCAAAAGGTGAGAGGGCTTTCTTGTACGGTCTGGCTGTTGTTAAGGCATCGTAAGCGTCAGCTATACCAGTAATCCTACCTATTAAGTGAATTTCATCCCTTTTTAAACCGTTTGGATAACCTTGTCCGGTTAGTTTTTCATGGTGCTCGATTACCGGATAAACAGCTTCAGATGGAAAATTATAATGTTCAATCAAAATCTTCTTACCTAACAAAACATGCTGCTTTATAACGCTATACTCCTTTTCTGTCAATCGAGTTGGTTTATTAAGTATAAAATTTGGTATCTTACATTTCCCTATATCATGTAACATACTTCCAATACCAAGTATGTAGAGTTCATCTTTATCTAATCCAAGATTTATACCAATGCCCACACTTAAAACGCTAACATTTACAGAGTGAGTATAGGTATAATAATCATACTTATTAATAGTTATAAGGTTGCTTACGACGTTTCCGTTTCTTTGAATAGTGTCAACGATATTTTCTACCGAAGTTTTACATTCTTTGATTTTTTCACCACTTCTTGGGTCTAAAAACAGTTCCTGCATTAGAAGCTTAGAGTTTTCCCTTATTACAGCATTTTTCAGTTGCTGTAACTGCTCACCTCCATTTAACGATTTCAATCGTACAATTTCCTTGAGATAGTGAATATATTTATAGTTATCTTCCCGCTTGATATGAAAATCACCCTCTCTACTTAACATTCCACCCGTTAACTCTATATCCCTATTATCATACTCAACAATGTGTTCTATAAGCAAATTATTCTTAATGTATAAGGAAAAATCTATAATAGTCCCTTGAATAAGCGTATGCCTATCTATCTGTGTATAATGGTTTAATTCTTCGTAATATACCTTTAAGTTTTCCTGTGTATACTTGGCTGCGGCATTTTGTTTAGAGTCTTTTTTAAAAAAAACGACTTCTTCCATATCCCGAGATTTAGGCATCTGCACTACAATGTCTTCAGTTTTTAAAAAGTGCATATTATCCATCTCAGGCTGTATTTCCTTGTATGTAGTGTCTTTGCCCTTTTCAGTATCTATATGAATGTATTTAACCCCTAACTCTTTCAACTTTGCTATCTGTTCATTATTTTTAATAATAAAGCGATGAGTGATAAAAGGAGTTTTAATCCATGATTCATCAATACCGTCTAAATACATACCTATGGTTAGCTTACTAATTGGTATCTTTCTTCTCATAATAAACTCCCTTCTGTAATATTAATTCATATCGCCAAATATAATATAGACGTTGCTACAAACTTCTCTAAAAAAATTATAACAAAGATTATTATAACATATCAAATAGTAATTTTTTTTGTAGGGTGATTACATTTTTGCAGCAATTCTCATTTTGGAAAATTAGGTTTATAAACATATTTATATATAAAATGTCAAGCACAGATTTAATGCCCATTTTGAGCTGGCATAATTATTGCTATATCATCCAAAATGAGAATTGCTGTCAATTATCAAGAACAAATTTTTTTCACTATTGTATAATAAAACAGGGTAGATTAATTTTTGTGTAAAAGACAATGTAACGTATGACAGGAACAAGTACGAGATGACGCTGTAAGCGCTTGTAGTTTAACGGTTTTCGAGGGGGTTTGGGAAAATATTAAGAAAGTTTAAATGTTTTTGACTTGAGGTGTAACATGTATATGGCAGGCGAAAGGGTACAACAACAAGGAGGTCTTAATGTGAACCAGCCAACGATGACGGTAGGCATGGTTGAGGAGTTTATTAAAACAAGTGTTAACGTACTGCCGACGATACCAGTTGTTGCTTTAAAGCTTATTAAGCTAACGAAGGAAGGGGCTTCCTTGGATGAACTTTCGCATCTGATAGAAACAGACCCGGCTATGACTGTTAAGGTGCTAAAGATAGCTAACTCGGCATATTATTGTTTGCGGCGTAAGATTTCAAGTATAAAACATGCTATTTTGCAGTTAGGCTTTGATAATATATGTTCTATAGTGTTGGAGACAGCACTTTTTGAAAACCTGCACTTTAGAACAAATAATCCGCTTTTTAATAAGATGTTTTTCTGGCAGCACTGTCTGTCCGTTGCCTATATGAGTAAGGCATTAGCAGAAGAGCTCGACTACCACAACCAAGAAGAGGCATACATGGCAGGCTTACTCCATGACATTGGTAAGGTCATTCTTGAGGCTTACGGCAAGGTCTCTTATAGCAATTTCATTGGTACTTTAACTAAATCGCAAGGACTTATCATTGATGAAGAGCTGAAATTCATCGGCATTGGACACGATGAGATAGGTGCATATTTTTGCACCAAGTGGTCTTTTCCTGAAAGTCTGGTGCTGGCTGTTAAGTATCATCACAGTAGTTTTAAACACCATGGCTTTAACAAAAAAGATAGTCTGCTTATGGCCATAGTGTCGCTATCGGATTTTATAGCATGGACTCAGGGCATTGGTTCTATAGATATACTAAGACATCCCATATTGCACAGCGATATTGATGAGTTTATTAATATTGGAAAGATAAATCTAAATGCACTAATTAAGCGCATGGATAACGACGTACGAGGTGTGGCAAAATTCTATGGATTTGCCTTTCCATCGTCAGATATTTTCCGTGAAAACCTACTGAGGGCTAATATCAGCCTAAGCCGTCTTAATACGCAATATTATTACCTACAGAAGGAATTACAGCAACAAATAGATGCCTTTACCAATATGAAAAAAAGTATAACAAGCCCTTACAGAAGCCTTGACGCTAAAGAAATAATAAATAACACGCTAAGGGCAGTGCAATTAGATTTTGCCTTTGACCGTCTGTATATGCTGAAAGTGGAGGAAGAAAGCAGAATGTTGAGCGTCCAAGACTATGTGGATACAGTAGCCCATGGCGAGGTCTTGGCTGGCCTTCAGATACGCATAACACATCAAATGGAGGGACTCCTTGCATGTCTTCGTAATAAGATGCCTGCATTAATTACCGGTATAAACACAGCAGAGGCAGAGCTACTGAGGACCCTTAATATAAAGGAATTAGGGGTTGTGCCCGTAACAAGTAATGATAAACTTGTGGGGGTTATTTGTGTTGACAATATAAAATCTAAAAGACCAATACACATATACGAACTATCCCCAGTTGCTATCGTAGCAAGTGAGCTAGGTATGGCATTAGAACACGCCAATACCTTTGAAAAATACAAGATGAAGGCCTGCATTGACGCACTCACTCAGGTTTACAATCGTGGCACTATTGAGGAACTCCTTGACTACGCCTTCAAAGAAGCTAAAGCAAAGGAAATCTTTGACTTATCTGTCGGCATACTTGATATAGATTACTTTAAGCGGTTTAACGATATGTTTGGACACCTTGCAGGTGATAGTGTGTTGCGGTTAGTTGCTGCTACAATGAATAAACTATCAAGACCATCAGACCATGTTGGTAGATACGGTGGCGAAGAATTTCTGTTTATACTTGAATGTACTGATTTTATGAATGCACTAAGTTACGGTGAGCGTATTAGAAAAGAAATAGGGGCAGTTGGAGAGATTTTGGAAAAACGCTTCCATGGCCACCCCCTTACCGTAAGTATAGGCATAGCTTCAATTGAAAAGGAAATGCTTAAAAAAGAAGAACTCATAGATAAAGCCGATTTAGCCTTATATGCTGCTAAAAATTCAGGGCGTAACCGGGTTGTCGGTATTACCGGTAAACGAAAGATGTGCCCAACTATTTGAAAAAGATAGAATGGTTTGCAAACCTAATTTGTTTTGGTATATAATTGATGTCTCATAAGAATTATGATGGACATTGTTGTAATAAAAATAGGCAGCAGCATAATAACAACGGAAGCTGGCCTTGAGGAAGAAAAAATTGCGCATATAGCCCGGGATGTATCAAACATCAAAGATAAGGGATTTGCCCCAGTGTTGGTGTCATCTGGTGCCGTTTCCGCCGGACGGGTTAAGCTTGGCTTAAAGGGCAAGTTACAAGGCATCAATTTAAAACAAGCGGCGGCGGCTATTGGTCAAAGCTCACTTGTCTGGGCATATGAACGGGCTTTTTCTCACAGGTTTAATAAACAAGTGGCTCAGGTACTTTTAACAAGGAATGTTTTTTCTAACAGACAGCGCTATATTAATGTAAGGAATACCCTTCTTTGTCTGCTTGATTTAAATGTGATTCCTATAATAAACGAAAACGATACGGTTTCGTTTGATGAAATTAAATTTGGCGACAACGATAGACTTGCAAGCCTCGTTGCCGTGTCTCTTGAAGCAAAACACCTCATAATACTTTCAGACGTTGGTGGTCTATACACGGCAAATCCCAAAAAGCTTCCTGATGCCAAACTTATATCAAAGGTGGATGATATAAACCAAGAAGTCTTGTCCTTAGCAAAAGGAGCTGGCTCTATCTTTGGCACTGGTGGAATGTATTCTAAACTGATAGCTGCTCGGATAGCCACAGACCATGGAGTAGCTGTACAGATAGTTAACGGTAGAAAAGACGGCATCCTAAATGACGTATTTGACGGTCGTAGCGAAGGGACATATTTTACACCAAAAGATAAACGTTATGGGCAGCGAAAGGGATGGATAGCCTCCGGTATACACGCAAGGGGGGCTCTTTTAATAGATGAAGGGGCTGTGCAGGCCGTAGTAAACAAATGTAAAAGCCTGCTATCTTCCGGCATAAAAGGCATTGAGGGAAACTTTGAGCGTGGAGATGCCGTCTATGTAGTGTGCCCAGATGGTAATCATGCAGCCAAAGGGCTTATTAATTATAGTAGTCGAGAAATGTTAAAGATTATGGGTAAAAAAAGCTCTGACATTGAAGACATACTCGGCTATAAGTATAGCGATGAGGTTATTCACCGAGATAACATGATAGTGCTTGTGGAAAAAACTAAAGATACCGATTGATTAAGACATGGACTTTATTTTTTTGCAAACCTAATTTATTTGACTATACATTAAATTTACTAAGCCAACACGCTTTATACTGAAAATATTAAATAAGTGCGAAATTTTAGAAAAAATCCCGCTTGCCTGTTTAACAGGTAATTTTATTGCAATAAAATTAACTAAAAGGTGATTTTTACAGCAAACTTTAATCCATCCTGTTGTTGTAAATCATCTTGCATTATAAGTATAATTTAATATAATAGTTCTTCTTTTTTTGAAGGAGGAAAGATAATGAAAAGGTTTGTTGAAATAAAGAACTATAAAGATGGTCAAGTTATTATAAAGGAAGGTACGCACGGGGAGGCTACGTATGTAATCCTATCAGGTAAAGTAGCAATATCTGTAAAAAGTGAAGGAGTCAATATTATCATTGCTTACTTAAAAGAAGGAGACCTATTTGGCCACATGAGTTTCATAGACCGTGGACCACGCTCGGCTACTGCTATAGCCTCAGGTGATGTTAAGGTTGGTTTGATGGATAAAGATTACCTCGAAAGCGAAATCAACAAAACTTCCGAGGAATTTCGATTTGTACTAAAAGCCTTAACAGAAAGATTACGAGAAACTACTAATAAACTAGTTACATTAACAGTTCAGTATCATAAACTGAAAAATAAGGATAAGGAGGTATAAATTTTATGCACGTTGGTATACAAAAGGGAGCAGTTATTTTGACAATAGCAAAGGACATTGTTGCCTCTGGCAATTGTCCACTGCCAAATGGCGATAGCCAAGAGGAACTTGACCGATTTCTTGCAGGTTTTACAAGACTTGTTAACGTCCTTTCTGAGCTACACGATAATCCAGCAAGAAAATATCCGTTTTAAACAATAAATATGTAATAAAAAATAAGAAGAATAACTATAGCACATTTAGATTTAATAGGTAACAAAAATTAATGACGAAGATGTAAGGCGCACAGGGAGGTGTGCATACACACCCTCCCTCACATAGGTTCGCCCCTACGTAGTGTATTTGTAGGGGCAGACCTGTGTGTCTGCCCTATGCTTTTTGTGGTATAGATGTTATATTTTTGCAAACCTAATGTGTTTGGGCATAAATATATACCATGTCATAAGTAATGCCAAACGGTATTTGATAAAAATACAACTACCTTTGCCTAAAGGGGTTGCTTCCCGATTTCTTCGGTTTCTCCACCTTCTATATTTTTTTCCTGCAAAGAGGTTTTGCTAAACCAATAACCATCAGGACTTATTTCAAATAATTTCAAACCATAGTGTGCTATCTTTTGTGCCTCTTGTACCATATTTCCTGTCTTACAGAGCGTTTCTTTTAGCCCATGCTCAAGCACATCTGGGTTATATAATGTTGCAAACGAATTAGCAATCTCGTTACTCCACGTATGAAGCATTCTAAATAAATGTATATTTGATATGGTTAACTGTACCGATATACCCCAAATATGACTAAACATGGCGGTATTATAACTGAAGTTTAAAAAAAGAGTCCAATAAAAAATTTCTACTCTACACCTCTATTCTAAATGCAACCCCACCTTCAATATTATATACAGCTATGCTGCCGTGCATAATATTTTCTATAGTTACCTTAGTATTATAAAGACCAAGCCCTGTACCTGCCGTTTTATTTTTAGTAGAAAAATACGGGTCAAATATCTTATCAATATATTCCTCCAAAATACCGCCGCCGTTATCCGTTATTATTAATACACTTTTACAATTGTATGCTAACTTATCTAAAGATATATTAATAATCCCACTGGGTATTTTGTTTAAAACAATTGCCTCTTTAGAGTTTATTAAAATGTTCAATAATGCTTGGGAAAATTCACCGGGTATACCTCTAACGATAACCTCCTCATGAATATCTGCATGTAGTACTATATTTTCAGACTTCAAACTTGCATCAATCAATTTTATACAGTTGCGTATTGTAGTGGAAAGATTAAAGTCTTCTACCTCATCACTAAATTTATATGAATCTTTAAAAAAATCAATCATAGTAGACATATCTTTAGTTATCATAACGACGTTATCTACTGAGTGGCGCAAGTATGCGGAATCTAGCTCATTATACTTATGAGCGTCAATAATATCTTGTGCAATAGCGCTTATAGCAGCAATCGGTTGGCGCCAGTAGTGAGATATATTAACTAACATTTCTCCCATGGCCACCCACCGAAACTTACTCATCATAAGAACATCCTTTTCTTTATTGCGCTGGACTTCTTCAGAAATCCTTTTTTCTAGATTAGCATTTAGCTCTTTAAGCTCCTGTGTTGTTTCTGCTATTTTCTTGTTACGCACAAATATTTTTTCATGCATCAATTGAATGCTATTGGATAAGGTCTCCACTTCATCGCCACTTTTAATATTTATGTTTACTATCCTGTCCTCATTTTCAGTTATTTGCTTAGTAACGAGCGTGAGTCTTGATAACGCATCCGTAAGTTTATAGCCTATAAGAAAAGAAACAAATAAACTAACAATAATTTCAAATAATGCTATAAGAAATGTAACTTTTGTATTAAATATAATGACTTCTTTGCTTTCAGTTATATTAAAAAGTATCTTCATATTGCCTATATGTATTCCTTCTTCTACAAGCAAAAATTCTTTGGCTATGTATATTTGTCCATTAATTTTTATTTTTTTATCTAATGCTATATTATTATTTAAGAGTGTTTGAATATTATCAGTATGTCCTTTGGTAAAGGTTGACAAAACACGGTCATTTTTATCTTGTACTATTATAGTATCTACATTTTTTAAGGATGAAAACATCTTCACCTCGTTATCTATTGTAGCCAAATCGTATATCATTAGAGGAGTCTTAATGAGCTCTCCAAATAACATAGTCGAGGCATCAATTTTTTCATATAAAAGTTTATGTTCAGTGTTATGCAAAGTATGAAAATTAAGTAATATAATCATGGTTAAAAATGCTAACTCTATAGTAACAAATGAGTATATAAATTTATATTTAAAAGATATTTTCATGGTATAATATGCCCAGAGTGCTCCATATCGTTAATCAATTGACGTATTATATCATACTCGTTATCCTCAGCTGTGATAATTACTCCGATGTCCAAGGGGTTTAGTATATTTTGGGGGGTATTTAGTAAAACAGCTTTAAGTTTTTCTTTAATTTTAGGAGAGACCCTCGGATGCACTGCAATGGCATGACTAATGTATGCGTCAGTGTGATAGATGATTTTCAACATAGATTTAGACGCTACATCTGATAGACTATCAAACGTACGCTCAATCCCACCGCCAACATCACCAATGCCGCGCGCAATGCCTTTGTATACAGAATCATGCGAATTTACATAAATAGTATTAGTCGCTCTATCAACATTATAGTTATACTTTTTCAATAGCTCATACTTAATAAGCACAGTTGCAGCAAAAGCCGTTTTCGATGGAAAAAGAAATACCTTACCTTCCACATCATTGATAGAATCAATCGAACTATCTTTACGGGCTACTAATATACCAACAATAGTTTTGTTTCCCCTTACTAACGACGTATAACCACAACGCTTATTAGCAAAAACATAATCGTATGGGTTAACATATGCAATATCATACTCTTGGGCATATAAGGCGTCTTGAAAGGCTTCTATTGATTTTTCCGTTTTCAACGATATACTGATTCCTAGCTCTTTTTTAATAAAATCAATTAGAGGCTGCCATAATTGATATATTTTAATTGGACTTTGCTGCGGAACTACTCCAAAGACTAAAGTTTCAGCCATACACAAATGAGATTGTAAACACATATTAAATAATATAAATACCATGAATAGTATGAATATATTGTTTTTTTTATTAATAAATATCATATTATTACCTACCTTTTTCTGTATATTAATAAGAGACTACCATCTTATCGTTTGACCTATGTACCCAATCCTTGATTAATTATGAACTTTATTTTAGTAAAAATCAATCTAAGCACAACACTATGTATAACCAGTTTGCACACAATAGCATAATCACTAAAACACGCCGTACAAACTAAATAATAATGTTGTAATTTACCTCTTGCTACATATAAAATAGTTATTGTAAGAGTAGTGAAGGTCTACGTTTACACTGAAAATAGAAGGGTTTATCATTAAAAAAGAAACCTTTTTGTATAAAACACAAAGAAGTTGGGGGTACTAATTAATAATGCAGCGCATCCGTATAATACTTGTAGAAGATGAAATAATAATAGCGAGGGATATAAAAAATAGTCTTGAACACTTGGGCTATGAGGTACCTGCCGTTGCCTCAACAGGGGAAAAGGCTCTTAAGGAAATTAAAAAGGTAAGTCCAGACCTAGTTTTAATGGATATAGTGTTAAAGGGCAAGATGGACGGTGTTGAGGTAGCCCATATAGTACGGAGGCAGTTTAATATACCAATAGTGTTTTTGACAGCCTATGCCGATGATGCCCTATTGGAACGTGTTAAAAAGATAGAACCATTTGGATATTTAATTAAACCATTTGAAGAAAGGGAGCTTTACTTTACAATAGAAACAGCTATATATAGACACAGGGCGCAGGAGGCTCTAATAAAACAAAGGGATCAGTTTGTTGCAGTATTAATTCATGACCTGAAAGCCCCGTTAATCCCTATAATAGGTTACACAAAGCGTCTTTTAGGCGGAAAGATACAACAAGAAAAACTAAACGAGGTGCTTAATATTATAATAAATGCCTCCGAAGATATACTTAAAACAATAGAAAGGACATCGTTGGAGCTAAAGGATAAAAACGTTTTCCTATCGTTTGAGCCACAAGAGATGGAATTAAATAAAATATTAACCTCCGTTGTTATGAATTTTATACCTGAGGCAGACAGTAAGGGGATTGAGGTACATGTTAATAATACAGATGCCGATAAATGTTATGGTATGGATAAAGTGGTCTTTACGGGGGACCCTAAACAATTGAAAAGCATGTCTGAAAACTTATTGAGCAATGCCCTGAAGTATGCAAATAAAAAAATCAATATAGAACTCCAAAAAACGCCAAGCCATGTTGTCTTAAAGGTTTGTGATGATGGTCCCGGTGTGCCTGAAATGTACAGAGAGAAGATTTTTGATGAATATTTTCAAGTGCCAGGCAGTAAAAAAGGGACAGGGCTTGGCCTATACAGTGTTAAAAGAATTGTAGAAAACCACAACGGTACTATACACGTTATATGCCCAGCAGAGGGCGGCTCTGTCTTTGAAGTATGTCTGCCTTTAGTAAAATAGCCATTTTATGAATACATATAATCTTTATATAGATAGAAATAGAGTAATACCTATATTGTTTTTATTTCTGTTAATATTATTATCAACATGGCTATATAATATCTATTTTTTTGAAAACATAGCAAAACTGTTTGTCATAGCACTTTCCTACGGTATCTTTGTACTTGTATGGAATTATAATAAATTAGTTGAAAACAGTTTTTTTAATTATCTAGGCAGTGCCTTTTTTTTTATTGGCACTCTTAAGTTATTTGCCTTTTTATCTATTAAAAAACAAGGCATTTTTCATTCAGATGAAACAATACTGTCTTACATGTTTGAAACAACAGCTCATTACATCGAGGCATTAACTTTCATAACTGTTCCATTTTTTATTAACCGTAAATTAAAATTTAACCGTATATTTATAATTTTTTTAATTCTATTGGTTATATCCATGTTTTCAATTGTATATTTAGTTAAATATCTTATTAATCAACCATACGCAGTATCTTTAAATTACCTAAATATATTGAGTTTATACCTGATACCTGCCTTGTATTTACTATCTATAGTTACGCTTATTATTAAAAGACACGTTATAGAGGGTAATATTGTCTCCCTGTTTGTCGTATCTTTATTTCTTAAACTTGTAAAAGAACTGTATTTCTTTCCAAAGGGCGCCACTATTGACATGGAGTCAATAACCTCTTACTTCATGGAAATAGTGTCCCTATACTTAATATACAAGGCATTTCTGGATTCTGGCATATTTATGTCGTACGACAAATTAGTCGCTACATTAAAACAAAGCGAGGCCTCCCTCCGATATGAAAAAGACTTTGCAGAAAACCTTATAGAATCCGCAGGCGTGATAGTGCTTGTGCTTGATTCCGCAGGCAACATTGTTCAGTTTAATTCATACATGGAAACCCTTACTGGTTTTAAAATAGCTGATATGAAAGGTAAAAATTTCTTTAAACATTTTCTACCATCAAATATTATAGAACAATACAAAGACAAATTTTTTGCCCCAGACACTATAAATCAAAGTATAATTATACCGATATTAACCCATAATAATGAAAGACGATACATTGAATGGTTCAATCGGCCACTAAAAAACGCTGAAATCAAAAGTATGAAAGAGGGCTTCCTTGCCGTAGGCCACGATATTACTGAACGCAGAAATGCCGAGGCATTTTTGCGCGAAAGTGAACAAAAATATAGAACAATAATAAATACCACATCTGAAGGTTTTTGGCTTCTAACGCCGGAACTGGTTACCATAGACGTAAATGACTCATTGTGTAAAATGCTCGGCTATGGACGCCATGAGTTTATCAATAGAAAACCATTTGACTTTATAGCAAAAGAAAGCCTTATTAAATATTATGATAAAGTAAAACAAATTCCAACAACAACACAACGTGTGTACGAACTCATTTTTAATAAAAAAGATGGTAAACCGCTCTATGCCATAATAAACGCTACCACAATCATAGATAACACCGGTCAACCCAGTACAGTATTTACCTTTATTACAGATATAACAAGACATAAACAACTTGAAAAAAACTTACGGGAAAGCGAGGAGCGTTTCCGTGCACTTAGTGAAGCAACTTTTGAAGGTATTGCTATAGTTAAAGGGAAAAAGATTGTTGAAACAAATAGTATGTTTTCCAATATGTTTGGATACGAACAACGAGAAATTATTGGTATGAAACTATCGGACTTCATATATGCAGACTATCATAATAATATAATCGGTGAGTGCGACTGCAATAACCATATCCATTGTGAATCAATAGGACTCAAAAAAGATAATACTAAATTTAATATAGAAATATGCGGTAAAAATATGTACTACATGGGAGTAGCTGCAAGGGTATACGCTATACGTAATATCTCAAGATTCAAGGACGCTGAAGAACAAATCAAAAAATCGCTCAAAGAAAAAGAAATGTTTTTAAGAGAAATACACCACAGAATTAAAAATAACCTTCAGATAATTATCAGTCTATTAAACTTACAATCATTATATATATCTGATACCAAAACACTTGAGGTATTTCAGGAAAGTAAAAACCGTATCAAGGCTATCTCCCTTATTCATGAGCGCCTGTATCAATCACAAGATGTAAGCAAAATTAGCACAAAAGACTATGTGATAAAACTGGTTAGTTCAATAACCCGCTCATACGGTTTGGATAATAGAAAAATCAAACTTACCTTCAACGTAGAAGATTTCCTACTGGGCATTGACACGGCCATACCGTGCGGTCTAATAATAAATGAGCTAATATCAAACGCCATGAAATATGCCTTCTCTAAAGATATGGAAGGCGAAATAATAATTTCATTTAAAGAAAAAGAGTCTGAAAGCTATGAATTAATAGTGGAAGATAACGGCATTGGCCTCCCACCGGGATTTAACTTTAAAACAACCAAAAACGCCCTAGGCCTCCAACTTGTAAACGACCTAGTTGAAAGCCAGCTAGAAGGCGACATAAAGCTTGAAAGCACAGCAGGCACATGTTTTATTATTAATTTTAAAGAGGTAAAGTATCAAGACAGAATTTAATTTGTATT
Organism: Candidatus Magnetomicrobium cryptolimnococcus; assembly: GCA_018606805.1. Lineage (GTDB taxonomy): Bacteria > Nitrospirota > Thermodesulfovibrionia > Thermodesulfovibrionales > Magnetobacteriaceae > Magnetomicrobium > Magnetomicrobium cryptolimnococcus. The sequence goes on from JAGYWI010000003.1 coordinate 125,649, forward strand.
GAATTAAATACCAATACCGGCTGCGGTATTAGTATAAGACATAAAAAAAATGGTTTGAAAAAATCATTAAAATTAGGTATAATTAAAATACAGTTAAAAGATGGGGGAAATAATCACTAATAAATTATGAATATTGAAAAACTACTAAAACTTATCTTTAGCTCTTCACCTGCTGTGGTCATAATCGTTTTACAATACATATACAAATGGCCAATATTTGAGCAATTTGTACCTAATCATCCAAAAATTGTTTTAATATTAATTATTGTAGTATACTTGCCAGTGGCATACTTCCTGTTGCCATTTTTAGGAAAAGTTTGGAAAACAATTGAACCTGAAGCAATTGAAAACACTAAAAGTTATATAATGACGTGTATCAAAAGATTTTCACCTGGTTTTTTAGGAAGATATTACAAAAGAATAATTGATGAACATAGTTCGTTAAACGTAAAGGGGTTGGGGTTAATCAATGCTTATGCTATTGAGCTTAACCAAGCTTTTATAGAACTTCGTATAAATCCTGACAGCGACATCCACAATGCAAACACAAGTATACTGTCATCTAAAAATGTGCCAAATCCAAAGCAGATTTGGGACTTTACGCGTATAAATCAAGGATTATTAAAAAGAAATAAAAAAAATGGTGTTAGGGCTTTTGCCATCATAGGAGCTCCTGGTTCCGGAAAAACTACACTTTTACAAAACATTGCTGTTACATTTGCACGAAATCTCCAAAAGAAATATCACATTAAAGCCTTTATTCCAATACTTTTGTTTTTAAGAGACCATATAAACAAAATTATCTCAACCGAGCCTCCATTGTTAGGGGAGCTTACAGAAGGCCATTTTAAAGAAAAGAAATACTCAACGCTAAAGACACCCACTGGATGGTTTACAAATAAATTAGAAGCTGGTAAATGTATAGTGCTTTTAGATGGGCTTGATGAAGTAGCTGATATTAATAAAAGAAAGGCAGTATCTGCTTGGGTTGACGTACAAAAAACAAATTACCCTGATAATATTTTCATATTAACCTCTCGTCCCAAGGGATACAAAGACGCCCCATTAACAAACGTTCATGTACTTGATGTGCAGAATTTTAATCCAGAGCAAGTGAAAAATTTTGTTAATAAATGGTACCTTGCAAATGAATACAGAAGTGAAGGTAATGTATTAAACGATAAAGTTAAACTTAGGGCAAATGAAGGCTCAAAGGATTTTATGACAAGGCTTCAACAAGCGCCAGCTTTATTTGATTTAGCTGCAAATCCTTTGCTATTAACAATGACGGTAATGGTTCACAGATTTAGAGGGGCTTTACCCGGTTCAAGAGGGGAATTATACAATGAAATATGTGAGGTAATGCTCGGTAGGTGGAGGCAGGCAAGAGGCATTCAGGATGAGTATAGTGCTTCTCAAAAGAGGGATGTCTTGGAGTCTCTTAGCTATAGCATGATGGTAGATAAAATACGGGAGATTGACACTGCACAAGCAATAACAATACTTGATGACGACTTAAAAGCTATAGGCGTTTTGGATACAGTGGGTGCAAATAATTTTATCAAAACTTTACAAGAAACAAGCGGACTTATAATTGAAAAAGAGACAAATACCCTTGCCTTTGCTCACTTGGTATTTCAGGAGTATCTTGCAGCTTCGTTTTTAACTAAAAATGCTGATAACAATGATAATTGGGCAAGTTGTATAAACGACAGCTGGTGGCAGGAAACCATCAGGCTTTATGCAATGCAAGGCGATTCCACACGTATTGTTCAGGTTTGTATTAGTGATGGTTCACTAAATGCCCTGTCTCTTGCTTATAATTGTGTAAAGGAAGGCAAAAGAGTCAATCCTCAGATAAGAAGTGAGATAATAAACAAGATAGAAGGTGGAATTGAATCAGACAATGAAGAGACCTTTAAGCTATCAGCAGAAGTGCAATTAGACAGGCTTTTATTGGGGAGTTTTTCCATAAAAATAGATGATAAAGTATTTTTATGTGAAAAAAATATAACTACAGCTATATACCAGCTGTTTCTTGATGAAATGCGTAAAAAAGAAGAATTTTATCAGCCAGATTATTGGACTCAATATAGATTTCAAAAAGGAAACGCTAATAACGCAATATTGGGGATAAGGGCAAATTATGCAGAGGCATTTTGTAATTGGCTTAACAACAAACAAGGTGGTGCTGTACGTTATCGTTTGCCTAAAAAAAGCGAGCTTGTTGATTATAAGTTGGAGTTAGGAGAGATAGCGGTTTGGTGTAAAGAGGGAGATGATTTAATTTTATATGGTTTAAGTGCAGATAAAGAGAAAAGCTTTCAAGACAAAATAAATGATTTTTTAATGATGGATAAATTATTAAAACATGATTCCGTATTGCAAGATACAGCAAAAAATTTTTTTTTGTTGTATAATAAAATATTTGGTTCTTTTCTTGACCTTGACCTTGACCTTGACCTTGACCTTGCCCTTGACCTTGACCATGCCCTTGCCCTTGACCATGCCCATGCCCTTGACCTTGCCCATGCCCTTGACCTTGACCATGCCCTTGCCCTTGACCTTGCCCATGCCCTTGCCCGTGCCCATGCCCTTGCCCATGCCCTTGCAAAGAAATTATCAAATTTAATACGCAATAAGCAATATAATAAAGCACTAACGTATATAAAAAAAATAAATAAAAATGAAGAAATGCCTACACAAAGAATCCTCTATTTAATTGAAGATATTCTCTTATTGCTAATATCTAATAATAGTTATGAGCAATTTATTTATTTAAATAAATATGCAGTTAGAATTTTGAAGTATAGTTATATTGGGTTACAAAAAATTAAATTTACTTGGCGGCAAAAATTATTCAAATTTAGAAGCAAAGAAATAGCTTCTCATGAAAAATTAAAACAAGACATTTTGTATGCTTACTTTTGGCTGCAAATAAAAATATTTCGAATGCAAGGTAAACTTCCTGCATGGGAGGGGTTACGATTGGTGAGAGAATTTGTTGAATAAACCATTCCCTTAATAAAACAAAATAGAGTAAAATAAATAGGGAGGTGCGCCTACGCACCTTTTTGCCAAAAAAGGTTTTCCCCCACGCATCTTTTTCCTTAACTTATTTAGAAAAAGTTTCCCCCTCAAATCTTTTTATCTTTATCCCTTTAATTTTGTTATAATGTCTGATATATTTCTTTAAAACAAATTATGGGGGTGCTATTGCATTTTTTTACTTATAAGAAGAATATACTCCACGTCGAGGATGTTCCTATCAGTGAATTGGCTGAGATATATGGAACTCCTATTTATATTTACAGCTATAAAACGCTTATAAGGCATTATAAGGCCTACGATGATTCTTTTAAATATCATCCCCATCTAATATGCTTTGCTTTAAAGGCAAACACTAACAGGGCTCTCTTAACAGTGTTTGCTAAGGAGGGGGCTGGGGCTGATGTAGTGTCGGGCGGGGAGCTTTATCGGGCGCTTATGGCTGGTATTTCCCCTAAAAAAATAGTGTATGCGGGCGTTGGTAAGACAGCGGTTGAGATTGAGTATGCCATAAGGCAGGGGATTTTAATGTTCAATGTTGAATCAGAGCAGGAGCTTGCTGAAATTGATAGGATTGCTGGCATTTGTAACATGAAAGCGCCCATTGCTTTACGTGTCAATCCGGACATAGACCCTATGACGCATCCATATATCTCGACTGGTCTTAAGAAGAACAAGTTTGGCATTCCTTATGAGACAGCCATTGAGTCTTACAAGTTTGCAGCTAGCTTAAAAAATATTGAAATCATAGGCATTCACAAACATATAGGCTCGCAGATTGTTAATTTAGCGCCATTTATGGATGCCTTCAATCGGCTTTTGCACCTAGTTGATATGCTAAAAGAAGATGGCATATCCATAAAATATTTAGATATAGGTGGTGGGCTTGGCATACAGTACTTAGATGAAATCCCGCCTCATCCAACAGAGCTTGCTAAGGAGTTTAAACCACTGTTGCAGGATAGGGATTTAATTATTATATTAGAACCGGGACGCACGATGGTTGGCAATGCCGGGGTCCTTATAACGAAGGTCTTGTATATAAAAAACGGTTACGACCGAGACTTTATCATAGTGGATGCGGGCATGAATGATCTGGCGCGGCCTGCCATGTATGGGGCGTATCATCATATAATGCCGGTGGCTAAGAAAAAGAACAGGCAGGAGGTTTTTGCTGATATAGTTGGGCCTATTTGCGAATCCGGGGATTTTCTTGGCAAGGAGCGACAGATACCGGAGGTTAAGCAGGGGGAGTTCGTAGCTGTTATGAGTGCTGGGGCTTATGGATACACGATGAGCTCTAACTATAATAGTAGACCAAGACCTGCTGAGGTGCTTGTTAATGGTAGTGAACATTTTCTTATTAGGCAGCGCGAAACCTACGAAGACCTTGTGAAAGGGGAAATGGTGCCTGAGTTTTTAAAAGGCTAATTGGTGGAATCGTATGATAGTTGATTTTATAAAAATGCAGGGGCTTGGTAACGATTTTTTAGTGTTTAATTGTCTTAGTTCGGAGCTACTTGCAGATACTATAGTATCTGTTGCCACAAGCCTATGTGATAGGCGCTTTGGTATTGGCGCTGACCAGATACTTTTGCTTCTGGACCCTAAGGTGCGTAGGCGCACTCCCGTAAATGTGCGTAGGCGCACTCCCGTAAATGTGCGTAGGCGCACTCCCGAAGACAGCGATTTTCAAATGCGTATAATCAACGCTGATGGCTCAGAGGTTGAAATGTGTGGTAACGGCATACGGTGTTTGGCTAAATATATTTGGGAGGCTGGGCTTTCTCAGAAAGACACGCTTGATATTGAAACTCTGGCCGGTACAATAAGACCTCAAAGGGTAGGCAAATTGGTTAAGGTAGATATGGGGCAACCTGTGCTTGAAGGAAGCCTAATTCCTACTATGCTTACAGGCAAGGTCGTAGACCATCCGCTGAAAATTAACGGAAAAACCTTTAATATAACATGCGTATCTATGGGTAATCCACATACGGTTATCTTTGTAGATGATGTGGAGGGGTTTCCCGTACACGAGTATGGATCTATTATAGAAAAACATCCGTTTTTTCCAAAACGTACGAATGTGGAGTTTGTAGAAATAATAGATAGCACTCACATAAAGATGCGGGTGTGGGAGAGGGGGGCTAATGAAACGCTTGCCTGTGGGACTGGCGCTTGTGCTGCCTCAGTAGCATCTACGATAAAGGGATTTACTACTGGCGATACTAATGTGCTACTTCGAGGAGGTGAGCTGCTTATACAATGGCAAAATGGTAGTAGTGTGTATATGACAGGTCCGTCGGTTTCGGTTTTTAATGGTAGTATAGATTTGGATAGGTTTTTAGGGCAGGAGTGAGTTAACTATTTTTTATGGATTACAGGAGGATTCTTTATGTTTAGCGGTTCTTATGTTGCTATAGTTACACCATTTAAAAATGGCAAATTTGATGAAAGTGCTTATAGGGCTCTTATTGAGTGGCATATCGTAGAGGGCACTAACGGGATAGTGCCAGTAGGCACAACCGGTGAGTCGGCTACCTTGGAATACGAAGAGCACTATAGGGTTATACAGGTTGCTGTAGAGACAGCAGCAAAAAGGGTGCCTGTAATTGCTGGCACAGGGGCTAATTCTACAAGTGAAACCATAATGATGACGAAGGTTGCTAAAGAACTTGGTGCAGATGGGGCTTTGCTTGTTTGCCCATACTATAATAAGCCGACACAAGAGGGGTTATATCAGCATTTTAAAGCTGTTGCCGAGTCAGTAGATTTACCATTGGTTTTATACAATGTACCCGGAAGAACAGCCATTAATATAGAACCACAGACGGTCTTGAGGCTTTCGGAGGTACCAAACATTGTTGCTATTAAGGAGGCCTCCGGTGATATGAAACAAGCTAGTGAGCTCATAAGGCTTTGCGGTGATAAGATGGATGTTTTGTCCGGTGATGATTTTACAACCTTTTCATTAATGGCAATGGGTGGTAAAGGGGTTATTTCAGTTTGCGCTAATATATTACCTAGACTTACTTCTCTTTTGTGTAAGTATATGCTTGCCAATCAGGTGTTGCAGGCAAGAGAGGTACATTTTAAATTAGAGCCATTAAATAAGGTGCTTTTCATTGAAACAAACCCTATACCTGTTAAGACAGCCTTAAGTCTTATGGGCAAGATTGATGAGGAGTTTCGCCTACCACTTTGCATGATGTCAAAAAACAATAAAGACACTCTGAGGTCTGTCCTTGCTTCATATGGGATTGTTTAACGGTAACACTAACTATGTATTAGGAAAATTTCTCAATGTTAAGTGAAAACACGAGATATTCTCACAACTATATCTTTAGATTATCACAGTCTTACACACATTTAGGTACAATAAAACATTTTAATTGCGTTTGGAATGATAAAACTTCTATTTATTAAAGGTTTGATGTCATTCTAAGCACAACAACGAATTAAGTAATAGTTCAGCCCCATGCCTCGTCATTGCGAGGAGCTTAAGCGACAAAGCAATCCCGTTTTTTACTAAAGAGAGATTGCAGGGAGGTGCGCCTCCGCACCTTCGCTACGCTTGCAATGACAAAAGAGGGTGAACTATTACTGACTTAACACTTGCTAACCAAAATAACTGAGCTAAAGGGGTGATGCACGTTCATTATAAAATAACAAAAAACCAGGCACTACCCCTTAAACTCAGTATCTTGTATCTATCGCTCCTATACTAAGAACAAAAAAAACAATAATTCTCGTCAGCAACTTAACATCAACCGCTCATCCGCCGTGCCTACTGTAAGCAATAGTGTCATGCCGCCTCTTAAAAATCTGCCGCAATCCTACAAGAAAAACCTAAAGCCAGATAATTCTACCCTTTAGTATCAATAGGTACTATCATTCAGACTTCTGCATGAAAAAGATTTTGATAACTAACCTTCATTCGTTCAACGAGTTTCAAATACTCTTCCGGTGGTATCTGTTTAAGCAATTCACCGTCAGGGTTTACTATTCTTATTACAACCTGCTGAGCCTTTTCATCAACGGCAAAATATGCCTTATTGACAATCATATCTATTTCCGGTAATTCGATTGGTTTTAATTCCTCTATTCCTAGCTCATCTTTTTCTTCTTCACCACTTTTGTCCTTGTTTATTGCCACAATGTCTTTAATAATTAAAGGCTTTTTGTTTTCCTTATCAGGCGTTACTATGGATTCGACAGCGCCAGCCCTTTGCTCTTCCGCTGCGGAAGCTCCTGTTAGGGCTGATATATCTATACCTATTTTGTTTATTTCCATGTCGTCTTCTCTTATATATAATTTAGTTTATCTACATTCTTAATTACAAGACTCTAACAGATGCTGTCATATTTTATACATCCTCAAAGCCTTTGTAAATACAAATTCTACCTCCACACTATTTTTTCCGCTTATCCAAACATTTACCCACAATTTATAAACAAAACAGTCCCCGAAAGCCTGATCTAAATACCTCTACTCTAATCCATCTCTTTCAAATCTTACAACCTGTAAGTGGAACTTCCAATTACCACCCCAACTATTGTTTATGCCTTTACGATACTTTCCTCCAAATCTTTGTTCGGTTCCGATTTCTCCTCTTTTGGTTTATCTTCTTTTGGTTCATCAGCCGCTGCTGTCTTATTAGTATCCTGTGCCTCTCCCGGTGTGCTCACTTGAGAAGCCTCTTGTGTATATTCCCCGCCAGTAACATTTTCAACAGCCCTCGAAGTTATAGTCTTTGAAGTCTCAGCCGCAGACTGTGCTTCTTTAGCTGAATCCGAAATATCTACAACCACATCCGGTCCATACTTAGTTTCTGTTTCCTTACGTGCCTCTGCCCCCGACGTATCAGTTGCCTGTGCCTTTTCGTTTGGCCTTATTATTTCTATTTTTACGGCATCCTGTAATGATGTTGTGATTTCTTGCATTTTACCACCCCCATATAAAATTATAAAATATTAAGAATTATCACTTTTGACTTTATTTTCTTATCGGATTTTTTTTTCAAATCTTTACTATTTTTTTTTATTTAACAGTTTTTAAAAGTAAACAGTCTTTTACCAATTCCTATAATAAAAAAATAAAATCCAACAACAGCAACCTGTTCGGCTACTGGCTCAAGCTTAAGCATAACAAAGAATAATATACAAGGTAAAAGCATGATAAAGCCAAATATATAGATATTACCGCTTTCACGATAAATCACATTAGTAACATTTGGTACAAACTCTCTTAAAAACGACATAACGGTTATTATTAAAATACGGATAGCCATAAAAAATGCAATGCTTCCAACGGTAAAGCCATAATTATCTGCTCGACCTGTTGATGCTGTAAGTCCTATAACATAAAATCCAAGCCCAAATGCTGTAAAGCCCAAAACAGCTAACCAGCTCATCCTTTTAACAAGAAAGCGGTCAATCCTCCGTATAAAATCAACTATAACAGTAATAAATGGTTGTAGACGCCTTACCTTAAAAAACAAAATAGCAGCAATTCCAAAGATAAAAATAACGATAAGTTGCAATTTGTGAGATTTAGATTTGGTTTTGATAGCTGTTGTCGGCATATCTATAGCGCTATTAGCTTTTAAAACAGGTGGCTTGGTGTCTTCCATGGTTTTTTCTATAACTAAATCCTCCACTTTCACTAAAGGATTCTCCCAAACATTCACATGTGGCAGCCCGGATGGGCTTTTCACCTCACCAAGGTCAACCCAAACCCCTCCGTCCATCAGGGCTGATATTTCTTGTTTGCTAAGTAAAGGCAAAAAAGCAGCTTTACCAGAAATACTTACTATTGGGTTTACTGTAAGGCTTGTTGCCAAATGTTGCCTACCAGAAAGGCTCATTGCAAGATTTTTAATGACAATATTAAAGGGTAGCCCTTTGGGTTTTGCTACATAGAGACCATTTATTTTAAATATTATATTTTTTATATTGCCCATCTTTTGCCAATTATCTCCAATAGCGGAAGGGACGTGAATGTTTACTTCAGTATTTGCAAGGGGTAGCTCAAGAACTTTAGTAACAATACCGGTATCGCCTTCAAACTCCAAGGTCAACCAGTGTGGCTTACTGGTAGTGAGTTGCCATGGGGCTACATAACTAAAGCTTAACCACTGAATCGTCTCTATAGGTTTATCCACGGCGGCTTTAATCGTAATAACCCTTTGAGCATCTAGTCCTTCAGATAGCTCTTTGGAGGCTATCAATTGTACACTATTTTTATCACATCTCGTGTGCTCATAGCGCTCCATTTCACTACAGTTTGGATATAGGCTAAACCATTGCCTTGACATAGAATGGCTATCAGCAAAGATGTTTTCAACCGGTTTTTCCTCCATGTGGTATAAAAAGCCTTCCTTAAGTAATAGTGTGTACGGCGGCTTTTTAATAAAATTAACCTTCAAGGTCATCTGTGCCCTTCCACGTGGAAGTTTACCAATGGTAATCGGTGTATTTGGCTTTATTGTAAACATTAGCGGCTTAACTTCTGGTACATCTACGGCGGTATCATAATTTAAAACAAGCTCAACGTTTGAAATAGCGTTTGTACTTTCATAAATGCCAAACCAAAATTTATAATCAACATCAGGTACAATGTCCACCCTTGCCGGATATACAAGGGTTAAATACCGTAGATTACCTTCAAGCTTTAAGCCAAAATAGTCCGGCGTTATCTCCACTTCACCTTCATATTCAAGGAAGTCATCACTATAAACCATTTTATTAAGAATAAGCATATCCGTATATAGCCCAGAAGGTTTATCAAAGGCAAACGATAAAAAGCCATCCATAGTGGTAGGCCACGGTCTTTTCGTATATCCAGCAAGATAAAACGCACCGGCAAGGTCCATAACCGCCTTATTTGTACTTTTATAAAACTCCGGTGCCTTATCATCAAGTCCCCTTACAAGCTGAACGCTCTTAAGCTCTATACCACAAATTTGTTTTTTATCCGATGGGCTTACTTTAAGCGTCAGACCGTTAAGCATAAGCTCCTCAGCATTAATCCTATCAAGGTTAGCCCGCATAACACGTCTATCTCCGGCTAAATACTCTATCTCTTTTTTTATAATCCCACCGTCTTTTTTTAAACGTTTTTCCGCAATTTCCCCAACGCGTTGAAACCGTATCTCGTTTAATGGTCTTACGTTTAATATATATGGTAGTTGCCCTGGCAGGTGCATTATTATCTCATCTAAAATGAGTTGTTCTTTATTTTTACTATACTCGTTTAACAAATCAAAAAGCCAAAAACGAACAATCCTTACGTTGTCTTTATCAATGATATCAGCCTGTATGTTCGGTGCACTCCAAGGTATAATCTTTTCTTGAGTCTTAAAGTTCCCATGAATTTTTAAACGAAGGCTTATTTCCTTTATAAACGTACCTGAAGCAAAAACAATATCAATGGCATCATAATGGTTAAGAGGCACATCAAAGCGCCTTTGTAAAACGACATTGTCGCCATCTTGGGTGTAGTACAGGGCATTTTTAGAAGGAAGCCCTAATTTTCTACTTAAGCGATACACGTTATCCTTTTCCTGCCAACTAAGGGTGTGTATATCAAGGGCAAGGGCAGGCACAAGCTTAATCTTTTTACCTGTATAAAAATTAACCCCATCGCCACTATGAAACTTAGATGTGTTAAGTTCTAAGTCTACGTCGCAGTGGCTATTTTCAAAAAGCTCGGTGTATTCTATTAAAATTTCATCAAAGCCCCCAGCTTTTAAACCCCAAGGGGTGATTATGGCATTTTCCTCAATCCCTATTGGCACAGATAACGTCGTTGGCTCATCTTCCGATGATGGCCATATCCAGTTTTGCCCTTGAATAAACCAACCATTTTGAAACAACTGCTCATCGGTTTTCACTGGTTGCCAAAGGAGCCTTTGAACCTGTTCGGCAACCCTATAGTCTCTATTCTTAAAAGAGACCCGTCCCCGCACCTTGTATAGGTCGGAGGCTTGTACTTCGCTTATGCTGGCGGCACTTACAGCGCTAACACTACAAATTTGAGTAAAAACAAGCATGAGCAAACAACAAATAATAAAGCCTGCAAAGTTTTTCTTGCAAACGCTAATCATAGTAAAAACATTATTTTTTATTGTTGCCCTTGTGATTTTTGTTGTTCTTGCAACTGCTTTTGTTGTTGAAAATACTGGATTAACTCCTCGTTTCTTCTCATAGCCGCCTGTTCAAGTTTGGTAGCGGTTTCATATTTACCGCTATATAGTGATGATACATTTTGCTTAAATATCTCAACAATTTGCATAGAAAACTGTGGACCAAAAAATGCGTTATATATTTGAAACAGGTCTACTAAGATAGAAGGGTCTGTAACATCATTGAATCTCTGCGTGGATATATCAATTTGCTTTAAGTTAAGTTTCTGTAACTCAGATACATGTACAAAAACGGCAGCAATCTTATCAAAGTAAACTAAGCGCCACTGCGGATGATTAGCAAATAGCATAATATATGGCATTGTTTTCATGTGTATAACGGCAGTTTTAAAGGGATATTTTTGCTGCAGTTGATTTAAACTGTCAATAGACATATTTTTATTAAAATTAACAATCGCCGGCCATATTTCATCAACATATGGAGCATAGCGCGGGTCTATAAATACCTTATAATCCGGATAAAGTGCCCACATAATATAAGCCCCTATTAAATAATCATTAAAAACAGGAGTTGGCAGCTTATTTTCCTTCATAAATTCCATTTCCTTTATAGGTACGCTATAGGCTGTGCCGCTACCAAACCACTCACGGTGATTCAAAAAAACAAGACTCTGATAGGAAACAAGCACTGACCAATAAAGGAATATGGCAAAACTAACAGTAGCAACTTTTCTCTTTAAGTGTGAGACATCTGCTCTTTGGATTATGTATATTAAAGACAGATAGCACAATATAGGGAAAAAGAAACTGGCTCTTGCTATTCTCATACTTATCATAAAAAAAGCCGCATTAGCAAAAAGGATCGCCATATCTACTTCCCGCTTTTTACGGGCACAATAAATAAATACCACTACAAATATAGCTGCCATAACAAGAATGGTACGAGCACCGTTTACAAAACGAAACATATTGCTACCAAACACATGGTCCCACAGACTAAAATATGCCAAAACCCCGGAGGCAGAATTAAGAATGTTTTCCGTTATTAGATTATTAAAAATTGTAATGTGATAGTCAAACCCGTAGGGATTAAACAGCGTTGCCAGATAAGATAGAAAAATGCTAATAGCAAAGTGAACCAGTAGAGTTTTAGAAAGCCCCTTTTTTGCAAAGAAAAAATTAACCAATTCACCACCAAAAACGGCACATAGAAAAAAGAAGCCAAAAATAAAAGCCCCATGCGTATTAACCCATGCTAAAAACAGGACAGGGTATATGTAAAAAATGTTTTTGTTTTTATATTTAACATATAGATAGATAAAAACAGCAACGGCAAAATACGTAAAGGTAAACATCTCAGGCTTAATGTATAACGCTTCAAGGTTTGATGCTATTGCCACTAATAGCAATAACATTAAGTTCGTAATATCGTGTTTATCAGAAACAATTTTCGAATAAGCATAAAAAACAATAAACACACTTAAAAAGACAAGCCACTGAAGGATATGGAGGGTAAATGTGCCACCTATTTTATAAGTTAAATATAAAAGAGAACTGCCTATCCAAGTAACATATATCCAGTTCTTTTCAATAGGGGTCCATGAAAAAACCGTATGGTCTATCTTCCACGTAAAATTATTTACATAATGCTCACCGTACTTTAAATGAAACCATACATCATAATCTTGCTGCAAGGCTTCCGGATAATATAGAAAAAATGAAATAACTAACACTAAAACACTGCACAAAAAAACAATCTTACTGTTTGATAAAGTAAATATATCACTAAGTATGTCTGGTGCCTTCGAATTATTTATCTTAGCACCATTGCTGTCGTTAACATCATTCGTACCTCTTACTGCTTTACTTTTACTATATTTTTTCTTTTCCATAAGCACCTGTCTAGTTATTTATATGTATAGTATATTATCAAAAGGTATGTTTTTTTGTAAAACTCTTTTTTTTTGTTTTCATAAGGAAAGAAAAAAGCGGGGGACAACGGCAGAAGAAAAAAGATAGGAAAGTGGGGGGTGGGGATACGGTAAGATAAGATAGATAAGATACGGTGGACCTAACATATGGCAGGCCAAAAGTTTTAGGAAGTGCGTAGGCGCACTCCCGTAAGGGGGTGCGGGGGGACAACCCTTTTTCTCGAAAAGGGTTTTCCCCCACGCCTCATTTTTTTCTTTTTTTTCTTGACAAAGAAATTTAAAACAATATACACTGTAGGACAAATTAGGACATGTAGGGACAATATGAATTTAACTGTAAAAGATATGGCTGAGTTTTTAAATGTATCTGAAAAGACGATATATCGCATGATACAAAATGAGACTATTCCTTGTTTTAAGGCAGGTGGGCAGTGGCGCTTTGATAAAAACGAAATTACCTCGTGGATAGAGGATACGAGGGCTTTTTCGAAAAAGGTATCCATAGATGAGCCATCGCTTGAGGATGAGGAGATTATTTCTGTAGGGGAGTTTATACAAAGGGGTGGGGTTCATTATGATATAGCTGTTGACACTAAAAAGGCGGTTATTTTGTCGTGCCTTGAGCGTATCAAGGAGCGTATACCTGTGTTGGATACGCAAAAGCTGTTAGCCCTTATAATGGAGAGGGAGGCTTTGTGTTCTACTGCTGTTGGTCATGGCATAGCCTTACCGCATCCGAAATCTTTTAAAACGTTTACTGATATTTCTTATGTTGCGCTTTGTCATTTGGAAAGGCCAATGCCGTTTGGGGCTTTAGACAAAGAAGATGTAAACACGTTATTTTTTATTTTTCCTCGCAGTGAAAGGCGGTTTTTAAGGATACAGGCTATGTTATTGAGACTTTTGAAAGACGATGAGGTTTTGCATAATGTAAAGCAGCTATCTCATCCGGATACACTTTGTAAGATATTATTTAAAAAGGAGGCTGAGATATTTAACAAGTGTTAATGATATTATCTCCGATTAATTTAGCTATTTTTTCCATAGTATTGTTATTCGTACCGGTGTTGTTGTGTGCATTAATTAGACAAAATCCGTTGGTTTTGAGGGTTATGGCGTTTTCTTTAGCGGCGTTTGCATCGTTTTTAAGCTTTATAGCTGGTTTATGGACGCTAAGTAGTGGGGTTACAAATCAGCTAATATTGCCAATAGGGTTACCTGCGCTGCCTTTTCATCTGAGGCTTGACCCGCTTGCAGGGTTTTTTCTTATGGTTGTGGGTTTACTTGCCTTTTTTGTATCAATATACTCGATAGGCTACGTACAGGGGTTGGGCACTAAAAGGCCTATATCGCGCCTAATTGTATTTTATAACCTATTTATAGTTGGTATGTTGTGCGTAATCCTTGCAGATGATGCCTTATCGTTTCTGATTGCTTGGGAGTTCATGGCAGGGGCTTCTTATTTTTTGGTATTATTTGAAGATGAGCACGTGGAAAATCGTCGTGCTGCCTTTCTATATTTGGTAATAGCACATATTGGGGCTATGGCAATACTGCTGGCATTTGGAGTAATGGCGGGGGTTGCTACTGGTTTTGGCAATTTCGATGGTTACACCTTTGATTCAATGAGGCAGGCTACTTTTTCCCCGCAATGGGCAACAGTCGCCTTTGTGCTTGCTTTTTTTGGTTTTGCTGCCAAGGCAGGGGTTATACCGCTACATGTTTGGTTACCGGAGGCTCACCCGGTGGCTCCATCAAACGTATCTGCTCTTATGAGTGGCGTTATGTTAAAAACTGCCATATATGGTATTGTACGGGTTACCTTTGACCTTTTGGGGAGTTTTCCGTGGTGGTGGGGGGCTCTTGTGCTTGTGCTTGGGTTGATTTCCGCCGTTATGGGTGTCCTTTATGCCTTAATGCAGCATGATTTAAAAAAGCTCTTGGCATATCATTCGGTTGAAAATATCGGCATCATCTTGATAGGCATAGGTCTTGCCATGATATTTACCTCTTTTAAGTTTACAACAATGGCAGCCCTTGCGCTCATTGCAGGGCTATATCATACGCTAAATCACGCTATGTTTAAGGGGTTACTGTTTATGGGTGCAGGTGCTGTCGTGCATGCCACACATGAACGGAATATGGATGAAATGGGCGGATTAATACACCACATGCCGTGGACGGCGGTGTTTTTTCTTGTTGGGTGTATATCTATTTCAGCTTTACCGCCTTTTAACGGATTTGTCTCCGAGTGGCTTACATTTCAGGCTTTTTTGCTGTCACCGTCTTTGCCCGCTCCGCTTATGAAATTAATAATACCATTAGGGGCCGCTCTTTTGGCGTTAACTGGGGCTTTGGCTGCTGCTTGTTTTGTTAAGGTGTTTGGTGTAACTTTTCTAGGACATTGGCGCGGGCATAACCGTCCGCATATTTATGAAACCTGTTGGCCTATGCGTATTGGTATGATGTTAGCGGCAATGAGCTGTCTTTTGCTTGGCATTGTCCCGACTTTTTTAGTAAACCTACTTGACGGTATTGCGGAAACTATGGTTGGCTCTAAGCTAAATGTTGCTGCCTCTGGTACTTATAACTGGATGTGGCTTACACCAATGCAGCCTGAAAGGGCGTCTTATTCCGGCTTTATTGTCTTAATCGGTATTATCATAACAATTAGCATAGCCTATCTATTGTTTCATTTGAAATCCGGTAAAATCCAAAGAGGGGATATTTGGGATTGTGGTTTTGAAAAACTCAATCATAATATGCAATATAATGCAATATCCTTTTCTATGCCAATACGACGGATATTTGGTTTTTATTTCAATATAAGGGAACGGGTAAGATTGATGCCACAGCTTACATCGCCGGCATTTCCACTAAAACTCTACTATAATCTACGAGTGAGAGACCGTTTTTGGGGTTGGATTTATAAACCAATAATAGAAGCCGCCTTTGGGATTTCACGCCAAATGGGTAAACTACAGCAAGGGCAAATACATTTGTATTTAATATATTCCTTTGTAACTATAATAGTATTGCTGGCGGTTGTTTTATGAAAGAGCTAAATCCAATCTTTATTACCGTATTACAAGTGGTGATAGTGCTTGCAATAGCGCCTGTTTTTATAGGGTGGCTTAATATGCTGAAGTGTTGGTCTCAAGGTAGGTCATCGGCAGGCTTATTGCAGCCTTATAGGGATATTGCCAAATTATTTGTTAAAGATATAGTCTTGGCTAAAAACGCCTCGTGGATATTTCGCTTTACACCGTACTTAGTCTTTAGCGTGCCTGTTGTTGCTAGTGTAATAATCCCGATAATCTCAACAAATCTTTTGTTATCACCAACAGCAGATATTATCGTGCTCATAGCACTTTTTGCAACGGCTCGGTTTTTTACGGCACTGGCCGGTATGGACATAGGAACGGCCTTTGGTGGTATGGGTGCAAGCCGGGAGATGATGATAGCTTCTTTGACAGAGCCGGCTATCCTTATGGCTATATTTACCGTATCCCTTGCTGGTAAGTCTACGTCTCTTGCCCACATTGCCCAAGTGTTTGCAAGTAGCGTGCCCATAATGAGACCTTCTTTAGTGTTTGCAGCCATAGCGTTTGCCGTCGTTATCCTTGTTGAAGGCGGTAGGATTCCTGTAGATAATCCATCAACCCACCTGGAACTTACAATGGTGCATGAGGCTATGATTTTGGAATATTCAGGTAGGCATCTGGCACTTATCGAATGGGGTAGTATGATGAGGGTGTTTCTGTTTGTAACGCTTGGAGTGGCTTGCTTTGTACCATGGGGCATTGCTAAAACAGGTAACATTACGGAAATAGCCCTGTCCTTCTTTTTCATGATTATAAAAGTAGGTATCATAGGTGCTGGTATCGTCTTTGTAGAAACAGGTATTGCCAAGATGAGGCTTTTTCGCTTAACAGAATTTTTAGGCGGGGCTTTCTTGATGGCAACCCTTGGAATGTTATCGTTTTTTATCTTGGAGTAACATGAGCTTAAAAATCTTAGAACAAGTAAACAGTTTTTTAGCAGCCCTTGTGCTACTTACAGCATTTGCTATGCTGGCACAAAGACGTATAAATGCACTTATACACGTTTTTATGTGGCAAGGTCTTTTTCTTTCGATAAGTACGGCTATCGTTGGCTTTATTGCCAATAAACACCACCTATACCTATCTTCAGTACTAACATTGTCTTTGAAAGTAATTGTACTGCCCTACATTTTACACGTCTTGATAGTGCGCCTCAAAATACGCAAAGAAGTTGAAACAATAGTGAATATCCCCATGACGATGCTGCTTGGTATAGGATTGGTCATTTTTTCCTATCACCTGACACGCCCCATTATGGAGCTATCTACGTTTATAACCCGCTCAACCCTCTCAGTAGCACTTGCCACCGTTATGATAGGACTCCTTATGATGATTACTAGAAAAAAAGCCATTACCCAAGTGATAGGTTTCCTCGCTATGGAAAATGGACTGTTTTTAGCCGCTACAAGTGCTACCTATGGTATGCCCTTTGTCGTTGAATTAGGTGTTGCTCTTGATGTGTTAATAGCAGCGTTTATTTTTGGTATATTCCTGTTTCATATAAATACAACTTTTGATAGTCTTGATGTGAACCAGATGGCAAGATTAAAAGAAGATATTTGATAAAAAAGGAAAAAAGAAAAAAAAGAAAAGAAAAAAGAAAAAAAGAAAAAAAGAAAAGAAAAAAGATAGAGGCGCGGGGGAAAACCCTTTTAGACAAAAGGGTGCGTAGGCGCACTCCCAAACCCCGCACCCCTTACGGGAGTGCGCCTACGCACTTCCAAAAACTTTTGTCTTGCAGGCTAGCGTTTTAAATGGGATTTAAGGGGGAAAGTTCTACAAATGCTCAAATATGGAAACAATTATGGATATAGAAGACATTAAAAACATTTTATCAAAGCATAAGCATATAATCATAGAGCGATATAAGGTTAAGGAAATTGGAATATTTGGCTCTTATGTTAAAGGTATACAAACTAACACAAGCGATATTGATATACTTGTTGATTTTAGTGAAGCTGTAAGTATGTTTGAGTTCTTAGAGCTTGAAGAGTATCTTGCCAATATGCTTGGAGTAAAGGTAGATATGGTTTCAAAAAATGCACTTAAACCTTATATAGGTAGTTATATCCTTAAAGAGGCGATTTATATATGAGCAAACGAGATTATAGAGATTATCTCTATGATATGTTAAGTTCTATCACAGATATAGAAATGTTTATTGCGAATATGACATATCAAGAATTCATTAATGATAAGAAGACAATGAATGCCGTTGTAAGAAGTATTGAAATTATAGGTGAAGCATCAAAGGTTATACCAAAATCTATAAAAGATATGGAAACTTCTGTGCCATGGAATAAAATAATTGCTATGCGGAATAAGATAACGCATGAATATTTTGGAGTAGATTTAAATATAATATGGAACACTATTAATTATGATTTGCCAGCACTAAAAAACAGTATCCAAGTATTGGTTAATAAATATAAAAACATGTGCGGGGAAAACTAACAGAAATATAGTGTTTTTGGGGTTCAAGGGTGTGAGGGCAGAACCCTCATTCTTCTAAATCTGTATTTTAAAGGTAGAAAATATATTATGATGCTTATTACTTTAATATGGACACCATTTGTAGCTGCTATCGTATTAGCGTTAATTGGAGACAGGCGGTTTGCTTCAACAATCAACGTATTAGGTTCAGCGGCTACTTTTTTGGCAAGTGTTTGGCTTGCTTTTCAGGTTTATGAGTATGGTGCTATCGTTACTAGTGGAAAATTATTTTTTGTAGATGCCTTTAGCATCTATTTATCGGTTCTTACGGCTTTTGTTTCTATGACTACGGCTGTATTTAGTCATAAGTATATGCTAAGGGAAAGACAGCATGGGCGGGTTGGACGTAAGGGGATGCGCTTTTATCATGCTATGTTTCAAATGTTTATTTTTTCAATGCTTGTGTGTCTGCTTACGAATAATATTGGTGTACTATGGGTATCTATGGAGCTTGCAACGTTATCAACGGTGCTGTTAGTTTCATTGTATCGTACGCCAACGGCGATAGAGGCTGCATGGAAGTATTTTATACTGTGTGGTGTTGGCATTGCGCAGGCACTTTTTGGAACGGTGCTTTTATATTTTGCAGCAGAGAAGGTCTTAGGTGAAGGGGCTGATGCTTTGCTTTGGACAAATCTAAGTCAAGTTAGTGGAAGGCTTGAGCCTACGATTCTATCGCTTGCTTTTGTGTTTTTAATGGTAGGTTATGGTACTAAAATGGGTCTTGTGCCGCTTCATAACTGGCTGCCAGATGCTCACAGCGAAGGGCCGACGCCAATATCGGCGGTGTTGTCGGGGCTTATGCTAAATATAGCCCTTTATGCCCTTGTCAGGTGCAAGGTACTGGTTGATGGCTCTACGCATACGCACTTTGCCGGTAATATCATGATTGGTTTTGGGATACTCTCCATTATAGTATCGTCCTTTTCACTTTTACGGCAAAAGGACATAAAGCGCATGCTCTCGTACTCATCTATAGAG
The DNA here is from genome assembly GCA_018606805.1 of Candidatus Magnetomicrobium cryptolimnococcus. Classification (GTDB taxonomy): domain Bacteria; phylum Nitrospirota; class Thermodesulfovibrionia; order Thermodesulfovibrionales; family Magnetobacteriaceae; genus Magnetomicrobium; species Magnetomicrobium cryptolimnococcus. Next base: position 145,353 of record JAGYWI010000003.1, read on the forward strand.
CATATGGGTATAGCAACGTTTGCCTTTGGGCTTGGAGGTGCCATAGCCACCTTTGGTGCACTTTTGCACATGTTAGTACATTCACTGGCAAAATCCTCCATATTTTTTACAGCCGGGCACACCTCTCAGATATATCAAACGCAAGAAATAGATAAGATAAAAGGGCTACTTAAGGGTAATCCATTTGTTGGCTGGATGCTCATACTTGGCACTATGGTTATCGCCGGGATGCCGCCTTTTGGAGTTTTTACGAGTGAATTTCTAATTTTAACAGCTACCATAAAAGATGCGCCATATTTGACGCCATTTTTGCTTTTAGGCATAGCAGTAGCCTTTGCTGGGCTTATGAGAAAGGCTCAGTACATGGTTTCGGGTGAAGTGCCGTTAAATCATCATCCGATGAAGGTGGCTTATCTGCCTGTAACACTGCACATGGCATTAGTGCTTATAATGGGGATTTATATGCCGAATTTTTTAAACCTGTGGTTTAACTCGGCTGTGGAGTTGCTAAGATGACAACATTACTGGAAACCTTAATGTCAGAACTTGGTGGGGAGGCTGTAGCAAATAAACATCAGTATCCTCGCACTGTTATTTCACTTATAGTGCCCAAAGACAAATTCGTAGTGGCGGCCAAGGCGTTGAAAAAAGCAGATGCCTTTCTTACAGCTGAGTGGGCAACTGATGAGACTATGTTAGGTGGTGGCTTTGGTATTTATGCTTGTTATAGGTGTGATGCCCAGTATTTAGTAGTAAAAACAAAGGTATCTGAAGATGACCCTACCTTTCCCTCGCTTATTAAAAAGTATGTGCCAGCTTACAGGTTTGAACGACAAATGAGTAGCCTTATGGGGGTTATACCGGTGGGACATACGGATATGAGACCATGGATTAAGTTTGAAAACTGGCCACCTGATGCGTGGCCACTGAGGAAGTCCTTTGCTGCTTCAACACTAATGCCATCGGTGCAGGGGGATTATCAATGGATAAGGGCTTATGGCGAGGGGGTTTATGAAATCCCGGTTGGACCGGTACATGCCGGGATAATAGAGCCGGGACATTTCAGATTTCAAGCAGTAGGGGAAAACATAATTAATCTTGAGGCACGCCTTGGCTACGTTCATAAGGGGATAGAAAAGAGGTTTGAGGTGCTAAGCTTTCAAGACGGTGTAAGGTTAGCAGCACGTGTTTCAGGGGATACAACCGTAGCCCATAGCATTGCCTACAGCATAGCACTAGAGACGATGACGGGGTGTCGTGTTCCTCAAAGGGGGCACTGGTTAAGGGCACTTTTTTTGGAACGAGAGCGTATAGCAAATCATCTTGGAGATATAGGGGCTATTTGCAATGATGCCGCATTTGCTTTTATGTTATATCAGTTATCAAGGCTCAAGGAAACGCTGTTGCGCACTAATCGTAAATTATTTGGGCACAGATTTATAATGGACAGGGTTGTACCGGGTGGGTGTACTGTTGATATTGATACAGAGGGCAAAGCGGAAATCTTAGTGGAGCTTGATGTATTGGCTAAGCAGTTTCAACGGCTTGTACGTATTTATGAAGAAAACCCCTCGCTTGAAGATAGGGTTAGGGATACGGGCGTATTTACACCTGAAATAGCTAAAGAACTTTGCACGGTGGGGGTTGTTGCTAGGGCAAGTGGATTAAAAGTGGATTGTCGTGTGCACCAGCCATTTCCACCGTATGATTCCATAGAGGTGAAGGTGCCAGTGCTCATTTCTGGGGATGTTCATGCACGGGTTTGGGTAAGAGTTAAAGAAATAAGGGAATCCATACGTATAATAAAACATATATTGGAAAACCTCCCAGATGGTGCTATACGAACGGATATTAGTATGCCAATATCGGAGTCGGAGGGGTTTGCGGCGGTTGAGGGCTGGCGTGGTGAGATTATTTATTGGTTGCAGGCAGGGGCTGACGCTCAGATAAACCGGTGTATGGTAAGAGACCCGTCTAGTGTTAATTGGCTTGGACTTGAGCAGGCGATAAAGGGTAATATAGTACCTGATTTTCCACTTTGTAACAAGAGTTTTAATCAATCATATTCGGGGCATGATTTATGATAAGAATTTTAAGACAAATGTTTCGTACTGGAATAGCAACAGAGCCTATTGCTGTTGCCAATGATGATAATGTCAAGATAATGGACATAAAATTAAGCAAAACGGCCAAAAGGTGTTTACGTAAGAGTTTAGTAATAAGGCAGGTGGATGCCGGCTCATGCAATGGCTGTGAACTTGAAATACACGCTATAAATAACCCAATCTATAACTGTGAGAGATTTGGTATACGTTTTACGGCCTCACCGCGGTTTGCCGATATGGTCTTGGTAACCGGGCCGGTTAGCAGGAATATGGAAGTTGCCCTGCGTCGGACGTATAATGCTATGGCTACACCAAAGCTTGTAGTGGCACTTGGGGATTGCGCATGTAATGGTGGTATCTTTGGTGAAAGCTATGCCTCTTGTGGAGGGGTTGACAAGGTTATACCTGTAGATGTTTACATATCAGGCTGTCCACCAGTGCCGGAGGATATTCTGCAAGGAATTTTAAAGATATTTATACCAAAATAAAAATGGTTTGCAAAAAATAATAGTTATATTTTTTATTATATCTTATGGAAATGTTGTTTTTGGGGTTCAAGGGTGTGTCTACACACTCTCCTCACATAGGTTCGCCCATACAAATAGATGTGTAGGGGCAGACCTATGTGTCTGCCCTATGTTCCTTGTCAGGGAGGTGTGCTGCCGCACCCCTTTTTTTTGAAAAGGGTTTCCCCCCACTCCTCTTTCTTTTCTTTTTTTTAATCAACCTTTACACTTACAATAAATATCGGAATTGAGATAACAAGCAATGCAGACATTATCCAAAATGAGTACAGATAATCAAGCCTTGCTATCAAAAGTCCTGCTACAATAGGTCCGGAGGCGTGCCCTATGTCAAATAGTGTTCCAAAAGCCCCCATAGCTGTTCCAAAGTGCCTTGCTTTACATATATCAGCCACCAATGCCGCAGATGATGAGGTTACAAACGCTTCTCCTATCCCAAAGAAAATAGCGGTACCCAAAAGGGGATAAAACCCTTTTAGTAGTGGTATGGCTCCAAAAGAGCCGGCACAAAGAAGCATTCCCACTATTATTATAGCCTTTCTGCCATACCTATCTGAAATCTTTCCCATTATGGGCTTTGAAATTATTGTTGCAAATACCTGTATACCCCAAAGAAGCCCTGCCTGAAATTCATTAAGCCCTGCAACCACCACCGCATAGATTGGAAGAAATGCCTCAAGCGCCCCAACTGTCATATTTTGCAAGCCTTCCATATTTGAGGTTATAACAATCCGCTTGTCGCTCATCACCTCTTTTATCCCGGATATAAGGCGCACAAAGGAGGCTTGCAATCCAAGTCCTTTTCCTTTGTCTTCCTCACCTTTTAGCAATTTGAATGTAAAAAGGAGCGACATTATACCAGCAAAACCGCTTACTATATATACCGTTTGAAAATCAGTTATTGAAGGGGTTGGGCTTCCTGATAAACTGTGGAGTATTAAGCCACCAACGGGTGCTCCAAAGAGATTCCCAATGATTGTAATTGATGAAAACCACGAAAGCATCTCACCCTTTCTCTCCTTTGCTATATCCACAACAAAGGCCATTGATACAGGTCCATAGATAGCCGTTGCAAATCCATGGATGAAACGAATTACAAGTAAGACTTGGTAATCACGGGCAAATAGGTATGTAAATGGTAAAATGGCAAATATAAAACTACCTACAAGCAAGGTCTTTCTTCTACCGATTATATCTGAAAGGGCACCTGATGGTAGTTTAAAAAATATCCCTGTTACTGTGGATATACCAACAACAAACCCTATAGCCTCCGGACCTGCTCCGAGATAGAGGGCAAAAAGTGGAAGCACTGGGCTTCTTGCAAGTGAATAGGAAAATCTTGCAAAAAACCCCACCATGCACATTGCATTAAATTGGCTAAGTATGTTCATTTCTTGTACTCCATATTTGACTAATGCTTTGCTGGCACATTTCTGTCAAAGTATATGCTCTTTCCACCTATGCTTATAGGTATGCCCATAGCCACTTCTGCTTTTATTAACCCAAGTGCCCTTGCTGCTGCCCCCACTCTTTGCTGCACCCTATTATCTACATTTAAAAGACTTGCCGTCTTAGCAGCCGAAGAAAGTGCAACGCCTATATCCATCATCCGCATAACACAATGTGGACCTGTATAGCCCATATCCTTGTCCTTAATCTGCCTATTTTTAGCAAATTCTCCGCACGATGCAAAGCCACACCCACCGCAATCATACCCGGCGGTTACGGCCTTACTAAGCCCTACAAGTACGACTGCCTGAGAGTTTTCTATGTTTGAAGCATCCCGAAGCCAAAACGCCTCATTCGTACTATCCGGCGCGTAATCTTTCATCTTTTGCGCTATATTTTTGAGCTCACCTTCATCCGTTATTACAACGATTTCTAAAAAGTCCTTCCCTCCTGCCTTAGGTGCTGTCCGTGCAGAAGCCGCCATTAACTGTGCCGCCATATGTGCTACATCTTTCATGTGTTATCTCCTTATAGGTTCTTTTTGATTTGCATATAGGGCATCAAATATAATCATGCCCCTGTCCATTACCTCATGGTCGTCCTTTGACATCTTGACTATCCCTTGTATTATTTTCTTAATGCCCTTTGTGTCTTCTAAATATGAGGTATCATCTTCTAAGTCTATACTGTGAACCACCTTCATTATGTAATTTATCCCCTTATCTATTATCTTAAAAGACCCAGCAAGCACCTCGAAGGTTACCATATTGTCTTTATGTGTAAAATCCCCTCCATCTATATCAAACAATATGGCATTATCTGGTCTTTCCTTGCCTTCAGAGGGTAAGACAAAGTGAATTTGCGCCTTATCATCTATAAAGCGCTTAATATACCACCAAGAAGCTATCCTATCAATATAGGGATTTTTTCTTGTAACCCATATCTTATGTGTAAAATCTTCTATATTTAATGCTGCACTTAAAACTAATTCTTTGTTAGGATTTAATCTATTTGACAAAGATTCAAGCAACGCGGCCATCCTTTCGCCTTTTTCTGATGAAAAAAAATCAATCTCCTTTATAGAGTTAAATTCCCGCATAAACCTTTTCATCAACCTTGCTCGTTGTGCTTCTACATCTTCAGTAACTACATCGTTTACATAGAGCATTGCATCAAAGTCCTTTAATTTTTCTTCAAGCTTGATATAACCAGACTCCCGCTCCTTATTAAACATTGCCACTATCTCATCATTTGTTATGTTTTCAATATGCTCACACTTGAAAAAAACCGCCTCTCCTCCCATCTCCTCCACTTCTTTTACCGTCCATTCTAAGTGCTCATAGTGAATATCACTCATGGGCAGGATATAAAGTGAGTTTTTAAGTTGAAGTGCCCCTATGTTTGATAGTTTCCTCCAAACCCTCACCCTTGCCTTTGAACTTTGTGTAGGAAGGCTGTATGTAAAGACTATCCATGTGTTATACATATAACATTATAGTAATATATATAACATAAATTGTCAAGCTAAAAACTGCCATTTGCCAAAATAATGACACAATAGTCAAAGAAAAAGACTTTAATAAAAAATTTTTATTAACTAATTAAAAAAAAAACTTTTACAAATTAACCGTTGATTCATTAGAATAGCTTCATTATTATGTAAAAACAGTTATCAATGCAGAATTATTACAAATCGATATTAATAACAATTAAGATGAGAAAGGAGTAGGTGTTATCAGATAAGGGTATAAAATAGCATAGGTATAATTATTGCATATCTCATATCAATTAATGCTTATGTTTAATCAGCCATCAAAATTTATATTTTGTTAGCTAAGTCAACACAAATACTTCTAAAGAAAGGAGAGACGTTTATGACAAGAAAATCTCCAGTACTGTTTTTGGTTATGACGTTTATTCTTCTGTATGGATGTACGAGTACAAGACAAGTTGCGTCAATAAAACCGAACACTGCGCCTCAAGAGTTAAGGGATGAAGCCGAGGGTATGTCTATGGCTATGGAGGAGGATGATGTTCTTTATGCCTCTTATGGTAATTCTTATAATAGTTCAGTGTATGATGTAGTTGAAAAGAAGCTGCCCAAGGTATACAAAGACTATATCGGTATGGAATACCGCTTAGGTGCAAACCCAGATGAATCATCCTCTGCTGATTGCTCACATTTGGTAAGTGCTTTGATGAGAAAGTGCTTATCAAATACAAATTACGCATTTGCCCCCTACTACGTTAACTCCAGAGGAATATACAAAAACACGTACAAAATTGACGTAAGCCAAGTAAAGCCTGGAGATGTCCTTATATTCAACTCCAATGGTAGGATAAACCACACAGGCATGGTAACAAGGAAAAGCGATGACGTGGTTTATTTCGTACACGCTTCATCAACAAATGGGGTCGTGGTAACCTCTACAGCGTCCCGTATTTGGGATTCATACTGGCAAGAGCGCTTTCATTCATTTAGAAGATGGAAGCCAACCGTATTTATGGCAGATGATAATCTATCCACAATGTATGCCTCGGCAGGGATAAAGAAAAAACCCTCTCGGTTAAATGCCGGCTCTTATGAAAAACCAGAGCAATTAGCCCAGAACGCTGTAAAACCAGCAGTCAAAAAAGTTGATAGTGCTGTAAGACCTGAGGAGGTTGTCGAGGTAGCTAAAACATCTATAAAAACAAAAGAAAGCAACAAACAAAACACTCAAGCCCATGATAACGGTCTTGTAGCAAAGGCAGCCAAAACTACAGATAAAGTAGCTGATAAAGTAGCTGCTGCCCCCGTTGCCTTAGCTAAAACACCGGGCAACACCGGTAAAAAGAACCAAGTAGCCGAGAAGGTTCAAGTAGCTCAGGTTTCCCAAAAAACCGACAAAAAAACCGCCCCAAAAACTAATACTACCGAAAAATCTCAGACTGAAAAATCCCAAACCGCTAAAAAAGATAACGTCAAAGATAGCAAGCTCCAAGTAGCACAAAAGAAATCTGAGACAACAGAAAAGCCTCAAATAGCTAAAAAGCAAGCACCGGAGAAAATGTTACTTGCCAAGAATTTTGAGCCAGTTGGTGCAAAAAAGAGTTTGATTGCATTAAAAGCAGGCAAAGATAAAGCCGTAGATAGTAAAGTTTCTACCGCTACAAAAAAGGCCGAACCGGTAAAGGAAAAAATTTCCAATACCAATAAGGTTGCTAAGAAAACAGCACGTTCATAACTCGTTTTGATAGGTAACAAAATAAGGGCTTGCCCCCTAGGTTCGCCCCTACAAAAATACATGTATTGTAGGCAGACTTAGGGGCAAGCCCTGTTTTATTATCTACACTTTGTGCCGTTGAGTAATTAATAAATTTAATAAATTTTTTTTGTTATTTTATCTGGATTTATAGTATTATATATAGAAGAAAACTCGGGGAGGTTGTTGTTTTGGAAAGATTACGTAGTCTTGAAGAAAAAATATCGTCATTTATAGAAAAAGTTCGAATGCTGAAAGAAGCTAATGTTAAGCTTGAAAAACAAGCATCAGAGTTCGAAAGGGAAAGATTGCAAAAACAACAAGAAGTAGTTACTCTGAGGGCGGAGCTTGAGAAAAAGGAGATGGAGATTTCGCGTTTACAGGGTGAAAGAACGTCGGTTGCTGAACAAATAGAGGCTATTTTAAATGAATTGGATAATATAGAGATTTGAAAAAGATGGGAAGCGTTGAAGTTAATATCTTAGGCCAAAAGTATACAATACGCGGCGAGGAAAACGAAGACTACATAGCCTCATTGGCCAATTATTTAAACAATCGAATATCGGAAATTTGCAATAATGCTCCAAATGTACATCCGTTAAAGGCTGCTATTTTGTCTGGCCTTGGTGTGGCTGATGAAGTCTTTAAGCTTAAAGAGGAAATCAGGATTATCAATAAGCGATATGAGCAGGTTAAAAAGGAGCTTGGAGATTCAGACGATATTAAAAAAATCAAGAGCGATTATTCTAAGTTAAAAGAAGAATATGATAGAATGGCCATTCTTTATGAAAATACAAAGGACTATTACACGATAAGGGCAGAGCTTGAGCGGCTTAGGGTGGAAAATGATAAAATGGCTAAAGAGCTCGCTGTAACAGGCCAATATTATAAGGTCAAGGATGAGCTGGAGCGCCTTAAAGAGGGATACGATATGTTGACTAAGGAGCTGGAGGCAACCACGGATGCCCTTAATAATATCTTAGGATAACAATTTAAGATAATAATTTAGGATAATAATTTATGAAGGCTTGTATATACGTTAAGTTGCGGTCATCGGTATTAGACCCACAAGGAAAGGCTGTGCATATGGGGCTTGAGACCCTTGGCTTTACTAATGTCAAAGATGTGAGGGTTGGCAGGTTTATTGAAATGCAAATGGATGATGGCACAGACAAAGACAAGGCGCACGCTATGGTTAAGGATATGTGCGAGAAGTTTCTTGTTAATATGGTAATTGAAGATTACAGTTTTACAATTGAAGGCTGAGAAGGCTTATATATTGAAGGCTGAGAAGGCTGAGAAGGCTTATAGTTATGAGTGGTAATAGCATATGATAGGCATAGTGGTTTTTCCCGGCAGTAACTGTGAGTACGATTGCTACCATGTGGTGAAGGAAGTGCTCAAAACAGATGGATGTTTTATCTGGCATAAGGAAAGGCATATAGATAGTTCGATAAAGGCGTTAATTTTACCAGGGGGGTTTTCTTTTGGTGATTATTTACGTACGGGGGCTATCGCTAGGTTTTCACCTGTTATTGATGCCGTTAGTCAGTTTGCAGCGGAGGGGAAGCTTGTTTTAGGTATCTGTAATGGCTTTCAAATATTGCTTGAGGCGGGGCTTTTACCGGGGGCTATGCTTAAAAATAAGAATTTAAAGTATATTTGTAAAGATGTCTATCTTAAAATCAACAAAAAATCCACTTCACCTTTTATCTCTGAATATAAAGGTAGAGATGTTGTTAAAATCCCAATAGCCCATGGCGAGGGCAACTACTACGCTTACCCAGATACACTAAAGGCACTTCACGATGAAAACTCCATTGTATTTAGATACTGTACGGCAGATGGTCAGGTAACGGATGATGTCAACCCTAATGGCAGTGTTGAAAACATTGCTGGGATAGCCAATGCAAATGGTAATGTGCTTGGTATGATGCCCCATCCGGAACGTTGCTCAGAGGACATACTTGGTAATCGTGATGGGCTTGCCATTTTTGAGTCTATGGTTAAGGCCATTAGACAAGCTGCACTTTAATTTTAATAATTTAGTAAAATCTATCAAACTGAGGTGATAACTATGGGTAAAGAGATTTTTATAGACCCTAAAGTAAATCCACTTAAAGGACACAAGAGCGCTATTGTTATTATAGTTACGTTAATTGCTGTGATAGCAGTGATGTCTTTTAGCCCGTTTGTTATAATTGTAGCAGGTGAGCGCGGGGTTTTACTGACCCTTGGGGCGCCGGAGGAAAAACCGCTTGGTGAAGGTTTACATATTGTAATCCCATACTATCAAAAGGTTATCAAGTATGATGTAAAGATTCAAAAATCTACCATAACAACAGAGGCTGCATCAAAGGATATTCAGGAAGTGAAGACAACCGTTGCGCTAAATTATCACGTGGTGCCGGAAAAGGTTAGTAAGGTACATCAACAGCTTGGTTTTGAATACAGGACAACTATCATAGAGCCTGCAATGAATGAGGTTATTAAGGCTGTAACGGCTATCTTTACAGCCGAGGAGCTTATTACGAAAAGACCGCGTGTTAGTACGCAAATGAAGGAAGGATTAAAAGAGAGGCTCGTAGTTCATAATATAGCTGTGGATGAGTTTTCAATTACTAATTTTTTCTTTTCTGAGAAATTTACAGATGCTGTTGAGGAAAAACAAACGGCTGAACAGAAGTTTTTAAAGGCCAAAAAGGACCTTGAAAGGATAGAAGTGGAAGCCGAACAAAGACTTGCAAGCGCCAAAGCTGAAGCCCAGTCGTTAGCGCTACAAAAGGAAAGCATATCGCCAGAGCTTGTTCAACTGCGGCAGATAGAGGCTACCATTAAGGCTATCGAGAAATGGAATGGTGTACTGCCAAATGTAACTGGCGGGGCTATGCCTTTTATTGATGTCAAGGCTATTGGAAGACAATAAAAAAAACATTCTAAGGAGCTTGCCCTCTGTTGATAGCATTTTAAAAACTGAGAGGGTTAAGCTCTGGTTAAACGAGTATCCAAGGGGGGTTGTTGTAAAGGCAATAAGGCAGGCGCTCCAAAGATTTAGAACAGATATAGAAAAAAAGACTACCCCTGATATAACTAATATACTTGAGCTTTCATATAAAACCCTAAAAGAGCTAATAAGTCCAAACTTGCAGCCGGTCATAAATGCAACCGGTGTGGTTATACACACAAATCTGGGTAGAGCCCCCCTTTGTCAACGAGCGCTCAAAAGCATAGTGGCACTATCGTCTGGATACTCAAATCTTGAGTATAATCTAAATGATGGTAAGCGTGGCAGCCGACACGTACATGCTGCGCGCTGGCTAAGGGAATTAACCGGCGCTGAGGATGCCGTAGTTGTCAATAATAATGCGGCGGCTGTCTTAATTTGCTTAAGTGCAGTAGCTAAACCGGGTGAGGTCATAGTCTCACGCGGCGAACTTGTGGAAATAGGCGGCTCTTTCAGAGTACCGGATATTTTGTCCTTTAGTGGAGCTATATTAAAGGAAGTGGGCACTACCAATAAAACCCATCTCTATGACTACGAGCAGGCAATAAACGAAAACACGACATTAATACTTAAGGTGCATCAATCAAATTATAAAATAATAGGGTTTACAGAAGATGTAAAGATAGAAAGCCTCGTCCACCTAGCCCACTCAAAGGAGCTGCCCGTTATGTATGACCTTGGCAGCGGCTGTTTGCTGAATCTGCTGCCTAACGAACCAGCCGTGTCAGATATAGTGAAGGCAGGGGTAGACTTGGTAACGTTTAGTGGCGATAAACTTCTAGGTGGGCCGCAAGCTGGTATTATTGCTGGTAAAAAGATATATATTGAAAAAATCAAAAAACATCCATTTGCAAGGGCAGTAAGGGTGGATAAGCTCGCCATTGCAGCACTTGAAGCAACACTGCTTGAATATTATTTAGACCCTAACGTGGCATGTGAAACAATACCGGTTCTAAACATGCTCTTACAAAGTAAAGAAACCATACTAAAACGTGCAACAGTTCTAGCGCAAAATATAAAACCACTTAATCCTGAAATTATAGAGGAAACCTCACGAGCTGGTGGCGGCGCACTGCCGGAAGTCTTACTACCAACGTATGCCTTAAGCCTACACCCGCCTTTTGAGAAATTTGAAGAAACATTAAGAGGCGAAAATCCTCCTGTTATTGTCAGAGTCAATAAGGATAAAATTATATTAGACGTTCGCACTGTAAGTGATGAGGAAATAAGTACACTTACCGGTATACTGTTAAAATATATAAAAAAAAGATAAGCTAAAAAGATAAAAATATATGGGCTGGAAACCTTTTTATTGTATTGAAAGAGTTTTTACAGTATAATAAATCAAATGGATTTCTTCAACGACGAATATACCCTTGACATAAAGCTGCTTGGATATGAAAAACAGGCAGAAAATATAAGGAATCTTATTTTAAATTGTGATACACCTTATACAATAGGTATATCTGGCAGATGGGGAAGTGGCAAGACCAGTATGATGAAACACTTGATGGCGAGTCTTGGCGGTATTCCAGTTCAACAGAGGTTTAGGTTTTCAGAAAATGTTATAGAAGATGATAAAGAGAAAGGGTCATTTAACCGCATATTCGATGATTATGAAAAGATACAAGCTGATAAGGATAATAGGCATAAAACAGTAAAGGCAGTGTGGTTTAATCCATGGGAACATGAAAAGCACGAAGAGCCTATGGTTGAATTATTAAATGAAATAAGGTATTACTTTACGTCTTTATTAAAGAGCACTGAGTGGGTTAAAAAAATCAGTACTGTTAGCATCCAAGCGGGATTAGAGCTCCTTAAGAGTTTAAAAAAATTACCAATTGCAGCATCTGATATTCAAAAATCTTATGAAAAGTACGAATATGATAACTTTGATTATGTAATAAGAAGCCAACGCTTTAAAGTAGTCTTCCAAGAGGCGATTAAAAAACTTCTTGCAATTAAAGATGAATCAACTCATGATAAGGCAAGATTAGTTATTTTTATAGATGATTTAGATAGATGCGATAATGTAACGATAGCTAAACTATTAAAGGAAATTAAACAATATCTATCAACCAAAAGATGTGTATTTGTCTTTGGATTTGACAGACATCAAGTTGAAAAAGCTGTTAATAGCGAAATTAGTTTATCCACCAAGGAAACCCGTTCCTATCTAGAGAAAATATTTCAAACTACAATCTATATAAAACAGCCTATTGAAAATAAAGTAGTGGAATTTGCCGAAAATTTATTTGATAAATTGTTTAATGGTATTGATATTAAAGACATAGATAAACAAGGCTTCATTAGATTTATAGCCAGTATAGTTGATACAAATCCACGAAGGATTAAGAGTTTTTTGGTAGGATTTTATCTACATTATACAAATATAAATTTAACAGATATTAAAGGCGAGAGTACAAAATCAGGGCAAAAAATATATGAAGGACTTGCATTAATAACATACTTAAAAGTCTTCCATGAACCTGTCTATTCAGTATTAGAAAATATGCCATCGCTTGTGACTCCTTTGATTGAGTCCATGGGATACCCAAGTGTAAACCAAGTAAAAGACAATAATGATTATTTCTTCTATTTAGAGTTGAGAAGTCATTTACGAGACACCGACGAAAAAGATTATAAGTTTGCCAAAGAAGAGGAAAATAAATTCCTTTCAGAGATTTACGAAATGCAAGGTAGACACAAGAGCCATTCAAAATTTAAAAAAGAATTTATTGAGTACTTTCAAGGTATAGCAGGAGATGAATTCCAATACTATTTATAAAGATAGTTCCAAAGAAACATGGTCATACCCCATAAATTTTAGGTTTAGGGATTATATGTGGCTGGATACTTTTTATAGCTACAGAGATAGGCTTTTCAAATTATACAAAAAAGCGGACATGGCTGGCGTTATGGAGGCATCTGAGGACCAGCCAGTACATATAAAAGATATTTATGTTCCATTAAGGCTCGATAAAACTAATTTAGAACATATAAAAAGTACAGAAGAAGTTGATAGCGTTAAAGGGCAATCAATAGAAGAGGTTCTGTGCACAAAACAATTTATAGCCATATCTGGAGCACCGGGCTCCGGTAAATCCACCCTAACTAAGTTTTTAGCTGCTATGCTTTCGCAGCCTGAAAATAATCACTATACAAGCGTACTTGGAAGGCGGGTTGTTATACCTTTTATTTTGCGGGAGTTTGATTTTGCAAAGATTAACAGTTTTGATGACCTTTTTAGTCAGTGGATTGTTGATATAAACAAACGGTTAGGTATGAAACTAACAAGAGACTTTTTTGACTTTTACATAAGCTATGGCTGGGCAGTTGTTATTTTTGACGGAATAGATGAAATAAGTGATGAAAAAAATCTGGCATTAATTGACTGGATTAATGATTGGATTGATAAAAACATGTCTTTTTCTATAGCACAATATAAAATAAATATAATAATAACAGGCAGACCCTATGGTTATTTAGAAAAAGGCAAGTATGATAAGTTTTTTGAGAAATTATATATTCAGCCATTTAATTCTAATGAAATCAAGGAATATGCAGATAAATGGTTTTCTATTAGATATAGGCCTGATACAGTAAGGATACAACAAAAAGTAGATGATTTTATAAAGGCTATTAAGTTTTACAATCTTGTTGGATTAAAACATCGTCCGATATATCTTGCAATGCTTGCATACGTAGCTGAAACTTATGGTGAACTTCCAAGAACCAGAACCTTAGCATATTCTAAAATAATTGATGCCTATATACATCAACTTGATTTGATTAAAAGGTTAACTTCACAAAAAATCTGGAGTTATGATGATAAAATAAGGTTTCTTGAAGAACTGGCATATAAGATTCATACAAAAGCTGAAGTAGAACTTGGCAACATTAGTGATTCACAACAAATGCACATACAAATAAGCAGAGAAACATTAAAAACCTATTTTAAAGATATAATAAAAGAAGAAAGATTTGGCACTATTAAGGACAATGAGGTAGATGAACTTGTTAGATACTTTTTGGCAAGGACAGGGTTAATAGTAGAACCAAAAGAGGGTTATATACAATTTAGCCACTTGACCTTTCAAGAATACTTAGTAGCTGCAAGAATATACAGAAAAAAAGACCCATTTGACTTGATTGGCGATTTAACAAAAGAGATTTTTGATAAATTAGATAAAACAGGATGGTACGAGATAGCGCTACTTTATTTTGGAATAGATTCTATCAGAGCTGGGCAGCACCAGTCAAAGATTTTACAAAGGGTAATACAAAAGAACAATAATGCTCATCATAAATTTATAATAGACCTTATTGCAAACACAGAGCACAAGCTCTCAGTAGAAGAAGAACAGAAGTGGTTGAAAACGCTTATATACTTATGGTTGTTGAATGATAGTGCAGACACGACTTTGTTTAAGTATATGCAAAAATCAATACAAAAACTAACAGAAGTGCATGAAGATGTTGAAAAATATATTGCAACATATACAGACAATATTTTAGGTGATATATCACTATATGATAGCAGTATAATCCTTCTGAACAGAGAGCAAGAGCCTGATAATAAGATTGATATTTTAAAAAATATCTTTCTTGTAGGAATTTATTGGGATACTTATAGAAAAAGTTATTTTTCAAAAGAACGGATAGATAAACTTCAAAAAATAATAAAAGAAAATAAAAACAATAACCATCAAAGTAATACTCAACTGGCTGTTATATTAGATAAATATCTCGACTTCCATAATAAAGAAGATGCTATATTACTGTCTAATGTAATTTTCCAACTTATAACGTTAAACGAATATCATGTATTGTTTGGTAACTCCTTATATTATGTATTTTACTATAATAACGAAAAAATACATAATATGTTTATGGAACTGTTTATTATGTCCCATATGGGCTTGTTATTTACATTAAAAGAAATAAACAGTGGTATAGATAAATTTGATACTTTTAGGAAGGAATTTTTAGCTATTAATCGGGCTCGGGATTTGGCTCGGGATTTGGCTCGGTATTTGGCTCGGGATTTGGATCGGTATTTGGATCGGGATTTGGATCGGGATTTGGATCGGTATTTGGCTCAGTATTTGGATCGGTATTTGGCTCAGTATTTGGATCGGTATTTGGATCGGGATTTGGATCGGTATTTGGATCAGTATTTGGCTCAGTATTTGGATCGGGATTTGGATCGGGATTTGGCTCGGTATTTGGATCAGTATTTGGATCGGTATTTGGATCGGGATTTGGATCGGCGTGTTTTAAGGGTTATAATTGGTATGATATTTATTTACTACTATAAAATATCAGAAAAAATATATAAAAGTAAGAATATAAGGATACAAGTTTCTAAAAAAAATTTTTTTGATACTTATGCAAGTATCAAAACAGATGATAACGCAATAACTTATTTTAAAGAACGTTGTGGCGATATAGTGGCAGAACGAGAACAAGAAATTATAGAATGGTTGAACTCATCCTATTCCCCCAGAAAAATAATGGAATTAACATCAAAATACATAGGAGACGAGGAGTTTGATGCTGAAGTTGCAATAAAAGACTTTCACGAATTTGTGAAGGCTTCTATTGAAAAATTGGAGAAAAAATGATACCTAAAGATACAAATTGCTCAAAGATAATTTTTAAATGATTTGCATGAGTATTTTACCCTCAACATCTATAGTCCCAAGGTCTCTGATATAAACTTCCCTTTACTAATAACATAGTTGTTTGCCTAGCCAAAAAAAATTCTATTGACAAAAGTAAAACAAAATATATATGTTAGTAAGTACTTACTTTAATATTAAACACTAAGATTAAGACAATGATAATGATTAAAAACGATAAAAGACAACAAATAATGGACAGTGCCATTGAGTTAATATCCAAGCGTGGGTATAACGGCACGACGACAAAGGAGATCGCTCGCATAGCCGGCGTTGCTGAGCTTACGATTTTCCGGTACTTTGGCTCTAAAGAAAAACTCTTTGAAGACATCCTTGCCACGATGAGCTTTAATAATAGGTTCATAGAAATCATGCCTGAAATAGAACAACTAAACTGCAAAGAAGGCTTAATAAAGATAGGAACATACCTTTTTGATTTTTTAAAGAAAAATAAACCCCTTGTTACAATCATGGTTACTGAGATAAATAACTTTCCACTTTCAACAAGGAAGCTACACTGTGAAAACATAGATGGCGTAATAAATCGGCTTTCACTTTATATCAAAAGCCGGCTATGCCCTATGAAACAAGACTCATACGTAGTAGCCCGTGCTTTTTTAGGTATGCTCTTTGGATATTTTCAATTTGAGGAAATTATTAAAGAAAGGGACGTTGATGAGGAAGAGATTAGTTATTACGTAAATGGCTTTGTAAATATCATTATAAACGAATAGCACATAAACATAAAAACAATTGGAGATAAGGAAATGCCAAGATTTCAAAAAATTTTAATAACGATTGTTTTTTTATTCATTGTCCTTACGCACCACACAACAACCGGTTTTGCTCAAAAGGAAATGCCTCCTTCCCCCGTTGTTATCTCCCCGCTCAAAAAAGGCACCTTAACGCCTGAGACGGATTTCACAGCTACAGTATATTTTCACGAAAAATCGGAACTTGCCGCAGAAATAGCCGGCAAGGTTAAAACCGAAAACATCGAGGAAGGTAAACGAGTCAAAAAAGGAGACGTACTCGTTGAAGTTGATAGCGTATTACTCCAAAAAACCCTAAAGGCAAAAGAAGCCGCCTATAACGAAGCCCTCGCTAAACTTGACCTTGCAAAAATCAACCTGCAAAGAACAGCTAAACTCCTACAAAAAGACACTATAAGCGAGCAGGTCTACGATGACAAACGCTTCAGTGTCTCAACCATAACCCATGAAGCCAATCGCCTAAAGGCAGAAATGGAGGCAGCATCAATAGAAATAGAAAAAACCCGCATACTTGCGCCATTTAACGGAGTTGTAATCGCCAAAAAAACCCATCTTGGCGAATGGCTTACACAGGGTAAGGTGGTTGCAATCATTGGCAAGGATGAGACCGTGGAGGTTATCGCAGAGGTACCTGTAAACGTCATAAGGGCTATTAAAAACGGCTCATCTGTTACGATAAAAGCCGAAAATAAGACAATCGAGGGCACTGTTTTTTCAGTAATACCAAACGCTGACGTAGGCACAAGGACATTTCCACTTAAAATCCGTGTGAAAAACACCTACTCCCTCATGGAAGGCATGGAGGTACAAGTGGCACTGCCAACTGGCAGCTCCGTGGATTCTTTCATTATACCAAGAGATGCCGTACTTACCGTATTTGGCAACACGGTAGTGTTTGCCGTTACTGAAAACAAGGCAAAAATGCTCCCTGTAGTAGTTACCGGGTATGAAGGTTATAATGCCGGTATAACCTCGCAAGCCCCGATGCAAGAAGGCATGGAGATTGCCGTAAAAGGACACGAGCGCCTGCGCGATGGCCAAGCCGTAATGGTTGTGAAATAGCCATGGATATAGTCAAGTTTTCAATAGAAAAACCGGCCGCCTCTATAGTTGCAACCATACTAATAGTGCTATTTGGCATCATCGGGCTTATGAAAATGCCATATCAACTAAGCCCCTCTGTAGTATCGCCTGAAATTACAGTACAAACCGTTTGGGAGGGTGCAACCCCTTATGAAATCGAGCGCGATATTATAGAAGAACAAGAAAAGGTCCTAAAAGGCATACCCGGCCTAAAAGAGCTTGAAAGCACATCATCAAACGGCATGGGCTCTATTACGCTTACCTTTAGTGTGGGTACAAACATAGACGATGCCCTTTTGCGGGTTTCAAACAAACTAAACGAGGTGCGCCAGTACCCGACAAATGCCGATAAACCGGTAATAAACGCAACAGGGGCGGCTACCTCGCCTGTTATATGGATGATTCTAAAAAGCCTCGACGGTAACGATAAACCGGTTGGCACCTATAAAACATACTTTGAAAATGAGGTCAAACAGTACTTAGAAAGGGTGGAAGGTGTAGCCGACCTATTCATGCGTGGCGGCATAGATGATGAGATGCACATATACGTTATACCTGAAAAGTTGGCAGCCTATGGGCTTACGATAAGTAACGTAACAGAAGCCCTGCAACGGGAAAACGTCAACGTATCGGCTGGCACACTTGGCGTTGAGCGGCGCAACTTCCGCATAAGGACTGTTGCAGAGTTTAAAAGCCCAAAGGAAATAGAAGAGGTAGTTTTAAAATCCGACGGCATGCGCCAAGTTAAAATCAAAGACATAGCCACAGTCAGCTTTGGCTACAAGAAACGCACAGATGCTATGTTCCATAACCACAAGGAAGGCATAGCGGTTGGCGTAAAACCAGTGCCGGGCGCCAACGTCCTTGAGCTTACAGATAACGTGCACAAGGTAGTTGAAATGCTTAATGCCGAAAAGCTAAAGCCACGCGGCATTCAGCTTGAGTGGGTGTACGACCAACGAAAATACATAAGAGGCGCTATAGACCTTGTTAAAGATGATATTATCATAGGCGGTATCTTGGCTGTTATCGTATTAATGGTATTTTTGCGCAGCCTTTCATCCGTAACAGTGGTAGCTATAGCAATACCAATAAGCATAATAGGCACTTTTATCGTTATGCACTGGGCTGATAGAACCCTAAACGTAGTGAGCCTTGCAGGACTTTCCTTGGCAATTGGTACTTTTATTGATAACGCAATAGTAGTCCTTGAAAATATAGATAGACACAGCAGGATGGGCAAACCCTCCGCCATAGCCGCCTACGACGGCGCCAAAGAGGTAACCGGCGCTATCGTTGCATCTACACTAACTAACATAGCCGTCTTTCTGCCAGTTGTGTTTGTCCAAGAAGAAGCCGGGCAGCTCTTTAGAGACATCGCAATAGCTATAACCACAGCCACGTGCGTAAGCCTCTTTGCCTCACTTTCCGTAATACCGATGCTTGCCAGCTTTTTTTATAAATCCACAGGCACAAAAACCAGTATTTTAGATAAAATCGGCACATTTTTTATTGACCTATTTATGGCAATTGCAAGGACTGCCAGTGCAAAGTGGTGGAGTCGCATCTTCACGGTCATAATACTTGTAAGCCTATCCATGGGCATAACAATGGCACTATTTCCTAAAATGGAATACCTGCCGCAAGGAAACCGAAATCTTGTTATAAATATACTAATCCCACCGCCAGGGCTCTCTTTAAAAGAACGTGAGGCAATAGGCGACCACATATTTAATTTTACAAAACCACACTTTAGAAAAGACTCTGAGGGTATACCGGGCATCAGGCAGTTATTTTACATAGGCGCTGAAGAACTTATGCTCTTTGGTGCTATGAGCACAGATGAACAACGAGCAGGGGCGCTAATCCCACTTTTTATGAAGACCATAGGCTCCATACCCGGCATGTTTGGTATCAGTATGCAGGCCGGTGTCTTTGAACAAAAAATCGGTATGGGGCGCACCATTAGTATAGATATAAGCGGTGATGACATAAACCGAATAGTGGGGGCAAGTGGCGCACTCTTTGGCCTTATAAAACAGGAAATGCCCACAGCGCAGGTAAGACCAGTGCCCTCTATTGAACTACTCTACCCAGAGATTAAATTCAAACCGCTTCGCGAGCAGCTTAAGTCTATCGGCATAAGCGCAAATGAACTTGGCGTTACCCTCGACGTTTTGATGGATGGACGTAAAATCGGGGATTTTAAGGAAGAAGGTAAAAAGAAAATAGACTTAAAACTCATGACCTCTGCCGAGACCATAGAAACGCCAGAAGAACTCTACAACTCCGTAATAGCCACGCCTAACGGTAAAACCGTTCCGGTATTTTCCGTAGCTCAGATGGAACGCACCTTTGGCATAAGCTCCATAAGACACCTTGAAAGAAAACGCACCATAACCCTAGAGGTTACCCCTCAATCAACAGTGCCGCTGCAAGAGGCAATGGAGACAATTAGCGATAAAATAGTCCCAATAGCCAAACAACAAGGCATATTAAACGGTCTTGAGCTAAACCTAAGCGGCTCAGCAGATAAATTAACAGAGGCTAAAAATGCCCTTAAGTGGAATTTTATACTTGCTGCTATTATTACATACCTTTTAATGGCAGCACTTTTTGATAACTTCATATACCCGTTAATCATTATGTTGATAGTGCCATTAGGCGGAGCTGGTGGCTTTATAGGACTTTTTTTGGTAAATAAATTTTTGGTAAACCAACCATTTGACATACTAACTATGCTTGGGTTTATACTGCTTGTGGGTGTTGTCGTAAATAACCCCATATTAATCGTAGACCAAACACTTAATAACATACGAAATAATGGTATGAATCACTACGAAGCGGTAATGGATGCAACTCGTACACGCATAAAGCCAATATATATGAGCGCTCTAACAAGTATATTTGGCATGCTGCCGCTAGTGCTAGCCCCAGGACCTGGTTCGGAATTTTATAGAGGGCTTGGAAGTGTGGTACTTGGAGGGCTTGCCCTTTCAACAGTGTTTACAATATTTCTAACACCACCAATTTTGCTGTTTTTTATTAAAATGGAAAAAATAAGAAAATAAGAAAAAGAAAAGAAAGAAAAGAAAAGAAAAGAAAAGAAAAAAAGAAAAAGAAAGAAGATTAGAGGATGCGGGGGGAAACCCTTTTAGGTAAAAGGTGCGTAGGCGCACTCCCAAACCCCGCACCCTTTACGGGAGTGCGCCTACGCACTTCCTAAAACTTTTGGCCTCTTATTTCTTTATCCGTTTGTAGGGGCGCACCTATGTGAGGGAGGGTGTGTAGGCACACCTCCCTGTGCGCCTTCGCATCTTCGCCCTTATTTTGTTTGTAATAACACCACCTGATTATTTGTCAACTTAAAAAACTTGATTATCAAGTCTTTAGTTATCCTTAACGTAATCGAATACCGCTATATATAAGTGGTTTAAAGTAATCGCCGATTTGTTTTTTAACTGCTTTAAACATGGTTTTAGCGACAACCTTTGTAGCCTTCACGTGTGGGTGTTTAGCGTATGCACCTATAAGTATTAGTTCTTCAACTAGTTCATCTTTACATAGTCTGCTGCTATTTTCAAGCATACTAATGGATGGACACATGCTTACCCACATTATAAGAAATGTTATAAATAAAGAATCAAAGCCAGTATCCTCGACGCTTTCAACGTAGACGTGTTTACTTCTGGCGTAAGCAAAGGATAAGAAGTTTGGATTCACCTGTTCTATTTTCTTACTTAATCGTTTTTTAGTCTGGTTTTTGATTTTTTGTATATAAATAGCAGCGCTTTGGTAATTTGCCTCTTCATTCATAACTTTTTGGTGAAATTCACAAAGGCTACAATCCTTGATCTTTCTTGCAAAGGTTCCAGAAGGTTTTCCGCCGCATAAAGTTCCAGCGACTGCCCAACAGGCTCTGCCGCCGTTTTTTCCACCGTGAAACCCGTCCAAGCAATCATCTATAGCTGCCGGGCAAAACCCTAACTCCTCTACCTTTTCCCCGCCCGGTTGCCTTCCGCATTTTTTGTATTCCCAACAATTCATTTTTGCTGGCTCGTGCTTAACTGTATCTATAAGTTCTTTTGCAAACAAAACTGATGGTTTACATACCTTGCACTCTATAGCACTATCAGTTGCTATTTCTTCCACATGTCCCATTTTACCTCCTAAAGCTTTAATTGTTTACACAAACTCCCCTATATATTATAATTTTAACACTAATACTCATTTTTTATATAGTAAATGATAATTAATATATATTTTTATGATATAGATCATAAAGTGCTTTGCTTTTTTGGAAGCTGAACAAATCTTTTTTAATCCATTGCTTCCTTATCTTGTCCAATTCATGATACAATGAATTATGAAAAGGGCATACGGGTTGATTCTTCTTGTTTTGCTACTTGTCATTGCGGTAGGGTTGTACTTTATCCTGAATAAAGATGATGGCCACAAGATAATCACACTGACCTCATCATCGCAAATGGAGGGCATTAAGATTGAGCATGTAAAGGGTAGCCAAAAAACATGGGTAGCCAATATTGCCAAGGCTTTGCTTATGGAAAACAATAAGGATATAATGCTTAAAAATATGGTTATTGAGTTTTATGAACAGCAGATACAGGTTAGCTCAAATGAAGGCAAATATTTAATTGAGAAAAACATTTTAAATATACCTGATAACGTGATAGCCTCTACAAATAAATATAGCATTCACACAAGCAACGTTTTAGTTGACTTAAATAGCGAGAAGCTGAGCACATTAAGTGAAGTATCTATTTTTGGCAAAGGCGTTGAAATCAGAGCAGATAATATTAGCGAATTGAATAAACAAAGGATGGTGTTAACGGGCAATGTTAAGGTTACTTTTAAGTAAACATATAATCTTTGTTCTATTAATTGCAATATTAATAGTAAATCCAGAAGGGAAGTATGCGATTTGTGCTGAGGTGGCAGGGGCTAATGATAATGGCACGAGTAATACAGCGCCGGTACAAAAAGAGAAAAAAACTAAGCGGGATTTAAAGGATTCTCTTAAAGGGGATAAAAACGAGCCACTTGTTATAACGTCAAACACGCTTGTGGCTGATAATATGAACAATATGGCTACTTTTTCCGGCAATGTGCAGGCAACAAGAGGCGACATTGCTTTTTATGCCGATACAATGGTTGTCAACTACGATGCTGGTGGTAACATTACCCAAATAGATGCCCACGGCAACATTAAACTAACAAGGCAGAAGAAAACCCTTGTATCCAGTCGGGCTATATATAATACGACAAAGGAGCAGTTGATCTTTACCGGTAATCCGGAGGCTCGCGACGGTAAAAACGTCATCAAGGGGACTAAGATGACCTACTACGTTAAAGAGGACAGATCGGTTGTGGAAAACAGCAAGGTGTTTCTTGTCAATGAATAAGATAGTCGTGAAAGGGCTTGTAAAACGCTTTAAAAAGAAAACCGTTGTGGAGAAGGTAGATTTAACGATAAAAACCGGCGAAATCGTCGGTCTTTTAGGGCCAAATGGCGCTGGCAAGACAACCACTTTTCATATGATTATGGGTATAATAAAACAAGATGGTGGAACTATAACCTTTGATGATGAAAGGATAGAGACTATGCCGATGTATAAACGCGCACGGCGGGGGATTGGTTATTTGCCACAGGAGCCTTCTATTTTTAGGAAGCTAAGCGTAAGGGACAATTTACGCGCTGTTATGGAAATCAAGGGAGAATCACAAAGGGAAATCAACAGAAAAACGGATAAACTACTTGCTGAGTTTAACTTAAATCATATATCATTAAGCCTTGGGCATGAGCTTTCAGGCGGCGAGCGTCGAAGAACAGAGATTGCTCGCGCTATTGCCACAGAGCCGGTTTTTATTTTATTTGACGAACCCTTTACTGGTGTTGACCCTATAGCTATAATAGAGTTGAAAAAGATGCTTAGTTATTTAAAAGAAAAAGGCATAGGTATACTTATAACAGACCATAATGTGCGGGAAACTCTTTCGATAACCGATAGGGCATATATAATAAGTCACGGCAAGGTGCTTGATGAGGGTACACCTCAAAATATAATAGACAACCAGTTGGTCAGGACAGCATATTTAGGAGAGGAGTTCAGTTTATAATGGCACTTGAGACAAGATTAGATGCCAAGTTAATGCAGAAGCTTGTTTTAACGCCACAGCTTCAGCAAGCTATAAAACTATTACAGTTGCCACAGTTAGAGCTATCAGCAGCTATTAATCAAGAGATGGTGGAAAATCCGTTTTTAGAGGAAAATCCCGAAGACTATACTAAAGAAGATGGAGCGGACTTAACAGAGGGCGACAGCTCTGGTAGCTCAGAAGAAAGCACTAATAGCGACTACACCAGTGAACTTGAGATGAGCGAACAGTCCTTTAGTAGCTCCATATCCGTGGATGACTATTTCGAGGAAAGAAGCAGTGATGGTCGCGACCTTGGCTATTTTAATCCGGGATACGTCGAACGGCCGGAGTTTGAAACCTTCATATCAGACAGCAAGGACTTAACCGATCATCTTATTTGGCAAGTGGGGCTTTGCAATGTTTCAGAGGAAATTAAAGAAGTTGCTGAAATGATAATCGGCAATATTGATGAAAACGGCTACCTGCGCGCTACCGATGAGGAGTTAGCGCGGCTTTTAAATGTGGATGCTCGCACTGTTGCTAAGGTGGTTACTTTTATACAAAGCTTAGACCCGCCGGGCGTGTGTGCCAGAAATATTCAAGAGTGTTTGTTAATTCAGATAAAAATGCTTGCCTTAGAGGGAACTCTTATTGAAAAGATAGTACGGCATAATATACTGGATTTAGAAAAAAAGAAACTCAATATTATTGCAAAACAGTACAAAGCCACAATTGACGACGTAGCTACTGCTGTTAAAATTATAGAAGGGCTTGAACCGAAACCGGGTCGCGGCTTTTCTAAAACCCAGATAGCTTATATAGTGCCGGATGTCTTCATTGAAAAGGATGATGATGAATACCGTATCATCTTAAATGATGATAATATACCAAAAATTCGGATTAGCAGCACCTATAAAGAACTCCTTACAAATAAGAAACTGCTAGGCAAGGACGATAAACAATTCCTTATAGATAAGTACAGGTCTGCCATTTGGCTGCTAAGAAGTCTTGATGAAAGAAACAAAACTATATATAGAGTAACAGAGAGTATTTTATATTTTCAGATGGACTTTTTTGAAAAAGGTGTGCAATACTTAAAGCCGTTGAACTTAAAAGATATAGCGGAACATATTAATATGCACGAAAGTAACATAAGCCGTGTAACGTCAAATAAATATTTAACTTGTAATCATGGGATATTTCCATTTAAATTTTTCTTTAGCAGCTCTTTACCGACACAAACGGGTGATATTTCATCAACAAGTGTGAAGGATTTGATTAAAAAAATCGTTGAAGAGGAAGACTCAAAACACCCATTGACGGATAAGAGAATAGTTGAGATTTTGGAAGAAAAAAACATTAAAATAGCGAGACGAACCCTTGCTAAATATCGAGAGGAACTTAAGATACCTTCTCATACTAAAAGGAAAAAGAGTGAGTATTAATAACTATAAAAATCTTCTATGGAGGCTTTATGAACATAAACATTACAAGCAGAAACTTCGAGATTACCTCCGCTATTAAAAGCTATACTGAAAAAAAAATAAATAAACTTGAAAAGTTTCTATCGCCAGTTACGGAAACTACTATTATTTTAAGTGTAGAAAAGCATAGGCATAAGGTCGAAGTTTTAATTAATGTTAATGGGCATCACATTCAAGCAGAAGCTATAACAAGCGAAATGTACTCTGCCGTTGATGAAGTAATGGAAAAACTAGACAGACAGATAAAAAAGTATAAGGAAAAGGTTGGCTCTAAAAGAAAGGAAGGCTCTAAGGTAGCTTCAGAGGCTGAAGAAGGGGATACCGTTATTCCACATGATGAAGAAAAGGAATCAATCAAGATAATAAAAAAAGAACAATTAAAAGTGAAACCGATGAGCCCTGAAGAGGCAGCTATGCAGTTAGACCTACTTGAGAGAGACTTTTTCGTATTTAAAAATGATAAGAGTACCGACATCAACGTAATCTATAAACGCAAAGATGGCGATTTAGGATTAATAGAACCAGCTAAATGACAAATCCATTAGTTATAATAGTGTCAGGGTTATCGGGAGCAGGTAAGACAGTTGTCCTTAGAACGCTTGAAGATAGCGGCTTTTTCTGCGTGGATAACCTGCCACCTTATATGATAGAGGATTTTATTAAAATCTCCTATACAAACCCTGGCATTAGTAAAATTGGTGTCGGTATAGACATTAGAGAAAAAAATTTCCTCGATGAAGCAGATAAGGTTATACCGCAGCTAAAGGGAAAGTACAATATAGAGATAGTGTTTTTAGAGGCTGAAACAGAAGTGCTGCTTCGTCGGTATAAAGAAACCAGACGCCCTCATCCATTATCCATAGTAACAGACGGCAATTTAGCAAGTGCCATTGAAATGGAAAAACTGCTAATCGAGCCATTAAGAAAAAACTCCGAAAGAATCATAGACACCTCATCATACACACCTCATCAATTGAGAGAACTAATAGCAGCATCCTACGGACAATTATCCGGCGGGGCTTTTAAAACAACAGTTATTTCCTTTGGTTTTAAGTACGGAATACCACAAAACCTTGATATGATGCTTGATGTACGGTTTTTACCAAACCCACATTTTATTGACGAACTACGCCCCCTAACCGGCCTCGATGAGCCAGTAAGGGAATTTATTTTCAAACAACCTGCCACAAATGAGTATCTGGCTAAAATCAAAGAGCTTTTAGATTTCCTAATCCCACAGTATAAAAAAGAAGGTAAAACATACTTGACTATAGGTATAGGCTGTACAGGCGGTCAGCACAGAGCACCAGCCTTAGCAACAAAGCTTTTTGATATTATAAAACAACATGATATACCTGTTGATATAGTGCATCGAGAGATTTAATTAAAAAAAGAAAAAAAAAGAAGAAAAAAAAGAAAAGAGAAAGATAGAAGAAAAGGGGGCAGGACGCTGTCCTTCCCCCTTCGACCCCCTACCTGCAATGGGTCGAATGACCCCTTGACCCCTTATGTGCTCATCTGGTGGTTAAATTTATACCTGTGCTAGCATAACAACTAAAGCGTCTATTGGGGAAATGGCACGGCCTTAAGAAAGCCAAAAAGACGGCTTTCTTAAGGCCGTGCCATTTCCCCATAGACGCTTTGGTGTAATCAGGGGGAGAAAGAAGCTCTCCCCCTGAGAGAAGACCCCCTCTGGACTCTTTTATCTACTGGTGCGCAAGCGCACCAGATGTGTTACCACTGTAGAGTCTCTGCGCAAGCTCCAAAAGAGTTTAGAGAGGGGGATTTAAAGGGGGAGATATGTTTCCTCCCCCTTTTTGCGCCAAATCGCCGACGGGAAAGAGTACCACCCATTTTTTTTATGGGTGGTACTCTTTCCCGTCGGCGATTTACTCGTTATGCCTGCACAAGTTTTGGGAAAGAAAATGTCATTTTGCCACAGTGTACAACATTTAGCACTTATTGTCAGGACAAAAGTTTTAGGAAAGAGGGTGCGGGGGAAAACCCTTTTTCTCGAAAAGGGTTTTCCCCCGCTCTTCTAATCTTTTTTCTTTTGTTCTTATTTCCTTTTTCTTTTGCTTTTATTTTCTTTTCAAAAAACATATGTTATAATCATCGCTGTGGGAATTAATATAGTGCCATATTTGGAAGTCTTTAAGAGTCGAAAGATAGCAGTCATGCTTTTTTTAGGGTATTCCTCTGGTCTTCCGTTATCTTTAACGGGCAGTACGCTTCAGGCGTGGTTATCGGTTACTGGTGTTGATATACGTACGATAGGGCTTTTTGCATTTATAGGGTTACCGTACACGATAAAGTTTTTATGGTCGCCTTTGATAGACCGGTTTTCGCCTCCACTACTTGGCAGGAGGCGTGGCTGGATTTTTATTACGCAGTTTCTATTGTTATGTTTGGTTGGTGGGATGTCTTTTTTGACGCCAAATGAGACTCCTGTATTATTGGCAGCGATAGCCTTTGCGATAGCCTTTGTTTCAGCGTCTCAGGACATTGTTATAGATGCTTACAGGACAGACCTATTGTCTGAGCGGCAGCGGGGGGCTGGCACTGCTGTTTTTGTTACTGGCTATAGGGTGGCTATGCTATTGTCAGGGGCTTTGGCTATGATTATTTCAAGCAGTATTGGATGGCATTACACGTATATATTAATGGCAGCTCTTATGTTTGTCGGTATGTTGGGAGTGTTGATTGGCAAGGAGCCGGAGGTAGAGTTAGCTGCGCCAAGGACATTGCATGATGCTGTAGTTGGGCCACTTAAAGATTTTTTTAGTCGGCCGTATGCCGTTTCTTTACTTATTTTAATAGTGTTATACAAGCTTGGTGATGCCTATGCTGGTACGCTTACGACGGCTTTCTTAATAAAGGGGCTTAACTTTACCCCTGTGGATGTGGGCACTATAAATAAGGGTATAGGGCTTCTTTCGTTAATAGTTGGTGCTGTGGTTGGAGGTTCTTTGATGGTAAGGCTTGGGCTTTTTATGTCGCTTTTTTATTTTGGAATTTTACAAGCGATTTCTAATTTATCTTTTATGGTGCTTGCATGGGTTGGCAAGAGCTATTTAGTTATGGTGTTTGCTGTATGTTTTGAAAATTTAACAGGTGGAATGGGGACAGCCGCCTTTGTTTCGCTGATTATGGCGCTGTGTAATGCCCGTTTTAGTGCCACACAGTTTGCGCTTTTATCGTCGTTAGCGTCTCTTGGTAGGGTTTTTGTAGCGCCATCTTCGGGCTATCTTGTTACATTAATAGACTGGGACAACTTTTTTCTATTTACTGGGATAACTGCAATACCGGGTATCATACTACTTTGGATACTGCGGCGTCATATACCTTCATCTATACCTTCATAAAATCATTTGCTATAATTAGTTATTTTCTGATAACATAATTTATGAATAAAGGGCAGGCTTCAAAGGATATTCAGTTTACAGAGCGTTTTCAAGAGGTAGCTAATAGAATCCATGCAGCTAACAATGTAGATGAAATTCTGCTTAAACTAAAAGACAACATCTTAGAGCTGTTTGAGGCGGACAGGATAACCATTTATGCCATAGACCCGGCTAAAAATGAGTTATACTCTAAGATTATGGAAGGTACGGAGATTAAATCCATACGAGTACCAATATCACCACAAAGTATAGCCGGATATACTGCCTATGCCCTTGAAATAATCAATATACCGGATGTTAACGACCAAAATTACCTTAGAAAGATTCATGCAAATATAAAATTCGACAGCAGATGGGACCAAAAAAGCGGTTTTAGCACAAAACAAATACTTGCTGCGCCGATTAAGTTTGAAAACCGTCTCTTTGGCGTTATCCAGTTGATTAATAAAGAAGGCGGTACATTTTTTACAGCTGACGATGAGCGCAAAATCAAGGAAATAGCACGTATACTTGGCATAGCCTTCCGTAATCAATCAAGAATGCTTAGCTCCAATTTTAGCTACCTTGTGTCAAATAACATTATTACAGAAGATGAACTAAAAACAGCTATTTCTGTAGCACGCAATGATAAAAAGGAAGTGGAATCAGTCTTAATGGAAAGCTACAAGGTGCAAAAAAAAGACATAGGGGCAGCGCTTGGGCAGTTTTTTGGCTGTAAGTTTGTTGAGTATAATGAAAAGGTATCCATACCGATAGAAGTTGCCAAGGGGCTTAACTTTTCTTATTTAAGGCGTGCTCAATGGGTGCCCATTGCCATTGATAAGAGTAAAGCTACTGTTGCCCTTACCAAACCTCTGGAGATTAAGGTTGCTGAAATTAAAAACGTTTTGAAAGTGCCGGATTATGAATTCGTTATTGCCCTTAAAGTGGATATTTTGAAGTTTATACAATATATAGAAAAAACGGCTATTGAGGCAACGACGACTGAGGATATGTTAGAGGTACAGGAGACTACGCGGGAGTTTGAGGATATAAGCGATTTAAATAGCAGTGCTCTTGTGCGGCTAGCAAACCAGATAATCATAGAAGGGTATAATAAGCGGGCTTCTGATATACACATAGAACCAAATAAGGCTAAAAAACTTGTTGATATAAGATATAGGATTGATGGTGTATGTTATAAGCAATTTGAAATCCCCATCTTGCAAGCAAGTGCTTTGATAACGCGGATTAAGGCAATGGCAAACATGAATACTGTTGAAAAGACTGTGCCGCAGGAAGGAAAGGTTAGGTTTATTTATAAAAAAAATCCACTTGAGATACAGGTTATAACGATACCAACGGTCTCCGGTGAAGATGTGGTTTTGAAGATCAATCAAGGAAACATGCCGATACCGCTGGAAGGCCTTGGCTTTTCGGATGTTAATGTATCAACCCTTAAGAACATTATGCTAAATCGCCGCGGCTTGATACTTGTCTGTGGGACAGTACGTGCTGGTAAGACTACGACGATTCACTCCCTGCTTAGTCTTATAAATAAACCGGACATTAAAATCTGGACAGCCGAATATCCTGTGAAGATAATCCAACAGGGGCTAAGACAAGTAGAGATACGGCCAAGCGTTAACTTTAACTTTGCAAAGGCGCTGCAGAGCTTTTTGCGTGCTGATGCGGATGTGTTAATGGTTGGTAAACTAACAGATTACGAAACGGCAGTAACAGCGCTTGAAGGTGCTATGAGTGGGCATCTAATTTTAAGCACATTTTACGCCAAAGACGCCGCTGAAACCCTCGTTAAACTTGGGCAGTTGTGTTTTGCTCACCATAACATAGCCGAAACCCTCTTGTGTATTGTAGCCCAATGCCTTGTGCCTTTGCTATGTGATAAGTGTAAGGAGGCATATAGCCCATTGCAAAAGGAGATAGATTTAATCGGTAAAAACGTGGCAGATGTTAGTAGGGATTTGAAACTGTATAAAGCAAAGGGCTGTAGTATATGTAACAATAGCGGCTATAAAGGGCGCACTACTATTAGTGAGCTTTTGGTTATAACGGAGGATATGAGGAGTCTTATTCGCAAAAAGGCCTCAATTGAAGAGATAAAGGCACAGGCTTTAAAAGATGATATGGTTGGTATGGCGCAAGACGCCGTAGGGAAGTTGCTTAAGGGATATATAGATTTTAAGCAAATCCAATGTATTGACATAAATTAGATTTGTTAAACATAGAGCCGACATTCCGCACCCCCTTCTTATAAGTCATGAATAAAATACTTTATAATTTTCACCTAGTATATCTAATATTAGAAGATGATATTCATTGATATTAATGACGAGTTCCTGTACACCCCTTACAATTAATCAATGAATTCCAAAAAAAATGTGGAATATCCATCTGGCTGTTGGATTATCAATAGATTTTCCTTTTTGATTAGGGAAAGTTGCCTTTCGTAAGTGTATCATCATTTAAGTGTTGATATTCAACATTTTTGCCTATTAATCTTTCAACTGGTTTATCCTTAAAAAAAGATGGTATTAGATATAGTTGTTTGTTCACAAATCCTAAACCGTTTAATACCATACTTTTCACTCACTAAACAATGCAGTGCAGATAACATATATGGTCTTTTATGCTTATATAATATTAAAAACAACATAAAAGACAATTATGTTAACAAAATACATTTTATATATGCAAAAAAAGACTGGTATTTATTCCACAGATATTATTTAGTGTCTGAACGGAAACTCATATTGTCTTTATATATCAGTAAGTTAGAGACAATTTGCTATAATGAAGATTTTTTCTATTAATAGAATTATATATGTAATATATTCCAGTATATGTTCTAAATATGGTTTTTGCCTAACAAATGCTGAGCTTTTATAAGGATTAAAAACACAAATTATTATGACAAAAATTATAGTATGGAAGTATATACATACTTTATACTCATTCAATAAAAAATCTTCGTTTTGTAAAACTATTATAAGTATTTGTTTTATAGGCTTCTTTTGACTTTTCGTTCAGACACTATTTATCCACTTATCCTATATCAGAGGAACACTTTTGTGATGAGTGTAAAAAATATTTTCCAAATCTTTTTATCCACGAAAGAAATAAAAAAACAATAAGAAAAATGGACGGTGGGCTCGCTCTTTTTGCAAAAGAGATTATAAGACACTTAGGGATATTAAACGATAATGCTACAGATTATGAATTAAGAACAAGATTAGATTCATTTTGCAAAAAACATAAAATAGAAGGTTCACTAGAGGGAAATATAGATAAGAAAAAGGATTTTACTTTCGAATTTTCTAATCAACGAGTATGTTGTGAACCACATTTAAAGCTAAAAACTGCCAATACTGCTGGCAACACACACCGTTATGAACATAGAATATATTTTTACCAGGATATTGAGGGAGGAAAAATATTGATAGGACATATTGGTGTACACTTATAAAGATACTCAAGACCTGACCCATCCGTGTTATACGTTAAAAAGGTTTTCCCCCACGCCCATACCTATACCTTTTTCTTCCTTTTTTACTTTTTCTATCTTTTTTTTACTTTAAAAAGTGCACAAGGCAAAAGGCAGAAACTAAATTTTCAATAATGATTTTTTTACTGCCCTTTGCCTTTATCATTTTTGATAACATAAAGACATATAATGACAAAATCCTTAAAATCGAAAAAATTGTTATTACTTAGTTTCTTTTGCTACAAACTGGACATTGTGGTCTTTGAGGTTCTTGATATGTTTTTTAAGTAGATTAACATTAATAAGACCTTCTGCTATGAAATATTCACCGAGGGGTTTTTGGCTTTTTTGTTGCTGCCATACAAGCATATTGCGTTGAAAAGGGGTTATGATCTGCAAGCGTATAAGTAAATCCCCAATACGTTCTCCTTTATCCCTGTTTTTCATTAATTCAACTATCTCGCTTTCTGTAAGCCAGCCCCACCGGCATGCTATTTCACCGACGCGTTGCCGTGTCTTGGACTGCCAAACGAGCGCTGAAATTAAATCTTTCCAACTGACAATGCCAGTATGGTAAAGATACTCTCCAAGTTTTAATTGCCTGCTTGGCAATATTTTTTGCTTGTATGAGTAGGGGGTTACGCCATTTGGTGGTGCGTAAGCGTGGTCGTCCTTGCAGGACTTGGATTGATAAGAATACGTTTTACCTTGCCCATTATTACTAGCGGCACCTTTTGTTTGTGTGTAAGCAGACGCCTTTGTCTGTTCTTGTTGGAAGTCCTTGGCTTGGCCAAAATGCCTACCTTTAAAATCCTTATCAGTATCGTTGTTATTAGCATTCCAGGATGAAGAAAAAGTGTTTGTGTACGTTTTTTGTGCCGAGCTGTTGTTGGTTCCAGCGGGTTTAGCATAGCTTCTAGCAAAACCGCTTTGTGTTGAGCTAGCCTGCCTATCTTTGTAGTAAGTGCTATAGTCTCTTCTATAGTTTTGCGTAGTACCTGCTGTAGAGGTTGCGCTTTTAACGCGCACAGTACCGTTATCCCTTGATTTCAGGTATTTAGTCAGACGCTCGTAAGCACTTGTTAACATCCTAAACTGCTCTGCATAGTCTCTCTGGATATCCTCGCTGAAAGATGCGTATCTATCAGGGTGAGTTACCAGGGCCTTTTTCCTGAATGCGCTTTTTATGCCGGCTGGCTCGATATACTGAAGAAATTTCTGATCAATCTTGACATTTGAACCAAATAAGACCTTACACGCATCAAATAAATCAGTTTCATTTATAACGTTCATATAAAAATATAAACTATCGTTTCTACCCTTGTCAAGTAAAAATTTGTAGCGGTTTTAAAACAAGAACTATTCTAAATAACTTATGATAAACAGTTACTTAATAAATTTTTGATAGTTTTAAGCTTTAACTCGATTTTTTCTAAAATGAAGTTATATAGTTCATCAAGGAAAAAGAGCACTTCTGGTGAATTTGCTATAAAGGTTTCAATGAATGGTTTTTCTAGTTTATAGACAGAAAGCGTATCTAATGCCTTGACTGTGAAGTGTGAGGCAGTTTCGTTAAATAAAGAAATATCTCCAATGAGATCACCTTGTTTTAACTCTATAAAAGGATTTGCTGCTCCAAACATGCTTGCAAATGCAACTGCCTTGCCCTTTTTTATTAAAAACATATGCTGCGGTATTTCGCCTTCTATAAGTAACGGTTCGTCTTTATTGTAGTTTTGGACTTTATTATTATCCATTAGTGTCATTATTTTATCCGGTGTAAGTAGGGCAAGAAATAATCTATTGCCTATGAAATTTACAGGGCAATCAACGGCCTGACCTGCCGGGTGGCTGCTTAAAAGCTCATCATAAGCACTCTTTGCTGTGCTGTCTTCTTTCGTAACATATAGTGCGGTTTTATAAAGTGCAAGTGCCTTACTGTATGCCCCATTATCTTTCTGCGTATCGCCAGCACTCCTATACACTAAAGCAGCATCTGCAAACTTGCCTTCTTTAAAAAGAATTGCCCCTTTGTTGCTATAGTTGTCATTGTTTTTAGTATTATCAGTTATTAGCGTTGAAAGCAAATGCTTAATTGCCGTCTTTCTGCTATTACTTAGGCTGTTCATTTTGGAGACTAGCCCGTTAATGGCATCTGCAACGGTTGCACTTACTGAGTCCATAAAGATTGGACTCTGTGCACTGATTGCATCTATAAGCCCTTTTTCTATTTTAATGAACTTGGCATATTCAATGGCTTCAACGCAAAAGCCGCCGTACTGGGGGTTTATGAGGGACATCTCGCCTATAAAATTACCAGACCTAATATTGTCATCATAAGTGTTTGGGTTTAACAGTTTGTTTACAGCATTTTCCAAGGTGCTTATAAACGGCAAGGGAGATGACATAAAGGTTTCACTATTAGTATTACATTTTACTTTGACGCAGCCTGATGTTAATAAGTAGAGAACACCGTCTGGCTCGGTAATTTGTTGTCCAACGCTAAGGTGTGTGGTTTTTAAGCCCTTTAAAAGGTTTATAAGTACCGGTTTTTCAAGTGTCTGGAGGAATGTGGCTAATGGGTTTTTATCGTAACATTGTGTAATATTATGTAAGTGCTCATAAGCGGTTTTCCAGTCTTGGTTTTCAATATTTGCAAAAATGGTAGTATATGTTTTATTCATATTGTAATTATACATATTTTTGGTTGGGATTTCAATATGTGCAGTGGTTGGCTGTATTTATTGAAAAATAAAAAATGTATGAACATTATTTAAGACATTTGATTTATAATATATGCAATGGAAGTGAGTAGTGCGCTTATAGGGTTCATAACAGCTGTAATTGGTCTAGTAACGGCAATAATAACGGCTTTGTATGGTATAAAAAAATATAAGGAATATACTAAAGGGAAGGAAAGGGCTGGTTTTTTTTATGTAACCCTTATTATGTTAGCACCTTTTTTGACACTTGGATTTATAATATTTGTCTTTTTTGGTTTTATCTTGTTAATAATAATGCGGCTTTAAATTTTTATAACAAATTTAAAAAAAAATACTACTGCCTTTATTGTACAATATTTACTGTAACCGTCTGTGAATAAAACCTGTTCCTATCAAGATTCCCATCTGGATTATCATCAAAGCCGAATGTGAAGGTATAAGCGCCTGTTTCAAAGGTTGAGGTGTCAACGTTTAATACCTCAGTACTCATAAGGTCTACAATTTCACCACGATAGGAAACCAAAGTGCCACCTTCCCATGCCCAGTGGTCTTCTTTATCGGCAAAATGGTACTCTCCGTATGGTGTCTGTGCTAAAAGCCACCAATCAGCTGTCTTTTGGCCAAAAGTGCCCGATGCAAGGGCTACGGATATTATCAATGAGGTACCTTTTTGGGGGGCGCCTTTTTGGATTTCTATTGCATTTGTAGCGCCGTTTGCATATATTTGTGGATTAGCTGCGTTGTCTATTATAGCAGTGCCATAGATTTTGATAGTCCAAGAATCTAAAGTTCCCTCGTTTATCTTAATCTTATCAGCTACTTTTAGTGTCCACACCCCCTGTGAGTTTTCACCCAAGTGCCGTACCGTGCCAAATCTCCAGTCATCATAAAAATACGTTGTTCGTATACAGTTTACGGTATGTGATTGGGCTAATTTACTTTCCGTGCCTGTGGGGCTTACTAGTGTTATATCTAAATCGCCCCAACACTTATGAGTAGGGGCATTAAAATAAACCTCGATGGTTTCTATTTTTATTGAGCTATCAATTGTTACACTATCAGTGATACCGCTTACGGTGCCATCTGGGATTAGGGCATTAGGTGAGGAGGTTGCCTGAGTGGATATTTCTTGTCCCATAGTTGTCCATGTTTTAGACGAGTTGACAGCCGCAGCGGCATTTACA
The DNA here is from genome assembly GCA_018606805.1 of Candidatus Magnetomicrobium cryptolimnococcus. Lineage (GTDB taxonomy): Bacteria > Nitrospirota > Thermodesulfovibrionia > Thermodesulfovibrionales > Magnetobacteriaceae > Magnetomicrobium > Magnetomicrobium cryptolimnococcus. Next base: position 181,658 of record JAGYWI010000003.1, read on the forward strand.
CGTCCAAAGCCGTAGTAGTAGTGTATCGGATAGCCAACACTATTAGTGCTCCAGCCCTTGTGGCTACTGTTAAGTTTCGTTGCCGTATTTGCAAGTACCTGAGCTACATCGCGCCAGTTGAGATTTGGATTTGCTTCAAGCATGAGCGCTATCACGCCAGCTGCTTGCGGGGCAGCAGCAGAAGTCCCGCTAAAGCCGTTTGTATAGCCTGCTACATCGGGAGGTGCTGCAGGGTCTGAAATATCTGTGGTTGTTATGTAATGGCCATTGCCGCTTGATGGGCAATTTACTACGATATTAGCCCCAGGTTCGCTGTAATCTGCTACAGTGCCAGAGTCTGTTGAAGCGCTTACTGCTATTGTGTACCGCGAGTTGGCATAGCCATCGTAGTTAGAATTATCGTTATCGCTGCCACCATTGCCATTAGCCCAGACGTAAATACTGCCAAGGCCGCCACGACCGTTTTTAGCCCCCTCTGATATGGCATCTTCTGTTAGTGGACCGGGGGCTTCTAAGGTCATGCCATCATCACTTGGTCCCCAGCTATTTGTGTAAATATCCACTTTATTATAATTACGCGTAAGGGCATTTGACTCACTTTCATCGGAAGTTACACCCAAAAGACGGTAGCCAACTATACCAGCATATGGGGCTACACCAACTACACCTTTAGTGTTAAATCCCCTTGCTGCAACAACTCCGGCCACTTCTGTGCCATGGTTATCAAATATATTGACTGGCGTTGGGTCTTCATCTTTATCTATAAAATCATAGTTTAGTTCGCTTATTATATTATCAACTAAATCCTCATGTTTTATGTCAATACCATCATCAACCACAGCAATTACCTCATTTGTTGAGCCTCTAAAGGTCTGCCACACAGGTGTAACGTTTAGGTCCTCAGTGGTCGTGCCACCATCTTGCCCTGTGTTTTTTAGATGCCATTGCTCTTTAAATAGCGTATCTTGTGGCGTTTCATCACTGTAGCGCAAGTGGTTTTTGGCCATATTGATTGTATCCGGGTAGGCATACGTAACATAACCACTTTCATGAAGTAAACGGGCGGTATCTATTGCTTCTATTTTGGTTTTAGCCTCATAAATGTGTATTTTAGAGGCAAATGGTACAACTTCTAAATGTTTTAGATTATAGGTATCTTCAATATGTTTAATAGTATTAAACGATACCCATTCATTAAAACGGACAATGATTTTTCCTGTTAAAATCAGACTTCTTTGCGGGTCTATGTTGTTGTTTTTATAAAGCACAGGGTAGCTTGAATCAGTATAGTCAACATTTAAATTACTTTTAAGGCGCAAGATAGCTATTGGGGATTTTTCTAAAACCACGTCATAGTTAGTATCGTTTATTAGCCTTTTTTCTTGATTTTGTGTAAAAATTGCCTTTTCATTGCCACTTAGCCACGCCTTTACAGTTTTTTTGCCTTCATACCAGTAAAGCATTTTACTTGTGATGGGCTCATTCGCTAATACTGAATCTTGCTGATTGAATAATAATAGTATGCCTGCCAGTAATAAGGATGGTATTAATCGTTTTATCATTAGTTTTATTTAGGTAATATAACATTTAATGCTTAATATTGTATAGCAAAAAAATAAAGACCTATTGATTCAGAAAGGAGAATTTGTTGACAAAGAAAAAAACATTTAAGGGTAGGCTCCTATTGCGCTATCTATTACTTGGGAATTATTATTAATCACACCTTTATTTGTATTTGAATCTGTTATAATAGACCTTAAACTTTAACTATAGATTTTATATAATTTATACAAAGGAGCTTATTTTGAAAATAGCGATAACCGGGCTTGCTAACTGTGGTAAAACTACTGTGTTTAATGCCGTAACTGCCCTTAATGCTCCCATATCCAACTATCCCTCAAGCATGGAAGAGCCTCTAATTGGTTCAGTGAAGGTACCAGACACAAGGATAGAAACCTTGTCGGGTATTTACAAACCTAAAAAGACCATCTACTCTACAATTGAGTACATGGACTACTCCGGTCTTAAAAAGGGTGAGCAGACTCACAATAAAAAGGTTTATGACTATATCAAACATGCCGATACTATTGTAGAGGTTATAAGGGTTTTTAACGATGATGCGGTAGTGCACCCAGAAAGTAGCATAAACCCGCTAAGAGATGCCCTTAATCTTGAAACAGAGCTTATACTATTTGACATGGAATTGGTTGAAAAACGCCTTGAAAGAATGGAAGAGGCCGCCAAAAGGGGTAAAAAGCCGGATGAGGCTGAAAAGAAGGTACTCCTTAAGTGTAAAGAGACCCTCGATATGGAAAAACCCTTAAGGGGGGTTCTCTTTTCAGAAGAAGAGCTTAAGTCTCTTCGACATTTGCAATTTATTTCGATAAAGCCTAAAATTGTTGTCTTAAATATTGCTGAAAACGATTTAGGCACTGATAAGCATAAAGCGCTTATGACAGAAATTACTAATAATATACATTTAAGCGCTGAGGCTATAATTGCCTTATGTGGCAAGATAGAAATGGAAATAGCCCAACTAACGCCAACAGAGGCAGCTGAGTTTCTAAAAGAGCTTCGTATTACAGAGCCGGCTTATAATAAGCTTATACAGCTTAGTTATAAAGTTTTGGGGCTTATGTCTTTTTTAACGGTTGGTGAAGATGAAGTAAGGGCATGGACTGTAGATAGTGGGGCTACTGCCTTAGAGGCTGCCGGTAAAATCCACTCAGATATACAACGGGGTTTTATACGCGCTGAGGTTATTGCATATGACGATTTTATAAGAAGCGGTTCTATGACAGTGGCTAAACAGCACGGCCTCCTGCGCCTTGAAGGAAAAACTTATATTGTATCAGACGGTGATATTATTAATTTCCGTTTTAACGTTTAACATTTATTCTATTATTTTAAGGAGGGACTATGAAAGCCTTATTCCTTACAAATGAATATCCGCCCTATATCTACGGAGGCGCTGGTGTTCACGTTGAATATTTAACAAAAGAGCTTGCAAAGCTTATGGATGTTGAAGTACGATGTTTTGGGGACCAGCGCTTACAGGAGCAACACTTAAAGGCTACTGGATATTCTTATGATAAAGCCTTGTTCGATAACTGTGATAAGAAACTAAAGTCCCCTCTTACTGCTTTTTACAATAGTATAATGTTTAATGCAGATAACATAGATGCACAAATTGTGCACTGCCACACGTGGTATACACATTTAGGCGGTATACTTGCTAAAATGGCATACGGTATCCCGCTATTTATAACCTCTCACTCACTTGAGCCGCTTAGACCATGGAAACGTGAACAACTCGGCAATGGCTACGAGCTTTCACTTTGGATTGAAAAAACCGCTATGGAAATGGCCGATTGCCTTATTGCCGTTTCAAAAGGCATGAAGGATGATATTGTTAGTCTTTTTAACGTAAATCCGGATAAGATTAAGATTGTTTATAACGGTATTGACACGGATGAGTACGATAAAAAAACCGACAATAGCGCACTTATAAAGTACGGCGTTAATCCCGAAAAACCTTATGTACTATTTGTTGGCAGGATAACTCGCCAAAAGGGCATTATACACTTGGTTAATGCTATTAAACACATAAACGACGAGGCTCAAATCGTGCTTTGTGCGGGGGCCCCGGATACGCCGGAGATTAAATCCGAGATGGAAGCCGGCGTTAAAAAGGTACAGCAAAGTCGCAAAAACGTCATCTGGATACAAAAAATGCTCCCTAAAGATGAGGTTATACAGCTTTATAGCCATGCGGATGTCTTTTGTTGTCCTTCCATATATGAGCCATTTGGCATAATAAACCTTGAAGCTATGGCATGCTCGACGACTGTTGTGGCAAGTGCCGTTGGCGGCATTGTTGAAATCATAGAACAAGGTAAGACTGGCTACCTAGTCCCACTTGAACAGTTAAAGGAAAGCCCCTTTGAACCAGTAGAGCCGGAGAAATTTTCTAAAGACCTCGCCGATAGCATCAATAAGGTCTTAGACGATAAGAGCCTTGCTGCACATATGGGTGAACTTGGGCGTAGACGAGCTGTTGAACATTTTAGCTGGAAGGCTATTGCCTCTGAAATATATGCTCTATACAATGAGTACAGATAAATATATTGTGTGGGGCCTCACCCCACACACTAGACAACCAAGAGGTGTTTTATGATTGAAAAGGTACCACCTTTTATAATTCAAGATATTTCGCCTATAGTGGATGGCGGTAAGTATCCAATAAAAAGAGAAGTGGGCGATCTATTAACCGTTACAGCAAGCGTTTTTCGCGATGGCCACGATGTCATAAGAGTGCTTTTAAAGCATCGGGAAAAGTATGGCAATGGCAATTGGCAGGAAACGGTTATGGAGTGCATAAATGCCGGCCTTGATCTTTGGCGAGGGACATTTGCACTTGTTAAAAACACTCGATATGAGTACACTGTTGAGGCTTACTCGGATTTTTACCGCTCGTGGCTTAAGGAGGCTAAACTTAAGTTTGATGCTGGACAAAATATTGATAGCGAACTCATTGAAGGCGATAGGTATTTAAATAGTGTCATACCATTAATTACACATAAGGAAGAAAGCATCTACTGTACCGATTTATTAAACCTTATATCCATCGTGGAGTCCTTGCCGGATAAATTAAAACTATATGCCGATTCAGTTTTAATTGAATTAATACATAAATACGCCCCAAGGGACTATGGCACTACTTATGAGCCATACTTGGAGGTTATTGTAGAACGTGTAAAGGCACGGTTTGCAGCATGGTATGAAATCTTTGCACGCTCACAAGGCACACAACCAGGTAAAAGCGCTACCTTTTATGATTGTATAAAACGACTGCCGGAAATCAAAGGCATGGGCTTTGATGTTTTGTACCTTACCCCAATACACCCAATTGGCTACACTAAGCGTAAAGGACCAAACAATTCACTCGTATCAGCCACTGAAGACCCCGGCTCACCCTACGCTATCGGTAACGATACAGGTGGTCATACCGCCATAGAACCCGGACTTGGTACTATTGATGATTTTATTGTATTTGAAAAGGCATGCAAAGAACATGGCTTGGAAGTAGCCCTCGACTTTGCCATTAACTGTTCACCTGATCACCCTTATGTCAAAGAACACCCGGAGTGGTTTTTCGTACGGCCGGATGGCACTATTAAGTACGCCGAAAACCCACCGAAAAAATATGAAGACATTTACCCATTAAATTTTTATGCCGCTGCTGGTAACTGGATGGCTCTTTGGCAAGAAATGAAAAATGTCCTTACATTTTGGATTGAAAAAGGGGTGCGCATCTTTAGAGTAGATAACCCACATACTAAACCAGTACCATTTTGGCAATGGCTTATTACAGAGCTGCAAAAAGACTATCCAGATGTTATATTTCTATCAGAGGCTTTTACCCGCCCGCCTGTTGTTAAAACACTTGCTAAAATCGGTTTTACCCAATCATATACATACTTTACATGGCGTAACTTTAAGGCTGAAATTATAGAATACCTAACCGAACTTACCCAAACCAATGTAAATGAATACCTACGCGGTAACTTTTTTGCCAATACACCCGATATTCTACCAACATTCCTACAACAAGGAGGTCGCCCTGCTTTTAAAATACGCTTTATCCTTGCCTCCACACTGTCGTCCGTATATGGCATATATAGCGGCTACGAACTTTGCGAAAACACCGCCGTGCCCGGCAAAGAGGAATATCTCAATTCCGAAAAATATGAGTATAAAGTGTGGGATTGGAACCGCTCTGGTAATATTAAAGATTACATTACAAAGATTAATAAAATCAGGAAGGAAAATAAAGCGTTGCATTATTATAAAAATCTCAGATTCTATTATGCGGAAAACGATAACATCCTTTTTTATGGTAAGGCAACAGCTGAAGGCGATAGCATTATATTAGTTGCAGTCAACCTAGACCCATTTACAGCGCATAGCTCTAAATTAATTATCCCAATAAGAGAGTTGGGCATATCTGAAGACGAAACATATCAGTTGAATAACCTTATTACTGGCGAGAAACTTTTAAAAAAAGGCAGCGAACACTACGCAACTCTAAATCCGGAAATAGAGCCTGCCTATATTTATAGAATTGAACGCTGGCTGCACAAAGAAAAAGGTTTTGATTACTTTGGTATGTAAAGAAAGAAAAAAAAGAAAAAGAAAAAAGATTAAAGGATGCACGGTATTGATTAAGAATGTAGTAAAAGATAAAAGGAATCATTAAATATATTGCAGGTCAAAAGTTTTTAGAAAGGGGGTGTGGGGGAAGAACCTTTTTGTCAAAAAAGGTTTTCCCCCACGCCTCTATCTTTTTTCTTCTATTTTTTTTCTTCTATCTTTTTCTTTTTTCTTCTATTTTTTTTCTTCTATCTTTTTTCCTTTGCTAACTTGCCTTATACGTTTTAGCAAGAGTTTGTGTATGCTGTACAGCCGGCAGTGGTTTTGCCAACAAAAACCCTTGTGCTTCGTCGCATGTAAGTGAGCGCAGCATTTCAAGCTGTTCAATGGTTTCAACCCCTTCGGCTACTGTTTTTAATTCAAAACTTTTAGACATCGCTATAATGGCGCTCACTATAGAGGCGTCTTTTTCAGAATCCTGAATGTTACTTATGATTGAGCGGTCTATTTTCAGTTTTTTAATAGGCAGGTTCTTCAAATAACTTAACGAGGCATAGCCAGTACCAAAGTCATCTATAGATAACCCAATGCCAAGCTCATCAAATTCATGTAATACGGACACCGTTGATTCAATATTTTGCAAACACACATCCTCGGTAATTTCAAGTTCCAAGTATTTAGGTGCAAGTTTTGTTTCAAACAAAATCTGAGCAACCATCTTACCAAGGTCTTTTTGTTTTATAAACTGGCTCATTGATATATTTACGGCTATGTTTAGATTTTTAAACCCCTCATCATGCCATTTCTTGGCTTGGATACATGCGTTTTTTAATACCCATCGGCCAATGGGTATTATTAAACCGGACTCTTCGGCAAGTGGAATAAACTCGGCCGGACCTACGTAGGCTTCGCCATTTCTAAACCAGCGCAAAAGGGCTTCCATGCTCACTATTTTATTGGTATTGAGGTCTATTATAGGCTGATAGAATAGTTGAAACTCTCCCTTATCAAGGGCATAGCGCAGGTCTTTTTCCATAGCTATACGCTCAAGGGCTTCTTTTTCCATCTCAGGGTTAAAGAAGCGGTAGCTGCTTCCTTTTGTTAATTTCGCCTTATACATTGCAGTGTCGGCCTTTTTTATTAAAATATCAATATCTGTGCCATCGTCTGGATATATGGAAATCCCTATGCTAGCACCAACGAAAAGCTCATGGCTATCAATATGAAATGGGGCTGTTAGTGCCTTTATTATGCGTTGGGCTATATATTCCCCATCCGTATCCTTTGTTACATTTGTAAGGGTTATTGTAAACTCATCGCCACCGATGCGACTAACTGTGTCGGATTCCCTAACCACCCCATTAAATCGTTTAGCTGCTTCTTGTAAGAGTATATCACCAACGTTATGACCGAGCGTGTCATTTATGTATTTAAAACGGTTCATATCAATAAACAAAAGTGCTATTTTGGCATTAGTACGTTTTGCAACAGCGATGGCGTGATTAAGTCTGTCAAAAAAGAGGACTCGGTTTGCAAGCCCTGTCAGCTGGTCAAAGTGTGCAAGCTCTCTTAGGCGCTGTTCCAGTTGTTTTCGTTCAGTTATATCCTTAAAAACGACAACAGAGCCAACAATATTGCCCATTTCGTCGCGCATGGGGGTTGTTATGTATTCTACTGGAAAACTTGAGCCATCTTTTTTCCAAAAAACTTCGTCGTCTACGTGGCGCACCTTTCCATCTTTTAAGGCATTATAGATAGGGCAGTCGCTCATTGGGTAGCGTGAGCCATCAAGTTTAGTGTGGTGTATAATGTCATGTTGAGCCTTACCAACAAGGTCTTCAATGCTCCAGCCGGTCATTTTTGCTGCTGCTGGGTTTAAAAACGTTGTATTGCCATTGACATCTACGCCGTAGATACCTTCACCGGCAGCGTATAGAATTAGCTCATTTTTCTGTCTTAGTGCCTCTAACTCTTCTTCCGTTTTTTTGCGTTCTATGATTCCAGCTATGGTGCTAGCTATGGAGCTTATAGCCTCTTCTTCGATACTGTTGCGCTGGTGGCCCTCATTAACATAAAGACATATAACGCCGATGGTCTTTTTGCCTGCAACTATAGGTGTACAATAATGGCCATGTGGTTCCATACCGTCGTATTTTACATCATGAAGTTCGTCTATGCAGTCAACAAAGAATGTAACTGATTTAGAGGCAGCCCTACCGCACAAACACATGTCAAATGGCACACGTCTACACTTGTTTATTATACTGGAAGACATCCCGTAGTGGGCCTGCATGATAAGCACCTTTGGCTCATTTTCTATTGTAAAGATAGCACCTTTGGACTGTAACGATAGCCAAGAGATAGACGTTACCGTATGTAAAATCTTATAAAGCATTTCAGAAAGCGGAATAGACTCTAAGGATATTGATAGCACTTGGTTTAAAACATGTTGCATTTCATATGTGTGCCTGCTTTGGTCTTCCATCTGTTTCCTTGTGATGATTTCTGCTTGTAGCTTTTCATTTGCTTGGGTAAGTTCAGATGTAGTGATTTCTACCTTTTGCATCATATCATTAAACTCATTTGCAAGCATATGTATCTCAGCAGCAGTGTAGGCGCTAATGTTGATTGTTTTTTTTAAATCCTCATAGGTTTTTATCTGCCGTAATCTTCTTATAAATCCGTTTATGGATATATCTATAGATTTAGCTGTTGCAGTAGTGGCAGAGACAATTACCAGAAGGCTAAAGAGCATAGCACAAAATATTATAATATCAAGTTTTCTTAATTCTTTTAATATAACCTCTTCATGCACTGCTGATATTAGTACTAAACCATCCAAGTCGTTATAGCCAGTAAACTCCTTTTTGACTTCCACGTAGGCATTATCGTTGAGGGTTGATAACACTTTACCGGGTTGCACAACTGCTGGTTTGGATGAATATAAGACAGTGCTTTTTTTGTCAATGATAAAATAAAAGCCATGCTCTATGTGAACAGTTAAAAAATTTATCAGGTATGATGGGGCATATTCTATTAGTATGAAACCGATGGGTAGCTGTTTATCAAAGACCTTGACTGCAATTTTAATGCCTTTGTCGGATATACTGGCTGGTGCATTTACCCACTCAAGCATATTTGTCTGCCCTTGAGTACCGTTTGGCGTAGTACCATTGGTTACTATTAACTGTCCCTTATTGTCTATTAAGGATAATGTTGCCTCATTAGCTCCTATCAGTGGAATGGATTTAATAAACATGGATAAATAGGCATTACTTCCATCAGTAGTATAATTTATAATAGCAGCTTTAATAATCTCGCTATTTGCAAGTGCCGTTGCTGTGTCAATGATTGTATTAAATTTCTGGGAGATTGAGCTTGTAGCGTATAAGACCTGAGTGTTTAAGTGTTCATTCATTTCTTTTTTGAATATATCCAAGGCAAAAACGCGTATTATGAGCCAAAACGCCACTGCTAAGACTATTGAGATAGGCAGAACCTTTAAAAGCGTATCTGTAAGCAGCCTATATGGGCGCTTAGAAAATAAGGTCATAGAAATATTACACTCCTTTTTTATTCGACTGTTTATAATAAGCAAAAACTATTTTTAAAAAAAACTATTCATAGCCCCCAAGCCCCTTTGAACAGCCATTAAAATGCACCTGTAATAATAAATTAACCATTTCTTAATTTGCAATTATAAACATATTAAAATATTTTATGCTACCAGATATATACACGAATGTCAAACAGTTTTTAGACAAGAAGGTAACTTTTTGAGTAAACGTTTTGGCAGACAATAATGATGTGATAAACTTTAGTAGAGTTATTAAAGAAACTATTTTAGAAAAAACTTAAAAAGCGCAAAAATAGCCCCTATTTGTGATGCCCAAAACAGAAATAACCACCTTATAGTTTCGGATTTGGCCTTTTCTATTTGAGCTCGTGTCTTTTCAATATCAGCGCGCAATGATATTTCTAATTTCAGCATATCCTCGCGCAACTTAGCAATGTCTTCCTTGGTAGCCTTGTTTTCAAGCTCAGCCCATATTTTACCAAGCTCAGCCCATACTTTACCAAACTCTGTCTGAATTTTTTCAAACTCAGAGCGAAACTCAGAGCGAATTTTTTCAAACCCAGCGTTCATAGACATTTCTAATTTCGGTAAATCTTCACGCAACTTAGCAACATCTTCTTTGGTAGCCTTGTTTTCAAGCTCAGCCCATACCTTACCAAACTCAGTACGCATAGACATTTCTAACTTCAGCACGTCTTCCCGCACCTTAGCAATGTCTTCTTTAGTAGCTTTCATTTCAAGTTCTTTTGTTATAATTTGTATATCATACTGAGAAATATCGCTTTTAGCCTGCGTTGATACATCGTCAATCGTATCAATAAGCAACAACGTACTTTCCTCCCCAAGCTTATCTTTTAGCAAATTATATAATTCTATAGTTTTAGGCATGATTAAATATAACTTAAAATTAGTCCAAATATCAAGCCCATTTCCCCCCATAACAAACTGCCATAGGCTCTAAACAAAGACTAAGATTATATTAAGTTCTTTTCCTTTTCATATATATGGAGTCATGTTTTATTTTATCACTCCACCAGAGGACTTTTTCCAGTATTTCGTTTTCATCCTTTTTTGTAGAGTGGCCATTATGTACAACCAATTCACCATTAACAATAACGCTTTCAACGTCTGAGGAACGCATCGTATATACAATTAATGAATATACATCATAAAAAGGCATAAGGTGCGGTTTTTTAATATCTACAATAACTAAATCAGCTGCCTTTGATTGTTCTAAAGTGCCAATTTTTTTATCAAGTCCAAGAGCCTCAGCACCGTAGCGTGTAGCCATAGTGAGGGTTTGTTCTGCATTAAGTACGGTAGGGTCCTTAACCATTGCCTTATGCAGTCTTGCAGCAATAGCCATTTCAGATATTATATCTAAGTCGTTGTTACTTGCAGCGCTATCAGTTCCAAGTGTAACATGTACGCCACGTTCAAGCATCTTTACAACAGGTGCTATACCGGAGGAGAGCTTTAGGTTACTTTCTATGCAGTGCGAAACGCCAACCTTCTTGTCTGCCAGTATGTCTATTTCGTCATCTGATACCCACACGCAATGCGCTGCAACTACTCGTTTGTCAAGAAATCCAATGCTATTTAGGAGCTTTACTGGCGTACTGCCGTACATATTATATACAATGGTTATCTCTGATTCGGTTTCGGCTAAGTGCGTGTGTAGAGGCACATCGTAGTACTCAGCAACCGCCTTAACCTTTTTAAAAGTGTCTGGCGAACAGGTATAAGGTGCATGTGGAGCTATTGAGGGGGTAATCAGTTCATCACCAAGCCAATTTTCTATGAAGCGTTTCGCGTTTTCAATATGTCCATCTGCATCTTTAGCCGAGCTGGTTGGAAAATCTAAGACCCCCGCACCAAGCACCGCCCTCATACCCATTTGCTTTGAAACCTTAGCGGCCTCATCTTCGAAAAAGTACATGTCATTATATATGGTAATCCCTGCAAGTAGCATCTCAAGACACGCCAGCTCTACAGCATCTGCTATGAACTCAACGCTTAACCATTTGCCTTCAGCAGGCCAGATATGGTCTTCAAGCCATTGCTTTAACGGTAAATCATCGGCAAGTCCGCGGAAATACACCATCGCTGCATGCGTATGGGTGTTTATAAGGCCTGGAAATACTATTTTATTGTGTCCACCAAGTTTCCTTGCAGGCTTAAACTTCTTTGTTATTACTGAAGCACTATCCACATCTACTATCTTTCCAGCAGTTATTGCTACCGCCCCGTCTTCTATAGGCTTGGCCCCTTCAACCATAGTTAATACATACTTGCCCTCTACAATCAAGTCCACATCTATCACAATTCTTACCCCTGTCCCATACTTGTCTCTTTATGGTACTCAGCAGCAGCCGTAATGGCTATATCTTCTAACATAATTTCCTTTGTCTTGATTAACTGTTTGTGTGGTACAGCCAATTTGTCAGCTATCTCTTTCAAAGACATTCCCTTTTCATAGTGCATCTCGGCTATCATAATCTTCAAAAAGTCCTCCATAATGAATGTCAATAAGGACTGGTCTTTTATATTTAAATGAGCACATGCCTCATCGTAGGTCATGCCCTCGTGTACTGCATTTTTTAACCTCAACATAGCTTGCTCGTAAATCTTATCCTCTTCAGTTGTATATTTTTTATAAACAAAATCTACCATTAAACACTCCTTGCAATTATTTTATAACACTTGGTTTGTGAAGATAAATATTAATAAATAAAACATAGGGTGGCAGGCACTTTAAAATACCAACCACCCTTAGCTGATTGTCTTAGGCAACTATTCACTTTTAATAAATGAGCTAATTTAAGAGTCTGATAATACTATTCGCTTGATTGAATAGAATAAAGCTCTTTTGCGGATTCTAAAACCTTACCTAAGTAACTTTTGCTTTCTTCATTAAGCTCGACACCCTTTTTCTGAATGTCTTTAATATATGCTTCCCATCCAGAATGATCCCAAGAGCCCTGTGTCTTTTTAACAAACTTGACGGTGTTATCGGAAATAGCAAGCATAATGTTTTCAAGTCCAGAGGTAGACGTTATGGAGTTATGAAGTTTTTTCATTGATTCAATAACGTTACCCATGTATGCCTGCATTTCATGTGTAATTTTAACCCCTTTTTGTTGAATTTCGGCTAAAAACTCCAGCCATGCTGTGTGGTCCCATGTACCACCTTGTTTTTCAACAAACTTAGTTGCATATTCAACCAACTCTTCAAACGAAGGATACTTTTTTAAGGTCATTGGATACCTCCAAATACTGATTTTTTTAATGGTTAAATCTCAGAAACTGAGCTTTTCTCTTCCTTAAATATTTAAATACATAAAATTTCAAAACCCGTCCAAACCCCTATCCACTTATTTTTTCTGAAATATCTTCTCTATTTTCTCTTTAAGGGCATCAGCCGTAAACGGCTTTACCACGTAATTATTAACGCCAGCCTTAACAGCTGTAATAACCTGTTCCTTCTCAGCTTCAGCCGTTACCATTAAAACAGGCAACCCCTTCAACTTCGGATCACTACGCACCTTCTTTAAAAGGTCAAGCCCTGTCACATTTGGCATATTCCAATCAGTAATAAGAAAATCAAAGTTACCTGTCTGTAATTTGTTAAAAGCCTCGGCACCGTCTTCCGCTTCATCCATATTCTCAAACCCAATTTGTTTTAGAATATTTTTCACTATCCGCCTCATGGTGGAAAAATCGTCCACTACGAGTATCTTCATGTTTTTATCCATAGTTACTCCCTCCTATAATATATAAGCTTATACCCTTTTTTTTCATTTATACTGCTCTCCTACTCTTTAGTTTTTAAGGGTGCCTTTGCAGATAACTTTTTAAAGCACTAATATTTTATACATTATACTGTTATTTTTCAATAAAAAACATTGAAAAAGATAAAAGATAGAAGAAAAGAGGGAAGGACTCTGCCCCAATGCCATTAAGTTAAGAAAAAAAAAGAGCAGGGAAAAACAGGGAGGTGTGCTGCCGCACCCCTTTTAGGCAAAAAGGTGCGGCAGCACACCTCCCTAATTAAAATAATAAGGAAACAAATACAGAGTGAGGGCGTTGTCCTCACTCTCCCGCCAAAGGTGCGGAGGCGCACCTCCCTGGGGCTCGTCCCTTTGGAATCCCGCACAAGGGGCTACGCCCCTTGAACCCCAAAAAAATACAGCTATTATTTTTTGCAAATCATTTTTCTTTTGGTATATAATATAATAAGACATGATTAAACTTATACATATATCAGACCTACATTTAGGGAAGCCCTTTAAGGCTTTTTATGATAAAGGGGAGGTTTTACGCCAAGCACTTATTGACGTGTTTAATCGTATAGTTGATTTTGCTATCCAAGAAGATGTTAAGGGTGTACTTATTGCTGGAGACCTATTCGATTCAAATAGTGTTGGAAAGACTATAAACATCATACAAGGTATAATAAAAAAGAGTGGGCTAAACTTTTACATATTACCCGGTGCTGGTCAAGGTGGTGTCGCTGGACATGATGCCCTTGTGCAAGGGTCTTTATACCTGCGGGAAAGTTGGCAGATGGTGCCAAATGCACACATTTTTAAAGCTACTGACGGGGAGGTATTTTATGACTCCGATTATAAAATTGCTTTTTATGGTAAGCCAACCATTACTTATAACCAATCACCGCTTCCTATTTTGGATAAACATAGGGAAGCTCTTTATCATATAGCCCTTGTACATGGCAGCATTCAGTTACATGAACACATTGATGACTACCCATTTACGCTTGAGGAGGTGGCTGCCCTTGACTATCAGTATGTAGCCCTTGGGCACTGGCATAGGTTCAATAAATACGAGTATGGGGGGGGCATGGCGTGTTATTGTGGGGTAGCGGAGATACTTGAAAAAGGTGGAGAGGGTAGGGGCACGTTTGCTTTAATTTGTCTTAAAGAGGGGAAGGTACTCTCTGTTGAGTGTAAGCCGATTGGTAGATTTTTTAATATGAAAATCCCTATCAATGTGGAACAGGATTTGGCGGATTTAAGCCACTTTATCCAAGAAAATGTTTATGAACCTCAAAACACTATTTTAAATATTTATCTTAGTGGAGATATTGAAATCAATCAATATGAATATTTTAAAGAGGCACTACTGGATAAGCTAAAGGAGGTTTTTCATGTTTTTCTTGATGACAAGGACGTGCGATTTAACTCAAAGGCTGTCTCATATCCGGCAAACACGGTAGCTGGCCAATTCATTAGACTTATGGAAGAAAAACTATCGCTTGAGCCTGATGAGGACAAGAGGCAGCACATGTTTAGGGCTATGCAGATAGGGATTGGGCTTTTAGCTGGTGAGAAGGATAAGAAGGATTTATCTTTAAAGGAGTATCTTTTTTGAAAATCAAGTCCATTTCTACTATTAATTTTAGAAACTTAAAAAACACTCAATATGATTTTGTAAGCAATGGTCTTACCTGTGTTTTTGGACCAAATGAAGCCGGTAAAAGCTCCATCCTTGAGGCTATAGAAGAGGTGTTTTTTACAAAGGTTGAAAAGGCAGTTAATCCTAATTTTCAGACATGGGATGGTGAGCGCCCTGTTATTAAGCTGACAATTGAGCTTGAGCAAGCCAATAACGTTATGCAAGATGTCATAGTAGAGCGCAATTTTCAAGATAATAAATCCTACATACGTGGCGCAACGATTGACTTAAAAAATGAAAAACAGATAAAAGGCTTCATTGGGGAGTTGTTTGGTTTTTTTGATATAGATACCTTTAGAACACTCTTGACGGTTAAACAAAAGGAGCTCTCAAGTCTTAAAAAGACCACAATAGAGCGGGAAGTTGAGGCATTGGTTACAGCTTCAAGGCAAGGTATGTCCGTCTATGAATTAATACGCTTTATTGATGATATACTTACTGTAAAAAGAACTGCATTTAAAGGTCAAGACGGGGCTTTTTACAATAATATTATCTCTGACATTCAAAAACTAAAGGACAAAAAAACTGAGCTTACAATAAGGCTTGAAGCCTTTTCAAATAAAGCTAATCAACTCTTAACACTTAAAAAAGACATTGAAACTTCTGTAAAACAAATATCACTATTAGATACTCAAACTAAATGGCTTCAAATATATATAAAGGTACGAAAATTAAATGACAAATTAAAACAATTATCAAAAATCAATGCTAAAATAGAGTACCTTAGCTCTGAACTGGAGATATTGGAAAATGAGCAAAGGCATCAAGGGGAAAAACTAAAAAATTATATTGCACTTAAAGAAATAAATACCTCTATTTTATTGAACAAAAAAGACATTGACTCTTACGAAAAGACAAATAAACGCTTAAGTGAGATTAAAGATAGAATAGCTGCAATAGACGTAGAGTTGACTGATAAAATTATTCCAAAACTTGCTGAAATTGATACATTAAAGACACTTATAGCAAGATACAACGAACTAAACGATACACTAAAATCCCAAGCCCTTAACGTGGAAGTTGAGGCTTTTAAGGAAATTGAAATTAACACAACAGAAAAAAATATCTTCTTAAAACCATCCAAAAAGGCAAGCCTATTGTTTATAGGGCACAAAAACTCCTTTTTAGTGCCAGGCATATTAAACGTATCACTTAATAATATAGGTCTTACAAACATATCGCTTTCTGCTGAAACTTGCGAAAAAGAAATAGAAGAATTTGGCAAAAAATTTACAACCAAAAACCCACAACATCTGGAACACTATTATACCTTACATATGGAAAAGGTCAGACTTAAAGTGGATGAAGATAAGCTCCTTAGTAGCATAACACAGAAGGAGTTTAAAGAACGGCTTGATGAAAAAATCAAAGAACACCACTTGCTACAATTAAAGGCAGAGGAACTCCTACTGAAACTTGGCAATATAAAGGAGTTTGAAATAGAAGAAGCAATCTATGAAATGAAAAAAGTAGAACTTGAAAATAAAAAAGGACAACTCGCTCAGTTTAGATACGAAAAGGCAAGCCTAATAGGCCAAACAACTGAGGAAAACATTGAAAAAGAAAAGGTACAAATAGAACACGAACTATCAAGGTTTGACATTGATAATGATTTCGTGCGCACTTGCTTACCACTACAAATTAATGAACTAAAAGAAAACTTGAAAAACCTATTAGATACGTTATCAAGAGAAAAACAAAACCGTCAACGCTTCGACGTTGAAGCCGCACGACTTGGTGCAGAACTTGCTAACGTACCATCATATGAAGAGCTTTCAGTAGTGTCAGAAGAATTAGAAGCCCTCGAAGTTAAAAAGAATAAGGCAGATGATTACCTAAAAAGCCTCATCATACTTGAAGAAACTTTAAAAGAAGCTGCCAAAAAGACTGTAAGTATTATTAATGAAAAAATAGATAACTGTACATCTAAATACTTTAATATGATAACATTAAATAAATACGAAAATGTCAAGGTATCTTTTGATTCAAAAGATTCAATTAAACTCTTAGTAAAAGAATTTACCAAAGATAAGTACCGAGAAGTCCTAACAAATATAAAAACCCTAAGCTCAGGCGCTACTGAGCAACTATACTTTTCCCTGAGAATAGCACTAATAGAGATTCTTTGCGGTAAGAAGAATCTACCTTTTTTACTGGATGACCCCTTCGTTGACTATGATAATAAGCGACTACAAGAAACCGCCGCATTAATTAAAAATCTTGGTATTCAATGTATACTGTTTACATGTCATGAAAATATAGTAAACTCTTTTAAAGATTTTGCAAAGGTTATTAATTTATGATTGTAAAGATTATAATGGAGGTTAAAGCAGGTATGAAAGAATATATTAAGTTTTATAACTATAACAGGCAATATCAATCTTTAAATTAAGGTGGACTGATTTGCCAAGACCGTTTTTTTTAATTTTTAGTTTCCTTCTATACTTTATGTTATAATACTAATGGGCAGGCAACTTGAAAAAAAAGAAGGGATAAATTAATGCAAACTAAAAAATCACTCTACGACTCTGATTTTTATCAATGGGCACTTTATAATGCTGAACTGTTAAAACAAGGTAAGTTTACTGAAATAGATATAGACAACATAGCTGAGGAGCTGGAAGATATGGGTAAAAACAACAAAAGAGAATTGGAAAGTCGCTTAATGGTATTAATCATGCACTTACTCAAATGGCAATACCAACCCATTAGACGCTCGGAGAGCTGGAGAGCAACTATAAATACTCAAAGAGTAGAGATTGAACGTTTGCTGAAAAATAGTCCTAGCCTAAAACACAATATAGAAACTGTTATAGATGAAGCATTTAAAGATGCAGCAATATCTTTTGAAGACGAAACAGGCATTGATAAAAAACATTTACTTCAAACATGCCCATATACCTTCGAACAACTAAGAGACCGCTCTTTTAGACCTGATTAATGCTGAACTCTTCCTTTACACTATCCTCATTATCCTAATAGATACGGTAGGCCAAAGGGAGAAGTCCCCTTTGGCGGGAGAGTGATGGCAGCACCCTCGCTCTGTATTTGTTTCCTTATTGTTTTTAATATAGCGCATTTCGATTTAATATGTAACAAAAATTAAGTTAGTACAATTGCAAAAATTCCTCAACAGTAATACCTGCCTTTTTAAGCTCATTAAGAAGCAATCCCTTTTTAATTGGCTTATTTTTATGGATAGGAATAGATACAATATTTGGATTGCCTTCTTTCATAAAATACCAATGACTCCCTTTAATTCTTTTGTTGATCCATCCTGCTCTTTCAAATGCCCTTATAACTCTATCTGATTTTAAATTGTTAATACCACTCACTATTCAGATTTTTTCTCCTGTTTAATTTCCTCAATAACCTCTAAATACCCTTCTATGGCTTCGGTAATCATGTCAAGACTTTCCTTTATAGTTTCTCCCTGAGAAGCAACATTAAATTCTGGACATTCTATCCAAAAGCCCCCCTCATCCGTATCTGAATGCAAGATAACCTCATACTGCTTACCATATATAGTTATAGAGTATTTTCTTACAATACATTCATCTGTGGTTAATGCTGAAATACCCATACATACCTCCAACAATCTATTTGTAGCGGTTCATATCATAATTCAATATTTTAACATACAACAGACATAGCCAAGTAAAAAAACTTGAACATCAAATATATAATATGGTAATAGTTCACCTCACGTTGTCATTGCGAGCGTAGCGAAGGTGTGGAGGCGCACCTTTTTTAAAAGGGTTTTCCCCCGCCATCTTTTTTCCTTTAACCAATCAAAGCTTATATTTACCCCATCTGACTCACCTCCTTTAAACTATTCGTTTTATTTTAACATAAGTCTCTCCTCTTATTTTATTCAAAATGAGAATTGCTGGCACAATAATGCTTCTATTGCTATTTTTGCTTTAAGCCCTGCCGTTAAGCTTTCTCTCATTATATATGTATTTATTTCCTTATTTTTCTTTTCTATTCTTTGCCTCCTATAACTTAACATATTGTCTAAATTCATGGGGCCATTATCTAACACTTTCAGAGGCATTTATTTTAAGCCTATTTGTCATTGCGAGGAGTTAACGACGAAGCAATCTCGTTTTTTTACAGAAAAGAGATTGCAGGGATGTGTGCCTACACACCTTTCGCTACGCTTGCAATGACAAATTAAGGGCAAAATTATTACCAAATTGATTAAAATTCTGCTTAGACAATATTGACGCCAAACGATATTAGTCTATTATATTCTTATTTTAAAATTTTTTGTTTTTTATATTCAATCTGTTTTTGTCAACTAAAAAAATTGATCATTGAGTATAAAAATAACTATTCTTCCACCATACCCTCCCTATCCCACCACTGATACTTATAGTTTAATTTATCATTTAATAATGATTTTAATCCTTCTATTTTTGTGTAGCTTAATACATCCTCTCTATAGGTATTCTCATATTCGTTTAATGTTGTATTCAAAAAATTCAATACAAAGTTATGCTTATCTATTGCAATAGTTTTACTTACCTGCAAATTTAATAAACCATAAAGATGAATAAGTTTTTCAAAAAAATGGTTTATGGCTGAAGTATATCCCGGATTGTCATTTAATTGCAAACGAGTTCTAGGACGTTCATCAATGTTAAATAATCCTCTATTCTTTTTAAAAGCAAAACATCTACAGATACCTATAGCTCCAATTGCATCTATTTTATCAGCATCTTCGAGTATATCACATATTAAATTTTCGGCATTGTCAAAACCTCTTCGCCTTATATTTTTATTAGGTTCTTTTATATAATCATCAAAAGAGGCCGTAGATACTATTTTGACAACTTTCTCTATAATATCTCCTTTAACATTTTCTGTAATTAAAAAGTCTACAAGTCTTTTGTTTCTACAATCTTTATTATTATTTACAATAATAGTATTTGGGATAGTACACTCGCCTAAATCATGTAATAAACACACTAAATTAAGTATTGTTTTATTATTATCATCTAAATTATATTTTTCGCTTATATCCTTAGCTATATTTAAAACCCTCTTAAAATGACCTAAATTATGAGTAATATCCAATAGATTAATATTATGATGTTGCAACCTTAAAATAATCCTATTTATTAAATTGTCCTTACTCTGTGGTGTATTATAAAGACAATGTATATTGGCACACGTAGTGACACCATTACAAAGAATATAATGAATACTATTATCTTTATTCCCAACATTTGTATAAGATGTAGTTTCACAAAGATATGCAACTGCACAAGGGCTAGAACGAAATATTTTTATATATTCGGATTTTTTTTCAATCTCATTTACAAATGCTTCCAATGGTTCTGAATAATCAAAGGCATATAGATTTTTAAAATAACCTGGATATGATAACGGCAAAGTATTCTCTCTTTGTGCAGAAAAATTATAGCAATCTAAACTTGTAGGATAAGAAGTTAGAATATTTTTGATATAAAATTCTGCCATTTCATTAATTTTTTCTTTTGAGAAATAAGCATAACCTATAATGACTATAGGAAATTTACACAAAAAATCTTTCAAATCTTGCTCTTTGTCCGTAATTCCAGGTAAAAATGGTTTTACATATGGTATTATATTGCATTTAAAGTCCACTATTAATGAAGAGTTCAGTAAAGTTATCAGTTCTTCGTTAAATGTTTTATTTTCTCCACTGAATCGTCTTTTTTCAAGCTTGTCTGAGTACTTTACTGTACTTAAAGAATATAAAATAAATAGTCTTTTAGTAATAATATCCTTATTACATGTTGTAGATATATCATTAAACAATTTTTCTATTTTATATACAGGTTCTTTTGTTGCAATTTGTATAACATTATTTGTGTGTTTAATTAAAAACAGTAATATTTCTAAGGTAGTATTATAATTATTGTCATCAATGGACTCATTCATCTGACTTACTGAAAATAAATAACCATCTATTTGATTTTCCAACGAAAATATTCTAAATTCTTGAATAAATTCTCTTATCTCAAACTTAAAATAGAAAAACGATTCTTTTCCTGAAAGACAATATTTACAATTTATAGAACATGGTTGTCCATACTTAATAAATATTCTTTTTTCATTTTTATTTTTAGATAGATAAAAGTATTTGTATTTAAATACTGTAGTTACTTCTGGGCTTGCCATAACAATATATTTTTCATCATTTTTTACCTGTATTTCAAACTTTTCAAATGCTATATATTGTTTTAACATCATTTCATCTATATAACCATCACTAAGCTCTACAATTATTCCGGTTGGTTTAGCATTATCACACATTCTAGATGATTTGTTGGCAGCATCACCTAAGAAATAATCATACTTATCCTTATCTATTGATTTCAAAAATAGTAAACTGCCGCTACTAATTCCAACACCTATACGCAATTTATCCTCATCAGTCAATTTGAATTTATCGTTATAATGCCTATCAATCTCATCAAATACATAATATATTTTTCTTATAATACTAAGTATGAATTTAATATATTGTGTTTTTTTCTCTATCATTGACATATTCTGAGTTGTTTTAATTATTTTAATAAATATATATCCATCTCCAGTAAAAGTAAGATCATCAAAATCATTAGAAAAAAATTTTGTTAACTGTCTTATTAAAAAATTCTGATGTTTAATTGCTAATCTACTATCCCGCTGAGTTGTTATTGTAAATTGTCTTATATCAAAACATACAGCTATACCCTCTCTTTCACGTACAGAAATATATCCCTTATTTAATGTATCATTTACTTTTTTAAATTTAATCTTTACTTTGTCAAATATATCTTTAATACGCTCTTTAAACTTAAGAATTTGCTCCTGTCTATTGCCATTTTCTATTCCATAGAAATAATTCAAAATTGAAAAAACATCTTTTTCAACAGAATATAGTGTTTCTGATGAATTTATAAGGTTATCCATTCATCATCTATATCATCATCTATATTAAGCACAAAATCTTGTAAATCTCTAATTAATTTAATTAAAAACATATTTAAATCAGTTTTAAAATTACCATATTTTAGTAACATATCCTCACATTGTTCTAAACTCTTTGTGAGAGTATTATCGTCAATTTTTTGAGTAGCTAAACACATCTCTACAAGAATTTTTTTTATATAAACTAAATAATATTTGTTCGTCGCATCACCTAATTTATCAATACATTTATTAAACTCAATACGTGCATTTATGTAATCACTCAATAAATAATATATATATCCTTTACTGTAATTAATATAATATGAAGAATGACATGCTTCAGCTTTATCTAAAAATTTGAAAATTTCTTCCTTATGTTCTAATAGTGTTTTTGAGTATGTTCTCCTAAGTACAGTTGCATAATGTTTACATACAAAATATTGTAAACTAGTAGTTTTATTATTTAAAAGTAAAACATTATCTCTACTATCTGAATCAATATCTGAATAAATCTCAAGCAAAAGTTCCTTAGAAATTTCACATAATCCAATATTTTGCAAAGCTACAGCCTTCCAATTTTTTACGAGTAGCTTAAAAAAAACATCTGGACATTCACATTGCGTATCTTTTAATATATTCTCAAATATATTTATACTTTTATAAAATTCACCCATTTCCATTAGTAACCTTGCAAGTTCATATTGGATATAAAGTTTTTCTTTTTCAGGAAAACCGTTTTTCACTATATTTTCTAAAACCTGCTGTGTTACAATAGGTTCCGATGATAAGAGATTGTCAAGGCTCTTCTTATTCGTTTCATTCGATGGACTTAAATATTTTGAAATAATAAATCTACGTATCACCATCACTTCGCTTTCTGTATTAGCAGTCTCAAATGGAATGCACGATAGATACTGTATAATTCCATCCTTAAAATCTCTATCAAAAATATTTATAATACAAAACATCCTATCCTCCCCGTAAAAACATTCATCTGTAAAAATGTTTAATAGTTTATCACATTAATTTAATTTTTTTACTTAACAAATGATACAAAATAAGGTTTTATCTACATTCCGCACCCCTATTAAAAATCATTATTTTTAATAAGTTATAAAACTTGAATCGGGTTGTGTCAATGCAGTAACTCCTTGAAAATAAAAACAAATTTAAGAGGGATACGGAATGTCGGTTCTATATTACTTGCCTCCTGTAACTTAACATACTGTCTAAATTTATGGGGCCATTATATTTTCCCCCGCCATTTTTTTCCTTAACTTAGCTGATGCCCATTATCCCCTTAGATTTTTTGCTTAAAAGTGTGTTATTATGTTAGCGTTAATTAGGAGGAAGTGTTGTATTTACGAACCTTCAACAGTGATTTTTTCAAGTTTACAATCATTACAGTAAATTTATTGCTTATTGTACTGTTATTTTTAACAGTTATGTATATAATAAGGGACTATTTAACTTTTACGGTTGAAAGTGTCGTAAGTTCAGTGTCGGTTACAAAAAACGACAATATGCTCAAAGAGGTCAATATTAATGATTATGCGGAGATTGTTACAAAAAATCCATTTGGCATAGAGGATGCTGAGTTTTTTCCTCTTACGGCTACTACAAAAAATAGACAAGCAAAAGAGCCATCAAGTACACGTAATTTGATGCTATATGGCACAATATCAGGCGATCAGGGGCTTGGCTATGCCGTTATTGCTAAGGCTAACAAAACGCAAGGGATTTTTAGGGTTGGTGAGATGGTCTTTGATGTCGGTATACTTGAAGGTGTTACGGCTGATTCCGCTTCTATAGAAGGCGGGATATGGCTTTCCATTATAGACATTTCAAAAGGTGGCGACAAAAGGCAACTACCTACAAAAATGGATGATAAATCAGACAATGGTACAACAAAAGAACTTGTTAAGCCTGTATCTGATAACGCTTATGTTGTAGATAAGGACATGGTTAAATCCGCCATAGAAAACCCTAAGCAGCTTATGACGGAGGCACGCCTTTTACCTCGTTACAATAACGGTAAGCAGGAGGGGTTTTATATGAAAGGCATTAAAGCTGGCGGCATCTATGATAGTTTAGGGCTTAAAGATGGTGATGCTCTTTTAAAAATAAATGACTACGACCTAACGGACCCGGAAAGGGCTCTACAGGCTTTTTCGGCACTACGCGGCGCTAGTAAAATTGAGTTGAGTGTTCTTCGAAATAGTGAGCATATAACCCTTGATTATGAAATACGCTAAATGGGATATGTGCGGGATATAATATTATGAAACATATTACTAAATTAGTATTAATTGCTGTATTAATGTTTGTTGTTGTTGGTTATGGTTATGCCTATGCAGAAGGTAAAAATAGTGCACCTATTTCTAAAAAGGACTCGCCAATTACCGTTACTGCCAAAAACGACGAGCGTGTCTCTTTTAACTTTGTAGATGTGGAGCTTTCCGCCCTTACTAAGTTTATTAGCGATATTACGCGGAAAAACATTATCTTTGATGACCAATTTAAAGGGAAAATCACCATAGTAGCCCCTGAGCCCTTGAGTGTTTCGGAGGCTTTTAAGCTATTTACCTCTATTTTAGAATTAAAAAGTTACGCTGTCATACCATCTGGCAAAAATACGTATAAAATAGTCCCTATGAAGTTAGCTAAGGAGATGGGTATTAGCGTAACTCAGGAGTTAGATACGGCTATTGATGAAAACTACGCAGCACGCTTAATTGAACTTAAACACCTATCCGAGGAAGATGCCATAAGCTTTCTGCGCCCGCTTGTCTCTAAAAACGGCTATATCAAGGACTTTGGGCCACGAAACATGCTTCTTATCATGGACTCAACACCCAACATTGACCGGATTTTACAGCTTATGGATATGATAGATACACCATCTGAGACGGCCTACCCGGAAATCATCAAACTCAACTACGCTAGCGCTAAAAACGTGGCAGCCATCATAAACGAGGGACTCAAAGGGGGGCTTGTTGGCGCTGATAAAAAAACCGCCGGCTCTATTAGACAAGGCGTATACGTTGTAGACGATACGCGGCTTAACGCACTCATACTCTTTGGACCGGAGACAGAGCGAGAGCCTATTAAAAAATTAATCACTATGTTAGATACACCAACGCCGGAAGCACAGGGCAATATTAACGTCTATTTCCTTGAAAATGCCGATGCCGTTGAGCTTGCCGGGGTTTTAGAAAAACTTATTACTAAAAGTACTACAGCTAGCAGCACTAGTGCTAAAAACACCGAAACAGACGCTAAAACTAAACAACAAAAACCATTCAAACAGGCAAGCGATATTTTCATAACCCCAGATGAGGCCACTAATTCTCTTTTAATAGTAGCCCCACCGTCTGACTACAGGTCTATTTTAGAGGTCATTAAGAAACTCGATAAGCGCAGAAAACAGGTCTTCGTTGAGGCTATGATTATGGAAGTCTCCCTTGAGGGCATCATGGAGCTTGGCACTAAGTGGCGCGGGGCAGCTAAAAGTAATGGCAAACCGATTTTCATCTCAGGCGTTGGCTCCATAGATTCCTCCTCGGTTGAACAAATCCTGACCGGCTTGGGTGGCTTTTCAGTAGGTGGGATGGGTAATTTCATGGACGTTAGCTACACTACTACTAACTCCGACGGCACTACGGAGACACACACACTAACAGCCCCCGGCTATGCCGTGCTTTTTAGCGCTAAGGAGTTTCGCGGTGTACTTAACGTGCTATCTACGCCCCAGATTCTAACTTCCGATAACCAAGAAGCTGAAATCGTCGTTGGTGAAAACGTCCCATTTATTACCAAACGCGAGGCTAACCCAAGCAGCGACACCTCTGTCTTTAGTACAATAGAAAGAAAAGATGTTGGCATAAAGCTTACGATAACACCACAGATTACCGAAGGGGATTACGTCAAGCTTGACATATATCAGGAAATCTCTAACGTTAAGGACCAGTCAACGGAAATACTTATCTCCGTAGGACCTACGACAACCAAGCGCTCAACGAAAACCTCCGTCGTCGTTAAGGATAAACAAACGGTCGTTATCGGTGGCTTGATTGAAGAAAAACGCTATAAATCGATAACTAAGGTGCCCGTCCTTGGGGATATTCCGGGGCTTGGGTGGCTTTTTAAAACAAAGGGGGATGAGAAGGCTAAAATCAACTTGATGGTGTTTCTAACCCCTTACGTTATTGAAGATGCTAAGGAGCTAAACGAGCTTACTAAGAGAAAGGTTGTTGATACTAAAGAGCAAGACTTGCAAAAAGAAGATAAGAAAACAAACAAAGAAGAAACTACTAAAACTAATAAATATAATACTGCTTCTAATAACAACAAAATCGGTACTCGTCTCTTGGTTGAGTTCGTTGACGGTGTTAGCACGGAGACAGCCATTGAGATTATAGAGCAAGCTGGCACTTTAGTTGTAAGTCGCTACGGTGAGCGAGAGTTGTACCTTGTACAGCTAAAGCCCGGCGTTTCCATCGTTGATGCCCAAGAAAGCCTTGAAGCCAACCCAGAGGTTAAGGTTGCCGAACCACAACGTGATATGCAATAACACCCATTGATACATAAAGTATAGATGAAGGATAATGAACAGATACAATTAGATGCCATTGATTTGTCTCTACTTAAAACCCTGCCATTGAGTTTTACAAAGGGTAACCTAGCACTACCCGTAAGAAAGGAAAATGGCAAACTAATAGGGCTTGCTGCAAATGCTCAAGGGGTTTTTGCTTTAAAAGAAATAGCCGAAAAGGACGGTCTTTCTTTTGAACCAATTAAAATGGAGGAAACTGCCTTACTTGAGCTAATAAACCGAGCCTACGGGATGGTTGGCTCAGCTGAAGAGGTTATGGGTAACATCGTCGGTGAGGACTTAGAATCGGTAGCCACAGAGTTTGAATCCCCAAAGGATATTTTAGAGCTTACCGAAGATGCCCCCATCATTAGACTTTTAAATGCCCTCTTGCAGCAAGCTGTAAAGGAAAATGCCTCAGATATTCACATCGAACCATACGAAAAAGACATGCTTGTCAGGCTTCGCGTAGATGGTATGTTAAAAAAAGCCCTTACACCCCCTAAACTCATACAAGATGCCCTCATTAGCAGAATCAAAATCATGTCAAACCTCGATATATCAGAAAAGCGACTGCCTCAAGATGGCCGAATACGCCTATTAATCGGCGGCAAGGACATAGACATACGTGTGTCCATCATACCGTCCGTCTACGGTGAGCGCGCCGTGCTAAGACTTCTTGATAGAAAAAAAGGCCTTATAAGCCTATCCTCTGTCGGCATGCTCCAAGACGAGGAACTTATCTTTAAACAATTATTAAATAACCCCCACGGCATTATCTTAGTAACAGGCCCAACCGGTAGCGGCAAAACCACTACCTTATATGCCGCCCTAAACACAATCCACACAGAAGACAAAAACATCATAACCGTAGAAGACCCCGTTGAATACCAAATAAAAGGCATCGGGCAAATCAACATAAACACTAAAATAGGGCTAACCTTTGCCTCCGGCTTACGCTCCATATTGCGCCACGACCCAGACGTCATCATGGTTGGCGAAATCCGCGACCTCGAAACCGCTGAAATAGCCATCCAAGCCTCACTAACAGGCCACCTAGTCCTTAGCACACTGCACACAAACGACGCCCCCTCTGCCATAACACGCCTCATAGATATGGGTATCGAGCCCTTTCTACTGGCCTCTTCACTTTCTTGTGTTGTAGCCCAACGCCTCTTAAGAAACATCTGCCCATACTGCCGTAAGCCCTACCAACCCCTTGCTATTGAAGCTGAATACTTCAACCCCCCGCCCCCTGCACTTTACCGCGGTAGCGGCTGCCACTACTGTAATCACACCGGCTACATGGGTAGAACCGCTATCTTTGAACTATTACAAGTAAATAGCCACATAACACAGCTAATAAATAGAGGTATTAACGCCCAAGTAATCAAGGAAGAGGCTATAAAAAACGGTATGCGCCCCCTTCGCTCCTCCGGCTTACATAAAGCCGCCACAGGCATAACAACACTTGCCGAGGTTATGCGCGTAACCCAAACCGACTATGCCAGTATATAAGTACAAAGGTTTTACCTCCAAAGGCCGACCCAAAAACGGCTCCATAGAGGCAGATAGCATAGCCGACGCTACTAAAATCCTTAAAGGTAAAGCCATTTACCCAACTGTTATAAATGAGGATAGCGAACTACAACGTCCACTTTTTAGAGTTACAAACAAAGCCGTCAACCTTGAGCAGATAACCCGCCAACTGGCCATACTGGCCACATCAGGCGTGCCTATAATAGACGGCATAAAGGTGCTTGCAGAAGAGGAAAAAGGCGTTATTAAAAAAGTGCTCGTTGGTATACGTGAACGGCTCGCCGAAGGCGCAGACCTCGCACGCACACTTGCGGATTTTCCGACAATATTTCCACCTTTTTATATAAATATGGTAGAAGCCGGCCAAGCCGGCGGCCGCCTTGGAGAAGTCCTTGAAAACCTATCCGTATTCCTTGAAACTACCGAAGAACTTAAATCACGCATTAAAACAGCCGCAGTCTACCCGATTTTTATGTTGATGGTTGGCACCGTTGTGCTATTTTTCGTGTTTGTATACGTAGTACCTAAAATTACTAAAATATTTGCAGACTCCGGCCACCCTCTGCCATTTATTACAAAAGTGCTTATTACACTTAGTACATTTATGCAAAACTACTGGTGGCTTCTAATACTTATTTTGCTAACCGCTATATATTTTATTAAAGTTCTATATAAAAAACACGAAAAAACCTTTGGTATACTCCTAAACCGTATTCCAATACTAAATACCCTATACTGCGCACGATTTATGAAAACTACCGGCTTTCTGCTTGAAAGCGGAGTGCCTATGCTAAAGACTTTAAAACTGTCATCATTAGCTATCGGTAACAAATACCTTGAGTGCCACGTCCTTGAATGCGAAAAAAAAGTAGCCGAAGGCGCCCCTCTGTCGTTTAGCCTTACAGCCTTCTCCCCCCTCTTAAGACAAATAATACAAACAGGTCAAAAAAGCGGCAAACTCCCACAAATGCTCTTAAAGGCAGCCGATTCATACGAAAAAAACTTCCAAGAACAGGTGCGTAGATACCTCAATTACTTAGAACCTACTATGATATTGATTATGGGTCTTATTGTTGGATTTATCGTCTTTAGCGTGCTGATGCCTATATTCGAACTTAATCAGTTGATAAAGTAAGGAAAAAAGAAAAAGAAAAAAAAGATAGAGTATGCGGGGGAAAACCTTTTTTGACAAAAAGGGTGCGGAGGCGCACCTCCCTGTTCTTCCCCCTTTTCTTCTATCTTTACATTTTTTTCAATTCAGCTAAAAACTGATTAAAAAATAGTTTATTTAAAAAAATATATATGTTATAATGCTTAAATGTTGGCGGTGTAGCTCAGGAGGTTAGAGCATGCGGCTCATATCCGCAGTGTCCGGGGTTCGAATCCCTGCACCGCCATGTCTATTAAGATTTTTGACTACTTTCATCCGACCTTCTAAAAAAAATTATGAAAATATGTTAAGATTAGTGCTCTAAATATATGAGCAAACACATTGCAAAACGTGCCATGTCCATGTCTGCGGCTTCTTTTATAGTGCGGATACTGGGATTTATCAGGGATATGATACTGGCTGGTTTTTTAGGTGCTACTGGGCTTTCAGATGCCTTTTTTGTGGCTTTTAGGATTCCAAATCTATTAAGGGAGATATTTGCTGAAGGCTCAATGTCATCTGGTTTAATCCCAGTGCTTAGCTCCGTTCATAAAAATAAGGGGGAAGGTGAGGCTGTCATTGTTGTTCGTGTGGTTTTTACCTTTATAGTTGTATTTGTTGGTTTGGTTACGATTGCAGGCGTAATATTTTCACCTTATATTGTACGATTAATAGCGCCGGGTTTTGAAGTTGACAGTATGAAGTTTGACATTACTGTTATTTTAACGAGGATAATGTTTCCTTTTTTGTTTTTTGTAAGCCTTGCTGCTTTAAACATGGGCGCGCTTAATGTTAAAAAGGTGTTTTTCATCCCAGCGCTTTCGTCGGCTTGGTACAATTTGTCAATAATAACCTTTGCCTTGGTTTGTGCAATGTTTACATTTGAGCCGGTTATTGTAGTAGCAGTGGCAGTTACTGTTGGTGGTATGATGCAGTACTTGTTTCAACTGCCGGCTTTTTTTAGGAAAGGATACAGTATTTATCCTCTTTTTAAATTTAGCCATCCGGATTTTAAGCGTATAGGAAGCCTAATACTGCCTGCAACTGTTGGTATGGCGGCTGCCCAATTAAACATATTTATAAGTACGATACTGGCGTCTTTCTTAGCTATTGGCAGTATCACTTACTTGTACTATGCTATGCGATTGATACAGTTTCCTATAGGTATCTTTGGTGTGGCTGTGGGTATGGCATCGCTTGCAACGCTGTCTGACCATGCTGCAAATGGAGATTACGATAAATTAGCGGTTGATTTTGCCTTTTCATTAAAATTCCTCCTTATGCTTGCAATTCCATCAATGGTGGGGCTTATAATGCTAAGACAGCCAATAATCACTACACTATTTCAGCATGGGGCTTTTGATGCTCATGCTTGTGAAGGTACGCAGTCTGCTTTGGTATACTATAGTGTGGGGCTTTGGGCTATGATTGGCACTAGACCCATTACATCAGCATTTTATTCAATGCAAAACACCGCCTTGCCTGTTAAGATAGCTTCAATATCATTTTTGTCAAATATTTTTTTAAGCATTATACTGCTTGAGCCTATGCACCATAATGGTCTTGCCCTTGCAACCTCGTGTTCTTCTGTTATCAATTTTTTGCTGCTTTTTTATTTCTTAAATAAAACAATTAAAAATATAAATATTAAAGATATATTAACGTCTGTTATAAAAGTATCCATAGCTGCGGCATTAATGGGGTTAGTTGCCTACAGCACTTCTGAGTTGGTTGCATGGACGGCTGCCGGTGGAACGGCTTTTAAGGGGTTTGCACTTTTTTTGATTATATTAGCTTGTGGTGCAACGTTTTTTGTAGCAGCGCTTTTATTAAAATGTGAGGGGATGGCAAGTTTGCTAAGAATGTTTAAACGTACTGTAGGAGATACCGAATGAGTAAAATAAAGGAGCTGGTTGATGATGGTATGTTTGACTGGTTGAAGCAAGTCAGACGTAAAATACACGCAAATCCAGAACTTGGGTTTGAGGAATATAAAACGGCAGGATATATAAGCAATTGCCTAAGAGCACTTGGTGTAGAGCACCAAACCGGTGTTGCTAAAACCGGTGTAGTTGGGTGGCTTAAGACATCAAAAAAAGCCCCAACAGTGGCTATCCGTGCTGATATGGATGCCCTACCGATAGAAGAGCAGACCGGTCTTTCCTTTTCTTCAAAGGTAGTGGGAAAAATGCACGCCTGTGGCCATGATGGACACGTTACGATAGCCCTTGGTGCTTGTGCTTTATTAAAAAAAGCCCCACCAGCGGGAAACGTTGTGTTTATATTTCAACCGGCGGAGGAAACCGACGGGGGCGCTCATCAGATGATAACAGAAGGGGCGCTTGATGGTGTGGATGTCATATATGGAGGGCACATAGACCCACATTTTTTAACTGGTGAGATTGCCATAAAAGAGGGGATTACCTCTGCCTACACTGATTCCTTCGATATAGAGATAACGGCTAAGGGTGGACATGCAGCAAGACCGCATGAAGCTATTGACGGTATTATTATAGCGGCTCAAATTATACTGCAAATTCAAACCATAGTATCCCGTCAAATAGACCCATTTGCACCAGCAGTCATAACGATAGGGGAGCTGCGCGCAGGCCACGTGTATAACGCCATAGCGCAAAAGGCATATTTAAAGGGTACTATTAGAACCATTGATGATGGTATTAGAAAAACTATTATGGAAAAATTAAAACTGATAGTGTCGTCTTTTGCATCAATGTATGGCGTGCATATAGATATTAACTTTTATGCTGGCTATCCACCTGTGATAAACCACAAACGTGAGTGTGGCTTTGCATATTCGGTAGCTCAGAACCTGTTAGGGCAAGATAATATAAAAACCATAGAGCATCCAAGTTTAGGTGGGGAGGATTTTTCGTTTTTTGTACATAAGGTACCGGGGTGCTTTGTCCGCTATGGGGCAAGGAGTGCTAATAGCGAATTTACACCAGTGCACAGCCCATTTTTTATATTCGATGAAGAAGTCCTCCGTGTGGGGGCAGCTTATATGGCAGAGTTAATAAGATATACAATCAGTATGCTTTGAGTGGTAGACTTTTTTATAAAAAGTCTTCCCCCATAGCTTTTTTGTCTTTTTATATCAGACTACAGTGTAGTTCGTTTTTTTCTAATTTGTTAAATCCATTAAGCCTTTTATCTCTTACAATAGAGTTACCAGGCCGCTGCTTAGCGGCTTTTTTTAGTTCAGCAGCTATTGAGGACAAATGAGAAAATGTATCAATCTTATGTACCTCAGTACTAACAATACCGATAGAAAGCGATAAAAGCTCAAATACTTCATCATTGCCTTTTCTATTTTTTGATTTATAAAATCCATTATGGAAATCCACCACTCCATGTAAAGCAGGTAATTCTTCCTTAAACATATCTATAATCTTATTACAAATGTTTATAGAAGATTGCGGCCTCGTTATAACAATAAAATCATCACCACCAATATGCCCTATAAAATTGAAATCATCGTCCGCTAATTCCATAGCCAATTGTATTATGTTACTTAACGTTTTAATAACCCTATCACCATTTCCAAAACCATAGTGATCGTTGTAGGGTTTAAAGTTGTCTATATCTATATAGCATACGTCAAAGTTAACCTTTTTAGTCAATCTCTTTTCGATTTCTTGTTGAATATAATCATTACCGGGTAAGCCAGTAAGCGGATTAGAGCCTCTAGCTAAGGATATATTACGTTTAACGATAGCCTCCATTAATGATTCGGTCAATAAAATACCATAATATTTACCATGCTGTGTTACACATATACTATCACAAGACACTTTAGAGATTTTAGAAAGCACCTTGCTTGTAATATCCTCAATGGACATATTGACTTCCACTGCGACGTACATATTATCCATAAGTTGGCTTATCTTTTTGTTGGCATTTAGATGAAAACCATATCCGTATCTGCCAACTAAATAAGATTCCATGAATTTTCTTCTATTAACCATACCAAGTATTCTGCTGTCTTCAACAACAGGAATATTTCTAAGGTTTTCGTCGTTATTAAATAAAGAAAGCGCCGTATAAATATTATCAGATGGCCCTAACACTGGTATATGCTCTACCAAATTATATATACACTCGTCGTCAGATTGAAAGGAGCATTTGTCGGTTTTATAATGCGCAATATCGCCTTCGATATTATCTTGTAGTATTGGAGCTGGCTTATTAAGATAAAAGCCTTGCACGATGTCAACCCCCATATCCAAGACAACCTCCAGCTCCTCCTTGCGTTCAATGCCCTCAGCAACTGTTTTAATGCCTATACGATTACAAATGGTTACTATAGAATCAACAAGATTATATTTAATTAATGCCTTATCTATATTTGATATAAAATGCCTGTCAATTTTGACAAACTCCGGTTCTATAATACTGAGCATTTTTAATCCAGCATAGCCTGCGCCAAAATCATCAATAGCTACCTTGTAACCTCTCTTTCTATAACACTCTATGGCATGCTTAAACAGTTTAAAATTATCAACAGCACTTTCTTCTGTAATTTCAAGGATAATTCTTTCCTTTGGAATCCCCCAAATGGTAGCAAAGTCATCAGTTACACAACTCATGTGCGTAGGCTCCATTAATGTAGCTGGACATATGTTTATAAATAAATAGACGTCTTTGCCATTGATACCAAGCTCAGCAGCCCTTTTCATAGCCATTTCCCGGCAATACATATCTACAACTGAAATCGTATTGGTTTTATGTGCTGTTATAAAAAACTCTTCCATGTTTTTAAAAGCAGCATCTGTTGTAAATCTTGCCAAGGATTCATATCCGTATACAGAAAAATCCTTCGTAGAGTATAGAGGTTGAAAATGCACGGTAAGTGCCTCGTTATCTATAGTACTTAGTATAATGTTTTTATCATCCTCATCTGCAATGTAATCATAGTTTTTATCATTACCTATTTCCCATTTCATCCTAATTTCATTCATAAGTATATACCTCAATCTATAGATGTTTAAAAATTGCCAGATAATTAAGCTTAAAACCACCCCACGTTGTTGTAATATACCATCTCTAAGTTAATCTATAATGACACTATTATTAAATCTTTTTATAATAGCCCAATAAATTTATACAATGTGTTAAATTATAGATAGTAATTGCAATTTAGTATGAAATTATGTATTATTAATTATCTTTATATATGAGAAAGTAATGCTGTTTTGTATGTGAGGGAGATAATGAACGTAGATGATATAACTGACCTTATACTTTTAATAGGAACAAATCCACTGCCTAACTACGTAGTAGCTAAGTGGTTTTTAATTAATCCCAACTGTAGTATAAAGCGTATATGGTTGGTTTATTCTGATGCAAATAAGTTGCAAGCTGGCACAAAGGATATAGCGAAGCGATTATCTAAGATTTTAAATGAAGAGTTCATAAATGTTAAAATAAAGTATTGTCCTTTAAGTAATATTAGCAGGAATGATTCTATAGATAATGATATAAAAAAACATATAGTAAAAGAATTGAAAAATTATAATGATAAAAATAAATTACACTTAAACTATACTGGCGGTACAAAAACGATGTCAGTGCATGCTTATTCATATTTAAGGGATGCCTGTAAAGATAATATTTCTTTTTCCTACCTTGATGCAAGATGTTTCAAAATTATTGGTGATAGCTACTGTGATATATTTGATGATAATGATTTAAGAAATACTATTAAGATTGATATTGATAAATTATTAAAACTTCATGGCTATGAGCGTAAACCTAATGAAGAAAACTGCGAAAGGTGGAACAACGCACTTGATGAGTTTGAAAACATAATATCTACTGATAAAATAAACGAATACCTATCATGGTGTGATGAGTTTATAAGCGTTGTATATTATAACAGAAAAGGTGAGTTTATAAAGGAAAAGAAAAAGTTCATTGAGCACATTAACGCTAATAATATTAACGCTATTATTGATAGTTTTAACGAGAGTAAATGTGAAACAATAAGAGAATTACTACAAGAACTCCCAAAAGAGCATTCAATTCTTAATGAAGATGGTTCGTTATGGATACCGGATAATGAACTTAACAACTCTTTATTTAAGGAACGACTGAAACCTGTTGAATTTTTACATGGTAAGTGGCTAGAATGTTATGTACAGAGGATAATATTAGGTAATGAAGAACTAAAGGAATACACAATAATTAAACCATTAAAGTTTAAAACAAGTAAAGATAAAGATGTTGATATAGATATTGCAATACTATGTGGTTACCAACTGATAGGTATATCAATCACAACAGATACAAAAGATGGTACTAATAAACTTAAGGCATTTGAAGTGCTACACAGGGTAAATCAGATAGGTGGTGAGGAAGCTAGGGCTATGTTAATTTCTTGCTTACCTGGTGACCGAATTGAAATTTTTGAAAAAGATATAAAAACCATTACAGGTTCGAATAAAGAGAAATTCAAGGCAATAGGCGTTAATAAATTGCGAAAAGATTTCCTGATACAAGAAATAAAGGATTTTGTGTGTCAAAGATAACTGCTATCTTTATTGATACTATTTCAATACAACGGTATGTGTTTGAAAGTAATAAGCTTATCGAAAACGTTGGGGCATCTTATATAGTACAGAGCATTTACGGCCCTCTGCTTAGAGAGTCTTTTAATACATTATATAAAACTCAGGATGTTGAGCATATTGTTAATAAGTGGAAAGAGCCAAATAACGATAAAGCTATACATGATGGAGATGAATTTGGCATAGGATATATTGGAGGTGGAAATGCTTTATTGTTTTTTAGGCAAGAGGATAAGGCAAAAGGGTTTGTAAAAAATTGGACTAAGCTCTTGTTATGCAAAGCCCCCGGTGTACAAACAGCAATAGCAAAAGGACTTTTTGAAGAAAATACCTTTAAAGACTCTTATAAAGCTCTTCATGAAGGGTTAAAAGTTAATAAAAATAAATTTCACCCAATAACATTACCATATAAATTTGGAATTACAGCAGATTGCCCACTTTCTGGTCATTCCTCAGAAGTATATTATGAATCAAATGAAGAGAAGAAGTATATTTCCTCTTACTCTTTTGCAAAAATCAATAGCAAAGATGAAGCTAATAAATATTTAAAGGATTTATGTAAAGATGAGATAGGGGAAAAATACGATTTTACTATGAATATAAATCAGCTTGGTCAAACAGAAGGAGAGGATAATTATATTGCCATAGTTCATATTGACGGTAATAAAATGGGGCAAAAATTTAAAGATTGTGAGTCGTTATTAAAACTAAGACAACTATCTATAAATACATTATCAGCTACAGAAAATGCCTTTAAAAATCTTGTAAAGCATATTATAGACCTCATAAATGGTGTTTTTAAAGATGTTCTTGTGTTAAAACAATCGGAGAATAATAAAACATTTCTACCTTTACGGCCAATAATAATTGGCGGTGATGATATAACATTTGTTTGTGATGGTAGATTAGGGGTTTATTTTGCTGAAAAATATATTGAGATTTTAAAATCTGAAGAACATGGATATAATGCCTGTGCTGGAATATGTATAGTTAAAACAAAACATCCCTTCTATAGGGCTTATAAATTAGCAGAAGAGCTTTGTAGAAACTCAAAAAAGCAATCAAGGGATAATAACGATGTCTCTTGTCTCGATTTTTATATAACCTCAGGAGACATAACAGGTTCACTTGAGGATATACGAAAGAAACAAAGTCTTTTTACTTATAATAGTACAGATAATGAATTAACTAACGGTCCATATATTTTAGGGAGCGAATCTATTGTCAACTTAAAGGCTGGGATAAAGAATTTACAGCAAAACTATTCTGCCACTAAAATTATGGAACTGCGTAATGCCATTATAAGCGGAAAAGAAAAAACATATATAGTTGTTGAATATATTAAACCTAAATTAGAAAAAATTGACGGGGACTATAAACCATATTTTGATATGATAGAGTTAAAGGATTTCTATCCAGAGGTGTTATTATAACAATGTATAGATTAACCATAGAACCCTTATCGTATGTGTTAATTGGTTCTGGTTATGGGTATGGTGCGCTCATAGATTCAGATGTTGTATTTGATGGCTATGGCATCCCTTACTTACCTGCCAAAAGAATTAAAGGGCTTTTAAGAGAAAGTGCTATTGAAATTTGTGAAATGACACTTGACTTTGATGAAAAGAATATACTTTCTCTATTTGGCGATTCAACAAATAGTGGATTAATAAAAATATCTAATTTTTTTATAACTGATTATCCGCAGATAATGCAATGGTTGAGATGGGCTTTTAACGGTGAAAAAAGTAATATTAAAAAACTTGTAAACCAACAGTCTGTTTTGAACACATTTACAGAATTAAGACAATCTACTGCAATAGAAGAAGATAAAGGTGTGGCCAAAGAAGGTTCTTTAAGAACTGTAAGAGTTCTAAAACCCAATGAGGCTCTTAAATTTCATGGAACAATAGAAAAGCTTAATGATAATAAAGACGAAACACTATTAACCTATGCCTGTTTGAATCTTAAACGAATGGGAACTAAACGTAATAGAGGTTTTGGTAGAATTGCTTGTACTTTATGGCAAGATTCTAATAATTTAACCGCTGAGATTATAAAACAACCTAATGAAAGAGATTAAATTAACAATAGAAACCTTAGCACCAATTGTAATAGCCAGAAATTTTGGTGATAGAAATCTTATAGAAACGTTAGGATATATTCCAGCATCTTCAATTTTAGGCATTTTTGCATCTGAATATATCAAGCAAAAACCAATTGAACACATAGAAAGGGATGAAGCTTTTTATAACTGGTTTCTAAATGGTAAGATTATATTTACAAACGCATATCTATTTTATGAAGGGAAAGAATTTTTGCCCTGTCCCTTTACCCTTCAAAAAGAAAAAACAGATAATAATACTATTTATAACCTGTTGGAACCATCTGATAGTAAAGATACTACAGCAGTTAATGAATTTGTAAATATTTATAATGGTAAAGAAGTAAAAACAAAAATACCAGAAACTATTATAAACTTTCACCATGCAAGAGACAGCCGAATAGGTGGAAAAAGCACAGAAGGTAAGATATTCTATTATGAAGCAATTAAAGAGGGACAACTTTTTTGCTCCTATATTATAGGAGAGGAAGAACAAATTGATAAGTTCAAAAAAACCTTTCTATCACCATTAAAAGCAAATATAGGGCGTTCACGTAACATTCAATATGGATATATTAGAATAGAAATTGATGATAAAGTAAGTAATTATGATGATTTAGAAATTGAAAATGAATTTACTATAACATTTACATCGCCTGCGCTCTTTTATAATAAATATGGATACCCTGAGCCTTCTATTGAGACTTTAACT
Organism: Candidatus Magnetomicrobium cryptolimnococcus; assembly: GCA_018606805.1. GTDB lineage: Bacteria > Nitrospirota > Thermodesulfovibrionia > Thermodesulfovibrionales > Magnetobacteriaceae > Magnetomicrobium > Magnetomicrobium cryptolimnococcus. The sequence continues at coordinate 220,497 of JAGYWI010000003.1, forward strand.
ATGTACCTTGAAAACATTTTAAACATAAGCAAAGGTGAGATAAGCATCAAAAAAACCTTTTCAAAGATAGATAGATTTGAAAATTTTATAAGTGTATGGAAATTAAAAACTCCTTTAGAAATAGCATTTGCTGAGGGTTCAACATTTCGCATAGAAATTAAAAGTAATTCATTTAATGATAATGTACAACAAAATATAAAAAGTGCCCTTATGACTGGAATTGGTGAAAGAACTTATCAAGGATTTGGCAGATTTACACTAAATATGTTAACAGAAAACGAATATACTCTTTCAGTTTATGAAGAAAAAACAGTAGACAAACCTACTGAATGTCCAGCAGTAATAACAAAAATACTGACAGAAATACTTAAAAAAAATCTTTTAGAATCAGCACAAAAGTTAGCACAAGAATTTAAACTTGAAAATAAACCGTCTAATTCCCTACTTGGTAGACTTGAGCTTATGCTTAGGCAATCTGAAAACATAAAGGATTTTAAAAATAAAATTAATCCATTAAAAGCAAAGGAAGATTTAGAAAATTGCACATTCAATAACAAACCACTAAATGTAATGTTAGAAGATGATAATTACCCTAATTCCTTTAAGCAAATAAAGGACACACCGTATTTTAATGAATTATCCACTTTAGCTAAGGAGTGCAGCTTAGAAATAAAAGATGCTTTTAAAGAAGAAGTTTATAAAACTTACTGGTTAAATGCCCTAAGAGCAATGAGAAAGGAGGGCGACTAACTTGTTATCAAAAGACAACGAACGTCTTACAGGTAAGATTATTGTAAAGGCATTGATAACAAATACAACACCAATAATCATATCTTCTGGTAAAGATGATGAAGAAAGCGATATATTGCTTGTAAGAAACTGGAAAGGGGACTTTTATATTCCTGCTACCTCATTTGCTGGTGTACTAAGGCATAATATGCGTTTTACATATAACGAAAACCCTGAGCAGTTTGCATATTTTTGGGGAATAGACAATCAAAGTGCTATGATTATTGATGATCTTATGTCTGAAGAGGAAGTTAAAGTAACCATACGAGATGGCGTTAAAATAGAGAATAAGACAGGTATTGCACTAAAAGGAGCTTTATATAACTATGAAATAGCCGAATCAGATACTAATTTTAAGCTCTACATTGAAGTAAATCTTAGAAAAGAGTTTGATAAAGACTATTTTTTTAAATGTCTCTTAACAATGCGTAGTCTAATAGAAAAAGGCAAGATAAATATTGGGGCTATGAGTAACAAGGGATTTGGACGTATTAAACTTACTAACTATAATATTTATGAACTTAATTTTTCAAATAAGGAACATTCCATTGCATGGATTACTGATAAGGTAGAAGAAAAGATAGCGCCTACTACAAAACTACCAGAGCCTTTCCATATTTCTTCTAACAATACAATGACAATAGATGCCTCGTTTGCTCTAAAAAGTTCCCTTATCATAGGAGCATACTCTGAGGAAACTGACTGTCCTGATAAAATTCATATAAAAAGCAATGGGAAATCAGTGCTAACAGGTACTACTCTTAAGGGGGCGATAAGGGCAAGGGCTGAGATGATTATAAACACGCTTGGGGGAAAGCCTGAGTTAATTCTAAAGGAATTTATGGGTTGGGTCTCAGATAAGTCAGGTAATAATAAAAAGAAGGAAAAATGCTCAAGTAGACTTATTATAGAAGAGACATATATCGAAAATCCTACAGAGGTAGTGCAACAAAGGACACAAATTAGTCGCTTTACTGCTGGAGTTCTTAATCTTTTTGATTCGCATCCACTATGGAAAACAAATAACTCCGTAGATATGATTAACATAAAAATAACAATAAAAGACTATAAAGCTTATGAGGCAGGACTTATACTGCTTATTCTTAAAGACCTTTGGAGTGGAGACCTACCGATTGGTGGTGAAAAGGCAATAGGCAGAGGTGTGCTTGACGGTGTTAAGGCGAAGGTGTCTTTTAATGAAAATACGGTTGTTATAATTAACAAGAAAAATAATGGAACTAAACTTTCTATTGAAGGACCAAGTGAAAAACTTGAAGAATTTGTTAAGGCGTTTCACAACCATATTGAAAATATTGAAAATATTGAAAATTAAGAGGTATGCTAATGTTTGTTAATGGAATGCAACCTAGGTGTTTCAAAACTATAACTGAGTCAGATATTTATAAACTTACCAATGAAGATATAAATAACGATGATAAACTTATTACCCTAATAGAAAAATATATAAAAACACCTTCATATTTTGTTGCCTATCTCTTTTCTAAAGTATTGATTGGCAGATATAATGAAAAAAAGTTTATATCATATGACAACCAACCTAATATATTTCCTAAATATCTAATAAAACTCAGGATATTTAACGAAAATGAAGAAATATACTTATGGAGAAAAAGCGAATCTATCTTTGCTTGGCGTTATAAAAAAGATGAGGAAAACCATGAGCAATCTCCATGTGCTGAACAATCTATAATAGATGTTAAGCAGATTCTATGGGGTACAAAGGTTGAAGGGTATAAGTGTAATGAAGGCAGTGATTGGGTTTGTCTTAGTGAAGAAAGAGGCATGAAACTGATTATTCCATTTAATATAAATAAATTCACAAAATACAATCAAGAAGAAGACAATTCAAAAAACCGCGTAAAGATTCTTACAAGACACTACATCGAATATAACGAAATTGGACAAGCTGGATATGTAGACGCAAGAATGGTTCAATTCGTCATATAATGAGAGATGCTGCCGCCTAAGCGTAAGACACAGTTTTAGCGCTTTTTTTTCACTGGTTTGGTAGTGGCACTATTATAAACGGCTTTTGGATTTGCAATATGGCCCTCTCTTTAAACTCCTTATTATCAATGCTCATATATCTGGTTTTTTCAAGCCAATCATCGCCTCCATTTTCGGCCTTTTTCCAATCTAACATCATCTTAAGAATTGCAAGGCGTGAAGTATTCCATAATTTAGAAGCACTGCCACGGTCTTCTGGACTCATTTTATCTAACATATCTTTTTCAAAGTTATCAATATATTCTGATATTCCATATTCCCTTTCTGCAAGTGCCCATATATCACCTCCATCAAATAAAGATGAATATCGCTTTTTCCTATCAATTATAAATAACTTAGGTGTGATTTTAACACTCCCAAGCCCAAGTGGCTTACCCAATCCAAGTTTATGACAATAAACTTTATCCGACTCATCAGGTAGGTCTAAGACAAATAATAAAGCTCCAAGTTCAACAGACGAAAGGTTTTCAAATCTTATTCTACCCTTAAATTTTGTACCTTCCTTAATCGGCTTTATTGGTAATGTATGTACTTCATCACTTGGTTTTTGACATTCATCAATGGCAGTCCTCTCAGACCAGCCGTATTGTCTTTTATCGTTGTCTTTACAAGGAGTTTTTCTATGCCAAAAAAGTTTATAGCCTCTGATGTTAGCGTCCTTGTTATTCCAGTGTTTTTTATCTCCATCGCTGGTTTGCTCTAAATAATGCTGGAATGATGTAGGTTTTGGAGTAGAAAGGATTTTAGGTAAGGCAAGCTCCAAAGAAACGTCCTTTTGGTTTGGGCATATCTCAGCATCTTCAAAAAACACTCTTGAGGCCCACTTCTGTGGTTTTCCAAAGATGCTTTCCGCCATATCTGTTAAGTTATCATCAGTCAAACAACATGGCACATGTTCACCTATACTACAATCGTAGGGAATGCGAAAATACGGAGTATGGCCAAATGCTCTTACCTCATTACCTTCTTTTATATAAAAACAAGGAACCCCTCTATTATGTGTTTCTAATTTTTTAAGTAAATCAGCTTCTTTTTTTCTATTGTTATCACTTTTGTAAAGTTTAATTACTTTGTCTCGAATAAGTAAATAATGTTTTGTATCTGGAACTCCAACAATCCATTGTATATTCTTACCTATAATGTTTCCTGACGCCACTAAGTAACCTTTTATATAGTTATCATGCTTACTGTCTCGTATTTCAAACACTAAATTATTTTTTTTTGGTTCTTTAAAATAAATATCCTCCTTAAACCCAAATTCTTCTACCACTATATTAGTAGAGTTATATTTAACAACAAACGATTTCTCTATAAATTGTCCTCTAATTTTATAAAATTTGTTTGATGGACAAATAATGTATTTGTTATCTTTATTTTTTATTACTCCCGCATAAACACTGCTCATTTTTATTAAATTTCTATAATATTTACCTAAACTACCGCTTTCTCCAACCGCTCTGAAGTACAATCTTTTATCTTTTTCTAAAAAGCTAAATTTTCCCCCACTTACTATTTCAACTAACGTTCTTACCATTCCTCTAATAGAGCTTCCTGGTATTTTTTTTATACCGCCAGGGGCAAAAAATTCACATGTCTTTCCTTCTCCATCTGCGGTACCCCGTATGTAAAAAGGTGTTTTTGTTATAAAATCTATCATTATATAGCCACTATGTTTATTTTCTTGATATTTATCAAAATCAGCTGGAGCATCATATGTAATCACTTTTGAGTTTAAGGGAATAAAATTATATGGCGCTTTTGCTTCCATATAAAATATTAAACATAAAGTTTCTTTAAAGTCAACTATAATACAGCAACTCTCAAAAGAAATTTTGCCTGAAAAAGAAATTTTTATAAAAAACTTATAAATACTTTTCTTTTTTCATTGAGAATTACAGTATTATAATGTAAAATAATACTGTGTTAAGTCTTGGTAGTGAGTACACAAAGTATATGGAGATGGCATTAGAGGAGGCAAAGAAGGCATACGAGCTTAAAGAAATTCCGGTTGGAGCAGTCTTAGTAGCTGAAGATGGAGGGGTTTTATCAAAAGCTCATAACTTAAAGGAAACATTAAAAGATTGCACAGCACATGCCGAATTATTAGCATTAAGGCAAGCGGCATTGTTAATAGGTGGTTGGCGGCTTAAGGGATATACCTTGTTTGTTACGAAAGAACCGTGTATAATGTGTAGTGGAGCTATTTTGAATTTTAGGGTAAGTAGGCTTATTTATGGTTGTTATGATAAAAAAGGTGGAGGGGTAGAAAGTTTATACAAGCTCCTCAATGATCCGCGCCTAAACCACAGGGTTGAGGTTATGGGCGGGGTTTTAGAGATAGAGTGTGGAAGGCTCCTTACAGAGTTTTTTAAAAATAAAAGGTACTATCAATAACTTTGCTATTATTGATGTGGAGAGGTGGCCGAGTGGTTTAAGGCGGCGGTCTCGAAAATCGCTGTGGGGGCAACCTCACCGGGGGTTCGAATCCCCCCTTCTCCGTTTAGTTTTGGCGTTAGGTGATTTAATCTATTTAAGGAGGACAGCGTCATGGCAGCAAAAAATATATTAATTATTGCAGGGGATTTTGTTGAAGATTATGAATTAATGGTACCATTTCAGGCCTTGCAGATGGTGGGGCATACGGTACATGCGGTGTGTCCGGGGAAAAAGGCCGGCGAGAGGATAAAAACCGCTGTGCATGATTTTGAAGGCGACCAGACCTACACAGAAAAGCTCGGTCATTATTTCACATTAAACGCCTCTTTTGACGATATACGGGCAGAGGATTACGATGCCTTAGTTGTGCCCGGCGGCAGAGCTCCGGAGTATATACGGTTAAATCAAAGGGTGCTGGACATAGTTAAGCATTTTCATGCTGCAAACAAACCGATGGCGGCTATTTGCCATGGCATATTAGTATTTACGGCAGCTGGGGTGATAAGCGGCAAGAAGGGCACTTGTTATCCAGCCGTTAGCCCTGATCTGGCTGGAGCGGGGTGTACTTTTGTACAAATGGACTATGACCAAGCATATGTAGATGGTAATTTGATAACAGCACCAGCATGGCCAGCTCATCCACTTTGGCTTAAAAAACTTCTTGATGTGTTAGGTACAAAGATTGAGTTATAATATTAAAAAAATAAGACCCGTTAGATTCTTAGGATTTAACGGGTTGCTTTATTAGGAGAATAAGTATGAGAGATAGACCTAAATTTTTGCAAAGAAATACAAAAACTATCAAAATAGAAGGCCCAGCTTTTTTGAAAAAAAACGCTAAAACTATACCAAAAGATAACGACTTCTTTGATAAATGGAAGGGAAATTTTAATCTTGATACACAGGAAGATTTAGAAAAGGCCGTACATTATATAAAAGAACTTATACGGGAAGGTGAAGAAGAAGAAAAAGAAAAGCTATGAAACATTTAAAGTGTTTTTAAAGCGTCATATGCAGCCTCTATAGTTTTTTCAAGCTTGGGCCTTGTGTGTGCTATAGAGAGGAAACCTGCCTCAAACTGAGATGGAGCAATGTATACGCCACGCTCAAGAAGTGCTCTAAAAAATTTCCCAAAAGCCTTTGTATCTGACTTCAAAGCTGTATCATAATCTATAACTTCATTTTCATTAAAATACTGACAAAACATCGTACCTGCTCGGTAAAACTTTGTCTTAGCTCCAGCCTTCTTAGCGGCATCTCTTAAACCTTCTTCAAGAAAAGCGGCCTTTTCCTCAAGAGATTCATAAACCCCTGCCTCGCCAAGAATCTTTAATGTTGCAATTCCAGCAGCTACAGCTATAGGATTCCCTGAAAGCGTACCAGCCTGATATACAGGTCCCTCCGGCGCTACCAAAGACATTATATCTTTCTTCCCGCCATAAGCCCCGACAGGCACTCCACCTCCTATAACCTTACCAAGACAGGTCATATCCGGAGAAATTTTAAAAGCAGCCTGAGCACCGCCATAGGCTACCCTAAAACCAGTCATTACCTCATCGAAGATTAACAAAATCCCATATCTTGCAGTTAAATCCCGAAGCCCCTCTAAAAAACCGGCTAACGGTAAAACACAACCACTATTGCCTACTACAGGCTCAACTATAACACAAGCAATATCCTTCCAGTCTTTCTCTATGATATTTTTAATGACCTCCATATTATTAAACGGCGCTGTTATAGTCTTTTCAGCATAAGAAGCAGGTACACCCGGACTTGTCGGAATGCCAAGTGTGGTTGCCCCAGAGCCAGCCTTTGACAAAAGACCGTCAGCATGACCATGATAGCAGCCTTCAAACTTAATAACCCCATCACGCTTAGCAAAAGCCCTCGCTACCCGAATAGCACTCATAGTCGCCTCTGTGCCAGAATTAACCAGACGCACCTTCTCTATTGATGGATAAATCTCTGTAATAAGCTGCGCTAACTCGATTTCACCAGCCGTAGGAGCACCATAACTAGTTCCCCTTTCAGCAGCTTCTTTTATAGCATTGACTACCGCCGGATGTGCATGACCACAAATAAGCGGTCCCCATGAAAGCACATAATCTACATATTCATTACCATCAACGTCGTATATCTTTGCCCCCAAACCGTGAGATATAAATAGCGGATTACCACCAACTGCCTTAAAAGCCCTTACCGGACTATTCACCCCACCAGGTATTAATGTATTGGCACGCTCAAACAGCTCTTTAGATTTTTCATATGTGCGATTCATACTGGAGAAATTCTAACATACAACAAGTTAAGTTGTAAAGAACTCTTTATGAAAAAATATAAGGAAAGATAAGTTTAAGGAAAGATAAGAGCGGGGGAAAACCCTTTTAGGCAAAAGAAAAAAAAGAAAAAAAAAGAAAAAAATGAGGATACGGGGGAAAACCCTTTTAGGCAAAAGGGTTTTCCCCCGCACCCCCTTTCCTAAAACTTTTGGCTTGTTATCTTTTTAGTTATCCTTCTATGTCTAAGGTGGACTGATTTGTCAAGACCGTCTTTTTTATTTTTAGTTATCCTTAACTTAATGGCATTAGGACTGTGTCCTGCCCTGTTATCTTTCATCGTTTTTTCTATTCTTTATAAAACTTATAATTATTGCGTTTTTCTTGTTTGACGTTATACATGGCGCTATCGGCCTTTTTTACAAGTGTTTCTGTATCTTCACCATCTTGAGGGTATAGGCTTATGCCTATGCTAGTGCCTATTGAGCATAAAAGACCATTAAAATCAAAAGGGGCTGCTATGGTTTTTATAATTTTTTGGGCAACGTATGCGGCATCTTTTTTGTCGTTAATGTGTGGTAGGATAATTACAAACTCATCGCCACCTAAGCGAGCCAGCACATCGGATTCCCTTATGCAGCTATTCATTCTCTTTGATGCCTCCTTTAAGAGCATATCTCCAACGTCATGGCCAAGCGTGTCGTTGACTTCCTTAAATTTATCAAGGTCTATAAATAACAATGCAAAGACACATTCATAACGCTTAGCCATTTGGATAGTTTTAGCCATATGTTCAAGAAACAATTTACGATTAGGTAGTCCCGTTAGTGGGTCGTAGTATGCCATCTGTTTAAGTTTATCTTCATATTTTTTCTTTTCAGTAATATCTTCAACAACGTTAATAAACTCCTTTTTGCCGTCATCGGTTGTATAAAACGTTGAATTAACACTAGCCCAGAATGCACTGCCGTCTTTACGTTTAAAGCGTAACTCATAATGGTACACCGGTCCTTTATCGCACATGGCACAAAACTGGTCGAGGTCTTCCATATCTATAAAAATGTTTTCAACTGGCACTTTTAAAAATTCCTCTTTTGTATTGTAGCCAAACATCGTTAATATTGCATTATTTAGCTCTTTTACTGCTAACTTAGTGCCAGCGCCTGTAACCTTCACACCTGTTGGTAGTATATCCATCAAGCCTCTGTACTTATCTACCATAGTCTTATACTTTTCTATAACATCCACTAAATTATCAGCCATCCAGTCAAACTCTCTAGCTAGCTCACCCATTTCATCTTGAGCATCGCTTTTAACCCGGTAATCCAAGTCCCCGAGTCCTACTCTTTTAACGCCTTCGTGCAACTGCTTAATGGGTGTATAGATGGTTTTGAACATGTACAAGGAAAATGCGCTAACTAAGGCAAGTACGACAATACCAATCATATAAAAAAACATTCTTGCCTTATATATTGGTTTTATAGCATGTCCTTTGCTTTTTTGTACTAGCAGTATCCATATATTATTGTCAGAGATTTTCAGGCACATTGATGAGCCCCACACCCGTTTGCCATAAATATCAGTCCATTCGCCTTTGACTTCCTCACGGGTTTTTAAGCATTTGATAACTGGTTCGGTTTTCATTAACCTCTCACCAGGTGTGTCATTAGTGCCACTATTTTCTAAAGAAGCTATCACGAATCCGTTTTTATCTATAAGGAACATCTCAACGCTGCCGTCAAATTCGTTAGCAACGCTTGTTGCACCAAGTGTCTTGGCACTCATCCCATGCAGAATATTTTTAAGCGGATTTAACGAAAAGTGAATCACAAGCGTACCAAGCATTTTACTACCATTAGCGCTTTTAATCGGAGTACTAATATCAACCACTAGTATCTTATTATTGGTATCAACTCTGTGGTAGTGAATATCGTCCACGTAAGTTTCCTCCAAATGCTCTTTTATTGCAAATAAGCACTGGCTGCCGTTACACCCTTCATCCATATTACCAATAGTTGCAGCGTATTGCAAATTATTGTCAAATATATCAATATTAATTATATTAGAACCAACCCTGTTTCTTATATTTAAAAGATATTTAGCCAACATTTCGCTTTCCACTTTTTTTTCTTCAATGGAAGATAAATGACTTATACTTTCAAGCTTTGCTGCTATAAAACCATCATGTGCAAAATCAATAGTTCTTTCTTTTAAAAGCCCTAGGTACTGTAGGATTTCCGCCTCTTTGCCCTCTGAAATTAGCATGATAGAATTTAATATATCCTGTTTCAAAGTGGACATAGATATAGATACTATTGATTCAAAAACAAATATAGGCATAATCGTAAGAAGTAAAAAAGCTATTATCAGCTTACGTTTAATGGTCATATTTTTCAGTAATTTTGTCAATTATCACCTAAAATTAAAATGTTTAAAAATCTCTAATCTATTATTAAAGATGCTATAATCGGGGCGTGGTCTGATGGTTTAGGGGTCTTTTTCTTACGAGACCACATATCTACCTCAACTTCTGTAATGGAGCTAACAAGTGATTTACTTACAAGTATATAATCTATTCTCATGCCTTGGTCTTTCCATACAGCGCCTCCCATATAGCTCCACCAAGTAAACTGGCGCCTTTGGGGATATAATGCCCTGTAGGTATCAATCAAACCAAGCTGCAATACCCGCTCAATAAGTGCCCTTTCTTCAGGCATCGTACCTATTGTATCCCTTAGTGCCCGTTCATCATAGACGTCTAAGTCGTCTCTTGTTATATTAAAATCCCCCAAAATAACCAATTTATCATTTGCCTCCAAATAGTCCTTTAGATATGATATGAAGTGTTCATACCAAGTAAGTTTATAATCATACTTTGGATTACCACGCTCATCTCCGTGGGGTGCATATACATTTAAAAGCGTAAACTTATCAGCAACCGATACGGAAATGATACGCCTTTGCTCGTTAATATGTTCAGCTATAGTGCCAAAACCCTTCCAAGCATTACTTAATGGCAGCTTTGAACAAATAGCAACCCCGTTGTATGTCTTTTGGCCATAGACCTCGCAACTATAACCTAACTGTTGAAACTCCTCATAAGGAAAGTTGTCATCCGTAACCTTTAACTCCTGTAAACACAGCACATCAATATCACTATTTCTCTTATGCAACCAGTCAGTTAAGAGCAGAAGTCGAGATTTTATCGAATTTACATTGTAGGAGCACACTTTTATCATAACCCTTTACCTTTATTTGCAATAATATGCACGTGCAAATGAATAATAGCATAAATAACAATATTGTTAAAGTAAAAATGATTTAAGTAATGTCGCGCATTTTGTAAGGAAGTGCATAGGCGCAATGCCATTAAGTTAAGGAAAGGGGGCGTGGGGGAAGAACAGGGAGGTGCGCCTCCGCACCCTTTTTGACAAAAAGGGTTTTCCCCCGTTCCTTTCTTTTTTTTATAATCTACTTAACAAATGTTGATAAATAGTCAGCTATAGCCTGCCTTTCTTCATCTGTTAAGACTGATAATGTATTCATAGGTGGTACTGTTGCAATGGCTCTATCAATGTCCTCTTTAGTTTTACCCTGTATGTTTGGTCCCTTAAGACCAGAGGCATCGGTACCGTGGCAGCGAGAGCAGTTATTTTGAAATAAGTCCTTTCCTGATATGGCGCTTTCACTTACTGTTAGAGCTATACTGTCATAAAATAGCTCCTCATCCTTTATACCATTCATATTAGTATCCACACCAAAATAAAACTCATACGTGCCAAGGGGTAAGCCGGATTTTTGTAAAACTGTAAACCAGTCAAATCCTGAAAGTTGTCCTTGAGCAGATACACCATAGGTTGGAAACCAATTGCCTTTGGCAGCCATATGATACCATCCATTTGGCGTTTTAGCCAAAACCCAGTAATCAACATTTTGTCCATACTTATCACCAGCATCAAGATATATTGTAACATTAGCCTCATCTTGCGGGGTAATTGTTACATCTGAGTCGTAGCCATTAATTTGAATATCCGGTTTTGGATTATTTGCTGCACTTTCAAGTACGGTAACAGTGCCTGTCATACCCATAGCACAATGAGGGGTACAATAATATGAATATGTGCCGGGTGTATCAAAGGTAACATCGTAAGTTTGACCTACTTGTAGGTATCCTGAATTCCACACGCCATCGGGTGTGCAGCTAGTGCCACTTGTAGTTGTATGGCTTCCTTCAAGGTTTAGCCATCTGACGGTTTCACCTGCCTTTATTGTTATATTTTGTTGCTCAAAGACATAGTTTTTCATTATAACTACTGGAATCACCCCGTCTTCTTTTGCTATATGCTTCCACCCCTCATCTGTTGAGCCATCTTTAACTATGCCATTAATGGTTATACTGATAAACAAACACACCATAAAACACAGTAAAAAGTTCACAAATCTTCTCCTTTGTTTAAACATAGTCTCCTCCTTTTTTTTTTATATTTTTATAAAACAATTATAGATATTATAGCTCATTTGGATTGAGCGTAGTACAATTATCTTCTTTTTATTATCTACAATGCAAGCGTAGTGAAGGGTGTGAGGTACACCAATGCCATTAAGTTAAAGTAAATTGCTTTTATAATGTAGCAAAAGATAAATAGAATAGCTAATAAATTGTAGACCAAAAGTTTTAGGAAAGGGGGTGTGGGGGAAGAACCCTTTTGTCTAAAAGGGTTTTCCCCCACGCCTCTATCTTTTTTTTCTTTTTTCTTTTTTCTTTTTTTCTTTTTTTCTTTTTCTTTTTTTCTTTTTTTTCTTTTTTTTCTTTTTTTTTATTTACTTCCTGTAAATTTATATGTACTTGAAGTAGAAACGCTATCTTTACTAAACTCCATATTCTTTTTCCTTAACATGTCAAGCAACTGTGAAAAAGGCTTATTGCCAGTTCCTAAAATCTGATTAAACTGGCTGCGATAATTATTAACGAGGCTTATCCCCTCTATTTGTACGTCATAGATTTTCCAACTTTTCGTATCTTTTAATAACAATTTATAGATTATAGGGATTTCCACATCTGCCGACACGGTATTAGCTATAGTAAATACGCTAGCATAGTTACCCTCGATAGTTTCCTTTTGATATTTAACTCTAACGTCAGCGTACTGCTCTAGTTTTGATAAATAGACGTTTTCAAGCAATTCTTTAAAAAGTGGCACAAACTCCCGTTTTTCATTATTAGCAATCCTATTCCAATGTGTTGAAAGAGTTCTACGAGACATTTCTTCAAAGTCAAATTTATCTTCAACAGTTTTTCTGACTTTTGTTCTACGAGCTGTTACATCTATTGCTTTATCGCTTAAAATAGAAAGCACGCTTTCAGTAGTTATTCTGATAATCTCTATGGGAGTGGTGCTGGCTGCAACAACATTCCCTGTCAAAATTAACAACATCGCTAATAAAACTAACCCCTTACTTTTTTTAGAAACCATTTTTCCTCCTGAAATAAAAATACTCACTTAACACCTCCAAAGGCATACTTGGAGAGCATGTCTTCAAGGTTTATGGCAGACTCTGTTTCTTTAATGTTCTCGCCTTCTTTTAGTATGTTTTCAGACCCGCCAGGTGCTATCTGCACATACTTATCCCCCAAAAGCCCTTTGGTTTTAATTGAGGCTATAGAGTCTTCCTGAATTTTAATCTCATCTTTTATCAACATATAAACAATTGCCATATATGTCTTATCGTCAAGCTTTATATCCTTAACCCTTCCAATCTCTACGCCTGCTATTTCAACAGTTGCGCCTTTTTTTAGTCCACCTGTTTCTGCAAAATTGGCGTTTACCTTATAGCCACTTCCATTCATTAACTGAAAATTGCCTAATTGTATGGATAAGTATATTACACATGCAAAACATATTGACAGAAAACTCCCCACAGCAACCTCTATCCCATACTTACTATTCATAGTACAACAAACCTCCGTTACTTTTCCTTGCTATCTGATTTATATATATATATTCTTATATTAACAGATAAAGTACAATATTGTTTATTGGTTATACAGAAAATTTCTTACGTGCGGATTTTCTGAATTTTGTATTTCCTCAGGTGTACCATAAGCTATTATAAGACCATCGTGGAGCATGGCAACCTTATTGGCAACGCTAAATATTTTGGGAATTTCATGGCTTATAATTATCCCTGTGTAACCATACTGATGATGGTTTTCCTTTATTAACCCGTGGATTGCATTCATAAGTATAGGGTCTAAGCCTGTCGTTGGTTCATCAAAAAAAACCACATCCGGATTTAACACAATAGCCCTTGCAAGAGCCGCCCTTTTTCGCATCCCACCGCTTAGCTCTGCCGGATACTTATTGTCCATTCCTTTTAAGCCGACTGATGCAAGGACGTCTTCTATTTTTAGTTTTATATCTTTTTCCTTTAATTTAGTCCGCTCACGAAGTGGAAAGGCTATGTTCTCATACACGTTTATCGAGTCAAACAAGGCTCCACTTTGAAAAAGTACACCAAAGCGTTCAATTATTTTCAGGTATTGCCTGTGGCTCATATTTACAGTATTTTTGCCATCTATTATTATTTGCCCGTAGTCTGGTTTCATCAATCCAATAACATTTTTCATAAGGACACTCTTACCACCACCGCTTGCTCCCACTATTGCTATAAGGTCTCCTTTATATATAGTGAGGTTTACACCATTTAGTACTGCATGTCCATTTAATGTCTTTTTAACATCACGTATTTCTATTAATATTTGTTTTTCCATCATATAAAAAAAGACCCCATAATGTAATCACCTATCAGTATGGTAACTGACGACATGACAACGGCATCAGTGGTTGCCTTGCTAACAGCCCTTGCGCCATGTCCACCGAACTCTGTCCCAACCATAAATCCTTTGTAGCAGCAAATCCAAATAACAATAATAGCAAAACACAGAGACTTATAAAACCCCATTGCTATGTCTTCCATATTTACAATGGATTTCATCTGTTCAAAGTACAACTCCCCGCTTACGCCAAGTAACTTAACACCGACAAAGTAGCCGCCGTATATACCTATAACATCAAAAAGTGCTGTAAGAAGCGGAAAACACAAAATAGCTGCTAAAAAATTCGGCACTATAACATATTTATAAGGATTCAACGCCATGACGTACAAAGAGTCAATCTGCTCAGATATGCGCATTATGCCTATTTCAGAGGTTATAGCAGAGCCAGCCCGGCCAGTAACCATAAGGGCAGTAAACACCGGTCCAAGTTCCCTTATTAAAGAAAGAGCGACGGCAGGCCCTAACATAGAATCTGCTCCAAACTGTTTAAGCGTATGATAGAACTGTAAGGCAAGCACCATCCCTGCGAAAGAGCCTGTCATAAATATTACAATTAAAGACATATACCCCTGAAACCATATCTGCCTTAATAACGGTTTCCATCTATATGGTGGTAAAACGGAATATGCCAGCGTGTTAAAAAGAAAAATACCCATCTTACCAATTTCTGAAATCAACCCTAAAAAAACCCTGCCAATATAAGCCATGACATAACCAAAGATATTTACCACAATCATTCTATCTCCTGCCACACTTCAATAGCAATTTCTGGACATATCTCCGCACATAACATACACCCGGTACATTTTTCCATATCCACATCTATCACCATGGCTGGCAAATATCCAAGGTTATTAAAGGTAGTGCCCAACTTAATGATACCCTTTGGGCATGTTATCACACAAAAGCCACACCCCTTACAAAGCTCACTATCTATTTTTATCTTTCCCTTCATAAACAATATACACGCACTATTATCTGATTTTTTTCAATAAAAATAATTGATTTTAACGATTACCTGAATTGCGTTTTGGATATTAAAGACATGTGGTTTCAGATATTTATACGTTACTCCTTTCCTACGGTTTTTTACTTCCATCGCTACTACTACCATATAGCAGTTGCCTTGCATGCTGCAAGGATATATCCGTAACACTACCACTTAACATGCGGGCTATTTCCATCTCCCGTTCAACACTATCTAACAGCTCAACCTTAACTTCCACCGAATCGTCTTTTGCTACTTTAGTAACCCGCAAATGACTGTCAGCCTTAGCCGCTATTTGCGGTTGATGGGTTATGCAAAGTACTTGATGATGTTGTGATATGTTTTTAAGCTTTGTTGCAACCTTCCAAACGGTTTCACCGCCTACGCCAGCATCCACCTCATCAAACACAAGCACTGGTGTGTTATCAACATCTGCAAAGCACGCCTTAAGCGCTAACATAACCCGTGAAAGCTCTCCACCGGATGCCACCTTTTGAATCGGCTTAAGCGGCTCTCCGGGGTTTGCACTAAAGAGGTACTCTACAATATCAATGCCTGAGGGCAGAAAATTGTACGTTCCATCCTCAGTTTTACTTTCTTTTCTATCTATGTCAAATATAGCCTTATCAAGGGACAATTCCTTGAAAAGACCATTAACACGCTCCTTTAATTCAGCAGCAGTATCAATCCTTTTTTCAGAGATTTCTAAAGCCATTGCCGTCAGCGTAGCTAAGGTGTCTTTAATTTCCCCTTCAAGCATCTCACTATTGGCTTGTGAATTTTTAAGCCCTTCAAGCTCCTCAACAGCCTTAGCCCTGTAAGCAAGCACACCGTCAATCCCTTGACCATATTTACTTTCCAAACGCCTGATAACCTCCAACCGCTCCACTACCTCATCAAGCCTATTTGGTGAAACCTCTATGTTTTCCTTATAATCCCTAAGCGTTATGGCTAGCTCTTTTACGTAAGATTGAACCTCCTCTGCCATACTTACAGTTGCCTCCATTCTACTATCAAGGGCAGCTAAACGAGACATATTGTTCAAAAATGTTCCAACATTGTCAGAGATTGAACCATCACCTGAATAGATAAGTACATAGGCACTTTCAGCCAGCTCTTTTATTGCCGTAAGATTAGAAAGCACCTTTTGTTCTTCTAAAAGCCCTTCTTTTTCATTAATATCAAAAAGCCTTGCACTATCTATCTCATTAACCTGATATTCAAGCAAATCCACCCGCTGCCTCATATAAGCCATACGACTATCAATTGTTTCCTTCTGCCCTACTAAAGCGCGATATTTTTGTAACACACCCTTATAATTTGTAACATCTTCCTCATTGTTTGCAAAGGAATCTATAAGCTCAAGCTGCCTTACCTTTGATAAAAGACTGTGCTGCTCGTTTTGTCCAAGTATGTCAACCAAAAAAGCCCCAATCTCTATCAATGTTTGCGTGTTAATAGAAACACCATTGACAAAAATCCTGTTTTTACCAGCCGATGTTACCAGCCTGCGAATTACTATACCATCTTCTGTATCAATATCAAGCCGCTTAGTAACCGGATTATCCCATACATCAAAAGAAGCCTCTATAGATGCTTCCTTTTTACCGGCCTTAATTAAGGAACTTTGCGCCCTCTGTCCAATAATCAACCCCAAGGCATCAACTATGATGGACTTACCAGCCCCGGTTTCCCCTGTTAATGCGTTTAATCCTGCTGATAACTCCACCCGTAGCTCATCCACTATAGCAAAATCCTTAATCCAAATCTCCCTAAGCATACTTATTCTACTTAAGTTAAAAAAAAGGAGCTAATTTCCAAGTACCACCGTACATTGGCGCGAAAAAGCCCCAATAATGTTCAAATTATCTTTGTCAATAGTATATATTTCTGTGATAGCTCCACTCCTCATGGCCGTTTCTATACTACCATCACCCATAGTAATCATACCAAAAAAAGAATATACACACGCACTTCCCACTTTGGTAGCATTTTTTGCCTCACCCTTACTTATAGGTGTTTTTGTATTTGTTACTACCCACCCAAAAGGACCGTCTGAAACAAAACCACACCCTTGTAACAGTATAGATATTAATATTATGACTAACATCCTTCTTGTAATCATTCTAATGTCCCTCCTCAGTTGAACATGTACAAATTTTATATCATTGAATTGCATATATTGTCAAGGAAGTAATTAAAATTATGTAGCAGTTTTCAATTGCAGTAAGGAAAAAAGTGAAAAAAAGCGGACAAAAGAGGAGGAGAAAGTAAAGAGAGGGGCGGGGGAAAACCTTTTTTGACAAAAAGGTGCGTAGGCGCACTCCCAAACTCCCACACCCATTACGGGAGTGCGCCTACGCACTTCCCTTTTATGCTGCTGGGTAGTATAAAACCTGAAACAATTTAATCTTCAGCTAACATCAGTATGTATAGTAGCATCAGCGTTTTCTAATTCAAATGTATCGTGCAGCTCTCTAACAGCCAACTCCGTGTACTTAGCATCTATTAGTACGGATATTTTAATCTCTGAGGTACTTATCATCATAATATTGATATTTTTTTCTGAAAGGGTTTTAAACATTTTGGCAGCCACACCGGAGTGTGTTCTCATACCCACCCCAACAACTGAAATTTTAACAATGTCATCATCATAGGTAACACCCTTTGCGCCAAGCTCGGCTGAAACCTCTTTTGTAATATTAAGAGCCTTTTTGGCATCTGTAGTTGGTACGGTAAAGGATATATCAGTTGACTTACCATCTATGCTAACGTTTTGTACTATCATATCAACAATGATTTCACTCCTTGACAAATAATCAAAGAGGGTCGCTGCAATGCCGGGTCTATCTGGCACTGCCCGAATTGTTAGTTTAGTTTGTTTTTTATCATAAGCAATCCCGGCTACTACTACACTTTCCATCTCTTTATCCTCCTTAGTTACCAAAGTGCCCGGCACGTCTTTGAAGCTGCTTTTTACTAAAACGGGTACGTTATAGTTTTTGGCAAATTCAACCGAACGAGTCTGTAGTACTTTGGCGCCTAGACTGGCAAGTTCCAACATTTCATCATAAGATATTTTATCAAGCTTGCGGGCTTTTTTCACTATATTTGGGTCCGTCGTATACACCCCTTCAACATCTGTATAAATTTCACACAAGTCAGCCTTCAACGCAGCAGCTATTGCAACAGCAGTTAAATCCGACCCACCGCGTCCCAACGTCGTAACATCAGTAAAGTCATTCGTTATTCCTTGAAAACCGGCTATAACTGCTATATGCCCTCCCTTTAGGGCTTCACGTACCCTTGCACCATCTATGCTCTTAATTTTTGCCTTTGTGTGAAAGTCATCGGTGACTATCCCTACCTGTCTACCAGTAAAAGACATGGCTTTAACACCAAGCGCCTCTATTGCAATAGATGTTAAGGCAGCACTTACCCTCTCACCAGAAGACAGTAGCATATCTATCTCTCTTTCCTTTGGGCTTTCCGATAGCTCATTAGCTAAACCAATCAGTCGGTCTGTTTCCCCTGACATAGCAGAAACCACCAAGACAACATCATTACCTTCCTTCTTGCATTTGACAGCCTTTTGAGCCACTGCCCTTATCCTTTCCAAAGACCCTACCGATGTTCCACCGTACTTTTGTACGACCAACATAACAAAACTCCTCACTATTTAATGGTTTATTTTAAATGATTTTTTTTTTGTCCAATAGCATTAGGCAACAACATACAATTAACTGAGGTGTGCAAAACTGCACAACGGGGCGATTGACTGAATCAAGCTCTTATATTATTCACGGCAATTTCCTGAAACCTACAGACATTACTGAGGTAGCTGTTTCACTCCCAAAAGAATACCCATCAGCTTATAGGCATCATCTATAAACACGGTATCCTCCCTGTCTTTTATGCTTTCGTCATAAGTACATTTTTTCCCTTTAATAACCGCCGTACTATCATAAAGTATAAAAGGCACAGGTGTGTTTGAATGTGTCTTTATTTTTATAGGTGTTGCATGGTCTGGCATTATAAGTACCCTAAAGCGCTCACCACGCAAAAGTTCAAGCATTCTGCCCACAACACGTTTATCAAAATCTTCAATTGCTTGTACCTTAGCCTCCACGTTGCCCATATGGCCTGCCTCATCAGGGGCTTCCACGTGAATATATACGAAATCCGCCTCCTTCAAAGCTGCAAAACCATACTCAGCCTTTCCCTCATAATTAGTATCAATGTAGCCAGTTATACCGGGCACTTCTATTATCTGAAGGCCAGCACACACGCCAAGCCCTTTTGTTAAATCCACAGCGCTTATGAGCGCACCTTTTAAACCATATATATCTTTAAAGCTTGGCATCAATGGTTTTTTACCTTGTCCCCACAACCATATACTATTTGCAGGTCTTTTACCGCTACTTAAACGCTTTTCGTTGATTTCATGTAAACCTAATATCTCGTAGGAATCCTTCATAAGTTTAAGCAAAACCTCCGCCCCTTCTCCTTGTGGCAGAAACTCGGCAATTGCCTTGCCGGTAATATCATGTGGCGGGGTACATTTAATGTCCACCTTGCCATCTGTCCAAAGCATTAGATGGCGGTAGCTAATACCTGCATAAAACCTGTGAGGTTGCTCGTGCAAAGTGCCTAAGTGTTCAATTAACTGCCGTGCTTCTTCTGTGCTTATGTGGCCAGCACTGTAGTCTTGCATATAAAGGTCCTCATAAAGCGTTTTGTTAAGCGTTTCGTTACGCTCTTTATGGGAGTCCAAACAAACAAGATTACACCGATAGGCAACATCATTGTCCCCAATATCTATCCCCATACTGGCAGCCTCAAGCGGTGCCCTTCCAGTGTAGTAACGTCTTGGGTCGTAGCCAAGTATACTTAAATTAGCAACATCCGACCCCGGTGGAAATCCCAATGGCACAGTTGCAGCAATACCAACCACCCCTTCACTTGACAGCCTATCCATGTTTGGTGTATCTGCCTTTTGCAAAGGCGTAAGACCACCTAATACCTCTAATGGCTCATCAGCCATTCCATCGCCTACAAGCACTATATATTTCATAACTTCATAATTCTACCATTAATAAATTATTTATTCAATATATTTTATATATCATCACAATTGTAACTTTGGATAACATGGCAACAATTATGCCACATTAGCACTGAATTTTAATTATCACTATATGACAGTGATGACAATATTGTACGAATTATCATAAAAGGCACGCATTTTTGTTTTAGCATTTGTGTTATAATACTTGCAATATTAATAAGTTTATAGTAAGCAAGGCGTTTTATAAACTTAAAAAATACAAAATATCATGAGGAGGGAGCGATGTTTATAGTTGATGTAGGCTTTTCTTGTGTTAAATGGATGACAGAAGATACAAAGGGTATTTATAGAACTATATATAGAACAAGCAAGAAAGACGAAGGCTTATTATACAAAGAAAAGAGATATGTTGTTGGCGAGCGGGCTTTACTAAAAACGGACCCATGTTACCTTAGAACTATTGATGAATTGATAGATTTATATCCATTATTTACGGCATTTGCAGCGCAAAAGGCACAAATAGACAAAAGCGACATATTAGTAATTGGTCTGCCTTTTGATTATTGGAAAATTGAAACGGCTAAGTCAGCAAGAGGAATGCACAGTATTATTGAAAAACTCAAAGATTCACTGATTGCAATTAAGCTTGAAGATACTGAATACAAGTTTGATGATATTGTTGTTTTACCTCAAGGAGTTGGATGTATAAATGCTTATTTAAATGATACTACAGGTATTAAAGGTAATATTTTAGGCATAGATATTGGATTTAATACGATAGTTTATAGCCTTTTTTCTGTTGATGAAAATGACACTTTATATGGTAAGACATTGTACAAAAAAGGTATTCACGATATGGCTATTAATCTAATAAATCCTGTCCTTGAAAAGTATACACCGGGTAAATATTATTCCCCTGTTGAAATAAACTATATAATAGAAAAAAGACAAATACAAAAAGGGTTTGATTTAATAGATATTTCTACTGAAATTGACTCAGCCGCTAAAGAATATATAGAAAGTATATTTTCTTATATCATTGGTGATTTATCAGAAAATATTGGTGTAATTACATTTGATACGATAGTCATTGGTGGTGGTGGCGCAAGGGCTATTAAGGAACTATCTCCGTATAAAGTTAATATTAAAGTGCTTGAAGAGCCTGAGTATGCAAATGTACGTGGTTTTAAATCTAAGGCAATAGAGATTAAACCTCCGATTAAAGAAATTATTAAACCGGAGATTATGGAAACCCCCCATAGTATACAACCACAAATAACAAACGTACAAACACCGACAGAGGAAGTAAAAGAGGAAGTAAAAAACGAAGGCGATAAGACAATAGAGATAAAAGAACCTGAGGAAATAAGTCATACCGCAACTACTATGGAACGAGAAAAGCACTATAAAGTTAAAAAGAAATCCACTGAGTACTAAGTTAAGCGAAGAGTAATAGTTCAGCCTCAATGACAGGCATGTATAGATATTATATGACCACTACCCATTCAGGACTACCGTTTTTTGTAAGGGCGAACCTGTGAGGGAGGGTGTGTAGGCACACCTCCCTGTGCGCCTACACACCCTCCCTGTGCGCCTTCGCATCTTCGCCTTTAATTTTTGTTACCTATTAAATCGAAATCCGCTATATAAGCCAGCAAAAGAAAAAATTCACTTGACAATTACATACCTCAAAAGATAGTGTAAAAGGTATCTATGCCAGAAATGAATAATACATCGGGACAGTATAGAGGCAAGGGTGGGCTGCCAAAGGTGGTAGTCATCGGTGCAGGGTTTGCTGGTCTTTGGCTAACTAAGAAGTTAAGCGGTAAGCCTTTGGAGGTTGTCCTTGTTGATAAAACCAATTATCATACGTTTTTGCCATTGCTATACCAAGCAGCAGCGGCTGAGGTAGAACCGGAGAGTATTGCCTATCCAATAAGAAGTATTATAAGGAAAATGCCAAATGTACGTTTTATTATGGCTGACATAAAAGAAATAAATTATGAAGAAAGGCTTGTTATAGCAAATGATATAACAATAGACTATGATTTTTTGGTTATAGCAATAGGAAGTGCTACACAGTTTTTTGATACGCCGGGGACAGAGGAATATGCCTTTCAGTTGAAAAATCTGGAACATGCTATAATGTTAAGAAGTCAAATATTGCGGTGTTTTGAAAAGGCTATGGTAGAAAAAAACGATGATGCCCGCCGTAAATACTTGACTTTTACGGTTATTGGCGGAGGTGCTACTGGAGTTGAATTTGCCGGTGCCCTTGCGGAATTGATTTATGGACCACTTAAAAAGGACTTCCCTTCCATTGATTTTCAAGAGGTAAAGATATATCTTATTGAAGCTGCCAGTGGGGTATTACTTACATATCCAAACCATCTGCGCGAATATACGGTAAATTCCTTGAGGCAAATGGGTGTTAATGTCATACTGGAAACCTTTGTAACCCACATAACGGTGGAAACTGTACATTTAAAGGACAAAGGTGTAATTCCCACAGAAACAGTGGTATGGACTGCTGGTGTGCGCGGTGCACCAATTGCTGAAAAATGGGGACTGCCAATAACACGCTCAGGACGTATCGAGGTGCTGCAAACATTGCAACTTGAAAAGTATTCTGAAATATACGTAATAGGAGACCTTGCAGCAGTAATGGCTAATGATAATAAACACCATTTACCAATGCTCGCACCTGTTGCCACACAGCAAGGCTCATGGGCTGCAACTAATATCTTACGCCAAATCAATAAAAAACCGCCACTGCCTTTTAAATACTTAGACAAAGGTACAATGGTAACAATTGGCAGAAAAAAGGCTATTGCCATGGTTGGGAAACGTACATTTAATGGATTTATAGCATGGGTAATGTGGCTATTTATCCATTTATATAATCTAATAGGATTTAAAAACCGTCTGATGGTTTTAGTTAATTGGGCAAATGATTACATTTTTTATGAAAAATCTATAAGGCTTATTCTCCCGTATAAGCGCAGTTCTATTATTAAAAAACAGCTCCTTGAACAACTACTAAAAGAAGAAAAAAAATAAGTTCGTTATGCCAAAACCAATTATTTTCGCGAATACTTTTGCTGCGGGGTTGTCTTCGTTTTCATGTCTTTTTGCGTTTTTTTCCTGTTTATTGTTATTTCCTGACCCATGAACATTGTCTTATTTAGTTTGCTAATAGCATTTTGCACGTCAAGCTCTGTAATAACCCTTACTAAGCCAGAGATTTTGTTGGGATAAATAGAGACCTTAATAACACCGATACCAATTGTTGTAAATAATTTTTCAATTTCTGTAATTAGTTTTTGTCTTGGCAATTTGTTTGGCAGATTGCTAATATAAACCTCTGGAAACGACGGTTCAATATTAATACCTTCTTTTGCAGCGAAACTCAACACTTCAAGAGCTTCTGCATGTTTATTAATTGTAGTTAGATATTTATGGTAGGCATAAAATAATTCATGTGCTTTGAAATCAACAGAACGGGCATTATAAAAGCAGTCTCTTATTTGTTCATAAGGGGCCTTTCTTTCTATAAAAACCCTCATCATATCAAGATAAATTGGTCCTTTTTCTTTGTCATTACTTGTGTTTGCAAGTGCCTTTTCCAGTGATTCAATTGCAAGACCGAATTTTCCTATTTGAAATGCTGTGTTGCCAAGAGTCCTCAACATATTGGGGTCATCAGACTTAAGACTTATGGCTTTTTGTAAGAAACCGATAGCCTTTTCCCAATTTTTAAGTTTACGTTCCAATGATGCCCAAGCATACCATAAAGTTGCACTGTCTGGAATTGCCTTAGTTGCTTGATTGTAGATTTCCTGACTTCTTGAAGTACTACCCTGCAAATCTGCAAATTTAGCCCATTCTAAATAGGCCTTCTCATAGTGTGGGTCTTCCTTAATTGCTCTTTTAAAAGCCTCCTCAGCACTCTCTATGTTTCCATATAGTGCCTCTAATCTTCCTAAAGCCCCCCACGATTGTGCAAGATGTGATGCAAGCTCTATTGATTTAAGGAAAAGGTCTCTTGCCTCATCCCGCTTACCCTGTTCTAAAAGCACTAAGCCCCTTTCATAAAATCTGCGACCTACGTAGTACGGATGAGCTGGCAGTTTAACCTTTAAGTAAGTGTCCCCTATCTCAAAAGTTGGGTCAGAAGAGCCATTGTCTTTCATCTGCCGCCTTATTAGAGGGATACCAGTTCCTGCCTTTTCAATAATCTCTAAAGAATATAAGTTTACTGCAATAGTTGGATTTCTATAATCATTAATACCAGTACCGAAGTTTTCCCTTGTTACGATTCCATAAAGGCTACCAGGACTCGTAATTTCAAGACGGTCATCAAACATCTCTAACGATACCAATGCGTTTGAAGTTTCATAGTTGCGGTGTATAAGCGCGTTTGCTACGGCCTCACGCACTGCCCGAAATGGATACTCATAAATATCAGTTCGTTTTGGAGTGTCTTTTGAAAAACTATAGCCCTGTATCATAAAGGCTCTAACAAGTTCATCCGCTTTGAATATCATATCATCAATGTTGCCTGTTATTTCTTTCCTATCTTTAATAGGACATGATTTGTCAAGGCCTTCAAAGCGTATGAAATCAATAGCACTGTGTGGAATAAATCTTTGTGTAGTACCAAACAATAAGACAGCCGTTACAGTAGGTATGAGCTTATCGCCTTCCCTAATAAGAAATTTTAAGTGCTCAGCCCATTGTATAATGGAACGCCCATTTAGTGAGAGGGTTTCTGCTGATAATCTTTTAGATAGTATCTTTTTTTCAAATTTGTCAAAGTTTAGGTCATCTACTGTAGCATCTCTAATTTGTAACAAATCATAAGGCAAACGCCCTGAACGGCGTATTAATTCAAATTCTTCATCTGGAGTTGCCCGTATTGTAGCAGAGCCAATTCTAATATAACAAAATCCATTTGAGCGATGGGGACGATTATGGCTTTTATTGACATCTATAACAATAAGATATTTGCCGTTTACCTCAACATCGTAAATACGTGGTGCTAACGCTGGAACCATTACATCTCTACATATACCGCTAATTCTTTGCTGAATATTATCACGATTACCTTCTACGCCAACAATTGAGTTATTTGTTGGTTCAACTCCAATAATGATTATCCCACCACCCACTTCACCATAGTCATTGGCAAAGGCAGCTATTGTTTCTCTTATCGGATCAGTGGTAAATTTAAGTTTGAACTCCGTTGATATACCTTCGCCCTTTTTGATTATTTTTTCAACTTCATTGGCTGTCAGTAGTTTTTCATAAAACATATACAACAAATCTCCAAAACTTTTTTATCATAGTAAGAAGATATTTCACATTAACATATCATTAATCGGTAAGTCAATTATCAAAAGTATAGCAGTATTATACTAAAATAAAAATGGTTTGCAAAAAATAATAGTAGTGTTTTTTATACCTCACGAAAATAGTGTTTTTTGGGGTTCAAGGGGCAAAGCCCCTTGTGTGGGATTCCAAAGGGACGAGTCCCAGGGAGGTGCGCCTCCGCACCTTTGGCGGGAGAGTGAGGGCAGCGCCCTCATTATGTATTTGTTTCCTTATTATTTTTAGTTTTCCTTTAATATTTTTTATTTTTCCCCTTATTTATTTCATAAAAACATATACATGCGGCACTTGCTACGTTTAGGCTTTCTGCCTCATCCTTAATATCTATTGTCAAAAGGCTATGTATCTTTTCTTTTATTTCACTGCTTATGCCTGAAGCCTCCTCGCCAAGCACTATCGCTAATGGCTCCTCTATCTTTGATGATTGCAGGCTAACACCGCCTGATGGTGTAGTGCCTATTAGTTTTATGTTCATGTGCAGTAAGTCATCAAGACCAGCAAAGACTATTGGGATTTTAAACACCTTACCTGCCGATGCCCTGATGACCTTTGGAGAGTAAGGGTAGCACGTACCTTGTAAGATTACGACAGCACTTGCATCAAAGGCACAAGCACACCTTATTATTGTGCCGAGGTTGCCGGGGTCTTTTATTCTATCGCATACGACTACAAAGGAGAGCTTCTCTTTTTCCAGCCTATCTATGTGTAATGGTTTCATCTTTGCTGTTACGGCTATTTCTTGACAGGTTTTTGTATCTGAGAGTTTCTCCATTACCTCTTTGGATACTTCTATGATTTCAGCTCCTTTTTTAAATAGTTGCTCTATAATTGGTGTGTTTACCTCTTTGGATATAAAATTACTTGTACAAAACGCATTTACTAACTCAAGGTCGCAGTTAAGCAAAGAGTCTTCGATTATCTTTTTACCTTCCACAAAGAACACTCCTGTTTTGCTTTTTTTAGCCCTTTCTACTTCTTTAATCTTATTGTTTTTGGTTGAAATTATTTTCTGTTTTACAAACATAACGCTTTTATTTTATCATAAAACTGCTTATGGCTAAAGTGTTTATAAAGAGTTCATCTTATGAGTATGATGAGTTGCGGGAAAACGTGCTATCCTTACTATCGGACTTAGAGCAATGGCAGGGGGTTTCTTGTATTAAACCGGGTAAAAGGGTTTTAGTAAAACCAAACCTACTAATGGGGGTTACTCCGGAGAGGGCTATTGTAACGCACCCGATGATTATCAAGATAGTGTGCGAGTATGCCCTTAGTAAGGGTGCTAACGTTTTAGTGAGCGATAGCCCAGCCCTTGGACGCTTTGAAAAGGTGGTTAAGCAAAGCGGTTTATTAGATGCCCTTTCTGGCATGGGTGTAACGTTGAAGGAGTTTAGCTCATCAAGGAAGGTCAACAATGGTACGTTTACAAGGCTTGAAATCGCTAATGATGCCTTAGACTGCGATGTTATTATAAATATCCCGAAATTAAAAACCCACGTCCAAATGGGTATGACGCTTGCAATTAAAAATCTGTTTGGAACGGTTGTTGGTTTTCAAAAGTCAGGGTGGCATTTTAATATAGGTGAAAACGGTGATAAGTTTGCTGAATTATTAGTTAATATTTACACAACCCTTAGGCCCACAATCAACATACTAGATGGAGTACTAGCCCTTGAAGGCGATGGGCCTGGCACAAGCGGAAAGCCCCGCCATATTGGCGTATTAATGGCAAGTGCCGATGCCCTATCTGTAGACCTTGCCGTGTGTGAAATGCTTGCGGTCAATCCCTTCTGGCTGCCTACTAATAGGGTTGGGCGAAACCTTGGGCTTATAGATGACTACAGTGTTGAGGGCCAGTGGCCAACGGTAGAGGGGTTTGTCTTGCCAAAAAACAAGAACATAGTCTTTGGACCTAATTTTGCTAAAAATTTTGTTAGAAAAAATTTTACGTCAAGGCCTCAAAATATATCACTTAGCTGTAAGCTGTGTAACGAGTGTGTTAACATTTGTCCGGCAAAGGCTATAGATAATTTAGGGAATAGACTTTCTTTTGACTACCAAAAATGTATTCGCTGTTATTGTTGTTTAGAGGTGTGTCCCCATCAAGCAATAAAGATACACGAGCCTTTGGTTGGTAAGATAGTCCAAAAACTGCTTTAAATCCATGCAAAAAAAGATATACATTCTATCAGCACTCTTATTTGTTGCCTTTACAAGGATTATTTACCTTGGGCTTAGACCATTTCACCACGATGAGTCAATACACGGGTGGTTTTCACTGGGTATTTCCAACGGGGTTAAGTACTTCTATGACCCGACATATCACGGACCACTTTTACTTCATATCGGGGCTGTCATTATAAAGGTGTTTGGTCCATCGGATGTGCTTTTAAGGATGTATCCAGTGCTTTGTGGCATTTTGCTTGTGTTTGTCCCACTTTTTTTTGTGCGCTGGCTTGACTTTAAAGTAGTCGTTGCGGCTGCTTTTTTTGTGTTAATCTCGCCTTCTATTTTATATTATTCACGGTTTTATCGAAGTGATATCCCTGTTTTACTGTTTATGACCCTTTCCATTTATTGGCTTATACGGTATATTGATAAGGAAAAACTATTATACCTGTGTTATAGCGGATTATTTTGTGGGCTTTCATTTTCTTCTAAAGAAAATACCTATGTTTATGGCTTTTTCTTTGTTATGTATTTAACCTACCTTGTAGTTACACACCCTTTAGGTCTTAAAAAAATACTAAGGCCTATGCCATGGCTTATCTGGGTGGCCACCTTTGCCTTTATTGTCCTTGTGCTATACTCAAGTGTATTTAGAAATGTCGCCTCCCTTTTAAACTTACCAAAGGCTCTTACCTATTGGTTTGGTCAACACAAAGAGGCAAGGATAGGAGGTCCGTGGTGGTTTTACTTACTTAGGATTATTGTGTACGAACCCTATACTTTATGCGCCATACCAGCATCTTTTTATTATCTGTACAAACATAGTAAACAAATTAAAGGCTTCTTTGCCTTTTGGTTTTTAACTCATATCTTGATCTATTCCTATTTACAAGAAAAAGTGCCTTGGTTAATCGTTCACCTATTGTTTCCGGGCATCGTTGTTACGGCTTTTTTCATTGTAGATGTATACAATAAAGGCAAAAATTGGCTAAAGATAGTAACCTATGCCTTTATTATCCTAACTACTTTATATACGTTAATTTCCTCCGTTAAGGTAAACTACGTGGATTTTGATAACGCCGCCCAGCCTATGACCTATATGGAAGTGCCACGAAATGTTAAGGAAATAATATCTGCTGTTGGTAAAAACAGCGTATTTTTGCAAAATAAGGTATCATGGCCTCTAAGCTGGTATTTTTCAGCACACGGTGTGCCTGCTAACTATTCGGATAATTTAAATGATGCCAAAAACCACCCATTTATAATTGTTGATAAAGCCGATTTCCAAACCATGAAGCTGCCGTCTGGTTATATAAGCAAGGTATACGTGATAAGAAACTGGTGGGTTATGGATATAAACGCCCTTACATTTAAAAAATTTGTGCGCTTAATTTTATATAGAGAACCATTTTCGCCATTGGGTGAGTACTACATTACATTTGCATGGAAACCTGATGCTATTAAAAAAAACCCTGAACCACTCCCAAGTACAATACCGGCTAGCTTTGCAGTCCTAAAGGCATTAATATACCTCCTTACCCTGTATCTACTGCATATACCAATTATATGCAGACTTAAAGGGGAATACCCCGTTTTGGCTCATCTGTGGTTACCGTTTATAACACTCCCCATATTGTTTTATACAGGCGTGTACCTTCACCTCTGGCAAGCCTCAGCATCTAATGCCAGAATCTATTTTATTTTATTACTAATACCACTTATCCTCTTCATAATAAAAGATAAACTATCACACAAGTGGATTTATTCAAATAAAAAAGAACTCTTAACGTCTATGGGTATACTTTTTGGCGGTTTTGCCCTTTTTAGCCTAATAGGCGCTAAACTACCCTTCGTAACCGATACGGAAAAACCCTTTGACTTTGCATTTTTAAAGTCAGCCGTCTATAGCTTAGAGTATCCATTCAAAGACCCATGGTTTGCAGGTGAAACCGTTAAGTACTACACACTTGGATACCTAATCTTTGGTTGGATTGGAAAACTTATGTCCATAGCCCCGCAATACCTATATAATATTGCCAAGATACTAACTTTTACATACATCTTTGCACTGATTTTCGCCTTTATAAAAAATGCCCGCTACCCATTAGTATTTCTAATATTATCAGCCTTAAGCTTAAGCGTTGGTGGTAACCTCGAAGGTATTATCCAAGTATATAAAAATAGCGGCTTTGATGCCTTTAACTTTTGGGCAAGCTCTCGAATCATCAACGGCACTATTAACGAATTTCCATTCTTTTCATTCATTATAGGGGATTTGCACGCCCATTTTGTTTCCCTCCCCTTTATTGTAACCCTACTTTTATACATTAAGGGCTACACCAAACAAAACATCTCAGATGGTTTACTCATAGCTACCCTATGCCTTATAACCGTAATAATGAATCCTTGGAATGCCTTCGCACTTGGATTATTATTTGCAGTAGTTTTTATATTGTTACCCAAAAAAAAGGAATGGATTTATGTAGGCATTGCCTCTTTTGTAATTTATCTTGTTTGGTTTAATATATTCTTACAACACCCAGAAACAGACTTTAAATTAAAACTTGTCGAAAAGACCATGCTCTCTACACCAAGGGAGCTTATCTTAGAATTTGGTATATTTTTTCTAGCCCTACTTCCATTATTTGAAACCATCGCCCTACTCATCATAGGCTCAATATTCCTATTAGTCTTATTTTTTAATAAATATGCCATTATTTTTCTATTAGCCCTCGCCATATACAGTACTTATAAAACACTAAAACAAAAGGACTTCCATTGGGCACTAATCCTAACAGCTTTTTTTATAATAATACTTTGTGAGATAGTATACATAGACGATGCCTACGGTCCCCCCTACGAAAGGATGAATACTGTATTTAAATTTCATTATATAGCATGGATATTTTTCCTTTGTGGCATCTTTCCTGTATTACTAAATGCCTTTGAAAAACCATTACAAGGAAAAATCGTTATGGTAACCCTCTCAGCACTGCTTATTGTCTACCCAATCGGCACACTACTTAACCATGTACTTAAATCCAACTATTTCACATTAAACGCCTTTACACCGTTTAACCAAATAAACCCCGATGACCTATTAGCTATCGAGTGGGTTAACCAAAACCTGCCCCAAGGCTCTACAGTCGTTGAAAGATACGGTAACGGTTACGACTACGGCGGGCGCTTTGGCTCTTACTCACAGTTTAGTACAGTCCTTGGGTGGATTAATCACGAAAATCTGTGGCGTAAAACCTATGATAAAATTAACGAACGAAAAATGGACATAGACTCTATCTATACAACAAATAACACAGCTATCATAATAAAAAAATATGCCATAGATTTTATAGTATTTGGCCAATACGAGGCAAAATTTTATAAAACCGATAATCTCGCCGGTTCATACGTGCCGGTGTATTCAGATAAAACCATAAAAATATATAAGACGGAGAATAATACAAATGCCACTAAATAAGAGCATCTGCATCGTAATGCCTGTCTATAACGAAGATGAAATTATAGAAAAAACACTCAGACACTGCCACAAAGATATAATTTCAAAATTTAAGGAAGCCACCCTCCTCGTCATTGACGACAAAAGCACAGACCAAACCCCACAAATCCTCGAAAAACTAAAAAGCGACATGCCACAACTAATAGTTAAACGAAACGAAAAAAACCAAGGACACGGCTCATCTCTAATGCGCGGTATGCTCGACGCTAAGGCTGATTTAGTCTTTCTCATGGATAGCGACTACCAACACGTACCAGCCGACTTTTGGAAATTGTACGACTATATAAATGAATACCCAATGGTTACAGGTATACGACAAAGACGCCATGACCCCCTCTACCGCATAATAATAAGCAGAATCGGCAACGCTATCGTTAAAATACTATTTAAAAATTCACTCAAAGATATAAATATCCCATTTAAACTGATAAAAGGTGAACTGCTAAAAGAACTGCTTACCAAAATACCCCAAAATAGCCTGATACCATCAGCCCTGCTAATAATAGCAGCAAATAAAACAGGCTATAAAATCAAACAAGTGCCCATCGAACACCTAGAAAGAAAAACGGGTAAAGGCTCTCTACCAGGTAAACGATTCTTAAAATTCGCAGTAAACGCTTTACTTGAAATTTTAAAGTTTAGAAAATAAGAAAAGAAAAAAGAAAAAGAAAAAAGAAAAAGAAAGAAAAAGAAAAAGAAAGAAAAAGAAAAAGAAAGAAAAAGAAAAAGAAAGAAAAAGAAAGAAAAAGAAAAAGAAAAAAAGATAGAGGATGCGGGGGAAAACTTTTTAGGCAAAAAGTCTTCCCCCGCACCCCTTTTCAAAAACTTTTACACTGCACAAAAGGTGTTCTCATGTATAACATCAGCAGCTTGCAATTAAGTTAAGGGTAATCGTTCAGCCCCCCGTATAGTAAGGTTCGCTCCTACAAATAGATGCGTAGGGGCAGACCTTTCGAGTGTCTGCCCTATTTTATCATCTACACTTTGTGTCCTTATCAAATCAAAATGTGTTATAAATTTGTGAAATTTTATTTAAGCAATATTTATGCCAAATGGTATTGATCTTTTTTTCTTCTATCTCATTTATTTTTATGTATAAGTTCAAGGAGTGAATTAAAGGCATCAATGAAAAGTTTTACGCCTTCTTCTTCTAATTCAGCGGTTATATTTCCCACATTTATATTTAAGTCTTCAAGTGAATTCATGATATTGAGTGCATAGTCTACGTTAGCGTCAATGGAGCGTTTGATGATGCCGTGGTCTTTAAAGGCTGCAACAGTAGCCATAGGCATGGTGTTAATTGTTTTTGGTCCGATGAGTTCAGTTACGTACATGCAATCGTTGTAGTTAGGATTTTTAGTGCTTGTGCTAGCCCACAGTAGTTTTTGAATATTAGCGCCTTCTCGTCGTAAGTTTATAAAGCGTTGGTTGGAAAACTGGGTTATCATTGTTTGGTAAGCAATTTTAGCGTTTGCTATGGCAGTTTTTCCTTTTAGTGACTCTATCCAACTGATTTCCTCTTCATTGCTTGAGCTGCTAAGTCTATCGTTGAGTAGTTTATCGGCTGTTGTGTCAATGCGACTAATGAAAAAGCTTGCCACTGAAAATACATCATTTAAGTAGCCGCCATTTTTCAATCGTTGTTCAAGGCCTTCTATGTATGCCTCGGTAACTTCATTATATCTGGCAACTGAAAACAACAATGTAGCATTAACGTTTATACCGTCTACTGTAAGTTGTTTAATAGCAGGGAGGCCATTAGTAGTGCCGGGGACTTTAATCATGATATTTTTTCTATTAATCTTTTTAATCAAGGCGTGGGCTTCGTTTATTGTCTTTTGTGTATCATATGCGTAGTTTGGGTCTACCTCGATACTGACGAATCCATCTGTTGCCTTTGATTGTTCGTATATGGGCATTAGGATGTCTGCTGCTTCTTGTACGTCTTGACAGGCTATTTCATAAAATATTTCTTTAGCGCTCATATCTTTAGGCAAAGCCTTTATCTGGTCATCATAAACGTTACCTTCCTTTATGGCTTTATAAAAAATACTAGGGTTTGTGGTTATTCCCCGCAGGCCATCTTTAGCCACCATTTTAGCTAAATCGCCTGAGCGTATAAAATCACGGCTAATATTATCATACCAAAAGCTTTGCCCCATTTTATTTAAAGCAACTAGCGGATTTTCTTTCATTCATATCCCCCTTATTATTTTGTACATTAGTTGAAAAATTTTAACATATCCACATTTGCTAATACAAACTAAGCTAATTAAGAGATTATGCACTACATTTGGAGTAACAAATTTGTTGACTACTACATATTAATATTTGGGACTTTAAGAATTTTGTAGTATCTTTTATATCTTTTTTCACGTACGATAAGTTCGGCCTCATCGCTAAAGGCTGGCTTACTAAATAAATATCCTTGTGCTTCATCGCAATCAAGTGAGTGTAAAAATGTGAGCTGCTCTTTGGTTTCAACGCCTTCTGCTATTACGCGGAGTTTTAAGCTGTGGGACATTGCTATTATAGCGCGTGCTATGGCTTCATCGTCTTGGTCTTTTGTTATATCTCTTATGAAAGACCTGTCTATTTTTAAGGTATCAATGGGAAACTTTTTCAAATAATTTAAAGAAGAGTAGCCAGTGCCAAAATCATCTATTGAGATTTTAATGCCCATATCCTTTATCTGGGTAAGTGTTTTAATACTTAGTTCGGCATCGCTCATAAGAATATTTTCCGTGATTTCAATTTCCAGATATTGGGGCAAAAGGCCTGTGTTTTTAATAGTCTTTTTAATAGTAGCCACTATGTTTGTTGATTTAAATTGTTTTGGTGAGATATTAATAGCCACAGTAAAAGGTTTATATCCTTTGTTTTGGAGGCCTTTATTCCATCGGCAGGCAGCCTCCATGACCCACTCGCCAATGGGTATAATCAGTTCCGTTTCCTCTGCCAATGGTATAAACTCCGCCGGTGAAATTAGCCCATGCTGTGGGTTATTCCAACGTATTAAGGCTTCAAAACCGGTTAGCTCACCAGTTCTTATGCTAATCTTTGGTTGGTAACACAAAACCAACTCATTGCGTTTAAGGGCTTTCCTTAAGTTACTTTCTATCTTTAAACGTCTAGCGACCTTTCTATCCATATCAATGCTAAAAAATCTGTAACTACTGCGTCCCATATCCTTAGCCTGATGAAGCGCTATGCCGGCATTTTTTAAAAGTGCGTCAACATCATCGCCATCAGCCGGATACATACAAATCCCAATACTGACGCCAACAAAACACTCATTTTCTTCTAAATAAAACGGGGTGGTAAAATTCCCTATAATTCTATCAGCAATGCGTGCTACCTCTCTGTGGCTTGTAATCATAGGCACTAAAATAACAAATTCATCGCCGCCAAGGTGTGATACAAGGTCAAATTCCCGCACTTGGGCAGACAGCTTTGTTGCCACTTTTTTCAACAATAGGTCGCCCATATCATGGCCAAAGGTATCATTTACGTGTTTAAAATCATCCAAGTTAACACACATGATGGCAAACATCTGATTAAAAGTACGGGCATGACCAAGGGTATAACTTAGGCGGTCATATAAGACGGTTTTATTTGGCAAGTCTGTTAGGCAGTTAAAATATGATAAGTACTCAAGCCGCTTTTCCGTAAGCCGCAGCTCCGTAATATCAACGCCAGTACACACTATATACTCAATATCGCCCGCCTCATTTATAACAGCGGCACATCTCCAGCGTATCAGTCGTTCGCTCTTATGCCTTGTAGCCCAGCGATGCTCATCATCAATGGAACATTTACATTTTAAAATCTCATCATAAATATCCCTCACATGTTCAATGTCTGTACCTGCTACAAGCACGGCTGTAACAGCCCTTCCCTTTACTTCATGAAAGGCATAACCGCTCAACTGTTCACAGGCACTATTAAAAAGCACAATATTGCCCTCCATATCAACTATAACTACTAATGCGCCAATAGCATCAAAGACGGTTTTAGCTCTATCATCAGTAGTTTTGGCTAAGACATTAGCCCCATGTGCAGTCCCTGCGATTATTATATTACGTAAACCTTCTATATTATTATATAATGACATCACGAAACACCATTATATCTATAATAACAAAATAATTAAGAAAATACAGCAAACAAATTGTAATACAGCCTCAATGGCGAGACAAGGGGTTGAACTATTACTAAAAAATTAATATATTCATTTAGCAATTTTTATTTTATAATACGGGATGATTGTAAAAAGGAACGGTTGAGTAGTTGTAGGAAGGCGCTATGGGCTTAAAAAATACTATGCAAACAATAAAAGAGCTGATGGAAAACAAACAGGATTTTCCATTAATGTCGTCCACTCTTAAGATTCTAAACGAAAAAGAAAGCGTAGAGGCTACCGTTAGTGAGTTAACAGACACGATATTACAGGATTTTGCCCTTACTAACAAACTGTTAAAGATGGTTAACAGCGTATATTTTATAAAGACCCACTATGCTGGTAAAGTAAACACGATATCAAGGGCTATCTATGTGCTTGGGCTTGATCACGTAAGGAATGCAGCTATTTCATTGATGATTTTTGATAATATTGAAAACGCGGATATGGCAAGGGAACTTAAAAATGCCCTTGTTATGCGTTTTATATGTGGCTCTATTGCTAGAGAACTTGGACGAACAATAGGAACTAAGGAAAAGGAAGAGGCCTTTTTGTGCGCTATGTACCATAATTTAGGACAGCTTATTAATATATATTATATACCAGATGAGTTTGCCAAGATACAAAACATGATTAAAAATAAACAGATTAGTGAAAAAGAAGCAGTTGAAAAGGTCTTAGGTATATCCTATGAGCAAATCGGGATAAATATAGCCAAAGAATGGAGAATGTCCCCGCAGATACTATACAGTATGAAGACATTGCCAGAGACGGTCATTGCCAAACCTACCGAACACATGGAAGAAATGAGGGCATTGGCCAATTTTTCAAATGAGATTTGCTCTACAATAAACATCACGACACAATTAAAGGTAGACAACTGGAAAAAAGAAATAGACTCTATGCTTAAACGTTACGGAGGCTGCTTCGACCTAACAGAAGAAAAGATAAATAACATACTGAGGGTCTCTCTTGAAGAATATAACCACTACGCCACGGATTATAAATTAGAAAATCTTGCCTTTATAGAAAAACTTACAGGTGTGGTAAACCTGACAGGACAAGAAAAAAAGCAAGGAAAAAAAGTTGCTAATAAAAAAGACCTGGAAGAAAATAAACCCGTAAGTAAAACCGGCCGTAAAGAAGAAGATAAAGATGAACGGCCAAAAACCCCGGAAGACATCTTTACGCGTGGGATTCAAGACATTGCGTCATCTATAATGGACGACAGTGTACACTTAAACGACGTCCTTCGTATGATATTAGAGGTAATGTTTATGGCTATGGATTTTTCAAAGATTATCATCATGGTAATGAATCGCAAAACTCAGGTATTTGAAGGCAGGTTTGGCTTTGGAGATAACATTAACGCATTTTTAGAAATTTTTCAAGCACCATACGATCAATACTCTAATGATATATTTAGTATGGTAATAAATCACGGAACAGAAATTTTAATAAATGATACAAAAGACCCTGATGTTTTATCCCTAATACCAAAATGGTTTTTAGAACACGTTAAGGCAGAGGCTTTTATCTTAATGCCTATAATTATAAACAATATGCCTGTTGCTATCATATATGCAGATAAACCGCGCTCAGGCGAACTTTCTATAAATCCACGCTATATCAGATACCTTCGAACGCTAAGAAACCAAGCTATTATGGCAATTAAGCAAAAGAAAAAAAATTATTAATAAAAATAGGGGAGCCTCATAGGTCTGCCCCTACGATACCCGTATTTTTGTAGTGGCAAACCCTA
Organism: Candidatus Magnetomicrobium cryptolimnococcus; assembly: GCA_018606805.1. GTDB lineage: Bacteria > Nitrospirota > Thermodesulfovibrionia > Thermodesulfovibrionales > Magnetobacteriaceae > Magnetomicrobium > Magnetomicrobium cryptolimnococcus. Next base: position 257,939 of record JAGYWI010000003.1, read on the forward strand.
TAATGCTCCCCTATGTTCCTTGTAATCTGAAATACCAAATCTGTATTGCGTTATAGTGGCTACTTTTTTAGATGGATAGCCTGCAAGCCAAAAGTTTTAGGAGTGCGCCCCCGCACTTCCTAAAACTTTTGGATTGTAATATCTTTAGTCATTCCTATTATCTTTTACTACATATTAAATGTTTACTATTGAATTACAGGTGTATGTGTCCAATCTTGTCCACAGTTAGTTGCTGCAGTTCCCTTTGGGAGAGTACCGTCTTGCAATATAAAATTCATGGTAGCGCTATGGCTATTAACATCTCTAATCATTATAGCTTGACGATAGA